>CP079215.1:4907452-6134315 GCA_019316985.1 Paraniabella defluvii
GATAGCGAATAATGGTACACCATTTACGGTACCATTTATTCTTCGTATCTTTAATTGATCGTAGGTCTTCTGCGCTGCTTTTAACCTGGCTTCCATTAGAGCTTCAATACCTGTATTCCGCTGCCTCCAATCCGGAGTTGTATCACCCAGGATAAGAAACTCCAGCCGGTTGGCAATTTTCCGGCTTTCATCCGTAAGCGCAGTTGTATTGACTTCCTGGTTAAAAACTGCATTATTATAGGCCTTAAAGGGTTTCAATATTTCATACCCGTCGGCCGAACGCAGGTTGCGTTTTTTGTTTTCAAACTGAAGGTCGGAGCTCCTTTTATTCGATACGAACTTGAGAAGGGTAAGGTGATCTATAAACAGCTGCCCGTCATTCTGTTGTGTATTTTGAGGAAAGATCACCAGCGCCTGCAAATCATCACTGCCTTTATATCCCTTTACTTTGGCGTCTTCCTCAAAGCAAACCCATACAGTTCTCCAACCTGTAAAATTAAGGTTCACAGCGAACCTGTATTTAGGCGATTGCCTGGCCGCCGCCAGGCTGCTTCCGGCCTGAAATACCAATTGGCCTGATACCGGTTTTTCCTGGTACAGCCATATCTTTATACCTCCGAACCGGTCTTTATTATAAAAAGAAGGCTCATATATTTCGGGTATCCCTCCGGGATATGGGGTACCTGCTTCCTGCAACCCTTTAAGGCCGGTGATTTCCAGCGATGCTTCTTTTTCCAGCTCCAGCAAAGTGAACGTTGTCCTTGCTTATAGTGGGCATCGAAAAAGATAAACTGCTGTTTTGAGCCTTCCATCCTTCATATTCCTGCTCATTTTCAAAACCATATTGGCCGGTTATGATTTTTGTTGCAGCATTCTCTTTTGATTGTGCGCTTAGTTCAGCACTCCCACACATGGCTATCCCTAACACTAACAGTGTTTTCATCTTTTTATTGTACGGATCATTTCCTTAAAATTTGCAGGCGATTTACAAAGCCCTCTTAAAAATAGCCGCGGCTTCGTCATCTTTATAGCGTTTAATTTCTTTCAGGAGTTGCTTCTTTAGCGACGCCACGGTTGCGCTTTCCTTTGCGTGGTCGTAAATATTATGTAACTCATGAGGATCCTTCCGGAGGTCGAATAGTTCCCAGCTTTCTACTTTATTATAAAAACGGATCAGTTTATAGCGCTGTGTTCTGATACCAAAATGTGGCGATACCGCATGTTCGCCGTTCTCGTAATAATGATAATACAGGGTATTGCGCGGCGTATATTTTTTACTTTGTAACAAGGGCAAAAAGACTGACCTTGCATGCGTCTGGGAATAGGAGCACCGGCCAGTTCAATAAATGTAGGAGCAATGTCAATATTCATTATATAGTCATTGATCACGGTACCAGGCCTTACCACTCCGGGATATCGTAATAACATAGGTGTTCTGAAAGATTCTTCATACATAAACCGCTTATCAAACCATCCGTGTTCTCCCATATAAAATCCCTGGTCTGACATATAAATTACAATTGTATTTTTAGAAAGCCCGTTTTTATCCAGGTAGTCGAGCGTTTTACCGATATTGCGATCCAGCGAAGCGGCTGTTGACAAATAGTCTTTCATGTACCGCTGGAACTTCCATTCAGTAAGCGCATTTCCTTTAGGCATTTTAGTTTCCAGGTCACCCTTTATTTTGTTATAATAGGTAAACCATCTTTTCTTTTGTTCATCGGTCATCCGCCTTACACTATTTTCGATTGCCGTGGAATCGTTTTGCTCGTATATTTTCAGATCGTGCGCCATGCGCATGGTTTTGGCGATGGTCATATCCTGCGCTGCTGCTGCTTTTCGTGTTTTATAGTCATCAAAGAAATCGTGTGGCAGATCAAAGCTGATACTGTCGTACGTGCCCAGGTCTTCCAGAGCCGGCATCCAGGTGCGGTGTGTAGCCTTATGCCCTATGACGAGGCAAAATGGTTTAGCAGGATCGCGACGCTCCAGCCAGTTCGTTGCTTCGTCGGTAATAATATCAGTAACATAACCCTGGTAGCGGCGGGTGGTGTTGCCTGTTTGTATAAAGTCGGGGTTATAGTATTGCCCCTGCCCGGGAAGAATACTATAGTAATCCAGTCCCTGTGGAATACTATCCCCAAGTGCATTTTGCCTATCCATGCGGTCTGGTATCCGGCTGTCTGCAAAACTTTGGCAAAGCTCTCCTGGTTGAAATTAAAATTGAAACTTACATTATCTTTAAAACCGTTAACATGGCTGTATGTGCCGGTAAGGATGCTGGCCCTGCTTGGACCGCAGATGGAATTAGTTACATACGCTTTATTGAATAACGCGCCTTCCTTTGCCAGGCGATCGATACCCGGCGTTTGTATTTGCCTGTTCCCGTAAGCACTGATGGTTTGAAATGCATGATCATCTGAAATGATCAATACAATATTCGGGCGCTGAGCATTCAGGATGCCGGTTAGTATCGTCATTAACAAAGCAAGCAATAAAGCCTGTTTCGTACAAAACCATTTTTTAAACTGCTTCATTTTACTTTTTATTTATCAAACTTTCTTACTTTTTTGAAAACTTACCGCTATACAATCCGCTCTGCTTTAACGTTGTTCCTGGCTATACCCGGCCAGGTTATATACTACCGGTACTGTGCTGCTTCCTACACGGTAAATGCCAAATTTAAAATAATAGCCGCTATCGTCGTTTCTTCCGATGGCAATGGTTTGATCGTTAACAATATGGTTGTTCACCTTTTTTTTGCCATTCTGATATTGCATTACAACATCCAGCTTGCCGGGTAGTTGCATTTTATTACCTGCTCCGTTGTATACAGCCCAGTCGATCGCCACCTTAAATGTTACCCAGGTATTTTTGGGGAAAGCATCAAAAGTACTTTTATATGCAATTGTAGAGACCTTATATTCCGAGCTTACCGGTACCATAACAGCATCTTTGGCGGGGTTGGCCAGCGTACGGTCTGTTTTATCGGTCATCCATTTACTGTCTGAATTGGCTTTAATGTAGAACATGTTGTTAGAAAAACCAAATGCCAGCGGCGGGTAACCTCCTGCTCAATCTTCCAGCTATTTTTTTACCGGCTTTAAAGTTCTCCTTCCCGTTTTTATCTGTACTTTTTACCTTCTCATACCCCTGGTCTTTAGCGAAGATCATACTATCGCTCAAGCCAACAAACTGTTCAGGCGTCAACAATATGATCTTGCCCGTAGGGTCCTGTACCAGCGTGCGGGAAGGCATGCCATGCCATTGGGCAAAAATGGTATTTACATCCGATGACAAAGTAGCCGGAATATACACGGAGAAGGTATAAGTCCATTTGGAGCCTTGGGGCATTGGCCTTTACCTCTGTCGTACACCATTTTTAGTATCTGGTCTGTTGTATAAGTGTTTGGTGGCAGCCCTTTGTAGTCGTTTGTTGTGGCATAGCAATAGCAAAGTTCGGCACGGCCCTTGGTACTGCCTTCTTCATAGCCTTCCAGCGAGTTGTCTTCACCTTTTAGTTCAAACCGGTAGGAGGGCTTACCGTTAAAAGAAAGAGAAGGGTCTTTTTGTATAGAATAAGTCCTGTTGATACCAACAGCTACCCATTCATTGTCTATTATATCAGTTTTGCGGGCTGTGTCTGCCTGCACATTTACCCGTTTTGTCAAGGGACGCGTTGCTATATTTTGGGCGCTTGTATGAAATACCAGCAATACCGAGACAATACCTGTGATTATTTGTTTCATGCGCTACTTTTTAGGACCGCCCGGGTAAACCGGCCTGGCGGATTTTATTAGATAATGTAACCTCCTACAGTTTTATTTTTTCAACCAGGTCGTTTTTAAATTACAAACCTAGTTTTTAGAGAAAAGCTCTTTTATTGTTACCGTTTTATTATCAACCAGTGGCTTTGCGTAAGCTGCAATAAAAAAACAGGTATCCCAGGGTGATATAAAGAAACAACATGGCATAGCGCAGTCCTACCCAGTCGCCCAGCGCACCTACAATAAAAGGAACCAAGGCTCCTCCGAAAATACCCGAACATAAAATACCTGAAAATGAGCCGTGATATTTGCTGACGGAATTTAAAGCCAGAGAAAAAACTACGGAAAAAACTACGGAAATAGTAAAGCCCGCCGCAGGAAATGCCCATAATGACAGTTGCCTGTCGCCTGCTAAAGCTATGCTCAATGCTATAGCCGATAAAATACATGCGGTTTTGAGAACCTGTTTGGCGTTCCAGAGTTTTAACACCGCCAATCCTGCCAGGCAGCCAATCGTCGTCATAAGCCCCAGAACCAGGCTACCGCATTGGCGCCGCCGGCAGCCGGATCAACCCGGTGGTATTGCTTTAAGAATTCAGACATCCAGTTTGCCAGCGATTGTTCAGTGCCTACATATGCTACAATGCCCAGGAAGAAAAGCCATACATCACGTCTCCGCAATAGCTCTCTATATACGGAAGCAGCGCCGGATTTTTCCTCCTCCTTTAATTCTACTTTAGGCATTTTGATCAGTGTCAGCAATACCAGCATTCCTAAAAAGATAAAGCTGAACATCCAGTAAAGTGCTGTCCAATGCAACCCGTTTTGAACTAATCCCTTAAGGAAGGCGCCCCAGGTACTGGTATCCGGTTCCGTTGTCAGCTCTTTCATCAGGTAGGTAAACACAAAAGGGCTTATAAACGACGCCAGTCCGAAAACTAATTGTCCCATTACCGAGAAAAAGCAAAATGCTCTTCACCACCGGCAACACGCATAAGCGGATTAATGATAACCTGAAGCATCGCCATGCCGATACCAATAATAAAAAGCGAGGCCAACGCCATTCCATATTGCGGGTTGAAGGCAAAAAGCAGGGCTCCCAAAAAGTTAAGGGTAAAGGCGATCAACATCGATTTTTTTCGCCCAGCCGCTCGATCATTATTCCTGCGGGAGCGGACATGACTCCGTAAGCCAGGAAAAAGGAGAACGGCAGAAAGGAAGCCATGGTTAAACTCAGCCCATAGGTTTCAATAATAATGGGCATTAGTGGTCCGAGAATGTTGGTTACGAAAGATATTACAAACCAGATCAGCAAAATAACGGCTACTAAGAAACGATTGGGTTGTTGCATACTTACCGGGTTAAATGGTTATAGGTGTTACCTTGCTTTGGCGTTTCCTTGGAGCGGAATACCATTGCGGCGCACCCTGCAAGCCGGCCTTATTTCCCAATGCCGCCGTAACCAGCGTTGTTTGTTTGCTTGTTGCCGGCATGGCCAGCTTTGTTACTTTTTTGTCAGCTCGCGAATATAAAAATCTCCGGCCTCACTGATACCTCCGCCAATTACTATCTTTTGAGGGCTGAAAATATTGATAAACCCGGCAATACCCGCCGCCATATGATCAAAATGATAGGTCATTGCTGCTACAGCTGCAGGCTCTTGTTGCAAATAGCATTCTATAATATATTTACCATCTGCCGACTCCAGAGCATCCGGGTTCTGGAACCGGTAGCGGTCAATTAAGGCTGTTGCCGAAGCATAGGCTTCAAAGCAGCCCCGGGAGCCGCAGGAGCAGGGGAGACCTTCGTGCCGGATGATGATGTGTCCCAGCTCTGTACCGCGGTTCTTATAGCCGCCATATAACTCATTATTGATAATAAGTGCGCCACCTATGCCGGTTCCAACCGTTAAAAAAACAATATCACTGCACCCTTTTGCAGCGCCGTAAATCCACTCGCCCATGCCCATCATATTGGCATCGTTATCTATAAAAACGTTATAGCCGGTTTTTGTTTCAAGCAACTGCCCCAGGCTGAGCTCTTCAAATCCGGGAAGATTATCTGCTCCACCCATCACTACATTGTTTTCTACTATACCGGGAAAGCCAATACCAACACCACCGATAACTCCACCGTTGCCATTTGCTATGAGTGCACTTTTTCAATGCAGCTCACTATTTGTTCGATGACGCCAGCTTCGCCTGCATTTTTTTCAATGTTTCTGTAAAAGCATAGAGCAGGCTTCCATCTTCAGCAACGAGGCCACATTTCAGCGCAGAACCTCCTACATCTATTCCTATTGCTAACTGTTTATTCAACGATATTGTTTTTAGGGAATCAACCAGCTGCAAATGCATAGCCAGCTCAAAAATTATTATTTTAAGTAGTCATATACCGAATCCAGTTTAAATTGCCGGATGGCTTCTGCACTGGGATGTGCACGTTTATCGATATCGCTAAAGTAAGGCGCCTTATCCCAAACACTTACATCGCCGCCCGTTGCCCGGGGATCTTTGGTTTGTACCAGGTATTCCTGCATTTGAGCAGCGAGTTTTTCTTTTACATTTTTATAGGCCGGATCCCTCGCAAGATTATGTAACTCGTGCGGGTCCCGGAGAATATCAAATAACTCTTCTGCCGGGCGTTTTCCCATTCCCAGCTCAAAAAGTGGTTTTACTGCCGGGTTATTTTTGTTGGCAATCATATAAAATTTGGCAGGGCCGGGATAATTGAGCATATACGGATCGATGTCTCCATATAAGGGAGGGTCACCGGCGGCCCAACGGTTGGGCTCGTAATTACGGATATATAAATACTGTGAGGTTCGTATCGCTCTGCCCGGATATCCCATTCCATGCTGGCGCACAAAGGCATGTCTCTCGCGGCCCAGAACTACAAATTCTCTTTGGGTAGTTGTATCATTGCCGCTTTTACTTAAAACAGGTAAGAGGCTTTTGGCAGTCATTTCAGACGGTATGGCTACACCTGCAAGCTCGAGGAAGGTAGGCGCCAGGTCATTCAACGTCACTAATTCGGTAGCTACAGTACCTTTATTAAATTTACCCGGCCAGGAAATGATCAGGGGAACATGGGTGCCAAAGTCATAAAGATTGGCAAGGCCGCGTGGCATTTGCCAGCCGTTGTCGCTGCATACCACCACGATGGTATTTTCCAGTTCCCCGCTTTGCTTCAGAAGGTTCAACGCATCGCCCAATTCTTTGTCGAATAGCTCTACAGCATAATAGTAATCTGCAATGTCTTTCCGCACCGAATCATTGTCCGGTAAGTATCCGGGCACTTTTATTGTAGAAAGATCAATACCTGCCTTTTGACCGCTGCCTACTTCATAAGGACGGTGAGGATGCAGGCTGCTGATCCAGTAAGTCCAGGGTGCATCTTTCTTTTTATGTTTCAGAAAATCGTCAAAACTTTTGTAAGGATTGCCCGCAGGATTGTGCTTACGGCCATTGGCTTCGAAACTGCCGGGGCCCCAGCCTTTTCCTGGAAACCAACTTCGTAACCGGATGCTTCCAGCAAATCGGTGTATAAAGGATATTCCGTGGGCAGGATGCTCCAGAGATTAGCGCCTTCTTTCAATCTCCAGATGTCTTGCCCGGTCAGGTATCCTGCCCTTGAAGGCGTACAGGAAGGGGAGTTGCAAAATGCATTGGTAAAACGCACACCTTCACGTGCTATGCTGTCCATCTGCGGTGTGCGTACGGTAGCATCTCCATATACGCCAACATGATTTGCCGATTGGTTGTCAGACATAATGATAAGAATGTTAGGACGGGATGCGGGCTGCTCTTTTTGCGGCGATTTGCAACCACAGGCAAGCAGCAGCAAACAGGCAAAATAAAGGAAGTAGTACCGTTGTTTTAACATGATCAGTCTATTTTATTGTTTCTGTTTTTGAAGTCTGTTTACCAGCCGGGGTTTTGGCGGGTGATCGAACTGTTTACATCTCTTTCATTTTGCGGGTAAGGGAATAGCTCATGTTTTCCGGGCTTAAAATTGGTTCCGGAAAGATAGGGGTAAGAAGCTCTTATCGCCTGTGTTTTGGCATATGTTTCTGCAATCTTTGTGCCCAGTAAATTCCAGCGGATAAGATCAGAGCGACGCATACCTTCAAAACACAATTCTTTGGCACGTTCTGAAACCAGCGTGTCTAAAAACTGCTGCTTTGTTAAGCCAGCCGGTATGTTGATCTGAGCTGCCGTTGGCTTAGCTGCCAAAGATGCTGTAATGATAGCGCCTGTACCACCTCCGCCGGTTACAGTAACCGTAGGCGCTGATGTATAACCGTAACCTGGATTATAAATAGTTAAAGCCGAAATCCTGTTATTAGTGCGTGTTGCCACTGCTGCTGCAGCATAATTACCGCCACCTCCCGATATCTGAAGTGTTGGGTTGCTGGTATAGCCGGTACCGCCGTCAGTAATAGCCAGGTTAATCGCATTTCCCGGCATATCAAGACCATAAGCCCTTCTGCGTACCTGATTAATAGCATCGAGTGCAATATCGTTTGGCCCGTCGTTTAATTCGTTTTCCACTTCTGCACGCATCAGCAACAGGTCTGAATAGCGCATTACCACACAGTTAATGTCGGTGCTGGTTTGTTCCGTTACAGAATTGGTTTGATATTCACGGCTCCATTTGCCCGGGGCCCAGTTTTGGTCGGCGGTGGCCGCTGTTGGATACGTACGGTTTCCATCGGCCGCTACTGTATACCGGGCTACCGCAAAATCCTTTCTAAAGTCACCTGCCTGGAAGCTTTCATAAAACGGTCGTACCGTGGCCTGCCTTAAATTGGTAGAGCCGTACACGCCCTTCGCCGTTGTAGGCGCATTCCAAAAGCCAAAGCGGGAAGAATTGGGCTGGTCGCCCGCCGGATCTGCTACGGTATACAGCGCTATTTGAAAAATGCTTTCAGTTGGCTCCAGGTTATGCTTACACTGATTGATGAATACCTGCGGATAACTTGGATTTAGCTTATACGGATTGGCGGCCATGATATCATTGATCTGTGTTTGTGCTAATTGATAATAATCCTTGTAATTAGCAGGCCGCTTCATAACACCGTCGTTAGCCAGCGAGTAGCCGCCGGCAAAAGGCAAACCCGCGCCAGCATTGCCTTTGCACCCCATTTGTTAATCCGCTCATCTGTGGGGAGAGCAGTGGGCAATACATCGGCAGCCTCCTGCATATCTTTAATAACCTGGGCATAGATCTCATAGCGGTCTGTTAATGCTCCCTTCAGGTTGTCGCCAGCCTTAGAAGAGGATGTCTTGAATGGTACATCGCCCCATAAACGTACCAGCTCAGAGTAATAAAACCCACGTAAAAATTTTGCTTCTCCCAGCATACGGTTAAGTGAGGCCTTCTGGTCGCTGGTGCCGGAAGTAAACGAGGTCATTTGCGGAATTTTTTCAATCACTACGTTGGCCCGGTCAATGCCCTGGTACAATACGCTCCAGGTGCTATAGTAAATATCGGTTTCGGGAATACCCAGGTAGTGGGGTATTACCCGCCAGCTGTCAACGCTATTTCCCGAGATCTGGCTGATATCGTTGTCATTGTCAAGCACCATTGGCACATACCAGCCATAACCTGAAAAGTTAGATACAGCGCCATATATGCCCAGGGTGGCCATATAGGCTTCGTCTGTATTGCTAAAAAAATTATCGCTGGTAAAGTAAGAATATGCTTTTACCTCCAATCCTTTTTACAGGAACCTAAAGCGAGTAGCGAACCAGCTATAAGTGCCATCCATATAAGCCTTTTTTGATATAAGTTTCATCTTTTTGTTTTTTATTTTTTATTGCCGGATACCTATCGGCAGACAGGGTATTCGTATAAGGTCTTTAAATAAATTATAAGGATAAATTGATACCGGCTACAAATGATCTTGCCCGTGGATACGCGTTAAAATCTACGCCGGGAGTAAGTGCATTGTTCACTACGCTTACCTCTGGATCATAACCGGTGTATTTTGAAAATACATGAAGATTATACGCAGTAACATATATACGTGCATTGGAAATCTTTGCTTTTCTTAAAACAAGTTTCGGCAATGTATAACCCAGGCTAATATTGTTAATCCTTAAAAACGATCCATCTTCTACCAGGGTGCTGTAGGGCCTGTCTGAGACCATACCAATATAAGAAGGCACCGTTTTCCCCTTATTTAACGCTTCCAGTGCAGCAGGATCGGTCACACGCTGGCCATTGGCATCAATTGTCATCCAGCGGTCTGTAAAGCGTGCCAGGGAGTTTTTATACTCCTGGCTTAAAGCAGCATTGTTCAATACGTTGGCATTGTAAATGTCATTGCCTACAGTAAAGTTCACAAACGCGCTCAGATCAAATTCCTTGTATGTAACTGTGTTGTTAAAGCCACCTGCAAACTTTGGATTAGAGTTGCCGATGATGGTCCGGTCCAGATCAGTTATTTTACCGTCGGGTACACCATCCGGTCCGGTAATATCTTTAAATTTCTGGTAACCTGGCTGCACCGTACGGTTGTCCTGAACCACACCAGATTTTAAGGTATAAGTATTGGTGGTGCTGTTAAAATCAAAATCACTTACCTGGTATAAACCGTCTGCCACATAACCATATATCATTCCCACCGGCTGACCAACCTGCAAAATGTAGTCATTGATACTGGGGTTGCTGTTGTAGCCGGTATAGCTGGGCAATACCATAGAGTTTTCTCCTTGGCTTAGTTCCAGCACTTTTGTTTTAGGGAACGAAATATTGATACCCGAGTTCCAGCTAAAATCGGTTTTCTTAATGTTTACTGTATTCAGCGTAAACTCTAAACCTTTGCTGGAGGTGCTTCCGATATTTTGAAACTGGGTTACAAAGCCCGAGCTGGAAGGAATACGGGTATTGAACAGGAGATTCCTCGAGCGATTGTCGTAAAGCTCAGCCGTTAAAGTGATTCTTTGTTTCAAAAAGCCCAGGTCCAGACCGATGTTGCGGCCTTCTGTGGCTTCCCATTTCAAATTGGGGTTAGGCAGATTGTTTTCATACGCCGAAATAACAACGGTATTGTTGAGATTGTACGAGCCGGTACCATAAATACCTAATGCAGCATAATTGGCAATACGGTTATTGCCCGTAAGACCATAGCCAAGGCGCAGTTTAAAATCAGAAAACAGGGTACTGTTTTTCATGAAATTTTCGTTGATCACCCGCCAGGCAAATGCCGCAGAAGGGAAATAGCCCCAGCGGTTATTGGCGCCGAATTTTGAGGAGCCATCTGCACGTACAGTGGCAGTAAGCAGGTACCGGTCTTTATAACCATAGTTAACCCTCGTAAAGTATGAAAGCAGCTTATCTTCTTCAGCATATGATGAAGGTGTACCCAGTACTGTACCTAAGGACAGGTTATCCCAGCCATTATTTACCGAAGGAAAGGCACTGGAGCTTGCGCTGAAATCTTCATGATACGTGTATTGATATTCCTGGCCCACCATTACATCCAGTTTATGCGCCATCGCAAACGTTTTACCATAGGTAAGTGTGTTGCTGTAAGTAAAACGTGGATCTTTTGCCTGCCCGATGCTGCCAAACGGCCCCCGCTACGGATGGCTGTAATCGATTCTTCTGTATTGAATTGTTTATCCTTAGTGTCCCTGATTGTATACCCGATCACACCGCGGTAAGTAATATTTTTCGTGAGTTTATATTGTGCTGTTGCATTAGCGTTCATGGTATTGATCACCCTTTGCCTTAATCGTGAACGGGCACTAACTACCGGGCTTTGAAAAGTGGGTGTTCCTTCCGGGTTGTCTACCGGGTCCGTCTCATAATCAATCAGGGCGTCGTCCGAAGCATTGCGGCCGGCTACGGGGCGATATTGCAGCAGGAGTTGCAGTACACCCAAACGGGCATTACCGCCTTCGGCCGGAGACAATCCTTCTATTTTTTGATTAGTGTAGGTTACCATCGCATTAATATCAAGTTTTTCGCCTACTTTCTGATTTACGGAGAGCTTACCGATATTTTGGTAGAGCCGCTGTAAATCATAATACCTTCATCTTTATTACGCGAAAAGAACATATTGACCTTTGTATCCTTACTGCCGCCACTGACACTTACTTTGTGATATTGATTATATACAGTGCTGCCAAATGTTTCTTTTGCCAGTTAATGCCCGGGCGATTACCGTATAAAAGCTGCAATGAGTCGAACGATCCATACTGGTTGGTAAAACTGGCCAAACGTGTGGCATCGCCCAGCGAACGCTCATAACTTAGCAACAAATAGTCGTAGCCGCTCATTACCGGTATTTCCTTTGTAATATGCTTGGCGCCTGCATAGCCATCGTAGTTTACAGATACTTTGCCGGGTTTGGTTTGTTTTGTGGTAATCAATACCACTCCGTTACCGCCGCGAGCTCCGTAAATAGCAATCGCAGATGCATCCTTCAGTACGTCCACCGATTCAATATCTGTAGGATCGAGAAAACCGATACCTTCCGTTTGAGGCACCCCGTCAATTACATATAAGGGTTGATTGCTTTGAGAGATAGAAGTTCCTCCGCGGATTTTTATGGTAGGGTCGGCACCAGGCGATCCGTCGTTCATAGTTACCTGTACCCCTGCCAGCCTGCCCTGTAATGCCTGGCCCACATTCTGCACGGGAACTTTTGCCAGCTCCGTTCCGCTTACAGAACTGACAGCCCCGGTCAGGTCTTTTCTTTTCTGCGTACCATAACCAACCACAACTACCTGTTCGAGGCTTTGCTCCTGGCCGGTAAGGCTTATATCTATCTGCTGGCGGTTGTTGATATCAATTTCTTTTGTTGTATAACCTATATACGAAACAACTAACGTTCCGTTGGCTGCTGCCTGAATGGAATACTGACCGTTGGGTTGGGTGAATACCGTTTTATTGGTGCCCTTTTCATTAACGGTCACCCCGGCCAGCGGCTCTCCTGCAGGGTTGGTAACGGTACCCTCAATCCTGATGGTTTGAGCAGTCAATGTTCCGCAAAAGGCCATCAGTAATAATAGAATAAAAGTAGATCTCATCGTAACCTTAAATTTTAAACCAGGTGAAGTGAATATTTTTAGGGTAATTCATATAAGGTTAGAGCGCCGGCTTTCAGCGCCCGTTTTTGGAAATTGCAGTTAGGCCGGTTGTAGCCTGTCATAACAAATGGCATAGTCAATGCATTTTAACGTTAGTGTCACAAATCTTAACAGCAGGTTTTAGATCTTTTAGTCTGGCGGTTTCTTTGAAAGGCGCTTCATCTTTTAAGATATCAGCAACTCAAAATCCGACAAAGTGTCGCACAGAAAGTTGGCGGGAGCGCCCTGTTCTTCTTTTTACAGATTTGAAACAAACAGCTGTTGTTTTATTCCCCATAAATATAGAATGCCTTTTAAGGCCCGGCTTTAAAAATGGGTTTTTTTTTTTCGATTTGGGTTATTTTTCAACCCTTTTTTAATATTTTATACCGGTATTCATTTCTTGGTGTTGACAATCAATATTTTGATATTTTTTTAGCATGCGCTTATGTGGTTGGCTTTTACCAGGGTTTTTTCTTTTCGGGATTAATTTCATCCATTTTTAAAATATTAAAATCGATATTGAAAGAGCTTGCCGCCCCTGCCATTTATTTTTACCATCAACTTTTAAGAAAAAAAAACTCATGAAAAGACGATTCTATGCCATTATTTCAGGCGTTGTTCTTCTAGTTAATATGCAGTTGCATGCACAATCAAAACCTGCTGAAGACTGGTTCAGGCATGCGGTTTCGGTTATTGAACAACAACTCGCCGGTGCCGCTAAAACCTTCACACCCGGCTTAAACCCCGCTCGGTAACTCCCAACGGTATGGTACGCACCGCGCCTTACACCGACTGGACCACAGGTTTTTTTCCCGGATCGCTTTGGTATGGTTATGAGTTAACAGGCAATAAAGAGCTGCTCGCATCCGCCGCCAGGTTTACGCTGGCCCTCGATTCTGTGCGTTACATTACCAAAACGCATGACCGGGTTTTATGCTCTATTGTTCTTATGGAAATGCTTGGCGCATTACTAAGGATAAGTCCTATTTACCTGTTTTAGAAGAGGGTGCGCAACATCTTTATAACCGTTTTAGCACCAAAACCGGCGTGATCCGCTCCTGGGATTTTGGCGACCACTGGAAGTTCCCGGTGATCATAGACAATATGATGAACCTGGAGTACCTGTACTGGGCCGGCACAGAATTTAAAAAGCCGGTTTACCGGCAAGCGGCCAATACCCATGCGCTTACCACCATGAAGCATCATTTTAGGCCAGACTACAGTTCTTACCACGTAGTAGATTACGATCCGGTTACTGGAAAAGTAAGAAGCAAAGAAACCCACCAGGGACTTACTCATGAATCGGCATGGGCCCGTGGA
The DNA here is from genome assembly GCA_019316985.1 of Paraniabella defluvii. Taxonomy (GTDB): domain Bacteria; phylum Bacteroidota; class Bacteroidia; order Chitinophagales; family Chitinophagaceae; genus Niabella; species Niabella defluvii. The sequence goes on from CP079215.1 coordinate 4,921,626, forward strand.
CAGGCCTGGGGGCTTTACGGGTATACTATGTGCTACGATAACAGCAGAAACCCGCAATTTCTGCAACAGGCACAACATATTGCCCGGTTTATTATGACACACCCCGGATGCCCAAAAACAAGATACCGGTATGGGATTTTGATGTGCACAATGCGTTAGCTTCTGATGGACGAGCTCCCCGCGATGCTTCTGCAGCGGCCGTTATTGCCTGCGGTTTGATGGATTTGAGTACCAAAGTAAAGGAGGGTAAAAAATATATGGATTACGCAGAAGATATATTAAAGGTGCTGTCGTCCCCGATTTCCTGGCTAACCCGGGGATAATCATTATTTTCTCCTGAAGCACAGCGTAGGGGCGTTCCTGTATAATTCAGAAATTGATACACCACTGAATTATGCAGATTATTATTATCTGGAGGCGTTGAAAAAATATGCGGCATTGAAGAAAATTACACTGCCGTTACAATAGAAGCCAGGCAAATAGTGCAATTATTAAAGGTTAGTTTAAAAACCAATCAGCATGAATAAACGATTACTTTCCATTCCCGTTACAACAGTTCTTCTGGCACTTGCCGGCGTATTAGCTTGTACAAAAAAATAATATGCCTGAAGAGCAGCCTGGCTCTAAAACTACGGTAAGATCGGCGACAACAGCTGGCGACACCATTTTAAATGTAAACTATGAAAGTGGAACTACTGACTCGGGCATCCCGGGTCTTACCGGTAGTGATGCGTCTGCCCCGGACGCTGCCTATATAGTAAGCCCCGGCGGTGCGGGCAATTACGCCATAGCACATAAAGTGGTGTATGGAGATTCTGCCTACTACTCTGACGGTAATTGGAGAAGTGAAACCACTGCGCGATTTTTAACCTATACGCATTTCATCCCGGGGCAGGAGCGGCGTTACGAATTTAGTGTGCTCTTAAAGGATTGGCCGGCCTGGACCAGTGCAGAAAGCGCTACCCGTTCTAATATATTCCAATGCCGGGTTAGCAATAGCAGTGCCTATGTACCGGTAATGATCCGCTTGCAAAGAAATGCCATACAAATACGAAGGGCCGATGCATCAACTGCAACGCTTGTAACCAACTATATGGATTATGCGAATCAGTGGATGCATTTTAGAATAGATGTAAAATGGACCATGGATAATACCGGGTACATCAAAACCTATAACAAGCTTCCCGGTCAATCGAGCTATACACAAAGCTCTTCTATTGAGAATATCAGAACTTTTACCGGCGACACTGCTGTAAATGGAGGTGGAAAATTTGGATACGCCAAATGGGGTGTATATGGTGTGCCCGACAATTTAACAGGTATTGCCTATCATGATAATATAAGAATTATAGCATTAAATTGATACAATAATAATTTAACAACAAGAAGCCGCCGCAGCATCGCTGTGGCGGACTTACAATAAAAGTACAATGATGCAAACAAGGTATTTTCTGCTATTAGCCATGCTGGTCATTAGTGTTTTGTCCCATGCCCAGCAGTATGTAGCCAAAGAAAGCTTCAATGAAATTAATCTCAATTATCCCGGTCTTGAAAAAGTAAAAGCCCAGGTAGCCGCCGGTAATTACCCCGCCGCTGCTGCAACCTTGCTTGCCTATTACAGGAACAAGAGCAAAGAACCCGATTTCAGCGCCGCTGAAGAAGAAATTGAACTAAATCAGCCGGTTGCTAAAAATGTTCAGGCTGCTGCTGATAGTGCATTGCAGCACCGGTTCCAGCCTCATAAAGGCTATGGCTTTTTAACTATGGTAAGGATATTAACTGGCAATACTGGCCGGTAAAGGATAATGAAGTACGCTGGCAATTGCACCGGGTAAAATGGTGGCAGTCTATGGCGCTGGTATACCGGGCTACCAAGGATGAACGTTATGCCCGGGAATGGATATTACAGTTCAGAGATTGGGCGCGCAAAAATCCCCTGGGGCTATCTAAGGATAACGACAAATATGCCTGGCGACCATTGGAAGTGTCTGACAGGATACTCAACCTGGCGCCCTCATTCAATATTTTTGTGCATGCTCCCGACTTTACACCGGCGTTCCTTATGGAGTTTTTAAATAATTATCACCAGCAGGCAGACTATTTGTCCAATAATTATGCAGACAGGGGAACCATCGTCTTTTTGAAGCACAGCGGGTATTGTTTGCAGGCGTTTCTTTCCTGAATTTAAACGGTCGGCTGCCTGGAGGAATGGAGGCGTAGCTATTCTTAACGATGAAATAAAAAAGCAGGTGTATCCCGACGGAGTACAGTGGGAGCTTTCGCCCAACTATCATGTAGCTATGATCAATACGTTTTTAAGCGCGCTTCGTTCAGCTCAAAAAGCAGGCATGGAGCATCTGTTTCCATCCAGCTATAAGGAAACGGTGGAGAAAATGATCATGGCTACCATCAACTTTTCTTTTCCTGATTATACTTACCCTGTATTCAGCGATGCCAAGCTGGTAGAGAAATCTTCCATGCTGAAATCATATGCTACCTGGTATAAAGCTTTTCCAAACAATAAAATAATTCAATATTATGCTACCGACGGTAAAAAGGGTAAACAGCCGCCTTATCTTTCCCATGCTTTAGCCAGTTCCGGTTTTTATACGTTTCGCAATGGATGGGATACCGGTGCTACGGCAATGGTATTAAAAGCCAGTCCCCGGAGCCTTCCATGCACAGCCTGATAATGGTACTTTTGAACTTTGGGTGAAGGGCCGCAACTTTACTCCGGATGCCGGTTGTTATGTATATGCCGGCGATTCTTCGATCATGAAGCTGCGTGACTGGTACCGCCAAACACGCGTGCATAGTACTCTTACATTAAATAACGCGAACATGGTCATCACGAAGGCCGCGCAGCAACAATGGAAAACAACAAAAGACCTGGATGTTCTCACGTACACCAACCCGAGCTATGCGCAGCTCGATCACCAGCGTACCGTATTGTTTGTCGATCATAAATATTTTGTAATAATCGACCGTGCCATAGGAGAGGCAACAGGTACGACAGGGGTGCATTTTCAGCTTAAAGAAAATAGTAATCCTGTTTTCGACACACAACAGCAAAGAGTTTATACCACGTACGGCGACGGCAATAATTTATTGATCCAGAACCTGGGCAACGAACCTGTTTCACTAAAAGAAGAGGAAGGTAAAGTATCGTATTCCTACCGGCAGGAGTTAAAGCGCCCGGCGTTTGTTTTTGAAAAATCAAAACAGGGCGCTGCCCCACAAATATTCATTACGGTATTGTACCCATTTAGCGGCAGCAAACCTCCGGTAATCAGCTTGAAGGAAGAACCGGACAATAGTTTTGATGCCGGATCGCTTCGGCTGGTGGTAACAGTCGATGGTAAATCCCGCCACATCAGCCTGTAAAGGGTAGTGGTTGCTTACAAACAATCAGCAGGTAACCACCTACCGGGTGCGTCGCCGGATACCATTATAATTTATGCTTTAATATGTTCGTTTCACCCTATTACAGCTTGCCCAAAATATTTTCCAGGCTGGCCTGTAATTTCGGGATGGATACATACAAATCCTGGTAAAGTGCGTTAAAGTAATCGTTCGAAATGTCGGGGTGGGTGTCATCACGGTACGCGGCATATTGCATGTTATTAATTTGGGCCATATAAAGGAAGTAGTCGTAGGTCCAGCTTGTAGGAATCAATTCGTATAAAAATGTGCCGGGTTTACAAAACATGATATTGGCAAAGGAGGCGCCATGCGGTCCGATGATAAAGGACGCGTTCCGATAGATGTCAATTTGCTCTCTGACAGTTCTGCTTTTATCTTCAATAATAATAAAACCAAATTTTTTTAACAGCTCAATCACTTCAGCTTCATTTACCACAGCTCTCCGGGCGTTCCTGCTGATATATATCCGGTTACCTGCCGAAGGAGTGTCAGCTGAGATGTTTAAGCTCTTTTCAACATTACGTTTTAAAGAAAGTATTTCATTAACATTGGGTTTCCATGTTCCCATGTTTGCGAAAATGATTTTTTCAGCGGAGAGTTTACAGCTCCGGCTATCGATGTAATTGTTCGGGTTGAAGCCCAGCAATTCCATATATTCTTTCTCATAATTGCCACCAAAAGAGTGGTAGGTAATGAATATATCCTGAAGGTTTTGGTCGCCTAATGCATCTTTTATCCTGCTTAGTTTGGCGCCTACCATCAATACATAGTCATAATAACCTGTAAGCGAATTAAAGGTACTCATGTCCTGGTGGTGGCTTACCAAAGGAATAAGTGTATCCACAACTTTGGCAGGACGTTCATCCTTTTTCCTGCCTCGCATAAAAATCCGCGGTGATCCCAGTCTGTACGCAGCACGGTTTTGTTAATGACAATAGAACCGTTGGTGGAAATAAAACCATCTCTGAAGCTACGTTCCCAGACATATACTGGATCCGACTTAAAAGTATAAGACTTGAAAAGCAGATTTTGGGGATTATTTTGATCAGGTATATCCGGCAAATCAACCTTCGACTCCGGAATTGTTTTGATACAATATGGCTCCAACTCCTGTATGGTTGCATCGGCTGTTAAAAGCGAAAAGCCTTTGGTTTTCCAGTAGGTTTCGCTAAGCGAGTCTATTCCAAGTATATACCCTTGGTTTTTTTAATATTGAAGTGGCCAGTGTTTTAAGTGTTCCCATCATAAATAAAGGATCTATTAGTATTGTAAAAAGGCAGACCGGCTTTTGGCGCGGTAACTTAAGTTAAAGCTCGTTTTGGCGCGATTTTACAATTGTTCAGATGTTATGATTCATTGTCCCTGTAACAAAGATATAGGTAAAGCGGGGTTACTTAGATAATATTTTAAGCAGTGGTAAATACGGCCGGAGAAAAAATGTCTGTATGCAGCTTTGTTAGCGATATTGTGTACATACTGAGATATTGCCCGGTGATTACAGGCGCGATTGAAAAGCAATGGTTCCGGGTATTTAATTTTAGGTAACAATAATGTGCATTGTCGCTGCATGATGAGCCGGGATAGGGGTGGTTTGTTAACTGCAGCATACACCGGCACGACATTTTACGGCAGTATAGCGCCCCATACACGGTAGCAAATGTCCTGTTCAATAACTATTATGCCAACGTCGGTTGTATTAACTTTTCTTTTATAAAAAAAGGGGGATTTTGCCTGCAAACACAACAAAGCATGATGATTTTAAGCAGGTTAAAAATCCCGAGCACTACACTGGCTTTTGCCTTATTGGCAGTATTTTTTATAGCAAACGGATGCTCAAAGGATACCGATAGCAGCAGCGATCTTACCGGAAACTGGAAGGTTTCTTCCGAATTTGAAGGAGTAGGCAGGACTGAAGCCGTCAGTTTTACGGTTGGCGATATGGTATACATTGGCTTAGGATACAATGGAACAGTAGGCTATACCGGCAGTGAAAGGTTGAATGACTTTTGGGCCTTTCAGAAAACCAGTGGTACCTGGAAAAGAGTGGCATCATTTCCAGGAGCTGCCAGAAATAATGCGGTCGCTTTTGTAGTGGATGGTATAGGGTATGTAGGAACGGGATTTGATGGTACCCAAAGGCTGAGCGATTTCTGGGCCTATAATCCTACTACCGATAGCTGGTCTGAAGTAGCCGACCTGGCAGATTTTGGTGGCGTAGCCCGTTACGGCGCAGTGGCTTTTTCTATCGGGAATAAAGGGTATATCGCTACTGGTAACGGAGCAGGTGCCGAAGGCTATCTTAAAGATCTTTGGGAATATAATCCGGCGTCCAATACCTGGGTGCAAAAAGCCAGCCTTACAGGGTCTAAACGCCAGGATGCCGTGGCATTTGTTTATAACAATAAAGCATATGTAGTTACAGGAAATAATAATGGGAGCTTGTTATCGGACTTCTACTCTTACGATGCTTCGGCGGACGCCTGGACCAGGTTGCGTAATGTAACCTCTTCAAACGATGATGAGGATTATGACGATGACTATGGAGCCAATATCACCAGGAGCAAAGCATCTATTTTCGTACTGGGCAACAAAGCCTATTTATGTTGCGGGAGTACAAGTGGTATTACCAATACGGTATGGGAGTATAATATTGACGGCGATATCTGGGAGCAGAACTTCTTTTGAGGGCGCTTCCCGTCAGGGTGCGATAGGATTTTCTTTGGGAGGAGTCGGCTATATTACAACCGGCACAGGCGGCAGTACCTACTTCGATGACCTTTGGGAGTTTTATCCCGATCAGGAGCAGACTTCAACGGATAATTATTAACATCATATTTAAGTCTTTATGCCTCCACTTCAGTAATCGCAGGAGCATAATCAGGGACCGGGCAGTTAATATTTTTAACTGCCCAATTTTTAAACATCTTCCGGTTTCTTTTCCAATTTAAATAATCATTTCATGATAAGGCATTGCCGGCTTTATATATCCCTTTCGCTCTTTGTATTATTGGCCTGTCAAAAAACAAGTGTCTACTTTCAGGATAATACAATAACAGAAGATCCTAATATTACGTTTTGGGATAACTACAAGGTAGCTTTAAGTACTTACAAGCTGGATACGTTTGTTACAACGGGCGATAGCGTCTGGGCTTTAGGATCTGTTTATGATACGCAGTCAGGTAAAATAACAGGTACATCTTATGGAGAACTTGGCAGGCCCACTGAGCATCCGTTTCTCGCTGAAAATATTGCCGTGGACTCGGCAGTATTATTTTAGTGCCGAATGGTAATTATTATGGCGATACAACCCAACCATATCACTTAAAAGTTTACCGACTTTCTGAAAATCTGGGAACGGATACAGCTGTAAACATAACATACTACAATACCAGTTCAACACCCCACGAAACCGTTGCTATCGGCTCAGTGACCACCTTGGTTCATCCGCAAAAAAGAGATACGGTCTTCATCAGGCTGGCCGATGCCTTTGCAAGGGACCTGTATGGGCACATGCGTGGAAACACTGAAGTGATGAGGAGCCAGGCTACCTTCCGTTCGTATTGTAAAGGGATTTGCATTGAGCCGGACAGCCTGGGCAATAAAGCAGTGTATCAGTTTGCTGCAACAGGAAGTGCCGCCATTATCAGGTATTATTATACCGAGAAAGGATTATATAATGTTAACAGGTACTATGATATAAGCTACCTGCCTTCTAAACAGTATAATAATCTTCGTTTCAATTATAATAGTTCCCCTTCAGCGTTTTTTCGCCTCTAAAACGATCATTGATCTCCAGCGGTACAACCAATGATAAAGCATTTTTAAATAATTATTTGCCATCCCTGGTAAAGGTAGAGTTTCGGATATATCCAATATAAAGTTAACATACCCCTATATAAAGGTGATGAGGGCTGAATTGGAAATTAGGGTGGATGGTAGTTTAAATGCTTATCCTTACGTGGTCCCTCCGCAACTGTTGATTTATGTCAGTAATCAGAATAATGAGCTAAGCAGTGTGTTGCTCTCTGATCAAACCGGCGCAGTGCAGACTGGCAACCTGGTGATTAAGCCAACGATACCGGAAGGTACGAGGTATACCTTTGATATAACCGGTTATATAACTACAATTTTAAGTGAGGGAGGGTATTCTAAAAAAGCGCTTTTTCTAAGTCCGTACGAGAATGGGTATGATAGTCCTACATCCAGGCTGGTGTTAAATGCAGTTTCTAAAGACCCTGATATACGTCTAAAATTATATGTTCTTGGTTTATAAAAAACAAAAGGTAAGCTTTACGTTGGCAATTACGCTTGTAGCCTCACTGGCCACGGGTGGCATTGTAAATGCACAAAATGTGACGTCGCCCTATTCAACATTGGGTTTGGGTGACATTGATACAAAGACGACCGGGCGTTACTCTATTAGCGGTAGCGCTGCGGTGTCGCGGCGTAATAGCAATACTTATAATGATGCCAATCCGGCATCGCTGACTTCTCTGGCTTTAAAAGTCGTCAACTTCGACTTACTGGGCCGGGGACGGGCGGGCAGTTTCAGGCAGGAACGGCAGATACTATTTCAGCGGTAAGCAAGGACTTTGTGATCCGTAATATTTCGCTGGCGTTCAGGCCACACCTGCGTACTGGTTTCGCACTTGGCTTAAAGCCATATAGTTCGGTTAACTATAAGTACGCATTGCCTGATGCCGTCTATAATAATGAATTAAATGGCTACACCAGGAGTGTAGAGGGAACGGGTGGAATCAACCAGGTCTATGCTTCCTTTGGATATGCATTGAGCAGGCACCTGTCTGTGGGTGTTACGGCATCTTATCTCTTTGGCACCACACAAAAGAATACGAATTATTTTGATCCGGATGTTAGCCTGGATATCAGCAGGGAAAGTTATCAGTTTTACAGCGGTTCTACAGTGCTGACAGGGCTACAATATTATACCGATGCAAAGCGCAACTGGCAACACACGATCGGATGGACTGGTACCATAGGAACAGACTTAAAAGGATATGCAAAAACGGAATACCTCAGCGCTGACAGTGTCTTTTTTAAAAACAGCAATGGTAGCGTCTCATTTGATATGCCGGCCGGTACTTCCCTTGCCTATACGGCGTCCAATAAGCAGGGCTTGAGCCTTTCTGCACAGGCTGCTTATTACCACTGGCCCCGTCAACAACTCAATTATAGCAATACCTATACATCGCCTTCAGCAAGATTGTCGGTGGGGTGGGAGTATGCAAAGACAGCCAGGTCTCCAATGAGTAATGCGTACTATGAGAAATTTTACCTGGGTATGGGAGCGGTCGCTCAAAATAGCTATTACCATTTAAGTGGCAATAAAATTTGGGATTGTTCGGTTACATTGGGTGGCGGCTATAATTTCTCGGGAAGCTTCCAGTTGCATTCAGGAATTGAATTCGGACACAAAGGCCAACAAAGCCTGGGACAGATAGGGAGCGGTATACCCAGTTTACTTTAGGTGTAACGATACGGAGCTTATGGTATCGGTCGGGCCGGATGGACGATGACTAAAGTTATAATACTATCTTAAAATATTGCAGCATTCGTTTTTGATTTATCCAGATAATACATTTGCCAGCTGAAAAGATTATGACTGTATCTCCCGCGTTCAGGCAACCAATTCCTTACCGTAATATTTTTATTATAGCGCTGCTTACAATTCCGCTTTTTGGTTTGTCGGTAGCTGTTCCCATGCCCGCCTTGCTCTCCGGAAGATTTACGTGGGCCGACGCTAAGTTTGGCTTTTTTACCGCATCTTTAAATGTTGCCTGCTTTTGGTGTATTAATATATTGCTGCTTTATTTATGGACGCGGTACATCAGCAAGCCATTTTATTGGATAAGGTATATTGCCAGCCTTATTCTCTGCGGCCTGGCAGCTTTATTGATTATGCAATCTGCCAGGTCGGCGCATTGGTTGCCCATGAACGTGTTGCGACTGTCTTTACAATCCAAAGACAGCCTCGGTTTCAGGCGGTTCTCCGGTATGATACCCCGCCAGCCCCACAGCGGCAGGTTTTTCATTTATTTCGCCTGGCGCCGGGGCAGTCCACGAATATCATTGTGCTGGTATTGCTCGAAATGATACTATTAAGAAGTCGTAAAAATTTAATTCAAAAGGAAAACGAAGAACTGCGTATGGCTAACCTGGAAGCACAGCACAGTCTTCTAAAACAGCAGCTGCAACCTCATTTTCTTTTTAACTCGCTCACTATTGTAAAGGCACTCATTAAAAAAGATGCACAGAAGGCCGAGCGGTATGTAGACATGCTTTCTGAGCTTTTACGATATTCGGTATATTCTCACAAAAATTACGCAGTTACTCTTGAGGAGGAGCTCAACTATGTGCATACCTATCTGGAAATGCAGCAGATCCGTTTTATTGATTCTTTTACTTTTTTGTTTGATGTTCCCGAGCCGCTTCTGAAAAGTATGCTGCCTATACATTCCGTTCAGTTGCTGGTAGAGAATGCCCTGAAGCATAACTACTTTACCAGAACGCAGCCTCTTCATCTTACCATAACCGGTGACATGGCCTCCCAAACGCTTCTTGTAGAGAACAATCTTCAGTTAAAAGCAAATCCGTCTTCAATTGAAGGCCTGGGACTTAAAAATCTTTCGGGTCGCTATAAGCTTCTAGGAGGCGAGGCGCTGTATATCAGGCAGACGGAGGAAAAATTTATTGTTTCATTAAAGCTGTTAAAAGATGGAGGCGGTTATAATTGAAGACGAGTATTATACTGCAGAGTATTTGAAAGAACTGATTAGCCAGGTGGCCCCTGATATCGAGGTAAACAGGATCCTGTCTGGTGTTAACGATGCCTTATCTTATTTCAGTTCGCAGGTATCTACTGATCTTATTTTCTGTGACATTCACCTGGCCGATGGTTCGGGCTTTGATATATTTACCGTGCTGAAAATAAAGATCCCGGTAATTTTGTAACGGCCTATGACCAGTATGCACTGCAGGCTTTTAAAGCAAACGGTATTGATTATATATTAAAGCCATTTAATGGAAATGCCGTTCTTGAGGCTATAAATAAGTTCAGAATAATGTATACCGCAAAGGCAAAAAACTTTACGGGCTACAACATGATGCAGACCTCGCCAAAGGCTGCTACAGGGCCCTCATCTATACTGGTCAAATTCGGGGAGAAGATAAAGCCGGTTAAAATTAAAGATATTGCCTATATCAAAACGGATAATAAATGGGTGCAGCTGGTAACTTTTCACAATGAAACCTTCGTTTATAATAAGACGCTTGAAGAAATGGAACGGGCCTGTGGTGAAAGTTTTTACCGTGTAAACAGGCAGGTGTTGCTGAACAGGAGGCTATCGGGGAAGTGCTGCAAACTTATTCCCGTAAACTCCTTCTTCAGCTAAAAGTAAGTAATGCACCAACGCTGGAGATTAATAAAACAAAGATGAGTCATTTCTTAAACTGGCTTAGTGTTTAATCTGCAAAGTATCGATAACTTAAAACTGCTATCCGATACCATTAAGCGCACTCTTACCCGGCTGATCTTCATGTTGCAGGTAAAAGCTGTTCGTCTTAAGCACTTTCCGTCTTATGCCCTAATAAAAAGCTGGCGCCGATGATCGCACAGTAATGATCATCGGCGCCAGTCAACATTTTTCTATCTAAAAAAGCAGGAAAATCCTCAGAAGTATCAATTGAGTTTATACGCCAAAAGTTCTTCTGCCAATACTTCATTAAGCGGCAAATTCCAGGCTTCTGCAACGCCTTTATGTAGCACTTTCCCGTTAGCAATGTTAAGACCTTTCTCCAGTTCTTTATTTTCCCTGCAGGCAGTTTGCCATCCTTTATCAGCCAGCTGCAATGCGTAAGGTAACGTGGCATTGGTTAACGCCAGGGTAGAAGTGTAAGGTACGGCGCCAGGCATATTGGCCACACAATAATGCACAATATCGTCTATAATAAATGTGGGCGCTTCGTGCGTGGTTGGTGTGCAGGTTTCTATACAACCTCCCTGGTCAACGGCAACATCTACCAGCACCGTTCCAGGGCGCATCTTTTAGCATATCGCGTGTAATAAGCTGGGGAGCTTTGGCTCCCGGAATCAATACGGCTCCTATGATCAGATCAGCGTCTTTGATCATAGCTCTGATATTATAGCTGTTAGACATCATGGTGGTTACGTTGGCAGGCAATATATCGGCAAGCTGTCGTAGCCGGGGCAGGCTGATATCCATAATGGTAACCTGTGCACCCAGTCCTGCAGCCATTTTCGCTGCCTGCGTGCCTACTATGCCACCGCCTAAAATTAAAACTTTACCGGGAGGAACACCGGGTACGCCACCCAGCAAAACACCGCGGCCTTTCAGCGGTTTTTCGAGGCATTTCGCCCCTTCCTGAACAGACATACGGCCCGCTACTTCCGACATTGGAATTAACAGGGGAGACTGCCATCCCTTTTTCAACGGTTTCATAAGCCAGGCAAACCGCGCCGCTGTCGATCATTGCATGGGTGAGCGGTTCTGAAGAAGCAAAGTGGAAATAAGTAAATACCAGCTGGTCTTTTTAATCAGGTTATATTCTGAAGCAATCGGTTCTTTTACTTTCATGATCATTTCAGCAATATCATAAACCTCTTCAATAGAGCTCAAAATGCGGGCTCCGGCCAACAGGTAATCGTCGTCGCTGAAGCCACTGCCCGTTCCGGCATTATGCTGTACATAAACCTCGTGGCCCCGGCGTTTCATTTCGGCTGCGCCGGCAGGAGTTAAGGCTACGCGATTTTCATTATTTTTGATTTCTTTAGGGATACCTATGATCATAAATTTTAATTTATGCAAAAGTATCAACCAGTAAAACTTACTTAAATTCTTCCTTAAAATAATTATTTCTTTCTGATTTGAATTAGTGCAAAAGAAAAATTTTCTAATTTTATAGGTGAGTGATATTCGAAACAGAAAAAACGATACCCCTTCTTTAAAACAAAACCGGCCGAGTTTATGATGCTTGATGAAACAGATAAAAAAATCTTGCGGCTTTTACAGGAAGATGCCCATCTTACCTATAAAGACATAGCTAAAAAGATCAATCTCTCGCTAACCCCGTTCATGACCGCATCAAGCGGCTGGAGCGGGAGGAGTAATCAAAAGTACGTAACAATATTAAATAAAGATAAATTAGGCAAGCAGCTGATGGTATACTGCCAGGTAAGCCTTGCCAAACAAACCTTTGATATTTCTGAAGCTTTTAATGCGGCAATCCGGAACCTGCCGGAAGTAATGGAATGCAACCTGATTTCGGGAAATTATGACTATATGCTTAAAGTTGTGGTACCCGATATGGAAAGCTACCACACTTTCCATCAAAAAAGCTATCCATATTATCGGCAGTTTCACTGATTAATACCGTTTTTGTTATATCTGAAGTGAAAACTCTTTCGCACTGCCCTTATGATAATTCAAAAAACTGCAATAGAGATTAATTGATCTCATCGATCTTTATGTCGTGGGGTTGGGGCGCCTTTTCCCTTTTCGATGAGGTCTTTTAGGCTCATCAGAAAAATGGCCCATTTGGTGCTGCAATGATGCATGAACTCGGTCGCTTCTTTCCAGCCCTGGTGTTTAAATAAAATAACGGTATAACCGTCAGTTTCTTTTAACTGCCAGGTGATGACGGAGCCGATCCATTGCGGTTCGCCCGCTACTACTTTCCATTGCACCAGGCCGGGGCTTACAAGTTCAGTTACCTGCATATCAAAGCCTCCTGCCCCGAAACGAAAAGCAATGACGCCGCCTGCTTTGCCTGGCTCTCCGCTGGTGTCTTCCGTCCACCAGGCTTTTAGTCCCTCAAGCGTTACCAGCGTACGGTACACTGCAGCGATATCGGTAGTTTTTACCGCGATGCGATGTAAAATGTCTGCCATAAAGATTGTCTTTTAAAAATAAAAATATAGACAAAGCTAAGTTGCCGGCAAAAGAAAACGGGTGACGGAAACAGACATTATGGAGGGTGGATTTGGACAAATAATGTTACCGGGGCTTGCTGTATCCTACGAAAGGGAGAGGGCCCCTTCCTTGTTATACTTACTTTTATATTCCAGGGGTGATAAACCTGTTATCTTCCTGAATATTTCCCTGAACGCCTTGGTGTCGGCATACCCTACTTCGTACATCACTTCACTGATTGTTTTCCGGGTAGACTCAAATGCTTTTTGGCCGACTCTATCTTCACCCGCTGTAAATACTCCAGCGGCGTATTGCCGGTAGCCTTGATAAACCTTCGGTCGAAATTTCTCCTGCCTACCGCATATTGCCTCGACAGAGCTTCAAAAGAGATCTTCTCGAAATAGTTGTCTTCAATATATTGCTGTGCCTTTTGAACAACAGGGTCGTCATGAGATTTTTGCCCGTTAAAGATGATGAAATCCGACTGGGTATGGCGGTCTATATCTATCTGGAAAATTTTGGAGCAGTAAATGGCAGTGGCCCGATCGTAAAATTTTTCTACCAGGTATAATATAAGGTTAAGAAATGAGTAACCGCCGCCATTGGTATATATGCCGTTTTCATCTGTGATCACTTTTTCTGTTTGAACCCTGACTTTTGGAAAAAGGCTCCGGAAATGTATCGCCGTATTCCAATGAAGCGAGCAGTTTTTCTTATCTAAAAGCCCGCTGGAAGCAAGCAGGTAGGCACCGGTGCACATGCAGGCCAGCTCTGCTCCCTGTTTGTATTGTTCTGTTATAAATTTTACAAGAGGGGCGTTGGGTGTTGCCAGCTCTTCGAAGTCGGGGGCGATAGCAGGAATAACCACCAGATCGGTTCTCTTAATGTCGGCAACATTACATTGGGGCATGATCTGCAACATTCCTTTTATAAACTGGGATTGAGCGGCTACGCCCGCCAGGTGAATCTCGAATACAGGATCCCGGCCGTTTTCTACGCGGTAATTATTGGCGCCGGAAAAGATATGATAGGCTCCGATAATACAGGAAATAGTATTGGGGCCGGCTTGTACGTCCGGTACCAGAATCGTTAGATGCTTGCTCATGATTTATCTACTTGCACTTACAAAGTTAAATTATTGCCATGTCTGAAACAACCCCTCAGAATGTCTGATTTTCACCTCCCGGGGTGTTTTCCTGCTGTACTTTTAAGTAATAAAATTAAGATTATGAATGTGTTTTCGGTTACTGCTGCTGCGGCAACCTGCCCGGCAATTCACCACCGTTTGCTGATTGAAAAGCCTCCCCATGTTGTATACGAGGCACTAACCACTCAAGCCGGCCTGTCGGCATGGTGGACGCCGGAAACAATTGCACAGCCTGAAGCGGGATCTGTGTCCCGGTTCCAATTCGGTCCTGATTATTTTAAAGAACTGGAGATTGTTCAATTAGTACCTGATCGCCTGGTTCAATGGCAGTGCCTGAAGGGGTTTGAAGACTGGATCGGAACGGTAATGACCTTTGAACTGACCGCACATGATAAGGGAACGGTGCTTACTTTTCATCATGAAGGGTGGAAAGCATATAGTAATGAACTGGCTTCCTGTAGCTTCGATTGGGCTTTGTTTTTAAGAAGTTTAAAATTTCTTTGCGAAACGGGTACAGGCTTTCCTTATCCGCAGTTCAGCAAAGCCTGATATAATATTTTAACTGAAGGTGCTGGTACAATTGTAAGGGGTGTTAACCACCTGGAAGGGGCTATACGCTTTTGGAGGCTTTGCTATATTGATTCCCCGGCAGGAGAAGGTATGCAGCTTTCTAACCGCCTCAGGCCAACCCAAACGGCGCTACCTCAACCGAAAACCAGCATGTGAAGTAGAACGACTAGCGGCATTAGGCGCTAAAAAATGGAAGACTGGCAATATGAGGCCGGTGCCGATTAGGTTGTATTAATAGGTCCCGACGGGAATTCTCTTTTGGTAGTGCAGGCGTAAGTATATGATTTCCCGGCGCTTTAAATATGTTATGATCGCTTCGCTTTGAATACTTGCGGTTCACCTTACCATTAGTAGTGCCGGAGTATGATGCTAAATCCGGCTCTAAAAAGGCCTGGTCCTGGAAAGGACGGGCCGTTGCTAACCTATGAAAAACACCAGCTCAAATATATGACTTTTTTTTTTTTTTATTGCGGCTATTTTTGGGCAGGAGTGTGATAATTTTTCTCTGAGTAGGGAGTGATTTATGATAAAGAGAGAGCCAAGGCAAGGTTAGTACGTCAAAAAAAAGATCTGTGAATATTTTTGAGGTTTGCAGCAATTGATAAATTACATCTTAAACAGGTCGATTTCCCGAAAATAGGAGAGCAGCAATCAAGCGCGAGCGGCCAGCCTCTTTGCCTCCAAGCAACGAACAATTTGTGGCAATGCTGCTTAAAAATGTAATATGCTGATGGTTTCAACTGCGGCGGTACTGTCACACATTCCAAAATTATCGGCTTCCTGCCTGCTACGAACCTTAAGATTTCATCTTTAGCTGGCTGCAGTTAACCGGCTCCATGAAAGCCGGCAAAAGTTACCAGATTGATAAATTTGCACCATTTGGTGAAAATTTTTGCGCTTCCTTCCTATATTTGCTTCATACTTTACCCAATGAAGCCACCAACTTTGTAAAAGACCTGTTCGAATGATAAGGATCAAGTATATTTAAATGATATGCAGCTTGCCGGCTATTATCAGAGATTAGGGTCAAATAAGGCCGTTGCTAGCCTTGATAACATACAGGTTAGGAGGGATAGTCTTTGATGCACGGGCTTTAATTTGCTTCATTGATCCGCATCTTAAAAAGGGTATGATTAAAGTAGCATTGCTATCATGATTCATAAACCCCGTCTGGTTTTTATGCTTCCTCTGATCTTTTCAAAAGCTGCATTTAAATCACCTGTAAGCACTTCACCATCTTACCGAAATACGTTGCCAGCTTTGTTCCTTAAAATCGGCCGGTAGTTGTGGCAGAACAAAGTTGGGAAGCGGACTACGGGTCAGGTACAGGTATTCATAGCTGGCTTGTACCAGGTCCTGGGAATATAACTGTTCCCGCCATTCCAGCACCTTTCTCTTGAAATTGATACCCGGTATCGTATATGTTTCCGGCAGGGGAATGTCTGAGCAAATGGGTATATATAAATCGATGTTTTAATGTGGTTAACGTTACGGCGCTAATTGGCTGCTCGGGTCTTTTACGAAGATAACCATTCGCTCTTTAAACTGACGAACCGGTCATAATTGAAATGCAGCAGTTCCGCTTTGCAAGAAACCAGTGTATAAGTTCTTAATAATTCCAGGGCCGGGCAATCAAACCGCTTCGTACTTTGTGCCAAGCAGCCATGACGATTAAAAATTTATAGAAGCCCCGGATATTGCCAGGATTAAAGCCATTTGGAGGAACACTGATTGCAGAGCGCCAGGATAAGGATTTTACCTACCGTTTATTTAAAGTGGACGACTTTTATGTGGAGGCAAAGATCAGCCCGATGAGCTTTACCCGGCATTTTACAGCCTATGCAAAACTGGATGAGATAATGTACCTGTATACACAGCCGGGCACCCCGCGCTCTGTAAAAATTTCTTCTTAGCGCTTCAGCTCCAATATACGATGTAGCAGTTACATAACTTTCCTGTGATTTACGGGGCTTTAAGTACCATGTACCCGCTAGTTTGGCATCCACCGTGGGTACCTCGTGCGAAATTTCGGGCACATGATTTCTTGCCATATGACAGTAAGAATGCCTATAAATTTCTCAACTTTTGTAGCTGAATTTTTTAAGCCAAAAAGCAATTTAAAATGAAACAGGTATTTATCAATTTAGCTGTAAAAAACGTTACCCAATCAATGGACTTTACACCCAACTGGGATTTACCAATAATCCGCAGTTCTCCGACGATGACGGGAAATGCATGGTTTGGAGCGACACTATTTTTGTTATGATTTTAAGCCATGAGAAGTTTAAAAATTTTACTCAGAAGCCCCTTGCCGATACGAAATCTGCTATCGCAGGTTTGTTTGCCCTTTCGGTTGAAAGCACGGATAAAATGAATGAAATCGTAAACAATGGTTTAAAAGCCGGAGGAACAGAGCCTGTGCCTATGACCGACCATGGCTTCATGCAGCAACGGGTTATAGAAGATTTTGACGGTCATACCTGGGAGATCTTTTTATGGATATGAGTAAAATCCCGGGACAGTAAAAGTGAATGGCAAATAATTATTGAAATATCGGTTCGGGTATTAGAATGTGCCGGGGCCGCTATTACTTGTTTTGCAATACCGGCAATGAATGAAAGGAGCCTTTACAACCGGCTATCCAGATTAATCTCCGGTTTTATCGATCTTTAATATTGCCTGATGCGAGTATCTCCTTACGCACGTTAAAGAATTGCTGCTTTCCGCGTGCAGCATATGATAACGGCACCAGCGATGTTTTATAAGAAACGTTTTATACGAGGTGCTGAACGAGAGCTGCATTGGTGCTTTTTAAGCAACCCGGCGTGCGGGAATCCTTTCCATTTTTATGTAACAAAATTTTTTGTTAATACTAACTTTATAATGTACTTTTGATTTCAATGAAATTGATCTGTTGAGAATCACAAGCCCTACCTGATTTTTGAGTTAAAGTTCAATTTCAAATTCTAAACAATTTATAGCCCTAAAGTCTTTCATTATGGGAAAGCGTAAACCTTAAAAAAATTAAAGCCCTAAACGAAACAGATTTTTCTAAGAAATTTTTGACTAAAACAATTTTAAAACCCTAAGGCTTTCGTTATGCGAAAGTGTAAATTGAAAAATTTAAAGCCCTAACGAAATTAATTTCGTGATTTTTAATTTTTTAAAATAGTTGGACTAGTCCCTTTAGTTGGTCTACTTACTGATGTGAGCGTTAAATAGTCATGCGCAAAGGTGCAATGGTAATATGTTACCATTGTAATAACAAACCGCTTGTCTATTGTTTCTATAGTCTCGACGAAAAATGCAGTTGTAAAGCTGAGTTGATGCTGTAAGGCGCGCGTTTTGGAGTCGGCTATTGGCGATTGCCTGGTTGTTAGAAGAACTATAAGGTAATATAAGATATAAGCCCATAAATAGATTGAATTTGTGACACGGGTTGTCTGTTCTATGCCGGATCCATAAGCCCGTCCGGTCTGGAACTAACTCTAAGACAGCTTACCAGCCTTTTAAACAATTTAAACTATTCCATTATGAAGCCCATACAACGATACACTTGAAAGCAGTAAAAGATATTGATTGACGGTGGCACTGGCAATGTGCTAAAGCAAAGTCCTCTCGAGGGATAAGATTTTGCTTACGGAATCGCTGTGCTTATAAACGTCGTGCGAAAACTCAGATCATGTTTTTGAATAGCAGGCACTTCCTGCTACTAAGAGAATGTTTGTGCCTTATGTTCACATTGCCAGACCGTATAAGAAGTAATCAATAATCAGTAACCCTGCAAGTTCCCCTCCATTTAGTTCAACACAGTCCTTAATAAATTTTAAACGATTTCACATTTAAACAACCTTTTATGAAGAAGATTACTCCAATTAAATCTGTGGTTCGTAAGGCTCTTCCAGCCACGTCACAGCTAGCCCGTAAGATCGTCACCAATGCCCAGCGTCTTGCACTATTTTTTGCCTTTTTAGTCCTTGTTTCGTCAGGTCTTTCGGCGCAAACACCGAATCTGCATGTGCCTATAAGAGATGCCAGTGGCCCCTTTACGGCAGCCAACCTAACAGCAAGATCTTCTACTACTCTTGGCTTTGATGATTTCAGTAACGCCGGTTTCTTGGAAGATAATAATGCAGGCAATGCAGCAACTATTGGCCTGACGGGGCTTTTAGGTGCCTGGATAGAAATAGATTATTCCGGCGGAACTTTTCCCCAGGGTTCTGAAGTTGGATTTACCATTACCAAAGGACTGCTGAGTGCCTCGCTATTGGGCGGTATTAATATTACCACTTATAATACGGCGAGTGGTGAAAGCGGCGTAGTATCTACATCAGGTGCTGGTCAGCTTGCCGGGGCATCATTATTAGGAGGTACAGAAAGGATCGGCTTTGTATCAACAGGCGCCAGCTCTTTTCGTCGTGTCAGGCTCAGTTTTTCAGGAATTAATTTAAGTGTGCTCACTTCAATCTTAGGTGCCGGGGCAACGATAAGTGTATATGGTGCAGATGTACTGGTACCTCAGGCGGGTACTTTGCCTGGTACTTGTAATACCATCACTCAACTTAACCAGGCTGCTTTTCCTGCAGTGGCATCGTATGGTACCACTGGTGTTGTAGGTGGCGGCGGCCTTGCTGCAGCGGATGTTGCCGGCATTTTGAATCGTATACAGAATGTAGAAAATATCACCTCGTCGACTACTACCGATTATGCTAATTTGTCGGCGGCAAACGTTACGGTTGCAGGAGACGGATATCTTTCAGTTAAATTATTGAGCGGTTCTATACCTGCCAATTATTACGCAGGTTTCGAAATCGAAAACAACAACCTGCTTAATGTAGACTTGTTAAACGGCATGAGAATCGAGGCGCTGAATAACGGCACACTTGTTCAGAGTATGTCGGCATTTCAAATACTGAGCGCTTCTGTACTTAGTGGAAGCTCTGGGCGGCAGACATTGGGATTCCTGGTAACCAACGGTCCCTTCAACGAGCTACGGTTAGTATTATCATCTGGTCTTTAAGTGCAGGCGTTAGTTTGGGTGAAATACGCATCTACAATGCTGTAGTAAGGAATTTCTGCAGTCCCAGTCCGGCGCTTGGCGCCACAACCATTCTGGCCAACGGTCATGCAAGTGCTAACGGAATGGGTGTGACAGTAAATGGAGGAAACTCAGGCCTGGCTAATGGAACGGTGCTTAACAGCCAAACAATAGCTAGTGCAATGAACAACCTCATTGATAGCGATCCTGCCAATTATGTTTCGCTGAGCAGCACTTTGGGAATTAGTGCCGGAAATGCTGCATCTCTATCAGTTACCACTCCTGCTCACACATTTGTAAATGACGAATACACCGGTTTTGTTGTAAAAGCAGCTTCTCCGCTGGCTAATGTAGGTCTATTATCAGGCGTAACAATAAGCACGTATTTAGATGGCGCTTTGGTAGAGCAGAGCTCCGTTGCTAATAGCCTGCTGAAGTTAAATGCCCTGAACGTATTGTCTATTAACGGAAGTGTTCCTGCTGATGCCCAGGTAGTTTACTTCAAAACAACCGGCGACTTTGACGAAGTAAGGTTAACGGTTAATGACTTAGCAGGCGTTGGCAATGAATTACAGGTTTATAGTGCTTTTGTTTCTGCTGAAGCTGTGCTACCCGTTTCCTTTGGTGATATCAGCGCGGTTTATCAGAATGGTACCCTCAATATTAACTGGTCTACACTTTCTGAAACCAATAACAGGGAATTTGTTATAGAAGGGTCTTCGGATGGTAAGAGCTGGACAAAATTAGGCACTGTAGCGTCTAAAGCCAATGGCGGTAACTCTGATAGTGCTATCGAGTATAGCTTTAGCAAATCGTTGCAGGAGTTATTGGTTCTTTCCGGTTTTTCACTGGTTTCCATGATTATTGTGATGGGTATGGCACTATTGCTGTTCCCTTCAATTAAACGGAAAACTGCATATATGCTGACTCCTGTTATAGCAATTGCAATGGCTGTTACATTATTCTCTTGTAGCAAATCTGACCATTCTTACGATGTGGATGAAAAGCCGGTTGCATTTATTCGAATTGCACAAGTAGATAAAGATGGTACAACATCTTATTCTAAAGCAATAAAAGTAGTTCATAAATAGGCCGAAAAACACCAAAGGGCTGGAGAAGGTGTCTGAAAAGACACCTTCTTTTTTGAATGGTATGAAGCTCTTTATGCTAATGATTTACAGGTAAAGCATGAGCCTTTCAAAGCCTGGTAATAAAAAAATCCCATGTGAGTACATGGGATTTTTCTTTATGAACGCTATCTTTTTAATCCTTCTTGCTGCATTTATTATCACGAAGATATCCGTTAGGACATGTTCGAGGATGGCGGCTATTTTTTGATATTACGCAGATAGATATTTCCGAACTTAGAAGTCAATTCGTATCCGGGGCCCTTACCGGGAGTCGCGGTTAGCGAGGTATAAAATGCTCTGTCTTCTTTTTCGATGGGCTTCAGGTTAAAATCGGAGTAGATTTTTCCGAACTGGTTCGTAAGCTTAATTTTACCGACATTGATTTCGTTTAACCTGGCATCAATTTTTCCAAACTCCGTTTGTACGCTTAGCGGCCCCGGTAGTTTTGTACTTCCACTAATCCAAATTTAGATTCGACGGTTATAAAGTCCTTTACCGGCAACAAAACTTCAATTTTTATATCTGTATCGTAAGTCGTACTATATGAAATGATCTTTTCATCCTTATGCGCATTTTTATAATTTTCAAAGTCTGTTTTACTTTCAAAATGTTTTTTCGTGCCGGCCACCTCAATATAATATTGCCGGTCAATATTTTTAAAATCAATAGAATCTGTAACGAGTAGCCGCCCGTTGATGGTTCGGTCCAGCAATTCAAAACGGTCGTTCTGGCGGTTCCCATTAATATTGACGATTGCCTTGATATAGATTTCGTTCCGGTCCCAGCTATTGATCGTTACGTTCGGGTAGCTAAATTTCAGTAGTACCGGCTGGTCTTTGGATGTTGGGTATGTTTTTCTCAATAGTTCTTTGAGCCAGCAAAATCTGTAAGCTGCCTGTTAAGAGCAGGCAAAGAAATATCCTTTTCATAATGGAATGAATTTAAAAACGGAAATGAAAATTTTAGAAGAGGGCTACTATAGTAACTTCTAAAGGTTTAATTTTTGCGCAGGTAGATTTTCCCGAAACTGGTTTTCAAAATCAGGTCAGTACCACCGCCGCCGTTGAGTGTTCCTATTATTTCTGAAGACCTGCTCCAGTCTTTTAGGGTTCTGGCATCCTCGCCATCATTGTTTTTTTCATCTTTGATTGCTTCTTTTTTGATATCCAGGCCGCTGGCTGCATAGATATCCCCGTTTTTCGAAGACAGATTAATATTGGCTTTCAGGTTCGACGGAATGCTTACGTCAATAAATTTATAAACAGAAACCAGCGATACCGGGCCTTTCACCGTGGAGGCAAATTTGGCATTTAGTTCTCCATGAACTGTTTTTGCATTAACCGGACCTGTAATGTTTTGCAGGGAGATAGGATTGTACATGGTGCTCACCTCCAATTCTCCTTTAAAATCTTTAATGCTTACCGGCCAGTCTGAGTTGGTTACGCCGGTTGTTATAACCTTTACCGACATGGTGTTGGGTACTTTAATATTAACGGCTTCCCGGTCTTTTCTAGCTACATAGTCTACATCAATAATATTTCCATTTTCCCTTACGCTTAGGTTCAGGCCTGTATTATCAATTAAACCGGAACCGGAAACTAATTGAAGGCCTTCCGCTCTTTCGTCTTTATCTCCATTTTTAAGCTCCGGTGCCGAAAAAACAATTTCATTACCATCATACCCTTCGATGGTTGCACCGGGAATATTCACTTTTAATGTACCTGTTTTCTTCGGTAACTTAAATTGCCGTTGCTGCGCGTTGGTTAAGGAAACTAATGCTATAGACAAAATAATGGTAACTGCTATTCTTTTCATTTTTATATTTTATTATTTAAAAACTAGTGTCAGACCGCAATAATACGGCGTAGGCCTGGCTGCGAACCGCGTCAATACTTGCAGGATCCCTGGTTATATCCAACAATTGTTGCTTAACTTTTACCGCTTCATCGGGGATAACGAGGCCAGTAATTCTATTTGTACCACCGGGTCATCCTGTTGGGCAACCGACTCCAGGAGCAGGTGTTCTACTTCCATTCGGCTTTCCTGTTTTTGAAGTAACTCCAGCACTGCCAGTCGCACATTGCTGTTGGGGTCATTATTCATAGCATAGGATAGTGTTTGCAATTCTTTGTAGGATAATAAAGTGTTTCTTTTTCCCAGGGCAAGAATCGCTTCCAGTCTTACAGACGAGCTTTCGTTTTGTAAGACGCTGTTCAGATCATTTATTGTTACGCCGGATGCTACAGTTTCTTTAGTAGCTGTATTGGCGTGTATGCTTTTATCTTGCTGTCTTTGTTTCAATTTTTGTACAACTGCTCTCTTAAGGCCCCGATCTCCTAAGCCCGCTACCGCGGTGCTATTGAATCTTCTTTATGCGCATCAATAGCGGGTATAACAGGCTGTTGTTGGGTATGGGCAACTGAGCGCGTCGTCTCCGTGTTCTGACGAAAAAGCATAGTAATACCGATTACAACAACAAATAAGGCTGCTACGGCCCACCAGTACCGCAGCTTAATAACTTTAGAACGTGGCGAAATAACGGGTTGCGGGTTAAATCCCAGCCTGGATTGAATCTTTGTAAGTACGTCCAAATCGGGTTCCTGGTCGTCAAAATCGTCCCTGTTTCTGGCTACAAAATCTTTTAAAATATCTTTTTCATCTTATGCCATCTCCTTTTGTACCAACGATAATATTTTCTTTTTAGCACGATGGTATTGCGTACGCACCGTTGCATGCGAAATACCCAGCAGTTCCGCAATCTCTATTTGCGGTAATCCGTCCATCACGTAAAGGTTCACTATAGTCCTAAATCCTTCAGGCAGAGAATCGATAGCTTTTTTGATTCCCTCCACTTTCATTTCAAAAAGGTCTTCATCTTCCGCTTCCTCCTCTACAACGTTTTCGCGGCAATCCTCAAAAACCAGCGTACGCTTATTCTGGCGTAAAAAGCTAATTGCCTTATTGGCCGCCACACGCCTGGAAAAATTGCCGAAATGTTCAATTTGCCTCCCTTTGATAATTTCCTGGTAAAGCGCAATGAACGCCTCCTGCAGCAAGTCCTGGGCCTGGGCAAAATCGGTTACTAAACGCAGAATAGTATTGAAAACAGGCTTGTTGTAACGAACATAAAGCTCGGTAAAGCAGTCAGTATCTCCCTGCTGGCACAGCTTCATAAGCTCCTGGTCATTTAAGTTTTTCGATATTTGCAATACGTATTCCTTGATTTCTAATTTTTCTTAATTACGTTTTTTCCTGTTTCTGTATTAAAGGCGCAAAGTGTTTTGAAATGTTGCATAGATTTTGAAAAAAATATAAAAAATGTAATACCGGCAGGAAATTCAGACCACATTCCTTAAAAAGTTCCGCGCTAAATGTAATTGTTGCCTTCCGCTATACAGTATACTTTGTAAAATGGGACCCAACGAAGGTATTTTGGTAAATTCATTACTATGAAATCGAAAATACATATTAAAAGGGTATACGACAAGCCGTTAAAAAAGATGGCTGCAGGGTGCTGGTAGACCGGCTTTGGCCCCGCGGTGTTAAAAAGGAAGAAGCGGCATTGGATGAATGGATAAAAGACCTGGCACCTTCGCCGTCTCTTCGAAAGTGGTGGGCACATGACCCCGTATTGTGGAATGAGTTTCAAAAGCGATACGAGGCCGAATTAGTAAGCAACAAAGCGGTAGAAGCGTTTATACAGGAACATAACGATAAGCCGGTGATTACGCTTGTTTACGGGGCAAGAGATAAAGAGCATAACCATGCCCTTGTTTTACAAAATTACCTGAGGGGCATATAGGCCTGTTCACTGGCTTATTACCGAACCTGAACCGTATTGTTTTTGATTGGTAAAGAGTTGCAAAAATATTCCAAAGCCCTACAACCGGTTCAGGATCTCGGCTTTTTTGCGTCATATTCTGATTGTTCTATAAGCCCTTTTTCCAATAGTGCTTTCAGCTTTTCCAGGCTGGCTACCGGATCTTCAGGGGGTGAGAATGGATGGGGTGGGGCTGGGCGGTAGTAACATTAACATTGCCGGCGGCAGCCCGTTTCTCCTCCAGATCCTGTTGCCTGCGGAATTCTCTTTGCTTTTACTCCTGTTCCTGTGCAACGGTATACAGCCGCCTGGCCTGGGCCTTAGGCAGGTAATCAATTTTACTGGTTTGTCCGGCTACTGTTTTTACTGTAAACTCAGCTCCCAGGATACTCTCTTTCATGTGGCAGTCATCAACATCTTTCCATATATAGTCTTCCAACTCCATGGAGAGCCCGAGATTTTGAAACGGCAAAAGATAATACGCTTGGTGGTAAGTGCTACAGCATCGGGCGATAAATTTACAGCCGGCTTTCTTTGAACAGCAATATACTCGATAATTTCTCCGCTCATCAGTAAACTGCCCAGCTTGCCAACGATCTTTTCGATCGCTTTGGGGTCCTGGTCTTCATTCAGGAAATTTCTAATTGGATTAGACATAACGCAAATCTGTCGTTTTCTTTAGTAAAGGTAACGACTTCATTGAATTGGGGTGTTTAAAATTAACTTAGCAGCCGGAAAAGATATTGGTGATGAAACCCCGACCCCGAATGTTGCAATACAGTTGCTGCTCTATAATTTTCCGGCTTGCAAGTAATCTGTTAAATTCTTTAGCGCCTTGCTTATCTTTATCTATAAACATAGCCCTAATGATCTTTTTTAAAGCCCTGGCCACGATTGCGCTGGCAACTACTTTTCATTACGCTTTAGCACAGGCTGAAATTAGATACCTTTCCGGTACCGGTGCAGATAAAACCGTTCAGTGGGATTTTTATTGCACGGATGGTATGAATAGTAAGAAGTGGAGCAAGATCAATGTGCCCTCATGCTGGGAGCAGCAGGGTTTTGGAGAATACAATTACGGACATGTGCCTCTCAATAAAAGATTGAACGAAGAGGGGCATTACAAGTACGGGTTCGAAGTTCCGTTGAAATGGCAAGGTAAGGATATTCAGATTGTCTTTGAAGGCGTTTTTACAGATTGTGAGATTATACTTAACAATAAACCTGTAGGTAGCCATCAGGGAGGCTTTTATGAGTTTAGCTTTGATATCTCCAGCCTGCTACGGTACGATCAGAAGAATCTTTTGGAAGTAAAAGTTAAAAAAATCTGATAACACTTCAGTAAATCAGGCTGAACTGGAGGCCGACTTTTGGAATTTTGGAGGTATTTTCAGGCCGGTATACCTGCAGGTAAATCCCAGGAACATATAGAGCATGTTGCGGTTGACCCCGTGCAGACGGAACCATTCGCACCGATATTACCATTAAAAATCCGGATAAAGCCACCCGTTTGCGGTTGAGTGTTCAGGACTTTAACAGGAAGACGTTGGCCACCTTCAGTGAGCCGGTACCAAAGAATCCGGGTACCTTCCGTACCGTTCATAAGTTTTCCAATCCTAAGCTTTGGTCGCCGGAATATCCGAACCGTTATCTTGCCGAGTATTCCATACTGGACAAAGATGGCAGGGTGCTTCACCAACGTATCGTGAAGATAGGTTTCAGAACAGTTGAAGTACGGGAGCAGGATGGCATATATGTGAATGGAGTTAAGATTAAGTTTAAAGGCGTGAACGCCCATACCTTTCACCCGGATTTTGGAAGAACATCGTCTGAAAAAATGAGTATTGAAACGGTGAACCTGATCAAGGATATGAACATGAACGCTGTTCGTTTATCTCATTACCCCCATGATAAACATTTTATGAATGCCTGCGATTCCCTGGGCCTCTTCGTACTGGATGAGCTTACAGGATGGCAGGCTCCCAGTTACGACAGTACTATCGGCCGGAAACTATTAAGGGAACTGGTGAAAAGAGATGTGAATTATGCATCTGTTTTGTTTTGGGACAACGGTAACGAGGGTGGATGGAACAGGGCATACGACCATGAGTTTGCGGAAGTGGATATCCAGCAGCGCGAAGTGCTGCATCCGTGGGGCGCTTTCGGGAAAACAGTTACCTCCCACTATATTGATTATAATTATTTATCCGGCACCAGCTTTGCAAACCGGCAGATATTTTTCCCTACTGAGTTTTTACATGGTTTATATGATGGTGGTTTGGGAGCGGGCCTGAACGATTACTGGGCAAAGATGTGGACCAATCCTTTATGCGCAGGAGGCTTTCTTTGGGTGTTGGCAGATGAAATGGTGAACCGGACCGATACTAAGCTCCTCGACGGGGACGGAATCACGCGCCTGATGGTATTGTGGGGCCTTACCACCAGAAGGAAGGGAGTTATTATACCATAAAGGATATTTGGTCGCCGGTTTTTATGGAGAACAAATACATCACAGCCGCTTTTGATGGAACCCTTAATATTGAGAACAGGTTTCATTATACCAATCTTTCCGATTGTAAATTAACTTACCGTTGGATCATGCTTCCGACAGCATTGGGAAACGGGCGAAGTATAATAGAGGAGGGTATACTGGCCGTAAAAAACCTGCAGCCCATGCAGCGTATGGCGCTGAAAGTAAATATGCCCGGCAGGTGGAGGCAGGCCGATGTTCTTGAGGTAGAAGCCCGGGATCCTTATGGCCGGCATATCAATACCTGGACTTTCCCGGTTAAAAGTCCGGCACAAACAACTGATGCTATCCTGGCGGCTACCAGGCCGCAGCAAATGGTTACGTTTTCTGAAACGGGAGAAGATTTTATATTTAACGCCGGCGAAGTAAAGGTGGTGATTGATAAAAAGCAAGGAACACTTAAACAGGCTTTGAATAAAAATGGTGTGTTGCCCCTGGCGGACGGGCCGGTTGCTGCCAGCGAAACCGATAAAGTAACCGGTGTATATCATACAGAAACTAAGGGCATACACCAGGTTACTGTTGCTTATGAAAAAAACAGGATGAACGTTGTATGGACAATGGCCCGGGATGGGCTTGTACATCTTGACGTAAACTATAAACCCTCAAACAATAGTTCATTTTGCGGTATAGATTTCAGTTTAGCTGAAGACAAGGTAGAACGTATAAAATGGATGGGTAACGGACCCTACAGGGTTTGGAAAAACAGGACCAGGGGAGTTGCTTTCAACGTATGGGAGAAAAAATACAATAACACCGTTACAGGCAGCTCTGGCTTTATTTATCCGGAGTTTAAAGGATATTATTCAAACCTGTATTGGGCAAAAATTTTTCTTAAACACGGAAACTCATTCAAGGTATATTGCCGCTCCGACGATATCTATCTGAAATTATTCAATCCTGAAGCCGGGCCCGACCCTGCCAACACGGCTGTTAAACATTCAAAGGGCGACCTTTCATTCCTGCATGGTATACCTGCAATAGGTAATAAATTTAGCAAACCCGATGTGCTGGGGCCGGAATCTGCCAATTACCAGTTCGATGCAAAACGGGTTTTAAACGACTATCTTGCTATTAGCCTTGTCTTCGATTTCAGGGTTTACTGATCAGCAGCAATGGCGGTTGTTAATATAAAGGCAGGGGGTGGCCGGATTAACGGAAGGTTTTCTTCCCGGCGCATAGTAATCTCAGCTTTTTAAAATAATGAAAAGACTACAACATTTTAATTGCTAATGAGGTAAATTTGTATTATATTCTGACCACCATGAGAAAAAACTGTCTTACGAGCAAGTCTTTTTGACATTGAAGTACCAGTCTGATGAGTTGCTTTATCAGGGTATAACGCTTTTGCTTTTTGTACACGAGGTGATAAAAGAGCAGATGCTGGCTAAGCAGGGCTTCACCTTTACACAATATGAGGAGGGGCATATACTGGTAACGGGGTTGACGAGTCGAAGTCCATGATCTGGCGGGAAAACAATTAGCTTGCGGTAACAATTAATAGTACCAACGGGTATCCAATGTACTTGGGTTGCATAGTTGCTTGCGTATCCCTAAGCTAACCGGTCGTAATTATTCGAAATTAATCCCGGGTTACATTAACCCGTAACTAAGAAATACCTGTATAAAAAGTATCCACAGCCTATTACCAGCAGAGCAACAGCAATACCTACTAACAGAACGGTGAACTGAAATACTCCATAAGAAAGGAACCGGGCCTGAGTGGGTTGGGCCGGGTCGTATATAAATGTTTGCGTATAACCAAGAGGCCACGCATTTTGATTACTGCCGGATGTGCCGTGCCGATACTCAATAGTCTTCCCGCTACGGGTAGTGTATTCAAATACCGGACGATAGTATGTTCCGTCGCTGTCGTTGATTTCCTCAGTTCGTATTACTTTCCCCACTGCACGCTCTGAGTGCTGTACCCATTTTATTTTATGTCTTAATTGCCGGACCGAAAAAATAAAAAGCAATACGCCGGCGATAATAAATGCAATGAATAACAACATATTTTTATTAGTTAAGTCAACGCCAATGCCGGCGCAGCAGGAAGTAGCCGCCACTATAGGTGATCAGTAAAATGGCGAGGGTTAAAAGAACAATGCTCCAGCTAAGCACTCCAAAATAATTATACATTCGTATCGAAGAAGGGTCTTCGGGGTCGTAAAGAAATGTTGCTTTTTCACCGATATCCCAGGCGGGAGGGGCGCTGGAAGAATGATGCTGGTATACCATACTGCGGCCATCATTTGTTCTCAAACTAAATACAGGCACATAAGTAGTTCCTGCATCGCCGCCGGTAATTGTATCGAATTTCGTAACGAAGCCAACAGCCTGTTCGCTCCGGCTTACGAAACTCACAGAACGTTTCAGCAACAATAGCGAAACAGCTAACGCGGCTATTCCTCCAATAAAGATGATTCGGTACCACATAGAATGCTACGTAAAAGTAAGGTTATTTTTGGGGCCGCAACAGGCACGGTTAAGAATGGTTGCTACGGGGTAGCGGCTTGTATAGCTGGTGTTTGGTTAAGCCGTGAAGTCGCTTTTGTATAGTATATAGTCGCTTTTATGCAGGGAAATCCGGTCGTTCGCCATTAGATTTGTATCATCTGGGGTTATATGTGAACTAATTTGCGACAGATTCTGTATCTTAATATCCGGTGTATAACGATTCATTATCTGGTAATGGTTGTGGTATTTAAATTGC
Source organism: Paraniabella defluvii (assembly GCA_019316985.1). GTDB lineage: Bacteria > Bacteroidota > Bacteroidia > Chitinophagales > Chitinophagaceae > Niabella > Niabella defluvii. The sequence goes on from CP079215.1 coordinate 4,951,947, forward strand.
CGGCTACAAAATTAGTACGCTATAGCCTGAAAGTATAAAAGCATTTAGTACTTTGCTACTTTGAACTTTTATTGTCATAATAGGAATTTTGTGAAACCGCTGCTGTTAACGATTTTATTTTGCTGGGCAAATGTTCTTGTCTTTGCCCAAAAACAAACATACAATTTTCTAAAAGTCAATACCGGTAACGGGCTTTCGCATAACCAGGTAAATGCTATACTAAAAGATACCGACGGTTTCGTTTGGTTTGGCACCCTGTCCGGGCTCAACCGGTATGATGGCTACGAGGTAAAAACATTCCGTAGAAAGCTGGATGATTCCACTTCTTTAAAAGATAATTCCATTCTCAGCCTGGCCCAGCTTCCCGAAAGAAAAATGTGGGTGATGACAAGAAATGGTTCCTGTATCTACAACTCATCTTCTGAAAAATTTGAACCGGACGTTGATACCTATTTAAGATCGCTGGGGCTCCCGGCAGGAACGGTAAGCAAGATTATAGATGGAAAAAAGGGACGGTTTTGGTTTTTGTACGATAATGGAGATATATACTTATATACCGGGAAAGGAAACAAGGCACAGCTTATTTATAATGATCCCGTACCGGGAAAGCAGGATAAGACCGTGTCGCTTCGGGAAATAGAGGGGACCGGATATGGATCGTTTTTCAAAGCGGCATTGTACAGCTTTTTGATTTTAAACATCAAAAAGTACTTCAAACCGTTCCTGTTATACTTAGTTCTGAAGGTGGAAATATTCAATACGATCTGTATGTTGATGCAGACGGTGATTTATGGGTATGGAATTACATGAATGGCATATATTATTTACATCCGCCCGACAATAGCATCAGGCAATTCAACGAGAAGTGGGGAAGTAACAGGATAAGCTCTAATATTATCAGCCAGGTAGTACAGGACGGTGAAGGGAAAATCTGGATAGGCACCGATCACGGAGGTATTGCGCTGGTTGATAAAAAAATAATTTCAATATCAGCTATATTCTAAACGACCCGCAAAATCCCCAAAGCCTGAGCCAAAATAGTATTAATTCAATTTATAAAGACGATAGAGGAATTATATGGATTGGTACTTATAAACAAGGCGCTAACTTTTTTAACGGCGATATCGTGCAGTTCTCATTGTATCGTCATCAGGAATCCCGCCCCAATAGCCTCCAGTACGATGATGTGAACCGTTTTGTAGAAGACCGGAATGGTAATATCTGGATAGGTACCAACGGGGGTGGTCTTATTTATTTCGACCGGAAGAACAATAGGTTCACGCAGTACCTGCACAAGCCGGCCGACGACAACAGCATCTGCTCCAATGTAATCGTGAGCCTTTGTATCGATCATGAAAATAACTTATGGATAGGCAGCTATTTAGGCGGTCTTGATAAGTTTGATGGAAATAGATTTACGCATTTTACCCATCGCGAAAATGATCCGTCAAGCATCAGTAATAACAGCATCTGGGAGATATTTGAAGATAGAGAACATAATTTATGGATAGGCACTTTAGGGAGCGGATTAGACCGGTTCGACAAAAGAACGAATTCGTTTGAGCATTACAAGATCAATAAAAACGGGCAGCCGCTATTGGCTAATTTTATTTCTGCGATTTTGCAGGATAAGAAGGGCAATATATGGATCGGGGCTGAAAACGGCTTAACTGTTTTTAATACCAGAAGCTCCTATAATGCTACTTACACAGCTATACCGGGGAAAAAGGACTGAGTAATAACAGTATTACCTGTCTTTATGAAGATGACCAGGGCAGGATCTGGATCGGTACCTCCGATGGTCTCAATCTTTTCAATCCCGCCACACAAAAGTTTCAAAATTTTACTGTTAATGATGGGCTTCCGGACAATGTAGTATTTAATGTTATTGAAGATGCAAAGCATTCTTTTTGGATTTCCACGCCCAATGGACTGTGTAAGGCTATACCTGTTGAAAAGGGTGATGAAACCGGGCTGACAATTATTAACTATGATAAAACCAATAACCTGCAAAGCCAGGAGTTTAATGATAATGCTGCCTATAAAACAAGGCAGGGTGAACTGATTTTTGGCGGGATCTCGGGGTTTAATATCATCAATCCTGCATTAATACGCACAATAGTAAGCCGGCCTAATATCATGTTCACGGATCTGCAGGTGCTGAATAAAAGCATAGTGCCGGGTGAATGGGTTAATGATCGTGTTTTATTATCTCAGAGCATTTCCCAGGTAGGTCATATTAATCTGAAGTACCAGGAAAATTATTTCTCCATCCAGTTTGCCTCTCTTGATTTTGTACACAGTTTAAGGGACAAGTATGCTTATATGCTCGAAGGTTTCAATTCAGATTGGGTGTATACAGACGGCAATCAGCGCCGTGCTACCTACACCAACCTAAACCCGGGCGACTATACATTTATGGTTAAAGTGATGGGCAGGGACGGGGTATGGAGCAAGGTTAAAACTTTACAAATTAAGATCACGCCTCCTTTCTGGCGTACCAACCTCGCCTATACGGTTTATGTTTTACTAACCATTGGGTTGATACTGCTGGCGAGAAAAATAATGCTGGACCGGATACACATGCGTTACACTGTAACGGAGCAAAGGAGAGAGACTGAACGGGCGCATGCGCTTGAGCAGTTAAAAACAAAGTTCTTTACAAATGTGAGCCATGAGTTCAGAACTCCCTTAAGCCTGATCATTGCACCGTTGGATAAGCTAATAAAACAGTCGGCCAACGATGACCAAAAATGCAATTGAACCTGGTGCAGCGTAATGCAAAACGTTTATTGGCCCTGGTGAACCAATTGCTGGATTTCAGGAAAATACAGGTACAGGAAATGAGGCTTCACCCATCGTTTGGTGATATCATAGCCTTTGTGAAAGACATCAGTTATTCCTTTTTAGATATTGCCGAGAAGAAGAATATCCGGTTTTCGTTTGATACTGATATCGAACATCTCGAAATGTACTTTGACAGGAATAAGATGGAAAAAATTATGTTTAACCTTCTTTCAAACGCATTTAAATATACCCGCGACTCCGGTAGTGTTAGTGTACGGCTCAGTTATAAACCTGCCGATGGGGACGAAAAGCAGGGGACGGTTTCAATAGAAATTGCGGACACAGGTATTGGTATAGCTGCGCAGGACCAGGAAAAAATATTTGAACGATTCTTTCAAACTGATGTGCCCGATTCAATGGTCAACCAGGGTACAGGGATCGGTTTGGCTATTACCAAAGAGTTCGTGAAGCTGCATGAAGGAGTGATAACCGTTAAAAACGCCACGCCCAATACAGGTACCACTTTTACTTTACTGATCCCCGAGAAAAAACACGGGAATCTTTTAGCGGAGTAAAGGCAGTGAGCTCTATTCCTTTAGAGGATGAATTGATTGAGACCGACAGGGAGCCGACCGATATGTACAGGAAAAAAAGGAAAAAACTGGTACTGATCGTGGAAGATAATGAAGATATGCGCTTTTATCTTAAAGACAATCTGAAAGCTCAACACCAGGTGATAGAGGCCGCTAATGGTAAGGAAGGATGGGACAAGGTTAAAAGCCAGATGCCCGACCTGGTGGTAAGTGATATGATGATGCCGGAAATGAATGGCCTGGAACTTGCAAAAAAATAAAAGAAGAAAAAGAAACAGCGCATATCCCGGTCATTTTACTTACAGCGGTGGGTAGTGAAGACAAGCAGCTGGAAGGTTTTCAGATTGGCATCAACGACTATATTACCAAGCCATTTACCTTTGAAATCCTGGCTTCCCGCATCGACAACATACTTGCGCAGCAGAAATTAATGCATAAGCGTTTCCAAAAACAAATTGAGGTGAATCCCAAGGAAATTGCGATTACCTCTGTTGATGAACAATTTCTGGAAGATGCGCTGGCTGTTGTAGAAAAAAATATTGCCGATCCCGATTTTTCGGTTGAGAGTTTTAGCCAGGCTTTATTTATGAACCGGGTAACACTATACCGGAAACTGCTTACCCTGACCGGGAAAACGCCCATTGATTTTCTAAGAACGATCCGGTTAAAAAAGGCGGCATTATTGCTATCTAAAAGCGGTAAGTCGGTTGCCGAAGTTGCCTATGAGACAGGCTTCAACAATCCTAAAAACTTTACAAAACAATTTAAGGAAGAGTTTAATGTGCTGCCTTCACAATATAACAAACCTGCTAAAGGCGATTAATGACTATGTCCGGCTGATAATAATTGTTATACTGGACCCGCAGCTTTTGGGGTTTCCTGTTTGCGAATTTGTCCTGGCGGTAAAACCTACGCTGACGGGAGCGTTCTATGTTTAACCGCAACGACGCTAAGGCGCGAGGAAAGAGATTTATAAAATACTTTGCGGCTTTGTTTCCTGGCGGTAAAACCCGTGCTAACGGGAGGTGCTCTATGTTTAACCGCAACGGCGTTAAGGTGCGAGGAAAGAGATGTATAAAAATTTATTGGATCCACCAACGCTAACCTCGATTAGTCTTGCTATTTTTTTACCGGTCCTACTTCACACATCTATACAGCCTTATACAATATTGCTGTCAATAAGTCTTACTGATTAAGCGTTCTGTTACTTTTCAACCGGGAGCTTAACTGTATGTACTTTTCGACAGCATTCAATCAGCATTGGCAGACAGGTTCGCAGAAATTGTACTGTAATATGTTGATTTGCAACAAATGAATGCCTAATCTGCAACAAATGGCTACCCTCTTACCCTCTCAATAATTCTATTTTTGAGCAGAATAAATCTAACGTATTACTCAAGTATGAAAAAATTTGCTATTAACTGCTTTCACAGTTTGTATCGCTTGTGCTGACATTATGGCGCAGGCAGGCGACTATTTGAAAACCGATAACGGGGTCATCGTTTATGTGAAGAAAGCCGGTAGCCCTGGCAGGCAGGCTGTAAAAGTAGAGGTGGTGACCGATGATATCGTACGGATTACAGCAGCGCCTGATGACCAGATACAACCTGTTTCAAGCCTGATCACTTCATATAAAAGAAACAATAAAGTATCCTGGACGGTCGGTTCAGCCGATTCAAAACTGGTTATTAAAACCAAAAATCTGATTACGGAGGTTGATAAAAGAAGCGGGGCAGTATCCTTCTTCGACAAGGATCATAAAACCATTATTGCGGGAAAACCGGGCACTGGCAGGAGCATGCAGCCTGTAGTGGCGGAAGGTACTACTACGTATAAAATCAGCCAGGCTTTTCAAACCTCGGGCACGGAGGGATGGTATGGCTTGGGGCAGCACCAGCAGGGCATTATGAATTGGAAGGGCCGCCAGGTAACTTTTTTTCAGAATAATACCGAGGTTGCCATTCCATTTTTATTGTCGAGCCGAAACTATGGTATTTTATGGGATAATTATTCTTTTACCCGGGCGGGCAGCCTCAATCCTTTATTACCCCTCTCGGCCCTTCAGTTGTATTCAAAAAAGGGTGAGCCTGGCTGGTTAACCGCTTCATACGCCAACAACAAAGCGCTTCCCGGCGAAGTGGCCCTGGAAAGAGCGGAATCGGAGATCAATATGCCTTTCCTGGGTGATTCAAAAATAAAATTACCGAAGGAATTCAAGCCCGAATCGGGCATCATTACCTGGGAAGGCAGTATTTCGTCGCCCTTTAGCGGATCGCACCAATTACAATTTACCATAGGTGGTACCTTAAAAGTTTGGATCAACCATCAATTAGTGGTAGATCGCTGGCGTAAATCCTGGAATCCTGTTATGGTAACTGCTCCTGTATTGTTAACCAGGAATGCAAAAACGCCCATAAAAATTGAATGGATACCCGAAGGGGAGTCTTATCTCTCTGCTGAATGGCAAAAACCGCTCACCGAAGATGAAAAAAATACCTTTGCTTTCAGCTCCGATGCGGGCAAACAGATCGATTACTATTTTGTGCATGGCGCTACCATGGACAGCGTTATTTCCGGTTACCGCTATATCACCGGTAAAGCGCCTATAGTTCCTAAATGGGCATTGGGTTTCTGGCAAAGCCGGGAGCGTTATAAAACGCAGGATGAAGTACTGTCTGCAGTAAGCGAATTCAGAAAAAGAAAGATACCACTTGACAATATCGTACTCGACTGGAATTACTGGCGCGAGCCTGAGTGGGGCAGCCAGGAGTTTGATGAGTCGCGGTTTGCTGATCCTGACCAGATGATCGATGTATTGCACAAAAAGTACCATACACAGCTGATGATCTCGGTATGGCCCAAGTTTTATGAGGGGATTACCGCTTATAATGATTTCGATAAAAAGGATGGTTGTATAAACGCAATATTGCCGACCGGCAGCGGGACTGGATCGGAAAAGGATATGTATCCACTTTTTACGATGCTTTTAATGAACATGCCAGAAACGGCTTCTGGAACCTGATTGACCAGAAGCTTTTTAAAAAGGGTATAGATGCCTGGTGGATGGATGCCAGCGAGCCGGATATATTGTCGAATGTATCGCCTGCAAAGCGGATCGAGCAAATGACACCAACGGCGCTTGGTACCGGCACAGAATATTTTAATGCCTACCCGTTGCAAAATGCCAAGGGCATATATGAAGGACAAAGGGCGACCAATAAAAGTCAAAGGGTGTTTTTATTGACGCGAAGCGCATTCGCCGGCTCACAAAGGTACGCTGCCGCCGTATGGAGCGGTGATATTGGCTCCTCCTGGAGCGATATGAAAAACCAGGTGGCTGCCGGCGCCAATTTTTCTATGTCGGGTCTGCCTTACTGGACCATGGATATAGGCGGTTTTGTAGTACCCGAACGATTTGAAAAGCCCGATGCTGCTGCTCTCGAAGAATGGCGCGAGTTGATGACGCGCTGGTCGCAATTTGGCAGCTTTGTACCGCTGTTTCGTACCCATGGCCAATTTCCTTCCGGGAGATCTATAATACGGCTCCCGAAGCGCATCCTGCTTACCAAAGCTTTCTGTATTACGATCACCTGCGTTACAGGTTAATGCCCTACCTCTATTCAATGGCAGGCGCAGCTTATCATAATAATTATACAATAATGCGCGGACTGGCTATGGATTTTGCTGCTGATACGGCTGTTTTGAATATTGACGACCAGTATATGTTTGGTCCTCATTGCTTATAAACCCGGTTTACCAATACAAACAAACCAGCAGGGCTGTGTATTTGCCTAAAGCTGCCGGATGGTACGATTTATATACAGGTCAGTGGTATACTGGCGGGCAAAAATAATAGCCGCAGCACCTTACGAGCGGATGCCTGTTTTTGTAAAAGCAGGCTCAATTATACCTGTTGGCCCGGCATTACAGTACACTTTCGAAAAGCAGGCAGATACTATTACATTAAACATTTACAGCGGTGCTAACGGCAGTTTGAATTTGTATGAGGATGAGGGCGTCAATTATAATTATGAAAAGGACGCTTATGCCACTATACCGGTTACTTACAATGAAGCAACAAAAACAGTAACCATTGATAGCCGGAAAGGAAGCTTTAACGGAATGTTACAGCGGCGGGTATTTCATATAAATATAATACGCGCCGGCAATGCAAAGCCCCTTCAGTTTGATGGTAAGACAGATAAAACAGTAGTGTATACCGGTGAAAAAATAGTGCTCCACTTATAATAATCAGTAGATAATTAACAAATAAAAAGTCCATATGAAACCACAAAAACGATTGGCTTATACTCAAAATTACTTTGGGGCATTTTCCTTGTTTTTTCTTGCAAGCGCGAATGCAGGCGCGCAAACAAAGAAAATTAGCGGGGTAGTATTGAGTCAGCCGCAAGGCGCTCCTGCTGCGGGCGCTACGGTGGAAGTGAAGAACACCAACCGTGCTACTACAACCGATAGCACCGGTGCATTTACTATTGAGGCTGCAGCAGGCGAAATACTGCTGGTAAGCAGGGTAGGTTTTTAAGCCGTGAAGTGACAGTTGAAAATGCTACTACTATGGAGATAAGGCTTACCGAAGCCGATGGAACCCTGAGCGATGTAGTGGTAATTGGCTATGGCGTTCAGAAAAAAAGGCTTGTAACAGGAGCCAGTGTGCAGGTTAAGGGCGACGATGTACAAAAGCAGAATACGACCAATGCTTTACAAGCCTTACAGGGCCAGGCTCCCGGTGTTCAGATCACATCCTATTCGGGACAGCCAGGTTCGGGAACCGTTGTAGTCATTCGCGGTAAAGGTACCATAGGTAATTCCGCACCGCTGTATATCGTAGATGGGGTGCAGGTAGGAGGAGATATTTCTTATTTAAATCCTGCAGACATTGAATCGATCGACGTGCTGAAAGATGCTGCTTCTGCGGCTATTTATGGTTCGCAGGCCGCCAACGGCGTAATACTGGTTACTACCAAGTCCGGCAAATTAAATCAGAAAGCGCAGCTCACCTTCGATACCTATTATGGTTGGCAGAACGTGGCGCGCAAGGCAAAATTGCTGAATGCCAAAGATTATGCGCTTATTGTTAATGAAGCCGCAGTTAACTCCGGTAAGACACCCTATTTTACAAACGATGTAATTAATAATTTAAAAGTAAGTACCAACTGGATGGACGAAATGTTTGCCAGTAACGTACCTACTCAAAACTATGTACTGGGTCTTTCGGGTGGCGGCGCTGCTTCCAATTACTCCATGTCGCTGGGTTATACCAGCCAGGGAGGCATCGTTGGCGGTTCAAAGTTTTCTTTTTCGACAGGTATACTTTCCGTATCAATTCGGAGCATAAGGTATATAAAGACATACTGAAATTTGGAGAGCACCTCACTTTCAATTATCAAAATAATCACGGTTTATCCGTTGATGGTATTTACAATAACACTTTGCGCAGTGCCTATAATACAAGCCCGTTTCTACCTATGTATGATGCTAACGGGGCTTATTTCAACGCGGCTGATGTAGGCTGGTACCCGGGCGACCCTTCCAGGGCATGGAACACGGGCGAGTCAAACCCATATGCCAATATGGACTACAGCACCCGCTCTGAGAGCAACAACCAAAAACTATTTGGCGATTTTTATATGGTTGTTGAACCCTAAAGGGTTTAAAGTTCAGAAGCAGTTTAGGGATCAATTATACACCTGCTGAAAGCCACGGCTACAGGCCGGTATACCGGTTATCCGTTTATTCATTCAATGATACGGCTACTGTTTGGCAATCTATGAGCAAGGGTATGGGGGTGCAGTTCGATAATTTATTGAGCTACGATTTTGGAATTAAGGATCATAGCTTTAGCGTGTTGGCCGGTAGTTCTGCATTGAAGTCGAAAGGAACAGATATTTATGGTTCCAATTTCAATTTAAGAGTAGCCAATATGGCCTATGCCTATCTGTCGGTTGCGCAAAATACTACGCAAGCCAATAAAATGAGCATCACCGGTGCTCCTTCCGAGTCGGCACTGCTTTCTTATTTTGGCCGGATTCAATATAACTACCGCGAAAAATATTTATTAAACCTTACCTATCGCGCTGATGGCTCGTCAAATTTCGCAGCCAACTATCGCTGGGGATATTTCCCTCGATTGCTGCCGGATGGGTAGTAAGCAAGGAAAGTTTCTTTAAAGATATTTCACCAGTCGGGTTCTTTAAAATCCGCGCCACCTGGGGGCAGGTGGGTAATCAAAGCGTATCACCTTATCAATTCCTGGCCCCGATTAGTTTCTTTAACGCGAGGTACAATTTTGGTAATGTGGAGGGACAAAATGCCACAGGTGCTTATCCCAGCCGCTTAGGGAATCCCGCCATTAAATGGGAAACTTCGGAACAGAGCAATATCGGTTTCGATGCCGTACTCTTCCGTAATTTAAACGTAACATTTGACTATTACGTAAAGAAAACAAAAGACTGGCTAATTACGGCCCCCGTTCTGGCAACCGCCGGTGCTGATGCACCTACCATTAACGGTGGTGAGGTAAGCAATAAGGGTGTTGAACTTTTATTATCCTATCATAATTCAATCGGCAACCTGTCTTACACGGTTAGTGCCAACGGTGCTTATAATAAAAACAAGGTGGGCAATATTCCTACTACGGATCAGATCATTCATGGACCTACCAATGTATTGTTTAATAACGGACCTGAATTTTACCGGGCACAAAATACTTTTCCTATAGGCTATTTCTGGGGCTATAAAACTGACGGGATCTTTCAGACAGCCGATGAGGTAACCGCCTATAAAGGTAAAGACGGTGCGCTGCAGCCCTCAGCTAAACCGGGCGATGTAAAGTATGTGGATGTAAACGGCGATGGCGTTATTGATGCCAATGATAAAACTATGATCGGCGATCCTAACCCACGCTTTACCTATGGCTTTAGTATAGCTCTGGAATACAAGGGAATTGATTTTGCAGCTCAGGCAAATGGAGTAGCCGGTAATAGTTTGGTGCAATCATGGCATGACCCCGCCGGTCCCTTTGGTAACTGGAGCGAAGAGATTTTAGGCAGGTGGCATGGAGAAGGTACATCCAACAGGATTCCCGTGTAACAGAAGATAATTTGAACTGGACCAACTTCTCCGATCTGTACATCAAAAGGGCGATTTCCTGAGGATCAGCACCCTTACGTTAGGCTATGATCTGTCAAAGGCTTTTAATAAAAGCTTGCTGAGTAAAATGAGAGTATTCACTTCTGTATTGAATGCGTTTACATTCACCAGGTATACAGGAATGGATCCTGAAATAGGATTCACGGCCGGCAGCTTTACCCAGGGCGTTGATGTAGGTTACTACCCGCGCCCAAGAACCATATTAGTAGGAGCAAGTCTTCGTTTTTAATATCAAATAAATAAAAATGAAAAAAATATATTTTATATAGTGGTTATTGCTTTATCAGCACTAATCTCCTGCAATAAATCTTTCCTGGATACAGAAAACGTAACACAGGCCTCAGAGCAGAACTTTTATAAAACCCCATCAGATGCTTTCCAGGCCCTGGTAGGTATTTATGCAGGTTTAAAGGTGGCCAATACGAACGGGTTTCCTATGTATTCCGAAATTTTGTCTGACAATGCTTTTGGCGGTGGCGGCTATGGCGATGGAAAGGGTTTGCAATTAATGGACCAGTTTGATCCCAGGGTAAGTCCTGCTGACCAGGATATGTATTCGGGCGCCTGGGCAGACTATTATAAAACTATTTACAGGGCCAATATGTTGCTAAAAAATATCAGCCGTGTAGATTGGACAGGAGCTGAGGATAAAAGCAAACTTTATATTGCCGAAACAAGATTTATCAGGGCCTATTGTTATTTTGATTTGATAAGATTATTTGGCAATATCCCTTTGCTTACGGCTCCTTCAAACGACAATATTCCCCAGGCAAATCCGGATAGCGTCTATAACATTATTGTCCAGGATTTAAAGTATGCCATTGAAAATATCCCGGCAGTCAGCTATACACAACAGGCTAAATCTACTTATGGCCGGATTACCAAATGGGCGGCTGAAGCGTTAATGGCAAGGGTTTACCTGTATTACACAGGCTATTACGGAAAAGCAGACTTAGTGGGTATGGTTACTAAAGCGCAGGCATTATCTTATACTGAAGATATTATAACCAATGGAGATTTTGGCCTGGTTAGTGATTTCAGCACCTTGTGGCCGGCAGCATCCTTAGACCGGTATGAAGGTGAAGACAATAAAGAAACGGTCTTTTCCATTAAATATACCTATACAGGTGACTGGAGCGGAAATTCTGATGGGAACAGCTGGATGGTGTTATTTGGGATACGTTATGGCGCCAATGCTCAAATTACACCTTATGCGCAGGGATGGGGCGGAGCCACTGTAAATCCCAAGCTCTGGAATGCTTATAGTATCGCGGACTCCGTAAGGCAAAAAGCAACCATTATTTCTATTGCAGGTGAGGGGTTGCCCAAAGGAGGTACGGTTAGCGATATTCAAAAAGACCAGCGTGAATATACCGGGTATTGCTGGAAGAAATACACGCCCATGTCAGATGCTGCCGGTAAAAGCCTTGCTGAAAAATTAGGAAGCCCCAGTTTTATGATTGGCCAGTACCAGGACTATGTATCTATTCGTTACGCCGATGTATTATTAATGGCCGCTGAGCTGGGCGCTGCAAATGCGCAGAGTTATTTAGACGCGGTGCGACGCAGAGCCCTGGGCGCCGCTTTTGTTACGATTCCGGCAAACAAAACCAATATTCTAACGGAAAGACAACTAGAGTTTGCCGGCGAAGGTATAAGGTATTGGGACCTGCTTCGCCAGGGCATTGATGTGGCTGCTTCAACAATCGCCGAAACTACCACCTTGCTTACCGGCGGGTGCCGGCAACCACAACCATTGCTGCCGATAAAATTAATACTACAAAAGGATTGTCTCAGATACCTAACACGCAAATCACCTTATCAAACGGTACTTTAAAGCAAAATGCCGGCTGGTAATGGCTTATTCCAAACAATAAAATCTTCAACAAATCAAATGCAAACGAATGCTGTAGCCGACAATCAGTCCTGGTTGATATATTATTACATTTCCCAGGATTATTGTAGTTCACGAATTTAATTGACCAATCGTGTACTGCATTTAAACCAAATATCTAAAAAGCTTTGTATGGAAAAATTTAAAACGATTAGCTTGCCGTCCTGGCTGCCAGGATGTATCTTATTTTTATTATTAATACTGTTAACAGGTACACCCGTTTTGCGCAAACAAAAATAAGCGGTACCGTTACCAATAATCAAAACAAACCTGTTTCCGGTGCTACCATTCATGTGGTAAAAACAACCCGTTACACTACAACAAACGATGCAGGAGCCTTTAGTATTGAAGCCGGCAAAGGCGATGTTATTACCGTCAGCTATGTTGGGTATGTACAAAAGGAAGTGCCGGTTACTTCAGACAACATGCATATTCAGCTGGAAGCGACCGACAACCAATTGGAAAACCTGGTGGTCATTGGTTATGGAAAGGTGAGAAGAAAGGATCTTACGGGCTCTATTTCCTCCATCTCGGGAGATGAATTGCGCAAAACGCAGCCGTCTACATTCGACCAGGCTTTGCAGGGAAAAGTAGCCGGGGTAGTAGTACAGCAAATCTCCGGGCAGCCGGGAGGAGGCGTATCTATCCAGATTCATGGCGTTTCATCCGTCAACGGGAACAATTCACCTTTATATGTCATTGACGGAGTGGTTATTGCTCCGCCGGGTAACCCAGGTGCCGGTTCCAATCCTTTAAATACGATCAACCCTTCTGAGATTGAATCGATAGATGTATTAAAAGATGCTTCGGCAACTGCCATCTATGGTTCGCAGGCCACCAATGGTGTTATTGTTATTTCAACAAAACGGGGGAAGTCTGGTCCGCCCACCATTACCTACGATAACTATTTCGGTTATCAGCGGTTACCCAAAAGACTGCCGGTGGTTGACCTGCCGCAGTTTGCGTCATTACTGAATGCAAGGGCCGTGGTTTGGGGTTTTGATGCCAGGCCCGAATTCGCCAATCCACAATACCTGGGAAAAGGAACCGATTGGCAGGAGGAATTATTTCGCAGCGCGCCGATGCAAAACCATAACCTGGCGATTAACGGGGCGATGCAAGAACGCAGTATTTATTATCATTATCCTATTTCGACCAGGATGGTATTGCGCTGGGTTCCAATTTTAAAAGATACTCGGTTCGCCTGAACCTGGATAATAAAACTACCAATTGGCTTAAAATAGGAACCAGTTTACAATTGGCGCATATTAAAGAAGCCGTATCTACTACGTCAAACAGTGTCATTAACACGGCTCTTAGTTTAACACCGGATATTCCGGTGAAAAACCTGGATGGTAGCTGGGGTGGCGTTACCAATACTTCAGGATGGGTAACACCGGTTCCTAATCCTGTTGGGCTTGCTGCTTTAAATTCAGATAACAGGAAGAGGAACCAGTTGTTTGGTAATGTGTATGCCGAAATCCAGTTTTATAAGGACCTGTCTTTAAGAAATGAAGTATCCGGTAATTTTGATTTTACGACTGAAGACATTTTTCGTCCAACCTACACTTTTGGCAAAGTGCAGAATACCGTTAATTCCTCTTCTTACTCTTCCAACCAGAATATTTACACCGTTGTACGAAACTATTTTAACTATAATCATTTATTTAGCAACAAGTACAATGTAAGCGCTACGGCAGGGCACGAAGCACAGTTAACTACATTCGAAAATGTTTCCGCTTCAAGGCAAAATTTCCTTCCAATAATGTAAAGTCTATTAGCGCCGGAGATGCTACTACGGCCGCGAATAGCGGCGTAAAAGGATCGGGCCCGGCACTGGAATCTTATTTCGGACGCTTGAACCTTACGTTGAGCGATAAATACCTGCTTACAGGAAACCTGCGCCGCGATGGTTCTTCCAACTTTGCCGAGGGAAGGCGCTGGGTTACCACTTACTCGGGTGCATTTGCATGGAAGCTGAACAACGAGCGCTTTTTAAAGGGAGCGGCATTTATCAATGAATTAAAACTCCGTTTGGGTTATGGTGTAACCAATAACCAGAACATACCTCCCAATATGTATACCACCCTGCTTACTTCTGTACAAACTGCCTTATCAGGAGCGTCTCAGTTCCAGTCTAATTTAGCCAACCCTTTTATTTCCTGGGAAAAAACAAACAATGCAAATGCCGGGTTGGACGGAACGTTTTTAAACTGGAGAATCAATTTTTCATTAGATGTTTACAATCGTAAAACAGATGGGCTGTTGTTAGCGCTTCCCTTACCCTTATTTTCAGGAACTACCACGGGTTGGTCGCCCGGGGCCATGACGGCGCCTATTGTAAATATTGGCTCGATGAGCAATAAAGGCTTTGATTTTAGAATTGGCAGCACTAATATCAATACGAAAAACTTTACCTGGAAAACAGATTTCACGCTTTCCTATATAGAAAATAAAGTGCTCAGCCTTGGGCCTGGCGGCGCATCAGCCAATTTACCCCAGTCATTAAACGGGTATGTGTTCGGGAAAACAGTTGTAGGCCAACCGATGGGCGCATTTTACGGCTACCGGTTTGACGGGGTATTTGCTACACCTGAAGATTTTAAAACGCATGCCCTGCCCGTCGATCAAAGCGGTAACCCTTACCTGGTTTCCCCAATGGTGGCGGTATCTGGTATGGCGACCGCATGTATAAAGATCTGAATGGCGATGGCGTGATTGATACCAGGGATCAAACCTACCTGGGGTCTCCCTTGCCTAAATATCAATTTGGTTTTAATAATACGTTCAATTATAAAAATTTCGACTTTAATATGTTCTTCAGTGCCAGCGTAGGTAATAAAGTTTTAAACCAGCTGAAGATCTCGCAGAACATTCCAACCAACAATACTTCTTACTTCAGTTCGGTATTGATTATGCCGTTGTTGCCATGAAAGACCCCAATGGTTCAGCAACCGACTTCAACAACTTCTATGTTACAAATCCCCATACAACCATTGTAGGGCTGCGTAACGATAATACCAACGAAAACAGCCGCCCTTCCGATCTGTTTATAGAAGACGGTTCATTTATCCGGTGCAAAACGATATCGCTGGGATACAGGGTTCCTGAAAAGCTGCTATCCAAAATACACGTTAATACCTGCCGGGTATATGCCACCATGTCTAATGCTTTCATCATTACAAAGTACACTGGCATGGATCCTGAAATCGGCTCCTGGAACCCTTTGCAGGCGGGTTGGGATAACGGGTATTACCCGCAGCCGAGGGTATTTACCGTTGGGGTTAATATTAGTTTAAATAAATAACTGAATTAAAATTGAACACGATGAAAAATATATATAGAATCATTTGGATTATACTCGCTACGGCCGTTTTGGGAGCCTGTAGCAAGAGTTTCCTCGATAGGCCATCTGAATCACAGATCAGTGCGGATAATTTTACAAGACTACGGCGGACCTGCGCCTGGCAACGGCCAACTTATATGGCGGCGCTACCTGGGGCGTATGGCATCACGCCGCTTTTTTACCGCTGGGCGATATTTTAAGCGGTAATGCCTATTTCCCCTGGAATGGCGATTGGGTACAATTGTATACCCGTACCATAACAGCCGGTAACAGCGTAATGCAGGGCGGGTGGACAGGTTTATACAATACCATTGGCCAATGCAATACCACTATCAATGCCATAGAACAAAAAGCGGATGTTTCTATACCTGTTACGGACAGGAACGCTGCTCTTGGCGAAGCAAAGTTTATCAGGGAGTGGCATATTATTACCTTGCTATGTTGTGGGGAGCCGTACCCATTATTGAAGATAACAGCAAGCTGATACAGCAACCGCTTATCAACCGCAATATCGTTTCTGACGTTTACAAGTTTATAGCGAAGGACCTGGCTTTTGCTGCACAAAACCTGCCTGCAACAGATGCCACGGGCAGGGTCACCACCTGGTCGGCACAGGGCATGCTGGGGAAAGTATACTTAACCATGGCTGGTTTAGGACAGTCTGGCGGAACACGCAACCAGGCTTTATTAGACAGTGCCATCAAATACGCAGGCAATGTTTGTAAAAATAGCGGCCTTAATTTATTACCCAGTTATTATAACCTGTTCCGTTCGCAGTACAATGATAATCCGGAGTCGTTATTTGCATTGCAATGGGCAACCGGTCCTGCCGTAGCCTGGCAGGCAGGTAATTTAATGCTTACTTATTCACCTTCCAATGATATAAACCCCAGCAAAACGGAGCCTGGACGCCGTTGCAACCTACCTACGACTTATACCTGAATTACACCCCTGATGATAGTGTCAGGCGAAAGGCAAGCTTTATGATTAACAAAGATTTTTATCCCGAATTAAACGCGGCAGGTGGCGGTTTCACAGCTAACGGGCAATACATGAAAAAGCATATCATCGGAAATGAAAAAGATAACAATGCGCCAACCATGACCTTTACAGCATCTATACAGCATGATGCATTGCTGCGCTTAGCAGATGTGTACCTGGTTTATGCCGAAGCTAAATTAGGCAATCAGGCAACCACCACTGATGCAGATGCCTTATATTATTTTAACCAGGTAAGGACCCGGGCGGGTATCAGCCCAGTGACCACTATCAACATGGATAGTATTATTAAAGAAAGAAGGATAGAGTTTGCCTTTGAAGGGCAGTTTTGGTTAGACCTGGTGCGGCTTTCATACTGGAACCCTGTTAAGGCGGTCGATTTTATCAATAACCAGCAGCGTGTTACCATTACCGATAGCAGCGGTGTTTTGATACCTACTCCTGCAGGTCAAACGGGTGGACCAACGCCGATTGTTCCGGCAACTATTTCGGCATTTACTTACAGTTGCCGGCATCGGAAGTTGCCACCGATCCTAAACTCTTAGACCCACCGGTACCTTATTATTAATTCCTGTTATCAGTTAAAAATATTATTATGCAAAATAAATTAACCCCGGGCTTCCTGCTTTGCTGCCTGTCAGCAGCGCTTATCTTCCTGTTGCCGGCTTGTAAAAAACAGATACCTCTGCATCGGCTCCGGCAATTACAGCGGTAAGAAATTATGCCGCTTCCCCGGCCGATACCGTGCTGAACAGCCTGGCAGCCAATGGTCAATGGGTAGTGATTACGGGCCAGAACCTCCAAAATGCAGTACACATAAGTTTTAACGGCGTTCCCGCTTCCTTTAATAGCGCGTTACTGTCGCAGAATAACGCCGTGGTACAGATACCCGCTATGACATTTACAACCATCGATACCAGCAAGCTTTATACAATAGAGTACACAACAACAGGCGGCACTACGATCTTTAATTTTAAGCTGGGACCTGCAGCGCCTGTTATTACAGCTATCTCAAACGTATTTGCCAACCCGGGCGATTCCGTTTTCCTTTACGGCACTGACCTGGTTTTAGGTCAAAGTTTATCTTACGGAGGGTAAACATTACATCCTTCAAGCCTAATTTGGATGGTACTTCGCTTGGTTTTATTATGCCCAATCCGGCGCCCGTTTCGGGAAATGTAGTATTTACCGGTAAAAGCGGTACCGTTGAGTTTAGAATTTTAGCATTGCCCACCATCACGGGCGTGTCTAATGCAAATGCCCATGCCGGCGACTCCGTGTATGTTTATGGCACTTATCTCAAAGGAATCCAGACACTGAGTTTTGCCGGTGCCGACATTACGGCTTATGCTTCAGCAGACGATGGCAGTGCAGTTGGTTTTGTTATGCCATCCGTTTCGCAGGATGGCCCGGTTGCTGTTACTACCAGTTTTGGCGCCGCTACTACCGTATATCACGTGAATACCGTTGCCAGCGGATCCACAACCGGCGTATTAGCTAATATGGAGTGGGGTGATTTTTTGGCTGGGCCTGGTGGGGAGGCGTTGGCCTCTTCAGCGGAGATTCCAATTCAGGATGGCCTCCTTACAATGCCGATTTTAAAGGCGTACTGGGTTCAAATACCGGCATGTTTGCAGCCTATAATACCGGGACGATGCAAAGCGGTGACGGAACGGCGGGTGACGGCAAATATAATTTTCCTATAGGTGAAAATCAATGGGTGCCCGTAGCTAATCTTTCTGATCCGGTAGATAGCTGGGCGATCCAGTTTGATATAAGCGTTGCGCGTCCCTGGAATGGTGGCACGCTATGCTTCGCAAATGCATTTGCCGGTAACTACGTAGCCCGCTACGAGCCCTGGCAGGTTGCCGCTTCCCGTACAGCTCCCTTCTCAACCCGGGGATGGACAACGGTTACCCTGCCTTTAACCGCCTTCCGAGCGGCCGACCCAACCCTTGGTGTAGGAAAAGGTGCGCCGGCAACGAGTTTAACCAATCTCTTAGGCAGCAGTGGTAAAACAAGCCTGAATATTTACCTGCATAATTTCAGCGGCTCAGCTACTACCACAGGTTTTTATGCGGCTTTGGATAATATCAGGGTCGTAAAAATTAAATAGCAAGCAGTCAATCGTAACGGGACCAGGGGTTTCTACCCCGGGTCCTTATTAAAAAAATAAAAAGTTCAATAAAGTAAAATGAGCATAAAAAGAACAAAAAATATACAGATGAATAGATTCATTTTAAACGCTGCAGTATTAACTGTAGCAATGGCGTCAATAATTTCCTGCAGGAAAACAGCAGCAGCGCCTCAATTTACGCTAACCAACCATACCGATACCATTGCTGCCAGGGGCGGCACAAAAACAATTAGCTTTACTACCAACAAGGCATGGCGTATCGATACCACCGGGCTGGAATGGCTGAAGATCAGCCCTGTCTCGGGGAATGCGGGGATGCAACGGTACAAATAACAGTTACAGATGCCAATGCTACCGGCGCTTCCCGTTCAAAGCTGGTTTATATAAGCTCAGATAACGGGCAGGCAAGAAGGGTGACTATATACCAGTATGCGCTTATTTATCCATCTTACAATACCAGTCCCCAGGCCCCTGATTCAACAGGGATGAGCACCGCTGTACAACTGGCGGCCAAATTCAAACTGGGATGGAACATCGGCAATACCCTGGAAGCCCCGAATGGTGAAACGGGTTGGGGTAATCCCCAGATAACAGAGTCGTATATAAAGTTTGTAAAACAGCAGGGATTTACTGCTATTCGCCTGCCATGTGCCTGGAACTTAACCCATCTAAGCGACGAAAAAACTGCAAAGATAAATCCCGATTGGCTCAACCGGGTTAAAGAAATTGTTGGGTACTGTGTAAAGAATGATATGTATGTTATGCTCAATATCCATTGGGATGGCGGCTGGCTGGAAAAGAATATCACTAAGCAAAAACAGGATTCTGTAGGTGCCAAGCAAAAGGCTTTCTGGGAGCAGATAGCCACTACTATGCGCGATTTTGATGAGCATTTGATGTTTGCCAGCGCCAACGAGCCGGCTGCCGATGATGCTGAGGCAATGGAAGTTCTGGCATCCCATCACCAAACCTTTGTTAATGCCGTTCGGTCTACCGGTGGAAAGAACAGCCACAGGGTCCTTATTGTTCAGGGGCCTAATACCAACAGCGAATTAACCTACAACATCATGAACACATTGCCTGTGGATCCCACGGCTAACCGCCTGATGGTGGAAGTGCACAACTATTTGCCCTCGCAGTTTTGCTTTTTAGATGAAGATGTAAGCTGGGGTAAAATGGCTTACTACTGGGGTAAAGGATATCACTCCACTATTGAGCCGGATCGCAATGCCACGTATGGAGAAGAAGATGCGCATATTGCTGATTACAACAGGATGAAAACAAAATTTATTGATAAGGGAATACCGGTGATCATGGGCGAGTACGGCGCATACAGGCGTGATCATTCTGCGCATGTTCCAAAGGATCTGGCCCTGCATAACGCATCGGTGGACTATTGGATCACCTTTACAACCAAAGAAGCGCTGGCCCGCGGTATCAAACCGTTTTGGTGGGATATAGGAGCAGCTTTAGACAGGAGCACCAATACAGTAAAAGACCAGCGGACAATTAACGCGCTGAAGGCAGCGCTTTAAAATACATGGTGCTAGAGTATATATATTTTTTTGCCGCGAATACACGAATAAAAAATGTGTTTTAATATTTCGAATACAATATCACTAATACGCCTGCGGCGCTTATTCGTGCATTCGTGGCACTAAATCTAGACAAAATTGTGGCCGCGAAGCGGTGGATTAAAAATATAGAGATGAAAAAATGGATGATCTTATTGGGTGGAACCTTTGCTGTGTTATGCTTAAATGCCCAGCGTTCCATCAATATAGATTTTAATAAGGCCGCCGGACCGTTGAATACGATGTTTAAAGAATGTGTAGGCGCCGGTCGTGCTCATGAGGGCCTACGTGCCGACTGGCAACAGCAACTGGCCTACGTGAAAAAGAATGTGGCTTTAAATATATCCGGATGCACGGGCTGTTTACCGATGAAATGGCGGTGTATACGGAAGACAGCCAGGGCCGCCCGGTATATAACTACATGTACGTTGATGCCTTGTTCGATTATTTAATAAGCATTGGCATGAAGCCCTTTGTTGAGCTGGGTTTTATGCCTAATGCATTGGCCAGCGGCAATACAACCATTTTTTGGTGGAAGGGTAATGTAACCCCTCCCAAAGATTACGATAAGTGGGGCGGGCTGATACAAAATATCACTCAGCATTTTACCGAACGTTATGGCGCCGACGAGGTAAAGACCTGGTATTTCGAAGTATGGAACGAACCCAATCTTTCTCCCGGTTTTTGGACGGGTACGCAAGAGGAATATTTTAAGCTGTATCGGTATGCGGCACAAGCCATCAAAAGCGTCAATAAAGCCTATAGGGTAGGCGGGCCTGGTACGGCAGGCGCTGCCTGGGAAAGCGAGATGATCGCTTTCTGCAAAAGCAATCATGTGCCTATCGATTTTATAAGCACCCACGCCTATGGTGTAACACAGGGCTATCTGGATGAGTATGGCAATGGTGGTACCGTGCTTAGTAAAGATCCCATGAGCGTGAGCAGCGATGTGCTGCAGTCGGGAAAAGAAATCAGGAGTCTGCGTATCCTGAACTGGAGTTGCATTATACCGAATGGAGCTCCTCTTATACGCCTGCCGATCCTTTACATGACAGTTATCATGAGGCGGCCTATATTTTAGAAAAATTAAAGCAGGTGAACGGTGCCGCGCAATCTATGTCGTACTGGGTATTTACCGATATTTTTGAAGAACCGGGCCCGCGTTATACGCCCTTTCACGGGGCTTTGGCTTGCTTACTATACAGGGTATTCATAAGCCGGCTTTTTTTGCTTATCAGTTTTTAAATAAAATGGGACCAACCGAACTGGTTAACAGCGATAGCCGGAGCTGGGTTACTAAAAACGCAAGAGGGATATGCAGCTGCTTTTATGGGATTTTACTTACACCCTGCCCGATTCTACAAATAACCAAAACTATTATATTAAAGATTTACCATCGAAGCCCAAAGGCAAAGTTACCGTCAACCTTTCGCATGTACCGGCCGGAAAGTATAGGATGGTGCTGTTTAAAGTGGGGTATCGTCAAAATGATGCTCATACCGGTTATATTGATATGGGAAGGCCCGGCCAGCTAAGCAGGCAACAGGTGGCGCAATTAAAAAATCAAAGCAACGGGAAGCCCTTTTTACCGGAACCATTGATGTAAAAACCGGTAATACTTTTTCTAAATCCGTTGAAATAAAAGAAAATGACGTGTGCTTTATCAACCTGGTTAAATTGTAAAATTTTATGAAGAAAAAAAGGAGTAGCTTTTTCTATTGGTGTAGTATGTTTTTTATTAACAGCTCCGGTGACCCATGCCCAAAAATCACCAGGTCTGGTACCAGGTATCAGTTCAAAATATGATGCTGAAATAAACCGGTTAGTGGCCAAATTAACACTCGAAGAAAAAGTGAGCATGTTGCATGGCAACAGCATGTTTGCAACTGGTGGTGTGCCCCGGTTAGGTATACCTGAACTTAAAATGGCCGATGGGCCGTTAGGGGTGAGGGAAGAAATTTCGAGGGACAGCTGGTCGGCCGCCGGCTGGACCAATGATTTTGCCACTTATTACCCGGCCGCCGGTGCATTGGCCGCTACCTGGAACACCCGTTTGGCTTATGCTTTTGGTAACAGCGTAGGGCAGGAGCTAAGAGCCCGGGGTAAAGATATGTTGCTTTCACCCGCCATCAATATTGTGCGTACACCCCTGGGTGGCAGAACCTATGAGTACCTGACGGAAGATCCTTTTTAAATAAATCAATGGCAGTGCCTTTGATAGCGGGCCTGCAAAAAAATGATGTGATGGCCTGCGTAAAACATTTTGCAGCCAACAACCAGGAAACGAAAGCGATTTTGTAGATGTACAAATGGATGATCGAACCCTGCGGGAGATTTATTTGCCTGCTTTTGAAGCCGCAGTAAAAGAGGCCAAAGCATACAGCATTATGGGCGCTTACAATAAGTTCAGGGGTGAATATTTATGCGAAAGTGATTACATGCTCAATCAAATATTGCGGAACGAATGGGACTTTCAAGGCGTTGTAGTATCCGATTGGGCGGCAGTACACAGCACTGCAAAATCACTGAAAAACGGGCTGGATATTGAAATGGGAACGCCTAAGCCTTTCAACCAGTACTTCCTGGCCGATCCGCTGATTGCTGCAGTCAGGGCCGGGGAAATTACCGAATCGGAAATTGATATACATGTTAAACGCATTTTGCGGGCTTTGTTCCAGGTAAAAGCAATGGGCGATACTGCCAGCAGGGTTAAAGGGAGTATTGCCACAGAAGCTCATTATAAAGATGCCTATAATATTGCGGCAGAATCGATCGTATTGTTAAAAACGAAAATAATGCCTTGCCGTTACAAATAAACGGGGTGAAAAGGATAGCCGTTATAGGAAATAATGCTGTCAAAAAAATGCACTCGGGGCTTTGGCGCCGGTGTAAAAACCAAAAGAGAAATAACGCCGCTGGAAGGCTTAAAAACAGGTTGCCCGGCAATATAGCGATCGATTATGCTGAGGGTTATTTAGAGCGCTATGAGGTAAAGAATAAAGGCAATATGGGAGATATCACTATCAATCGCCCCGTACCTATCGACCAGTTAGACCCTGCCCAGCTAGAGCAAGCTATTGAAGCGGCAAAAATGCTGACCTTGCTATTGTGTTCGGCGGAGCTAACCGCGATTACGAAACAGAAGCTTCCGACAGGAGCAGCTTGAAGCTGCCCTTCGGACAAGAAGAACTTATTAATAAAGTGCTGGCAGTAAATCCCAATACCATTGTAGTGTTGATAGGAGGTGCGCCTTACGATATCGGGGAGATTAGACATAAGGCAAAAGCATTGGTATGGAGCTGGTTCAATGGTTCTGGGAGGCAATGCCCTGGCAGATGTATTATTGGGTAAGATCAATCCCTCGGGAAAATTACCGTGGACCATGCCGAAAGATATTGACGAGTCGCCGGCTCATGCTACACATAGTTTCCCGGGCGATACAACCGTTACTTATAAAGAAGGCGTTTTGGTGGGGTATCGTTGGTTCGACACTAAAAAAATAGCGCCCTTGTATCCTTTTGGTTACGGGCTTTCCTATACCCACTTCAATATAAACGGGCTTTCGGTAAACAAAAAAACATATAGTAAATCGGAAACCATCTTAGTAAGATGCACCGTAAAAAATACAGGGAAGCGCTATGGAGCTGAAGTGCTGCAATTATATGTCAGTGACCCTGACTGTTCGGTAATGAGGCCCGAAAAAGAACTGAAGGCATTTAAGAAAGTATTCCTTCAGCCGGGCGAAACCCAGGTAGTGGCTATGAATATAAAAGTAGCTGACCTGGCTTTTTACGACGAGAAAAAAAAACTGGAACGTGGAACCCGGAAAATTTGTGTTGCAGCTAGGGAATTCATCAAAGAATATTTTGCAGACAACTACAATAGAAGTGCGGTAGGAGAGTCCGGATTCAGCAGATTCCTCCGCTCGCTCGGAATGACGGCGTTAATCTGAACTGTGTTTCAAAACATTACAAAACTTTTCATTAACAGTTACCAGTGCTTTCTGTACAACAATTCATTATTCTTTTAAGTTCCTGGCGTCTTCCCGTCTTCGCGGTTAAGTAATATTCAGTTGTACCATCAAATAAATCTCGCAAAGGAACGCTGGAATTCGTGGCAGAAATATTAACATCAATCCTATAATTAAATAATTCAAGTATGAAGAAATTAATCAGCAGTTGTTTTTTCTTAATGGCTTTAAACCTGCTTTCGTTCGCGCAGGAAAAAAGATCATACAGGTTGCCACTGATGCTGAGCCGGTTGCCGCGGGTAAATTTGAACCCACCTGGGAATCGCTTAGCCAGTACCAGGCGCCCGAATGGTTCCGCAATGCCAAGTTTGGTATATGGGCACATTGGGGACCACAATGCCAGCCCGAACAGGGAGATTGGTATGCCAGGGGCATGTATGATGAGGGTAGCGAACAATATACATGGCACACGGCTCATTACGGCCATCCGTCTAAAGCAGGTTTTAAAGAAGTGATCAAAGACTGGAAGGCTGAAAACTGGGATCCTGAAAAGCTGGTGGCCCTGTATAAACGAGCCGGTGCTCAGTATTTTTTTGCTATGGCCAATCACCACGATAACCTGGACCTGTGGAACAGCAAATACCAGGAATGGAATTCGCTGCGCGTAGGTCCTAAAAAGAACATCCTTGACGGATGGACTGCTGCTGCGCGTAAATTTTCCCTGCCTTTTGGTCTGAGTGTACATGCTTCGCACGCCTGGACCTGGTTTGAAACGGCACAGCGATCGGATAAGAACGGGCCATTGGCCGGCATCCCGTATGATGGTAAATTGACGAAAGCCGATGGAAAAGGTACCTGGTGGGAAGGACTTGACCCCGGGAGCTATATGCCCAAAATCATGAGCTAAGCAGGGGCAGTGAAGATGTTAAATCATTATGGTCGCAGTGGGATTGGAATAACGGGGCATCCATACCATCACAGGAATATTGTCAAAAATTTTATAACCGTACCATGGAGCTGATCAATCTATACAAACCCGACCTGTTGTACTTCGATGATACCGGCCTCCCGCTATACCCCGTAAGCGATGCAGGGCTTAAAATAGCAGCGCATCATTATAACACCAATATGTCTAAGCACAAGGGCAAACTCGAAGCGGTATTATTTGGCAAAGTGCTTACCGATCAGCAAAAGCAATGTATGGTATGGGATGTGGAAAGAGGCGCTCCCGATAAAATACAGGATAAACCCTGGCAAACATGCACCTGCATCGGAGACTGGCATTATAAAAGATCCATTTTTGAAAATGGCTGGTATAAATCGGCTAAAACAGTTATCCAGATGCTGGTGGATATTGTCAGCAAAAAACGGCAACCTTTTATTGAATATACCCGTTCGGGGTGATGGAACTATCGACGAAAAGGAAATTGCCATACTGGAAGATATCGCCAGCTGGATGGATGTTAACAAAGAAAGCATTTTTGATACACGTCCGTGGAAGGTTTACGGGGAAGGCCCTGTGGCTGAGTTCAGTAATCCTGTGAATGCACAAGGGTTTAACGAAGGAAAGGTGAAATACAGCGATAAGGATATCCGGTTTAATCAAAAGGATAAAGCAATATATGCAACGGTGATGGATGTTCCGGCAACGGCCATCACCATCAGGCAGCTGGGTAAGGAAAAGAAAAACGGATCGGTAAAACATATTACGTTGCTGGGCAGTAAAGAAAAAATAAAATGGAAACAGCTTGCTGATGCATTGGTAAGAGAAGCCCGGCTTTATTCCAAATGATATTGCATTGGTGTTTAAAATAACAACTGTTTTAAAATAGGTTGAGCACCTGCTGAAATTTTAATTCATAAAATCATTACAGTTTAAATAACCCGCCCGGATGAATCCCTTCGGACGGGCATTAAGAAATAAGATTCATTAAGCAATATATTGACTTAACTATCATTAATTCCTTAATGCCCGCCTGACCGTCATTCGGGCAGGGTTTAAGAAAATAAATGTAAAACAAGCGAAGCTTTTTATTACTCCATTATGAAGAAGATACTATTTACAATATTATGGGTATGGGCCTGCCAGGCCTATTGTTTTGCAGATATCAGTGTGCCAAAAATATTTGGAGACAATATGGTTTTGCAGAGAGGTGTCCAAATACCGGTTTGGGGTAATGCTACACCCAATGCCACTCTTATAGCAAAGCTCGGAAACGTCAAAGTAACCGCAAAAGCCAATGAACAGGGGCAATGGAGATTGCATTTTCCAAAATTTGGAGCCGGCGGTCCCTATAGTTTAAGCATAGAAGAAAACGGGCAACCGGAGAACAAAATAACATTGCATAATATTTTAATTGGCGATGTATGGGTGGCCTCAGGGCAGTCGAATATGGAATGGGAGGTGCAGCAGGCTAAAGATGCAGGCAAAGAAATTACCAATGCCCATTTCCCGAACATACGTTTTCTTGTGGTTGAACACGACAGGCAACTAAAGCCGCAAACCGATATTCGTGGAGGTAAGTGGAAAATCTGTGATACGAATAATGTGAAAACTGGTCCGCCGTGGCTTATTTTTTTGCACGAAAAGTTCAACGTGATCAAAACGTTCCTGTTGGAATTATCCAGAGCACATGGGGCGGCACCCCGGTAGAAGCCTGGACGAGCCGCGATAGGTTACTTACTTCAACTGTCACCAAAGAAAGAACGCTCGGCAACGATACGCTTCGCGCCGATCAGTTTGATTATGCAGCCGATAGTTTGAACTGGGCACGCATTTGGGATCTTGTGTATAATCCTCAGAATAATGCAGATAAAATAGTGCCTGCGCAGGATTATAATGACGCTGATTGGACTACAGTGGAAATGCCCAGGGTACTAAAAGATTTTGGAATCGGGTCTTACGATGGAATGGTTTGGCTTAGAAAGAAAATTATATTACCCGAATCTTTGCACCGGAAAGATTTGATGATCAATCTTGGACATCCTGAACAGAATTATTCGCTTTACTTCAATGGGGAAGCAATTTGCAGGAATATCTGGAATGCCAATGCCACCCATTCATTTACAATCCCGGCACGCCTGGTGCAGCCTGGCGAAAATACAATTGCTGTAAGATTGGCCATGTTATGGGGCGGCGGTGGTTTGAACCCGCCCGCAGAAGACCTCTATATTACCGATGGAGCTTCTAAAATTTCTTTAGCAGGAAAATGGATGTATAAAAAGACCTGGAGCCTCCATTTCCCAAAATACTCAACTACCAGTACCGCCCGGCTGTGCTTTTCAATGCAATGATACATCCACTGATCCCTTACGGTATTAAAGGATTCATCTGGTACCAGGGTGAATCTAACGCCTGGGAGGCGTATAATTATCGTACCATGTTCCCTATGTCGATTAACGACTGGCGGCAAAGATGGCAACAGGGAAATCTTCCATTTTTGTTTGTACAGCTTGCCAATTTCATGGAAACCAAACCGCTTCCATCTGAAAGTGATTGGGCCGAATTACGGGAAGCCCAAACATTGACTTTGTCTTTGCCCAACACGGGTATGGCATGTGCCATAGATATCGGTGAAGGCAATGATATTCATCCCAAAAATAAGCAGGACGTGGGCTTTCGCCTGGCATTACTGGCTAATAAAATTGCGTATAAGAAAAATGATATTGCATCAGGCCCGATGTACAAAGACTTCAGGAAAGAGGGCAACCGCATACGGATCAGCTTTACGAATACGGGTTCCGGCCTTTCAACGAAAGACGGAAAAGAAATAACAGGTTTTGCTATTGCCGGGAATGATCAAAAGTTTTATTGGGCAAAGGCCATTCGTGAAGGAAACAGCATTGTTGTTTATTCAGATAAGGTAAGTAATCCGGAGGCGGTTCGGTATGCCTGGGCCGATAATCCTGAATGCAACCTCATAAATGCAGAAGGGTTACCTGCACCACCTTTCAGAACGGATCATTGGAAAGAAATAACCAGGAAGTAAATATTATAGGATTAAAGCAACCATTAAAGAATAAGCACTTAACTATTCTTAATGGTAATAAAAAGTAAACAAGCTCTAAATTGAATATGAAAATTAAGATCATTGTAATTGCGTGTGTACTGTTTTGTCAATCGCTATCGGCCAGGAATGAAAAGGGACAGCCGGCTCAGTCAAACTTAAATACAAATCAGGTGGCCCAGGTAACAAGCCCCGATAAATCTGTTGTACTGCAGGTATTGTTATCAGCTTCAGGAGATATTCAGTACCTCGTTAAAAAAGACGGGACAGCCGTTATCGAACCTTCGGCTTTGGGTGTGGTAATGAAAGACCAGGATTTTGCAGCGCACATGAAATTAGTTAACGGCGGTTATCCTAAACTAATAACAGACCGGTACCAGACCCAAAATGCTAAAAAAGTAATATTCTTTATAAAGCCAATGAACAGGTAGTAACCTTTTCCAATAGGGACAACAAAGAGATGGATATCATTTTCCGGGTATCGGATGATGGAGTTGCCTTCCGGTATTTCTTTCCCTGGATAACAAGCACTGAAACCATTCTTAAAGAGCATACTTCATTTTCATTTAACAACCAGGCAAGAGCATGGCTGCAGCCTATGAGCGAGGCTAAAACGGGTTGGCAGCAATGCCACCCTTCTTACGAGGAGCATTACTTACAGGACATACCTGTAGGAACCGTATCACCTTTAAAATCCGGATGGGTATACCCTGCATTATTTAAAACCGATGATATATGGGTACTCATTACCGAAGCGGCGCTGGATGGTACTTATTGCGGAACCAGGTTGATGAATGATTCTTTATCTGCTGTTTATTCAATAGGCTTTGCTGATCCGAGAGAAGTATTCACAGGTGGCGGGTACCTGCCTCAAAACAAAAAGCATGGCTGACGCCCTGGCGCATTGTAACGATCGGCAGTTTAAAAACCATTACAGAGTCAACATTGGGTACCGATGTGGCGCCACAGGCCATGCTGAAGGATGCTTCTTTTGTAAAACCCGGAAAAGCAAGCTGGAGCTGGATCAATAGCAAGGACGATTATATCACTTTTGATGAACAAAAAAATATATTGATTTTGCGGCCGACATGCGCTGGCAATACTGTCTGATAGATGCAGACTGGGATACAAAGATCGGGTATGACAAGATAGCCGAACTGTCACGCTATGCAAAACAAAAAAATGTCGGGTTAATATTATGGTACAACTCGGCAGGGGATTGGAATACCGTACCTTATCATCCGAAAGATATGCTGTTGACAAAAGAGCGGCGGGAAAAGGAATTCAGGCGGATCCAGGCGATGGGCATCAAAGGCGTGAAGATCGATTTCTTCGGCGGCGATGGCCAAAGCATGATCCAATACTATATCGATATATTAAATGATGCAGCAAAGTACAAGCTGCTGGTAAACTTTCACGGCGCTGCCTTGCCGGGGCTGGCAGAGAACCTATCCCCATTTGATGACGGCGGAGGCTATCTATGGAATGGAGATGGTTACTTTTGATCAGGCAGCAGCCGACAAACAAGCGAACCATTGCGCAATGCTGCCGTTTACCAGGAATGCATTTGACCCGATGGATTTTACACCTATGAACTTAACCGGGCTTACTTCGTCTACCTGCACCAGGAAAACCACTCCGGCATTTGAGCTAGCCCTTTCCGTATTATTCCTGTCGGGCATACAGCACTTCGCACAGGCGCCTGAAGGAATGGCCAAAGTGCCTGACGATGTAAAACATTTTTAAAAACGCTTCCCGACTATTGGGACGATACGAAATTTTTGGAAGGCTACCCGGGTAAATATGTAGTCATTGCACGGCGAAGCGGCAACCGCTGGTTCATCAGCGGTATTAATGGTGATAGCAGTGAGCGAACGGTAACCCTTGATCTTACTGCTTTGAATATAAAAAGCGCCACCTTATTTACAGATGCCGCAAATGGTGAGCTGTTTTCAAAAAAGATTGGGATACCCGGCGGGGTACAATAAATATTACACTTAAAGCCAATGGCGGGTTTGTGATGGTAAGCAAATAAGGCCATCCTATCAATAAATAAAATTAATTCTAATAATGAAGCGTGTTATTTTTTACAGCTTTTTGAGTCTTGTTGTAGCTGCAAATGTCGGGGCTCAAAATAAAATAGTAATTCAGTCCGACTCGGGAAAATTTGTCATCAATAAAAATATTTATGGCCATTTCTCCGAACACCTGGGACGTAGTATTTATGAAGGTATATATGTGGGGAGCAAAAACAGGACGATACCCAATACCGATGGCATCCGCAATGATGTGGTAGATGCATTAAGAAAACTAAAAGTACCCTTACTGCGTTGGCCCGGGGCTGTTTTGCCGATACCTATCATTGGAAGGATGGAGTAGGGCCTAAAAAGAAAAGGGCCAGTATTGTAAACCAATGGTGGGGCGGTGTAACCGAGGACAATAGTTTTGGGACAAACGAGTTTTTGAATTTTTGTAAAATGATTGCTGCCGAACCTTATATATCCGGCAATGTAGGCAGCGGTACGCCCCAGGAAATGTCTGATTGGGTGAATTATGTGAATGGTGCTCCCGGCGCCAGTCCTATGAGCCAATGGCGGGTTAAAAACGGTCAGAAGCAACCCTGGACCGCTACCTACTGGGGGTGGGTAATGAGGCATGGGGTTGCGGGGGAAACATGACTCCCGAGCATTAT
Source organism: Paraniabella defluvii (assembly GCA_019316985.1). Taxonomy (GTDB): domain Bacteria; phylum Bacteroidota; class Bacteroidia; order Chitinophagales; family Chitinophagaceae; genus Niabella; species Niabella defluvii. The sequence continues at coordinate 4,983,116 of CP079215.1, forward strand.
GCCAACCTGTTTCGCCAGTTTGCTACGTATTTAACACCGGTAAATAATACAAAAATGTTCCGTATTGCTTCGGGCGCCAGCAGTGCCGACGAAAACTGGACAGAAGTATTAATGAAGAACATACCCTGAACCTGATGCAGGGTATTGGCGTGCATCATTATGCTGTAATAGATTGGCAAAAGAAAGGGTCGTCCGTAAATTTTTCTGAGAAAGAATATTTTGCTACAATGAAAGAGGCATTAAAGATGGATGATATTGTTTCCCGCCACGCTGCCATAATGGATAAGTACGATCCCGGGAAGCAGGTGGCTTTAATTGTGGATGAATGGGGAGGATGGTATGATGTAGATCCTGGCACCAACCCGGGTTTTTTGTTCCAGCAAAATACAATGCGGGATGCGGTGCTGGCCGGAGCAACCCTTAATATTTTTAATAATCACTGCGAACGTGTGCAGATGGCGAACCTGGCTCAGATGGTGAATGTATTGCAGGCGGTAGTGCTTACCGATAAAGAGAAGCTGATCCTTACACCCACTTATCATGTAATGGAAATGTACAACGTGCACCAGGATGCAACGATGCTTCCGGTGAAAACGATAGCCGAGGACTATCAATTTGAGGAGGGTAAGCTGCCAGCGATATCAGCTTCTGCTTCAAAAAACAAAAATGGAATTACACATATCAGCCTCACCAATATAGATGCATCCCGGGCTAAGGAGGTAACGATTGAATTAAAAGGTAACGCATATAAAACCATTTCGGGAGAATATTGACCTCCGACAAATTACAAAACCATAATTCTTTCGACACTCCGGAGAAAATCAGGCCGGCTCCCTTTAATGTTGAGATGAAAGATAATAAAGCCCTGGTACGGGTTCCTCCTTTTTCGGTTGTGGTGCTGGCAGCTAACTAAAGACGTTTTTGATTTAATAATATTCGTTTGGGCGCTGATGTTTTCCAGGTATTGGTTGGTACGCTCATCTTATTTCGACCGGTAGATGGTCATGTATTTCTCTGAAACGCCTCACACCGGTCCGGTACCGGATGCGGCAGCTTTAAAAGCTTTAGACAAATATTTTAAATGGAAAATATAGGACGGTAAAGTTCGGTAAAGTAGGATCATACCCTGGCTGAATGCATCACTTGTAAACCATGTTTTGATAAAAAGTTCTTCAAGTGAAGAGAATAAGGCGATGTTCAGGGGCATCAATACCGGTTTACCCGGCCAAACTTAAACAGACGGTTTGATACCATCAATTTTATGAAGCAACAATACAAGATGAAAAAGATAATTGCATTTTTGATGTTAAGCTTGGTTAGCTTTTTAGTGCACTCCCAACCAGCCCAACGATTTTTTTCAAAGGAACAGCTAATTACCAGCGGTATCTACTATTATCCGGAGCAGTGGCCACAAAGCCAATGGGAAAGAGATATTAAGAAGATTGCTGAAATGGGTTTTGAGTTTGTGCACCTGGCAGAATTTGCCTGGTTTAAAATGGAACCGCAGGAGGGCAGGTTCGAGTTTGCCTGGTTAGATGAAGTAGTGCAATTATGCATAAAATATAATCTGAAAGTGGTGATGTGCACGCCCTCGGCGACTACCCCTGCCTGGATGCGCCTCAAGTATCCCGAAACTTTTATTATGGATGGTCAATATATCCGTGCAGAAAATGGTACACGTGGTTTGGGGTCTATTACCAACCAGAAGTATCGCTACTTTGTAAACAGGATCGTAACAACGCTGGCAAAGCGGTATGGCAATAATAAAAACGTCATCGGGTGGCAAATAGATAATGAGCCTCCTGCTATTACCGATTATAGTCCATCGTCACAAACGGCATTTAGGCAATGGCTAAAGAAAAAATATAAAACCATCGATGCGCTCAATGCAGCATGGGGTACTGCTTTCTGGAGCCAGTGGTTTAATGGTTTTGAAGAGGTAATGATACCTAATACCAACCTGGTAGGATGGTGGGGAATAACCCACATGCTTTGTTAGACCTGAAGCGGTACCTGGCCGATAGCCAGGCGGAGTTCCTGGATATGCAGGCGGGTATTCTAAAGCAATATTGCGCCGAAGAGCAATTTACTACCACTAATTATACAGCCATTTCTACAGGCGCCGATTGGCTTCGGACACAGAAGCTGGATTTTGCAACTTATACTGCTTATCCAAACGGGGGCAGCGATAATATAGGCGCAGAAGGCTTCCGGTTGGGAGACAGTAAACCGGTACTCTTTGCAGCTGCCTATTACCAGCAATTGGGTGGCATATCAGGCGTGATGGAAATGCAGCCCGGACCGGTAAACTGGGGTAGCTATAACCCCTGTTATTGCCGGGTACCGTACGTATGTGGCTCTACCACAGCTTTGCAGCCGGTGGCCGTATCGCCTGTTCTTATCGCTTTCGACAGGTTTTGTACAGTGCTGAGCAATATCATGCCGGCACTATTAAAACAGATGGCGTAACTCCATCGCCGGGCGGTGAAGAGTATGTGCAGTTTAATAAAGAAATGAAGCAGCTGCGCGCACTGTATAAACCAGCTGCGGCGCTACCTCCCAAACTTGCAGCCCGCAAAACCGCCATACTTTGGAACCTGGAAAATTTTTGGTCCATCGACAGACAGCGGCAAACTTATCAATGGGATACCTGGAACTATCCCATCCGGTTTTGGAAATTGCCAGGTCTTTTGGCGCTCCGTAGATATCATAAATGAAAAAACAGACCTGTCGGCATATAACATCGTTATAGTGCCCGCTTATGAAATGGTGGATTCGTTGCTGGTGCAAAAGTGGAAGGACTACGTTGACCGGGGAGGTCATTTAGTGGTTACCTGCCGGACTGGCGTTAAAGACCGCTTCGGACATTTCTGGGAAGATGAAACCGCCGCACCTGTAGCCCAATTGGTGGGCGCCCGCATTACCGCAACCGATATGCTGGCCGCTCATCATAAAGGAGATATACTGATGAATGACAGGCATTATCAATGGAACGACTGGGCGGATTTGCTGGAACCTGCTGCGGGTACGGAAGTACTGGCGGTATATGACAATCAGTTTTACAAAGGCAATGCGGCTGTTGTACAACGAAAAATTGGAAAAGGTACCGTATGGTATATCGGTGTAAGCACAGATGATGCAAAGCTGGAAACAGCATTGTTGAAAAAAAGTATATACGAAAGCAGGGGCTACTACAGAAAGTTATCCGCCCGGCCTGCTGGTGTATTGGAGAGATGGATTTTACATCGGGGTGAATTATTCTTCAGACAACTATCCGGTGCAACTACCCGCCAATGCTACCACTATAATAGGAGAATCCGTAATTAAACCGGCAGGTGTATTGGTGTGGAAAGAAGATTGATCGTGAATGCAACAGGAAGAAAGTGTAAAAGATTTTATCAGGAGAAATGGGAATCAAAACTGTATATATTGTTTTACTTGTTTCCTGGCTGTTAGCACAACCAGGAAATAGCTATGGCCAGACAGCCATGATAAATTTTACAGGCCGTGACAAAATAATGTTAAACGGCAACTGGCAGGTAATGGTGGATCCTTTTGGGTCAGGCGATGCGAAACAAGTGTGGAAGGAGCGAAAACCTGTTGTTGCAACAGATTTTGTCGAATATTCTTTTGACGGTGGACCTGTACTTAAAGTGCCCGGTGATTTTAATACACAGCTTGCTGAGCTGAATCTATACGAAGGCATAGTATGGTATAAGAAGCAGGTGCAGGTGCTAAAGAAGAAAGGGAAAAGATATTTCCTGTATTTCGGCGCGGTGAATTATTTAGCTGATGTTTTTTTAATGGGGTTAAACTGGGATCACATGAAGGCGGTTTCACGCCATTCCAGTTTGAGATTACCGGGTTGCTCGCCGATTCTAATAACACAATCATCGTTAAAACTGATAACAGGCGGATCAAAAATGGTTTGCCGGGATTGGGCTTTGATTGGTTTAACTATGGCGGCATAACCAGAGATGTAGCTATAATAATAACGGAACAAACCTTTATTAAAAATTATTTTATTCAATTAAAAAGGGAAGCTCCGATACTATTAGTGGTTGGGTTCAACTCGATGGAAAAGTACTTCCGCTCCATTTTACACTTTCAATACCTGAAATTAAGTTTAAGAAGCAGGTAAAAATAGATGATAAAGGGCATGCCATGATAAATTTTAAGGCGGGTTTACAATGTTGGTCTCCGCAGGATCCCAAAAGGTATATAGTACGCCTCGAAAATGCCAACGAAAAGCTAGTGGATACGATTGGGTTTAGAACCATTGAAGTAAAAGGTAGAGATGTATTACTTAACGGAAAGAAGATATTTCTGAAATCGGTGAATATACAGGAGGAAAACCCCTTGAAAAAAAGCCGGTGCGCCAACGAAGAAGATGCTGATCTGCTACTGACCGCGGCTAAGGACCTTGGCTGCAATATGGTGCGCTTAGTACATTACCCGCATAATGAAGCGATGGTAAGAACTGCCGAAAGAATGGGAATAATGGTATGGAGCGAGCTACCGGTATACCAGCATATTAATTTTTCTGATAGTACTGTTCCGGGTAAAATTATAACGATGCAGCAGGAGATGGTAGCCAGGGATAAAAATCGTTGCGCGGTCATTATTTGGTCACTGTCAAACGAAACCTACCCCGGTACGCCCAACCGGAATGCTACACTGATAACCCTTACAAAGGCGTGCAGAAATCTGGATGACACGAGGCTGGTGGTACATGTGACCAATACCCAAGGCTATACTAATAATGTATTCACAGTATGGGACCCAATTTATGAACACTCTGACCTGGTTGCTGTAAATGAATATATTGGCTGGTATTTGCCCTGGCAAGGTAACCCCGAGAAAACGAAGTGGGATACAAAGTTTCCGGACAAACCCCTGTTCATTTCTGAATTTGGTGGAGAATCCCTGTTTGGGTACAGGGCAAAAGGTTTAAGTACAATACCCGTCTGGACTGAAGAGTATCAAAAAAGATATACGAGGATCAAATCCAAATGTTTGAGCAGGCGCCCGGGTTGTGTGGCGTGGCTCCATGGCTATTGTTTGACTATAAATCGCCCGTACGTATGAACCAGGTTTTTCAAAAGGGTATAACAGGAAAGGACTGCTTTCCGAAAACGGGAATAAAAAACTGGCATGGTATATCATCAATAATTATTATAAACGAAAATAAAACGCCAGGTTATGCCGGGCATTTGCACTACTCAATTCAACCGCAATGAAAAAGGAAACAACCATTTATGATATTGCAAAAGAACTTAAAATATCTGCCTCAACCGTAAGCAGGGGATTAAGAAATAGCGAGGAGGTAAAAAAGAGAACAGCGAATTTAATTGCAAAAAGGCAAAAGAAATGGGATACAGACCCAATAATTTTGCTGCCAATCTTAGGACCAAACATACGGATGCCATAGGAGTGATCGTTCCTAAATTAAGCAGTCATTTTATAGCTTCGGCCCTGGCTGGTATGGAATGTGTGGCCCATGAAAACAGGTATAATTTAATTATTGCCCAATCTCTGGAGAAATATGAAAAAGAAAAGGAAACTGTATCTGCTATGTTTGCTAACAGGGTAGACGGACTTTTGTTGTCACTCGCATCTGATACCAAAGATCTGCGGCACTTAACTCCTTTTTGCGGGCACAAACACCGGTAATCCTTTTTGACAGGGCTGCTGACTCTGAAAATATAAGTTCAATTACGATCGATAATTACCAGGCAGCTTACGAAACAACCCAACACCTTATCGCGCAGGGTTGTCAATCTATTATACACTTAGCCGGTAATGACAGGCGGGACTTATATGCCGGAAGGATAAAAGGATATAAGGATGCATTGCTGGGCAACAATATTGCATTCAGGGAAGACAGGGTGTGGCGTTGCGATCTGGATGAAAAGGCCGGAGTTGAAGCGGCCCGGAAAATACTGCTCATGCCGCCTTCTAAAAGACCCGATGCCGTATTTGCAGCCAATGATATTGCTGCCATTTATTGCATGTTGCATTTAAAGGAGCACGGGGTGAACATTCCCGGGATATTTGTATTGCCGGGTTTAATAACGATCCTGTTTGCTCCATGGTACAGCCAGGTTTAACATCGGTTAATTATTCAGGTTTTGAAATAGGGAAAATGGCTGCGCTAAGTTTAATAGATTTAATCAGGTATCCGCAAGCCAAACACCCGGTAACTGCAATTGTTATGCACGCTAACCTGGTTACCCGCGGATCCTCTTTGCGAAAAGCCAATAAGCGCCAGCGCAACCCTGATTGATGAATTTACTATATACTATACGGTTTTCGCCTGCTGCTTAGTACAGAAATGTCAATTTACCCCCTTTTTTTTGACATTTAGCCCCATCTATCCTGACTAGCTCATGCTAATATTGTGAAGGAAAGCCAGTCCAATGCATGCCTGCAAACCAATTAAAAGGAATGAGCTTTTTAATCGACGATTGTTTAGTTGAAATGCTGTGTGTTACTGTTGGCTGAACAGCTTCTTGGCTAAGTAAGTCTGCCATATAAAAAAGATTCCGTTCAGGCCGGTAAGAACATTCCGGAACTTTCAGCTACAACGATTTTACCTGTCATAAATCAAAAAGAAATAAACCAAAAACTAATAATCAAAATGGTATATCAGAAATCCTTGTTTCAGTCGGGGAAAACATGCCTCCGGGTAGTACAACCCATACAAAACAAACCAGGCGAAGCATGAAACGATTGCAACCCCGGCAGCTTATTACACCAGGGTTGGTCATTCCGGCTGCGGCAGGGAGTAGCGACACTTATACAACAACTGGTTGCAGGCGCATCCGGAGGGTGGGTTTGTTATAGTTTATACTCGCCCCAACAGGGTTAGCAGCTATATTTCAGTAACTGTAGCGCTTCTTTCTGCAACCTGCGATATTGCATACACAGGAATACCAGATTTTTAAGAATAGAAATACTTCTATTCATCTAATAGCTATTGCCATTTAAAAATGAAACAACAACTTAACTCAAAATGGGCGCAACTCACCCTTGTACTTTTTTTTTTACTTTCCTGGGTACGGCCTTAACAGCGCAAAATGTTACCGTTCGGGGTGTGGTTACAGATACACTTAAAGCGGGGCTGGCAGGAGTGAATGTAAGAGCCGTTAATACCAGCCAAATGGTGAATACCGATACTTCGGGAAATTTTACACTCAACGTGCCTGAAAAAGAAATACTGGAATTCTCGCTGGTAGGACATAAATTAACACAGGTGACGATTGCCGAATTTAAACCTGATAATCAGGGAATCATTCATGTGTCAGTGGTATTGCTTCCCATTGATAATAATATGGACGAAATAGTGGTTATAGGATTTGGCACACAAAAACGCCGGAGCCTGGTTAGTTCCGTAACCTCTGTGAATGTAGAGGACCTGAAAACACCTACGGGGAACTTAACGAATGCCCTCGCTGGCAGGGTTGCCGGTATGATATCTTTTCAAACAAGCGGCGAACCGGGTATAGGTACCGATAACTCACAATTTTATATAAGAGGCCTCTCTACATTTGGAACAGGCAAAAGGGACCCCTTAATATTAATCGATGGTGTAGAATCTTCATCTACCGATATGGCAAGAGTGCAGCCCGATGACATTGCAGACTTCTCCGTATTAAAAGATGCGGCAGCTGCTGCTGTATATGGAGCCAGGGGAGCAAACGGGGTAGTATTGATCAATACAAAATCAGGTAAGTCAGGAGTAACCAAATTCGATTTCAGGGCCGAAAACAGGGTATCAACCAATACCAAAAATTTTGATTTTGCGGATAACATCACTTACATGCGCCTGGCAAATGAAGCGGCACTCACCAGGTCTCCCAACGCTATACAGCCGTATTCAATCAACAAAATCAACCATACCATAGCTGGAGACGATCCTTACCTGTATCCCAATAATGATTGGATAGGTATGCTGATCAAAAAGCATACCCTCAACCAAAGTTATAATCTTGGTTTATCAGGAGGCAATGGTAAAGCGCGCTATTATGTTGCAGGATGGTACCAGTTAAATAACGGGAACCTGAAAGTAGATCCTGTAAATGATTTTAATAACAATATTAAATTGCAAAGCTATTCTTTGCGTATCAATGTAAACCTCAACATTAGTCCTACCACGGAGCTGATAGCAAGGGTAAACGGCCAGTTTGACGACTATAAAGGACCTATCGGCGGCGGCGCTGCTACTTATAAAAATGCAATATGGGCCAATCCCGTGATGTTTCCTGCTGTTTACCCTTCGGAGATGCTTCCTTACATAGAGCATCCTTTATTTGGTTCTGCAAGAATGATTGCTTCAGACGGGGCATTAACCAATACCCTGTATGTTAACCCGTATGCAGAAATGGTAAAAGGTTACAGTGTAACCAAAACCTCCAACATAATGCCCCAGTTAGAGATTAAGCAAAACCTGAAAGCTGTTACGCCCGGCCTTAGCGCGCAAGGGATGGCCTATGTACGCAGGGTTTCATCTTTCGCAATTAACAGGTCTTATCTGCTTTTTTTTTATGAACCGGTTGTTAATCCGCTCGATCAAACCTATACCATCCGGATGTTGAATCATGGGGAGCAGGGATCTGTAGGCGTGGTAGGCAGGGAAACCCTCAGCTATGAGGAGGGGCTAAAACATTAAACGCGATGATCTGGGCCCAGGGGCAGTTGAACTATAACAGGAGTTTCAATAAGCACGATGTAGGAGGAATGGTCATTAGCTACCTGTCCAGTTATGAGAGCGGCAACGCAGGCAGTGTAACATCCTCGCTGCCTCAGCGTAATGTTGGTCTATCAGGCCGGTTTTCTTATGGGTTTGATAAGCGATACATGGCTGAGTTCAATTTTGGATACAATGCTTCCGAACGTTTCGAAAAAAATAACCGCTGGGGATTTTTTCCTTCAGGCGGCCTGGCTTATGCCGTTTCCAATGAAAAATTTTTCGCGCCTTTACTAAAAGTTGTTAATGAACTTAAATTCAGGGCTACTTATGGAATTGTGGGAAATGACCAGATCGGCAGCATTGGAGACCGGTTCTTTTATATGTCGCAGGTAAATATGAGCGATGCTGCTTATAGCGCCAGCTTTGGACGTAATGAAGGTACAGGGGTTTACAGCAGGCCGGGTATTTCTGTTTCCCGTTATGCTAACAGCAAGATAAGCTGGGAGATTTCAAAACAGATCAACCTGGGTATGGACGTAAAAATGCTGGATAATTCCCTCGACATTGTAGTAGATGCTTTCAGGCAATATAGATCCAATATCCTCATGCCCCGTACCTATGTAGAAAGTGCCGCCGGGTTTATGGCAACACTTATTTCAAATTACGGTAAAGCGGAAAGTAAAGGAGTGGATGTGGCCATCGGCTACAGCAAACAGCTCAATAAGAACCTGAGCATCAATCCGAGAGGTACATTTACCTATGCTGCCAGTAAGCTCACGGTGGTTGACGAGCTGATGTATAGTAACGATATTTCTTACCTGTCAAAAGTAGGTCAGCCCATTTCCCAGGTTTGGGGATTAATAGCAGAGCGGTTATTTATCGATAAAAATGAAGTCGCAAACTCTCCGCTGCAATATGGCGATGCCGGGCTCCTGGCCGGGGACATTAAATACAGGGATGTAAATGGCGATGGTGTGATTAATGATGATGATAAAGTGCCTATAGGGTTACCCACTGTTCCCGAAATAATGTTTGGGTTAGGTTCAACCATCAGGTATAAGAAAATCGATTTGAACTTTTTCTTTCAGGGATCTGCCCGCTCTTCTTTTTTATTAATCCGCAAAACATACAGCCATTTTATCGAAACGGAGGAAATGAAAACGGCTTGATGCGGGTGATTGCTGAAGATCATTGGTCGGAGGATAATCCCAACCTGTATGCGTTTTGGCCAAGATTAAGCACCTGGAATGTGGGACCTAATAATCAAACCTCAACCTGGTGGATGCGCAAGGGAGATTTTGTAAGGCTGAAAAGCGTGGATGCCGGCTATAGCTTTGATAAACTCAATAAGCTTAAGATCAATTCGGCAAGGCTCTACTTCTCTGCCACCAATCTTTTACTCTGGAGCAATTTTAAAATGTGGGACGTAGAAATGGGAGGGAACGGGTTAGGATATCCCATCCAGTCTGTTTATAGCCTTGGATTACAGGTCAATTTTTAATGCCTTCACCTCAAACAATTTTCAGTAATAACATTCATTGATTATGAGACCTAATAATATTCCAATAAGAACCGGGTTAATGATACCCATACTTTTTTGCATGGGTATCATCAGCTCCTGCAAAAAATTCCTCGATATTGTTCCCGACAATATAGCCACTATCGAAAGCGCCTTTAAACTAAGGAAGGAAGCCGAGAAGTATTTGTTTGCCTGCTACTCGTATCTTCCCAAGTATGGCGATGGATGGTACAATCCCTCCCTGACTGCAGCAGACGAAATCTGGTATCCGCAAAACGACCAATCCACCTGGCAGGCTGCTTTTCGTATCGCGCAGGGGCAGCAAAACAAAAGTAATCCCTACTTCGATGAATGGTCTGGCCGAAACCGTGGCCAGGGGGCAGAAACAGGGCAAAAAATATGGAGAGGCATTAACCAGTGCAACATCTTCCTGGAAAACATGAAAGATCTTACAAAAGTGAGAGATATCACCCAGTTTGAAAGGGAGAAATGGATTGCCGAAGCTGAATTCCTAAAGGCCTATTATCACTACTATATGTTACGCATGTATGGTCCCATACCGTTAATGGAAAAGAGTATTAATATAGATGCGAGTGATATTTTTGTAAGACGTCAGCCGGTAGATAGCTGTGTAAACTGGATTGCCGGCCTGCTGGATAAAGCCGCATCCAAACTTCCTCTTAAAGTTGCCGACGAGAATACCGAACTGGGCAGGATTACACAACCTATAGCTTTAGCAGTAAAGGCAAAATTATTGATAATGGCTGCGAGCCCGCTGTTCAACGGCAATCCCGACTTTTCTTCTTTTTCTGATAAAGAGGGTGTGCAGCTGTTCAGTACCGTGTATGATCCGTTAAAATGGGAGAAGGCAAGAGATGCCTGTGGTGAAGCTATTCGTGTTGCCGAAGAAAACGGCGCCGTTCTGTATACTTATAAAAACGATATCTACAAGCTGAGTGACACAATAAAGACGCAGCTCAATATACGCAATGCCCTTACTACATGGTGGAATCCCGAAATTATCTGGTCGCATTCCAATAGCTATTTCAATAATGAGTCTTTGTGTATGCCTCCGGTAGAAAGGGGAACCAACTTTGATCGCGGTGGTGGTTTAAGAGGTTTATGGGCGCCACCATTAAAAATTGTAAAGCTTTATTACAGTGCCAATGGTGTACCTATCGATGAGGATAAAGTGCTTAATTTTTCGAACCTTGAAGAATTGAGAACGGCTAAAGCAGCTGATAAATATTATATAGAGCCTAATTTCCTTACCGCCAGGTTACATTTTGACCGGGAGCCGCGTTTTTATGCTGCTATTGGCTTCGATGGAAGTATTTTTTACATGAAAGACAGTCCCAGCGGAAGCGATGAAGATACCTACTATATTAAAGCAAAGAATGCAGAAAATGCGGTTACGGCCACTTCCAGAACTATAGTGAAACCGGTTATTTTGTAAAGAAGCTGGTAAACTGGGAAAGCTCAACAAGAGGTGTTACGAATCCCACCTGGAAAGGTTATCCCTGGCCTATGATACGCCTGGCAGATCTGTACCTGTTATATGCTGAAGCCATCAATGAAGTAGAGGGCGGATCTTCCAATGCTATAAGTTACGTGGATAAAGTGAGGGCGAGGGCAGGCCTGAAGGGGGTAGTAGAGTCATGGAGCAATTATTCTAATAATCCGGCCAAATTTTCCACGAAAGACGGTTTGAGACAGATCATCCAGAGAGAGCGGTCTATTGAAATGATGTTTGAAGGCGAGCGGCTATGGGATTTAAAGCGTTGGAAACTGGCCGCCGAAGAGCTGAATAAAGACATAACAGGCTGGAATGTTTTTGGTAAAGCGGCATCATCGTTTTACCAGCAGCGTTTTGTCTTCAAGCAATCCTTCATTACACCCCGGGATTATTTCTGGCCGGTCGGCGATTACGATACCAGGAGAAACCCTTACCTGGTTGAAAACCCCGGATGGTAATTAAAATTCAATAACCTCAACAACAATACACATGAAATCGAAAATCAGGTTATGTTTAATAATTGTATCGGTAGTGCTGGCATACAGTTCCTGCAAGCAGGACCTCGGTTGGCGCGAGCCGCTCGGCGAAAATCAAACCAGGCCTTCTGCTATTACCAACCCTGTAGTAACCAATCTTAACGGCAAAGCTGAAATATCCTATACTATACCCAAAGATCCGCAGATATTGTATATAAAAGCTGTGTATACCATGAGTAACGGGGTTCAGGCCGAAGTGAAATCAGCCTATTACGCCAATATGGTGACCATTGATGGTTTTTCAGATACCAGAGAATATGAAGTGAAGTTATATGCGGTAAGCAGGGCAGGAATAAACTCAGATCCCGTGGTGGTCACCGTAAAGCCGCTGGAAGCTCCTATCTGGCAGGTATGGAAGAGTATCGCGGTTCAGGATGCATTTGGTGGATATGACCTGGTAGCAAAAAATCCCTCCAAGTCCAATATTGCCATCCTGGTGCTAAGGAAAACGAGTTCAATGAATGGGCTATCGATAACAACAAAAGTATTTACACCAATGTGGATTCCATTACTTCCAAAATAAGAGCGCTGGACACGGTAGATTATACATTCCCGATGCTGGTAAGAGACCGCTGGGGTAATACAACGGATACTGTTTTTAAAAAAATAAAACCGATGTTCGAAACAGAGTTCAAAAAAGTTTGTTTAGAACCTTTGTGTTGCCGGGCGATGCGCCCCAGGTTACAAATGGCGCACGTCTTGAGTATGCCTGGGACGGTAAGCTGACATGGCCCAATACCAGCTTTACCCTGCAAACAGCAGGAGGCCCCGGCCCTCATACGATCAGTTTCGATATTGGCGTGCTGGGTAAGCTCAGCAGGGTTTGGATACGACCGTATCCCGAAGGATCCAGGTATTATTTTCTTACCACGATGAAACGTTTCGAAATTTGGGGATCAGCTAACCCCAGTCTCACAGGCGCTTTTGATGATACCTGGAGCCTGCTGGGCTACTACGAAGTAGTGAAACCCTCAGGCCTGCCTTATGGCACTGACAACTCGGTAGACCAGGCAACAGCAGCCGCAGGCTTTAACTGGAATATCGACATCAATGCGCCTAAAGTAAGGTATCTGCGCATTAGGTGCCTGGAGAATTTTGCAGGCGGAACAGCGCAAAGCATTGCTGAATTAAGTGTTTTTGGCGATAACAGGAACTAACCAAAGAGTCGTAAAGAGAAACCGGTCTCTTTTGCAAAGTACAGCGACTAACCGGTAACATAGAATACATGATTAAATCAAACTAAAAACATACACATGAAAAGATATAATATTTTACCGCTTGTCGTTTTAATGGCGCTCTTGTTTTCATGTCGTAAATGGGACGACTTTAAAAAATATATCAGCAATGGCGAAATAACATATACCGGTAAAATGGATTCGGTTAAAGTGTATTCGGGAAAGGAAAGGGTGATGCTTTATGGTTTATTGAAGTCTGATCCCAAGCTTCAAAAAATAGTGATCTTATGGGACAATGATGTCAACTCCGTTTCGTTTGACTATACCAAGCAGTATCCGGGTATAGACACATTTTCTAGGACTTTCCCGGTATCCGAAGGGGTGAAGAGTTTTAAAGTTCAGACCTTTGACAGTGAAGGGCACAAATCTGTTAATGTTTTTGCCATAGGCACCTCCTATGGAGAAACATTCAGAAAGCGGTTAAGCAACAGGAATATGGTGTCATTAGACTTTAATGATGCCGGAGGCCGGGTGAGCTGGGACCAGATGGATATGTCCACAGGTCCCCAATTCACAGAACTGTTGTATACCAATACCGCGGGAACTGCGGTGAAAATTGTGGCACCCGTTACCGAAACTACTACCCAGTTACCGGGATTAACAGCAGGCGCGGCGCTTAAATACAGGACCATATTCAGGCCAGACGCCACAGCCATAGATACTTTTGCCAGTTCGTATAAAGAGCGTTAGGTTGGTGCAATCCCCAAGCCTGAAGTTGCTATGTTTTTGTTTTGATTGAGTGATTAAGGCCTTTGGGTAATAAAGGATGGGTAGTTTGAATCAATAGTACTTCCATATAAGCCTTTGATCCATTAAAATGCCAGATGTTGTACTGCATCTGGCATTTAGCGTATTAAAGGAAATGTTACTACAAAATCAGCCGGAAATCTGGACCTTTGGCAACAAGCCACCTTTATCTATAGGTTGCCTGGTAAACAATTTGCTCCTCTGCTTTTGTACTACGCAGACCTCGATTGGTAAGTCGTTTTTGTATAGTATATAGTCGTTTCTATATAAGATCTATCTGCGGCACATTTCTAACTTTGATACCCGATATCCTGTTTGGGATAGAATGCGACCGCTTGTCAGTTTTTTCACATTGGCACTTGGTACTATAAAAATAAAGATCGCGGTAGGGTTATTCGCGGCTCCTTACTGCAATTGTATTAAAATAACGATAGTTAATTATGAAAAGGCGTACGATTATTAAACAGATGGGAATAGCGTTCTCTGCCCTGGCTGTTTCAGATTTAAGTAAAGCAGGCAATTTTTTAAATGACCTTTCGGGGAATGAAAAATAATGAATGGTCCGTTTAAACCCACCTGGGAATCATTGCAGGGTTATAAAGTGCCCGATTGGTACCGCAATGCCAAGTTTGGTATTTGGGCGCATTGGGGACCGCAGTGTCAGCCTGAAGCAGGAGACTGGTATGCCAGGGGAATGTATGAAGAGGGAAGTCACCAATATAAATATCATCTGCAGAAATACGGACATCCATCGAAGTTTGGTTTTAAAGATGTGATCAATGAGTGGAAGGCCGATCAATGGAATCCGGAGGAGCTGGTGGCACTCTATAAGAATGCAGGCGCGAAGTACTTTTTGCAATGGCCAACCACCACGATAATCTTGACCTGTACGATTCAAAATATCAACGGCACTGGAACTCTTTGAAAGTAGGTCCGAAGAAAGATATTATAGGAGGCTGGGCTAAGGCAGCTAAAAATAACGGCCTGCCTTTCGGATGCAGCATACACGCGGCGCACGCCTGGCGCTGGTTTGAAACAGCGCAGCGGCACGATAAAAACGGGGAGCTTGCCGGGGTGCCTTACGATGGCAACCTTACCCGGAAGGATGGAAAAGGAAAATGGTGGGGGGCTGGACCCACAGGAGTTGTATGCGCAAAATCATCCGCTCAGCAAGGATAGCTGGAATAATGGTTCTATACACAGGCAATGGCATTGGGGGAGGGGTGTACCCGCCATCAAAAGAGTACATAGAAAAATTTGTCAACAGAACTATTCAGCTGATCAATACATACGAGCCCGATTTACTGTACTTCGACGATTCGCAGTTGCCCTTTTGGCCCATTAGTGACGCAGGACTGCGCATTGCTGCTCATCATTATAACAAAAGCTTAAAAAACATGGCCGGCTTCGTGCGGTAGTAAACGGTAAGATCCTTGATGAAGACCAGCGTAAGGCATTGGTTTGGGATATCGAACGGGGACAGGCAAACGACATCATGCCACATGTATGGCAAACAGATACCTGCTTGGGAAACTGGCATTATGACCGGTCAGTGTTTGATAGAAAAGCTTATAAAACCCCGGAGATGGTGGTACAAACGATGGTGGATGTTGTTAGCAAAAACGGCAACTACTTATTAAATGTGCCCGTACGCGGAGATGGAAGCATAGATGAGCTGGAACGTAAGACCGTTGGCGAAATTACGGGATGGATGAAACTGAATAGCGAGAGTATTTACGACACGCGCCCGTGGAAAATATATGGCGAAGGCCCCTCCACACAAAATCAGGCCAGGCTAAACGGGCAGGGTTTTAATGAAGGAAGAACAAAGTTTTCAGCAGCAGATATCCGTTTTACACAGAAAGGGCAAACCTTATACGCTACCGTCATGAAATGGCCTGAAGATGGAAAGGTGCTGATCCAAAACCTCGGGTCAATGTCGTCATTATACCCGCAGAAAATCAACCAGGTTACCTGGCTTGATTCGGGAGTTGCTTTGGAATTTGAAAGACAGCAGGATGCTTTAGTAGTTAAGTTTCCTGAAAAATCTCCTCAATTTGCTTACGCTAACGTTTTAAAAATTGTCTGATAATCCGGATAACCGGTTGTGCCTGCATCCGTATGAACTGCAAACTTGTGCGTAAAATCTGTAGTCAGAAACTTGACGTATATAAAATGAAAAGATATTGCCTGGCCCTTGATCTTAAGGACGACCCCGCGCTTATTGCGGAGTATGAACAATGGCATCTGCCCGAAAATAGCTGGCCTGAAATAGGCGATAGTATCAGGGCATCCGGTATTCATTCGATGGAAATTTACAGAACGGGTAACCGCCTGTTTATGATCATGGAAACTTCCGATAAGTTCGATCCCGGAAAGAAAGCGGAGCAGGACGCCTCCAATCCGTTTGTACAACGGTGGGAGGGTTTGATGAGCCGGTTTCAGCAACCCCTGCCCTGGGCGGCGGCAGATGAAAAGTGGGTGAAGATGGAGAAAATATTTCAGTTATAATTTTGTTCAAAAACTACAGATTGCTGATACGATCTTAAATGAAATGATTGTTATGGCAATATTCAGTAGGTGTTTGATTGGTGATTTTTTAAAAATCCGGAAAAAATAAGGAAGGTTTTGAAAACCGGTTTCCTCTGCTATTTGAGCAAAAGTGAGGTTCTTCGTCATCATCAGGTATTGTGCCCTTTCAATTCTTTTGCTGTGCAGGTAGTCCAGGGTCTTTCTCCCGCATGCTTCAGGAATATCCGGGAAAAATAATCGGTTTGCAGGTTCGCTCTTTTTGATAATTGTTGCACAGTGATAGGAGAGGCCAGGTTGATCTGGATGTACTGCATCGCATCCAGTATAACTGAAGGTATGGCCGACGGATGATCCTGCTGCCGGTCGGCCGGCGATAAAAATTTTGAAAGCAGCTGCAGCAGTATGCCCTGTGTCTCCATAAAAACATCCAGCGGTTGTTCGTTGTTTAGCTTTTGATACTCCCTGTAAAAAACATTTTGCTCATATACTTTCGGGTTGTCAGAACGGTATATCTTTCTGTGAGGATTGATTTTTAACAGCTGCTTAAAACATGCGGCGGTCAGGTCGCTGGCTTTGATTTTAACAGGGTTGCGGCGATGCTGGAACAGGGAAATGCCCGAAGCGGAGTCTTCAAAAAGATGTATAAAGTACTGGCTTAGCTTTTCGGCGCACTCCAGGTTACAAAGTGTAAAGCTGGGGATAATATACAGGTAGCCGCTTTCCAGTTTTACTTTCCTGAAGTTGCCGGAGATATAGCCTTCGCCTTCGTCAATAAAATAAATCCTGATATAGGGGCTGATCACATTCTGGTAATTCCATTTTTTATTGAGTATTACATGGTCTACATGTAAAAGTGAGTAATTATGGGTTAAAACTCTTCTGGCCACTGTTGTAAGTTAAATGATAGTCGGATTTGTATATTGGAAAGTCGTTTTAATATACCCCTTAAAAAAAAAAAAAAAAGCACCCTGTAAATTTACGTTCTTATAAAGGTACTAAGTATACGTTTAGCGATGACTTGCTTTTTTTCTTGTTATAGTGGTTCATACAATGGCGGGTTTATTGAAGCTGCCGGGAATCAGGGTTGTAAAATTTCCTGGAGCTTTTCCGGGTTACTTTATTGCATGCTCCTGTATCCTGTTTACGTTTTTAATACAGGGAAGCTTGGCGGCCTTTAAGATAGCCGGTAGCGGACATGTATTTGAATGGTGCGGCAGGCAGGAAGGTTGCAGTAAAGATAGCCAACAGGAAAATGAGCATTTACCCACTATTTTTTGTTATTTACGCCCTTTGATCACCCTTGTTTTTAATTTAATATCGCAACAGGATCAGGGAATGAAGGAGGTTCGTTACTGCGTGATAATAAGAACGGCAATAAGAGGGACTGAAGTATTTGCCGAACATTTTCTGTAAGTTACCAAAAATATATACGGGCCATTACTTTCACAGAAGGAGAGATAATGTTGATTGTTTACAAAAGAAACGCATTGAAAAATTGTTGAAATGAAAAAGAAGAAGATAGCTGCTTTACTTGTGATGTTCGCCATGTGGACAGCTAAACAGGGAAATGCGCAACCACTCAGGCTATGGTATGATCAACCAGCAACGCAATGGGTTGAAGCTTTGCCCGTAGGTAATGGGAGAATTGGGGCTATGATTTTTGGCGGGGTGGAGGATGAGCTATTGCAGCTCAATGAAAGTACGTTATATAGTGGGGACCCTTACCGAAGCAAATTGCCCCGGCGCTTCTAAATACTTACCTGAAATAAGAAAAGCACTATTGGAAAATGAAGATTATGGAACAGCTGACCGGTTGACAAGAAAAATGCAGGGGCCCTTTACCCAGTCTTATATGCCCCTGGGTGACTTGAGAATAACCCAAAACTTTGGAGGTGCAAGCGTTACGGCCTATTACCGCGATTTGGATATAGAAAGAGCCGTTGCAACCACCAGGTTTAAAGTGGACAATGTTGTATACACCCGCGAAGTATTTGTGTCGGCGCCTGCAAATGTAATGGTCGTTAAAATAACAGCCAGTAAACCCGGAGCGCTTACATTTAATGTTAGTGCAGCCAGCCCGCTGCAGTCTTCTTTGGCTACATTAAAAAATGGTGAACTGGTGCTGACCGGTAAGGCCCCTGCACATGTAGATCCCAGCTATTATAACCCTAAAGGCCGGGAGCATGTTGTCCAGGCTGATACATCGGGTTGCAATGGGATGCGCTTCCAGGCCAGGTTGAAGGTAGTGACCAACACCGGTACCGTAAAGCAGGAGGCTGAAGAATTGGCCATTAGAAACGCCACGGAAGTAATACTATATTTTACCGCAGCCACCAGTTTTAATGGATTTGATAAATGCCCTGATAGCGAGGGTAAAGATGAAAAAGCCCTGTCTCAATTTTACCTGGCGGGTGCCTTGAAAGCAGGTTATAAGCAGCTGTTACAACAACACCTGGCTGATTATAAAAAGTATTTTAACAGGGTGTCGCTGGAAATTCATGACAGCTTAGGAAGCCGCAATCCCCAGGCAAAACTGCCATCGGATAAAAGGTTACTCAGCTACTCGAAGGAGCCATCGATCCTTTTATAGAAACCTTATATTTTCAATATGGCAGGTACCTGCTGATTTCAAGCAGCCGCCCCGGATCTCCGCCAGCCAACTTACAGGGCATCTGGAACAAGGAGCTCAGGGCCCCTGGAGCTCTAACTACACCATCAATATTAATACGCAGATGAATTATTGGCCGGCCGAGCTCACCAATCTTTCTGAAATGCATCAGCCCCTGCTTGATTTCTTAAAAACCTTTCTGTAACCGGAGCTCGCACAGCCCGGGAGTTTTATGATGCGCAGGGGATGGACCGCCAATCACAATTCAGATATCTGGGCACTTTCCAATCCTGTAGGGGATTTCGGAACGGGCGACCCGGTATGGGCCAATTGGCCATTGGGCGGCGCCTGGCTGGCCCGGCATTTATGGGAGCATTACAATTATACCGGCGATAAAATCTTCTTAAAGAAAACGGCCTATCCTTTAATGAAGGGGGCAGCAGAATTTATGTTCGATTGGCTCATACCAGATGGAAACGGGTATTGGGTTACCGCCCCTTCGGTATCGCCTGAAAACAGGTTCAAAGATGCAAAAGGTAAATCTCAAAGCGTGTCTGTTGCCTCAACAATGGATATGGCGATTATTTGGGATCTTTTTACCAATATGGCGGAAGCCTCTAAAATACTGAACACTGATAAAGCCTTCAGGGACTCCATTTTGGAAAAACGCTCAAAGTTGTTTCCTATGCAGGTAGGGAAAAAGGACAGCTATTGGAATGGTATAAAGAGTTTGAAGAAACAGACCCGCAGCACCGGCATGTTTCGCATTTGTTTGGACTTTATCCGGGGTACCAGATAACGGCCGATGGAACACCCGGATTTTTGAAGCTTCAAAGAAAACACTGCAGATACGCGGGGATGAAGGTACGGGATGGAGCCGCGGGTGGAAGATCAACTGGTGGGCCCGGTTGCAGGACGGAGATCATGCTTATTATCTCGTAAGGCAGCTGCTGAAATATACGGATAACGGCAAATTGGATATGCACAAAGGAGGCGGAACTTATCCCAATTTTTTTGATGCGCACCCGCCTTTTCAGATAGATGGAAATTTCGCGGGTACTGCGGGGATGGCCGAAATGCTGTTGCAAAGTCATTCAGGAGCTTTGCATTTATTACCCGCATTACCGCAGGCATGGGCAAAAGGTAGTGTCCGGGGCTTAAAAGCCAGGGGTGGTTTTGAAGTAGATATGAAATGGCAAAATGGTAAAATTCAGCAGGCCCGGATCAAATCCCTGAATGGCAACGAATGTATTGTCAGGTCAGCAAGGCCATTGAAAATAGCTGCAACTGGTGCGGCAGCTCAAAAAGAGGGAGCATGGTATGTGTTGAAATTTAAGACAAAGCCCGGTGGTATATACCTTTTAATCTGAAAGGGAACCTTCATGCAGGGCATACCGCTTTTTCTCCTGCAATAATGTTATGCGCCCTTATAGGTAAGTAGCCTTTAATAGGTCTTCCTGCCAGGCATTGGAGGATCAGGATGATGGCAGAAAATCATTCCCGGTTGACCTATGCGGGTGCTATCATAATACAACTAGCTGGATTACGGAATGTTATGAATGAGTTGGGTAAAACCTTCAGGAGGATTGGTTCTGTTACATCTTGCGAGATCATGAATATAATGAGCCTGCTGAGATGGAAAAAAGCAAAAATGACATTCTACCCCCTTTTTTGATATTTACCCCTCCCATACGCTTGAATATCACTCTAAATTACATCGATAATCTTTGTATAAAATGCAGAAACGATAGCTTGGTGAACAACCGTTCATGCCATCTGAGAAAACAATCAGGATTGCCCATTGCTTTGGTATCAAACGGTACCGTTTATAACCAGCACGAAGTCTGGCAGCTACTGCAGGAACAGGAATTCGTATTTAAGGGTAGCATATCTACTTCATTATTTAAAGCGTATGAAAAGGAAAATAATATTAGGTTTTTTATTGACAGTGGCAGCGGGGATGCTATCTGCACAGCAACTTAAAGTATACCCGGTACCGGCGTCTATAGTGTATGGACGACATAACGATGATTTCACCGTACAGGTGCGTATACCTGGTGGAGAATGGCAGGACCTGTATGAATTTGACGTGAATGTAGATAATGATACACGATCCAAAGTTTCGATGGTCAGTTTTGATTTCGATAAAGAGGTAGAGCTGAAAGTAAGATTAAATAACGGTCTTTTACAAAAAGTTAAAATAAGGCCTGATAAAGCAGGCATTACCCCTGTCATTCAAGGCAACCAGTTTATATTCAGGCTTGATAAACCTCAGAAGCTTTCGGTAGAAGTAAATGGTAATAAGCTGAACAACCTGCACGTTATTGCCAATGCAATATTAAAAGATCCGCCATCGCCTAACGATAAAAATGTAATGTATTTCGGGCCCGGCGTTCATAAGCCGGGAGATATTCCCGGTGATGTTTTCGTGATCCCATCCAATACAACGGTGTATATTGATGGGGCTGCATTGATACAGGGCAAGCTGCTTTGCAATAAAGTAGAGAACGTTAAAATTATTGGCAGGGGATCATCGACCAGGGAGTAAGAGGTGTGGAAATTACCCACTCCAGGAATATTACGGTAGAAGGGATCAAAATTATCAACCCCAGGCATTATTCTATTTATTTGGGCGGTTCCCAAAATGTTACCATTAAAGATGTTACGGCTTTTAGTTTGGGATCCTGGACAGACGGAATTGATATGATGAGTTGTTCTGACGTTACCATTGATGACGTTTTCCTGCGTACTTCAGATGACTGTATTGCGATTTACGCTCATCGCTGGAATTTCTTTGGGAATACGACAAATGTACGGGTAAGCAATGCCATTCTATGGGCCGATATTGCGCATCCCATTAATATCGGCGTGCATGGAAACGTGTCTGCGGAGGGCGACACCATTCGCAACCTTAGTTTTAAAAGTATAGATATACTGGAGCAAGACGAAGACGATAGAAGCGCCCAGGGGACAATGGCGATAACCTCCGGTGATAAAAATTATATCAGTAATATACTTTTTGAAAAGGTGAGGATAGATGAAATTGAAGAAGGGCAACTGTTTAGTTTGAAAGTAGTGCTGGACCCCAAGTATGGAAACGGCGCCGGCCGCTCTATTGAGCATATCACCTTTAAAGATATTTCTTATAAAGGCGCGTTGCCTAACCCTTCTGTGGTTATGGGGTACGATGCGCAACGAAAGATCAGTAATATACTTCTAAAAAACTTTAATATAAATGGAACAGTAGCGCTGAACCCCGAACAGGCCAATATGAAGGTAGGCCAGTATACAGAAGGACTGCGTTTTGAAAAGTAAAAGAAACAAAAAATGCTGGTAAAAAATAAAAAGAATATAAACTGGTTATATCGCCTTGAAGGAGTCGGCAAAGTGTTGTTATTGGTTATCGTTGGAATAGGTATCCACCTGGGTTGCTGCGCTCAACTTTACCTAATACCCAAACAAGTAAAGCGCATTGTTTTTATTGGTGACAGTATTACTTCCCGGGGACGGTATGTTTCCGATATCGATGTATTCCTTAGCATGAAATATCCTTACAAACAATACGAGCTCATTAACCTGGGAGTGCCGGGAGAAACGGTATCAGGGCTTCCAGGGCCGGGACATAAGGATGACAGTTTTTCGCGACTTGGTTTACACGCCAGGTTACAAAAATATTAACAGTGTTAAAGCCCGATCTGGTATTCGCCTGTTATGGCAGGGACGATGGTCTTTATAAGCCTTTTAGTGAAGAACGATTTCAAAAGTTTAAAGGGGATTGTACGGTTACATGATGCCGTGCAAAGATCAGGTGCTTCCATTATTCATATAACACCCCGGCTGATGATGGTGATATAAATGATAATGTACCGGATATTTATGCTGACTGGCTGGTTAGCCAGCGCCACAGTGCCGATTGGAAAGTGATCGATATTCATGGGCCGGTGAAGAAATATTTAGAAGACAAACGTAAAAAGAACCGGGGTTGGTAGCAACCAAAGATGCTATACACGCCGGAGAAGAGAGCGATTTTATCATTTCCAGAGAAATACTGCTATCATTAGGTCAGCAAGAGCTGGCACAGGCCTCCGGTATGCGGGATGCGCTGTATTTTGTACCGGAGCGCGATGCCATCATGAAGCTGGTCCGTCAACGCCAGGAGATTCTTAAAAATGCGTGGCTGAGCTATATAAGGGGAACAGGTCAGGCAAAAATAAAGGAGGTTCTTCTGTAAGCGAAGCAACGGCCCGGGCAGCTGTTATAAGCCGGCAGATTACTCGTTTCCGGCAGACACCGCCGCCGAACCCTTTTGGTCATGCATTGGTACCCGATATGATTGCCGATGCCAGCATCCAGGTAATTAACGGCAGTTTTTACTGCTATGCTACCACCGATGGATACGATAACGGATTGAAGACTTCCGGCCCGCCGGTGGTGTGGAAATCTGAAGATTTTGTAAACTGGAGCTTTTCTGGTTGCTTATTTCCCTCAGCTTTTGGTCATAAGTATTGGGCCCCAGTGCAGCTATTGCAGCGCACGGCAAATATTTCCTGTATCCGACTATCAACGGGTTTATGTATGCTGCTGTTGCTGATAATCCGGAAGGTCCTTTTAAGCTGGCTACCGGAAAAGATACATTCTATCTGCCCTATACACCGGCTACATTATTAAAGCCGGGAGACGGTAAGCCACCCCATGGCATCGATGCTGAAATTTTTGTAGATGATGATAAGCAGGCTTATGTGTATTGGCAGCTTCGCAAGGCGACTAAGTTGCATGCAGATATGGTTACCGTCGATACCGCTATCACAATTATTAAAACGCCGCATACGGTGTATTCTGAAGGTCCCATTTTTTTAAGCGAAAGGGTATTTATTATTATTTATATACGGTGGGCGGCGCTGAAAAATACCAGTATGCTTATGTGATGGGCCGCCAGTCACCACTCGGTTGCTTTACCGCGCCCAATGGCAGCAATATTATTTCAACCACCGATTATAAGCGCCATATATACGGGCCGGGACATGGTTCGGTATTCAATATACCCGGAACCGGCGATTATTATTTCGCTTACCTGGAGTTTGGCGGGGAAGTACCAATCGCCAAACTTATGTCAACAAACTCGGGTTTAATGCAGATGGTACATTACAACCCGTAAGGCTCACCATGGAAGGAGTAGGTGCTTTAAAAAAGTAAAAAGCTTGCGCTCTTTACCTGTTGTGGACGTATTTGCATCCAGTGTTCGCCCCAACCTTGTTATTAAACCGGAAGGCGATACACTTTTCAGACGTACCGAATCGTTCGCGCCCCGGTTTGGTGCGGATGGCGCCAACGGTTCACGCTGGATGCCCGCATCGGGGATACGGCTAATTGGCTTATGATTGATTTAGGGAAAGTGCAGCCGGTACAACGCAGCGATGTTTATCTGGTGCGCCCTACGGCCGGTCATGCTTATATTTTAGAATACAGCGTTGATGCTGAAAACTGGATACCCTGTGGTGGACATAGCGATTTAAAAATGCAATCACCTCATACAGACCAGGTAAAAATAAATGCCCGTTATTTACGGATCAGTATAACCGGGGGCATAAAAGGCATCTGGGAATGGAAAGTGTATTAAATTTTAAAGAGGATGAAAAAAATATTGCTGCTTATAATATATCTACAATCGATAGCGTATAGCCTTTCAGCCCAGTTTACGGATAAATGGGGTGATCAGGGTAATGGTACTTATGTGAATCCTGTGCTGCCCGGGGATTTCAGCGATCTGGATGCGATAAAAGTGGGAAATGATTTTTACGCTATTTCTTCTACCATGCAATTTTCACCAGGCATGGCAGTGCTACATTCCAAAGACCTGGTTAACTGGCGGATAATAGGACATGTTGCAGACGATTTAACCCGTATTAGTCCTAACCTGAACTGGGATAAAATGAATAGTTATGGTAAAGGTATCTGGGCTGGTTCGATACGCTACTATAAGGGGAAATTCTGGGTATATTTTGGTACTCCCGACGATGGTTTCTTTATGAGCTCGGCAACCAATCCGGCCGGGCCCTGGGAGCCTTTACATCAGTTATGGAAGGTAAAAGGCTGGGACGATTGCTGCAGCTTTTGCGACGATGACGGTCAGTTGTATTTTATTGCCACCCAATTCGCCCTGGATCCAAAAAATAACAGGAAATACAATATTCACTTGTTTAAAATGGCACCAGACGGGAAACAGCTGATCATGGAGTCGGATACCATCATTTACCAGGCCAACGGCAGTGAGGCTAACAAGTTGTATAAGATCAATGGCCTTTATTACCATTACTTCAGCCAGGTTAATTCAGAAGGCCGTGTCATTATGATGCAGCGTTCAAACAGTCTATACGGCCCGTGGGAGGTGAAACAACTGAATCGTGTCAGTAGCAAAACAGACAGGGAGCCGAACCAGGGAGGTCTTATACAGCTGGACAATAGTCAATGGTGGTTTTTTACACATCATGGCAGCGGTAGCTGGGAAGGCCGGGTAGCAAGTCTCCTGCCGGTTAACTGGATAAACGGATGGCCCATCATCGGCCAGGTTGGAGCGGATACCATCGGCAATATGGTATGGACCGGCCGGAAACCAATCCTGTCAAAATCAGCAAAGATTAAACTTCAGACAAGTGATGATTTTTCAGCACAAAAGCTGTTACCGCAATGGGAGTGGAACTATCAGCCTCGTGCCGGCAAATGGTCGTTAATCCAACGCAATGGATTCTTACGTTTGCATGCCTTTTCACCTTTAGATTCAAAAGATAAACGAAATATTATATTGCGGGCAGGCAATACGCTCACGCAGCGCACCCTGCGCACCAGGTCAAATATTGTAACTGTTAAAATAGATATCAGCTCGATGACCAACGGACAATATGCCGGCATTACACATTTTTCAACCACATCAAATAGCTTGCTGGGGATCAAAAAGGAGCAGGGAATACGCAGGTTGTTTTATAGTTATAATAACGTAGATACAACGGGGATAGTACTTTCCGATAAATATATATGGCTGCAATCGCAGTGGAATGCGAACGGGGAAAACATATATGCTTATAGCCTGGATGGTAAGAAGTTTGTGGCTTTTGGAGGCAGGTCAACATTAACTTGGGGAGGCTATCGTGGCGATAGGATAGGCGTTTTCAATTTCAATGTAGAGGGCGAAAGCGGATTTATTGATGTGGATTATTTTAATTACCGGTACTCTAACTAAGGGCGAACGCATAAATATCTGGCCACGAATATGCGAGTAAGGGATGTGTTTTTATATTCGAAATGATGATATCTCTAATGTGCCTGTTCATGTATTCTGTGCATTGAATCCTGAAAAAAACAGATTTATGCTCTAGCCCAGGCCCACATTGCCGGTTGTTGCAAAAAAATATTATTATTGGAGAGCTTATTGCCGTTATGTTTCGATTGTATAAAGCATGTTTTTTCTTGTTCTGTTTATGTGCTTCCAGGCTCCATGCCCAGGTTGTGATTAGTAAACTGGGTGTCAGGGAGGGATTATCTAATGAAACGGTTCGTTCTATATTCCAGGACAGCAAAGGGTTTATGTGGTTCGGTACACTTGACGGGCTCAATCGTTTTGATGGATATGATTTTAAGACCTATCATAATGTCTTTGGAGACAGTTCTTCCCTGCTGAGTAATGTAATATATGGTGTCACCGAAGATAGAAACGGCAATATCTGGATGGCAACCCGGTTGGGTGTGTGCCGGCTTGACCGCTTATATGACAGGTTTACCACCGTTTATTATAAGAAGCAGGGCGCGTCGCAATCTGTGAGGCTGGACAGGGAGGTGATTAAAACCATTACCTGTGATCGTTTTAATAATATCCTGATAGCATCAGAACTAAAGGGATTGATGATTTGCGGGAGTGCTTCAACAACAGCAATCCAGGTTCCGCTTACAGATGCCCGGAGCGCTTCCTTGTACAATTATGGGGTACAGGCCTTGTGTTTCGACCGGCATGGGCGTACCCTGGTTTTTGTTCAGGATAAAGGCCTTTGTGTGCTTGACTATAAAAGTAACACGCTGAAATTATTAAATGCAGGGCTCAGGTATGTAAACGCGATGCTGGCAGACGCCGATAAAATATGGATGGCTACCAATGAAGGCGTTTATTGCTATAGTTTGGATAACAATAGCATTACCTCCGTATTTAATACAGATAACAATAAAATACAGTCGAACCTGGCTATTGCGCTGGCATCAGATAACAAGCAATACATTTATATAGCAACCATGGGAGCCGGTCTTTATATATATGATAAGGCAACCGGTAAAATGGAACGTATTAGTGGCGGCGATAGTAAAACCGATCTGACAAGCAGTGGTATTTACTCGCTGTTTGTTGATGATGGAGCGAGGATATGGCTGGGAACAAGAAGAGGTGGCATCAATATAGTGGACAAAGGGCGCAGGCAATTCCAGACTATCAGCCACGAGCCTGGCAATAAGAAAGGACTTTCGGGGAACTTTATTACATCTGTGGCTGAGTCTCCCGCCGGTACCCTCTTTGTGGCTACAGAAGAAAATGGTTTAAATGTAAAAGAGCCCGGTGCGGATTACTTTACCACTTATCAATACAAACCCGGGGATGTCAATTCCATATCCAGTAATAATGTAAATAACATTACTATTGATCATAATGGAAGTATATGGTTGGCCACTTATACAGATGGGATCTGCCGCTTTGATCCGTCCACCCGGAAGTTTAAAAGATATATTGCTGTCAATCCTAAGAAAAACCTGGAGAACAAGGTATTTAATACACTATATGAAGATCGATCCGGAACACTTTGGGCATCCGCCCTTAGAAGAGGTAATCATTTTGGTGCTTTATATCAGTATAACCGGTCGGCAGATAAATTCGAAATTTTTGATGATCGTTTGTCCGATTTATTTTCTTTGTTAGAAGATAGCCAGGAAATTTCTGGGGAGGTGGTCTTACCGACCTCGTTAAAATTAACAAGAATACCCGGCAACACGAATATTTTTACATTGGCCAGTTTATCAGAACTATTACAGACGATGGTTTGGGAAATCTTTGGTTGGGTACAGAGGAGGAGGCCTTGTATTATTCGATCGTAATCAGAAAAAGATAAAAGCACGCTATACTGTTGCAGAAGGGCTGTCTAACAATAGTAGTTTTTTCGACACTGCAGGACAACAATGGGCACCTGTGGTTAGGCACTTTCAACGGGCTTTCCAGGTTTGATATCAGTAGCAGGAAGTTTAAGAATTTTTATAGAAGTGATGGGTTACAAAGTGATCAATTTCATTTTAATGCTGCTACTAAACTTAAATCGGGCGCTTTTGTGTTTGGAGGCATTGGCGGCTATAACATATTTTACCCCGATAGCATACATTTTTCCCGGCAGAACGCTCACCTGCGCCTTACAGCAATAATGGTAGACGGGAAAAAGCTGGAAAACACACCTGGTTATATTGTAGACGCTTCGAACGGCACGGCCAGCGCCATTGCCGTGCCCTACGATCATGCTGTATTTTCGTTCAGTTTTGCAGCGCTTGAATATGCCGTGCCTAACAAAATATCTTATGCCTATTATATGGATGGATGGGACAAAGGGTGGAACTATAGCGGTCAGGCAAGAACGGCAACCTATACACATCTAAGCGAAGGGCGTTATGTATTTAGAGTGAAAAGCACCAATGGTGATGGCAAATGGGTAGAAGAGATCGCAATACCGGTTCGGGTGTATCCGCCCTGGTACCGTAGTATCTGGGCGTATTTGTTCTATTTAAGCGCTTTCGTTTCCTTATTCTATTTATATATAAAATATCGCGCCAGGCAGGCCAAATTACTGTATGAGGTTACTCTGCAGAAGCTGGAAGTGCAGAATCAGAAGGCCGAACGCGAACGGGCAGCAGCCGAGCTCGCCCTCGAAAAGTCGGAGCATGAAAGATATGCCGCTGAATTAGCAAGTGAGCGAACGCAGCGGGCTTTGGAGCAGTCTGAAAGAGAAGCCGAAAAAGCAATTGCAGACAAAGAAAAAGAAGTAGATGAGCGAAGAGCCGCTTTTTTACCAATATATCCCATGAGTTTCGCACACCATTATCGTTAATCATTAATCCTATTAAGGATATTCTTGATAAGGATGGAATTTTGCCGGAGAAAGAAGAGCGGGAGCTAAAGATCGTTTATCGCAATGCAAAAAGAATGCTGAGCCTGACCAACCAGTTGTTGATGTTCAGAAGGGAAGAAACGGGCATGGACCGTATTTATCCCCAGCAGCTCAACCTCTCTGAACTTTGCAAAGAAGTATATTTATGCTTTATATACCAGGCCCGCCAAAAAGAGCTCACTTACGAATTGATAAAGCAGGAAGCTCCTGTCTATATTTATGGCGACAGGGAAAAGCTGGAGATTGTATTTTATAACCTGTTATCTAACGCATTAAAGTATGCACCCTACGGAGGCCAGGTATATTTTACGATTAATGAATCATCGGAAACAATAACCGTAGGAGTTTCCGATAATGGTCCGGGGATACAGAGCAGTGCACAGTTAAGGATCTTTGATAAATTTTACCAGGCCAGGGGCTTAGACAATGTGACGCAGCCGGGATTTGGAATTGGTCTTTACCTGGCCAAACAGTTCACTAACCTGCATGGTGGAAGTATCGAATACAGGAATAATGTGTCCGGCGGAAGTCTTTTCCTGGTGGAGCTTCGTAAAGGAATGAATCATTTTCCTAATGATCAGTTCAGTCAAATCGGTGCTTCAGCTGCTACAGAAAAAATATCTTTATTGGAAGCCTTGAATGAGGAAACAAAAGAAGAAGATCGGGCACCCATGCTTAGCGAAGTCTCTAAACCAACCGAGCATGTGGTGGCCACTGATAAGCAGTCTATACTGGTGGTTGACGACGATGAAACGACCCGTGAATACCTGGCCCTGCTATTTTCGCCAATGTACCAGGTATACCAGGCGGTAAATGGCGACCAGGGATTTGAGCTGGCCGAACGGATATTCCCCGACATCATTATATCCGATATTATGATGGGACAGACCAACGGTATTAACTTATGCAGCCAGATAAAGCAAAACCCGGCGCTGGGCCATATACCGGTTATTTTATTAACGGGCACCACCAACGAAACAATAAAACTTGAAGGAGTAAGGGAAGGGGCTGATGATTACATCATGAAGCCCTTTGATAAAGATCTGCTGGTGGCCAGGGTTGAAAGCCTTCTCAAGAACAGGAATAATATTCAGCGCTACTTTTATAATGAAATAACGCTTCATAACCAGGATGCCAAGATACCTGAACAATACCGGCAGTTCCTGGAAACCTGTATAAAAGTGGTGGAAGATCATTTGGACGACGAACAATTCAGCAGCAAGAAGCTGGCATCGGAGCTGGGCATGAGTTACTCCTCTATTACCAAGAAAGTAAAGACTATTTCAGGACAATCTTTGAATAGTTTTATAAGGTTTATCAGGCTGAGAAAGGCAGCTAGGTTGTTTATAGATACGAATTATAATGTAAATGAAGTAGCCAACCTGGTAGGTATTTACGATGCCCGTTACTTTCGCGAACAGTTCAGCAGGCAGTTTAATATGAATCCATCTGATTTTATAAAAAAATACAGGAACTCTTTTTCAAATAAGTTTACCATAAACAGGGATATACTTAATCAATAGGCATGGCTGAGGTGTATCCCAAATTATAGCGATCCTTCCACGGATCCTGAATGGGGCGATCATGTGGACACATTTCTTAAAAACGATCAAACAACCTGGAATTGCATCGGGGCAGATTTGCGATGATTTATACACAATAAGATAGAAATTAGTGAGCTAATATTTTTATTGTCCACTTTTTGTTTGCTCTTATTTTTCTTTTTTACTTTTTGCCCAAAAAACCGGGATAAAAAGCTTCCTGGTGGCACGTATCTCGAATCTTTCGATTAAACTCTTGAAAGTTTCATCTTTGTTCATCACGTTCGACCCCTTCGGGGCCGCATCCTACTCCTTTTCTTTCCCTCAGCTGATGCTGAGGGTTATGTGCATGGTGCCCTTCGGGCACTATAGCAACGATAATTTAAGGAACGCCTATTGAAAAGCAGGCCGACTGAAGGATCCAATATCCGTGGCCCCTGGCTGGTGCCAGGGTAACAGATAGCTATCGCATGCGGCTCCAGAGGGTCGAATATTATGCGTTTTGTTTCCCTCAGCCGGCGCTGAGGGGCATGTACGTGGAGCCCTTCAGACACTATAGCAATGATAATTTAAGGAAAGCCTATCGAATAAATCGGGCCAGGCCCAAAAGATCCTATATACGTGGCCCCTGGCTGGTGCCAGGGTAATAGATAGCTATCGCATGCGGCTCCGGAGGGTCGAATATTATGCGTTTTTTTCCAGTCGGCGCTGAGGGTTATGCACATGGAACCCTTCAGACACTTTAGCAATGATAACTTGAAGAAAGCCTATCGAATAAATCGGGCCGGGCCCAAAGGGTCCTATACATGTGGCCCCTGGCTGGTGCCAGGGTAACAGATAGCTATCGCATGCGGCTCGGGAGGGGTCAAATATTATGCGTTTTCTTTCCTTCAGTTGGCGCTGGGGAGCATGTACATGGAGCCCTTCAGGCACTTTAGCAATGATAACTTAAAGAAAGCCTATCGAATAGATCGTGCGGGGCCCGAAGGGTCCATGTGCATAACTCCCGCCAGCGGGAGGTAAGCAAACATAGAGAACGCGGCCCCGGAGGGGTCGAATATTGCTTCACAATAAATATTTTTCATCAAATTCAACATCATTTTCAATTAGCAAACGCTTATATTCATCGTAAAACGGCTCTTTTTTATGATGCTCTTTTTGATTTTTGACATAGTTGATGATAATATCCCTCTGTTTTATTGAATAGGTGAAGGCGCCATAGCTTTCCTGCCATCCACGAAATTCGGGAAACAGGTTGCTGTTTTTCATCCATATACTGCTGGATGATTTTATGTCCCTGATATAATCCGCCAATGATATGGAAGGATGAAGGTCTGAAAAAATATGTATATGATCTTCTATGCCGTTGATGCGATAGAGTTTGCATTTCTTATTCTTTACGATACCCCATATGTATTTGTAAAGCTCTTCGCAATGCGCTTCTGTAATTGTTTTACGTCGGTTTTTAGTAGCAAAAACAATCTGGTAGTAAATCTGGCGGTAGCTCATAATATTATATTTCGTAGGTTATAAAATATTACTTTATACTCTAATTTACATTTTATTTTCCAAAGTTTTATTGACGTTCATGAGTCAATTTAAATTGTAACCTGAAAAGGTTTGCTGTTTTAACGACATACCTGCCTAACATTGGCATGCCGGTTACTAAATTTTGAATTGTGGAGTTGATCACGTTCACCCCTCCGGGGCCGTATCTTTCCCTCAGCTGACGCTGAAGATTGTGTACATGGCGCCCTTCAGGCACTGTAGCAATAATAAACTTAAAGAACGCCTAAAACAAAGCGGGCCGGGACCGAAGGGTCCAATGTGCATAGCCGCTTGCGGGAGGTAAGAAAACATAGAGAGCACGGCCCCGGAGGGGCGAATATTGTTTTATTAAGAAGAGGAAGCTTCCTATTACATTCGGATATGATCTTGATAAACGGCGCGCAGTACAGTCGATTAGAAATGCACCAATGGCTACTCAATTGCTTCGGTTAAATAGGTTTTCCTGATCCAGGTTTGCTTGAAATGATAATTTCCCCCTTTTTTTGATAAATGCCCTCCTTGCGGTGCTAAGATCTGGCTTAATATTGCAATAGGGTAACTGTGACAGGCGTTACCGATGCACTATTTGCTTTTTTAGGGAAGTGTATGAGCTTCCGAAGGAATTGTGGGAGGAGGTGGATAGGTTTATGTTTGTGCTTACACCGCCGGAAAAATAATTTTGATAGATCGTTATTAAACAGACAGGATGCGTTTGATACCATTTTTACTTTTTTATTGGCTTTGTTTACCCTTTCGCAGGAAGTTAATGGGCAATCCTTTATTCATCCCGGTATTCTTCATAGCCGGGAAGACCTGGCACGAATGAAAGCGGCCATACAGACCCGAAAAGAGCCTGTTTTCAGCGGGTACGCGATTTTTGCCAAAGATCAGTATTCGCAATACAGTTATAAGATCAAAGGACCATTGGACACCGTAAGCCGTAATCCTACAGTAGGGCAGGGTATTTATGATAGTGATGCAAATGCCGCGCATCAAAACGCCATCATGTGGACTATTACCGGCGATAACCGTTATGCGCAGAAAGCTATTGAAATTATCAATAGCTGGGCAGCTACATTAAAGACTATCGGCGGCCGCGATGCGGTACTGATGGCGGGCCTGGGTCCCTTCAAGATGGTAAATGCCGCAGAACTCATTCGCTATACCAATGCAGGCTGGAGTAATGCTGACATAGCAAAGGCAGAAAAGCATTTTAAAGAAGTGATTTACCCGGTGATAAAGATTATGCACCATTTGCCAATGGTAACTGGGATGCTGCTGCATTAAAAACGGCCATGGCCATTGGTGTATTTTGTAACGACCGGGCCATATTTGAGGATGCATTGCGTTACTATACAAAAGGAGGAGGAAACGGAAGTATACTGAATTATGTCATTAACAAAAACGGGCAGATCCAGGAAAGCGGGCGCGATCAGCCTCATTCCCAGTTAGGAATCGGTATGCTTGCAGAATGTTGTGCCATTGCCTGGAACCAGGGATTGGATTTATATGGTTTTGAAGATAACCGCCTGCTCAGGGGCTTTGAATATACTGCAAAATATAACCTGGGAAATAATGATATGCCTTTTCAGGAGTGGCTGGACAGAACAGGTAAATACCATCATTATACCATTTCAGACAAAGGGCGGGGATCCTTGCGCCCGTTATATGAGCAGGTATATGCTCATTACGTGGGAGTAAAGCAATTGAAGGCGCCTTATGTAGAGGCTGCTGTAAAAAGATACGGCCGGAAGGGGCTGGTCATCCGGGGCGGATCATCCGGGCTTCGGTACTTTATTCTTTGCAGGCGATGGCTTAAAAGGTAAAGGAGAAAAGAAAGTGAATATCCGTTCTTTTGCCCCTGGTGGCTTAATAGCCTTGGGGACAAATCAGCATATTGAACTGGAATGGGTTGCCGCTGCTTTTTCCTGTACCTACTCCGTGCAGCGTTCTTCAACTCCTGACAGGAGGTTCCAAACGATTGCTAAAGGACTTACTGTCAACCGGTTTGTCGATAAAAACGTGCTGCCCGGCAAGCTATATTATTATACCGTTACTGAAGAACGTGCCGGAAAACAAAGCCAACCTGCATTTCCACAGCAGGCAATGGCAGGGTTGCCCGCAGGTTGGTTGCAGAAAGATGTGGGTAGTCTTAAATGTGGAAAACGTTTTTTGAAGGAGAACATTTTAGTATAGAAGCTTTTGGCAGTGGAATTGGTGCATCATCAGACAGCTTCCACTACACCTACCTGCCTTTTAAAGGCATTAACAACCTCTCTGTCAGGATTCATGCCCAGCCAACCTCGCAGTTCTCCATGATAGGTCTGATGTTACGTAGTGATACCAGCAATAATTCCCGTTTTGCAGCCCTTACCTTATATCCCGGAAAAACCGCCCAGATCGAAGAGCCCGAGTGGCATACCCGGCTGGAAACCCGCGAACGGATTGCCAGTAAAACTATATTGGCCGCCAAAGGCAATATCTTATCTGCGCCCGCCGTTACTTTTGGTCGCCTTACAGGTTACTATTGGCTGAAGCTTGAACGAAAGGACCGGCAGCTTGTAGCGTATGCATCCGACAATGGGAGCAGTTGGATGGAAATAGGGCGTACCAGTCAGCTGTTTGATGATCAGTCGCTGATAGGTATTACTGTTAGTTCGGGGATGCCTAATGCTACCAGTGTTATTATTGATAACATAAAAATTAACGGCAAATAGTTACCGGTCAGGTAAATTGTTTATAATACGATATTTCTTCTGGTTACGGGAGACACGGAGCGTGGTTATGCCGTGATTTATGTTTCCCCATAGCCCTCGGCCTAAAAATTATCAAACTAAAACGAGAGGGAGGGATGCAATGTGCATAACCCTGGCGTTAGCCGGGGAAAGAATGCATGCACAGTGCGGCCCCAGATGGGGCGAATGTTTAATGTTTCGGGCCTTGCAGCTGCGTTAAAGGAGAAATGATATACCACGTACGAACCCTCAGGGTTCAGCAGAGTTGTTGGGTTATCTGTTACCCCGGTGCAGGGTGATTCATATTCAAGCGGCCGGAGCCTTAAACGGGGAGTAGCCAGTTTCTAGAATGATGATAGTATTACTTGAAGTTGAAGTGTGCGACGCCGCCTGAATGGAACGGCCAGGCAAGGAAATTCACTCTTCAAAATGGCTCCATGGCTCCGGTTACATTTATGAGTTGATGGTGAAGACATTTTAAAAAAACGGATACAGGCTTATTTATATGCATTGTCTTGTCGAAAATATCATTTTACCCACCTTTTTTGATATATACCCCCTTTTGGCTCATTTGCCCTTGTTATTATTGCATTGTGATTGTTGCCTTTGGAAGGTTGGTTTGAAATGACTGACAGTATTCCTATCCGGTAATTGAGGTGATTATAAATCAATAATTACAAATGAAACTTTCATGATGAAATTTTCTTCCGGCAGCCGTTGGTGTTTCCCAACAGGGCAATGAGAATTTTATAATTGATCAGTTTCCGGTCCAAACGGTTCATCCGGGCGGACATTCGGCCAAAATCTATAAACATTTACGAATGAAAAAATTAACGCGATTGCAAAAAATGATGAGCATTCTAGCCGCTCATATCCTGTTGGTCAGTTTTCCCTTCACTGGTTTTTGCCAAACCAAAGTGGTTTCGGGAATCTTATAGACGCCACAACTTCCAAACCGGTTACGGGCGCCTCGGTCATAGTTAAAGGAACTACGCTGGGCACACGCACAGATGATGCCGGCTCTTTTACAATTAATGCAGGCGACAATGCGGTATTGCTTATATCAGCCATAGGTTATAAGCAGCTGGAAATTAATGCCGGCACGTCACTGGAAAATATCCTGCTGAGTCCCGAATCAAAGGAGCTCGACCAGGTAGTGGTGGTGGGATACGGCACCCAAAAAAAAAAGACCTCGCTCACGGGTTCTGTTTCAACTGTTGATGCAAAGGTCTTCGCCAACCGCGGACCACTTGCCAGTCCGCTGGCTGCCCTGCAGGGCCAGGTGCCCGGGGTAACCGTAACAAGAAATTCGGCGCAGCCGGGCAGGGAGTCCTGGAATTTCCTGGTTCGGGGCAACTCTTCTGTTAATGGTGGTGAGCCACTCATTATTATTGATGGTTTAACACTCCCAGGCACAAATGCCTTAAATACTTTCAACCCTGCTGATATTGAGAATATTTCTTTTTTGAAAGATGCAGCCGCCACTTCTATTTACGGAGCGCGGGCCGCAGGCGGTGTTGTGATCATTACTACAAAAGGGCTAAAGCCGGTAAGCCGGTAATAGATTATAATGGTTCGGTATCGAGAAAAATCATCGGCCTGCAGCCAAAACTTGTTGATATCAACGGCTGGGGCCCGATGATGGAAGAGGCCAGGGTAGCCGACGGTTTTACCAATGCAGACCTTTGGTACAAATACGCTATGCTGGCCCAGTATGCTACCAGTAACGGCATAACGGTAATGACAAGGCCAGAGGCGGCGCAGGCGCTGGCCAACCTGGGGCTGGAGCAGGCAGGCTTTTTACTGACGTAAGGGATTTTGTTTTCTTCCCCGGAACGATGCAGGATTTTATGTTTGGTAACGCCACTTCAAACGAGCACCAGCTAAGCATTTCAGGCAAAATGAAAAGTCGGGCTACCGTATTTCATTAGGTTTTTTAGATGACGGCAGCCTGTTGAAAGTAGGCAATAACTCTAATAAACGGTACAATATAAGGCTAACCCACGATTATAATTTTTCTTCCAGGCTTAACCTGCAAAGCAATATCTCCCTTGAAAAGAACGACATTATTCAGCCTTCAAATATCGGGGCGGTTATGAATAATGGCATACAGCCGGGCATGCCTTCAAATGGGTTGGGCAGTACGGGTAAACCTTATGTATGGGGATCTGGTATTGCCAATGCTTCCACGGTTGCGATAGCCAATTTTGGCGGAGATAATAAGGAACTAAACACTGCCATTAATACGAGCTTTAACCTGACGTACACTTTTAGCAAGCATTTAAAAGCAGTAGGTACTGCGGGGTATTATTATAAGGTGACAGATTACAAGACCCTGGAAAATGTGATCAACTGGTATGATTATGCGGGAGCAAGCAATGTATCCAACTTATCTCCGTCGGGCCAGGGGAGAAGTTTTTACCAAAGATCTAATGCCAAAGATGCTTACTACAATTTAAGCTCTTACCTCGAATATAGCAGGAAGTTTAATGCCGACCATGACCTTAAAGTGATGGCGGGTACGCAATATGAGCGGCAGGAGTACAACCGGTTTTTGGGGCGCACATTGGATATTGTGCCAGGCGTACCTCCTTCTTTAAGCAATAGCTTTGGAGATCCTGCTTCAAAATCTGTTGCAGAGGCTCAATACCATTCAGCGCTGGCCGGGTATTTTGGCCGATTGAATTATACCTACCTGAATAAATATCTGTTCGAAGCCAACGCGCGGTACGACGGAACCTCCCGGTTTATTGAAGATGACCGCTGGAAATTCTTTTATGGCTTTTCAGGAGGCTGGCGCATTTCGGAGGAAGCATTCATGAAAGATATAAGGATTATTAACGATCTGAAACTGCGGGCTTCCTGGGGTAATGGGGAACCAGGGCGGTATCAGCCTGTATGAATATATACAGCTGCTCAACCTGAGCTTTTCCGCAGGTGCAGGCCAGTCCGGGTTTCCAATACTGGGTACCAGCCCCTCTGTGCGGATTGCACCGGGTGGCCTGGTGGCCCTGGACAGAACCTGGGAGCGTGTTACAACCAGCAACCTGGCACTTGATTTTGCTTTGTTGAACAACAGGCTGGGTGGTACGGCTGAATTGTTTCAAAGAATAACAGCAATATGCTGATCGCAAGAACTTATCCCGCTGTATTGGGTGTAAACGCGCCTGCCGGAAATAATGGCAAGCTGGAAACCAGGGGATGGGAAATTTCTTTAAACTGGAGAGACAGGGCGGGAGCTTTGAGCTATCATATCGGGGTAATATTTCTTCCTACAAAACGATGCTTTCCGATTTTGGGGACAGAAAATCATTGGTTCCGGTAACAGGGGCTTAAACAATGCAGTAGAAGGGTATCCTATCGGGTCTTATTTTGGACTGGTATATAATGGCCGTATACAGACAGAAGAACAATTAACTGCTTACAGGGCATTTATTACCGGCAATAATATCAATATGCCTGCCGGTCCTGCCAACTCACAAGCCAACAACCGGCTGTCGCTGGGTGATAATATGTTTAAAGATGTTAATGGCGATGGCAAAATAACGTTTCCTGAAGATGCGGTGTTTTTGGGTACAGACGATCCGCGCTTCGCCTACTCATTTAATGCGGGGCTTGACTGGAAGGGTTTTGATTTGAATTTGATTTTCCAGGGCGTAGGTAAAAGAACCATTGTACGTGATGGAAGCTGGCGCGTTCCGGCAGGTACCATCTTCCAGGCGCAGAATGCAGCATATGTAAATCAATGGTGGACTCCCGAACGAACTGATGCCTGGTTGCCACGCCTCTCATCTACCGGCACTATTAATAATTATAACTATTTCCCTTCTGATTGGGTTGTCGAAAACGGGGCATACCTCCGGTTAAAAAACCTGGTATTAGGATATACGTTGCCGGCCACCCTCACGCAAAAAGCCAGCCTGCAAAAAGTGAGGATTTACTTTGCCGGTAATGACCTGTGGGAGACTTCAAAAATCAGGGATGGCTGGGATCCTGAAGCTTCAAGGAATGTAGCCAACTCAGGCGATGGCTCTAATAATGGTGTAAGCACTTTTAGCGCCCGGTATCCCTTTATCGATATCTCACTTTTGGTCTCAATCTTACTTTTTAATCTGAAACATTATAGTGATGAAAACAGTAAAAATTATGTACATCCTGGCTTTAACAATGGTATTGTCGTTACAGTACAGCTGCAATAAGCTGCTCGATCTAAAGCCGCTTAATGAAATATCAGACGCAGACTACTGGAAAACGCCTGAACAGTTTAAACTGGCCGCTAATGAATTTTACACCTACCTGCTTACGTTTGGTAATGTATTGTATGATGGTCCGCATTCGGATCTCAGGAGCGATTTCTCGCTCGCAAGGAACACTTTTAGCAACGGAACCAACACGGTGCCTCAAACAGATGGTAGCTGGAATGGCGGTTATTCAAGGCTTAGAGCTATTAATTACCTGCTGCAAAAAGCAAGCGCCTACGGCAACCCGGCTGAGATAGAGCGTTATGTGGCAGAAGCAAAATTTTTCAGGGCCTATGTTTACTTCGATCTTTTACAATTATTTGGCGGCGTTCCTATTGTGACCAGTCCTTTAGATATTAATGCCGGCGAACTACAGGCTCCGCGAAACAGCAGGGATGAAGTGATAGACCAGGTGGTAAAGACCTGGAAGACGCTATAGCGGTGCTTCCATCCGAAAGTGCTATCAGTGCATCAGATAAGGGCCGCATCAGCAAAGGCGCTGCGCAGGCTTTTCTGGGGCGTGTAACGCTCTATGAGGGTACCTGGCAAAAATTCAGGAATAACAGCGCCCGTGCCAATACTTTGCTGGACAAATCTATTGTCAATAGTGATGCCGTAATAACCAGCAATCTTTACCAGTTGTTTACACCGGCAGCGTTGGGCGATTCTGCGCTTAAATACTTGTTTATTCTTGAAGATGAGCGGTCAAATCCGGCCAGCATTGGCAAGTCAGCCAACAAAGAATATATCCTGGCCAACCGGTACTCCTTCACACAAAGACAAATCAGGAATAACGTTACACATACCTGGCTGGGCGCTGGTACTGCTGGTAAATTTGCCCGTTTGTTTCTTTGCCAGGATGGTTTGCCTGTTGACAAATCTCCCTTGTTTCAGGGTTATGCTTCTACCAGGTCGGAGTACACCAACAGGGACAATCGCATGCGCTATACCATGATGCTTGATTCTAATTATTACTGGGATAATGAAAACCCCGGTTCGCGCATCAACTGGACGGGCGATGCGGCTGATATCGCTAACTCGCGCGGCCGGCATAATGGTGCTTCGGGTACCGGCTATCAAACCCAGAAATGGGCGTCAGAAAGAAGGTTGAATGATAATGAAGAAGGTTACGACTGGCCGGTGATACGCCTTGCAGAAGTGTATTTAAATTATGCTGAGGCTGTTTTTGAAAGGAGCGGATCGATATCCGACGATGATCTTAATAAATCGCTCAACCTGGTAAGAAACCGGGTCAACAAAACTATGCCTAAGCTTAGTAATGCGCTGGTAACCGCCAATGGGCTGGATATGCGCTCTGAAATACGGAGGAAAGGGCCATTGAGCTGTGCCTGGAAGGATTCAGGCTTGATGACCTGAAACGATGGAAGACCGCGGAAATTGAAATGCCAATGAATATTACCGGTGTAAAATGGACGGGCACCAGGTGGCAAACCCGTTATACAGTTAGCGGGGGCAATGCACCCTTCCCCTTGACGCCAATGGAAATCTCATTTTTGAAAGTGGCCGGGTATGGACCGAGAAAACTACCTGCTGCCTATCCCAAGCCAGCAAATCCAGCTCAATCCGCAACTGGAACAAAACCCCGGTTGGTAAAGGGGCTCCTTTAAATCATACGATAAGATAATTATAAAAGTCGGTCAGATGATACTGAAGACGATGAAAATCTCTATTAATCCCGATAGCCGTCGGGACCATTTGATAACCCTTAATAATCAACACATGAAAATGATTGCAAAACTAGTACCTGGTTTATTGTCATTGGTGATAAGCTTTACAGCCTGTACAAAAAACAGGCTGGCAAACGAACCTGAATCATTGTCGGCTGCTGCTAACTCCGGCACAGCACTGGCGCTGATGGCAGCAGATACCACGCTGCCCGGCTACATCAACGACGATTTCAGCAAAATGGATACATTGAACTGGAATGCTCCTTCCGGCCGGCTTGAAAACGGGAAGCTGGCAGCTACCATGTGGCTGCAAAATGCAACGGTTCCTTATTACCGTGGCGATTTTGGCAGGAAAACGGGCTGGTTATCAATAAAGCCAATTTCCCGGTAATCGCCATTAAAATGAGAAAACCGCCAAGGTCTAATTTCTTTTTCGATACGAATCTGGGTTCCTATAATAACCGCAACAACAACCACACCGTTATCAAACAGCCGGATGGCAGCAATATCTATTACTGGGACCTGCGCTATGGCGGGCTGGGCAGCAACCCTGTTCCGGATGGCAATGTATCCCTGTCACGTTTCCAGTTTAAGCTGGCAGAAGTTGAATTAACCAGGGCACAGCTGGCAGCAGGTGATATTGGTTACACTATATCGTGGATCAAAAGTTTCAGATCGGTGGAAGATATGCGCGCGCAGCTCAATATTTCCACAGCTCCATCTTATTCTTTTAATAAAAAAATCAAACATCCCGGACTGCTGCATACCAAAGCCGATCTTAACCGTATCCGCTCCTGGTGTTGGAGCAAAAGCCTGCTGCCTATGCCTGCTATCAGTTGCTGAAGAATGATTATCGTTCGCGTTATGATTATCAGCTGAGAGGTCCGTTCACCTATTTTACAAGAGACAATAATGTAACGGTAGATGGCGTACGGGGCGGCTCTGTAAAAGGGCTGGTTGAAAGGGATGTGCTGGGCGCCTACTATAATGCCCTGATGTGGTACATCACCAAAGATACATTACATGCGCGCAAATCGGTGCAGATATTAGATGCCTATGCCAATAAGGCAATTGGCATTGTGGGCGCCGACGCAGAGCTAAACGGGTTGTATGGCTTTATATTAGCCAATGCCGGGGAGATCATGCGGTATACGTACGACCAATGGCCTGAAGCATCAGCGGTTCAATTTGGTAAAATGCTGCAGCAGGCATTCTACCCAACTCTCCGGAATTTCAGGCCCTACGCACATGGGAACTGGGATATCATTTGCATGAAAGCCCTGATGTCCATCGCCGTTTATACCGAAGATGTAGATATGATCAACCGCGTAGTTACATATTTCTATCATGGAGAGGGGAATGGAAGCATTAATCAATACGTGGTGTCAGATGCGGGGCAGCTGCAGGAAAGCAACCGCGATCAGCCCCATACCACTTTGGCATTGGGCTGCCTGTCTGAATTGT
Organism: Paraniabella defluvii; assembly: GCA_019316985.1. Classification (GTDB taxonomy): domain Bacteria; phylum Bacteroidota; class Bacteroidia; order Chitinophagales; family Chitinophagaceae; genus Niabella; species Niabella defluvii. The sequence continues at coordinate 5,025,896 of CP079215.1, forward strand.
GTGAGATTGCCGAGCACCAGGGCATCCCGCTATACGAAGCTTCTAACAATGCCATCATGCGCGGATACGAATATACTGCATCGTATAACCTGGGTAATGAAGTGCCGTTCCGTACCTGGTACGATTATCACGAGCGTTATAAGGATTATACGCCGGAATCTATTTCGGTCCGTTCCACCAATTTCCGTTCTGTCTTCGAAATCGCCTACAATCACTATGTGGTAAAGAAAGGGCTCTCTATGCCTTATACGGTGCAGGTATTGCAGCAGCTAAGGCCGGAAAAAGCGCCGGCCGGTGCCGATAATCCCGGGTATGGTACCCTTCTTTTTAACCGTTGGGAATAATACCAATGAAAGGAGCCGGGTGTTCCGGAAACATTCGGGTTCTACACAACAAAAGGATGCCAGTTCGCCGGCGGGCAGGTAATAAACCGACATCAATTTTGTTGAATGCATCCAGCTGGTTTGTGGAGATACAAACCTTAGCACAGCCCTGGCTAGTGTCTTCGCTGGCTGGAAGGGGAAGTCGCCTGTTTATTATAACCGGGTTCTGGATGCTTTTGGAATGTTCGGGCAAAAAAGTTCGCGATGGCGGACAAATGAAAATACATACGGATGAAGAAAACATTTTTTTGGGTATTGCTGTAATTATTGTGCTGGCAGGCTGTGCGGGATCCCGTGCCTTTGACGTTGAAAAGGAACTGGATTATTGCCTGAAGCAAGCGCAAAAAACCTTATCCTCCCTGAAAGACCCTGCCATGATACCCCGCAGTATTGCTTATGGTGATACTGCCTGGCGCCTCGTTAACTATCGCGACTGGACCAGCGGCTTCTGGCCGGGCATTTTGTGGTATGCCTACGAGGTTAGCAAGCAAGGAAGAAGTGGAAGGCAGCAGCTGAAAAAGCTCACAATCGTTATTTCCGCTGGTTGACTCATCAGTAATTGATCATGACATCGGCTTTCAGTTATTTTGCAGTGTAGGCAATGGGTACCGGCTGACCAGGGATAGTACTTACAGGCAAATACTATTACGTGCAGCGGATTCTTTAGCTACATTATTTAATCCCAAGGTAGGAACCATCCTCTCCTGGCCCCGCAAGGTGCCGGGAGTAGATTGGCCATTACGTCACAATACCATTATGGATAATATGATCAACCTGGATCTTTTGTTTTGGGCAGCTAAAAATGGCGGAGGTAAGCGCCTTTATGATATAGCCGTTGATCATGCTGTTACCACCATGAAAAATCAATTCAGGCCCGACTACACATCTTACCATGTAGTTATTTATGATACGGCTACGGGAAGGAAGATAAAAGGAATGACACACCAGGGGCTAAATGACAGCAGCATGTGGGCCCGCGGACAAGCCTGGGCTATTTACGGATATACTATGGTATACCGTGAAACCAGGGATCCGCAGTTTCTCGACTTTGCTCAAAAAGTAACGGACGTTTATCTGTCGCGGCTTCCGGAAGACGGTATACCTTATTGGGATTTTGATGATCCGGGTATTCCGCAGGCGCGCCCGCGATGCTTCCGCAGCCGCGGTTGTAGCATCTGCATTGTTGCAGCTTTCTACTTTAATGGACGACAAGCCTAAAGCAAAGACTTATTATGATAAGGCTGTTTATATGCTGTCAGAACTATCTTCGGAGAGATATCAAAGCCGTGGGGTTAATGATGCTTTTTTGTTGCACAGCTCCGGGCATAAGCCTAATGGTGGTGAGATTGATGCTTCTATTATTTATGCAGATTATTATTATTTAGAAGCTTTATTGCGGTTAAAAATATTTCAGAAAATAATAAACCCTTATGATGAAAAGGATTTCTTTAGTGCTCCTGCTCTTTTGTTCTTTAACTTCTTTTTCACAGGAAACAGTGATGGCCGATACAAAGATGGTATTGAAGTCGCCAGATGGTAATTATAGCTTCTCCTGCTATCAAAAGAAAAAGCAAGATGGAAGCAGGCAATTATATTACACAGTTGCTTATAAAGGAAAGGAGGTGATTCTTGAATCGGAGATCGGTGTATTGATCGATAATCACCTGCTCGAGTCGGCTATGGCTATTCCCAATGATACATTGAAAAACTGGGGAGATAACCTGCAGCTCACGGGGATTGACACTGCAGCTGTCAACCAGGTGTGGAATCCTGTATATGGCGAACGGTCTTCAATTCCCGATCGATACCAACAGGCTGTATTAAAGTTTCGAAACGGAAATCTTGAAGGTGCAGGCAGCAGCGATGGTTATGACAAACGGCGCTGTTATTTTATGAATGTGGAGATTCGTGCCTATAACGAAGGCGTGGCTTTCCGTTATCATTTCCCGGAGGCAGAGAATGGCTTGTTTCTTCATATTACAGGAGAGCAGACGCAATTTACTTTTCCTGAGGGTACATTAGCCTGGCATGAAAGCTGGGCGCAGGGTCCGTTTCGTTTAATGCCTTTGAAAGGATGGACAGAAGAATCCGAACGTCCACTTACCCTGAAATTAACCAATGGATTGACAGTAGCTTTAGCCGAAGCCAATATGTTTGATTATGCAAGGGGAAAATTTGCGCTAAGCAAAGAAAAATTAAACACGCTTCAGCTTTCAATGTATGCGAGCGCAGATATTATTACAGCATATAATACGCCCTGGCGGGTAATTATGGTAGCAGAACGCCCGGTTGATTTAGTTAACAATAATTATATCATACTTAACCTCAATCCGGAGAACAGGATCAAAGATGTTTCATGGATCAAACCAGGCAAGGCAATACGGTCAGGCTTAAGCCAGCGCGAAGCTATTGCCTGCGTGGATTTTGCTGCGCAACATAATCTGCAATATGTGCACCTGGATGCGGGCTGGTATGGCCCTGAAATAAGAGAGCAATCAGATGCAACTAAAGTACACCCGGATAAAGACCTCGATTTCCCTGCTTTGACACAGTATGCAGCGGGTAAGAATATTGGCATATTTGTATACATCAATCAGCGTGCTCTGTACAGGCAGATGGATACCTTACTGCCGGTGTTGAAAAAATGGGGCATTAAGGGAATCAAGTTTGGCTTCGTTCAGGTAGGAAACCAGCAATGGAGTACCTGGCTCCATGATGCCGTAAAAAAATGTGCCGATTATGGCTTATTAGTCGACATTCATGATGAATACCGGCCTACAGGTTTCAGCCGAACTTATCCGAACCTGTTAACGCAGGAGGGCATAAGGGGTAACGAAGAAATGCCTGATGCCGTCCATAATACTACTTTACCATTTACAAGATTTGTTGCCGGAGCAGCAGACTATACGATCTGCTATTATAATAATCGTATCAAAACCACACATGCACACCAGCTGGCCATGGCCGCTGTGTACTATAGCCCGCTGCAGTTTTTATATTGGTATGATCATCCGAAAATGTACACGGGTGAACCGGAAATTGAATTTTTGATAAGGTTAAAACCGTTTGGGATGATACGAAGGCACTGGATGGAGCTGTTGGGGAATTTATAACCGTAGCAAGAAAGAGCGGAGAGGAGTGGTTTGTCGGAACCCTGAATACGAGCCCCGAACCGTGAGCGTGAATTTTGACTTTCTGCCAGCAGGCAAAAATACCTGGCAACCATCTATAGTGATGATGATAAAGCCGCTACAAAAACAAAAGTTGGGATCAGGAAAGTAACGGTAACTTCTAAAACAGTTTTACAAGAGAACGTGAAAGCCTCAGGCGGGCAGGCCATCTGGTTAAAGCCATTGTGAAATATATAAATACTAAATCAATAATTATGCAGATAACGACAAGTGATCGTTTGAGTGGATCGGCAAAGGGAGGAAAGAATCTTTTAGGCATTTCATTGATTGCAGCCCTGGCGGGTTTTATTTTCGGGTTCGATACCGTTGTTATATCCGGTGCTAACCTGCCCATTAAAGAGCTATGGCATACATCGCCCTGGTTTCATGGTTTCTTTATTATGTCGATGGCCTTGTGGGGAACAGTAGCCGGGGCTTTGCTGGGAGGTATACCCACACAAAAGTATGGTCGGAAAAAGTGTTGTTATGGATTGGCATATTATTCAGCGTTTCAGCAATCGGTTCGGCGCTGGCACAGGATCCCTATACTTTTTCCTTCTTCCGTTTTATCGGGGACTGGGTATCGGCGTTTCTTCTGTTGCTGCCCCTACTTATATTTCGGAAATCTCTACGCCCAAAACAAGAGGTCGATTAGGAGCTATGTACCAGTTTAATATTGTGTTTGGAATATTGATCGCATTCCTGTCTAATTATTTCCTGCAAGGCGTAGGCGGTAACAACGACTGGCGCTGGATGCTGGGTGTAATGGCCATCCCATCTTTGATTTATACATTGATGGTTTTTAGTATCCCCGAAAGCCCGCGTTGGTTGTTGTCAGTGAAAAATGATACGAAGGCTGCTAAAATGGTAATGCTTCGACTGGGCGTGGCAGACCCGGACAAGGAAATTAAAGAAATTAACGAAGCCAAACAGAAGGAGGTTGGACAGGTAGCTGCAGTGGGCATTTTTTCGTCCAGGTACCGGGTCGTTTTATGGCTTGCATTTTTTATAGCTTTTTTCAACCAGTGGAGCGGGATCAACTTCATCCTGTACTACGCACCTGAGATACTCGAACGTACCGGTTTAGCCTCCAAAGATTCTTTAGGTAATTCTATTCTTATTGGCTTAACGAATCTTATTTTTACTTTTATCGGTTTATATTTTATTGACAGGGCCGGCCGTAAAACGCTTTTAATAATCGGCTCGTTGGGTTATATGATAAGCCTTGCCATGGTGGCCTGGGCCTTTTATACTGGCGCCGGCGCCAATTTTCTTTGATTTTCCTGATGCTGTTTATTGCTGCACATGCCATTGGGCAGGGAGCGGTGATATGGGTGTTTATTGCTGAAATCTTTCCTACAAAAGTACGGGCCGCAGGACAGGCGTTTGGCGCCAGTGTGCACTGGGTATTTGCGGCAGTTATTACATTGATCACCCCGGTCTTTTTGGATGCAGATAACGGCATCTTTAAAGATAATCCCTGGCCCATTTTTTTATTTTTGCATTGATGATGGCATTACAGTTGTTGTGGGTGCTGGTTAAAGTACCTGAAACCAAGGGCGTTTCGCTGGAAGAGCTGGAAAAGAAGTTGATACGCCAGGAAGAGTGAACCAACAATAGTTACTGGTTTTAATGATGGAAACGCTTATTAGTTACAAACAAAGAAGAATTTTAAAATGGCATTGATCAGCTTAAAGAAAAGTATAGCCTTGGTGGCATGGTTAGCAATGGTTTCGTTTGCAGGCGCTCAGCAATTAACAGTATATCCTGCCCCGGCCGCAGAAACCGATCCCCTGCATAATGATGACTTTACTGTTAAAGTAAGAAAACCGGCAGGCCCCTGGCAGGACCTGTATGAGTACAATATTAAAGTAGACGAGGTAAAAGATACCAGGCATACTGTAATGCAGGCGTCTATGTGCAGCTTCGATTTTTCGGGTGAAGTGGAAGTAGCGGTAACTTCTAACAAAAACCATGTAAATACTGCACGTATCCGGCCGCTTTCGCACAATATCATTCATAGAATAGAAGGAAACACCGTTTATTTTAAACTGGCGAAGCCTGTTAATCTTTCCGTGGAGATCAACGGTGATATCTTCCATAACCTTCATTTGTTTGCCAATCCGATAGATGGCTTTAAGGTTAATAAAAAGACAGGAATCTCATCTATTTCGGACCTGGCGTGCACGAAATACCGGGCGGTAAGTTAAAGATCGCTTCGGAAAAAACGGTGTATGTGGCCGGTGGAGCAGTTATTAAAGGACAGTTGCTGGTAAACGAAGTGCGTGATGTAAAGATCATGGGCAGGGGTATTATCGATTTTTCGGTAAGGGGAGCGGTGCAGATTGAAAGATCCCGGAATATACTGGTGGAAGGATTAGCGCTTACCCAATGTCCTGTAGGAGGGTCAGACAGCATCACCATAAAGAATGTAAAAAGTATCAGCTACTATGGCTGGGGCGATGGCATGAATGTTTTTGCAAGCAATAATGTTTTGTATGACGGTGTATTTTGCCGTAACTCTGATGATTGCACCACCGTATATGCTACCCGTAAAGGGTTTACCGGTGGTTGCCGCAATATTGTTATGAAAAATGCTACCCTTTGGGCAGATGTGGCACACCCAATTATGATTGGCATTCACGGGAATGCTGAAAACCCGGATACGATACAAAACCTGCTGTACAGCAATATTGATATACTGGATCATAAAGAGGCGCAGTTGGACTACCAGGGCTGTTTCGCCATTAATGCAGGCGATAATAATTGGATAAAAGATGTAAGGTTTGAAGATATAAGGGTAGAAGATTTCGGCAGGGACAACTTTTGAATATCCGCATCTTTTATAATAAAAAGTATTGCAAAGCCCCGGTGCAGGGATAGAAAATGTGCTGTTTAAAAATATCGTTTATAACGGGACCAAAGCAGAGCTTTCTATGATAGCGGGATATGACAGCTCGCGGCTGGTTAAAAATATCACTTTTGAAAACCTGCTTATCAACGGCAAAAAGATTACCGATAACATGCCCGGTAAGCCGGCCTGGTATAAAACAGGGATATGGCCCGGATATTTATTGGAGAACATGTGGAAAATGTAGTATTTAAATGACAGGCTTTACTTTCAGTTTGTTATCTGACAATACATGTGCCTTCACCCGCTAGGTTTCAGCGGTCATCTTGAATCTTCTATGCGCATAAAAACAATCAATGACTTTAAAGCGATGGATCATCTTCATACCTCTTGGAGTCCTGTTTTTTTGCAGGTAAAAGGTGCAGAATACCAGTGGTCAACAAAACTAAAAAGATTCATATCTCCTGAAACGAATGACTACGCCCAGGCATTTCTGTGGATACCCGGATTGCCGGCAGGTGAAGGCTGTGGTAGTAGGGCAGCACAATATGTGCGAGGAGGCTATTTTTGACCACGGCACTTTTAGAAAGACCATGTCGGAATTGGGCATTGCCATTATTTGGATCACACCCGGTATAGACCAGCAATGGGATGTCAGGAACGGATGCCAGAAGGTGTTTGACGATATGATGAGCGACCTGGCTCAAAAAAGCGGTTATAGCGAATTGAACCATATACCGGTTATTCCTTTGGGACATTCTGCGATGGCTACGTTTCCATGGAACTTTGCTGCCTGGAACGCTGATAGAACTTTAGCGGTTATATCTTACAAAGGAGATGCGCCGCGTACCAATCTTACGGGTTATGGCCGGGAGAATCTTGAGTGGGGCGCAACCGCAATATAGATGGTATTCCCGGTTTAATGATCGAAGGGGAATACGAATGGTGGGAAGCGCGGGTTAATCCTGCGCTGGCATTTCGTATCATGTACCCCGGGAGCTGCATTTCTTTTCTTTGTGACACCGGTCATGGTCATTTTGATGTTACAGATGAAGTGGTAGCCTATATAGCTCTATTTATAAAAAAGCTGTGGCTTTCAGATTACCCTTGGACAACTCCTTGATAAACCGGTACAACTTATTAAAATAGATAATAAAAAGGATGGCTGGCAGAACGCTGGCACTCCGATCAAAAACAAAGGCCAGGTGCGGCGCCGTTTAATTCCTATAAAGGAGATGTGCATGACGCATTTTGGTATTTTGACAAAGAGATGGCGCTAGCTACAGAAAACTATTACAGCAGGGAAGAAGGCCGAAAGATGCAGTACCTGGGGTTTCAATGGATAGGAAAATTGTTGCCTTTCAGCAGCGCCAGCCATGCGCAATACGGTAGCAGTCCAATCCTTTCCGCAGAGGATGGCATAACTTATCATTTATTCGCAACCTTTACCGACTCTGCCCGCAGGGTTGTATCTGATGCCCATGCTGCTACGCGCGTTACTATTGATCGTATCTGTGGGCCTGTTGAAAAAATCAATGATACTACATTTCGCCTGGCATTTTACCGGATGGGATTGAATAATGCCAAACGAACCAATGATGTCTGGCTTTTTGCATCTGCCGGAGGTAACACTGTTTATAAAACTGCAGTGCAACAGTTTAACTATAAAATACCTTATCCGCTTACAGACGGAAAGCGGCAGGAAATATTCTTTCCGGCAATAAACGATGTTAAGAAGGGTGCGGTGTCGGTTAAACTGAACGCCAGGAGTGATAGTGGCTTACCGGTTCTTTATTATATAAAGAAGGACCGGCTTGTTTAAAGGGTGATGAAATTGTATTTACTAGAATACCGCCCCGAGCAAAATTCCCTCTAAAGGTAACAGTGGTAGCCTGGCAATACGGGGTTAAAGAGAAGGTCCGGTCGGCACAACCGGTAGAGCGGTCTTTCAATATCAATGACTGGTAATTTGCAGGGGCTACGCCGCAGGGAATATAAGTGATAAAGCGGCTATTTTGATTGTTGCTTACGTGAGTAAAGCTTTGGCAACAAACTTATTTAAAAAAACGTTAGCACAAGAGATTAGATTGTTGAATACTTATAGTCAAATCTTAAGCATATTCTTAGTATAATTTTTGCATCTGCAATCATTGGCATCGCAATCTTTTAATTTTAACCGGATTGACTATTCGAGGTTCCTTAGGTACGTGGCAAAGCCAGAGAGATATTTGCGGCAGGGTTTTGCTGCGTTGATTCAGCGGGCGGCATTCTGAATTACTCATTTGTCAACAGATGTTGATTTTTAAAATGAATCGGCTATTTTTGAAGGAACAACTACTTGCATTTGAAAAATCAACGATTGTACGAATTATCGCTGCGTATTGCGGAGCATGATGATGAAATGGCTTTTAAGGAGCTGTACAATTTTTTTATTTTGACCTGATCGCATTTTCCCAATCTATATTAAATAATGAGCAGGATGCAGAAGATGCAGTAATAAATGTGTTTATCCGCTTGTGGCAAAACCGGAAAACCATGGGAAGCATTAAAAATATCTCAGCCTATCTTTATACTGCGGCCAAATATGCTTCTATTAATATGCTAAAATCAAGGAAAGAGATCAACAATATTGACATCGATGATCTTTCCGATACATTCCAATATAGCTTTGCAACCCCTGAAACAGAGCTGATTGAGCGGGAAAACATAAAACACCTGGAAGAATTACTCAATACGCTGCCTCCCAAGTCCCGGTTGGTTTTTTACCTGGTTAAGGATAAGGGGCTCAGTTGTAAAGACGTAAGTATATTGTTAAATACTTCTGTCAGAACGGTGGAAACCCAGCTATATCAAACGGTAAGGAAAATTACTTCCTGGCTGGGTCGTGAGAATATGTACCGGAAAAGGAAATCAGGAAATTCCTGAAAAAATATAAACTGCAATACGTAGTTCCTCTATTTTTTTGTCATCTATAGTACAGATAGATGGCGTTTATGCAACAAGAGCGTTTTATTGAGCTACTGACTAAAAAGCTTTCCGGGAAATAACCTTGTCGGAACAAATGGAATTGTCCCGCTGGTTAGAGGCCAATCCGGATGACGCCCATTTGGAAGCCCAAATGTCAGATATTTTCAATAATGACAGCCAGCCGGCGCACTCCGGAAAGCAGCTCTCAAAAAGAGAGCAAAACTGGCATAAGCTGCATCAACTGATGGAGGAAGAACCTTACCCCGTTGTTATCGGGAGAAAGCCTGCAAAAATCAGGTCAGCGTTAAGATGGGCTGCGGCTGCTGCTATTTTATTATTTGTAGTGACCATCGGAATGAGGATGCAAAACGGCGGGCATAAGCCAGGTATCAATAATAGCAATATCGTGGCTACTAAAAAAGGGTCAAAATCGAACCTGGTTTTACCGGATGGATCGAAGGTATGGATCAACAGCGACAGTAAGATTTCTTATGAGGATGGTTTTGGTAAAACCCACAGGACGCTTAGTTTAACGGGAGAGGCTTATTTCGATGTAGTAAAGACCCCGAACGTCCTTTTATTATCCATACTTCGGAGCTGGACGTAAAAGTGCTGGGGACTGCGTTTAACGTGAGGGCATATCCTGATGAAAGTAATTCAACTACAACCCTGGTAAGAGGATCGTTACAAGTTAAACTCAATAAACATGAGCAGCAGGTATATATATTGAAGCCCGATGAAAAATTAATTGTCAACAAAGAGCCGTTGCTACCGGTGAAATCCACACCCGGTTTGGAACAGGAAGAGATCATTAAACTTAAGATAGTTAAAACAGACTCTATTCCTCCCGAAGCCCAGTGGACCAATAATAACCTTGTTTTTGAAAATAAGAGGTTAGATGAAATAGCGCTGATCTTATCGAGATGGTATGGAGTGAGTGTAGTGATTAATGGATCAGACAAGATGAAAGCAGAAAAATATAACGGTTTTTATGATAACCAAAGCATTCAGAATGTGCTGGAAGCATTGAAGATTTCTGCAGGTTTCAGTTACAAAATTGAAAATAATACTGTTTTAATAGAACCTTAAACCCTTTTGCCTATGGTTAGATAAAGAATTTGCCATAAAAGTATCAAGGAAGCGGCCAGGCTCCTTGATCATAAAACGAAAATTAACTTCTGTAAATCGATTGCTTTTCATTTTATACTCTAAAAATATGAAAAAAACGAACTGCTATGCTTATCGCTGTGCATTTAAATTTCTCCTGTTAATGAAGTTGTCCATAGTTCTCTTACTCTTCACCTATACATCACTATGGGCTAGTGATGTATCAGGGCAACGCATTAATCTTGATTTAAAAGAAGCGTCTATTGAAAAAGTGCTTCAGGCTATTAGGGAACAAGGCAGGTATTCGTTTGTTTATCAGTCGCAAATATTTCCCCAGGATCTTAAAATTAATATACGTACAAAGAATGCATCCATAGATTCAGTTGGGAGAAGCTGCTACTCAATACACCATTGTATTATAAGAAAATAGACAGGAATCTCTTTGTTATTCTTACCCGGAATATTCCACCTCCCGTTTCAGATGTCAGGCGGCCGCCCATAGTGGTACGGGGCTCGGTTAAAGACCGGGCAGGCGGTATGTTGCAAAATGTATCTGTTTATGTAAAAGGTACACAAAATGGTACGCTTACAAATGAGAAGGAGAATTCACTCTTAATGCCAACTTGTATGACAGCCTTGAAATATCATCAGTTGGCTACAAAACGCAGTATGTTTTTATAGCCGACAGCCGTCCGCTTATTATTGTGCTCGACGGAGAGGATGGCAGTATGAATGAAGTGGCTGTTGTAGCTTTCTCCAAGCAGAAAAAGGCCAGCATGGTAGCTTCCATTACTTCAATTAAGCCTTCGGAGCTGAGAATGCCCAGCAGTAACCTTACTAATTCGTTAGCAGGCAGGCTGGCAGGTATGGTAGCTTACCAGCGAAGCGGAGAGCCCGGCCAGGATAATGCCAGCTTTTTTATCCGCGGCATTACTTCTTTTGGTGCTTCTGCAAAGAAAGATCCCTGATTTTAATTGACGGAATTGAGCTAAACCCCAATGATCTGGCTCGTTTAAATCCTGATGATATTGCCAGCTTTAGTATCATGAAAGATGCGATGGCTACCGCGTTATACGGCGCCAGAGGTGCCAACGGAGTAATACTGGTAACAACAAAAGAAGGTAGGGAAGGAAAAATGAATTTTGATCTCCGGTTTGAAAACTCTTTTTCCTCGCCCACACAGAGGCTCGAGACTGCCGACCCTGTTACTTTTATGCGCATGCATAATGAGGCAGTTAAAACCCGCGACCCTAACGGGCAAACGCTTTATACAGATGAACAAATAACTTTCACGGAAATGGGGCTCCACCGGGATATTTACCCGGCTACCAACTGGGAAGAAGCCATGTTTAAAAGAATGGCTATTAATAACCGGCTCAACCTGAGTTTTACAGGCGGAGGTTCGGTTGCCCGCTACTATGTGGCAGGTAGTGTAACCAGGGATCGGGGAACCTGAAGGTGGATAATAAAAATGACTTCAATTCGAATATTGATCTATATAAATATTCCATCCGCTCTAACGTAAATATCAACCTTACCAAGACCACCGAAATGTCTACACGTTTCGTTGCCAACTTTGACGATTATACAGGCCCCATCGACGGTGGTTCCGCCATGTACCGTAAGGTGATGCAGGCCAATCCTGTTCGCTTTAAGCCTTTCTATGAGCCCGATTCCAATTTTTCTTATGCCAAGCATACCCTTTTTGGCAACTTTGAAACCGGCAACTATTTAAACCCATATGCCGAAGCAATGAGAGGCTACCGGGACTATAGCCGCAGCAATATGCTTACCACGGTAGAAGTAAAGCAAAACCTGGACGCTATAGCAAAAGGACTCATGGCACGGGCTTTGGTTAATTTTGATCGCAGATCCGAGTACAGCATCTCGCGCGCGTATGTGCCTTTTTATTACCGGATATCTTCGTTCGATCTTACCAACGATTCTTATAGGTTGGTTCGGCTCAACCCAACCACGGGCAGGGAAACCCTGGATTATGATGCAAATAACACTTCACGTACCGTGGCTAATTCATTCTACTTTGAGGGTGCCACACAGTACAATAACAATTTTGGTAAGAACAGCATCAACGGCTTATTGGTTTTTACTGCCCGCCAGTTTAAGCAGGGCGCTCCGTCCACTATTCAATTGTCGCTTCCTACCAGGAACTTGAGCTTTTCGGGAGATTCTCATACAATTTTGATACCCGCTATCTGGCAGAATTTGCCTACGGTTATAACGCTTCCGAACGGTTTGCACAAAATAACCGATGGGGTTTCTTTCCTTCGTTCGGCGCCGGGTGGGTTATTTCCAATGAGCCTTTCTTTGAACCGCTCAGCAACTTTTTCAGGATGCTGAAATTAAGAGGTTCTTATGGTATAGCTGGTAACGAGGCTATCGGTAGCGCCTCCGAGAGGTTCTTTTACCTGTCTGAGGTTAATTTAAATGCGCCACATAATGTGAACTGGGGCGTTAATATGAATGAAAACCCGGGCGGGATCGACGTAAGTCGTTATGCTAATGACCAGGTAGGTTGGGAGCGGTCTTACAAAACGAACCTGGCATTGGAATTCAATCTCAGAAATGGGTTCTCTTCTATTATTGAGGTATACAAAGAACGAAGAAAAAATATACTTCAGGATAGGATTATGCCTGCAACAGCCGGAATCCTGCCAGCAGTAAAAGCAAATGTAGGTGAAGCAGAAGGAAGGGGAATCGATATCGAATTGAATTACGATAAAACCATCGGCAGAGACCTGCAGCTAACCGGGCGTGGAACTTTTACCTATACCACCAGCAAGGTTATCAAATGGGAAGAGCCTGATTATGGTAGCAATTACTGGTTATCGCGGATAGGAACTAATCTTGGTCAAACCTGGGGATTGATAGCCGAGCGCCTTTTTATTGATTCGGCCGAAGTGAAAAATTCACCCCGGCAGGAATTTGGTGCTTATTCCGGAGGAGATATCAAGTATAAAGATATCAATGGCGATGGCAAAATTGACAACCTGGATTTCGTTCCTATCGGACATCCCGTTACACCTGAGATCATTTATGGATTTGGATTGTCGATGACCTACAAACGATTTGATTTTAATTTCTTTTTCCAGGGGATGGGCCGGGAGTCTTTCTGGTTAAACCAGGATAATGTAACGCCCTTTATAGACGGTGATGGCGGAGACGGAAGAGTAGGGCAGAATGCCGTGCTTCAGGCCATTGCCAGCGATTACTGGTCGGAAAGCAACCGCAACTCTTATGCCTTCTGGCCCCGGCTTTCTAACTACAATATCGATAACAACCGGCAAACCAGTACCTGGTTTATGCAGAATGGAAGTTTTTAAGACTTAAATCAGTCGATATTGGTTACAGTTTACCTCCGTCCATGCTGAAGCGTTTTAAGGTTTCCGACTTCCGCGTCTATTTCAGCGGTTCTAACCTGCTGCATTGGAGCGCGTTCAAGTTATGGGATCCTGAAATGGCGGGATCAGGGTTTGACTACCCGCTTCAGCGAGTATTTAATGTGGGCTTTAATATCGGCTTATAAAAACAGGTGCCATGAAGAAACAAATCTATTCTATAATAATTATCCTATTTATAGCTACAGGACTGTGCTCCTGCAGTAAATACCTGGACATTGTGCCAGATAATATACCAACGGTTGACAACGCCTTTTCAGACAGGTATAATGCCATTAAGTTTCTGGCTACCTGCTACTGGGGTATTCCCAAATCGGCAGGCTGGAACGAAAATCCCGGCATATTCGGTGCCATGGAAATGATCTTCAACAGGGATCACAGAACTCAGGCCGGCATGCGTTTCGGGTTGTCTGAAAACAGCGCTGCGCTGGCGCTGGTTAATTACTGGAGCAATAACTCCAGCTACGTAAGATCGCTGTATGCAGGTATGAGAGACTGCAATACTTTCCTCGAGCGTATTGATGGTGTACAGGACGTCAATCAATATGAAAAGGAACGGATGAAGGCTGAAGTAAAGCTGATTAAAGCGTATCTGAATTTTTATCTGATACAGTATTACGGGCCTATGACGCCGCTCAGGAAAACACACCGGTTAATGAGAGTACTGCCGCAATCAGGGCTGAGCGGGAGAAGATTGACGACTGTTTTGCCTATGTGCTGGAATTGATCAATGAGGTAATAAACTCGGCAGCCCTGCCTTTAACCATTGAGAACCGGAATACCGAGCTGGGACGCTTTACGGCGCCTGTAGCACATATGCTGAAAGCAAAAGTGCTGGTGTTTTGGGCAAGCCCGCTCTTTAACGGAAACCGCGATTACAGCGGTTTTGTAAATCATGACAATGAACCGTTTTTTAACCAGCAGTATAATGCCGCAAGGTGGGATAGTGCAGCCAATGCCTGCAAGCGTGCCATACAAGTGTGTACCGAAGCGGGTATCCGCCTTTATAAAGATCAGATTACCAGGCGATAAACGCCAGGCAGTTATCTGATACAACGGTTCTGATCAATACGCTGAGGAGTGCCGTAACACAGCGCTGGAACCCGGAAGTGGTATGGGGTAACTCGTCCTATCCGGCTGATTGGATCTTTCAGTTGATCTCCCTGCCCAGGCTGGAACCGGCAACTTCAACACCGTCAGGCATGACTGGTACCTTAAGCGTACCGATATCTACCGTTGAATTGTTTTATTCCAACAATGGAGTACCTATTAATGAAGATATCTCTTACCCGTACGGAAGCCGATATAGCATCCGGGTAGGTGATGCCGCCCACAATCTGCTGATAGCTTCAGGCGAAAAAACGGCGTCTCTCAACTTTGATCGTGAAATGCGTTTTTACTCTACGCTGGGTTTTGACCGGGGCAGATGGTTTGGCAATTTTTACAGAACGTCTAACGAAAGTGAAACACCTTATCCAAAGAACCGGTTTGGGAGTACTCTTCTGTATTTAACCCGGGAGAATATAATGCAACCGGCTATTGGCCCAAGAAGCTGGTAGCGTTGAATACAACCTGGCGTGATGCCAATGGCGTTTCAGAAGAAACCTATCCCTATCCGGATATGCGATTTGCAGACCTGTTGTTACTCTGTGCTGAAGCACTTAACGAGTCGAAATCAGCACCCGACCAGGAAGTGTACCTGTATATTGATTCGGTGAGATCCAGGGCTGGTTTAAAAGGCGTGGTAGAAAGCTGGGCGAATTATTCCAATCAGCCATCCAAGCCGCTCACCAAAGAAGGTATGAGACAGATCATACAGCAGGAAAGAAAAATAGAGCTGGCCTGTGAAGGCAGCTACTATTGGGATAGCCACCGTTGGAAAACCGCTTTAACAGAGCAGAACCGGCCGATTATGGGCTGGAATATCAATGGCAGGGAGGCTGAGGAGTATTATACACTGGTGAGTGTATATGTGCAACAGTTTACCTACCGGGATTATTTTGCACCGATCCCTCAGTCTGAAATGATCAAAAATCCTTTATTAATTCAAAATCCGGGCTGGTAGCCTCTAAAATATTGCGTATGAAATACTCATGTTTAATAATGTTCGGGTTGCTATGGTTATGGGGATGTACTAAGAAAGTGAATGAACCCATATCCAAAAGCATGGGCAAGCCCATGCCGGTTACCGACGTTAAAGTAGAAAATATGGCAGGCGGTGCACTGATCACTTATCGCATCCCTAACCAGGAGGATATTATTAGTGTAAAAGCCACTTATATATTAGAGACAGGAAAGAAGATGGAAGCAGTAGCTTCTATTTATGAGAACAAAATTAACATAGCCGGTTTTAATGATGAAAAGCCGCACGATGTGTTGCTCTACACGGTTAACCGGGCACAGGAAACTTCTGAGCCTGTAAGCTGTACCGTTCAGCCACTTGAATCCCCTTTAAGCCTGGTGTCAAAATCTATGTTTATACAAGGTGATTTTGGCGGGGCTCGCTATAGCTGGTCCAATAACCTTAAGTCTCCGCTCACTTTCGAATTCTTTACGCCGGATTCATTAGGAAGGATGGCGTTGGTAAGGATTGTTAATTCCCAGCTGGCTGAAGGTGCGCAATCGCTGAGAGGCTACAAGCCTGTGCCAAGGCCATTTGGCGTGGTGGTAAAAGATAATTTCGGGAACCGGTCTGATACTATATTCCCGACAGGCAGGCTGATCACTCCTTTGTACGAAGAAAAAATTAGCTAAGAGCCGCATGAGAATTATGAGGCTCAGCAATGATCAGAATTTTACCAACTTCGAAGGCTCCGATCAGAAAATGATTGATGACGACCGAACTTCTTTTGGCCATTCCCCATCTTCCTCTCTTCCTGCACCTTTTACAATTGATCTTGGTGTTGTTGCCAAAGTTAGTCGTTTGGTAATCTTTCAGCGCCAGTTTAGCAACAGTTATTATAATTGGGGCAACCCGCGTGCTTTTGACCTGTATGTGAGAACTGCCGCCCCTTCACAAAGCGGCGACTGGCAGGAGTGGACCAAGATCATGGATACGGAGATTATTAAACCGTCGGGCGGGGCTTCCGGCACCGTTACAGATGATGACCTGCGGGCGGCTGAGGCCGGACATGAATTTACATTCAATCTTTCGCAGGAGCCTGTACGTTACATCCGTATAGTGGTGAAGTCTACCTGGGGAAGTACCACGTTCACGCACCCGGCCGAAATTGATGTTTTTGGCGAGCCCAAGTAATATTGTTTCGGAAGTGATGCGTTGAGCTGAGTTAATTGTACTCAAAATATTATTAAGATAAAAATCAGTCATGAAATATCTAGTTTATTTACTTATCATTTGCTGCATACTTACGGGCGCGGCATCCTGTGACAAGTTTACGGATGTTCACAAGGAATTTATTAAAGATGGGGAAACCATCTATGCGGTTAAACCCGACTCGGTTGCATTTGTTTCGGGTAAACAGCGGTTAAAAATGCGGCTATGGATGGTTAATGGTGTAAATGTAAAGGAAGTGGTGGTTCGCTGGAATAACGGAGCAGACTCCATGGTAGTGCCGGTGAGCTTTAAATCGGGTAGGGATAGTATGGAAGTATTATTAACAGGACTGGAAGAAAAATCTTATGCCTTTAATATATATTCTATCGATAATTTTAAAAACCGCTCACTTACCTACACACAGTTTGGCGCTGTTTATGGTTCTCTGTACGCTTCTACATTGGTTAATCGCCGCATTCGCCAGATCACGCTTACTGAAGCCGCAGCTGGCATCGAATGGTTTGCCGGGGGCGAGGGCATGATCTATAATGAAGTTAAGTACGTTTCAAAATTTTCGGGGCTTGATACTGTTATCAGGATTCCGGCCAGCTCTTTTCCAGCTCTTTCGATGCTAAAGCCGGATCTCCATTCCAGTATCGGTCGCTATATATTCCGCAGGCTGCATCTATCGATACTTTTTATACCAATTGGGACAACGGGCAGTTACCCGACACCTATTTGTTTAATCGTTCGCTATGGAAAGTACTGGCAGTGTCCGACGAAAGAGCCGGCGATGGGGAGGTATGAATACTTTAATTGATGGGAACCTTGATTCTTACTGGCATTCTCAATACGATCCGCATGCTCCGCTGCCGCATTGGGCAATTATCGATATGGCTTCAGACAAAAGTATCAGCTATTTCGAGGTATACCGGAGAAAAGGGAATGCCGATGCAAAAACAGCACAGTTATTTGTTGGTAATAGCCCCGATGCTTCCGGTATCTGGACGCTGGCGGGCGAGGGTGTTTTCGCTTCCGGCGATAAACTGGTCATCAATAATACCAACCAGGTTCGGGGACGGTATCTTAAGCTGCAACTGCCTGATAGCAACAGGCCTCCGTTTACTGCCATTGCCGAAGTATATGCTTTTGGCAAATAAAATCCTCTGATATTCATTTTAAATTAAGCATGGAATGACCGCTAGTTTTGCCGGAAGGCAAGACGGGTAGCCATCCATTAAAATTACGTACATGCAACGACGATCATTTCTAAGAAACAGCCTGCTATCCTCCGCAGCGTTGGCTGTAACGTCTTCTTCATCTGCAAAAAAACAACTGAGCCCGCCTTCAAAATTTAAACTCGACTATGCGCCTCACGATGGCATGTTTTCTGCCAGCGCAGGTGGGGATTTTATAGACCAGATCAAATATATGCACGAACTGGGTTTCCGGTCTGTTGAAGATAATGGAATGGCAGAAAGGCCGGTTGAACAACAAACAAAAATCGGAGAAACACTTGCTAAACTGGGCATGCGCATGGGAGTATTTGTGGTACCCAAGGGCGGTAATGGGGCTAATACCCTGGCAGCTAAAAACAGCCGCCATGTCGACATTTTCCTGGAGGGCTGCAGGAAATCTGTAGAAGTGGCCAAGCGTTGTAATGCCAAGTGGGTGACCGTTGTGCCGGGCGACTTTGAAAAGCATCTGCCGATTGCATTACAAACAGCCAATGTGATTGAAGCACTGCGTCGTGGTGCAGCAATATTCGAACCCCACGGAATAGTAATGGTACTGGAACCTTTAAGCGATTCGCCCGATCTGTTTTTGCGTACTTCCACACAAACTTATGAGATCTGTAAAGCAGTAGATAGCCCGAGTTGTAAAATATTGTTTGACGCCTATCATTTACAAAAGAATGAAGGCAACCTGATAACGAACCTTGAGCTTTGCTGGGACGAGATACCTTATATACAGGTAGGAGACAACCCAGGCAGGAGGGAGCCAACTACCGGGGAGATCAATTACAAAAACGTTTTTAAATTTTTATACGAGAAAGGCTATAAAGGTATCGTAGGTATGGAACATGGCACCTCACTACAAGGCAAGCAAGGCGAGCAACGCCTCGTACAGGCTTACCGTGAAGTAGATGATTTTCCGGTGTCGAAATAACAGTTAATAACTTTTTAAGAACAGAGATCCATTTATGCGATATGAATTCTTAACGGCCTGTTTGTCCTGGCTTTTTTGTAATGCCGTAGCACAACAACCTGTTTTTGAAAAATATAAACAAACTATTCCGGGCTCAACCGTTCAGTTTGAAATGATCCCTGTGCAAGCAGGCAGCTTTTTGATGGGAAGCGGCAAAGCCTCTGATGAAAAGCCTCACCAGGTAACTCTTAGCGCTTTTTGGATGGGTGCCCGTGAAGTAACACATGATGAGTTTGCGCTGTATTTAAATGATGAAACCTATGCGGAAAACAGTACAGTAGATGCAATCACTCGTCCCTCCCGGCCTTATATCGAAGTAACACTGGGTATGGGGAAAGAAGGCGGTTTTCCGGCTAATAGTATGAAACAGCATGGCGCTTTGATGTACTGTAAATGGCTGTATGAAAAAACAGGTGTGTTTTATCGCCTTCCGACTGAAGCGGAATGGGAGTATGCCTGTAAAGCAGGTACTCAGACTACTTATTTTTTTGGCGATGATAGCGCCCGTCTGAAAGACTATGCCTGGTACGAAGCTAACAGTGGGCAGAAATATCATCAAACCGGTTTAAAGAAACCCAATCCCTGGGGCTTTTATGATATGTTGGGAAATGTACAGGAATGGGTGCTGGACCAATACATTGCTGATACATATAGTAAAAGAGGCAAGGTGACGCGGGACCCCGTAGTAACACCAACAACTAAACACCCGCTGGCGGTAAGAGGCGGACACTACAACGATCCGGCTAAATTGCTGCGTAGCGCAAAGAGAGGGTCATCTGATTTGGCCTGGAACCGCCGGGATCCCCAGATACCTAAAAGCAAATGGTGGAATGCGGACGCACCTTTTGTTGGCTTCCGGCTGGTGCGCCCCGGGTACAGCCGTCAGGGCCGGAGGTAGAAAAATTCTTTGATACCTACCTGAACCTCTAACTTATAAAAAAATAATCTTCATCTACATTTAAATAAACAACTATGGATAATAAAACTTCGCGTAGAAAATTTGTACAGCAAACAGGCTTATTGGCTGGTAGCCTGGTAACGGCGCCACTTATAGGCAGTGCTAATTTCTTTTCCGGTTCCGCCGGTATTATAAAAATTGCGTTGATTGGCTGTGGTGGCCGTGGAACCGGCGCTGCGCTTCAGGCTTTAAGTACCAATCAGAATGTACAATTGGTAGCTATGGCAGATGCTTTCAGGGATCGGCTGGATGATTGTTATAAATCCATAACCGGCAACCTTGCTGAATCGGGTATTAACGCCGGCAAAGTGAAGGTAACTGAAGAGAGAAAGTTTACAGGTTTTGATGCGTATGAAAAAGCTATCGCTCTTGCCGACGTAGTATTACTGACAACGCCTCCCGGTTTCCGGCCTATTCATTTCGAAGCAGCTGTAAAGCAGGGCAAGCACGTGTTTATGGAAAAGCCTGTAGCTACAGACCCTGCAGGTATTAAAAAAGTGCTGGATATGGCACAGGTTGCCCAACAAAAGAAATTAAATGTGGTGGTAGGTCTTCAGAGAAGATACCAGAACTCTTACCGTGCCCTGTATAAAAATAAAGACCTGATCGGTGATATTACTTCGGCCCAGGCCTGGTGGAATAATGATGGTGTTTGGGTAAAGGAACGCCAGCCCAACCAAACGGAAATGGAATACCAGATGCGTAACTGGTATTATTTTAACTGGCTCTGCGGTGATCATATTGTAGAGCAGCATGTACATAATATAGATGTAGTGAACTGGTTTAAAAATGCTTACCCGGTTAAGGCCCAGGGAATGGGTGGAAGACAGGTGCGTACGGATAAAAAATACGGGGAGATCTATGATCATCATTTCGTAGAGTTTCATTATGCTGATGGCAGTATTTTAAACAGCCAGTGCCGTCATATTCCACGTACGATGAGCAAAGTAGATGAACTGCTTATTGGCACAAAGGGGAAGATCTATGGCGATGCAGCAGTTATTAAGGATCATAAGGGCAATACTCTTTTTGCGTTTGATAAAAAGGGGAGAATAATCCGTACCAGGCGGAACATGATGAACTGTTTGCCGCGGTTGCGAAAGGAGAGTATAAGTTCCGGGATGCAGAATATGGCGCTAAAAGTACGTTAACCGGTATTATAGGGCGGATGGCTACATACAGTGGTGAAGTGATCGATTTTGAAAAAGCGCTGAATAGCGGCATTGACCTGATGCCCAAAAAGTTCAGCTTCGATGCCGATCCGCTGATCATGCCAGACGCTAATGGTATGTATGCCATTGCAACTCCCGGCAGAACGAAGTACAATATTTCTTAAGTGAACATTGATCAATTAAACCGGGCGGTCTTAATTATAAGGCCGCCCGGTTATAGTTTCACCCGTCAACGTAATGAAAGCGAACCATCATGGTACTGCCAACTGCAATAGCGAAACTTAATTAAAAAAGCTATCCCCGCAGGCAGTCGTAATTCATACCTGGCGTGATATTCAACCCAACCCTGAAACCATAGCCAGTATATCTGCGGTTAACAGCAATTGCCAGGTTTTTACAACCAATATAACTGAAGCCAACAAGCCCAGGCTGGCTACAGATTTAGCGCGGATAAAAGCAAAGCAAGGCCATGTAGTAATACGCGTAAAGCCGGGCGGGAGCAGTTATTCAATTTATATGTGAGATGATACGAATAAGAACTATAAAGTAACAAAAAGTTTGGCCCTTATCAAAGTATATCAGATTGCAGGGCTTATTCTCGCTTTGAATGATTAAAGCCGCAGCGCAGACGATCTGTAAAAATAGCGTCCCATTATTATCAGCCGGGCAATTAAAAACGGCAATTCTTTATAGAATTGCCGTTTAATTTTTTTGCTAGATTTTACTATCTGCCAAAAAGTGTAGCCCTAACAGAGCGAATATCGAATCAATTTTTAGTAGATTTAAGATTACTAAGTGAATTGAAGAATTAATTTTCATGCTAACAAACAGAACTCTCTATTTCAATCCCATACAGTTCATACAGAAAGTCATTACAGTTATCTTTGCTCAATAAAAGAGTTTTTTGTTGGTCTGTCAACTGGCACACGCCAAAATTTTTTAAGTAATGTCGGCTCATTGATATATAACCCGAGGAATAATCTTTAGTAGTATTCTTAATGTATTTAAAGAAAATGTCAGATTCTAAGATTTTCTTTATAAGGCGTAATTCTTCTAAGTCATCAGAGATCAGGGCGATGCCGTTATAGAATAGTAAGTCTATCTCCTCACACAACACGAAGGAAGGGCGTTCACAAATGTGCGGAAAAAGAGTTTATAAGAGTAAATCTCCATAGATTGCTTTCTACCATAAGCATACCATGCTTCATAAGACCTTGCACCTTTATCTCTTGTTTTTAAAACTGCTTTTTTTTGTTAGAAGGTAAGCATAGGCTCTTGGAAACTTGGTTCTTAATGTTTGTTCCGAAAGAATTTTAGCACCCTCATTGTAAGGAAATATTATTTTTTCCCGAAGACGATCAATATCAGAAGATACCTTTATTTTGTTAGCGTTTACTATATCTCTGCATATTCCTTTCTCTATTGGGAACTGATTTGCGTTATCCATGAGATAATAGTATTTTCTATCTTCATTTACAGGGATAAATTTATAAACATCATTTTTTAAAGTGGCAATACCATTTTTAGTATCATATAGTTCTTTAAAAGGAACTCCTGTGGATTCTACCCGATTTATAAAATCCTTTATTACTTTGTTGTTAACCAGATTCCACCGTCCTTATTATTCAATTCACTGTAGTCGAACTTGTATAATTTTTTAAAGTCTATAGTATCCAAATTTTCGCTCTGTGTTCTAATATATTTAACCTTTCCGTTGAGTTTTGTACAAAGCAAATACATGTATAGGTATTTCTATCTGCAAAAATCTGCTCTCCTCCAAAATTTAATATTGTCAATGCCAAGTTCTTATCTGAAAAATATTCTCTGAGAGCTATACCATTGACGCTTTTTATAAACGTATTAACAGTAATGTAACCAAGTATGCCTGAACTATTTAATTGTTCCATTCCAATCTGGAAAAATGGTATATAAAGATCCGGATGCCCTGTTTTCCCAACTGCTAACTCCTTTACGATTGCTAAAGTTGCCACATCCATATTCCTAGAGCAGACATAGGGCGGGTTCCCGAGAATGAGATCAAGGCCATCGTTTTTCTTAACCTCGGGGCATTCTTCTTTTAAATGAAATGTAAGTGCATTCTCACTATATAGATTAAAGGAAAATTCTTTTCGTCTTCGCCATTCATTATGGCGAATAGAATAAGCAAAATTTTAGTTCGGGTAATACTATACTCAGCTATATCCACGCCATATAAATTCTCCTTATAAATCTTCTTGAATTTCTTTCCGGTTTGCTTTCTTATTTTTTGAGCTAACGACAAAAGAAATCCTCCACACCCGCAAGATATGTCTGCTGCTTTAATGTCATTAATATCTTTTGTAGCCATCAATAGACTGTGCTCAACAATATATTCCCTGATAATGTTAGGCGTGTAAACGGCACCATTTATCACTTTATCTGACGGAGAAATAACGAACTCAAATGTCCTAATCAAAAATTCAAAATCAAATTGAATGTGGAACGAATCTATTAAATGTAGGAATTCAGAAAGATTCTTTACTTCCTTTTTAGAACTATTCACATCTATTATAAACTCCTTTATGAAATTGTTATTTCGTATATTGATATTATTGGATCTGACAAACGCCGATACTATTAAACGATCTATATCTTTGGGCAACTGGGAAGTTTGCCCCTTTAAATATTTTAATATTTCAGACCTCATAATAGATATGGACAATTTAATTTGGGATTCCAAAGCCATTGGCTGGGATTAGTTGTCCAGAAATTTTCAAGTGAATTTATATACGGCCTCCAAACTCGTTCTTGATATTGTTTACAAAGATTGATGTACTGTCTATCCTGCACCAATTTTAGATATAGTTCAGGACAAAAGTTGGACATCATAAAACTTATGCCAAGAATAAGCTCCATTGGGAAATGCATCATGCGAGGAGTATCCAATTGTAAGCTATCTCCGTGATCAAAATCATCTTTAGGCTTAATCTTCGCATTTTGTAAATACTGTAGGTGGTAAAGTGGATGTATTTCGTTAGTGTCAGAGGTATTGTGTCTGTCTACATGAAAGCTTAAATAATGAACCTTTTTGGTCGTCGCATTACTTCCTTTTAAAAGACTTCGAAAACTCAAACTTGTAAATGGGTCGTTTAAATTAAGCCATTCATTTACTCGGGATTCAAGATCAAGATCAACGATAACCTCAACACTTGAAAAACCGCTGGGGCGAATATGCTTCAGAGTTGAAGTCTCTACCGGAATAACTATGCCTTCTATTGTATACCCCAAAGGTCATCTGATAAAGACTCTTTGAAATCAATTTTAGTATAGGCTATACCATATTTCGAAACTATGGAAAGATAATCGTTGATCTCTTTCTTCCTCGCTCCCTTAAAACTCTTACTATTTATTTTCATGATATTCCCAAAAGCTCTTTGGTGTATTCAATTCTTTCTGATTCACTTGGATGAGGTTTGATGCCTCTATCTGAAAAAACCTTCCCTCTCCAAAATAGCCAATAAGGAAATATATTTACTTTCTTGCCAAACCTTGAGGTCTCTGCTAGTGTTGATTTTAAACGCCTCTAACGGGTCAATGGGTACTTTATATCCCTCGCATATTGTCCAGAATTCGGTGCTGTTACAAAATTTTAATGGCGTGGCCGCTACTAAATCTTCTATTCCAGATGCTTTTTTAATATTGAAACTCTTTCTTCTGCTTTTAGAAAAGCTAATTTCTCATTAGAAATCGCAGAAAATGTGTCAGAGATGACATCTGCCCACCATCTTTTCCATCCATCTGAAAATAGTCCAACATATGCAGCTTTGTCAAAAAGAGTGTTAACTAATTTTTCCCATGATTGACTCGGAGTATTTTTTAAATCTATTCCTAACCTCGCTGCTAAAATTTTTTCATTAATGAGAGGATTAGTTTGATGAAAGAAATCTTTGATAATAAAGTGAGCGTAATCGTAAATTGCCGAAAAAGTTTCTGCCTTTTCCAAAATTCTGACATCAACTTTTGAAATATCCGAGATGCCAAATATCTCTTGCAAACTTTTCTTATCTTCATTAAGCAACCGATATCCTTTAGCTAATGACGAGAGTTTTGTTCCCAATTTATGCCAATCGGGATTAGGATTAGATTTGCTGATCTTGTAATCAAATAAGTCATGGCTCGTTTTGTCAGAATTATATGTTTGGCGTATTTTTTCATCAGTTGAACAAAGTGCGATTGGGAAGGTAGCCATTTCACCTCTGGCTGCAACGGATCGTATTTCCTGGGCTATAGAAGCAGCATTAAACTCAGTACGATCTTCGCCTGAACCATCAAGCCTCAAGTCAACTATCATTCCATCGAACCTCTTATTCTTTGATTGCTCTATCATGGCATTCTTTAGCGATCCAAATTCTCTGAATTCTGACAACGGAAATCTTTCCACCTCTACAATTTTGGAGTCATTAAAGCCATGAAGAGTAGAGATTTCCGAAGCCCCGTTCTCATCATCGATATAAATATATTTAGGAACACTCATAGGTTTTTATTTTTGCTTTTTCGGTATTTCAATTCTAATTGTCGTATTAAAACCTTCAGGCGGTGGGGAAACATAGATATCTCCACCATACGCCTCTATTATATCTTTTATTATTTTTAGCCCTAAACCGGTGCCTACAAGCGAGTCAGTCTCATTTGAAGTATGGTTTGCTGCAGATGTCGTTGTAAAGAAGGCATTGAATATTTTATCTTCATTTTCTTTAGGAATGCCATCACCATTATCTGAAAACTCTAGGTAAATTCTATTATTCTCACTTCCGCTTTTGACGAAAATTCTCCTGGTTTTTTATTCCGCCATATTGCCTTCTTTGAGTTTGTATAAAGATTGAACAAAATAGAAGCCCATTCGGAAGGATGCATTGGAATTGTAAAAAGCCCATAGTCCATAAACAAGGGAGGATCAAATGTTATTTTCGATCTTTTTAAATCATTTTCGATTACCCGATTAAAATCTTTGACAACATCTCTTATTTCGATATTTTGCAACTCTCTTATAACGTTTCTTGATATTGCTTTATCGAAATAGGATGTATATGCTGTAAAGGCTTTTATATTTCCATCAAGAAGCATAACTCGCCCTGTTGCTTCAGGGTTGTCTTTAAGAACATTCTTTAGATAATTGATTTCAGCATCAAACCCTGGTAAAAATCGCTGTACTTCATGAACAAATTCTCCAATTACAAGCCCTAACGCAGCCAAAATCCTGAGCATATTAATGTCATCAATAAGCTCGGTCTTTTCCTTTGGAATTGTTCTTTTTCTTCCTCTCTTGCCTGTTCAAATTCTTCGAAGGCTTCTTGAAATTTTTGTTTGGAATTTTGTGAATTAGAAGATTCATTATAGCTTGTCCCTTCCTCAGGTATTATTATTTCCTTCAGTTTAGTAATAGCTTTATCGACTTTCTCTGTTGCTGTCTGTTCATTTTTTGTATAATCCTTTTGAGATGCCGTAGCTTTACGCCCCGAAGTTCTGCAACTTTTATTGTCGCACTTACAATTGAACGATATACAAAATCTACCAATTCATTAAAGGCCTCATTTTCAATTATACCTTCTCTACTCGAAGTTTCTTCGTATGTACTTCCTTTAAGATCAGTTATCTCTACAAACCCAAAAAAGCTATTATTGGCGTGTGGCGTCAGAATAACTTGAAATGAACATTTTTCTTACAGATTCATCTAATCTTGTCCAGTTTTCGCTCTTTAAGGACCAACAGCCCTGTCCATCTTCAAGAATATATCCTTCTATTTCAGCGACAGCATGTTTATAAATTGCTTCTTCGTCGTCGATTATTGGAAGCAAGCCTACATCTTGTTTTCTAAAAAATAATAACTTTTAAATCCAGGATCTTTTTACTCTTTTCATCCTTTAACCTTTCTTTTGATAAAGGAAAAGGCTGTAGCAATTCGGAGGTATATCTAAAAACTCTTTTTATCATGGCATCAGACCATCCCTCTCTCAAATTTTCAATAATAAGGTCTGTCCCTTCCTTTTTTTTGTTTTGGAGTACTCTCAATAATATTTGTTATTGCTATTAATTCTTTGTCTGTTTCAAATTCTTCCCAGTCAATTACAATTTTAATCGCATTGTTAGAATGAAGTGTTTGTGTGATTATAGTTAATTTCTTTCCCAACCTTTGAGTGGCAAACCGTCCAATTCCTTTTTGCCTGCTCTTGTTCTTTTATACTTTTCAGAAACCGGATTGTGAATCTTATCAGAGGAAGAAAGCCTCATAAATCCATTGACAAGTTGACTTCGTGTCATACCAACTCCATTGTCTTCAATACGAAGTGTTCCTCCTTTTGCCAAGCGTTTTCAAAAATCAAATTGACTTCTGTGGCATCAGCATCATATGCGTTTTTTACAAGTTCAGATACGGCAGTTTCATGTCTTCCCACAAGCTCCTTTCCTAATCTATTTATTAATCCGGCGTCTATGGAAAATCTTATCTGCTTTTCGTCAAGTTTGGCGAGCTCAGTTGAAATATTTAGAATAATATTATTGTCAGAATTTTCCTTCTTTAATTCTAAGGCCAACTCTTCTTTTAGCCTAATTTTTATAGCATTGATATCCTCCATCACCTAAAAGTTTTTTTTGTTGATTTTACTTGGAACTAATAAATCTCTGACATCAATATTCAGAACTTCAGCAATTTCATAAAATGATTCGATTGGTGGTTGCATTTCATTTGTACACCATCGTGAAACGGTCGTTTCATTTCTGTTAAGTTGTTTTGCCAACCATTTATTAGTTTTATTTTCTTCAACTAATATAACTTTTAACCGATTAAAAGCTCTTTTGCCATAAAATGTCAAATTAGCGTACGATGCAAATATATTTACGATTTAGGATATTACAAATACTTGATGCGCTATTTTTCTATCCATTCTGAATTTCTGTATTCATAGTTCTTGTTAGCTCTTTTAATATCTAATAATCAAGGGCCTTAAATTCATTTAAAGAATTTAAGAGCCAAAGCAAAAAGAATAAATTCAGTTTTTGTACCGTGAAGTTGTATTAGGCGTAGTCTTGGATTATATTATCTGCAAACAACAGTACCAAATTTGCCGATGCTTTGATACTGGCAATTGTAGTGTTCCTTTAATTATTTTATTAAATCCAATGATACGGTTTATCCTTTCTGTTGATGTAGCAGTACATTTCCTCTTTCTTTAATTCCGGAAAAAAAGCCAAAGCACTTTCTATCCCATAATCAGGAAGGAAATAAATTTCATCACGGAGGGCTTTAATGACTTTTTCATATCCATAAAATCTGACCAGCTCATTGATCTCCTCCTGACCTCCACGTTCGATGATGCGGGCTATAACAGTCTTATAGGCAGCATCAAAATCCATAGCCTCAATATCAAATTCCCAAAAGAACATTTTATCGATATGGGGCATTCGTTTATTCCTCTTGACACTTTTCATAATCATAAAATTACTCCTTTTTTTTCAGGGTGTGCAAGTTATGCTGACTATCTTAACCCTTTTCCGCGTTTTTAATAGGACCTGGGACTGGCTCTTGTTTCGGCTTGATCCCGAATTGGCGTGTCGGATCGAATAACGCCTTTTCCAGGCGAAGCTTCATTTTACCCCAAGATGTTTCTTTCTCCTTTATTAATTGTATTTTTTGAGCCCAGTCAATATTATCGAAGTGAAGAAGGGCGAGGCCTGCTATTTTAGAATAACCCTGGTATTTCTTTTCATAGGCATCCAAATATGTTTTCAGCGGGGTCTGTTCCAGCAAAAAATACATATCAATGAAATCTTTTAATCTCTTACCACTTTGTATGATGGCATGTAATTTCATAGCTCCGATATCTTCCAATGAGACTAACCTGACTCCTTCCTGGATTTCGAGTGGCCTGCAAAGCGGGTATTTATGAGCGATCATATCCACTTTTATTTTGTCAATATGAGAAAGGACTGCGTTATTAGGGCATCGATATACTACAGCACCATAATTCACCCGGAGGTATTCCGACATTTTCGACGAATCAAAGTCCTTTGTTGTGAAGAGATCAATATCGATACTGAGGCGATGACCTATTTTTAAGCTCAATGCCGTTCCACCTACTAAAGCAAAATCTTTCAGGTGTTCATCTTTCATCAGCCTCTGTAAAAGTTCCCACATTTCCTTATTCACTGTTTCCTGGTGCAACATAGTTTCTCATTTTGCACCAAGGTATTAGGGAATAAAACCGATATTGAAAATTGGATTTCAGTGACTTGATTTGGCATTGACTGGCATTAGGAATGATCAGTACAAACCATAACCTCCATTTTTGTTGCACTGATGGTGACAGGATACCGGTAGGAGTATTTGTGGGAGCAGATCAAAAGTACACCCATTGATCATAGATCGTATCCTGTATTTTACCATGAATGAACATCATTTACAATGGGTACTTTTTGCCTCCATAAAATTTTCCAAAAGAGAAAGAAAACCGGAAAAAGAAAAAGAAAGCCTTTTACCAGTGCAGTGGGGAAGAAGCCAAAAGGAAACGGAATAAAGGAAGGCTTTGTGCCGAGGATTGGTGTTTATGCCGTAGTCTTTTGGCAGGTTTGTGCACGGGCCACTGCACTACATTTGCTGATCCTTTTGTTTTAATGATTTGTTTCCTAAGTAAACTATTTTTTGAATGTAAGCATTGATCTGTTATTGTCCCGGTGAACGTCGTTTTTTCTTTTTCCTTTTGGGGATTGGGATGATACCCTCCGGTTCCTGGTTGACCGGATCGGAATTTAATAAAATATCCAGAAGTCCACCTGCGATATCGCTTCTCGTACCGAGTAGTTGCTCCAATCTCGGGTTAGTATCCCCGAAGACATTTTGTGCCATTTTAAAAAAGGTTCCCTGTTCAGCATGCGGCAATCTTTTTCGGCACGCTCCAGGACCTGAAGCGAACGCTTCTGATCGCTGGTTCCCTTCTTCATGGTCAGCGCATAGGCCATCGTGTCTTTCAACTCCCTATTATAATCAAACAGCTCATCAAAGAGCGATTCCCGGAATGCTTGAAAGCCCTGCGGTCAAATTGTCCCAGTTTGGCAGAATGCGCCCTGTTTTTGCCTCGTGAGTTGTTCATCGGGCTGAGCTTGATCTTATTCGTGATGTCCTTGCGGCTGACGATCACCTGGATATGCATCTGCTCGCCATCCTTTGATGACCTTGCTTTTTTGTTCCCTCCTGCACTTCCTTGTCATGACTGCTGTAATACCTATGCTGTTCCAGCTTGCCGTACCATAACAGATCCCGGTTGTCTTCAATGCCGTTTCGTTTGAAGTTGCGGGCATAGTGATCCATCACTCTGACGGCAAACTCCTTTAATTGAGCTGCTGCGCCTGCTTCCCGAACTGTTCCTTGAGATAAAGAAGCTCCTGTTGACTGGGGCTGATATTGACCAGGTAAAACTTCGCTTCCTCTTTTCCTAATTTAGCAATGTTATGGTCTATATTCACCCGTACTTCCTGCGGAAGAATGTCTCTTCGGCTACTGCTGAACCACAGCTCCGGCTGCCTGTTGTCATCCTGCACAGTCCGGTTCTCTTTTTCCAGGTAGCTCACTAATTTTCCGCAACTCCCTTTGTTGTTTCCAGTCTCCGAATCGGTAATATGAATGTACATGATCCTATAAGTTTTTGAGTGACCTGCGCACCTGGGCCATTAGCTCTTCCTTTTTGCTGCGGCTGTGGTCCATCCCATTTCTTCCCGCTGGGCGATATAGTATTCAATAGCTCGCTGAACTGCTGCTTAAGGGTTTCCCTTTCCGCTTGCTTCGAGGCTATCAACTTCAGCCCTTTTAGCAAATGGTCGCTGCGCTCAATAATGAGTTTGGTCACATTATCAATACAGTGATTTGCCTGGATGCGGCGGTTTTGAGCAGACCGGTATCCGTAAAACCGGCAGCAGAAAATCCTTTTCCTGCTGTTTGATAAAGGAGAGAATACGGTTGATCCCTGCTGAAAGTTCCTTTTGAGCAGCTCATCTCCCGGATCAGCAGGATCTTTTTGCTCCGGTAGAAATAATCCACCATCTGGCAGAACAGATCCTTCTTGCTGCGCCTGAGTTGCTGTGCCAGCTTTTCCATCTTGACATCTACTTCTCGCGGGTAGCGGATGCTGTTCGTATCACTTTGTTTCATCCCAATTTGTTTTTAAACTTCATTTCTGATATATCTGAAAACGGTATACAGCCAGGTATACTATTCTGCCCCGTGCAGGCTGCATTACATTCCGAAAGTATACCCTGAGTATACCCAAATCCCCGGACATCAGTCCGGGGCAAGCGAGTAGGGCCACTGCCCAACTCCCGCTTGCTTTCTTCGAAACACGATATGTAACCATAATTGTTGTATTTATTGATGGATATGCAGGCTTTCTGTTTTCAAAATATTGCTCATAGACATTGTATCCATTTCCATACAAAGTAAAAGCTGTTTTTGCAGGGAATCGCTAGCCGAGAAAGTGCCAAATACAGGCACTGGACGCCATATTGGGACAGGGTGGCTTTATCAAAGCATTCAGGAAAGGAGGCAATCTGACAGGAAGGAGAACATGAACTTAAGTAACGGAACAATATAGGTCTATATATATAGATGCACCAGGATAGATGGATATAAAATGGGCCGCCTGGTCAATGTTGGCTACAACTGTAAAGATGTATGTACATATGTACGGTTGTACATTTATGAATACCTGCAAATAAAGATATTTGGATTAGGATATTCATTAAACGCTTCTTTATTTATTTATCAAACAACATAGATAGGAACATATACAGGCAGTTGATTCCGTACATTAATGATAGTGGTAGCTCCATAGGTATCTGCTTATAAATAATTTTCCCAGAGATAGTAAAGGAAAAAATGACCCCCTATGTCAAATCAGGTTTTAACCTGAAAAAAGAGAGCACTCGTTGTTAAATGAATGTAAATATTATTATAATGATTTGCTATATTAAATCATGTCTTTAACATTGCATCGCTGACCTAAATATTTAAAGCATAGTCATCCTTAAATATGTTTTGCGTTTAAGAATATGGAGTTGCTTCACGGAATCTAGTATAGGAGCCACTCAAAAACTAACTATCAGTCCGTTAAATGTTAAAGCCTTATAGCGAAGCATTCCGGCTTTTTGTATTTACAGGTTATCAAGAAAAGCTAACGAAAAAAATTATGAAAAGAACATCAGTCATTCTTACCGGGATATTATTGCTTTCGATGTCCATAGCTTACGGCCAGGAAACAGAACTTCCTCTTCCTTCCGGCGATGGACAGATGATACCTTCGGTGGTCGGCAACAGCAGTATATCGAACATTGACCAGCCCAACCCTTTTGACGGGAGCACCACGATCGGTGTCCCTATCTATAATTATTCCAACAATTACGGAAGCTATGGCGTATCCCTGACCTATAATACGAAGGGAATAAAAGTGGACCAGATAGCATCAGCTGCAGGATTAAACTGGGACATTGCTGCTGGCGGATCGATTTACCGGGTTTTGAGGCACCTGCCGGACGAGACCTTTGAGGCCGTAGGCATTGCCTACGAGGGAGATTCGGATACGCTCAACAGTATGGGCAAACTGGCTTACAGCCTGTCTTCTTATACGGATCCCGGACAGCACTCCGATGCGAATACGGATGTTTATTTCGATGATGCTTTCGATGATTTTGTGGTATCTCTTCCGGGTATGGGGTTCACCTTCAATATCGGTAAGAACGGTTTTCTCTTTACCCATCCCAAGAAACAGGTGACCGTAGACCTCTTGCTGGACGGTGCACCGGTAGATACGATTCCCGTCGCATCTTCAGGGACAATGCCCGGGGAGCTGGGCTTTATCATCACCGATGACCAGGGTATCCGTTATCATTTTGAAAAGAGTGCTTATGCCTCAACCGGCGGCTATATCCAAAGCTGGCACTTGTCCCGGATCGTATTCCCGGATCTTTCGGAAATCCGCTACTATTACAGGAATGACATTTATGATACCGATGTTTTGGTAATTGCAATTCAGAACCAAAGTGTGAACAACTACAATGACGGAACCGTTGGAGGTTATCATACCTATGACTATGAGGTAGAAGGAAATTCAAAGTTGCCTAGTCTTCCGGACTCCATTGTTTATCCCAATAATGTCACAGTGAGCTTCAGGTACAAAGATTATTCAGGTGCGGGTACCGGGTACTACCGTTGTGATTTCCCGGGTGGACCTGTACTGGATGAAATAAGAGTGCGCTCTTCCAAGCGGGTGCTCCGTTACAAATTGAACCAAAGTTATGTACAGAGCGGAACCGGTGACGTTTTTAGCAAAGACCTTCCCTGCGCAGATATGACATCTCTTCCTTTGGGGCATCAGAAGGATTGGTACTTCAGGCTGTTTCTTACCAGAATCTTCATATCCAATGCAGACGATTCGAAAACCGAACTGTATTATTCCTTTGATTACAACAATATCATCCTTCCGCACCGCCTGAGCGGTGCTAAGGATTTCTTCGGGTACTACAACGGCAATACCATGCCCACCGGTTACCTGACCCAGTCGATCCCGCGCCATAAGAATGTCTTCGGCTCAGGCAGTGACAGCTTCGGGGTGTACCGCCAGTACAATGCAGCCTATGCCAAAGCCGGCCTGCTGTACCGGGTCAAGAACGTGTACGGAGGTATCAAGGAGTACAGCTACGAGGGCCATGTGCTGGCCAATTCCAATATAATTGCGCCTTCTGTCAGCGATCATAAATTCCATGGAAGAGGCGTACCGGATGGTGTCCGGCTCAAGGAAACAGTTCAATATGATGCTGCGGACCCTTCCAGGAAAATATATACGCGGTATACTTATGAAGGCGGGATCAGCTTTATACCGGGAGGGTATTTTCACGCGCCCAGAAAAGTTAATACTACGACCGGAGCAATTGTAGATTATTTTATGCTCAATAATTTTATATCCGCTCATCATCTGATCAATGGCTCCAACCACGGTTATTCCAAGGTGACCACTGAGACCCGGAATTCCGGGAATGAGCTGCTCTCCAAGAGCATGATCCGCTTCACCAATATCGTGGACAGCAGCGGCACGCCCAAGGCCCGGTATACCCTGGTAGGAAGCAATAAGCATTATTACCAGAGGCCTTACGCGGATCGCCAGTACCTGAGGGACTGGGAGATCGGCTTGCCGATAGAGATGTCCGAGTATGACCACAATAACAGGCTGATCTCCAGGACGAACAATGATTATACTTTCAGCATTGATTCGGTAAGCACGCTGGGCAAAGTAGAGAATAAGGTCTACTACCGCGGCCGGGGATGGGATGAATACAATGGGTACAATGATGTGGTGCCTTTGCTGGATTCCGCTTCCTACAGGCCCTATACCGGCAAGGCCCTGCTTCAGAAGACGATTTACAAAAAATACGTAACCGACGCTTCTATCATCCATGACACTGCTTACTACTCCTATGATATAAGAGATAACCTGTCAACCGTAACAACAAGGAACAGTCAGGATGAACAGCTCCTGACCCGCAATATTTACAATTACCAGGTGGGTAATCCCCCATTTCACTGGCAGCCTTTCCTTACCCCTGGCATTGAAGATCGGCACCGAGACCTGGAAGATCAGCCCGTCGGGACATTCCTACGATGTGCTGATCAATGCTTCCATCGTTAAATACGGCTTCTCTTCCGGCAGGCTGCAGGTAGACAAAAGCTGGAAGCTCCAGGTTCCCGAACCCGCAGGGCGGTGGAATTACGAGCTGAACGGTAGCTCTGTCTCCGAACCCGATAACCAGGTAAAAACGGCTTACAGCGCCTCCAATCCCGGTCCCCTGTATGAAGCGATCACAGAGGTGATGTACCGGGACCTCAAAGGCAATGCCGAAGAGCTCAGGATGGTAGACAAGGATATATCCGCGGTGATGCTCTGGGATACGGTATCCGGCAATAAGCTGGCAGAGGCAGGAGGAGCGCGTTATGACGAGGTCGGTTATGCAGGCTTCGATGAAGCCATGGCCGACGGCCTGAGCTATATAGAAGCATCCCTGCAGAAATACGGTCATTTTACCGCCAAGTATGTGGGCTATATCTCTACAGCGGACGGGATCTGTGGTAAGTATTATAAGCTGGACCTGACCTTGAACCGGAAAGTGACCTTCGATTACAATATGAAGACCGGTAAGGAATACATCCTCTCCTTCTGGTGCAAAGGCGTGCTGCCTGCCGTGACCGGCGCCGGGATCAGCAGCTTCAGCTTCCAGGAGGTGTACAGCCAGGGTTCCTGGAAATACTATGTGGCCCGCTTTATCCCCACAGCCACCACTCCCATAGAGATCAAAGGCAAGTCCGGTTCGACTATCTACGTGGACGAAGTGCGGCTGCATCCTTCCGATGTCCAGATGCAGACCCATACCTATACCCCGCTGTTTGGCAAGACTGCCGAAGCGGATGCCACGGGCAGGATCACCTATTATGAATATGACGATTTCGGCAGGCTGATCACGGTAAAGGACCAGGAAGGAAATGTCCTGAAGCATATAGAAATTGATATGGTATCGCCCAATTAAATCGATAGTTTTTAATTGCCCGGAGTAGAGGCTTCCAAAGAAGCAGGCCCGATGGAAGCAACTATAAAAATTTACGAACAAAGAATACCAAAGCAAATAAAAATTCACCCGCAAAATTCCATTCGACCACCCGTATATAAACATTTACGAATGAAAAAATTAGTTTCCTATATACTTTTTTACCCCTGTTCACGCTGGCCAAGCCGGGAATGTCCCAGGGGATCATCCCGGATCCCGATTATGAAGGCGGCGGTACGGATACGGTGATCGTTCCGACGATACCCGTTCACAGGGTGATCAAGGAATATATTCCCTTTGTCCCGCTGACATCGGTATCCAATGTGACTTCCGCTACCTACAGCGACCGGGTAGCGCTGACCCGCTATTACAGGGACGGCTTCAACAGCGCCTATAAGAGCGTAGCCAAAGACAACGTATCGGGCAGGAACATCATCAGCTTCTCGGAGAACTATCCCCGGCAGGAGCTAAAGGGCTACCTTCCTTTTCCCTCTGATGATAATGTAGCCCGGGAAGACCTGGTCGAGGAGCAGAACAGCTACTACGGCACTGCTTTCCCGGTCGAGGTCAGCAGCGGGGATGCCCATGCTTATACCGTCACAGATATCACCTCCGGCAGCACGGCACGCAGCCATAAGGTCTACGCCCCGGCAAGGAGCTGGTGGGCGCCGACCGCGGTGCGGAAGTGAAGAAACTGACCAATGGTGCCAATGTGGTCCGGATTTGGAAAGTGGATGCCAACGGCAAGCCGTACAGCCCGGGCTATTACGCGGCCGGAAAGCTGTTCGGGAGCAGGTCAGCGGCCAGAACGGGGCCATCACCATTACTTATATCGATAAGTCCGGCAACCTGATCCGCAAGGCGGTGCTCGCATCCGGGACCCCTTACCTGGTGACCCAGTATGTGTACGACGACTTCGGCAGGCTCCGGGCCATTCTTTCTCCCCGGGCGAGCCAGTCCGGCGCCAGCAGCGGCACCCTGTCAGACGCGGTGGTCAAAAACCTCTGCTTCCTGTATTTCTATGATGCCAAAGGCAGGCTGTCGAAGGAGCAGAAGCCGGGCGAGGACGGGTTCACCGAACTGGTCTATGACCGCAAAGGCCGGATCGTGATGCGGCGGAGTCCTTCCGAATCTGTGAAAGGCCTCTGGGAGCTGGTCTTCTACGACAAGCGGGGAGGACCACTGCTACGGCGCTGCTGACCGATACCACGGGCCGGACCCGCTGGCAGCACCGGGTGGACTCCGTGGCCTATACCGCCACCGTTCCCAATACGAACCTCTTACACTATTTCAGCACAGCTGCCGGAGAAGGGAAATATCCCACGGTCAGCATCAGCGGGGTGGAATACCTCAGCTACAGCTATTACGACCATTACAGCCACAGCGGGGTGAGCCTGACCGGGCTGGAGTACAGCGCTTCCCTGCTCCCCGATACCATCAGCGGTGCGGACAACCGCCCCGGCTGGTGCACAACCAGGGGCTTCCCGTGATCAGCCGGGTAAAGGTGCTCAACAGGGACAGCGCGGAAGGCTTGGCCGACTGGGAGCTGTCCGTATCCTACTACGACACCAAGGGCAGGGTCATCCTTTCACGTTTCCAGAATGCCACCAAGTCTTCCACTACACAAGGCACCGGTTACAATAGTATCCGGTACGACTTTATGGACCGGCCTCTCATTACCCGTAGCTCCAATACAAATACGGCAGCCAATAAAACAGCGGAAGAATATTACAAGTACGAATACTATACCGGCTCCTCCCGCCTGTACAGGAGCTGGCACAGGGCAAAAACCACGGACATATGGCAGGTCATGCAGAAGCTCAGCTATGACGACCTCGGCCGGATCAGCCGGGAAGTGCTGGGCGCCGGCGGGGAAGTCCGGGATTACAAGTACAACCTGAGAGGCCAGCTGGAGTCCATCAACGGCACCTATGCCAACACCGGCAACAAGGAAGGCCAGCCGCGGACCTTCGGGGAAGTACTGGAATACGAGCATACCGGCAATCCCGTGAAGCGCTATGACAGCAAGATCTCCTCCATGATCTGGAGGGGTCAGGGGGCTACAAGATGCGCTACGATTACCAGTACGACCTGGCCGGCAGGTTGTTACAGGCCGATTTTGACGAATACTTCGGCGGGACCTGGACCAACAGCCAGCTCGACTATACCGTGAAGAACATCAGCTATGACCTGAACGGCAATATGCTTAGCATGCAGCAGTACGGGATGGGCGTGGTGGACACTGCGCTGCAGCCCGTGGTGCTGGACTACCTGACCTATACCTACCATACGAACAGCAACCGCCTCCTCAGGGTGAGCGATACGGTCACCACGGACTACCTGGCCGGGGACTTCATCGACGGTTATACCAGCACCACGGACTATGTCTATGATGCCTCCGGCTCGCTGGTCATGGACCGCAACAAAGCCATCGACGAGGTCACCTATACCTTCTTCAATAAGCCGGAGAAAGTGTATTTCCAGGACGGGAGTAAAATAGAATACATCTACAATGCCGCCGGGGTAAAGCTGCGGGAGACGGTGATCCCGGACAGCGGCGCTGCCTATAAAAGAGATTACGTGGGCACAGCCGTGTATAAGGACGACAGCCTGGTCTATATCTCCACTCCCCAGGGCAGGACGGTATACGATGAAGCAACGGATATCTATACCGAAGAGCTCTTTGTCAAGGACCATCTCGGCAATGTGCGGAGCATCATTGCCATCGAGCCCGTCTCCTTCACCCTGGAGTACCTGGCCACCTACGAGCTGTCCAGCGCCTATACCGAAGGTATCCTCTTCGATGTGATCGGGGAGATCCGGGAGGAAGATCCCGAAGGCGGCAACTACTCCGGCAGGCTGAGGGCGGACGAGTACCCCGTAGGTACCTCCCTGATCCTGCAGGTGACGGCGGGAGACCGCATCACCCTCGAGGTCAGGAACCGCTACGACAGCTACAACCCCGCTACCGACAACCTGATCTCCGACCAGTCCTTCTTCCAGAACCTGCTGACCACCATGGTGACGGGCCCCGAAGGTAGCCCCGCGGAGCAGGGCCAGGTGCAATTGGTCAATAGCATGTTCGGGAGCCAGAATATGAGCATTTTCGAGATGATGTCCGATATGGCATTAGATCCCGGCCGTCCTCCCGCTGCGCTGAACTATATCCTGTACAACAACCAGCTGCAGATCGTGGGCGCAGGCTCGGGGTGATCCAGGCGGACGGCCTGGGCGCCTGGTCGGTGATCGGCACGGACGGGGAGATCGAGATCCCGCAGAATGGATTTTTATCCGTATTTTTGAGCAACCGGAGCCTGGTGGTACCTGTGTATTTCGATGACCTGCGGATCGGGATCACGAGGGGCAAGCTGCGGGAGGAGAACCATTACTACCCGCATGGTCTGCCGATGGCACATATGGGCACGGAGGCACCCGGCAGCATAGAGAACCGGCAGAAGCACCAGGGCAACGAGTACATCAAAGACCTGGGACTGAATTGGATGGACTTTGCTGCCAGGCAATATGACCCCAGATCGGCAGGTTTTTGGGCGTAGACCCGCTGGCAGATTATTATGGCCAGGACCGCTACAGTCCCTATGCGGCGATGGGCAACCAGCCGGAAAGCATGGTGGACCCCAACGGGATGGCTTTCGGGCCGCCACCGGTATTTACAAGAGTGACCAACCGGGGAGAGCAATGGGGCATGAGCACAACAGGTATATCTCCAAGCTCAATCCATTTTATGCTCCACGGCCTGGACAATACGCCTTTTATCAGTATACCCACTTTCGGGGAGGATCGAGTCAGGCGGTGACTGGGATATAAATGAAATGGTGGAGCTGGCGAAGCTGGATCCCGGCACGCCTGCTGAGTTTGAAAATGGTAAATTACTCAGTTTTGGCCTTCCTAACCTGTGGGTAATCGGTAACCAACCCGACTGGGCCAGCTGGTGGAAGAGAGTGGAAGCGATGTACGGCAATAATATGCCCTGGGTACTGGACTACCAGCCGCTGCTGCCGATGACCTGGACGGATGTATGGAAAGGGTTTTCCAATGCGGGGTTGGATATGGCGCAGGATTTTACAGGTGTTACCGGGCTGGCGGCAGACAAGTTCTCCGAATGGATGACGGGTTCCGGGCTCTTCAGGTACAACTTGGACACGGATAACGCTAATAGCGTCTATGCAGTGGCTACCATAACGCTGGCACTCATTGAACCTACGCCTGCCGGAGAGATCAGTGCGGGTGCGAGAGGACTTAAACGTGCCTATACGGTCTACCACGGATTAGATGAGGCAGGTACTGTCAGATATGTAGGTATTACGTCACGCAATCCTGCATTACGTATTGCAGAGCATAAACAGGCATTTGGTACAGGAAAAGAATTATTAGATTATGAAGTTATCGAAGGGGCAAATAATTTATCAAGATCCGAAGCTAGGGTCTTGGAACAGACACTTATCAACCAGCACGGCTTACAGAAGAATGGTGGCTTGCTGCTCAATCAGATCAACTCCATAGTACCGACCAGATGGGGCATTTCGGTATAAAGTAATAAAAGAATAAAGAAAAATGAAAAGAGGACGTACAAAGATAGGTGATGTATTTTCAGCAAACGTGGGAGAAAGTAAAAGAGATATTTCCAACTGGTGGCTTTCGACCTTACCCAGCTCAATAGTGATGTGATCCGTGCATTTAAAAGGAATATAGTCTGGATGAAGATCCCGACCTTTCTGAAATTATCAAAGGAGATATTGATTTTTACGCACATTGTGTTACGAAATTGGGTGTTCAGATGGGACTCTGGCAAATGGTAGGCAATACTCAGAATGTAGGAGATACCACGAAGATTCTTTTCAGGGGTACGCGAGACTATGGCCATAAGGCAGGAGATGAACCAATCAAAATATCGGATAAGTGGTATATATGGCATATCAACGATAAAGATTTTACGAGGGTAGGCAAGTTGGAAGGAGAAAATCGAAAGGCATATATTGGACTTGTCATAAATCCTGTAGGTATTATTGAACTACTAAAAGGTAACAAATATCCAATTAACTACCCTGATTTTGAATAAATAAAAAAGTAAGGATAACAATACAATCTGGCTGGCAATTAATTTTGTGTCTATAAGATAAGGAGCCTTATAATGCATGCTAATGGTGATTTTTTATCCGACAACAATTGCCTCAAGCTCGTTGCAGACAATAAAATTGAAGTACTTGAACTAACCAATTCGATCGGGAAATATCGTTATTTGTCACAATGTGTGTAAATGCTTGAACTATTTTGATATCCGATGAGTCCTCATACAACAGTTATATTTCCATTTGGGAAGGTGCTGTTATTTAGATGAGGCCGGTTCTGTCTCACTTTTCCAGACAAAACCTCCTGCTGACGGGCATCTACCTTTAGCTGTATTAGCGATATCTGACTTATGGATACCCGTCTGCCTGGCAGCTTCGGCAATGGTCGGGTAGCGGCTGACTAGGACACCCTCTTTCGTATATTGACAGACCTCCTTTCTCAATTGATTACCAAAAGGGCGTGGCGTTTCCGGAAACTGAAGCTGCACCTTTCTTTTCCCCTCCGCCATATAAAGCCGCTGCCTGTCACCTTGTACCCGTCTGCAGATGAGCGGATCGAACCTATCGGAACCCCTGTCTTTTGAGAGGCCACATTGATAGATGGAAAATAGTCGATCCGTTTCCCTATGAGATCATATTGCGTTATGTCTTTTCTTTTCTCAGAAACAAGATTGCGTTGGATCCGTTCTACCTCTTCCCGGGACAATGCCGGTGCATCTCCGTAACGCCAGATACATCCATGCAGCAAGAGATCATCTCTCGTCGCCATGGCATTGACCTGCTCCCTTTGCACCCTTGTGTGCAGCGCCGCTTCCTTACTGGACCGGAAAGTAGCCAGCCTTGTTCCTTCAATAGAATATTGACTCATAATATACCCTTTACGAAGCTCCAGGGATTTTCTTTCCCGGTCTACATTGATATGATCAGCCTCCCCTTCCGCCATACCGAATCAACCAATACCAGCAATCGGCCGTGAACGGCATCCCGTACTCTTTCCCGGGTAATACCTAGCTCTTCCGCTGCCTGTGTAATGTTGTAATAGGTCTTCATCCTATTGCCCTTCAGGTCATACCTGCTGACAGGAGCCCCGGGTAGCACGGATAGCAGTGTGTATCTCCCCGACCACTTTTGGGTTCAGCCTGTTCTTATTGCTTCCGAAACGCCAGATATATCCTCCGGCAGTGCGCGTTTTCCCGCCTGTAGCAGCGCTAATAGCAGCAGTTGTTATCCCTGTTTGTTCCGCAGCAGCGGTAAGGCTTCCATAAGTGGCGATAAAGTTCCCCGCATATCATATTGGCTCACTTTCTTCCGGGTCAGCTTTCTGCCCCGTTCTGAAAAGACAGCCTGGTTCTCAGCGCTGTGACCGAAATGCAGATCCTTTCTCCCGGCTTTCATGATATGCTGCTGTATTCCGGAAATATCGGTTTTAAAAAGATTATCCGGCCCCGTATTCATCCGGTCATAATCCTTGTACGAGATAAAGATGGAATGATCTGCCAAATCAAACTGTTCCACGAAGCAATAGTATACGAGTCTTCCCACCGAAATGGAATGGCAAACACCGTCGATCTGTATCCGCGCATTCAGATGTCCTAATGTATCCTGTTTGAACCGGTTGAAATAGGAAGCAATTTTCTGCGCCTGTATCCTGTCTTCGTATTTCAGAAGTTTTCCGTTTTTGTCATAGCTCTCATAAGCCAGCTTTTTTACCCTTCCATAGTTGGAGATCATGCCATAGCCTTCCAACCCGGGAATGTCTTTCCAGACTTCGTCTTCCAGGTCTTCCAAACTTTTATTCTGATAAGGTAAAAGGTCAGTGTCGCTATTTTTAATCCTATTCAATATCCAGGTATATGATTTAATCACCAGGTTAGTTAAAGCCTGCTTAAATAAATCAGGCATTTTAATCCTATCAAAATTATATTATCTTTTCTACACAAAAATAACTATAGCAACGTTTTTTTACTCCTACCTTGGCCGCTTAGTAAAAAAGAATCTGTACAAAATATTAAAAGGCTATGTTATAGATAGCCTGTATAAAAAAATCAGCAAGCTCTTGGACAAAAAAGTTAAGGCATAGCAGCTAAGCAGTTTTATCCAAGTGCTTGCACCATTTTGAGCGCAAAACGACTTTTTCGATCAAAGGAAGAATAGGTCTTTTGCAGCCAGTATCTCTGATGAATCGCTTCATCAGTCAGTAATGGGACATGTAATAGGTGAGTGGCTGAAAACAGGACTATTTCCATTTCTCTATTTTTGGAACACTTTGGAAAAACAACCGGATTCCTTGCAGCAAAAAGTAGAAAAACACCTCATCTCAAAAGACCGCCACCGCTAAATTAAGTCACCAGATGCCATATTCTTATCGTCCATTCATACTACATCTATTTTAGCAGAATAATAGGTAGGGGATGGAACGAATAACACTCAAAAAGATACCCATTGAAGAATTCATATCCCTTCTTCAAAAGGACGGCATCCGGGCGGACCAGGAAGAAGCGGAACAAATCCTGCAATTCTTGTATTACTATGCCCGCTTGATCGTTAATGAATACTTTGATGATTACCTGCCACAGGGATAAGATACAGTTTTCAATCCCAGTTTT
This sequence comes from Paraniabella defluvii, assembly GCA_019316985.1. Classification (GTDB taxonomy): domain Bacteria; phylum Bacteroidota; class Bacteroidia; order Chitinophagales; family Chitinophagaceae; genus Niabella; species Niabella defluvii. The sequence goes on from CP079215.1 coordinate 5,069,708, forward strand.
CCATAATAATACCATCCGTTGTTCATTTCCTGCTCAGGAAAATAATTTGTAACTTTATAGGTACAGCTGACTACAGCCATTCTAAATTTTACTGAACCTAATTTACATCATATGCATACAGCCGATCTATACATCCGCGTTTCTACAGATGAGCAGGCCGACAAAGGGTACTCCCAGCGAGACCAGGAAGAAAGACTGAGAAGACACTGTGATGTCAACAACATCGCCATCGGACGGGTGATCTTCGAAGACCATTCCGCCAAGAACTTCCACCGCCCGGAATGGACAAAGCTCCTGGGAGAGTTGAAAAGCGGAACTCCAAAACCACACATGTGCTCTTTACGAAATGGGACAGGTTTAGCCGCAATGCAGGAGATGCCTACCAAATGCTCAGCGTGCTAACTAAGCTGGGCATAGAGATCCAGGCCATAGAGCAGCCCCTTGACCTTTCCATTCCCGAAAACAAAATGATGCTGGCCATCTACCTGGCCGCACCGGAAGTGGAAAATGACCGCAGGGCCTTAAACACCTTTTATGGAATGCGCAAAGCCAAAAAAGAAGGAAGGGTTATGGGCCAGGCCCCTTCGGATACAGTAACAGGATCAGCGAAGATGGCAAAAGAAAATACATCGCCCTGAAAGACCCGGAAGCCACGATCATGAAACGCGTCTTCGATGAGATCGAAAAGCAGATCTATACACCGGACCAGATCAGGCAGATGATGGTCCAGGAAGGCAGGAAGATGCTCAGCATGCAGGCTTTTCATGTGGCTATCCGCAATCCTCTTTATTGCGGTAAAGTATTTATCCCAAAATTCAAGGACGAAGAAGCCCATTTCGTAAAAGGGCAGCACGAGCCTCTAATTAGTGAGGCACAATTTGAGAATGTGCAGGCCATATTGGATGGCCGGAGAAAGAGTGTAAGAACTAATGTGAAACTTCTTTCTGATGCCCACCTTCCCTAAGAGGCTTCCTGATCTGTCCGAAATGCGGTAAAAACCTCACCGGCAGTGCATCCAGAGGAAGAACCAGTCTATATTACTATTACCATTGTATCGCGTCTTGTGGTTTCCGGCATAAAGCAGAGGAAGCCAATGACATATTCATAGATCACCTGAAGAGGTTTGAGCTTCGGGAAGCATACAAAAAGCGCTTCAAAAGATGATCCTTGACGCTTACAAACAGGTAGCCGGCAATGCCAATAATAACCGCAAAAAAGTAATCGATGAGATCGAAGCAGAGAACCAAAAGTTATCTGTTGCCAGGGATAAACTGCTCCGGGAAAAGATAGATGATGAAGACTACCTGATCATAAAGAGGGAATGCAAAGAGAAGATTGAAAAGCTGGAATCGGAGCTGGAAAAGACAAGTGTCCATAACCCATCCCGCGGCATAGAAGCCAAGCTGGAAAAGGCTTTGGAGGCCACTACGAACTTATCATCCTTTTATAAAGAAAGTAGTATCATGACCAAACGTCGGATTATTGGTTCAATATATCCCGAAAAAGCCGTTTTTGACGGAACGGCATATCGAACCGACAGGTTGAATGTTATCTTAAAGTATAATTTCCAGATACAGTGAATTGGAGCATAAAAGAAACAGGAGTTATCCAATAAAATCAGATAACTCCTGTTATGTAGCGGAGACGGGAATTGAACCCGTGACCTCAGGGTTATGAATCCTGCGCTCTAACCACCTGAGCTACCCCGCCAATGGGCGGCAAAAATAGAGGATTTCTCTGTAAAAAAGAAATGTTTTTTTATGCTTTTTCAATAATGTCTTCCATATAAATGGCACTATGACTTTCATCGAAAATGCATTTGCCGTCCTTTATTAAAAGTATTTGCGGAGATTCGTGCGCTATACCATACTGATCAGCGATCTTATTGGAAACCGGCCTGTTGGCAATCAGGTCCAGGTAATAGAAATCTATTCCATCGGGAAGCGCATTTTTGTACAGCCTGTTCTTGATAACACTGCTGATAGAGCAGCGGGTGCTGTGCTTAAAAATCAGCTGTGGCTTTTCGAATGACTTTTGATTAATTACTTCCAATTGTTCTTCACTGTTCAATGTTATCCAGCTCATAATCTCTTTTTTAATATTAAATGCGGCTCAGGATCTCTTCACCAATTGCAGCTGTTCCCAACACTTTATCTTTAGGTGTAGCAGCATCTGCAATATCGCCGGTTCTGAAGCCTGCTTTTAAAACTGCGTCTACAGCGCTGATCACTGCGTTGCTTTCTTCTTTTAAACCAAAAGAAATATCCAGCAATAACGCTGCCGAAAGTACCGAAGCCATCGGGTTGGCTACACCTTTACCCGTAATATCATGTGCCGATCCGTGAATGGGCTCGTATACGCCGGTTCCATCACCTACAGAAGCAGAAGCCAGCATACCCATAGAACCTGCAATTTGAGAGGCCTCATCGGTAAGAATATCGCCAAACAGGTTTGCAGTAACAATAACATCAAATTTTTAGGGTCCTTGATCAACAGCATCGCAATGGCATCAACAAACTGGTATTCCACTTCAACATCCGGGTAATCCTTGGCTACCGATTGTACTACTTCTCTCCAAAGGCGACTGGTTTCCAAAACGTTCGCTTTATCTACCGAGCATAATTTTTTGCGGCGGGTGCGGGCTGCTTCAAAAGCTTTGCGGGCAATGCGCTCTACTTCAAATTTACTGTAGGCTGCCACATCATAGGCGCTGTTGCCATCATCTTTCCTTCCTTTCTCACCAAAATAAATATCACCCGTTAATTCGCGGAAAAACAGGATATCGGCTCCTTTTAATATTTCAGGTTTAATGCTGGATGCATCCAAAAGTTCGTCAAATAATTTGATAGGGCGTAAATTGGCGTATAATCCCAATTCTTTACGCATTTTCAGTAACCCCTGCTCCGGCCTTACTTTGGCAGAAGGATCGTTGTCGTATTTGGGATGCCCTACCGCTCCGAATAAAACAGCATCAGAGCTTTTCATTTTCTCCAATGTTTCATCCGGCAGTGGATTGCCGGTAGCCTCAATAGCTACGTGACCGATCAGCGCTTCATCGTACGTAAATTCATGGCCGAATTTCTCCGCAATCTTATCTAAAACTTTTTTTCCAACCTCTGTTACTTCCTGGCCAATCCCATCACCGGGAACTATTAGGATGTTTTTTTCATCTGTATATTTTTTTATTGTTTTTAATGGTCAGAAGTAATTCGCCAATAATCTCTGAAGAAGTTCCTGGGACCTTCTAAGGATGAAGATTTTTACGGCTCATTTCATCTGTATTTTTGTTTATGTCACCCCGTATGACCGGAACTGACGGGTTTCTAATTATTATTTTGAAGCAAGGCATACCAGGATGATACAGTATTACAATGCTTATTCATTTATATGATGAACTATGTCAACTTTTTCTGTCTTAGAGCCACTGATATTAAGTAGCCTGTTAATATACTTTCAGTGATCAGTTCACCTCCGTCTTCCAGCAGTCCGAATGCCACGTTATACTTCCAGTTATATTGCACAACAGCCAAACGGTGCGCCTGATCAATCACTACCGCACAAAACAGGAACAGCGCCAGCAAAATAAATATCATTTTCGAATGTTTTCTAAACAGAGCATCGCCTTTTTATAGGCTTCCAAAACCGGGGCCATAAATATAAAACCTAAAAAAGCAGCTGCAAAAGTTCCATGATCTTGCCGCCTCTTTGCCCCGTTGTCATTCCAAACACATTATAAAAGAAAAGTCCCAAAGACTGATGTATCCTGAAAACGTCTTCAAGGAACAAAAAAGGAAAACCAGTAACCATGTGAAATATTTTTTTCCTGCCGGACCATTGCTATGAGTACCAATGCCATCATCATCATGATCCATTTCAGGTTTTGAAAATCCTCGGCATAACTATTATTGGTTTCAATATCGTAAAGCCCGGGATTGGCAAAAGGGTGGTAAAATTGCGGATGTCCAGTACTATAAGCACCAGGTCTGCAACAAGTAGCAGTATCAGCGGTATGAAATAGCGTATATTCTTTGAAAGCTTCAAAATGCTGTTTTATAGTGATCGTTGAAGACGCCTTGTTGAAAAGCAATTCCCAGGGTTATTTTATGAACAGTGCCCGAATAGTCCACATATTTATTTTTTAAAGGTGTGGCAATATATTCGTAACCGAAACGCAAAGATGTTATATTGTTTTGCAAACCATGGTAACCACTAATACTATTATAATCTGTTTCCCTGGGTTTGAATTTAAGGTCGCCGGTAAAACCGATACTGCCGGCAATGCCCGTTTTAATACCCGCTCCTTTAAATTTATTGGCTTCGGCGCTGGTAGTATTAGGATCGAGGCCAAAAATACCGATACCTGCCAGCGGAGCCAGGGCCAGTTTTTTTGTGTCAAGCATATATTTGCCCGCAGCCAGCTTGGCATGGCCACCCAATGCCTTTGAGTTTTTGGGCCACTCATCATTATCCGAGGGCATTTCGGTATTTGTTTTTGTAAAGCTGATGGCAATATCCAGCTGGTACACCCAGTTATTCCTTACGACATCAAAAGCTATCCCGAAAAAGCAGGATGTTTGTAGTAGTCCACCAAGTTACCTGTAAACAGAAATTTTCCCAGGTACAGTGCATAAGCGCTACCATTGCGGGTTGCTTTATATCGGATGCGAATGAATTGCTTTACAAAAGACGCATAGTCGCTGCCGGGATACTTAGCCAGGAAATGGTCGGATAATTCATTTAGCCTTTGCTGTTGAGCTTCCGGCGTTGCATCGCCGGGCAACAGGTAGTCGAGGTTTAGGCGTAAAAATAATTTTTCTTCTTCAGATAAAGTGGACGCAGCTATCTCCTTAACCAATAACTCTTTTGAGGCAGATAGCTTTTCAACCAGTTTAGGTCCCAGGTAATCCTGCGACGGAGGTATCCGGATCGTTTGTTTGTCTTTGGTAAGACTATCCAGGCGCAAACCTTTGCAGGATGCAAGAATAACCTCGTAGTCTTTCAGCCAGTAAGACAGTAACCAGTATTCTACAGGATATAAGGCTATATAATCATTATCCTCCAGCATCAGGATACGATCCAATTCCAGCATTACGGACAACTGATCTTTTTCGAGAAACTTGTCGAGTAGTAAGTTCCTGGATCTGGATATATCTAAAGACTTCGAATGCGCGGGTGCAGGTCTGCCATCATTTTTTTGTGCAGAACCCGCCTGCGTTATTAAGATCAGAAACATCAGGAAGATCGGTCTCATATCTGTTTTTCTTTCAGGATGCATGATGTTGTTATATTTCACAAACATGCTTTTAAGGCAGCTGCTTATATCAGGTTCAACATTTTTGTGTGGCTTTGATGGCTGCTACCGTTTGATCGCTGTCGAGACCCGTAGTTGTAAATTCGCGGCCGTTCAGCTCCCAGGTAATAATGGTTTCACATAAAGCATCTGTTTTACCGCCGGGAGGAATACGTACAATATAGTCGCGGAGCTTAGCCAATGGCAACTTCTTTTTGTATAAATACGGGTAAGCGCATTCATAAAAGCGTCGTACTGCCCGTCGCCCGACGCATTTTCCTCAACAATGCCGTCCTCAAACTTTAATATTACTGTTGTTGAGGGCCGCATATTTTTAGAATGCGTTAATACATAATCTTCCACAACAACTTTGTCGCCAATGGTATGCCTGTCCAGCACATCCGAAATAATATAGGGCAGGTCGTCCTGGGTAACGGTTTCTTTTTTGTCGCCCAGTTCAATGATCTTTTGGGTTACAATTTTAAGATCTTCATCCGATAGTTGGATACCGAGCTGAGCCAGGTTATTCTCAATATTGGCCTTCCCCGATGTTTTGCCCAGCGCATATTTTCTTTTCCGGCCAAAACGCTCGGGCATCAGGTCGTTATAATACAGGTTTTTCTTTTTGTCGCCATCGGCATGTATCCCCGCGGTTTGAGTAAATACATTTTCTCCAACAACAGGTTTGTTGGCCGAAATCCTGAAACCTGAAAAAGCTTCTACCAAACGGCTCACTTTATAGAGCGCCTTTTCATTTACCGATATTTTTACATCTTTCTGGAAATCGTTCAGCACGGCAACCACGCTTTCTAACGGGGTATTACCTGCACGCTCTCCCATACCGTTAATAGTAAGATGCAAACCTTTTACACCTGCTTTTACCGCTTCAAGGGCATTGGCCACACTCAGGTCGTAATCATTATGCCCGTGAAAATCGAAATGAAGGGTGGGGTAGCGTTCCGTGATCTCAGTAAGATATTTTGAAGCTTCCGACGGAATAAGGATGCCAAGTGTATCGGAAGCAATAATACTTTTTACGGGCTGGGTAGCCAGGAAGTCGATATATTGAAAAACATACTCCTTCGAAAAACGCATTCCGTTGCTCCAGTCTTCCAGGTAAACATTACAGGTAATGCCTTTTTCGTGGCAAGCTTTAAAACACTGGCTATCTCTGCAAAATGCTGTTTTGGCGTCTTTTTAAGCTGGTGCGTCAGGTGGTTTAATGAGCCTTTGGTTAACAGGTTCATTACTTTAGCTCCGGCCTTTTGCATCCATTTAATGGAGGTATCGCCATCCACAAAGGTCAAAACCTCTATTTTGTCAATCAGGCCATTTGCATTGGCCCAATCGGTAATTCTTTTTACTGCCTGAAACTCTCCCTCAGATACGCGGGCTGATGCAATCTCAATCCGGTCTACCTTTACTCTCTGTGAGCAGTAATTGAGCTATCGTTAATTTTTCCTGTGCTGAGAAAGACACGCCGCTGGTTTGTTCGCCATCGCGCAGCGTTGTGTCCATTATTTCAATATGACGCCGGTCCATTATAAATGATGGCACCCTGTCCCGAAAGTCCGGGAAACCAGGGCGCCTTTTATTTTTAGTGAAGATTGTATACAAGCAGACTGCGTTATTGAGGTAGCTACCCGAACAGTTCTGCTTATCTGCTTTAATATAAACTCTTTTCTGCAAACGCAGCGATCTCTGATTTCATATCCTGCAGATAATCAATGTCATCGAAGCCGTTCATTAAATTATGCTTTTTATAGCCATTGATGTCAAAGCTTTCTGATTCGCCCGTTGCCAGGATGGTTACCTTTTGTTCAGGTAAATTCACTTCCAGCTCTGTTTTCGGATCAGCCTCAATAGCTTTAAATATTTTATCCAGAAAGATTTCGCTTACAGTTACGGGAAGAATACCGATATTCAGGGAATTGCCTTTAAAGATGTCGGCAAAAAAGCTGGATATCACGCAACGGAACCCGTAATCGTAAATCGCCCATGCAGCGTGCTCACGGCTGCTACCGCTACCGAAGTTCTTGCCTCCCACTAAAATCTTACCACTGTAAATAGGGTTGTTCAGTACAAAATCCTGTTTAGGCGTATCGTCGCTATTGTAACGCCAATCGCGGAATAAATTATCGCCGAAGCCCTTACGTTCTGTCGCCTTTAAAAACGGGCAGGGATGATCTGGTCAGTATCTACGTTCTCTATTGGCAAAGGAACAGCGGTAGATTGTAATATTGTGAATTTATCGTAAGCCATTTGTAATGTAAGATTTGAAATTTACTTAATAATTTACTGTAGTAATCTAGTCGTAAATATTTGATTTTTAATTAACTGAAGTGTTTACCTAAACTGTTGCTTCCTCTTCAATTAATTCTCTCGGGTCAGTAACTACGCCGGTTACCGCTACAGCAGCGGCTACGTATGGACTTGCCAGAAGCGTACGCGCTCCAGGTCCCTGTCTTCCTTCAAAATTACGGTTGCTGGTACTTACCGCATACTTGCCGGCAGGAATTTTATCATCGTTCATAGCCAGGCATGCAGAACAGCCCGGTTGCCGTAATTCAAATCCGGCCTCGGTCAGTATATCTAAAATGCCTTCTTCCTTAATTTGTGCTTCTACAATATGCGAACCCGGAACCAGCCATGCGGTAATATTGTCGGCCTTCTTTTGCCCTTAACAATAGAGGCGAAAGCCCGGAAGTCTTCGATGCGGCCATTGGTACAGCTACCCAGGAACACGTAATCTATTTTTTTACCAATAATATCCTCATCTTCCTGGAAGTTCATATAGGCCAGCGATTTTTTGTAGGAGGCTTCGCCGTCTTTTACTTCAGAGGCTTTGGGTATTTTACGGGTGATGCCGGTTCCCAAACCAGGGTTAGTTCCATAAGTGATCTGCGGTTCAATATCAGCTCCATTGAAAGTAAGCTCATAATCAAATTTCGCGTCAGGATCTGTTTTTAAAGTTTTCCAGTAAGCCAGCGCTTTATCCCAGTCTTCACCTTTAGGTGCTTTGTCTCTTCCTTTAATATAATTAAAAGTGGTCTCATCCGGAGCGATCATACCGCCGCGGGCGCCGACTCAATACTCATATTACAAACCGTCATACGTCCTTCCATAGTCATGTTCTCAAAAACCTCGCCTGCATACTCCACAAAATAACCGGTTGCGCCGCTCGCAGTGATCTGGGCAATAATATATAAAGCCACATCTTTAGGTAATACGCCTTTGCCTAATTTGCCATTAACAGTAATGCGCATTTTTTAGGTTTGGCTGCATGATACATTGAGAAGATAGTACCATCTCCACTTCAGAAGTACCGATACCAAAAGCAATGCTACCAAAAGCGCCGTGGGTAGAAGTATGGGAGTCTCCGCAAACAATGGTCATACCGGGTTGCGTAATACCGTTTTCCGGTCCTACTACGTGCACAATACCGTTTTTAGGACTTCCCAAAGCCCAGATAGAAATGCCGTATTTCTCCGCATTGCTCGACAATGCTGCCAATTGCTTGGCCGATAAAGGATCGGCAACGGGCAGGTGCTGGTTGATGGTAGGGGTGTTGTGGTCGGCGGTAGCGAACGTACGCTGCGGATACATTACTCCAATTCCTCTGTTCTCAATACCCAGGAAAGCAACCGGGCTGGTTACTTCGTGAATAAAATGGCGGTCAATAAACAAAACATCCGGACCGTCCTCGATTTTTCTTACCACGTGGGCGTCCCAGACTTTATCAAACAAAGTGGTTGGATTTGTACTCATTGTAAATAATTCTTATAGTTAAAAATATCTTGCAAACCTTGCTTTTCGAAAGCACGTAAAGGTAACAAGAATATCAGGATTTTAAACCGGCATTGCGGCTGTTTTATGACCCTTGCCAGCTTTTTAAAATAACTTGAGTGTTGTAATAATATTAATTGTGGTTATTACAATTATATCAACCGGAGTATTCTCACAGGAGTTGAATTTTATTATATAATATGTTGTAAATGAGAAATATATAATTTTATTAACATTTGCATAGATGGCTTTAACAAAAACTAAAGGACCATAAAATTTATATTTGGATAACGTAATTAATTACCTATTTTATAAACACCGGGCCTGATGAACTGATGTGGTGAGCTATCTTGAAAAAGTAAAAAATTTATGAAGAACAAAATAAACAAACTGCTGCACCTGCTTGGTGTGTTACTTGTTTTTGAAGGCGCTTCAGGCCAAAGGGGAGGGATGCCGCCGGAAGTAGAAAATTGGCTTTACTCGATATTGCAAAATGCCGGAGGCAAAAATCCGCTCACTGGTTATAATGACGATGATCTTTTTTTCTCCACAGACTCTGCTACCCTGATAGGATACCTGAAAGGTTACCGGCCGTCGGAGGGTTTAAAACCGGAATGATTCATATAGAAAATGAATTTTCCCGGGCAAATCATCCTGTTGTGGTAAAGATTGGGGATGATGGACGTTTCGAGGCTCGTATGCCTATGTGGTACCCTAAAGTGGTTAGCCTCGATTTTAATAACCAATGGTTGGAGTTTTATATAGAGCCCGGGCAAACGCTTGGCCTGGTCATCGACTGGCATATATACAGGAAAAATGAAAAAAATGAAGCCTTACAATTTTATGGCCCGCTGGCTGGTATAAATCGCAGTCGAAACAGTATTCCCTTATCCAAAACAGATGACGATGGGCTGGCTAAACAGGTGAAAAAGGTAGGGCCCCAACAGTTTAAGAAAGCAACGCTTCGCCATTGGGATCTCCAAAAAAACTACTCGATTCGATCCTCGTCGTTCATCAGTCAGATGAAAAGTCAAAGGCCTTAGCTTACGCTGAATTAAATCTTCATATGATGATGCGTTTACACAATTATATTCGTGAAAGAGATGACCAGAGAAGATCAGGTTCTTCCAATATAATTTTAGAGGCAAAACTGCCAGCAGATTTTTTTGACTTCATCCACCGGGTAAGTTTTGCAGATAACAGCATTTTTATTTCCAAACAGTTTTCATCGTTTCTCAACCAAATGGAATTTGATCATTTATATAAAGAAACTATTCCGTGGATGAATGAATTTCGGGGCAGCGCTGGAAAAAGTAGTTGGTGCAGATAAAATGAGGGATTCTATAGCCCGTAAACGTCTATACCTGCATTATGGTAAGATATATGATGTAATACGGCTTCACCGGGTTGCCAGCGCGTTTAAATTTGATTTACGTTCGGCAAGTAGCGACACTTTAACGAATTATCTGGAGGCAATAAAAGCAGGTCTTTACAATAAGTTTTATCAGAAACAGGCCGACCTTCTATTGAAAGAAGCTCTCCGCAAAAGGGATAAAACAGGAACCGCCATACCTGATTCCTATGCAGGAAACTTGTTCAAAAAAATGATAGCACCCTATGCGGGAAAAGTAATTTTTATCGATTTTTGGGCCACTACCTGCGGACCATGTATTGGTGATATTCAGCAATTGTATGCAATTAGGGAAAAATATAAGGACAATAAAGATTTTACTTTTTTGTTTGTTACTTCCGAAGATGAATCACCTAAAAGAGCTTATCAATCATTCGTTAAAAAGCAAAAACTGGCACATACAGTTTACTTAAGCAATGATGATTACCGGTACTTACGGGAACTTTTTGGAATTTATGGTATTCCCCGGTATGCTACTATCAGCAAAGATGGACGAGTACTAGATGACGATTTTGAAATGCATAATTTCAGATCTGAAATCGGAAATTATTTTCCTCAATACCATTCGGTAATTCAATAATAGTCTTTTCTCAAAAGTCTTTCTTCATGATATAATCGTTCATAAAATAACCATTGCCAATTTCAATGTCCACTTCTCCGGCAATTTCAAAACCAACTGCCTGGTAAAACAACAATGCTTGATTATGGCGGTTTACGTTGAGTGTAAGAGCATGGGCACCTGCTTCTTTCGCAAAATTGATTATAAAATGAATCAGTTGTTTTCCCAGTCCCTTACCCTGGTGATTGGGAGACAGGTATATTTTGTGCAGATGCGCTGTATTATCTTCTTTTAGCTCCAGTCCGGCATACCCGGCGTCTTTGTTTTCAAAACTTAAAATAAAAAGAAATAGCCTTGCTTTTTAAAATCCTTTTCAAGAGCGGCGGGGCTGTAAAACAGGTCGAGCATATAATGCAGTTGCTCCTGCGATAAAATTGGCGCATAAGTTACAGGCCAGATATCCAGGGCCAGCTGGCGTATCACCGGAAGTTCTTTTTGTTCTGCTTTTCTTATTTCTACTGGCATGTTTGGAAATTTACAGATAAAAATAAGGTTTGCTTCTTATTGTACCATGCCTGATAAGTTAAAGCAGGTAACCTAAAGAGAGGCCCAGGCCCATATTTTTAAAGTATTCATTACCTGTTACCCCATTATTGGGGGCGCCAGGTTTCTCAAACCTAATACACCATGTGCCTGTATCTGGAGGTTTCGCCATAATTCATAACCTACGAGCATATTAATGCCATAATCCAGCCTCTTGCCATAGTTGAATTTCTCATTGGCAATATCGAATCGGGGAGGACCCTGATCTTTCAAATCGGCATATTCAATATCGCCTACAAATCGCCCGTTTACATTATTATAGCGTATCTCCCATTGCCCCCGAGTCCGCAGGCAAAATAAGCGCCCAGGCCAACAAATACGTTTTTATCGGTTTGATTGGGTATAAGATAAAGCAGGTTTACAGGCATCTCTATATAATAGGGTGTAACCTTGTATCGACCGTTCCTAAATAATCTTCATAATTTTTGTTGAAATCCTTTTTTAGAGAAAGAGATACCAGGCTGGATGTACAGCTGACGGCTGTAAATTTTTATGGGAGTCGTAACAGTAAAACCAACCTGGTATCCTGGGAGAAACTTCGTGGATTTCTTATTGGAATATTGCTTCCAGCTTACATTGGAAAAATTGGTTCCTGCATGAACGCCGATACGTGTTTGCGCCAGAACGACGCTGTGAATCAGAAGTACAGCTACAGCTGCAAGCAGTTTGGGTATCATGTATACTTTTTATAGGTAATGTATCGGTGAAGACGGAAAAGAGTTTTTAAAGGTTGCAGGCATAAAAAAGCGCACCAATTTCATTGATGCGCTTTTGTGGATAAAATACTATAGCAATTAAGCTAATTTCTTCTTCAGGTTTTCGTCGATTGCTTCCAAAAATTCTTCGGTATATAAGTAATGTTCGCCATGGTTTACTTTATTACCATGAACGCAAACCGCCAGGTCTTTGGTCATTTTACCTTCTTCCACTGTTTCAATACAAACCGCTTCCAGCGCATTGGCAAAATCGATCAAAGGCTGGTTGTTATCCAATTTACCACGGAAGGCCAAGCCCCTGGTCCATGCAAAAATGCTGGCAATAGGGTTGGTGCTCGTTGGATTTCCTTTTGATGCTCGCGGTAGTGGCGTGTTACCGTACCATGGGCAGCTTCTGCCTCCATTGTTTTACCATCAGGAGTAACCAGTACAGAAGTCATCAAACCTAATGATCCGAATCCTTGCGCTACGGTGTCACTTTGTACATCGCCGTCATAGTTCTTACATGCCCATACAAAATTGCCATTCCATTTCAGCGCGCTGGCAACCATATCGTCAATAAGGCGGTGTTCGTACACAATACCAGCTTCGGTAAACTGGGTCTTAAATTCATTTTGATACACTTCTTCAAAGATATCTTTAAAGCGACCGTCGTATTTTTTAAGGATAGTATTTTTGGTGGAAAGATATAGAGGCCATTTTTTGTTCAATGCAACATTAAAGCAGCTACGGGCAAAGCCATAAATGCTTTCATCTGTATTGTACATAGTCATTGCCACGCCGTCTCCTTTGAAATTGTACACTTCAAAAGTCTGCGCTTCGCCACCGTCTTCCGGTACAAAAGTCATGGTTAACTTACCTTTACCTTTAATTACGGTATCTGTAGCACGGTATTGATCTCCAAAAGCATGACGGCCTACAATGATAGGAGCCGTCCAGTTGGTTACCAGGCGGGGAATATTTTTAATAACGATTGGCTCGCGAAACACCGTTCCATCTAAAATGTTCCTGATGGTTCCGTTAGGCTTTTCCACATTTGTTTCAGGTTAAACTCGGTAACGCGTGCTTCATCAGGGGTGATGGTGGCACATTTGATACCTACGCCATGTTCTTTAATAGCGTTTGCGGCATCAATGGTTACCTGGTCATTAGTAGCGTCCCTGTGCTCCACACCAAGGTCAAAATACTTAATGTCCACATCAATATAAGGAAGAATTAATTTGTCTTTGATGAACTTCCATATGATGCGTGTCATTTCATCGCCATCAAGTTCCACAACGGGATTAGCCACTTTGATTTTTTCAGCCATATATATGTTGTTTAAGAATTTGTGATTCCGGCAAATCTACACATAAAAACATCAATAGACAACAGTGTTTTAACTTTACATAGCTACAGGAATGTTAACAACAATTTTGTGGTTAAACCTTCAAGATATTTTATGATCAAACATCAATTATGTTACCTTTGAGTATGTCCCTTAATGAAAAAAATGCAGGCGATTTCGTAAAATTTTTACGACAGTTTGTACCGCTTACCGACACCGAAGTAAAAAGGAGTTACTCCCTATTATTACCGTCAGGAATTTGCCAAAAAGCAGGTTATTTCCCGGGCAGGTGAAATAGAGAATTATATGAACTTTATCAGCAAGGGGCTGATAAGAAAATATTATAAAACGGGAGAGGAGGAGCATATTGTACAGATATCCCGCGAAGGGCACCTGATATCTGCCCAGGAGTCGTTTTATACGCGTACACCCTCCGAGTATTTTGTGGAAGCCATCGAGCCCAGCACGGTTATTTCGTTAACGTTTGACGATATGGAACGGTTGTTTGCTTCCAGTCATAGTTTTGAGCGACTTGGGCGGTTAGTAACCGTTCATACTATGGTTTTGAAGGATAAATGGCAAACCAGCCTCATCATGCAGTCGCCCCGCGACCGTTTTTAAATTTTGTAGAGAACCACCAGGAAATATTGCAGCGTGTACCGCAAAAGTACCTGGCCTCTTACTTAAATATTAAACCGGAAACTTTCAGCAGGTTTAAACACCTGTTAAGGGTAAAACGCCCTGCTTTATAATTCCATTTATGCCGGAACTATCAGCACCGGGGCTTTTATGAGGTGCCTCAGCTGGTTGATGGTTTCCCCGTATATCAGGTCTTTAATTCCCCTGTGTCCATGGGCGCCTATAACCAATAGCTCTACATTCGATTCATTGATGATCCGGGCAATACTGTCTACCGTATTTCCAAATCCCAGTTTTCCTTCAACCTGATAGCCCTTCTCCTTCAGTTGCTGCACATAAGCATTAAGATATTGCTGGTCAGACAGTGTTTCGTCATCAACACTTTCTCCAAAGTTGGCCCCGGCCGCTACGCTTTCAGTTATATGTATTAAGAGGTAGGCGCTATCCGTTTTTCCCTGGGCCAGCGCGTGATTGATCACTTTTTCATCCAGCTCCCCAAAGTCGAGCGTAATGGCTATTTTTCCGTAAGCGGGCACCGGCGACAATTCAAGGGTTTTGGGCGTATCATGTATGGTGATTTTTTGTGAAGATTTCTTTTTTGCAAAGGATACAGCGTGGTGTACAATAGCAACAGGAGGAAGCCTATAGCTCCTGCAATGATCAGTATTTTCCAGAAAAGGTTGCCTGGAGTGTCGAAAAAATCCATAGCCTGCTCCACTATTAATCTTGCATTAAGATATACGAGCACCATTGTTATCAGCCATGCAGATATCTTTACCCAGGGCTTAATAACAAATTTACCCATCGTTTTTTTATCGCTTACGAAGTGAATCAGTGGTATAATGGCAAAGCCCAGCTGCATGCTTAATACCACCTGGCTGAATATAAGCAGGCTGTCTACATCTTCTTCTCCGTTAATCAATATAACCAGTGCAGCAGGTACAATTGCTATTAACCTGGTAATTAACCGGCGTACAATAGGATTGATGCGCAGTCGCAGGTAGCCTTCCATCACAATTTGCCCGGCCAATGTGCCGGTAATGGTGCTGCTTTGGCCTGCTGCAATCAGCGCCACCGCAAAAAGTTTGGCGGCAAAAGTGCTTCCAAGATGTTGAGGCAACAGCTCATAGGCCTGCTTGATTTCACCAACGTCGGACCGGCCGGTTTTATAAAATACTGCGGCTGCCAGTATTAATATGGCCGCATTAACCAGTAAGGCCATATTCAGCGCAACAGCGCTGTCAATAAAATTAAGCTTCAGCGCTTTTTTGATGCTGGCATCATCGCGGTTGAATTTGCGGGTTTGTACGAGGGCCGAATGAAGGTATAGGTTGTGCGGCATCACCGTAGCGCCGATAATACCAATTGCAATATAAAGGGCCGTATCATTTTCGATATGCGGCACCAAACCAGAAACCACTTCGCCGGGGTTGGGCTGGGCTACCACTATTTGCACCAGGAAAGACATGGCAATTATGAAAATTAAGCCAATGATAAAGGCTTCCAGCTTTCGCATACCCAACCGCTGCAGCATGATCAATAAGAATGTATCCAATGCCGTAATTAATACCCCATAAATGAGGGGCATGCCGGTAAGTAGCTGTAAACCGATAGCCATACCCAGTATTTCTGCCAGGTCGGTAGCGGCAATAGCTATTTCCGCCAGTATATATAAAGCAAAATTGACCTTTTTAGGTAAGTTTCCCGGTTCGCCTGCGCCAGGTCGCGGTTACGTACAATTCCAAGCCGGGCAGAGAGGCTCTGCAGCAATAAGGCCATTAAATTACTCATCACCAGTACCCACAGAAGCGAGTAGCCAAACTGGCTGCCGCCTGCAAGATCTGTAGCCCAGTTGCCCGGATCCATATAGCCTACACTAACCAGGTAGGCCGGTCCGAAAAAGCGAGTATACGTCTCCACCTGGATTTGTTAGGTGCCGTAGTATCTACCGAATTATGAACCTCGCTTAACGAAATTTCTGAGTGATGTTTTGCCATTAGTTTTTGATAAAGATGTTTTGAGACAACTCTTTTGTCAGGTACGATTGATGCTTGTTATCGGTTTTTACCTCCATAGATTCATCAAATGGATATTTTTGATCACCTGTATACGGCTTCCTATGGAAATATTTTTCTCATCCAGCATTTCCAGTACCTGGGGCGACTGGTTGCCTATCTGGGTAACTACCGCTATTTTCTTTTCGGAAAGGGTAGCCAGCGACACCTGCCGGGGCTGAAATATTTTTCCTTTGGCATCCGGTATAGGGTCGCCATGCGGATCTGTTCTTGGAAATCCCAAAAAGGCATCCAGTTTATTAATTAGCTTTTCGTTGCTTACGTGCTCGAGCTCCTCGGCTACTTCATGTACTTCTTCCCAGCTAAACCCCAGCTTCTGCGAAAGAAAATGCTCCCACAACCGGTGCCGGCGTACAATACCCAGCGCCTGCTCGGTTCCGGTAGCTGTTAAGGTGCAGCCATAATAAGCTTTATAGCTAACCATGCCTTTTTTACTCAGTTTCTTAAGCATATCTGTAATAGAGGCGGGTGCGGTATGCAATGCCGTTGCCAGGTCGTTGGTAGCAACAATACCCGACGTATGCTGGAGATGATAAATGGTCTTCAGGTAATTTTCTTCTGCAACCGAAAATCGAATCATGGCTAAATAATAATTTAGACAAATCTAAAAATAATTTTCAATATACTGAAACCTTTTCCCGGCGGCGGATAATATGCCGATATGATTTGAGGAAATCTATGGTAGTATTAACGAAGTATTGTTTATTTGTAGCTTAATAATATATTACTGACTATGCCGTATAAACTTTGTTTTTTCGCTTTACTGTTGGTGCTGATCGTTTCGTGTGGAAAGAAGAAAAAAAAAAAAAGATGGCCGGGGATGATGATGTCAATATGCAGGAATTTGTGGAATTTTTCCCGAGGTTCGGTTGCCCTTTATATACTCGGATACCTCCTATACGCTAAAACTGACGACAGCCTGCTGATCAGTGCAGATATATTTAATGAGTTTACTCCTGACAGTATATTGAACGCCAGTTTTGGTACAGAAAAGCCCAAGCTGTATGCCATCGGGAAATTCAGTGAAAAAGAAGGTACTGTATACCTTATGTCAAAGGCAGCCACAGCTAAACAAAAAGTAATGTTTATTGCGGCCTATAATAAGAAGAACGAGTTTTTAGCCGCTATGCCGGTAATGAAGAGTAAGAAAGAAGCGGGCATCACCACTTCTGTAACCATTGATAAGCTCTTTAACATTAATAAAAAAACGATCAAAAAACTGCCTAACGATGTTGAAATAAGCGGCGATGATGTATATGTATTAAACAGCGCAGCGAAAAAGTTTATGCTGGTTATGACAGATTCTTTGGGAGATGACGCCGAAGTGATCAACCCTATCGATACCCTGGGGCGGAGTTATAAATATGCAGGCGATTATGGTGTGGGAAGCAGGAACATTATTTCTATCCGCGATAACATAAGGCCCGGGCGTGTTCAGTTTTATATTCACCTGGAAGAGAAGAATTCGAATTGTTCGGGCGAATTAAAAGGCGAAGCTAATATTACTTCGGAGCATACCCTAGTTTACAAACAACCGGGAGACCCCTGTGCGTTGCAGTTTGAATTTGATAAGAACGGTGTAACGCTGAAAGAATTAGAGGGTTGCGGATCACGCATGGGCGCGTTGGATTGTACGTTTAATGGCCGGTATCCCAAAAAGAAAATTTCAAAAAAGTAAGAGGCTGTTTACAATATTTTACAAAGAGACATTCCAAATTGCTGCTATCGCCGTGCCGGCCGTAGCCGGGGCATCCCGTGAATATAGAAGAAGACTCCTCGGCTTCGCTGGGGGTGACGTATGATAAGGATATTTGTTTGGAGCGACAATTTGGAATACAGCCGCTTACAAAAGTCTTAGGGCGGGTCGTTTGCCTGTTTCTCCGGCAGATTCCTTGGTAGTTTGCGTTATATCCCCGAGAATGTGGAAGTTAAACCGGTATAATAATCGCGGTACCTGTGCCGGGTGATAGTGTGGCATTTTCTTTTGTAGCGGGCTAAAACTGCTACAAGGAAACTTGCTACAATTTTGTAGCATTCGTTCCGCAAAGGTTAAAAATGCTACTACCGGTATTCACACCTGCTTATATGCTTCGTCAGGCACTCAATACCGGTGCATACATCCACCACTTTAACTGAAATTATTGCGAACGAAGCTTCCAGCAGTACTCGTGCATTCCCGGCACTTAATCAGCCGTAACCTATATTCATCCTTAAGCTTTATTTTTCAAAAGCATGTATTCAACAGCCTGAATCATGCTGCTGTTTTTGCTCTTTGCTTTTAAACAGTTTCTTGACGAGCTTACTGCTTTTGAAAATCTTTTGATAAAGCATCTATTTCAGGAGCATTCATATCTCTCGAAGCGATGGATACACGATACCTGAAAGTAACTGACCCGCCAGGTTTAAGAGTGTAGTTGAGTGTTTCTTTTCCATTGCTGAATATTGTTCTTCCCAATGGGTTAATCGCAAAAAGCCCATATCCTCTTGCATGCCAGTAGGAGGGATAACCTGTATTACGGGGATGATCAAAAATAGCAATGGTAATATTTTTATGGTCTTTGACACCTTTTAGCATGGCCCAGGGCGCTTTACTGCTCCAAACACTATCTCCTTTTATGCCATTGCTGTTATAATACATGCCGGAGATATTGGCTCCAGAAGACGGATCTACTTTTGTTTTGTTACCGTGTGCGTCTACGAAAATACCCGGTTCTTTCGACGGCATTTCCAACTCTCTGGCTACGCGTATAGCAAAAATCCATCCTTTACGTCTTTAAAAACAACAGGCTCTTTCAGTGCCGTAAGCGTAGTGGTTCGGTCTATAATAACCACATCATTTTGTACTTTAAAATCATAAGTAGTGCTTTCTTTTAAAAACTGGTCGCCCTTGTTATTATACCAGCCAGCAGTAGCAGACAATTGCGCTTTATTGGCTGACCGGAGTGTTTTTATAATTTTTTCGTGGCGAATGGTTCCATACAGGTGCTTTTTTTCCGGGGCTATTGCAGTAGAATTGTTCCAGAAATCAATACCGTTTACCGATTCGTAATTCAGCCAGATGCCCACATGATGCGGATGATCTGTTCGCTCTCCCAGGCGGGGCGCTATGGGGTAGCCCCTGGTTACGGTAATGCCGTCAACAGTATTAACGGGATATAAAAAAGGCTTTGCTATAGAATCGTAATAGCAATAGGATGTGATCAGTTGTCCGTTATAGGTAATATCGGCACGCTGGTTGGCCGGCTTCAAAATAATATTAAAGCCATTTTGTGCATACAAAACCGGGGAGCAAAGCAAAAAGAAGAATGCAATGATATTTTTTTCATCTGACAATGATTTGCGGATGTGACTGAGCTGTCAAGATAGTTATTTACCCGTTGATTAGCAAATCCAACAAAATCTAATAAAAAAACCGGGTACTATGTACCCGGTTTTGATTTATAAAAAGATAGATTATTTCTTAGCTGTCTCTACCTTGGCATCCGCCTGTTGCTTGCTTTTGCGGATACCTCCTTTCAGGTCAACCAGTACCGGTGCAGCCACGAATACTGTTGAATAAATACCGGTAACCACACCAATCAGCATCGCAAATGCGAAACCGCGTGTTACTTCACCGCCAAAGATGAACAGGATGAGGATGGTTAGGAATACGGTTAAAGTGGTCATGATCGTGCGGCTTAACGTTTCGTTGATCGCCTTATTTACCAAAGTTTTCTGATCGAGGGTAGGATGAAGCTTCATGTCTTCCCTGATCCTGTCGAAGATCACCACTGTATCATTCATAGAGAAACCAATAACCGTCAGTATCGCCGCAATAAAATGTTGGTCAATTTCGAGCGGGAAAGGAACGATCTCTCTTGCAAATGAGAACACGATCAATGTAACCAGGGTATCATGTATCAACGCAAAAATAGTACCCAGTGAGAACCTCCAGTCACGGAAACGAATGAAGATATACAGGAATATGGCAATCATGGCAAACAATGTAGCCTTCAATGCGCCCTTCTTCAAGTCGTCGGATATGGTAGGTAATACTTTCTTGCTTTCTTTTTTATGGAACGATTCAAACTGGTTGTAGGTTGTATTTGCAGGCAGGTGCTTTTTCAATCCTTCAAAAAGCTTGTGTTCTACTATGGAGTCTGCCATTTCAGTTCTTGGGTCCCTGATCAGGTAAGACGTGGTGATATCGAGGCTGGTTCCATCGCCTACTGTTTTGATGATAGGGTTTTCATCTTCAAAAGTAGCTTTCAGGTCGTCCCTGATGGCTTCCACGTTTGCTTTTTTACCGAAATCAATTTTATAGCTGCGTCCTCCATCAAACTCTACACCATAATCAAAGCCGTTAAAGATGGTAGCGATACCCAGTATAACTATAATAACCGAGATAACATAAGCTCTTTTCCTGAACTCAATGAATTTGAAATTGGATTTCTTTTCTATGGCATTGCTTACTTTACTAAAGTAGTTCAGGTGTTTGTTTTTATTGGTAAACCAATCGCTTACCCAACGGCTCACCAGGATACCACAGAATAAAGAAAGGAACAGACCCAGGATTTGCGTGGTAGCAAAGCCTTTAACAGGTCCTAACCCAAAGTAATACAGGATAAAGGCGGTAAGCAATGTAGTAACGTGACCATCCAGTACAGGAGCCAGCGAGCGGTTGTAACCGTCATTGATAGCCGGCAGGTAAGCCTTTCCTTTCCTTAGCTCTTCTTTTATCCTTTCATAAATAATTACGTTGGTATCCACCGCCATACCAATGGTTAATACCAGACCCGCAATACCCGGAGCCGTTAATGTTGCGCCTAAACCAGCTAATACACCAATTGTGAAAAGTAAGTTTAAGATCAGGGCAATATTGGCCACCCAGCCACTGGTATTGTAGTAAATGATCATTAAAGTAAAGATCACCAGGAAAGAGATGATGAACGACCACATTCCACCTTGCAGCGCTGCGGCCCAGGGTAGGACCTACTGTTGTTTCGTTAACAATTTTAGCAGGCGCGGGCAGTTTACCAATTTTCAGGATATTAGCTAAATCGCTGGCTTCTTCCTGAGAAAAGCTGCCCGAGATGCTGGAGCGGCCACCTTCAATAGCCTCATTTACATTAGGGGCGGAGTAAACCGTACCATCTACAACAATAGCTATGGCGCGGCCTACATTGGCCCTGGTTAAGTCGGCCCATATTTTAGCGCCGGCATTGCTCATTTCAGGCTTACATTGGTTCTGCCGGTTTGATCAAAGTCATAGCCTGCATTAATCACCTGCTCGCCTTCTAACTTGGCTTTTTGACGGCCAAAGGTTTTAATGGCATACAAACCTACAGCAGGCGATTTTTTTCAGGGATTCCAAACATCCAAACCAGGTCGGCGGGAAACTGGCTCTTAACGGTAGGAGACTCCAGTATTTTACGAATATTCGCGGTGTCTTTGGTCAGTACCTGGCCAATTAAACCATTGTCGATCAATCTACCCTGTTGCGGATCAACCGAGAAGCCAATCCAGCCATATAAATGTTTTTAGCCTCAGCTTCCTGGTTGGTAGCTCCTGCATTTGCTTTGGGAGCATCTTTTTTAGCCAGGTCTTTCAACTGGGCCTGTAGATTACCGGTGTCGGTTTTGGCAGTTGCAGTTGTTTTAGCTGTATCTGTAGCTGCGCTGGCTACCGCTGTAGTGTCTTTGGAAGCGGTGCTGTCTGCAGCAACTTTACCACCGTTGCCGGAAAAGAACAGTTCATCTGCTTTCTGAACATTAGGCCAGATCTCGCTGATATTATATACTTCCCAGAATTGCAGGTTCGCACTTGCCTGGAGGTTTTTCTTAACACGCTCCCTGTCCTGCACGCCCGGAAGCTCAACAGAGATAATTTGTTTTTCAGCATCAGGGTTGATGCCCGGCTGCGCCACACCAAATTTATCGATACGGGTAGTGATCAGTCTTGCAGTGTTATCAAATGCCGCTTTAGCCTGTTTGTTCAGGTAGCTGATCACTTTACTGTCGTCGTCGGTAGCTTTTAATTCTGTATTGCTCGAGTTGGCAAACAATGCAGCCAGTCTTCCGTTAGGCACCAGTTTTTGTATTCTTCAACAAAAAGGGTTACAAAGTTGGCATCGCTGTTGGCTTTTCTCAGATCGGCATTGGCCAGGGCCTTTGTAAAGTTGGGATCTTTGGAGTTATTGGCCAGCGTAGACAATACACCGCTCATTTCCACTTCCATGGTTACGTTCATACCTCCCTGAAGATCCAGACCCAGGTTTAACTCTTCTCCTTTCGCTTTCTGATAGCTGATAGGGCCGGTGATACCGTAAGAAACCGTAACATCCCTTGTGCTGTCTTTCAGCTCAGCCAGGCGTGCCTCATAGGCCTCTTGCAGCCACTCCTGGTAAGTTGCCTGGGAGTCTTTATTACCGGGATACTTGGCAGCAGCAGTTGGATATGTTCTGTCTACATAACTGCGGGCTTGCTTTTCCAGCTTCTTCTCATGATTTCTTACAAACCAGGTAAACGATAATTGATACAGGGAATAAATGATAAGCAAAATCGTAAAAAAAAACGAACCAGGCCTTTGAGTTGCATACGAGTTTAAAATTTATAATTCACTTAGTTTGGTAAAAGTTATTTGGCACGGTAAAGCACCAAAAAACCTTATCCGGTTTTTTTTTAAAGGCTGCAAAGATAAGGGGGTTAGCCTAATTGAAAGTTGATAAGTTATTAAGTTGATAGGAGGATGTGCGAAAAAATATTGAAAAAAACGTTTTTCGACAAATTAACCTTAAAGTTTTAAACTTTTAAACCAATCAACTATTACATTTGCATGATTTTTTATTCTAACAGAAAAATATTTAAAAAATGCAATTATCATCTCTTTTAGAGCGCTTTGCAGAGCCGGAAACGCTTAAAATGGCAAAATTGGGGCGCGAATTAAGGGCAAAAGGTGTGGATGTGATTGACCTGAGCCTTGGTGAACCAGACTTCGATACACCTGAACATATAAAGCAGGCTGCCATTCAGGCGATTAATGATAATTGGAGCCATTATACGCCGGTACCCGGTTTTCTCGATTTACGCGAGGCGGTATGTACCAAACTGAAAAGAGACAATAACCTTGATTATAAACCTGAACAGATAGTTGTTTCCACGGGCGCCAAACAAAGTCTGGCTAACGTGCTGCTGGCTTTGGTAGATGAAAACGATGAAGTAATTATTCCTACTCCTTATTGGGTAACATATTCGGAGCTGGTAAAAATTGCCCGTGGTAAAGTAGTTGAGATCAGAACAAGCGTTGAAAAAGGGTTTAAAGCTACTGCAGCAGAAGTAGAAGCAGCCATTACGCCCAATACAAAAGCCTTTTTATTCTCTTCCCCTGTAATCCTTCCGGCGCCGTTTATAATAAAGAAGAACTGGCAGCACTGGCGGAAGTATTTAGAAAACATCCCCAGGTGACCATTATTTCTGACGAGATCTATGAATATATTAATTACGTGGGCGACCATGAAAGTATTGCCCAGTTTGAAGACCTGAAAGACAGGGTGGTTATCGTGAATGGTTTAAGTAAAGGGTTTGCAATGACTGGCTGGCGTATAGGCTATACGGCATCTTCTATTGCCATTGCCAAAGCAATGGAAAAATTGCAGGGACAGTTTACCAGCGGTACCTGCTCGATTGCGCAAAAAGCGGGCGTAGCTGCTTTAACAACCGATTTAAAGCCTACACAGGAAATGGCGGAAGAATTCACCCGCAGGAAAAAACGCGTTTTAGAGCTGGTGAACGAAATCCCCGGTGTTGTTTGTTCCGATCCTGATGGAGCATTTTATATTTTCCTGATATGAGCTCTTATTTTGGCAAAACAGACGGTGAAACCTTTATTAAGGATTCGGCGGATTTATGTATGTATATCCTGAACACCGCGCATGTATCTTCTGTAATGGGAGCGGCTTTTGGCGAACCGAACTGTGTACGGTTTTCTTTTGCCAACAGCTTACCCAATATCGAAAAAGGCTGGGCAAGGATTAAAGATGCGTTGTCTAAACTAAAATAAATTTTTAATATAATAAAAAGACTCCCGCCAGGGAGTTTTTTTATTTATTGCTGTTTAATTGTAACGAGTATAAAAAATATTGAATAGATTTGTAGAAGGGAAGAGTGACAAAGAGGTTGCGTTAAATTGAAACTAAGCCATGAGCCTTCAAACCAAACGTAAGGGCATTTTGTTTGCAATAAACTTTGTTGCCTTATTGTTTATTTCTCATTTATCCTCCCAGGCCCAAAATAGAAAAGAAACCATTTTGCTGATGCCCGACGGTCGTGAGAAAATGGACTCAATTCTCAGTTATGCCGATAGTGTCCGTTCTGATCTATCCAAGGATGCGCTGTACCGCGAAGCTTTTCAGCTTTTAAAACAAACCAAGTACTATGAAATTGAGCCGGCTCTTTTCAATTCCTATGGTGTATACAAAAGAGACCTGTCGGAATATGCAGAATCTATAGGATTTCATTTAAAGGCGCTCGAGCTTGCGCAACGTTTTGATAACATACATGAAGAGATCAAAGCCTGTAACAACCTGGGCGTGGTATACCGCAGGGTAGATGATTATATGGCTGCCCTGGAGTATCTCAACAGAAGCCGGGTATTGTCTGAAAAGGCAGGAGATGATTACAGTTTATCCATAGCTTATAACAGTATCGGAAACATCCATTCTTCAAGAGAAGATTACCGGGCAGCAATTCATTATTTTCTGATTTGCTTGCCTATTGCCGCAAAAAAGCTGATAACAAAAGGGGATAGCTATTAACCTGCAAAATATCGGGGAGTGTTATGAAAAGCTGGGTAAACTGGATTCAGCCAAATTGTATTATAACAATGCGCTGGAATACAATGCCGGGCGTAATGATTTAAGAGGCATTGCTATTTGCTACAATAGCCTGGGTAATATTGCCATCAGGGAAGGCAGGGTAAACGAGGGGCTGAGCCTGATGCAGAAGGCGCTATTGCATAACCGTACTCTTAAAGATAAGTATTATGTGGCCGTAAGCTACAATAGCATAGGGAATGCCCATATGGAGCTGCATGAATTTGCAACGGCACGCCGGATGTTTGATACCAGCCTTAATTTAGCCACTTTAATAGGATCGGTTAGCGAAACCAAGAATGCCTACCAGGGACTGATGAGAGCTGCGGCTGCACAGCAAGACTGGTTTAATGCCTACAATTACGGGTTGAAATTTAAGATTCTGTCAGACAGTATCCTGGTACATAACAATCAGTCCCTGCGCGCCAAAGAGTTTGCCTATCACCAGGAAAAACTTGCTTTAAGAGAGAGGGATGATAAAAACAAAAATATTATAATGGTGGGTAGCCTGATCTTGTTTTTACTGCTATTGGTGTCGGGCATTTTATACTACCTGCGAAACCGCCTGTTGGAGAGAAACCGTTCGCTCCAGAGAGAGCTGGAGATCCGCTCGCAAATTGCTTCCGACCTGCACGACGATATGGGATCATCCTTGAGCAGTATTCATATTTTCAGCGAACTGCTGCGTAAGAATGGCAGCAATTCGCATGACCTGTTATCTAAGATAGAAGCTAATGCCAAAGACACTCTGGAAGCACTGGACGATATTATCTGGCTGGTGAAGCCCAGCAACGACAAGTTTAGTAACCTGGGTATGCATATCAGTGAATTCTCTATACGCTGTTTGAATCAAAGAATATTGCTTTTGAAATAGAATTTCCTGAAGCTATTTCTGAGATCCGTTGCCCATGGAAACCCGGAGAAACATCTTTCTTATTATTAAGGAGTCCGTTAATAACCTCATCAAATATTCGGAATGTACAAAAGCTTCTATCAAGGCTTCCTGCGAAGGAGGTGATCTTTGCTTCATAGTAAAAGATAACGGAAAGGGCTTTGATACCACCAAGCTAACCAACCGTAATGGTATTAAAAATCTGAAGGCCAGGGCAGGCCAAATCAATGCCGATATCCAGATCAAGTCTGCACCGGGACAGGGTACCGAAATTATACTGGTAGTTAAAGCCCGGGAGTTAACTGTTTTGCATGCCGTATAACTACATTTCTATATAGTCGATATCGGGATTAATTCTTTTGAGGTGGGCAACAAAAGCTGTTTTGGCGCTGGGTGCTATAATAACACAATCGTGCTCATTATATTCTATCATTAGCCTGTCAACACAAAATCCGGGGCCCGTTAAAAGATGCTGCCTTTTACGTGTAATTTTCTTTATCGTATCAATATCCAGTGAAGCTGAAAAAAGAAACCCGCTTTTAATGGTAAGTACGTTTTCATAGATCGTATAGTGAGTGGTATAGAAGATATAAAGGGTAATTAGTGCAAACCCCGCCGTTACAGCAAACAGGGCGATACTTTTTTTCCAATAAAGCAACTGCTAATAAAACAACCAAAACCGCTATAAATAGCAGTTTGATAATACGGCTGGCCTTTGTTTTATATACAATCATCATGGTTCACAGAGATACTTACTTCTAAGTTACATCAAAGTACAGGTAATATCAAATTGCACAGGTACCTGACATTTTTTCTGCCACTGAAGACCTTTACATTTTCTCTGCATGCTTTGCTGTAAAAAACATCAAAAATCCGAAAATGTGATGCACCCAATTGCACCTGCCCCGAAACCGCATCAGCAACAGGAAGCGGCTTTATCTGTAAAAATGAATAAAGATCATTTTGAACTTTAAAAATCATTCAGGATAGATCTTACATTAGCCGTGTAGTGTCCGCCGAATAAAACGGCATGTACCAATAGCGGGTATAGTTGTGCGTAAGGGAGCCGTTCCGGCCATTCCTTTCCAACGGATAGGCGTCGTTGTAGCCTGTGTAAAGTCAACCGGAAATCCGCCAAAGAGTTTTGTCATAGCTATATCCATTTCGCGATGCCCGTAGTATACAGCCGGGTCGAAAATAGCAAATCCATGTGCTGAGGCGGAGATGTAATTTCCACTCCAGAGATCGCCGTGAAGCAGCGAGGGGGCTCATCCGGGAAAATGTTTTTAATAGCCGAACAGAATGTTTCTGCACGGGTGCCGTCCTTAAACGAGAGCTGGCCCGAGTCGGCCAGTTTTTTTATCAGGGGCAAAATGCGGCAGTGAGCATAAAAATCAGGCCAATTGCCGGTCAATGTATTAACCTGGTGCAGGGTGCCAATGTAGTTGTTTTCTTCGAAGCCAAAGCATGGCTGGCTGTGCCGGTGCAGCTGGGCAACACCCTGCCCGAACCGGTAACCGGATGCTTGGGCGGGATAGGTGTTATGCAGCCACTCCAGGAGTAAAACTGATACTCACCCTCTGAGCCTGTTTGCAGAACCAGTGGAACTTTTAGCCGGGTATGTGCTCTTAATATATTTAAGCCTTTGGCCTCCTTCACCAGCATATCGGCATTGGCCGTTTTATTTATTTTCAGGAAAAACTGTTGTGTTGCCGTGGTAATGCAGAAAGCCTTATTAATATCGCCGCCGTGCACAGGGGTAACGCTTTGGGAGCGATCTGCAACTTCTCAAAAATACGGGGCGATATCATCTGTTGCGTGTTTACCGGAACAGGAGTGCTGTTTACCGGTTTTTGTATTTTTTTATGAAAATATGACTGGTCTTCTTTTATTTTTAAAGGTTACCATCTATAACAATATGTATTAAAAATAGCGGAATGAAAGCAAAATTGATGATATATTTATAATCGGATTAAGGTACAGAGCATGGAGAATACAAGTATCAACGGATATGTGCTGAAATATAAGCTGGGCGATGGAGGCATGGCAGAGGTGTGGTATGCCGAAAATTCGCTGCAGAAGCCCGCTGCAATTAAAATATTGCTGAAAAAATTTTGCGATGAATCGGACCTGGTCACCCGCTTTCAGAATGAAGCCCGGTTGATGGTGCAACTTAACCACCCGCATATCAGGAATATACAGGATTATGGAATGATTGACGACCGGCCCTGTATGATTATGGAATACCTGGAAGGTAAAGATCTGGCGGCCCGGATGAAAATCGGTGAACAGTTCAGCGGCGATCAGTTGACAGCGTGGTGGAATGACCTGGTAGATGCGCTGCAATACACGCATCGCAAACATATTATACACCGGGATATAAAACCGGCCAATATATTTGTTACCGACACGGGCAAAGTAAAGCTGCTCGATTTTGGCGTAGCCAAGATAAAAGACAATATTACTGTTACGCAGACAGGCTCAAGGATGGGTACGTTAATGTATATGAGCCCCGAACAGGTATATGATGTTAAGAACCTGACGCATAAAACGGATAATTATTCGCTGGCAGTAACTTTTTATCATTTGGTTACAGGTAAAGCGCCTTACGACAGTACAAAGATCTCCGACTTTGAAATACAGGAAAGCATTGTACGCAAGGATATCGATACTACTATTTTGCCCCAGCCCTGGCGGAATCTCTTACCCGACTACTTTAATAAGAATGCAGAACTGCGCAGGGAATTGCATCCTATTCAATCCGGGACCTTTGAAGACAGCGGTGCAACCATGTATTTAAACCCTGCCGAACCTGTAAAGCAAAGTCCTAAGCCGCTGCCCGCTTCACAAACCCCTGTATACCACCAGCCCAAACAAAAACGCAGCCCGTTTTATGTACTGTTTCCTGTTGCAGTGGTTTTGGGCCTGATAGCCTTTGCCTTAAATAAAGACAAGGTAACAGGTTTCTTTAAAAAGATACAGCACCCACGGTACGGCAGGCCGAAACCAGGCCCAAGCCTAAATCTAAAAAAGTTGAAGAACAGCTAAAAGATACCCCGGTTGTTTGCCGGATACCATTGTTTCCAATGGCGATGATGGGAGTATGGACCAGGTTATTGTAACCGCGGACCCCGTACAAATTGAGGAAAACATAAAAAAATTTATAACAGACTATTACCGTAGCAGAAGTAATTGCAGCAGCCTTTCTGCTTACTTTAACGATGTAGTAAAACAATACTATAAAAAAGCAACGTATCCATTAGCGATATAAAAAAGAATGCGAAGGATATCACGGTAAATGGCAATATACGGAGGCTGATATCGATAATAACTCTTACGTGTTTACGCACAACCAGAACGGTAAAACTTATGTTGATTTCAGTATGCTTTACAAGATACGACAGGCAGAAACCGATGATTGGATTCCTTATAGTATCGATGTTTCAATGGTCATAGATGAGAATAACAAAATTGAAAGGATTGTAGAAAGGCGTATTGAAAAATTGTAAAGTGCGCTTTGAATGTCAAATAATAAGCATCAAAATATTAACTCACAGTTATGCTGAATAAAATTAAAAATGGTTACTGCCCGACGAGGAGGAGGAAGAAAAAGATTAACGAACCAGGTACTGGTAGACCAGGTGGTGGCTTCTTTTAAGGAAACTATCGAAAGAGAGTCGTTTAATAAAAGAATGATGTATGATTGCAGCTATCTTATTTTAATGCGACCGGAAGATTACCATCATGCAGAACTGAGACTTGCCGGGATTACTGAAGGTATCCTCGACGAGTTTTACAGTTACATTAATGAGAAGAAACTTCAGTATCCCCGTTACGACCCTATTGGCAGCTTCTGGGATTTTCAGTACTGTCCGGCTGAAAAAGGAATCGATAACAGCGATATTGAACCCGGGTCGGTACAGGTAATCAGTGCACCCACTTCCGAGAAATCCTGGATGGAGCTGTCGAGCGAGCAGATTAAGGTTTCGGTAAGCAGTAAACATTCCAAGTATTCCAAATACGATCTGAATCCTAATACATTTGCCAATATCGATATTTTATCCAAAGGGCATTTCAGGGTGAAGTTTAATAAAGAGCTGTTTGCTTCCGAACCTAATACTACAGGTGGCGCCGCCAACAACTCTGTAACACCTAAAAAGATAAGCTGGCTACCATACAGTTTGTAATTAATAAACAACGCTACAGTTTTCCGATGCGGGAAAAGCAATTAAAGATTACCAGGGCGGTGGAAGGTCTTACCAGTACGGCAACCTTGCTTTGCATCAACGAGCCGTCGGGAAGTCTTCAGAAAGAACATGTTATGATCAAGTATGAGGAGGCTGCACGTTTGTTTTATATTGCTTTATTTGCCGATGCTTTTGTGAACGAACAAAAACTCGAGTTAAGCAGAACCGGGGAAGCGCCCGTATGGCATCCGTTAAAGAATGACTCAACCATTGTTTGCGGCATTTTTCAGCTGGATTTTAAGGCAGAAGTGTAGGAACTGTTCATTGTTCATGGTATATAGTTAATGGATCCGACCATGAATAATGATCTATAAACCATAAAACAAACATATGATTCCCGTTTTACTGGTCGTATTTATAGTACTAGTGTTTTACCTGCAAACAAAAACAAAGAAATGAGCAGAACGATCTTATCGCATGTGCAAACGGATATCGGCCGCAGGCGTGATAATAACGAAGATAACTTTGTGTGGTTGCCCGGGTTGTGGGGCAAGCCATCCATAGCATTGGTGGGCGCTATCGATGGCGTGGGTGGTTATGACGGGGGCGAAGAGGCTTCCGCGATGGCCAAAACAACTATAGAGAATTACCTGCAGAATTTTAGTTTCGGAGCCCCGCTTCAGTTACTTAAAGAAGCTTTCATCAGTGCTAATAATGCCATTCATACAAGAAGGGCTGAAGCCAACTTGCAGCGTATGAGCTGCGTAGCTTCGATGGCTATCCTGGACGCGGATAAAGAACTGATGTATGTGGCGCATGTAGGCGACAGCCGTGGCTACGTATTCCGCAACGGCGAGTTGATAAAGATTACAAAAGATCATTCTACCGTAGGCTTCAAGGAAGATAAAGGCTTCCTTACCGAAGAGGAAGCTATGCTGCATCCCCAGCGCAACGAGATCAGCAAGATGCTGGGAGAATATATGATTGATGCAAACGACAGTGAAGGGTATTTTGATTTTTTTGAACACAGCTTTTTACCGGGTGATCAGGTGTTGTTCTGCAGCGACGGCCTTACAGACCTGGTTAACAGGCAGGGGATCATTAACATACTATCGCAAAATGGCTCCATCAAAGTAAAGGTACAGCAGCTGATTGATGCAGCTAACGAACTGGGAGGTAAAGACAATATAACGGTAGCACTGGCAGGTTATGCAGGAAAAGCTCCCGCAAAAAAACGTACCTATAAAAATACTATTGAAGTACCGATCAGCGAGCAGGAGGATCTGTTGACAATTATGGATAAAAAGCCAGCCCGTAAAAAAAAAACAGTGGTTGTGGTTACTCCCGGTAGTATTCCTGGCGGGATTCCTGGCCAATTGGGTAGGAACCAAAAGAATCGTCAGGCCGGGAAGCGCAGACCGGGTTGATACCGTTTATGTAAAAGATACGATACCTTACTACGACAGCCTGCTTCGCAACGATACGCTGATACAGGCTACAGATACCATTTTCAGCGACAGTGCCCGCAACCGCAATAATACAGGCTATTAACAGTATGCAGAAAAAAAAAGAAAATAGAATTATACTCCCGTAATACAGAGCGCCTGCTGCTGTGCGTTGTAACGCTGATCATGGCTGTAATGGCCTTCAGTTATTACAATGATATCCGGAAAGAGCTGCAGGAGGCCAGCGAGGGGTACGCCGGTAACAACGTGATCAATCTTGCAGCGCCGCTACATAAAGAAACGCTCAGGAAAATATTTACAAAAGGAGGATATTTTACTGATGCCCGCTATATCAATTTTATTACAGATCATGTAAAGCAAAAAGTTGACCAGCAAAAAGACTCCCCAATCTGGGTGCTTTAAATAAAGAGCCGATGCTGGTAGATGCAGCCTTTTTTATGCAAAGCGGCAGCGAATCGGGAAAGCTGAGGTTTATCAATTCCCTTGCACATTTGGGTGCTGATTCGGCTTTATATGAGCAGGAAAAAACAGCACCACAAAAATACCCTTCAGAAGTGAAGGCTGGTAGTGCCGAAACCGGTGTTTCTATTAATGGTACGATCCGGTTTGCTGCAGACGAGATTGCGGCCGGCGGGGTGCTGGTAAGGCTGACGAGGATTTATCCGGATGCATATTTTGATACCCTGCCTCCGTCGGCTTCAGCTATACCAACAGAATTTTATGCGCGTACCGATGAAGACGGTGATTATAAATTTACCCATCTCGACCCGCAGGGAAACTATAGCGTAGTGGCAATAAAGCCTGGATTTAACTTCGGACCGGCCAAGGGAACTGCGGCAGTTGGTTCAAGCCGTAGCTACCATTTTGTAGGTAAGCCGCACCAGCTAAGGCTGCTGGATAAAGTAGAATACCGGCAGCTCAAAAATGACAAAGTGCTTACGGTTCGAACGCCCGATGAGTTTAAAAAAGAATTCATTACGTACACGGTTTTTTTCCTGCTGGGATTTTGGCTGCTGCATATTGCGCTCTATCTTAAAAATTACAGGAGCGATCAGTTCATACTGCCGCTTATTATGTTTATTTCGGGTATCGGTATCATGGTGCTTTACGGCGTGCAGGATCCTTTACGCGATGAAGTGTATGGAACGGGAATGGCCAAATATACCAGCATCATATTATTGTTGTTTTCTGTGCTGGTATTTATTTTCAAGGACAACCCCGTTAACCGTTTCTATCATTCTAAATGGTTTGACCCGGTATATAACTGGTTGCCGTTTACCAATAAACTAAAAGAGCCCCAGAGGATTTACCTGGTTGCTGGCGTCAATTGGTTTAATGCTTTTACTGGCCGTATTCGGAACCGGTCCTGAAGGCAGTGGTGTGAAGGTGAACCTGTTCGGGTTCCAGGTAAGTGAGCTTGCCAAATATCTTATGGTGGTGTTCTTTGCCGCTTATTTTACCGTAAATGCAGGGTATTTCAGAAATATACCAGATAATAGATGGCTTACTAAGAATAACCTGCTGATGTTTGGCCTGTTTCTGTTCCTGCTGGCGATCTATGCGGTGCTCGGCGACCTGGGGCCTGCGGTAGTATTGTGTCTTACCTTTTTATTCTTTTACTCATTTGCTAAAAATGAGTTTTTGGAGATGATTGTGGCCGGAGCCGTGTTGGG
Source organism: Paraniabella defluvii (assembly GCA_019316985.1). Lineage (GTDB taxonomy): Bacteria > Bacteroidota > Bacteroidia > Chitinophagales > Chitinophagaceae > Niabella > Niabella defluvii. The sequence goes on from CP079215.1 coordinate 5,103,180, forward strand.
CATAGTGTTGCTGATAGCCGGCAAATTCCTAAATACCGCGGAATATAATTATTTACCCTGGATTGCTTTACTGGCATGCGCGGGGAGCCTGGGCTATGCTGTTCTTAAAAAGAAACATGAGTCGGTATTTTTATAATGCTCATTATTTCGTCGTTTATTTTGCTGGCAGCGCTTCCATTTAAGTTTACACAACGCCTTGCAGACAGGAACGGCATGTTTGCCAATATGTGGGAGAACCAGTTGGTGGGTGGCGACCAGGTAGCGCAGGGCGTGTGGTCGCTTAATACGGGTGGCATATTGGGGCAGGGCCTTGGCAAAGGTTTTTCGAATGTAATGCCGGCACACCATACCGATATGATCCTGCAGAGTATTGGTGAAGAGCTGGGACTGATCACGCTAATTACTTTGTTCTTGGCATTCGGGCTGCTGGTATACCGTTGCATTCTTGCCGCGCGCAGAACCGGTAAGCCGTTTATGTTTTACCTGATGTCGGGCATCGCTATAGCCACCATGCTGCAGTTTATGCTTATCGCAGCCGGCACATTAGGTTTGCTTCCGTTAACCGGTATTTCAGTTCCCTTTTTAAGTAAGGGGAATGCAGGCATTATTATTACAATGACAGGTTTTCTTTTTGTGCTGATTATGTCTAACGAGAGAGGAGACGCTATTGAAATGGAGTATGTAAAAAACATTTCGATCACGTGAATACCTACGCGATTCTTTCCTTCTTTACGGTGGTACTCATCTTGGCAGGAAGCCTGGTTTGGTACCAGGTTAAGTCTGATGAATACATTGTAAAACCGGCATTGGTTTTAAACAGGCAGGGTGCGTGGCAGTACAGCTATAATCCCCGTATCGGTTTAATGCTTCGCGAAATCAAAGCAGGTAATATCTATGATAAGAACGGCGTGCTGCTGGCCACCTCCGATAAAAGCAATTTTCAGAAAAATAAGGCACGGCTCACAGCATTGGGAGCGAACACTGTTTTATATAATGAACAATTGGCAAGAGAGCAGGAGCGCTATTATCCTTTCGGATCAGACCTGTTGTTCTGGTTAGGCGACTATAACAAAGATATTGCCAGGGAAGAAAGCGCAGGCTATGCGGCAGAATTCAGGCATTATACGATGCTGCGGGGCTTCGAAGTAAATTATACCACAACGGAGCGAACTACTGATCGCTATAAAGAGAATAAATTTTTGCCCGAAACAATTAAAGATAATGAGCTGGCTCTGTATGACTACAGCGCTTTGGCTCCTTTTATAAAAGCCGGGAAGGATAGTAAGCTGATTGAGCTGCAAAATAATAAGCCCAAAGACATATGGTTGTCGCTGGATGTATTGATGAATGAAAAGATTAATGCAATTATTCAGAGCCAGGCGCCTTATAAAAATTTTCGTACGGCAGTAGTGGCTATTAATGCTAAAACCGGTGACGTTTTGTCTTCAGCTTCCAATCCATCGCCTTCCTATAAGGATCAGAAATTAATCAGTAATATAGAACCCGACGACTACCGGAACATTTACAGGCAGATTTTTAACGATCGCATGGTGGTGCCGCAGGACCTTGGGATTACGTATACTTCCCGGCCGGGATCTACCGTAAAAGTGATCGATGCTTATGCTGCATTTAACCAGTATGGACTGGGCGCTGCCAATTTCAGCTTCTTTGTTTACCCTGCAGAAGTGATACGGGCAGACGAACCCTCCAACGAGAATGTAGATATGCGTAAAGCTATTGTGCGGTCGAGCAACGTTTATTTTATTAAGCTGGCAAACGAAAAAAATTGCAGTCTTCTCTTTTTCAGATGTATGACATGCTGGGCATGAATATTATTAACCGCGGCGGATTTAATTTTAAGAAGCCTGTTGATTATAATAAAGAAGCCGATTTCAAAGCCTGGAATGAATTTTTGGATAAAGGACGCGGCATTTATTACACCAAAAACCCGAGGTTGATCAACACCCGCAAACGTTTTCAGTCTAACTACTCTAATATAGCCTGGGGACAAGGAGAGTTAATGGCTACGCCGCTGCACCTGGCAAAAATGAGCGGAGGCATTGCCAACAAAGACTCATTACAACCCTCCCGGTTTTTATATAAAGCATGGAATAAAGCTTTGCAACAGGAGCCGGCACTGGCATTGGCAAAACATGCCGGCACTTCAGGTATTGTGGCGGCCTTCTTAAAAGAACAATCGGCAAAAGTGTCTGCTGCTACCGGCCTCGAAGTACACGGTAAAACCGGTAGTCCTGAAAGAGACAAACTGATACGCCAAAAGATCAAACCATCCGTAAAAGAGTTACAGATGCCTGGTATACTTTTTACGTGGCTTCTCCAAAATTGGGCGCGCCTGTTGCCTTTGGAATACGTATTGAGGAGATCGGCAATTCGGAGCACGCCAAACAGCTGGCCATTGATGTTTTAAAACAATTAAAGGCTGCGGGGTACTTTTAACAAACGAAATTTGAAAATTCTAATTAGTCAATCATAATGAGCAACTGGTTTAAAAAGAAGTTACAGCAATTATCCGATAAGCTTAATGCCGATGACGAGCTGCCTCAGCAAAGTCATTCAGGCAGTGAAGCTGCTGCTACAGGCAAGAGCCTTTCAAATCAGCAGGCAGCCGCTGTATCCAGGTTTGACAATATCGAAGAACTGAAAGAAATAACCATCGGCGCCATTAACCGGGCGATAAAAATAATGGGATATGGCAATAGTACGGTTACCGGCTTTGTATTCCACTCAGGGTTTGCCGACAACGCTATCGAAAATGTAGCTGTACACACACTTGCAAAAGACCTCGAGTTTATCAGACAGATTAAACGTACATTAAAGTCGAGGTCGGTAGCTTTTAAAGATGATCTTACGGTTGAAGTGGTTAATGGCTCCGCACTTTTTGATAAAGTAACACCCATTATGGATGGTATAGGTGTGGAAGTGCTGATACCCGGAGAATCGCTGCGAAAGATAAAAGCACGGGTAGTGGCTACAGAAGGTATTACATGGGAACCTGAATATTTCCTCGAGCCGTCAGGAAAAATTTATTTTATAGGAAGGTGTAAAGACCCTAAGATTGATAACGGACCTAAAATACATAATGATATAGCATTTATAGGCATGGAAGAAAAAGATGAAGAGCAGTATAAAATCAATAACTATATCAGCAGGGCCCACGCGCAGATTGTTTTTGATAAAGACCTCGGCGCTTTTAAAATATACCGGTCGAGATTTTTGAATAACCCGTCACACAAAATAAAAATATATAACGCAGGTCGCAACGATTTTGCAGGTGTTAGTCTGAACCAGTCTGCGGTACCGCATGTTCTGAAAGATGGAGATTCAATATGTTTCAATGATAAGATAGTGCTGGAGTTTTATATTACCGAATAAACCGTTACGGTATACTTATACAATGACTGAATTAGCAACATCATACGATATACTGAAGGTGCTGGGACATGGAGGCTTTTCCGCGGTATTCAAAGCGCGCAGGAAAACGGATGGCGACATCGTGGCCTTAAAGCAACTGGACCTGACTATTGAAAGTGAAAACCAAAAGGAGTACCGGGATTTTAAGGAAGAAGTAGATATACTTAAAAAGCTCGATCATCCTAATATTGTGAAAGTGTATGAAGAGCATATACTTGATCACAAACCTTCGCTAGAAATGGAATTTGTTGACGGGGAAACCCTGGAAACATTGCTCAAAAAAGAGCAATACTTTTCTATAGAGGATACACTCGACCTTATCGAGCAAATTGCCGGTGCACTCAATTATTGTCATCATTATTACTTGCCTGACAAGTTAGTACTCCATACCGAGTCGGCTTTACTGCGAAGAAATGCCGTAATTCATAATGATATCAATCCTAAGAATATCATCCGGTCCCGTAACGAGGATGGGAGCTATCGTTATGTGCTCATCGATTTCGGCCTGTCCTTCACCGATCCTAATGCAGTACGTCATAGTAAGAAAGAAGAAGGAATGGCAGAATACAAAGCGCCTGAGAAGTGGAGTGGCACTACGGTTGATGCCCCTTCAGACATTTATAGTTTTGGTATCGTTTTGTACGAAGTATTAACCGGAACGGTGCCGTTTCCCGTTAAGGACTATAAAATTGCGGGAGATATGATACAGCTGGAGGAGAACCACAGAAGCGCTGCAATACCCGACATGTGCCAGAAAAGGATTGCAGCTTTGAAAACGGTTCCCAAGAAGGCGAATGCGATATTCCCGAATGGCTGGAGCTGCTGGTAAAAAATGCCTGGAGAAGCGGCCACAGGATCGGTTTAAAACAGGTCGTGAGTTAAGCCAGTTTTACTATGACGGCATTGAAGGAAAAATAGAAATTCCACAGGCCAAAGATCCGGAGCCCAATGTAATAGATATTGATCCGCTTTCATCTGCTGCTACGGTAACTACGGGCGCCTACCTGGAAGTAGTATCCAATTTCCTGACCCAGCCACAACGGTATTTGCTTCAGAATGACGTAACGGTTGTAGGACGATGGAATGAAGGAAGCCCGCTTCAGGTGGCTGATTTTGCCATACGAACCGGCGATAAATTTATTTCTAAAAATCATTGCCAGATCATTAAAAAACAACTTTCTGACGGGCGCCTGGTATACCAGTTGGGCGATGCGGCGCCCAGCAAAAATGGCACCTATTATAATGCCGAAAGAAATACGCAGCGGTTAGGGCAGCACATAAAAGTAAACCTGAAAGAAGGAGATTTTTTCTGGATCGGAAACACTAAAATAATTTTCCATGACCAGTGATTGACTGGTAGCCACAGTTAGTTCCCTTAGCAAGCTATCACTAAAGCTCCCAAGCGGTGCATCATTAAACACCAGTTTTATTAGGGCTTTGTGTGTTTTTATTATAAACAGGGAGCGCTACCAGGCTTAGCCCACCCGTAACTAAAACAACCCCGGTTTGCAACAACCATAACAACCATCCCAGGGCTAAGCCAAGGCCGCTGTTCAATTGGTACAGCATCATTGTTTTTGAACTAAAAAGCATAAGCTCCAATGCCACCGGGAGTGGCCACCATACCTAAGCTGCCCGCGCATAAAACGGTAAGCGCTTCTAAAAAGCCATATTGAGTGGTTTCCTCCAGCATCAGGAAGCCTACATAAACGCAGGCTGCATATAAACCCCATAGGGCAATACTTAAAAAGATAAACTGGCCGGGACGCCTGAGTCCTTTAATAGCAATGAAGCCCTGCCATATATGTAAGGCTATTTTTTTGAAAAGCAGTATTAAGTCTGATAATTTCTTTCGGGTTACCAGCAACCACAACATGATAATGGCGCCAAGAGCAGCTATGGCGATGCCGGCCCATAAGAGCATGCTGATACCGCCTGTATTTCGAGATTTTGAAAAAAAAGTTTGCAGGATACTCTCATGTAAATGAGGCTGGGAGAAAAGCGCCACTATAAAAAGCAATAGCAGGCAAAGCGCATCAACGATGCGTTCCAGGATAACGGTGCCAATCAGCTTGTCCAGCGGAATTTTTTCATAACGGGTTAGGGTACTGCATCGCAGCACTTCACCCAAACGCGGCACTGCCTGGTTAGCCAGGTAGCCCACCATTACTGCGAAAAAGTGTTGAGCCGGGAGGGTGTATATCCCAGCGGCTCAATAATCAGCCGCCAGCGTACCGCCCTCACCCAATGACTTAAAAGAAGAATGCCCAAACCCGGCAATACATAACCAAACCTGCCTTTGGCAAGTGCGTTGCTGATCTGCCGCTGATCAGCAGCAGTTAACCCCTTAAAGACCACCATATTAAAAAAACGCCTAACCCAAAAAAAAAAAAGATATACTGGGATATAGTTTTCGCTTTTTTAGTCATCAATAAAAGATTGATGGTTATATTTTGTTACCGGCTTTGGGAAAGATTACTTTAGGTTGATGCTTTTTGGCCTCTTCAAAATCCATAATAGCGTAAGAAATGATCACGATAATGTCTCCCGCCATGCCCTTCCGGGCAGCAGGGCCGTTCAGGCAGATAGTTCCGCTACCGCGTTTACCGCGAATAACATAAGTTTCAAGCCTTTCGCCGTTATTGACGTTTACCACCTGAACTTTTTCATTTTCGATTAAACCTGCAGCATCCATCAGGTCTTCGTCGATGGTAATACTGCCCATGTAATCCAGGTTCGCCTCAGTAAGGGTAACACGATGGATCTTGGATTTTAAAACTTCTATTTGCATAGCCGCGCAAAGGTAGTGATTTGAATTAAACTGCCCTTATATAACGCATGGCGGAAGAAAATGTTGAACATGATGCGAGCAGTATTACCGGTTAGAAACCAATGCATTTATCTACGCTTCCAATTCTATACCGGAATATGAGCAGGAATTAAATTCGGTTCCAGTGTACGCCCGGTAAATGCCGTACGCTGAAACATAGTTATTTAAAAGGCAGGGGTATGCTGTGCATCAGTGAGATAGCACTTACTGCTGGCTACGAAGAGAAGTGTTGGCGGGCATACCATCAATTTTGAAAGATAATATAGTTGCTAAAAAAAAATGAGCGGATAGTAAAAACCACCCGCGTTGTAATTTATAAAAAAATTACATGAGAAATCATTAAAATATTTCTATCATACCATGTACACAGCTCTTTACGCGGTAAAAACCTATATTTACTGGCTACGGGCCGGCTACCTAAATCAGGTAGAACGTTGCGCCCAAAAATTATAGTTGTATATCTTTTGAAAAAACAGGTTCCCGCCCTTTACAAGGGTTTCATTTCCCTGGTCTTTAACCGCCCCGTTTAATTCAACTTTGTAAGACACCGAGTAGGGAGTGGTACCAAATTCAAATCCTCCCAGTTTTACCGCGCCTGTATAAAAATCGCTTGCAGATTCCAAGGTAATGGTCTTGCCCCCGTTAAAATCGTCGGTGCCAACCGTAATAACAGTTCCTGTTTTCCGTACCCCGTTAACCATCCAGTCGATGGTAGTGCCATTTAATGTGCTGGCAGTTACAGTTGCATTAAAATAGTCTCCTTCCGCTTTTGAAAAAGTGCCGGAGAGTGTAATCGTAACTTTAGCTTTTTGCTGGCGCCGGGGAACTGTCTTTTTAGAACAACCGGTTAGTACCGCAAGAGATGCCCATAATGTTAATGATCCAATGTACAGGAAAGCTTTCATGTTTAAGGGTTTTGATTTAAAAATTGAAAGTGAAGATATATTGCACAATCAGCTGCCCGATTTTTATTCAACAAGTAACAGGAATAGGTCTACATACAACACCGAAACCGCTGAAATGCATAATTTCTGTTAATGAAAGGTATTTTATAGACGGATACATGCCGTTTGTAGTGTTTTTCGCTAAATACTATGGTTTTTAACGATTTTTGATTGAATGAAACGGCTGTTATATCATGTACTTTTTGGCTGGCTTATTTTGCGTTGAGAGGCTTTATCGAATATCTCTGGCTGCGGGGAAGCTTAAAAGGTTTTTCGGAAACCGACTATGTGGTAGCGGCCTGGCTTGCGGCTTTTTTTGAAGGGCTGCCGGAAATGTTTTACGCGTACTATCTTACTTACCGGGTATGGCCCCGGCTGGAAAAAAAGCGGCGTACATCGCTGGTGGATACTGGCTGAAGCCTTTGGTATATTGTTAATGAGCATATACCTGGTACGCATTATTTTTTACTACTTTGTTGCTGACCATATTTTTAAAGGTTTGTTTCCGTTATCGGAGCATTTCGAGTTCCGGCGGTTTATGCTGATTTTTTTCAATTTTATGGCAACGTCCGGTTTAATGATCGCCATCAAATCTGTTCGTCAGCAGCTCGACCTGAAAGAAAAACAAAAAAATCTTATCAGGGAAAAACTGGAAACAGAGCTTAAAATGCTGAAAAGCCAGATCAATCCCCACTTTCTTTTTAATACGCTCAACAATATTTACGGGCTTTCCATAAAGAAATCAGACAAGACCCCGGAAGCCGTTATGAAGTTATCTGAACTGTTGAATTTTACATTGTACCGTTCGGGGCATCAACGATTGCTTTGGAAGAAGAATTACAGATCATTAAAGATTATATCAGCCTTGAACAGCTCCGGTATGACGACAGGCTTGATGTGCGCTGGGAACAGTATCTCGATAATACCACCCAGGTTATTACGCCGCTGATTCTCCTGCCGCTTATTGAAAATGCCTTTAAGCATGGCGCTGCAAACAGCCGTTTTCAGTCATTTGTTCATATTAAGATCCGCCTGGAAAGTGCAAGACTGCATTTTCATATCTCTAATTCTTTTGAAAAGAATGAACAGGAAGCCATTTCAAAAGAGAGAATCGGGTTACATAATACCCGCCGGCAGCTCGAGCTAACCTACAAAGACTACGATCTGGATATTTATCAGCAAGAGCAGGTATTTGTTGTGCAATTAGTCATTAATCTTAAAAGTTATGCATCAGCTTAAATGTATCATTGTGGAAGATGAGCCTATTGCGGCTGAGATCCTGGAAGATTATATCAGGCAGGTGCCTTTTTAACGCTGGCTCACAAGCTTACTGACGCCATTTATGCCCTGGATTTTTTACAGAAAGCGCCGGTTGATGTGATGTTCCTGGATATTCATTTACCAGGTTTAAAAGGGCTCGATTTTTTAAAAGTGCTCAACAGGCGGCCGCAGGTAATCTTAACCACCGCTTACCGCGAATATGCCTTAGATGGTTACGATTTAGGTGTAACCGATTATTTACTAAAACCCATACAGTTCAATCGTTTCCTGGCAGCCGTTAATAAGCTTACGTTTATAAATCCGCAGGTGGCGCCGGTGATGGGTCTGGAAAAAGAGCCGTTGTTCAGAAGGCATGTTTTTGTTAGCATCAATAAAAAAATGTCAGGATTTACCTGGATGAGATCATTTATGTAGAAAGTCAACGGGAGTATATAAAAATCGTTACGGATAACCAGGCTTATCTGGTCAAACAGCAGCTTTCCGATTTTGAAACGCTTCTGGGAACTAACAGTTTTATACGCGTGCATCGTTCTTTTATTGTTTCCAAAGCCCGTATTCGTACGTATACTTCAGTCGAAATTGAGGTAGATGGCGGCGCTATTCCAATTGGAAGGAATTTTAAGGACCTGGTGCTCAGGGCCCTTGAACCGCCGATTTCTTAATTTTGAGACATATTTAATAAATAGCCTGTATTTGCCATTCATCTTTATTGTAAATTCGCGAAGCATTTAAAGGATCAATTTAGATATGAAGAAGTACTTTTTACTGGCAGGTTTTGTTATATCGTATGGATGGGTAATGGCTCAAAGCGGAAGGCTGATCGCAGAAAAATCGGGCAGAGGCGCTGTACTGGTGCACCAGGTGCAGCCCAAAGAGGGCCTGTACTCGCTTAGCCGCGCTTATGGTGTAAAAGTAGCAGATATTGCTGCTGCTAATGGATTCGATAAAGACAAAGGACTTTCTATCGGCCAGAAAGTAAAAATTCCTTTAACAGCGGACAACCTTTCCCGTAAAAAGGCAAAACGCCGGTATACTACGAGGTATCGGCTAAAGAAACACTAACAAGTATCAGCAGCCGTTTCAACAAAGTGCCTGTAAAAGATCTGAAAAGCTGGAATAAAATTGACGGAGATGCGATAGGAAAGGAAAAGAGCATCATCGTAGGGTATTTAGATGGGGATGCCCCGGCTGCCATTGCCGAAAAAGAAACGGATCAAAAAAGCAATGCTGCTAAAAGCAACACCAAAAGTATTGGCCAGGCTTTAGTAAAAGGTACTAATATTAATATCCGCAAAGGCCCGGCAACCGACCAGGAGGTGGTAGGAACAGCACAGCAGGATGAGGTATTGGAAATTCTTAAAAAGTAGATAACGAGTGGACCTGGGTTCGTGCTCAAAATGGAACAGAAGGGTTTGTTGCTTCCCAGTTTTTAGAGCCTGTAGCCAAAAAAGCCGAATCTAAACCAACACGTTCTACAGCAAAGGCAGCAGGTACGGCTACTGTTTCAGGTACGAACATTAACATCCGTAAAGGTCCTTCAACCGACCAGGAGGTAGTAGGAGTGGCGCAACAGGACGAAACAGTGGATGTGATTAAAAAAGTAAACAGCGAATGGACGGCTATCCGTACCAAAGATGGCGTAGAAGGATTTGTAGCCTCGCAGTTTTTAACATCGGGCGATAAAAGGCAGAAGCAGCGCCTGAGCGCCCTGCAGCAACAAAATCAATCGGCACCGCCGCCTTTTCAGGTACCAATATCAATATTCGTAAGGGGCCTGCAACTGACCAGGAGGTAGTGGGAGTAGCCCAGCAGGATGAAATAGTGGACGTAATTAAAAAGGTGAATGATGAATGGACTGCTATCCGTACCAAAGACGGCATAGAAGGGTTTGTAGCTTCCCGGTTCCTGCAGTCAGGGGCCAGGAAGGCCGAGCCTCAAAAGCCGGTAGAAGCTGCCAAAACGGTTACGGCATATGGCACCCGCATCAATATCCGGAAAGGCCCCTCTACCGGCCAGGAAGTAGTGGCGATGGCGCAGCCGGATGAAGTGCTTACCTACATCCGTAAAGTAGATAATGAGTGGTCGGAAGTGAGTAATGCTGACGGTAAAAGGGGTTTTGTAGCCTCGCGTTTTTTATCATTTGATGGGAAGCCTTCCGTTGCATCGGTTGAAGCGGCAGCCCAGGAGGCAGAAGCCAAAAAAGCTGCGGACGAAGCGGCTGCTTCAGAAAAAGCATTGGCTGAAGCAAAGAGAAATGAAGAAGATAAAAAAGCCGAGAGCTTGGTGTCTGAAAAAATAACAGCCAGGAATGATGCCGAAACAACAGTTCCTGACGAAACGGGTTATTTTAAAGCGGACTACCTGAAGCTGGTAAATCCCAACCTGGCTTACGAAAAAACCTTTGCATCGGGTATATTTAAAACGGACCGCGGCTGGAATGACGGTAAATATTATTTGCTGATGGATAATGCGGCTCCCGGTACTTTGGTTAAGTTAACCAACCCGGGTAACAACAAGGTGGTATATGCAAAAGTTTTAGGCAAGATGAAAGGCCTTCAGTATAGCGAGGGCTATGATATAAGGATCAGTGAAGCCGCAGCCCAAAAATTACAGTTGGGCAATAGCGAGAAGTTTAACGTGCTGGTGACTTATTAAAACGGCCTGGTAATTGCCTGTAGATTTATAAATTACATGTATGCCCGTTTGCGGTTGTATTTTTAAAACCGTTTTACGGGCATATTTATGCTTGCATGCCGTAGTTCCTGCAAAATGTAGATTTACTAATACCTTTATCAGCCTTGTCTTTTTCGTACCTGGTGAAAACTTAAAGCCTTTTTGGCGACGGTATCTAAATTCAATCGGGGAGGTGTAGCTATTCCATTTCGGACCAGTTTTAAAGCGCTACTCCTTCTGTTGTCATAATTACTCTTTTCATAGTGCCATCGGGATTGTAAAACAGCTTATCTACGCAAACAGACCTTCTGTGGATTCCTCCATCTTTTAATGCCCCGTTATGGTAGAAAAAATAAGTTTGATCGTTAAAATCAATAATGCACGGGCGGTTGGTTTCACAGTTTCCTGCTATCTCGTTTAAAATACCTTTAAATTCCCAGGGGCCGTGAATGCTTCTGCTCATAGCATAAGCAACTTTTTCCGGCATGCCATAGCCATATGAAAGATAGTACCAGCCATTTCGTTGATGTATATGGGCGCCTTCTTCAAAACCCGGCAAATCCACTTCTTTTATTTCACCTTCAAGTCCCAGCAGGTTGCTGGTTAGCTGCACATAATGGCATTTTTATTTCCCCAGAACAGGTAAGCGCTGCCGTCTTCATCTATTAGAACAGTGGGGGCAAGATTTATTTTATCATGGCTGGGTGCCTTTAACATGTTGCGGGTTATCAGTGCTGTATCTAGCGCATCCTTAAATATACCGGCCGGATGATCTGATACGGCCACACCAATGGCAGTACCGGGAATAGTTTTATGATTGACCGATACAAACCAGTAAAATTTCCCTGCTTTTTCCACTACCTTGGTGGCAAACGCTCCACCTTCGGCCCATTTAAAGTCTGTTGCACGTAGCCTAACAGGATGTTCGGTCCAGTTACACAAGTCTGCAGATGAAAAACACAACCACTCGTTCATGACATAGTTTTCGATACCAACCCGTGCTTCGTCATGCCCCGTATACAAATATATCCTGCCATCGTAGCTAAGGGCGGTGGGGTCGGATGTATATTTATGCCGTATGATAGGGTTTCCACACATGGGGTGTTGTTATAAGGAACGCGCAAATACCTGCGTCCAGTAAGCTCCCGATCTGGCCGCTCCCATTTCAGTAGCATTTTTATTCATGATATTTTTGCAGTGGCCGGGGCTATTGAGCCAGCTGTACATTACTTCGGCAACAGTTTGCTGGCCCATGGCAATATTTTCAGCAAAGAAGTTCCACTTGTAACCTGCCGCGCTAATCCGGGTGCCCGGATTGGAGTTCCGGTTGCCGGTATGGCTCAATTTTTACGGCTATTCATATAATTGCTGTGTCCCTGCGCTGCAGATTCGAGGCGGTCGTTCCAGCTCAGCGGTTTTACCGGCGGCATATTGATACCCCGCATTTACAACCTTTGCTGCGTATTTTGTTAACGGCCTGCAAGAGATCTCTCGGATCGGCAGACGAGGAACCGGATGAAGACTGCTGGGCCGATGAGCAGCCTGATGTATAAATTAAAAAACAAGACAAGAAAATAAAAGAAATAACTTTCATAACGTGGAATTATTTGTCGTATTGTTTTCTGAAGCCGGCATGAACCGATTCCAGTTTCTTTAAAAGGGACGGATAGGCGCTACCGCGTCGTTATCGCTGCTGCCGTAAGAAATATGGTGCGTAAAGTTTTTGCCTTTCACGGTAGCTTTAACATCGCACCCATCTACGCAAACATTGCATAAATTAATATAAGTTTTGTTGAATTGCTCCTGGTCGAGCAGCGATATCAACTCGTTCCAGAGTTTTTTATCCGTGGAGGCAGTTGTTTCTGTGGCCTGTGCAAGGTTGCAGGAAGGCGAGTAGCGGTATACCGATTGACGGGCATTTATAACCAGCGAATCTCCACCCGTGCACCAACCACAGACGGTGCTGAGACTTATTGTTAATTCACTGTCTGAAACAGGTGCAGTCTTTCTCTGGCAGGCTGTACCTGCCAAAAGAATAGTGATTGTGGATAATAGAACCGGGTACCTCATCGATTGAAACGATTTCATTCAGGCATGAATTACCCAATACTTCAAAAATGTTACCAATGTGCAAAATCCAGCTCGTAATTTCCTTTTATTCTTTCCATGGGCGGATTAAAGTAGCCATATTTCAGATCAGGGAACTCCTGGCGTATTTCCTGCAATAACTGCTGCACGCCCATACACTCGCCGGTGTCAGTAGCCCCGATTTTGCCCAGGTACCAGTCCGGATCTATATTAAAGTTACGCCACTGGATCATTTTCAGGTTGGTTTCTTTGATCAGTTTGCGCAGGGCTTCATACTCCGCAATACTGTCGGTCATACCGGGGAATACGAAATAGTTGATAGAGGTCCAGCCGCCAAAGCTGTTCACTACTTTCAGGCTTTCAATAATATCTTCAAACTCGTAGTTATTGGGCCGGTAGTAAGGCATGTATACTTCTCTTCGTGCGCTGTTGGTGCTTACTCTTATGGAATTCAAACCCGCCTCGCATAACCTTTTAACGGCATCGGGCTTTGATCCGTTGGTATTAATATTAATGCTGCCTTTGCTGGTATGCTTTCTTATTTCTATAATGGCTTTTTCGATGGTTTCCCACATCAGGAGGGGTTCGCCTTCACATCCCTGTCCAAAACTGATCAACGGAAAGGGCGCTGTTTCAAGATGAGGTACCGTAAATTCTACGATCTCCTCCACCGATGGTTTAAACTTCAGGCGGTCCTGCGTTGAAACAATGGTTTCTTCGTCGGGTTGCAAAGAAATACATCCCACGCAATTGGCATTGCAGGCAGGTGATGCCGGCACAGGGCATTCCCATCTTCCCATAAAATAATTGCGGGCCGCCGGGCAATGATATGTGAGGGCACAATTTTCCGCCAGGTGTTTTACTAACCGGTTATGCGGGTAGGCGCTTATTAACTGCTCAACGCCACTTTCCACTTTTTCTGCATTAAACCCGCTGCATTCCTGCCTAATGTCCTGCTCAATGCGCATAGCCGGTACATAAAACTTATCGTTCTGCCAACCCACAGCCGTATAACAAAACAGCGGGAGGGTAGGCGCACCGGGCGCCGTTTCATAAGCAGACAGGTAAAAACCGGTGTGAGCGGGAGGAATAAAAGCCGCCACGGCCCAGCCTTTTTCACAAAGCCTCATGTCGCCGGTTTCTACATCGATGCCAATGCCCCTTCGGCCCGGCAATTCGTACAATGAACCTCCATCCGGCAGTTCGATCCATTCATCTTCAGGAACAGGCATTGCATCCCAGCCTGTACGACCGGTAACATATAGGGAAGTATCTTCGAAAATATTGCCTTTTCCGTCGGAGTAAAGGATATAGGGGATGATGTAAGGCTGTTAACTTTCAATTATTCTATTTTAAAGATGACAGGTGACAGATGATAGCAGTATTATAGCTGCGAACCGTCATCTGTCAAACTAATTTCGTCCTGCAAAAGTCGTTAAATTCCGGCTCATTTACAGTATTATCTGAATATTCTATTTGATGCTGGTAAATTTTGTTGTTTTTCAGGTCAATGGTTAAAATATCATCTTTAAGGATAAGATTGCTGATGTCTGTCCACGGAATGTTTCTGGCCGGGAGAGTGGGATAACTAACCCACTCGTCGGCAACTTCAATTTTCAGTTTCCGGGTAGAAACAAAATATAAACCTGCCAGGAGCAAATTTAACCAGATGCCGGCATTATATTCCGTACGACTCCAAAACAGTGCAATTACAACCAGTAATAAGGCATTGGACATCAGGCTTTTTCGTTTCTTATACGCTTTGTAATCCAGTACCGCACGAAACACGCTTAGAATCAGTAATAGCAGGTAAATGCCCTGTCCCCAGGATTCCTGCCCTGGACTGAGCAGGTATAATCCGGCAATATTTAACAGAATGATGCTGTAAGAAAACACCTGGTAGGTGACCAGTTTTTTATTGGGAATTATGAATTGATAGTTGATCAAAGAGTAAAATTTAACATCATTTTTATGTTGATGTTACCTATAATTAATTACTGGTTATTAGAGCATTGCAAAGTTTAAATAAAGCCCTGGCTCCTACATTCGCATTCCATTCCGTATCGCCTACACCCACTTCCACCAGGTCGAAACCAATTACTTTGCGCCCGCTTTTCAATATTTCATGAAACAAATAGAACATGCGGTCCAGCTCAAAACCGCCTGGTACAGGCGTACCGGTATTAGGGCAAAGCTTGGGATCCAGGCCATCTATATCAAAACTGATATGCACTTTTTGCGGCAGGCTGTCGATGATTTCTGCGGCAATTTCGCGGAAAGTATCGCCGGCAAATTGCCTTTCTTTTATGTCCTGGTCAAAATAAGGAATCACCCGGCCATTGCTGTTCTGAATATATTCCCATTCGTCCTGGCTCATATCGCGTACGCCAACCTGCGTTATGGTCTTGATCTGCGGAATCTCGTTCAGCGCATTATACATAATGCTGGCATGGGAGTATTTAAATCCTTCATAAGCCTTTTTCAGGTCGCAATGCGCATCGATCTGTAAGATCCCGTACTCATCATGCTGTTCGGCCAGCGCTTTATACAAACCCAAAGGAGTACTATGATCGCCTCCCAAAAGTCCAACCAGCTTCCTGTTTTTTAGATGCGTTTTTGCCTGTTGATACACCCAATCGTTAAGGTAATCACCGCCTTCGTTCACCTCCCTGATCGATTTGCACATGAACTGGTTGGCTTTCAGCTCTTCTCCGCGCGAAATATAATCAATATACAATTCGGCTTCTCTCCTGAGATAGGCGCTTTTAAGCTGCAATTGCTTATCGGTAGGGGTAAGGTAAAAACCTCTCTTCCAAGCATCTGGGAACTGGGGATCATAAAGGTCTACCTGCAGACTGGCTCTGCAAATGGCTTCAGGCGCTTTTGCTGTACCCGATCCGTAGCTAACGGTTACTTCCCAAGGCACACTTATGATGATCAGATCAGCATTTTCTTCTGTACTGGGTAACCCAAAAACGTTGTTTTCCGGGTTACTGACTGCATTTTGATCGAAATTTTTAAATCCAACATTGCTTAAAAAATTTGAAAGGGGCCGCAAGATACGCCGATTATATCAGAAGACAGATTAAAATATCCTAATTTAATGTTATCCAACACCGGCAGCTTAATATCCACCCTACAATAGGCGCTTATTCACTAAAAATTTAGGTAAACATGCGTAATTAATTGATAATAAATGTAAAAACCTCACAAGTTTACCACCTGTGAGGTTTTTATATTTGTCCTTCTTGCTCCGTAAAGTATTTAAAACAAAAACCAGGCCTAACAGGTTATTTTTTCAATTTATCTTTAAAAGCTATCCTGAATTTATCTACTTTAGGACGGATCACTACCTTGCAATAAGGATTCTTATTCTCGTTACCATTAAAATAACCCTGGTGATAATCTTCAGCAGCGTAAAAATGGCGGAAAGGCTTTATTTCCGTAACAATCGGGTCATTAAATGCCCGCTTTTATCTAAAGCAGTTTTATAGTATTCTGCTTTTTCTTTTTGATTATCATTGTGGTAATAAATTCCACTCCTGTATTGAGTACCTACATCGTTGCCCTGGCGGTTAAGCGTGGTCGGATCATGAGTTTTCCAGAAAATCTCCAATAGCTCATCAAAAGAAACAACAGCAGGATCGTAAACAATCTGCAGCGCTTCTGCAAACCCGGTAGTACCCGTGCAAACCTCTTCATAAGTAGGTTTTTTGTGTTGCCGTCTGTGTAGCCACTGGTTACTTTTTCCACGCCATTTACATCCTGAAAAATGGCTTCAGTACACCAAAAACAGCCATTAGCAAATGTGGCTGTGTCTTTTTATTTTCCATTGTTGATTTTTTATTTTCCGGGCCTGCGAATTGTACGGATTCTAATTTGCTATTCTTCTTCTGCGCGCAGGCGCTAAAGCCAGTTATAATAGTTAAAAGAGCCGGCAAAAGAATTTTGTGCATTGTTTTTATTTTTAACTAACAATACCTACGTTCAAAAGTTTATTCCGGTTTGTGCCGGAGTGTTAAACCCTTTATAAACCCGGTTAATTATTGGGCCTGCTGGGGGTCCCCGGCTGCTTCAGGTCCATTACCGGTACTAGCCCGTTTGACGGTAAATAAATGATCTGGGGCAGGCTTCCCTTATCTGCAATTTTTTCAAGCGTTCTTATAAAAAGGTACTGGTTATAGGTTTCGTTCAGCGTTCCGTTTTCTACCTTCATTGCTTCGGCCATACCGCGGGCGCGCTCTATTTCGGCCTGGGCATTCAGCTTTTCGGCTTCCAGCCGCGCTTTGGCCTCCTCCACCAATATGCGACGGTTTTGCTCCGCTTTGGCCATCTCTGCCTTTCCTGCCATTTCCTGTTGCCATACTTTGTATCTTGGAATGCCAAACATTAGTACCACAATTACAACCACCACTGCCAGCACTACCAACGCCACCAAGGTTCCCAAGTTTTTGATCATATTTAGTGTTTTTTTCAAATATAGCTCTAATTATATCATGTTGGGCGCCCTGCCAATTATTATAAATAGTGCTTTTTATATAGTAATTTTGACAACTTTTAGAAGAGATTGAATCATGAAGTTATACCCCGAATCGGCGGCGTTGCAGTTGGAGTTTGAGAAGGTGAAAGAACTGTTGGTAGCCCATTGCCAAAGTAATTTTGCGCAGGAAAAAGCCAGCCAGCTGCGCATACATACCCATAAAAAATTTGTTGATGCAGAACTAAGGCAGTCGCATGAGTTTAAGCAACTCCTGATCAACGGCATTTATTTTCCCAACGACTATATTTTAAATCTTGCAAAAGAATTAAAGCTTTTATCCATTTCCGGCGCTGTTTTGCAGGGGAAGACCTGATACAGATCCGTAAGCTGGCGGAAAGCATCGAAAAAATATTTCGCTGGTTCAATGAAGAGCGCAAAGGCGCTTACGCCGGTTTATACGAGATCGTAAAACACACTTATTACGAAAAAGCAATTATTGAGCTTATTGATGAGATAATAGACGACCAGGGAAATGTAAAAGATACTGCTTCCGAAGAGTTAAAGTATATACGAATAAGCCTTTACCGTAAAAGAACAGAGCTCAGAAGGATTTTTGACCGCATCATTTCAAAACTCAACAAACAGGGATACCTGGCAGAAATTGAAGAAAGCTTCATGAACGGCCGCCGGGTGCTGGCTGTTTTCTCCGAGCACAAACGTACCGTGAAGGGTATACTGCACGGGGAAAGCGATAGCCGCAAAACGGCTTTTATTGAGCCGGAGGATACCATGCATCTCAATAACGAGATCAGCGATCTTGAAAACCAGGAACGGAAGGAAGTATACCGGATATTACGGCAGCTTACCTCCAGGCTCGCCAGGTATGCTGACCTGCTCAGCATTTATCACACCATTGTAGGTGAATATGATTTTGCACGGGCCAAGGCCAAGCTTGCAGTAGATATTAACGGAGAATATCCTATTGTGCACGACAAGGCTTTTGTGCACCTGGTGAATGCTTATCATCCGTTATTGTATTTATATAACAGGAGGGCTGATAAGCCAACCATCCCGGTTTCCATCAGCCTGGACGAAAGCAAGCGGATTTTGGTGATCAGCGGTCCCAACGCCGGGGTAAAACAGTAACCATGAAAACCATAGGGCTGCTGCAAATGATGTTGCAGAGCGGCCTGCTGGTACCCGTGCACCCTTCAAGTGAGTTTGGTATTTTTAAGCAACTAATGATCCATATAGGCGATACACAAAGCCTGGAATTTGAGTTGAGTACTTATAGCAGCCACCTGATTCATATGAAGCATTTTATGGAAAATGCCAATGGAAAGACTTTATTTTTTATTGACGAGCTGGGCAGCGGCAGCGATCCTAACCTGGGTGGCGCTTTCGCAGAAGTGATCTTGCTGGAACTTTTACGCAAACATTCATTTGGTGTAGTTACTACGCACTACCTGAACCTGAAGGTAATGGCCGGTAAAACGGCAGGCATAGTGAATGGTGCTATGGCTTTCGACGAAAAGAAACTGCAGCCTCAGTACCAGTTGATTGTTGGTAAACCGGGAAGCTCCTATACTTTTTCTATTGCAGAACGTATAGGACTCGATAAAAGGCTGATTGAAAAGGCCCGGGGATTGGTGGAAGAAGACCAGTACCGGCTGGATAAATTATTGAATCGTACAGAACAGGATTTGCGGGATATTGCCAGGAAGGATAAAGAACTGGAACGACTGATCAAAGAAAATGAACGCCTGCAAAAAGAAATGCAACAGGTAATGGACAAGGAGCGCCATAAACAGCAGGTGGCTGTATTACGCGAGCAGAATAAAATAAGCGAAGACCGGATTGCTTACCTGAAAGATATGGAACGCAAGCTTAAACAAATTACTATAGAATGGAAGAAAGAAGAGGACAAGCAGAAAGTGATTAAGCAAATGGCTGCCTTATTGTTCAACCGGCCGGAAAGCAAAAAAGCCAGCAAAATGCAGAAGAAAATAGAGAGCAGATACAGCGAAGTAGGCGGCGCTGTTAAAGTAGGTGATAAAGTGAAGATGAAACGCAATCACCAGGTAGGAGAGGTGCTGGAAATTAAAAGTAAGCGCGCAGTTGTAAAATTGGCTTGTTGCCGATGCAGGTAGAGTTGAGCGATTTGATTGTAGTAAAAGAAAATACACCTGCATAAAGAATATTATTGTTAACCACATTTTGAAAATCATGCGTTTTATTGCTTTGGCTAGTTTGTTATGCCTGGCGGGCTGCTCAGCTAAACTTGGAAAAATATCGTTGAAAAGCGCCTGCCCCTGGACGAAGATGAATTTGTGCTTGTATTGCGGCAAAGTGATGACTTTGTTAACGACGGGGTAAAGATAGGAAGCATCCGGTCGGTGGATAATGGCTTTTCAACCAATTGCAGCTATCATGAAGTGATAGGCGATTTAAAAAATATGGCCAGGAAGTATGGTGCGAACGTGATCAGGATCACCCGGCGCCTGAAGCCTGATAAATGGA
Organism: Paraniabella defluvii; assembly: GCA_019316985.1. Taxonomy (GTDB): domain Bacteria; phylum Bacteroidota; class Bacteroidia; order Chitinophagales; family Chitinophagaceae; genus Niabella; species Niabella defluvii. Next base: position 5,123,428 of record CP079215.1, read on the forward strand.
GCACCTGCGAAAGGATTTATGCAGACATTTATAAAGTAGCCGACTACCGCAAGCATGAGATTGAAATAGAATGGGACAATAAAAGAAGGCTTACCTGGGCCGATTTTAAAGCTGCAGTTCCGGAGTCTTCATCAAAATTTTCGGTAGCTGCCACTACAGCTTGTGAAATAACCGTTGAAAGTAATGTGCTGAATGTTTTTAAAAAGCCTAAATTTTTGCCACCAATAAGTTCAGCTGCTATGCAAGTTGGGTAAAGCCGGGCCAAATAAACGACAGCTTATTAAAGCATGAACAATGCCACTTTGATATTGCTGAAGTTTACCGCCGGAAATTACAAAAGCAATTAGATGAAACGGAGATGAACTTTGCCGAGGCAGAAAAAATCATGAAAGAAATAACCCGGCAAATTGGGAAAGCCTACCGAAATGAGCAAGCGGTTTATGACGAAGAAACGGCACATGGCCTGAACAGAGACAAGCAAAAAGAGTGGGAGTTAAAGATTGCTGCCTTGCTGAATTAATATTTGCAGGTATATTTATCAAAAGAAGTTTCAGCATGAGCAAAGTAAGCTCCAAATCCCGAAGAAAATTTATAAAGAATGCCGCTGTTATAGCAGTGGCCCCCTCAGTTTTAAGTATGGAACCACAAAAAAAACAATCATCATTCACCATGTCTTTTTCTGGTTGAAAAATCCCGGCGAAGCCAATGCAAAAGAGCTGATAAAAGGCTTACAAACCCTTAAAGCGATACCACAGGTAAAGCAATTGCTGATAGGTGTTCCTGCCTCTACAGAAAAGCGCGATGTAGTAGACAACAGCTTTCACGTTTCTGAACTGATGTATTTTGATAATGTAAAAGACCAGAACGATTACCAGGTACATCCTGTTCATAAAGCTTTTGTTGACCAATACAGCCATTTGTGGAAAAAGGTAGTGGTATACGATATGATCACTGAAGGATAAAACGCTGGCTTATTCTTCTACCCTGATTGTTTTTTCTCCATAAAAAGGCTGGCCATTTTCAGCAAATCCCTGCACAGTGATCAGGTATACTCCTTTTTGGTCACTGGTGTGAAACACCAGTTGATTGTCTCCGTCTTTTGCCAACTTTTTAAAAGGCTGCCACCACAGTGTGCTCAGGTATTCAGGAAACTCCTGCTTCAATAAAGTGGTGTCCATACCTAAAAAAGTTCGGGAAGATAAATCAGGCTGCGGGGCGGCAGGTACATATTGTTTTCGTAATCGCAGCCCTGGTAAACCAGTTCAACACCGAAACTGCGGTACCGCTGGCCTTTCACCGGCCACTTATACGGAATGGTATGATTGGGGCAATTCAATATATTATACTGGCATACATAGTCGCCGCAAGGATTAGGACTGCCCAAGGCGCCATAATCTCTTTTAGACCGTACGATAACCGTCTCCATAGTACTTGAAAATTTTTCGTTCCGGTCGGTTTTCAAAAGCGTGTGCAGATCCGCCGTTTGCTCTCTGTGCAGGGGCTCGTAAAACGGTATGTTTATGTTTGAATAAACCATTGCCAGCGAGTCTTCAGCCTGCACGTAATAATCACCGTTTTTTTCCCCATACCTTTCACAAACAGCTTTCTGCCGTCGTTTACCAGCAGCACATCATTAGAAAGCTGCAATATTCCCTCTTCATTTGTTTTCAGGAATGAGAAATTGGATTCCCTGAACAAAACCAGGTCCATCGTTTTTTTTTCCCGACGTCCAAACCTCGCCAGCTTTAGTTGAACAGCCGGTTTTAGAAATCTTTCTGATAAATTATTACCAGGTATCAAGAGGGTATCCGCATCTTCCATCTTTTTCATCCTGATGATATGTTCGAGCAGCGTACTGCTGTCTAAAATATTCCGTCTTTTTAAAAATGCGGGCTCGTTGTAAGCCACCATACCCAGATCATGATCGGATTCAATATTTTTCATCATGGCAAAATCGATCCTGCTTAGCAAAGCACAGCTAACAGTGGCTATAGAATGAAGCGGGGTGCCGTTTTTATCATGCAGGCTGATCTTAAGCGCAACGCTATCCCTGGTTTTATATACGTTTCTGTCTGTTTCAGGTAAAGTTGATTCTTGTTGCTATAATGGGCAAAAAAATAAGACTTTGCTAAGATTTTATTTTGTTCGTCAGTTATAAAAACTTTACATAGCCCGCGTGCAAACTCATTTAATAGTACCGTCAGCTTTTTGTACGGTCCCATATCAAGTTTATGAACCCAGGGTAGTCCGCTAACATCTACAATAACCAATTGGATCGCTTTTTTCTCCTTTGACCAAAGTTCGATGGTGAGCGAGTCGTTTACCACGATATCCGGCATTTCAAATCTAAGCCCTCCGGGAACCACCGGGGAAGCATTAATTTTGCCCGCCGGTATTTTTTAATCCGGGTACAACTGCGTATTGATGGCCTGCTTTTGCATTTAGATAAAAGGCATTAGTTCCATTGGCAATAGTTTTTATGGTATCTATAACCTGGTCGTTTTCCAGTAAAAGGGCAGACGGGGTGTCGGCGATATTATTGCTGGTTACTTCCCAGAACACACGGTTAGGAAACCCGGCTGCTAAAAATCCCCTTCGGGATAAAATGAAGCAGACCAGCTTTCTTTTGAAGCGGTGCTTTCCGGTACCCGGATCCTGTTCCTGACGGTATCGCCGTTGTAAATGGTTGTAACCGATAAAGAACGGTTAGCCGTTTTAATATCTTTCAGAGGAATATACACAATGCCTTTACCATAATCATCCAGGTTGAGGGTGCGGAATTTATCTCCGGCTAATTGGTACCGCGCACGGGCGTCTTTAAAAGTGACCTGGTACGACTCTGGAATCATTTCATGCTGTATCGCTATCCTATCTCCGGTAGACAGTGAATCGGCAATCTTTAAAGACGTTGTAAAGGCTTTGTCGCCCGTTCTTGCATATATTCTTATAGGTTTAAAGCCGGTGCCGACAGGAATATGATGCATGTCCAGTATATTGGTATAGGCCACCAGGTTATAGCCGCCGGCTATTAATGAATCGGGTAAAAGAATATTGCCTGTGGCAATCCGGTTAAGAACAGGAAATTTTTTCAGCGCAACCATGTTATCCGATACGGGATCGTGTAAACCCACAATTAATACATCTGCGGTGTCCTTTATCTGTGATCGGTTTTCAAACAAATAGGCCGCAAACCAAAGCTGCTCATTAGGTGTATAAATGACCTTGTCGGTAGTAAGATAAACTTTTTGCAAGGTAGCGCTTTGTGCCGGTTGGGGTTGATTGCCAGGCTGCTTTTGCGCGCCTGCTATATATACTCCCAATAGCAATATAACAAGCAGCATGTTTTTAACCATTGCAGTGAAAGTTTATTTTAATGACCGGGCCAATACAGCCACTAATCTAAGAAACAAAATGCAATTGGCATGAGCTTTAATGTAATATAACCGTGCCCAACTGATCGGTGATCTCGCGTTCCATATCTTTCAGCGAGCGATGGATAAAGTGCAGCTCTTTAAATTTTTCAAAAGCCTTATCCAGCTCCATATCCTGCTGGTTTTGCAGCAACATGCGTTTTATCTTCTTCAGCTTGAGGTACCTGATGGAGGAAATGACGATATCCCGGGTACGGTCTTCAGAGATAAGCTTAAACCGGTTCAATTCGTCCTCGTTGCCATCCGATACCGTTCTTAGAAAGGCTTCATACTCCTGGTTAAAAAGCGACTTTTGATAGCCCATGTTCTGCCCCGCCTTTTCAATCCACTTCTTACTTTCTTCGTAAGGGTGATTTAAAGAGAAATAACAAAACTGCTGAGTTGTTTATCCTGATGATAAATAAAGTATTTGTCATTAAACAGCTGTGGTTGGTTTTGCAGTAGTTCTTTATAGCATGTACCAGGTTGTACACGTCTTTATCTTCGATATCCAGTTCGTCAATTTCTCCAAAAACATATTCCGCTATCAGTGTTTTGTCGTCCCATTTGCGGTTGCCATACTCCAATAAAATCCTCGCCAGCTCTTTTTCCTGCAGCTGATCTTTAAAGAGCATATCAAAGGTAGCATCATCAAAGTTAGTGGCTACCGCCTGGGCCACACCTCTTTATCAGGCCCCGGAAAAGCCGATTTTCGTTCCTGCGAACTGATCCGGTCCCTGATATATTTATTAACCAGTGCGTTTAACCCGGCCTCGTCGATATTTAAGATGGTAGAAGATTGCTTGATATAGTCCTGCTGCCGCGTAAAGTCTTCTGTTTTGTTAACACGCGATATGGATTCTGCAATCTTGTTAACCAGCTCCGATTTTTTAGCCGGGTCGTTACCCACATCTTTTAAAGACAATTCGAGCTGGAAAAGAATAAAATCCTTTTTATGCTGGTTCACAAACTCAATAAACGCTGAGGCGCCTACCTTATTCACGTAACTGTCAGGATCTTCTCCATCCGGAATTAAAACCAACTTCACATTTAGGCCCTCTTCCAGGGCAAGGTCGAGCCCACGCAGCGCGGCTTTTACACCGGCGCTATCACCATCATAAATAATCGTAAGATTATTGGTGTACTTTTTTACGAGCCTTAACTGATCTATAGTAAGTGATGTACCACCCGATGCCACTACATTTTCAATACCTGCCTGGTGTAACGATACCACGTCGGTGTATCCTTCCACCAATAAACACTCATCTGTTTTATCAATAGCTGCACGTGCAAAATAAGAACCATAAAGGATCTTACTTTTTACATAAATCTCATTCTCGGGAGTATTAATATACTTGGGCGCCTTTTCATTGGTTTTTAATATACGCGCTCCAAAGCCAATTACTTTGCCGCTGTTATTGTGAATAGGGAAGATGACACGTCCGCGGTAATTATCCTGCAGGTTGCCGTCGTTCGGCAATCAAACCGGTTTTCAGCAACAGTTCCCGGTTATATTGCTGAGACAGGGCTTCATCTGTAAAGGCTGTTCTCGACTCAGGCGAGTAACCAAGTTTAAATTTTTCGATAATACCTTCCCTGAATCCCCTTTCTTTAAAATAGCTTAGCCCTATATCCCGGCCTTCTTCCGTTTTAAACAGTTGGTCGATAAAGAATTTTTCAGCAAAGCTGTTAATAATAAAAAGACTGTCAGCCGTTTGAAACTGTTCCTTTTGTTCCTGGCTTACAAATGTTTCTTCTACTTCAACGCCATACTTATTAGCCAGCCATTTCAACGCTTCTACGTAGCTGTACTTTTCATGCTCCATGACGAAGCTGATGGTATTGCCGCTTTTTCCGCAACCAAAACATTTATAAATCTCTTTAGAGGGAGAAACCGTAAAGGAGGGGGTTTTCTCATTATGGAAAGGGCAGTTACCCAGGTAGTTAGCCCCTTTTTTTCAATTTTACAAACTCGCCCACCACATCAATAATGTCTATGCGGGAAAGAATTTCCTGTATCGTCTGCTGCGAAATCACGCGGCGAAATTACGGAATAGAGAGCGATTTTTTCTTTAACCGCCATGTCGCAATGGCGCAAAGAGAAGATAGTTTCCGGTTATTCATTAGGATACCTGGCGCCTTCGCGGCTTTGCGGTTGAAAGCCAGGGACATAATATATGAATATCTATTACTTCTCCAGGTTCTTCAACTGTATATTCCTGAAATCAATCGGTTGTCCCTCGCTTTGTAATGCAATATAGCCTGAAACCAGCGGTTTACCTTCTACTTTTTGTTTGGGGTCATAACGGTTGGCCACACCACCTCCAATGCTGGGTTTGGAATATTGAAGCACCGTGTCGCCATTGATCATATGGGTGATCAGGGAATCTCCCAATACAACCAGCTCAGCAGTCACCCACTCGCCGGGCGGGTAGGTCTTGGAAGTTGAATTGAGGCAGTGGCCGTTGTATTTAGTTCCCTGGTAAACAATTTCGGTACCGGGTGAGCACATATTACCGGTAGGTCTTGGTTTACCGTCAGGCAAACCGGCTAAAAACTGCATTTCCACTGAAATAGGCCAGTCCTGTTCTTTGGGCATAGTACGTGGATCCTGCGAGTGATACATCACACCACTGTTTAAAATGGTGTAGGAGGGGCATCCTTCATCCAGCCATCCACAAACCGGTATTCCAATTTCAAATGATACCGGGAAAACGGCGTTTTATAATACAGGTGTCCATAGCGCTCCTTAAAACCGTCGTATTGATCGTACCGTACTTTAATTATCCCGTCTTCCACACGGAATGTATGCCCGTAATTGTCGCCCACGTCATGGTGGTGTATTTTTACAAACCAGTCTTTCAGATCTTTGCCATTAAAGAGGGTTATCCACTCATTACCGTTTTGTTTTACTTTGGCAGTTTTGGGGAGCAGGCTGCAAGTAAAGAAATTATAAACACCAATAGAGCCGCTGGTATATAACGCATAAGGAAAGTTTAGCAGCAAAATAGGTTTTAAATATCATTTCAGCAATAAATAACTCGCATCGAAATGATCAAACGTTTGCGCAATCAATAGACGCCTCATTGTTTTAATTTTATAAAGTACGAACCGCAAGGTCGCTAAGACGCAAAAGTACAGGTGTATTTCTTTCTTAAAGCATTGCGTCATCGCCCTGGCGGTAAAAAACTGATAAGCAACTCCTTCGGCTTCTAATATCTGACAATCATTATTATTTGCACTTAAAGCATGCATTATGAAGAGATTCTTGTTGGCTATAGCCCTTTGCGGCATTACCGGTAGTGTACCGGCACAAAATAAGTATACTCCATCTGCTTCCATGATTGATGCAAGGAAACAGTTCCAGGATATGAAATTCGGACTGTTTATTCATTGGGGTGTTTTTAGCATACCCGGCGACGGCGAATGGGTAATGAATAACCGCAAGCTTCGTATCCACGAGTACGCACACCTAAAAGACTTTTATAATCCTTCTGCCTATAATCCAAAAGAGTGGGTGGCGATGGCCAAAGCAGCCGGTATGAAATACATCACTTTTGTATCCAGGCATCACGACGGGTTTAGTAATTGGGATACCAAACAATCGGATTGGAAGATTACTAATACGCCGTATGGGAAAGATGTTTTAAAAATGCTGGCAGCAGAATGTAAGGCACAAGGTATCAAGCTTTGCCTGTATTATTCTTTGCTCGACTGGACAAGAGAGGATTATCCCTGGCGAACCGGGCGTACGGGTCAGCATAGCGGCCGTACAGGTAAAGGCGATTACGCCAGTTACTTTAATTTTATGAAGGGCGCAGCTCACCGAGTTGCTTACCGACTATGGGGAAATAGGAACTATCTGGTTCGACGGGCATTGGGACCAGACCAATCCTGAAGGTCATACCGATCTTTCTTCACGGATTGACTGGAGATATGAGGAATTATATAGCCTGATTCATCAACTACAACCCCGGTGTATGATTGGCAACAACCATCATCAAACACCATTTCCCGGAGAAGATTTTCAGATGTTCGAGAGAGATTTACCGGGTGAGAACAAATCGGGGCTAAGCTATCAGAAAGCCTCGGATGCTTTACCGCTGGAGACCTGCGAAACCATGAATCATTCCTGGGGATTTAACCTGGGCGATAAAAGCTATAAAAGCGCTCCTACAGTGATCCGCTACCTGGTTGGTGCTGCTGGCCGCAATGCTAATCTTTTATTAAACATCGGGCCGATGCCGAACGGCGACATTCAACAGGAGTTCAAAGACACTTTACAAGCGGTAGGAAACTGGATGAATCAATACGGGCATACCATTTACGGTAGCAGGGGAAATGTAATAGCTCCTCAAAAATGGGGTGTAGTTACTGTAAAAGAAAAAAACTATTACCTGCACCTTCTAAATACCGATAGCATTACTACTATCGGGTTGCCTTTACTGATAAAAAGTTGAAGGCTGTCGCTTTAAAAGACGGCAGTAAAGTTGAGCTGAAACGAGTGCAAAATAAGTGGCAGCTTACCGTTCCGGAAGCTGCCAGGGAGGAAAAAATTGATTATATTATTGAAGTGAGCGCCTTGAAATAAAAGCGTGATTTGTAGTTAACCAGCCAATGGGGTAGGAGTATCAAAACTTAAACACTCTTTTAATTCTTTTTCAGTATAAGAAAGACCGTATTGCTTCAATACTTCATCGGGCACACCGTTCCATTGGTTGGGACGGTTGCCGGCATAGCCGAGGTCTTTAACACCGATTTCGGATGTATAAAATCCCGTAACAGTAAGATCGCGCATAGTAGAAAAGAAAGCAACACCCGGCGCCAGATCTTTTTATCCTTTGCTTTTTCGGGGTAAGCGATCAGGTCTACCACTTCAATGCGCTGGGGTTCAGTAATATCTTTAAAGGTTTTTCCAAACTTTTTCAGGCAATACACATCCAGCCATCTTAAACCTCCCCGCATGGGAACCTGAAATTTAGGTTGATCCTTCACCGTAAATTCGATAAACTCGGTAACTTTCGCATCACTGGCACTGCCGCTTACTTCGTCTTTAGGAATAATAATATCGCCCAGGATGGTTAACGTGGCTAACTCATGCTCCGTAAAAAAATTGGGCATCCGTTTTACGGCTTCTTCATTCAGCTGTTCGTCTTCATACCGGTGTATGCCCGGCTTTGCAGCGTCTGTGGTTTTCGCTTCTTCTTTTTTTTGCAGCAGGAGTACAGCCGCTAGCTATGGCAGCGGAAGCCAGTGCCGATGCAGCTATATATTTAAGGGAATCGCGACGTTTCATATTTGAATAGTTGATAGTTCATAGTTGACAGTTCATGGAGGTTACCATTATCCATGAACCATGATCTATTAACTGATTATAAATTTTGCTTTTTCATTTCATCAATAATATACTCACTGGCCCTCATGCTCAATGCCAAAATGGTCCAGGTAATATTTTTATCTGCCTGTGAAGTAAATGGCTGCCGTCTACACAAAACAGGTTATTGCAATCATGCGCCTGGCTCCACTTATTCAATGCCGAGGTTTTCGCATTGTCGCCCATACGTGCAGTACCTGCTTCATGGATAATATAGCCTGGTTTATCCAAACCATAATTATTCTCAGGTCCGTCGTCTCCCCAGGTAATTACAGCTCCCATGTTATGCATGATCTCCTTAAAGGTTTCCTTCATGTGCTTGGCCTGCTTTATCTCGTAATCGCTTTGGGTTACGTTAAAGCGCAGTACGGGAATACCATATTTGTCTACTACATTCGGATCGATTTCGCAGTAATTGTGTTCATAGGCGATAGCTTCTCCGCGTCCCCCATGCCCACTGTGGCACCATAAAAATACCTGGCATCTTCTTTTAGTGAAGCGCCATATCCACCCGCCTCTTTCTTTTTGCCGTTTACTTCGTGCTTGCCGTTCATGCTTTGCATACCCATACCAAACCCGTAAGACGGCTGACCGAAGCCTCCCAGTACTCAATATGATAGCCACGCGGGAAATCTAATTTTTATTATCGCCCCACCAGGGTGTATAAACGTGCATACCACCCACACCGTCTTCATTGTAGCGCTTGCGCCCAAACAACTGCGGCAGGTAACCACCCATTGCCGCGCCGTTACTGTCTTGCAGGTATTTACCAACTACATTGCTGCTGTTGGCTAAACCGTTAGGATGTCTTTGCGATTTGGAGTTCAACAGTAACCGGGCCGTTTCACAGGCGCTGGCTGCCAGTATCACTACGCGACCTTCTACCTGGTATTCCAGCATGTCTTCCTTATTTACGTATGATACGCCTGTTGCCTTACCTTCCGTATCGGTTAATACCTCCCTTGCCATTGCATTGGCAATTACATCCAGCTTACCGGTTTTTAAAGCGGGGTATATCAAAACATTGGATGATGAGAAGTCGGCTTTCGCCATGCTGCAGTTTCTGCCGCATTGGGCACAGAAAAAGCAGGCGCCTCTGTCTTCATTGATTGTTTTAGTTAGTATCGATAGCCTGGACGGGATTACAGGTATATTGGCTTTCTCCGCGCCTTTTTTGATGAACAGCTCATGGAGCCTTGGCTTGGGAGGAGGTAAAAAAATACCATCGGGTTCGTTGGGAATGTTTTCCACGCTTCCGAATATGCCAATCAGCCTATCTACCTTGTCGTAGTAAGGCTTTATATCGTCATATGTAATCGGCCAGTCGGCTCCAACACCGTCATTACTATAGCCTTTAAAGTCCTTCGGACCAAAGCGAAGCGATATACGTCCCCAGTGATTGGTTCTGCCGCCCAGCATGCGGGCCCTGAACCATTCCCATTCTGTTCCGCTGGCACGCGTATAAGGTTCGCCTTCTATTTCCCATCCGCCATAGCAGGCATCCAGGTCGCCAAAGGGCCTGTACTTGGTAGCCCGGCCACGGCGTGGCGACTCCCAGGGATTTTTAACTGGTAAATTTCCTTCTGAGGGTTATACATAGGCCCGGCCTCCAGCATGCATACACTCAAACCTGCATTGGCTAAAGTGTAGGCCGCCATACCGCCCCCGGCACCAGACCCAACAATAACAACATCGTACTTTTTGGGCTGTTTCTTTATCTGTAAATCCGACATATAGCAAATATGTTTAGCGAGAAAAAAATTACAATATACAAATATGATCAAAAATCTGCAAAATCTATTTTGCAAAATTTGGCAAACTGGTTTTATTCATTAAACTTTGAGCAACAATAAGATTTCATGCGCAACCGGTTTTCATCTTTTTCATTTTTTTGCTGATTATCATTATTGGTTTTCTGGCATATTTTCTCGGAAGAAAGAGTGCGTCTAAAACCGTAGACAATGTGGTAATGAATGATGTCCTGATCAAACAGATTGCAGAACTTTCTGCACTCGAAGTTCAGGGCAACGCAAGCATTAAGAGCAGCAATATAGCAAATGATGGCAGTATTACAGACAATTTTAAAAAATTGTTTCTGGAGCGAACATTTAATATTTCCGTACCTTACGTAGCCAAATATGGAATAAACCTCGACAACCAGCGCGTTAATATCGAAGAAAAGAATAAGCAGGTTTTTATTGTTTTGCCAAATCCTAAATTACTGAGCTATGAGCTGCGACTGGATAAAACGAATGCGGCTTCAAAAAAGGACTATTTGAAGGAAGCGATGAAGAAGCTTATAATAAGTTAATACAAAAGCTATATACGCAATCAAAGGCGCAACTGGAGGGGAATGCCGGCTACCGGGAGCAATCAAAAGAAAAGATCAGGAAAATTATCAAAGATTATTATGCTCCTTTGAATTTTGAGGTGGAGGTAAGTTTCAGTAATGAATTGAGAAGTAAAGTAACGGAGGAAGCAAGACAATAGCATTAAACATGTATCTCTAAATAAATAATTAATACTTATAAACATTACATGCAATATGAAAAGAAATCTTTCCGGTTCTCGTAGAAGTTTTATCAGGAATGCCGCCATCGTTGGCGCGGGGTTACCATTGTCCCCGGAATGTGCTCGGGCGTGGCTTTGTAGCGCCCAGCGATAAATTGAATATCGCCGGTATCGGCGCCGGTGGTAAGGGGAGAGCGATCTGTCCTCTTTTGCCAAAAGCCCTAACGTGAATATCGTAGCGTTATGCGATGTAGATGATCGCCAGGCGGTAAAATCAAGGGAGCGTTTTCCTAAGGCCAATTACTATAAAGACTTCAGGGAGATGCTGGAGAAGGAAAAAAATAATATCGACGCCTGCAGCATCAGCACCCCGATCACACGCATGCTGTGGCTACCCTGGCGGCCATGCAGCTGGGCAAACATGTGTACACTCAAAAGCCTTTAACGCATGATATTTACGAGGCGCGTATTTTAACGGAGGCTGCTAAAAAATATAAGGTAGTTACCCAAATGGGCAACCAGGAGCATCGGGCGACGGTGTTCGTAAAGCCAAAGAAATATACCAGGCGGGTCTTATAGGAGATGTATATGAAGTGCATGCCTGGACCAACAGGCCGGTATGGCCGCATGGATTGCCCAAACCCAGTGGGAATCACCCGATACCTGCCGAATTAAACTGGGATCTCTGGGTAGGGCCTTCCAAGAAAGAAGAATACAATCCAGCTTATGTGCCTTTTAACTGGCGGGGTTGGTGGGCATATGGTACCGGTGCTTTAGGAGATATGGCTTGTCATATTATGGATCCTATCTACCGTATTTTACCCATTAAGCACCCAGACTCTGCAGAATGTAGTATCGCCAACCAGTGGAGCGATATGTGGAAGGAGTCGAACTATATCGACAGTGCGCCCATGGCATCGATCATACATCTGAACTATCCCCGTACCGACAAAAAAGGTAACTTAAAAGTATCCTGGTACGACGGGGGCTGTTACCGCAGCGTCCTGATGAATTAGGCCCTGAAGAAGCTTTCGGAAACTGGGATGGCGGTTGCCTGTTTATTGGTACAAAAGGTAAGCTGCTGATGGATTGCTACGGCGCTAATCCCAGGTTATTGCCTACCAAGTTGATGAAAGAAAAAGCTATGCCTAAACCAACTATTAAAAGGGTGCCTGAAGGACATTATCTTCAGTGGGTAAATGCCTGTATTGCCGGTCATGGAAAAGGAGAAACCAGCTCGCCGTTTGAGTATGCCGGACCATTCACTGAAAGTATATTAATGGGCAACCTGGCTATTCGCAGCGCCATGATGGTTAATCCCAAGCTGAAAGGGTGGGAAGACAAATACCTTGGCAGAAAGAAATTACTTTGGGATTCTGTAAATATGAAGGTTACCAATTTCGACGAAGCCAACCAGTTTGTTAAAAGAGAGTACAGGGACGGCTGGACGCTTACTCTATAAGCTTACAATTTATCATATAAAAACTTCCGCTTCGGCGGAGGTTTTTATATGATTGTTTAAAAACAACGGCACAAAAAAAGCTACCATCCGGTAGCCTTTTTGTATATGATATCTTAAGATGGGCTAAAGGGTAATAGTATCCATTACCTGGAAGGTAACTTCTTTAGGGCCATCTTTGGTTTTAACTACTTCTGTAATGGTTTTAATGCGGGGAGTAGTAACCGGAGCCTGGTGAGCTGCAGTTGCCGGGTTTTCGAGCTGCGCCAGGGTAGGCGCAATTACCAGGGAAACGATCGACATTAATTTAATCAGGATGTTCATAGACGGACCAGAAGTATCTTTAAGCGGGTCGCCTACGGTATCACCGGTTACAGAGGCTTTGTGTGGTTCAGATTTTTGTAATACATTTCTCCATTGATCTCAACCCCTTTTTCAAACGATTTTTTAGCATTGTCCCAGGCCCCCTGAGTTGTTCTGGAACATCCCCAGCAGCACCCGCTAACGGTTGCACCTGCTAAAAATCCACCCAGCGCCTCAGCTCCGAGACCGGGCATAAAACCAATTACCAATGGAGATATGATAGCGATGGTGCCGGGAACGATCATTTTTTAATAGAAGCTTCCGTTGATATTTCCACACACTTGTCGTACTCGGGTGTTGCGGTGCCTTCCATAATACCCGGTATTGTATGAAACTGCCGGCGTACTTCAGCCACCATTGCCATAGCCGCTTCTCCTACCGCCCTGATGGCCAGCGAAGAAAAAAAGGAAAGGTATCATGGCGCCTACAAAAGGCTGGCTAATACATTCGCTTTATAAATATCAATACCATCTATCCGGGCCACTCCAACAAAAGCTGCAAACAGGGCTAAAGCGGTTAAAGCCGCAGAAGCAATCGCAAAGCCTTTACCTGTTGCCGCAGTGGTGTTGCCTACGGCATCCAGCACGTCGGTTTTCTCTCTAACCTCTTTGGGAAGCTCACTCATTTCGGCAATACCGCCTGCATTATCTGCTATGGGGCCAAAAGCATCAATAGCCAGCTGCATAGCAGTAGTAGCCATCATTGCTGCAGCCGCTATGGCCACACCATAAAGACCCGCACATTCATACGAACCCCAGATACCGGCGCCAAAACAATGATCGGTAAAAATGTAGACTCCATACCAATGGCCAGGCCGCCGATCACATTGGTTGCGTGCCCTGTTGACGATTTTTTGATGATCATATTTACAGGGCGTTTACCCATAGCAGTATAGTATTCGGTAATGATACTCATTAACGCGCCAACCAGCAGGCCTACACCAATGGCGCCCAATACGCCATATTTAGTAAAAACAAAGCCACGTAATTCCATCTGTGGGGAAGCAGCCATATTACCAAGCCGGCGGATGCGATGGCTGTTAATATCATAGACCCCCAGTTGCCCATATTAAGCGCCTTTTGCACGGTTTCGGTACTGATGCTGGCATGTTCGCTGATCTTTACAAACAATGTTCCGATGATCGAAAACAAAATACCTACACCAGCAATTAACATAGGTAATATAATAGGAGAGAAACCCCTAAGGCATCGGTGCCACCCACAATATTAATTTGCTGCCCCAGAACAATAGTGGCCAGAACGGTAGCTACATAAGAACCGAAAAGGTCGGCGCCCATACCGGCAACATCGCCCACGTTATCGCCCACGTTATCGGCAATGGTAGCCGGGTTGCGCGGATCATCTTCAGGTATGCCGGCTTCAACTTTTCCTACCAGGTCGGCGCCAACGTCGGCCGCTTTGGTATAAATACCGCCACCTACGCGCGCGAAAAGCGCAATAGATTCGGCACCCAGGAAAAGCCGGTTAATACTTCTATGGTCTGGATCATTTCATTTGAATTAAGCGCTGCCTCAGGAGCAAAATAGGCTTTCAATAAAATATACAGGCCGCCTAATCCCAAAACCGCCATACCTGCAACGCCTACGCCCATTACTGCGCCACCGCCAAACGATACGCCCAAAGCTTTTTTAAGGCTGCTCCTGGCAGCATGTGCTGTGCGTACATTAGATAAGGTAGCCGAACGCATACCGATATATCCGGCCAGTGCACTTAAAACAGCGCCTATTACAAAAGCTACCGATATCATCCAGTGGGAGTGAGGGTTGGTTTGAGCCAGCACCGCCAGTAAAATACCTACTACTACCACAAAGTAGCCCAATATTTTCCATTCTGCTTTAAGAAAAGCCATAGCGCCTACACTGATATAGTCGCTGATCTCTTTCATTCTCGGGGTGCCGGTATCCTGCCTGGATACCCATTTAAATTTTACATACGTGTACAATAAGCCGATGATGGCCATCAGGGGAACGAGATAAATGATGTGTTGCATATAAATTATATATCCTTTCGATTTGGCAAGGCCTACAAATATAGGTGAAGCGATTAAATTGTTATGGTTTATTTCGTTAGAATAAATAAACGGTTTCGTTTTATTTATTTCGGCAATGTGTGCAGTACTTTATAATTCTTCAAACTTAATTTCCTTTTCTTTTAATTTAATTAAAACCGGCTCATAAATATCCCTGGTAACAGGAATTTTCAGGCCGGTGAGGTTTATTTTTTCTCCAGAATCAGTTCTGTTGCAATGCCAGCGGGAGACCCACTGTTTTGGCCATTGCCGTGTTTAAAGCGTCGTCGCCTTTTACAATCATACAACTTTTTGTTGAATATAACCGATTGTTTTTTCATAATCAATTTCATGCAGCATAATGATCATATCCCTGTCATCCTGCTGCATTTTTAATGTGGTCTCCAGCTGGTGCTGTAATATATCTGCCGATGAGGCAGCCAGTGCAGGTACCGGCTGCGTGCCGTTTAACTGAAGAAATTCCAGCTGTTTTTTTAATAAGCTCCGGTCTTTTTCAGCCACTATATCGTTGATGTAACCGGTAAAAGAGGTTAACTGGTATCGCTGGTATATACAATGATTGAACCAGTCGGCAACAGAGCTAAATTTACCGCCCCCATGGTGGGCTCATGCCCGGTTAACCCCGCTTCTATTATATACTGCCAGCCCGTACAGAAATCAGGATGACGTAAGGTAGTTCGCATAAAGGTATGGGCAGTTTCCAACCCGTATAATGTAGCGTACCCCAGTGAATCCCTGTTTGGATAATAAGCATAAGATCCCAGACCGGCTATATCAACCGTCTGATTGTTTTTGAAAATATCTTTATAGCTTTTTTTTCGGTTACGGCGCCCCGGTGTTTGTACACCGCGCCTGTTTTGCCCGCATTGACTACGTTGGCCGGGTTCCAGGTTATTTTATAATGCCAGGGATTGTTATCACTTTCTGGTGCAATCAAGCCCCCGCAATGCGATATAAAACTTTTAATGATGCCGCCCCTGTCTTTTATTTCCTGTACCAGCTGCATGGCACTCATATGATCGATACCCGGGTCGAGCCCCATTTCACAAAGAAAGAGCAGGCCCTTTCGGTTGATTTCACTTTCCAGTTTACGCATCTGTTCATCCAGGTAAGATGCCGTAAGCAGGTTTTACCGTAGGCCACGCAATCCTGCGCTACCAGGTAATGCAGCGCCGGGGGCAACATAGAGATAACGATATCGGCATCATGGATGGCCTTAGCTCTTTCCCGGGCATCGCTAATGTTAAACGACAAAGGCGTTCCGTTGTTATGGCCGTTTATTTTGGATTGTGCCAGTGAGAGATCCGCATCAACTACAGTGAGCTTCCAGCGATAATATACCGACTGGTCAAGGAGGTAACGGATCAATACCGTAGCCGATTTGCCGGCTCCAAACAATAATATATGCCGCGTTGTGTGGTTCAATAGTTATCGTTTTCAAACATGATAAGGTAACAGCGATTAAATACTTCTTAAGAGCAGACAGCATTACCGGATAAGATGGCTCCGGCATCAAAAGCAGGCTCTTATACTACATAAAAAAGCTACCATCAAGGTAGCTTTTAATTATTTGAAAAACAAAAATGCTTATTTCTTTTTCTTGGAAGAGGCAGCACTTTTTGCAGGCGTTGCTTGTTGTTTGCTTTCCGCGTCGGCTAATTGAACCGCTTTATAAGCATTCACTATGCCGCCATATACCGATAGGTCAGACAGCATTACATTGGGCCCACCACCAGGATTTGCAACTTTACCCGAAGGCTTGCTAACGCTTTTTTCAAGGATATCCTTTACCTGCGCTGCAGAAAGGTTAGGATAGTAGCTCATGATAAGCGCCGCCACTCCTGATACAACCGGAGCCGCCATGCTGGTGCCCTGCAGGTTGGCATAAGTATTACCACCCGGAACTGTTGAATAAATCTTAACGCCCGGAGAGAAAATATCTACTTCCTTTTTACCATAATTTGAAAAGCTTGCAGTAAGGCCGCCCGACTTCTCATCGCCGCTGGCGCCTATAGTGATCCAGTTTTTAGGTCTTTTACCGTCCAGGAATTTTGCCGAAGGAAAGTTGTAGGCTGTATCAATATTCGCAGCGTCGTTACCTGCTGCATGAACCAGCAATACGTTTTTGCTTTCAGCGTATTTAACGGCTTCATCTACCCATTTCTTTTCGGGCGAATAACTTTTACCAAAGCTCATGTTAATAACGCGCGCGCCGTTATCAACCGCGTAGCGAATTGCCAGCGCAACATCTTTATCGTGCTCGTCGCCATCAGGAACAGCCCTGACGCTCATTATTTTTACATTGTCGGCAACACCATCCATGCCCAGCCCATTGTTACGGGCTGCACCAATAATACCGGCAACATGGGTACCATGCATGGCAGATTCGTTGTCTACCAGCACGTTGTTGTTGCCATAATATTTATCATTAATGTCGTTATAGTTATCTTTCACAACGTCAGCACGGTAACTTTTCGGAGGGGCTTCTGCAAGCGTTGCTTTATCCACATCCTTCTGCACATCCTCAATTAACATTTTGCTGGTGATATCATAGTTGTCGTTTCCTTTACAGGTAGCCATCATTATCTGCTTTACCTTAGCGGCAGCTGCGGCCAGCGGCGTATAACTGTTCAGATCTTTACAGCTATACACATCCTTTTTCAACTCTTTCCTGATGATAGAATCGCCTTCTTTTAGTACCTGGGCCATCAATTTCATAAACTCTACCTCATCTTTATTGGTAGCATCTTTAGTGATTTCCTCTTTAGCCCTTAGCCAAAGCTGATAATCGGCCTTTTCACTGGCAGGAACCTGGCTTTCTGATTTACCTTCAAATTTTTGTTTAAATTTCCAGTATACTCTTGCGCCTTCAAACGAATCTTTGGTCACATTTTCTTTTCCATCCTTGCTCCTAAAAATTCCATCCATAGATGTCATCTATATAACCGTTTTTATCATCGTCGATGCCGTTTCCGGGAATTTCTTTAGGGTTGATCCACAATACCGGCTTCAGGTCTTCGTGGGTAGTATCAATCCCTGAATCTACCACGCCCACTATTACAGGCGTGCTCTTTAGCCCTTTAGATTTTAAAAAATCATAGGCCTGGTCGAGACTGATCCCATAAAAGCCGTCTTTCTGAAGGTCTTTTAAATGCCATCCCTGCGGTACGGTTTCTTTTCCATTTGGAGCTGAATCCTGGGCAGCAACATCATAAGATAAAAACCAGCAATCATAGCTATGCCTAACGCACTAAATACTCTTTTCATGCAAAACATTAATTTTTAAGTAAACCAAACTACAAAAATAGCACACACAGCTTAAAGAATATCATAAAATGATGAACGGGAGCAGCGTTGTATTAGTGGTTGATATTTTAAAATTGGCTATTCGGTTACCTGTGGCCGATAGGGTGGCAACATCGTATTACAATAGCAATCAAGGTAGGCTTACTCACCCAGGTCAAATTTAATACCTTGAGCTAAAGGTAGTTGCGTGCCGAAGTTAATTGTATTGGTTTGCCTTCTCATATAATTTTTCCAGGCATCGCTTCCACTTTCACGGCCACCGCCCGTTTCTTTTTCACCACCGAAAGCTCCTCCTATTTCTGCACCTGAGGTCCCGATATTCACATTGGCAATACCGCAATCGCTGCCATTATGAGCCAGGAAGCGTTCTGCCTCCCTCAAATTAACCGTCATGATAGCAGACGAAAGCCCCTGGGGCACACTATTTTGAATATCAATGGCTTCCTCTATATCCCTGTACCTGATCAGGTAAAGAATAGGCGCAAAAGTTTCCGTATGTACAATGGGCAGATCATGGGCTACTTCGGCAATACAAGGTTGCACGTAACAGCCACTGCCGAAAGCTTCGCCGTTCAGCACGCCTCCTTTAACTACAAAATGGCCGCCCTGCTGCACACAATCAGCTATTGCATTAGTATAGGCGCTTACGGCCGCTTTGTCAATCAGCGGACCAACATGGTTACCTGCGTCTAATGGGTCCCCGATCTTCAGCTGCTGGTAAGCTTTTACCAGTTTTTCTTTAAACACATCGTAAATGTCTTCATGAATGATCAGCCTGCGGGTAGTGGTGCATCTCTGTCCGGCGGTACCCACCGCGCCAAAAACAGCCGCGGGTATGGCAATGTTTAAGTCGGCGTCCTTCGAAACGATAATGGCATTGTTTCCTCCCAGCTCGAGCAAGGAGCGACCTAAACGCTGTGCTACTTTTACTGCCACTGCTTTTCCCATGCGCGTAGATCCTGTAGCAGATACGAGCGGTATGCGATCGTCTCCGGCTATCCATTCACCGGTTGCCGCATCGCCGTTCACCAGGCAGGAAACACCTTCCGGCACCTGTTGGCGTTCAAAACCCCGGCCACTATATTTTGGCAGGCAACAGCGCAGAGCGGTGTTTTTTCTGACGGCTTCCAGATGCAAACATCTCCGCAAACCCAGGCCAGCATGGCATTCCAGCTCCATACAGCCACCGGGAAATTGAAGGCGGATATAATACCTACCAAACCCAAGGGGTGGTATTGCTCGTACATCCGGTGTCCCGGCCTTTCGCTGTGCATGGTTATACCATGCAGCTGGCGGCTGAGACCTACCGCAAAATCGCAGATATCGATCATTTCCTGTACCTCACCTAAACCTTCCTGCAGGCTTTTACCCATTTCGTAAGATACCAGCCGGCCCAGGTTATCTTTATTTTTACGCAGGGCTTCCCCAATCAACCGTACTATTTCACCGCGTTTGGGAGCCGGCCATAATCTCCATTCCTGAAAAGCCTGCATGGCTTTACCAACCACCTGATCATAACCGGAGCGGGTAGTAGCCTGTACCGATGCTATCAGTTTTCCGTCAACGGGGACATGGATTGATTTCAACACTGTCTGACAACAACCAGTTGTTTCCCGTACTGGTACCTTTGTTGTTGGCCGCTATGCCCAACTCTTTTAAAAACTCCATAGATGACCTTGTTGATTACTATAAAATTAAGGAAAGCAACAGAAGAATCTCTTTCTTAAGCAGACCTTTCTTAAGAATGTTCTGGGACAGTTGCTCTTCGTAGTGAGAGATCCCTCCGCTGCGCTTCGCTTCGGTCGGGACGACAAACAGGAGTAGCCGTCTTTCTGATGAACTCCTTGGAGACTCCTCCGGAGTGCAATAAAAAATGAAAATTTTAATCATGTCGGTTTCATCCTTTATCTTTGATTTTTAATGAAGCTTTCAACGCAACACTTGCTCGGCATTAAAGACCTCACGAAGGAGGATATTGCTCTTTTTTAGATACTGCCACTCAATTCAAAGAAGTTTTACAACGGCCCGTTAAGAAAGTGCCCTCTTTAAGAGATGTTACTATCGTAAACCTGTTTTACGAGAATTCAACACGTACCCGTATTTCTTTTGAGCTGGCGGAGAAAAGATTATCTGCAGATACGATCAATTTTACGGCATCGGGATCTTCGGTGTCAAAAGGCGAAACGCTCCTGGATACTGTAAATAATATTTTATCCATGAAAGTGGATATGGTAGTAATGCGGCACAGCGCCAGCGGGGCCCCGCATTTCTTATCGCAACATATTCCCGCGGCCATTGTTAACGCCGGAGACGGTGTGAATGAACATCCCACCCAAGGTTTGCTGGACGCTTTTTCTATAAGGGAAAAGCTGGGCAAACTTGCAGGCACCAAGGTGGCGATTATAGGCGATATTACCCATAGCCGCGTAGCCATGAGTAATATGTACCTGCTAAAGAAAATGGGAGCGGAGGTTACCCTATGCGGTCCGCCTACCCTGATCCCCAAGTATGCCCGCGAAGCTTTGGCGTTAACGTAAGTTATAACCTGGAAGAAACGCTCAACTGGTGTGATGTAGCCAATGTATTACGCATACAGCTGGAAAGACAAAACCAGGTGTTGTTTTCTTCCTTAAGAGAATATAACCTGAGCTATGGCATTAGCCGTAAATTACTGGAGGGCTTGAAAAAGATGTGGTGATCATGCATCCGGGCCCTATTAACCGTGGAGTAGAGCTGGATAGCGATGTAGCCGATAGCGGACAGTCCATTATTTTACAACAGGTAGAGAATGGGGTAGCAGTGAGAATGGCTGTATTATATTTGCTCTCGAATAAGAATAATTAGTTCATAGCAGCTAGTTGATGGTTCATAGCTCATTTCCTGAACATCGACTATTAACTATGAACCATGAACTATAACTTTCCAAAAATGTCCGAAAGAATCTGTCTGTTTCCCGGAACCTTTGATCCTATTACATTGGGTCACGAAGACATTATCAACAGGGCCCTGCCTTTGTTTGATAAAATTATAGTAGGCATTGGGTTTAACACTTCCAAGAAACCGATGTTCTCTACCTCGCAGCGTTTGCAGTGGATCAAGGATATTTACGGGAATGCCGACCGGGTGCAGGGAGCAGTTTATGAAGGTTTGACGGTTAATTTCTGTAAGAAGGTAGGTGCCAAATTTATTTTAAGAGGCATCCGCTATGTAAGCGATTTTGAATATGAAAAAACAATCGCAGATGCCAACCGCGCTTTAGATAAAGAAATCGAAACCGTATTCCTTACCGGCGAACCTAAATACACATCGGTGGCTTCTACGATTGTTCGTGATATTATTAAAAACGGTGGCGATGCCAGTCCTTTTCTTTCTAAGGTGGTTTGCGAATCTCTACGCACCATACCATTGTCGGGGTAACCTGCTTTCCCTTTTCTTTTAGCAACTTATCCGGGAGATTGGGATGTAGATCCCCGGCCGGTCACCTGGAACGATACCGGCACTTTACGGTAGGCAACCACTTCTCTTCCGTTTTGAATAGCAGGTTTCCATTTACCGGATTTTTTAATCACGCGAATCGCTTCCTCATCCATACCATAACCGGCTTTTTTTCCAACAGTTTTTACATCGGTCACATTTCCATCTGTATCAATAATAAATTGCACCATGGTTGTATAAGTACCTTCAGGAGCATTGTTATTGATCCCTACTTGTCCATCTAAATTCCTGGCAATAAAAGCATGCCAGTTACCGGGGTAAGCAGCATCTATCTCCACTCTGGTAAAAATTTCGACTTCTTTCTGCAAGCCGGCGGCAGCTGCCGGTGGATGAACGATGCCTGTATTGGATGAACTGCTTTCAACCGCCTTTGCCGTCTTTCTCATCACCTGGAAATTGACAGGTTGTATTCGATAGCTTTTTACATTTTTGTTTTCACCGCCGCCTTTATTATTAATAGCCGGGTACCATTTTTCCGATTTCTTCAAAATCCTGATCACCTCATCCTCCATTCCGTAACCCTCATTTGAAATGGGTTCGAAGTCAGACAGGGAGCCATCTTCATTAACAATAAACCGTACCATTGCTTCATAATTTCCTGCCGGAGCTCCTTTTTCTGTGGGAACCTGCCCGTTTATATTACGTTCGAGAAAGTTAGCCCAGTTACCCGGATATCGTGCTTCAACATCTACTTTTATTTCTCCCTCTTTCAGCACCCTTTTGGGAAGTTCATTTTCAGTATAGCCAACTACGGTTATGGGGTTTAGTTTGCGATACCGCCCGCTGCCTGTAAGGTATTCGGCGCTCACTGTATGTTGTTTTTTTGCTTCTGCATCTTTAACTTTTACCGGAATAGTATCTTTTCTACCATGAAGAGGTTCCGGATTTACCAGGTTAAGGATAGCAGGTTTAGCGCCTTCCGGTTCTTTATTCATTTGCAAGCCGTCGGGTACCATTGCGGTAATCTCTTTTCATAGGTGAAGGCAAATAACGCAATGGCCGTTATTGCAACAGGTAATACCAGTAGTTTTCTCAGCCACTGGTATTGTGGTTTTTTAGATGATGTTAGCATAGTAATTCTTCTTTTTAATTGATTATGAAAAAATGGATTGATCAATTGCTGATGCCTGCCTATCGCACGCATCAGCAGCAGCTCGGCATAGGAGCCAGTATCACTGTTAGCCGCTGCATGCTGGTCGGCTAAAAACTCCTGAATGGTTTTTACTTCCTTCCTGTATAAATAGAAGAAGGGATTGAACCAGAAAATACTTATAATAATTTCCATGAACAGCAGGTCCCGGCTATGTTTACTGCGTATATGGTACATCTCATGCTTAAACATATGAATACCTTCCGTAGATTCCAGTGGGGTGCGCTCATTCCAGAACAGCCATTTAAAGAAGGAAAATGGAGCATCCGGGTGAGGCGTTTTTATAAACCGGATATCTTCAACCAACTCTGCATGCCCGGCCCGTTTAATGCGGATGACCTCCGAGATGGCTTTTACCAACCTGAAAAGCATCCATAACACAACACATCCGTAAATAACATACAGTAGTTGCGAATAGTCGAAGCTTTTTTTCACCGCAGTAACAACAACGGCTTCTCCCGTACTTACAAAAGCGTAAACAGGACTGGTATCTGTATCCTTTATTGTCACAGGTATTTTAAGCAACGGCAACAACAGGCTAAGCGCCATGGCTATCAGTAAATAGAAGCGGTTATACTGGTGAAATTTCTCGTTACGCAGGAAAAAATAATAGTAGGCATATAAAATGCCCGAACAGGCCATCATTTGTATCAGGTAGGTGATCATATAGCTGGTTTAGTAGTTAAGCTTCTGTAACCTGGAAGGTAATGGGTTGTTTACGATAGGCTTTTACCGGTTTGCCATTCATCATAGCCGGTTTCCATTTTCCCGATTGCTTTATAACGCGGATGGATTCCTGTTCCAACCCATATCCTACATTGGTTAGCGCTTTAACATCCGAAACGTTTCCTTTTGTATCTACGATAAACTGGATAATGGTAGTATGAATTCCGACCGGCGCTCCATTGTCAACAGCCACCTGCCCGTTCAGATGCTTTTCTAAAAAGCTGCGCCAGTTACCGGGATACTTTGCATCAATTTCCACTTTGCTTAAAGCCCCAAGGCCTTCATTCTTTTCCCTCTTTTTATTTATGGCAGTAGGGGCTGACGTCTCCCGGGGAGATGCGGCAAAACCAGGTGTTAATCGTTGAGAATCGTTTGCGGCCGGAGTATCCCGGTCATTTTTTACATCAGCCATAGAACGATCCGTTGATGACGGTGTGGCATCTTTCTCTTCGGTTACATTGCAGCTGATAATTACTACAGCAGCTGTTAATAATATTAAGGAACTGCTGCCAGTTTACGCAGCCAGGCACAGGCCGGTTTTTTAGATGATGTCAGCATAAAAATTCTTCTTTTAATTTGATGATGAAAGAACGGATTTACCACGCGCTGATGTTTTACACCCATTGCACGCAGCAATAGTATTTCGGCGTAAGCAGCGGCGTTGCTGCTGGCAGATGCATTTTTATCGGCCAGGAATTCCTGGATGGTTTTAATTTCCTTACGGTATAAATAAAAGAATGGATTAAACCAGCAAACAGCCAGGATGAGTTCAAGAAAAACCAGGTCGAAGCTATGTTTGCTGCGGATATGATACAATTCATGTTGCAGCATATACCTGCCTTCTACCGAATCTTTATCGATGTTAGTATTCCAGAACAGCCAGTTAAAGAAAGAAAAAGGAGCATCAGGATGGGAGGTGTACATCAGCCTAACAGTGCCGGATGTGTCAACGGATGAAGCATTTTTGATTCGTACAATATGCAGGATGCTCAATGCTAACCTGATTAATGCTATTATTACGGGGATCGCATAAATAAAATATACCAGGCTGAAGTGGGAATTATGACTACTACTTACAACGGTTATAGTTTCATTGGTACCTGCAAATGCATATATAATAGATGATGCATTGTGGTCTGGTGCAAGATGTACGGGAATTTTGATCAGCGGCAGCACCAAACTTAATAGCATTGCCGATAACAGGTAAAACCGGTTGTATTGATGGAACTTTTCATTGCGCAGGAAACAATGATAATAGGCATACAAAACTCCGGAGCAGGCAATCATTTGAATGAGGTAGGTAAGCATACGGCTATTTTTTTGCTGACTTTTAATTTGATGCAACAGGGCTTCGAGCTCTTCAATACTTAAATTGTTTTCCTTTACCATAAAAGACACCACGTTGGTAAACGAACCTTCAAAATATCCCTTCACCATTTGCTTCATCGTTTTCTTGGAATAGTCTTCCTTACTGATAGCGGCTGCATACTGGTGTTGCCGGCCGAAAACATTTACGGTAACAAATTCCTTTTCGGTCAGTATCTTCAGGATAGTGGCCACTGTGTTCTGGTGGGGTTTAGGCACAGGCATATTATCCAGCAGCTCTCTTAAAAACTGCGGCCCGTTATCCCACAAAATATGCATGATCTGCTCTTCGGCCTTGGTAAGTTGTTTCATGTGTAATTTTTTATTTTACTTTTTTGCCACATGGAGTTTTGCATAAAAATTTTCATCGCGTTGGATATGAATTTGCTCGAAAATTTTTATGGTCCTTTCATAATTGAAATTTAATCTGACACCAAGTTAAAACTAATAATTTAGTTAAACAACTATTTTTTTAGTTATAATTTATTCCCGTAAAAAAATGATTGAAAAGATGCTCATAACTAATTTATTTGGAATGCATTAATAAAAAGGTTTCCTTTGGGTACTTCTAAACCAATTACAATCATGAAATACACATTTCAACTGCTGTGTAGCTTAGTTTTAGCCATTACACAATACAATCTTACAAATGCCCAGGGAACCGAACTTTTCGAGGGCGCTACTCCTGGCGCAACTTCGTTTACCAACAATGGTAAAACCTTTAACCTCGCTACCAATGCGCCGGCTTTTTTGTCGCTAATATTGCTGGCCTGGGTTATGGTCCATCCAACCGGTTCATACACCTTAACGACTCGTACGGGTCTGTTTCATCCATTTCGGTTCCATTTGGAACGTTTAAAATGAATAGTTTTTGGTTTTACGTAACCGGGAATGCAGGACAAGACCCAGGCGTGCCCAATCCGGCAACCGGGCCTGGCTCGGTAACTTTCACCGGCAAGTTCAGGGTGCTACCCAATTCAGTTTTACGAAAACAACCGGCTTTGCCACTACATTCGCCTTACCGGGAAACGGGTTTGCATTGATCGATTTTGCCACGGGAGGAGGTACTAACAATACCAATGTATCAATAGATCAGCTGGAAATTACATTAAGTTCCAACTTCGACTACTTTGCCATTGATAACTTTAATTGGGCGCAGGGTGCCTTGCCTGTTACCTTTGGCCCGGTAGCCGCATCCATTTCCGGAGAAAAAGGCCGTGTTACCTGGCAAACGCTTTCGGAAACCAACAATGATCACTTTGAGGTGCAGGTATCAACAGACGGGAAGGCTTTTACAACCATAGCCTCTGTGGCGTCCAAAGCCCCGGGTGGCAGCTCTGATGATACGATCGCTTATGAAACCGGCTTTAACTTTAAAGACGCGGCTGCTATGGCTGGTATTTACATGGCGTCTTTGCTGTTCTTAGGAATGGCTCGTGCGAAAAGAAGGCGGCTCATCCTTGCCCTTGTGCTTATCCTGGGCATTACCGGCTGGCTAAGCTGTTCAAAAATGATAACGGTATACCCGTTGGCCCTGAAAAATACTACCTGCGTATAGCACAGGTAGATAAAGATGGCGGAAGGTCTTTCAGCAAAACAGTGGTAGCAGAAAGTGGTAACTGATGCTACACATGCTGAGGTCTGGAAAGATGATAGATCAAAGTATCATTGATTCTTTTGGAGTAGTAGAAAGGAGTGTAATATTAATGCCTGCCGCTCTCTCTATATAATGTTCGTTCCGGATTGCGCATTTTAGCTTATTTTGCACACTGTCAATTTTGAAGGAAATCATGCAGCAGCCGATCATAGAAATTAAGAACGCTAATATTTACCAGGGGATAATTTGGTGTTGAAAGATGTAAATCTTACCGTCAGGGAAGGTGAATTTGTATACCTGGTGGGAAGAACCGGTACAGGTAAATCAAGCCTTTTAAAAACCCTGTATGGCGACCTGTTACTTACTGAAGGAGATGCAGTGGTAGCCGAATACCAGCTTAAAAATATGCATTGGAAACAGGTGCCCTACCTGAGACGCAAGCTGGGCGTGGTGTTCCAGGATTTCAGGCTGCTTACTGACAGGAATGTAGCCAATAACCTGCGGTTCGTTTTAAAAGCAACGGGGTGGACAGACAAGAAGCTCATCGACGATAAAGTAAATGAAGTGTTAGAACAGGTAGGCCTGCAGCATAAGGCCAACAAAATGCCTTATGAAATGAGCGGCGGTGAACAGCAAAGGGTAGATATTGCACGCGCGTTATTGAATAGTCCTAAACTCATACTGGCAGATGAACCCACCGGTAACCTCGATCCGGTAACTACAGATGAAATCATGAACCTCTTGCTGTCGATTGCCAAAGAAAGCAATGCAGCGATTGTAATGGCCACCCATGATTATGCAGTAGTAAAAAATACCCTGCCCGGTTAATAAAAACAGAAGGAGGGAAGGTGATAGATAACGCTACCATAGATAATCTATAAAGCGCTGGATATTTTGATCGTTGTTGTAACGGTTGGCCAGCAGCCGCTTTCGTAGCAGGATCTCCTCTTCTTCAAAGGGCAGGTAATATAATTGGGAGATAATAGATGCCAGCGCGTTGGCGGTAGTTCCTATATGACAGGCTTCTTCCAGGCCGGTGCCTTCTACTACTGCAGGTGTTGTAATACAATGGCGTCCTTTATACAACGCATGCACCAGCTTTAAGCGGCTACCCGTAATATTTTTATGAAAACCGGGTAATATATTGATATGCGCTTTTTGCACCAGGTCTTCCATTTCCGATTCGCTGGGATTACTTACCAGGCAGGTATTCTGGCAAAGCCCTGCTGCCTTCTGTACACTTTTGGGCGGGTTTTTGCCGGCGATGATAAAAGGAATCCTTACCTTATTGAATACGTTGCTGAGTAGCCATAAAGCGGCTTTTTCATTTTCAGGTACCGATAAATTTCCGTGGAAAAGGCATAAGCTGCCCATACCGGTGGGACAATCTACTTCCTGCCAGCTGGGAAATGCCGGAACCAGTTGTACATTGCTAAAACCCTGTTCTTCAAAGCTCTGCTGATCTTCTTTACACACGCAGGCATACATGCAATCTGCAGGCAGGGTGGAAGTATATTTCTTCGAAAGCAGGCTTTCGGCCAGGTAAAAGGTTTTCTTGGCCGGATTGATGGTACTGCGCGCAAGCTCGCGGTAATGAACAGATTCCTCGTTATGCATACGCACACAGATCTTCCGGCCCTCTTTTTTATTTCGTTAATAATACCCGTGGTATGCAAGCCTTCCAATAGTACAGGGTGATTGTCTTTATTCAGGTTTTCGATCAGCGATTGATTACAGCGGGCATTTACAAAAGCAGGGGTGCTGAGAGAGAGACAATCCAGCGTGTCCTTTTTAACATAAGATTGCACCGTTTCGCAATACCTGCCCAGCTCGGCATTATAGCATTTCTCGTCAAACCTGAAATAATGCAGGTGTATCTTAATTCCCTTTTTATGAAACGATTTGATCCGGTTCATCATATCGATCGATCCGCCGCAATTCGCAGGACAGGGAACATCCAGGCACACAATATGTAAATACTTATCCAAAATAATTTATAATATCAAATACTCTTTTCAAACAAACCCTTGTTTTTGAATAGCCGTAATACAACAACCGTTCTGATCAAATTGTTCGGGCCACGCAAGATATTAAAAATATCACTTCTTACCTTCGGGTAAAGCAGCCGGCTGTCCGGGTGTTTATACCTTGGGCGGTGCTCTTACTAACCACAAGTGTTGGTTATATTTTCGTTAACCAGTTCAAGTTGCCGGTGAAAAACACCGGCAAAGGCAAAAATATGGCAGACGTTTATCTGTCTGTCTCATAGTAGTTGACGCCTTAGCTGGTGTTTTACCCAGCGCCGGGCCTCGTATTTTCGCAACACCGGATTTGCCGGTGAAAACACCGGCAAAGGCATTAAAATTATCACTTCCTACCTTCCGGGAAAACAGCTGGCTGTCCGGGTTTTTGCGCCCTGGTTGGTGAGAATATCAAACACAAGGAGTTGCGTATATTGTCGCAACCAGTGCAAGCTGCCGATGAAAACGCCGGCAATGGCATTAAAAAACGCGGCAGATAAAGTTCTGCCGCGTTGTAGCCCGGTTATAATCTATATTATTCTATATTATTGAGGCATACCCTGCATACCACCCTGCATACCTTCCTGTTCGGCCTTCAGGTTTTTACGTTTCAGCAGGAAGCATCAAATTTACCAAACCGGTACGCAAAATTAATGCTGAAGAACTGCTGATCTCTTACGCGGTACTGGTGCTGGTTAAAGAAACCTGCTGTGGTATACACATCGTTTACCCGCGTTTTAAAAATATCGCTGCCGCTTAAAGTAACCGAGGCCGCTTTATTTTTCAGGAACTCATATTTTAAAGCCACATCTATTCCGTAAGTAGGCATGCTGTAACCCTGTGCATTACCGCTCACATTACCGCCAAAACCACCACGACCGCCACCACTGTTGCTGCTGGCCCCTGACCCTCCGGGCGCTAATACTGTTTTCGAATTATAGTCCCCGAAACCTGTATGGTAAAATTCTTAGGCAGCTTAAATGTATTATTGATCTTTGCAAACCAGCTATACATCTGCTCGGCTGTAGGTATCGAAGGATCATCTACATTGATCTTGGATGTATAAATATTAAGGTTGGTGGTAAGATCCCACCATTGGGTAGGGGCGTTTTTAGACACCGCTTCAAAGCCGCCTACAAAGCTGGAATTTGCATTTAAAAATGTATTCACAATAACCAGTTCATCCGTTAAAGGATTGGTTTCCCTGGCCTGGTACCGGGTAATCAGCCCATCGGTATGTTTGTAATAGGCCGAGAGGATCAGGTTATTGGATTTGTCGAAATTCTTGGAATAAGACAGCTCCAGTGAGTTGGTAAACTCGGGTTTCAGGTTGGGATTACCCCTGCTCAGGTTTAAGGAGTCGGAATAATCTACAAAAGGAAATAACTGGAAGAACCCGGGCCTGTTAATACGGCGACTATAATTCAACTGCAATTGCTCCGATTGAGACAATTGCTGGGATAAGAATATGCTGGGAAAAAGACTCGCGGGATAAGATATTTTAAAGTTGTTTTCCGTAGCATAACCGGCACCCGAAAATACACGGCCGCTATACTCCGAGCTTTCGAGTCTTAAACCCACCTGGTAGCCGAATTTTTCACCGATCTTGCTGGAGAAGTTACCATAAGCAGCATAAACCCGGTCTGCGTAATCAAATTTGGCCGATAATTCAGGCGTTTCTAAAAAGCTTCCGTTGGCAAGTCCTCTCGAAAGAATATTCTGGCTGTAAGTCTTCGTCTGGTTAAAGCGTACGCCGGCTTCCAGCTTCGATTTGTCGGTCAGCGGGTTGGTATAATCCAACTGGGCGTTTATGCGTTCATTATTGCCTGCACCTTCCTGCAATTGCCTGGAAGTACCGGTTTGAGGGCCGCTGCTGATGGCAAACAGGTTATTGGTGAGCAGGTTTTTGCTTTCGTTCCTGCTTTTATTGTACTGGCCGTCGGCGGTTAACTGGTGCCCGTTTTTCGGAAAGTTATGTACAAATCCCAGGGCGCCGCCTTTCATATTAAAATGAAAATTGGCATCGGCGGTACGTAATATCCTGGAACGGATATCGCTTCCTGTTGTTAAAGTATCTACAGTAATGGTACTGTTGGTAACGTTGTCGAACTTACCGTCAACCGTCATACCCGACAGGGTCAGCGTATTGCGGTTATCGAGGAAATAATCAAAACCTGCACGGGCAAATAAAAACCGGCCGTCGCCTATTGCACGGTCTGTTTGAAATAAATTGATCGTTGTATCATTCAAAAAAGTATTTCTTTCGGTAGTACCGTCTGAAATGGTTTTACGTTGATTGTAACCGATATTGGCAAACACGTTAAATTTTCCTGGCGTACATTCAGGTTGCCCCAAAATTATACCGGCCCCGCTCGTCAATACCTGCGCGTAATGATCCATTATAACCTACGGTGCGTGTTTTCTTTAATACAATATTCAGGATACCTGCTGTGCCACCTGATGCATCGTATTTGGCAGAAGGGTTGGTGATCACTTCCACGCTGGCGATCTGATCGGCCGGTATCTGGTCTAAGGTAAGGGTGGTAGGGCGGCCATCTACAAAGATCTGCGGGCTGGCATTACGTACGCTGATATTACCATCAATATCCACGTTTACAGACGGTACATTTTTAATACATCAGTAGCAGTACCCCGGCAGAAGTCAGGTTGTTTTCCACATTATAGATCTTCCTGTCGATGCCCAGTTGTACGGCTGGTTTGGACGCGGTAACAGTTACTCCCGAGAGCACTTCGATATCCGTTGCCAGTTTAATATTGCCCAGGTCTTTATCCAGGGCAGCCATAATGGTCTGCATATCCGGCTTGCCGCCCGCCATCATTTTCGGATCAATAAAAGAAAACCTGCGGGTATGGGTTTTATGACCTACGCCTGATATTACCAGCTTGTACTGACCCATGGCGGGTATATTCTCCAGGCGGAAGTCGCCGTTAGGGGCGGTAAGCATACCGGTTACCAGTATATCTTTGGGGCTTTGGTTGCCGAGTCCATTTTTGTCTGGTATACCTGTATAGATGCAGCTTCCAGGCCTTTGCCGCTGGCAGAGTCTACTACTTTACCGTAAATAGAGCCCCGGGCATTTGTCCGCCACCCTGGGCCATTAATGTGGCCGTAAAAAGCATCGCCAGGGCCGTCAAAAAATATCGCATTGTCAAAAAATTTAGGGTTTGACGCGAAAAACCCTGTAACTTGTACCAATCATAGTTTTTTATTATAAGCGCCTCCAATCCGGTATGAATGGGAATATAACGCTATGAGATGTTTAGGTGAGTATATAAAACAGCAGCAGGTTGAGTAAGCCGGTTAAAAGCCCCAATAACAATCCGGCCAAAGCAAATTTTTAGAAGCGCCCGATAGCTTTTCTTTCAGTAAAGCCGTCATATCTACCCGCGCTAATTCATTTTCCACCGCCTGCTTTATGTTAAGGGTATTTTTAAAATCGCCAACGATGGTGCCCATTACTTTGGGAAACAATGCCTTTAGCTGGGTGATAAATACCTCTTTGATCTTATCGGTGGTTTTATTGCCCACGAACATGGCCAGCATGGGTATTTCCTGCGGGAGCTTTACCGTTAAAAACTCGTCGATATGCGATTCTATCATGGGCATCGCTTTTTCTACCAGGGCCGCATCGCCGATCTTGTTTTCTATTTTCGAAAAGGGTAATAACCGCTCCGCCTGTTCGCCCAACAGAACGGCTATCGCATTTTTACGGGCGGGCCAATAGCTATTCAGGAAGTTGTGGTAAAGGATTCGGTTAAAGATCCAGCCTATACATGCAGATACCAGGGAATTAAATAAAGCCAGGGGTTCATAGCGAAATTGTTATAAAAGCAAAACCCTGAACATACATTCAGGGTTTTGTTGGGGTGGATGACCGGGTTCGAACCGGCGACCCTCAGAACCACAATCTGATGCTCTAACCAACTGAGCTACACCCACCGTTTAAGGGCTGCAAATGTAGGTAAAAATATAATTGGAGTGAAATTTTATGTCATCTTTTTTAAAACATTTTTACCGGCTTCTTTACCTGCATAGCTCAATACCTTGTTAAAGGCACTGCCCGGGAGAGCAAAGCCCTCTATCCGGGGTAATCCCCTGGTATGGCTGAGCCTGACGGAGACCGATCTCCTTCAGAGTTTGCCGCCCGCTCCATTTTTATCGTATGGCGCCTTATTTATTATTTGGCATGAAATTTTTTACCAGTTGGGGAAAGTTGTTTATTTTATTGCCCGAACGGTGGTTTATGAGAGGGTAGGAATGGCGTAAAATAAAGACAACCATTTGATTTTCCCCAAAAGCTATTTCCAAATCTTTTCTTAAATAGACAACCGGGATGGTTTTTAAATGTTAATTTTGAGTGTGGTAAAATTTTTAAAATACATATTTAATATGAAGAGGCTTCCGTTTTTGATATTGTTGGTGATAGTGGCGGGTTCTTTTTCGCTTTCAAAAACAAAATAATTCCGAATAACGACGATGTAGGAAAATATGAACTCATCATGACCATGGTGTCGAAACTGCTGTCGCAGGGGCATTATGACCCTAAGGCGATAAACGACGAGTTCTCCGAAAAAGTTTTCAGCAAGTACCTGGAAGACCTGGACCCCAAGAAAAATATCTTTTTAAAAAGAGATGTGGATTCGCTGGCCGGTTTATACGGCAAAAGATCGATGACGAGCTCAACGGGGCGCCGGTGGAAAGCTTTATAGGGATATCCAAAGTGTTTGACCAGCGTATAGCCGAAGCCGCCCAATGGAAGAACCAGCTGTTGGCGCAGCCTTTCGACTTTAAAATTGATGAAACGGCAGAGCTGAATGGTAAAAAGCTGGAGTATCCCGGCAGTGTGCAGGAGCGTAAGGATCGCTGGAGGAAAATGCTGAAATACTACGCATTGGAGCGTTTTGTTGACCTGCAGGAAGGTAAAAGCGCGTCTAAGTCGGGAAAGTCTGACGCGCAGCTGGAAAAGGAAGCCCGCGAAAAGATCGATACCATGATGACCCGTATGTTCGACCGCTATAAGGTAAAATTTACGGAAGAAGACAAGTTCAACCTTTTTGTAGACAATATTACTACGGCTATGGACCCGCATACCGAATTCTTCCCGCCGGCTGATAAAAGTTATTTTGACGAAGAGTTGAGCGGCAGCTTTTTCGGCATAGGAGCCGGCCTCCAGTACTCTGACGGCTTAATAAAGATCATCAGCATTAACGTGGGCAGTCCCGCCGCCAAATCGGGACAGCTGGCCCCCGGCGACCTGATCACTAAAGTGGCGCAGGAAAAGATGGCCAGCCGGTGGATATGCTGGGTTATGATGTGCAGGATGCTGTGAAACTGATCAGGGTAAGGAAGGTACCACCGTAAGGCTTACCATTAAAAAGCCTGATGGTACGGTAAAAGAAGTATCGCTGGTCAGGAAAAGATTGAAAATGATATTGACACCTATGCCCGAAGCGCTATATTAAGGGATAGCGTAAAGAATACCAAGGTAGGGATTATTTACCTGCCGGAGTTTTATGTGCCTTTTAACGACCCCAACGGCCGCCGCAGGAGCTTTACCGACGTGGCCCGCGAAGTACAGAAACTGAAAGACGAAAAAGTAGATGGTATTATTATGGACCTGAGGCGGAACGGCGGCGGTTCTTTATATGACGTGGTGCAGATGGTAGGCCTGTTTATTAAAGAAGGGCCCATTGTACAGGTAAAAGACAGGTCTGCAGGGGCACAGGTTTTAAAGGATGAGGATAAATCGGTATTATATACCGGGCCTTTAGCCGTAATGGTAGATGAGTTCAGTGCTTCTGCTTCAGAGATATTTGCGGCCGCCATACAGGATTATAAGAGGGGCGTGGTAATCGGCAGTACTTCCACTTACGGAAAGGGTACCGTGCAGCAAAATATCGGCCTCGATCATTCCGGCTTTAAAAGAGACGGCGGCGGCGACCTGGGCGCGGTTAAATTAACATTAAGAAAATTTTACCGGGTAAGCGGCGGCTCCACGCAGCTAAAAGGCGTAGAGTCTGATATTGTGCTGCCCAGCCAGATGGCGGCCCTGAAGCTGCGTGAAAAAGACAACGAGTTTGCCTTGCAGTACGATGAAATTAATAAGGCCAGCTACACGCCCTGGAACTCGGAGTATGATATTAATACGTTGAAGCAATTGAGTAACAGCCGTTTACAAAAAGACAGCTCTTTCCAAACCATTTTAAGAAATGCGGCCTGGCTGGCTGATGAAAACGAAAGAAGCTACTCGCTGAATATAGATAAATACAAGGCGGAGAAAAAGCTGGTAAAAGCCAAGGCAGACCAGATCATTGCGGCG
Organism: Paraniabella defluvii; assembly: GCA_019316985.1. GTDB lineage: Bacteria > Bacteroidota > Bacteroidia > Chitinophagales > Chitinophagaceae > Niabella > Niabella defluvii. Next base: position 5,158,595 of record CP079215.1, read on the forward strand.
CAGAAACTGAAAAAGAACCTGAATGTTTCCTTATTGCCTATGGAGCTGGAAAAATATAAGGGAGACGAGAACAAACAGGAGCGTTTAAAGCAGTGGATCAGGAGTTTAAGCGAGGATATCTACCTTAACCAGGCCGGCCAGGTAATGGACGATATGATCGTGGAAGCCAAAAACTTTGCCATGAACAAATAAATGTATATATTTAGTAATGATACGAAATCTGCTAGCCCCGGGCTGGCAGATTTTTTTATGTGTAAAAAAACTCGGTCGATAAAGGCGCATAACCCTAAATTTGCACGCAATTTGTGTATAACACAGCCGTCCTTAATCTTATGACAAATATGAAACGTAGCGGGAAATTTTTTCTCCATAAAGGGGAGCATTATAGCAGGTCTTTGGGAGCTTCCTTATTCAAAAACAAAACTCAGGGATGAAATTTAAAGGTACTATCGTTTGGTTAGCCATAGTTGGTTTATTGAGCGCCGCTCTTCCGGCATTTTCTCAAACAGATTATAAAAATATAAAGGTAGACCAGCTTTCGGATGCCCAGATCAAGGACATGATGAATAAAGTAGGTGATATGGGCTATTCTGATGCGCAGTTAGAGCAAGCCGCCGCCGCCAGGGAATGGATGCTACAGAGATAAAAAAGCTAAAAGAGCGGGTGGAGAAAATAAGGTTGCAGAATAATGAGAAAACGGATACAGAAATAGCTGTAGAGGGCGGGCAAACAAATACCGGTCGCTCGTCGGCTCAAACCTCTAAAACAGCAAACACTGATCCGGGAAAACCCAAATCGCGGGTATATGGGTCAGATCTTTTTGGCTCGGGCTCCTTAACCTTTGAGCCCAATATGCGTATGGCTACTCCTAAAAATTATATTATAGGCCCCGATGATGAATTACTGATAGATATTACAGGTGATAATGAAGCCAGCTATAAGCCCCGTGTATCGCCTGAAGGAACCATTTCAATAGAATATATAGGCCGTATATCGGTGGCTGGCCTTACTATTGAACAGGCTACTAATAAAATACGCTCGGCTATGTCTGGCACTTATCCTGCCATGAGAAGCGGCCGTACCCAGGTAGCGGTTAATTTAGGCAATATACGTAGCATTAAAGTGATCATTACCGGGAGGTCACCAAACCAGGCACTTATACGTTGTCGTCCCTGGCCAGCGTTTATAATGCCTTATATGCTTCAGGGGCCTAATGAAAATGGTTCGTTCCGAAATATACAGGTAATACGTAACAACCAGGTAATAGCTACCGTTGACGTTTATGATTTCCTGGTCAATGGTACACAGCCCGAAAACATCCGCTTGCAAGACCAGGATGTGATTCATATCCCTATCTACCAGATAAGGGTCGATGTTACGGGAGAAGTGAAAAGACCTGCCATTTATGAAATTCGCGCAGATGAGAGTTTGGCGGATGTGCTGAAATATGCGGGTGGCTTCTCCGAAATGGCTTATAAAGCGCGTGTGAAAGTGTTCCAGAATACGCCCACTGAAAAAAGGTGATCAGCAAAACTATATTAGAGTTTCCCGATTATAAGCCGAGGAATGGAGACAAGGTGATAGTAGACCCGATATTGGATCGGTTCGAGAATAAGATTCAATTGGTAGGCGCGGTGTTCAGACCAGGGGTGTATGAATTAACGCCGGGGCTCACGCTGAAAAAATTAATCCAGCAGGCCGACGGATTAAAGGAGGACGCCTTTATGAACCGGGGCTATATTATCCGTTTAAACCCTGATAATACCAGCACCGTTATACCTTTTGATGTTTCCAATATTATGCAAAATGCTTCGGCAGATATTGCCCTAAAAAGAGAGGATATTGTACAGGTATCTTCTATATTCGATCTGCGGGACGAATATACCGTAAGTATTGGCGGAGAAGTCAGGAACCCGGGGCCTTTAATTTTTCTACCAATATGCGTGTAGAAGACCTGGTGCAAATGGCGGGCGGTTTTAAGGAAGGTGCCAGCCCGGCCAATATCGAAGTAGCCAGGAGGATAAAAGGAACGGACCTGACCCAAAAAACAGCGCAGACGGCCCAGGTGTTTAATATTACCGTAAACAAGGATCTTAGCCTTTCTGATACCGGCTTTATATTAGAGCCTTTTGATATGGTTTCTGTAAGACCTACCGAAGGGTACACCGGGCAGCAACAGGTGCAGATACTGGGAGAGGTATTACGCCCCGGCATCTATACGATACAATCAAAGAACGAACGGATCTCCGACATCATAAAGAGGGCTGGAGGCCTTACTGCTTTTGCTTATTCAAAAGGAGCTTCGCTTAAAAGGCCAACACCGGTTGGCGGAGACCAGGAGGAGGAAAATATACGGGCTTTAAACCTCGAGCGTTTGAAACAGGTGGGCGCCAGCGATTCTGCAGTAAAAGCCAACAGGTACCTGTCGTCTGTAGCTTCAGACCTTGTAGGTATTGAACTCGAAAAGATCTTGGAAGCTCCTCAATCGCGTTATGATCTTTTGGTAGAAAACGGAGATATCATTAAAATTCCAACCTTACTACAAACTGTAAAAGTAACCGGCGAAGTGCTGCGCCCTATTTCGGTAGTGTATAAGCCAGGCAAGCCCTTTAAATATTATGTGAACAGTGCCGGGGCTTTACCAGCAATGCACATAAAAGGGCTCCTTTATCAGTAATGCTAACGGGGCTGTTGCAGGAACTACCAAAGCTCTATTCTTCAACAATTATCCTTCTGTAACACCCGGCTCAGAAATTTCGGTACCGCAGAGGGCGGTGAGAGAGAGAATGTCGGCACAGGCCTGGATAGGCATAGGTACAGGTATAGCCTCATTAGCCGCTTTAATTTTTGCGATCATCAAATAAGGTTAAACTATGCAGGATAAAGTGGAATTTTCTGGTGAAAAAAACGAAGGACAGGAAGTAACTTCCAAAGAATTAATATTTAATGTATATGATTGGGGGCGGTATTTATTGTCTAAATGGTATATTGTATTGTTATTTGGATTACTGGGCGCCGCTTTAGGTTTAGCTTATGCTTTTTCCAAAAAAAAAAAGACGTATACAGCTACTACGAGTTTCGTATTGGAGACAGGTAAGTCGGGCGGCCTTGCATCTTATGCCGGAATAGCATCTTCATTGGGCATTGACCTTGGGGGAGCAGGTGGCGGCTTATTTGATGGCGATAATATCATTGAACTTTATAAGTCAAGGAATATGATAAGCCAGGCGCTCCTGACAGAAGCTGACTTTGGCGGCAACCGCCAGCTTTTAATAGATCGCTATATTGAATTTAATAAACTTCGGGATAGCTGGACGAAATCGAATCCGGAATTAAAGATGATTCATTTTAGGTCGGACAATATCTATACAAATCCTAAACTGCAGCTATTACATGATAGTATTATGGGGCAGATTGTGAAAGGGATATCAGACGCTAGTCTGAAAGTCGAAAAAAGAGACAAAAAGCTAAACATTATTTATGTGGTAGTTCAAAGCGGCGACGAACTTTTTGCCAAAGCTTTGAATGAAAGTCTTGTTCAAAAAGTTAACCGGTTTTACCTGGACACAAAAACAACGAGGAACCTGGAAAATGTAGCTATTTTACAGGCTAAAACTGATTCTGTAAGAGGTATAATGACCGGGGCTATTAACCGGGCAGCAGCAGTTGCCGATGCCACTCCCAATCAAAATCCTACGAGAATGGCACAGCGCGTGGCGCCTATGCAAAACGAAAAAGTAAAAGCAGAAGTTAACCAGGAAGTATTAAAGTCTTTATTACAAAACCTGGAATTAAGTAAAATTTCACTTTTAAAAGAAACCCCTTGATCCAGGTAGTTGATAAGCCGGTTCTACCGTTGGATATTACAAAGTTTGGCAAAATTAAAGGGATGTTGATAGGCGGATTTTTAGGATGTTTTCTCGTTATCGGCATCCTGATTATTTGGAAGATCTTGCGTCCCCTATTCTTAAAAGAAAAGACGTATAAAACATTAAAAGCAGCCCATCACCAATAGGCTAAATATGGGTTCTTAATATATATAGAAGTAAAGAAGAATATTGTAACAAAAAATCCTTATTTCTAACAAACTTTACCATAACCGAGTAGTGTTACAGCATCGGTTCATAAAGTGTTATAAGAGAATCTGTTAAAAATAACACCTTATAAAGCCGTTGCTGGTTAATACATATTAAATTATAAAACAATGTCTATAGAATCCATTATAAGCTTTATAAGGCATACATTTAATAGCTCCGGGTTTATTCAACTACATACCCCGCATTTTGGGGGTAACGAGAAAAAGTATCTGGAAGAAACTATCGATTCTACCTATGTATCGTCAGTGGGACCGTTCGTCGATAAGTTTGAAAAAGAATTTGCAAAATATACAGGTGCAAATTACGCCGTTGCTTGCGTGAATGGAACAAATGCTTTGCAAATCGCACTGCTCGTAAATGAGGTCGCATACAACGACGAAGTGTTGTCACAAGCCCTGACTTTTATTGCCACTGCAAATGCGATTAGTTACATTGGAGCAACACCTGTTTTTATTGATGTGGATAAAGATACACTTGGAATGTCGCCAAAAGCGTTACTTGCTTTTCTTACTGAAAACGCTCAGAAACGGGGAGACGGGTTTACTTACAATAGAGTAACAGGCAAAAAAATAAGCGCTTGTGTGCCAATGCACACATTTGGTTTGCCTTTACGCATTGATGAAATAGCCGCAATTTGTAAGGAGTGGAATATAGTATTAATAGAAGATGCGGCTGAATCGTTAGGCAGCTACTACAAAGGGAGTCATACCGGAAATTTTGGAGCAATTGGAACATTTAGTTTTAATGGAAATAAAATAATTACGTCCGGTGGAGGTGGAGCGTTGATTACAAACGATGAGAAATTAGCGAAGCGTATAAAACATTTGACGACCCAGGCTAAATTACCTCACCCTTGGCGTTTTACACATGATGAAATAGGCTACAATTTCCGTTTACCGAATTTGAACGCCGCGTTGCTTTGTGCACAGCTGGAGCAATTGAATGGTTTTCTGGAAAATAAGCGTGAGCTTGCGAAAATCTATGAAAATTATTTTCGAAATACAGATATTCAATTTATAAAAGAAATTGAAAACGCGAAGGCAAATTATTGGCTAAATGTTATTTTGCTAAATAATGAGCAAGCGCGCGATGAATTTCTGAACCAAACCAATGAAGGCGGAGTTATGACGCGTCCGGCGTGGGATTTGATGAATACCCTGCCCATGTTTGCAAACTGTCAGCATGATGGCCTGGAAAATAGCCAATGGATTGCAGAACGGTTGGTGAACATACCAAGTAGTGTGAGAAAATGATAATCAATGAAAGTTTTAGTAATCAGCGACATTCATGGTAATCTTCCGGCGCTCGAATTTGTATTGAAAGAGGAGCGAAATGTGGATTTGATTATTTCCTTAGGCGATGTCGTAAATTATGGCCCATGGAGTAACGAATGTGTAGATTTGTTAGATACGCAAGATAACATAATACTTATTAGAGGCAATCATGAAGAAGCCTTTCTTTCTGGGATTTACCCAGGAAATAACGAAATCGCAAAAGCGTTTTTTAATTTTTGTTATCCGAAGTTTGACAGAAAAGAGATAATAGAAAACTATCTTGATGAATATTGGCAATCGGATTATTGTTTTACCCATACTATCAATGATCAATACATATATGAAGATTCTAATGTAGTAATTTCCAAGAATTATTTTATAGGACATTCACATAGAATGTTCAGAAAAATTAGTAATGGGTTTCAACTTATCAATGTAGGAAGTGTGGGGCAAAATAGGGTTAATATTGATGAGATTAACTATGCCGTATTATATACTGAAAATAAAAAAATAGAGCTTAAGAGAAAAGCGTTTTCGTCAGATAAATTAGTAAATCAAATGAAAGCATATGCGTATCCACAAATTTGTATGGATTATATTCTTTCGAAAAGTAGGTAATTATGGAAAATAAAATAAATATTGGCGTAACGGGAACGGGTAGCTTAATTGGTCAGGCCGTAATCAAATCTGTTATGCGGTCGGATTTAAATGCAACTATTGATTTTATTGGCCTAGATTATTTTAATAAGACGGTTGGCTCATTTTGGTGTAAAAAAATTATTTACTCCCAGATATTTTAAATCCGAGCGTAACCGAAGAACAATGGTTGGACGTAATCATCAATACCCTGTTGGAAAATAATATTAGGCTGTTGTTTGTAGGGGTGGATTTTGAGCTGCCTTTATTAGCCAAATACAGGCAGTTAATAGAAGAAAAAACCAACGCAATTGTTTTAGTCAGTTCGGAAGAAGTGATAAAAATTGCAGATGATAAATATCTGACCTATCAATTTTTAAAAGACAATAATTTACACGCCCCTCAATCATGGTTACCCTGTGAGCTTCATAATGTACAATTAGAGTTTCCGTTGATTGTGAAACCACGCAAAGGCGCGCGCAGCGTAGGTGTAAGCAAAGTTGAAAATAGAGAACAATTGTTTAAAAATATGGAGCTGCTTAAAGGTCCGATTATACAGGAGTGCGTTGGCTCAGAGGAAACCGAGTATACCTGCGGAGCTATTTACCTGAACGGTGAAGTAAAAAAAAGTCATCGTTTTAAACAGGAGCCTTAAAGCAGGTAATACGTATATCTCTTATTTCAAAAATGATTTTCCGAAAATAATTTCAGACTATGTTACAGAAGTTTGTCAAAAGTTAAAACCCTTTGGCGCATGTAATTTCCAATTACGGATGGATAGAAACGGCGTACCGAAAATTTTTGAAATAAATAGCCGTCATTCCGGCACTACTTATATACGGTCTTTGTTTGGATTTAAAGAAATAGAGTTCATTATAAACGCTTTGCTTTTTAATAAAGAGCTGGAGTTTGCATTGCAGGAGGGTACGGTAGTAAGATATTACGATGAATTTTTTATCCCAGAAAAGTAAATGAGAATACTAATAACAGGAGTGAATGGTTTTGTAGGCCAACATTTGTTTCATTTTTTACAAGAAAAGAAATACGAGGTATATGGAATATATAAAAGTGGGTCAGCGATCTCAGAAAATTGCTATAAGGCGGATTTATCAAATCGCGAAGAAACTTATCGGCTCATTAACGTTACTTTGAAGGATAAAGTTGATGTGCTTATTCATACTGCCTCAGTTATTGCAAATGCTGACAATTTGGACGACCTTGCTGTTGTTTTTCAAAACACGGCCATTGCAAAAAATATAGCAGATTCCATACAGTCCTCAGGCATAAAGCAACTCATTAATTTTTCCAGCTCGTCAGTCTATCCCAATGTAGATGGTTTATTCACCGAAAAAGCAGTGCCGAATCCGGCAAAAATGCCGACTGCTTTTATGGCTTATCTAAATGGAATGCAGAAGTGGTTTTAAATTATGGTATAAATGCAGCCGATGTAAAAATATTACACCTACGGGTTGCGATGATATATGGCGAAGGGATGAATAAGACACGGCTGATTCCGATATTAGAGAAAGAGCTCTTGGAAAAAAATACGATTACTATCTATGCAAATGGTGAGAGATTCGTCAATCAAATCCATATTGATAAATTGCGTGAATATGTACATGTATTAATAGACTCGGGGCCGAAGGTATTTTTAACGTTGGTGATGAGTACGTTTCTATAAAAGAAATTGCGGAACACCTGCTACGAACTAAAGGAAATGAGCATTCCAGAATTATTTTTAAACAGGAAGGTAGGAAAACCAGGTTTCAATTAGATATTTCTAAATTGCAAAACTTTCTCAATGTTTAAGCATTTAAAATTTATATTGCTTTATCCAAAAATAGGGCCTGATATGTATTTTACACATTGGCTACTCTTTTTTAAACCATTTAGAATGTGGTTCCAGAAAAAGAAAATTGGAAAAATAGGAGCAAATTCAGAAGTAAGGCCATACGCTACAATTTTAGGAACAAGAAATGTTGAAATAGGAAATAACGTGATTATTCCCGGCGGAACATTAATCTCAACTTACCCGGGTAATCCAGACTCTAATATAATTATTGAAGATGATGTGTTGCTAGGGCCCAATGTAGCCATATACAGCAGTACACATAATTATAAAGATATTTCTATACCCATAAAAGACCAAGGGTACAATGTGGCAACAACAGTTTTGAAAAAGGCTGTTGGATAGGCATAAATGCTGTGATATTACCAGGAGTTACTATAGGAAAAAACAGTGTTGTTGGGGCCAATTCTATAGTGAACAAAGACGTTCCCGACTATACTGTGGTCGCGGGCGCGCCTGCAAAAGTTATTAAAAATTTATTAGAAGATAATAATGCAAAATAGAGTCTTAATCATTGCTGAAGCCGGAGTAAATCATAACGGCAATATTCAGTTGGCAAAACAGCTTATTGATGCTGCCGCCGCAGCAAAAGTTGATATTGTCAAATTTCAAACCTTTATTGCGGAAAATGTGATTTCGCAGAAAGCACCAAAAGCAGCATATCAAATTGAGAATACCGGGCATACCAATGAAAGTCAACTGGAAATGGTGAGAAAATTACAATTGACTTTTGATGACTTTTTAGAATTGAAAAAATACTGTGAGCAAAAGGGAATAGAATTTTTATCTACACCTTTGACTTGGAAAGTGTTGACTTTTTACATTCTCTGAATATTCGGATTTGGAAAATACCCTCGGGAGAAATTACGAACCTGCCTTATCTTAAAAAAATCGGTGCATATAATGAGCGGGTTATGTTTTCAACAGGAATGTCTACGCTTGGGGATATTGAAAATGCTATTAACATATTGACCGATGCTGGAACCATAAGAGAAAATATAACGGTATTACATTGCAATACAGAATATCCTACGCCTATGCAAGACGTAAATCTAAAAGCGATGCAAACCATTAGAGACGCTTTTAATGTTAATGTAGGGTATTCCGATCATACCTTGGGTATAGAGGTTCCAACCGCAGCAGTAGCAATGGGTGCAACAGTAATTGAAAAGCACTTTACCTAGACAAAACCATGGAAGGTCCTGATCACAAAGCTTCCTTAGAACCATTGGAGTTGGAACAATTGGTAACTGCCATTCGAAATATTGAGCAAGCCTTGGGAACAGGCATCAAACAGCCCTCCGACTCTGAGAAAAAAATATAGAAATAGCGCGTAAGAGCATTCATTTAGCCAAAAATTTAAAAGCCGGACATATGCTGACTGAAATGGATTTGACTATAAAACGGCCAGGAAATGGCATCAGCCCGATGCTGATAAATGACATTATTGGCTGTACATTAAAATTCGATGCAGTAAAAGATACTCTTTTACAATTAAAAGACATTGAATGGAAGTAGCAATTCTCACGAGTTCAAGGGCTGACTTTGGTTTTTACAAACCGCTTATAGATGAGCTGCATAAATCAAAGCGTCATCAGGTTCGGCTGATTGCATTTGGCACACATCTTTCACAGAAACATGGATATACCATTTCATATATTAAAGAACGGAAGTATGAGGTGTATGCGGAAATTAAAACAACGCTCGATGGAGACTCTCCTAAAATAATAGCAAAAACAATTGCTTATACTATTGAACAATTTGCCGAATTCTGGAGCAAGAATACATTCGGTTTAATTATTTGTTTAGGTGACCGGTACGAAATGTTTGCAGCTGTTTCGGCATCTGTACCGTTTAATATTCCTGTCGCACACATTAGTGGGCGAAGAAACATTAGGGGCTATTGATAATATATATCGTCATGGATTATCATTGATGGCGACTTATCATTTTACTAATACCAAAAAAATGCAGTGAGAGTTGCTGAAATAATTGGTACTAAAAAAATATTTATTTTACTGGTTCATTAGCTATTGATAATATTAAAACTACCCTGCTTTTAAGCAAACAACAGTTTTACGAAAAATTCAATATAGATATAACAAAGCCTTTTATTTTACTTACATTCCATCCAGAAACAATTGATTTTAAAAAGAATGTGCACTATGCACAGGTATTAAAGAAAATTCTTTTGACAAGTAAAAGAACGATTTTAGTAACAATGCCTAATGCCGATACCGCTAGTTCTGAAATCAGAAAAGTAATCGTCGAAGCCGCACAAAAAAATGGTAATATAGAAACGGTAGAATCATTAGGTTCCGAGGGGTATTATACTGCCTTAAAGTATTGCTTATTTGTAATGGGAAACTCTTCAAGTGGAATTGTAGAAGCGGCATCCTTCTCAAAATATGTATTAAATATCGGCGATAGACAAAAAGGAAGAGAAAAAGGTGAAAATGTTATAGATATTGAAATGAACGAAAAATCAATAGTTGCAGCCATGCATAAGATCGACCGTCTTCCTAAATTAAATGGAAAAAATATTTACGGAAACGGAACTGCTGCAAAAAAATAGCAGATATTATAAATAAAATAACATTATAAAAGGAATGACACGGCACATTATATTTTTCAAAGAAACGATTCGGGAAGCCCTAAAGAGGCTAGATGTGTTAGGTGCAGATGCCATCTTATTTATAGTAGATGAAAACAATAAACTTGTAGGTTCTTTAACGGATGGAGATTTGCGCAGAGGTTTTATAAAAGGCTTAGGATTTGAAGATTCATTGCTTGAGTTTGTTCAGCCCAATCCATCCTTTATTCGTGAGAATGAAAACGCTGTAGAAAAATTAGAAGAATATAAAAACGAAATTTCAAAATTATTCCGATTCTTAATAACGAAAATCAAATTGTAGATATTTTCAATTTCCGAACACGCATTACCATTATCCCGGCCGATGCAATACTAATGGCCGGTGGTGAAGGAAAACGGTTGCGTCCGTTAACAGAACATACACCCAAACCTCTGTTGAAAATAGGTGACAAACCTATTATTGAATACAATATTGATCGTCTGGCACAAGTAGGAATTAAAAATATTCATTTGAGTATAAACTATCTTGGCGAGCAGTTAGAAGCTTATTTTGGGAACGGTAGTGCAAAAGATTTAAGCATAAAATACATTAAGGAGACGAAACCAATGGGAACGGTTGGTTCTGTTCTTTTAGCTGATAAATTAGAACACGATGATCTATTGATAATGAATAGCGATTTACTGACCAATATCGATTTTGCAGATTTTTTCAAAACTTTTAAAGAAACCGATGCAGATATGGCGGTAGCTGCAACTAGTTACAATGTTGATGTACCTTATGCCATTTTAAATCGGATGACACACAGCGTGTTCGCTCTTTAAAAGAAAAACCGCGCTACACCTACTTTTCTAACGCAGGTATCTATTTGCTGAAAAAAACTGTGTTAAATTTAATTCCTAAAGATACGTTTTTGATATTACAGATTTGATGGATAAAATTTTGGCAATGGACAGAAAGCTAATAACATTTCCTATAAATGGCTATTGGCTCGATATCGGGAAGCCCGAAGATTTTAAGAAGGCGCAAGAAGACATCAAACATCTAAAGTTATAAAATGAAGCTTCTTTTTTAATTCCGGCCCGGGGCGGTTCAAAGGGAATCCCAGGTAAGAATATTAAGCCTTTAAATGGTGTTCCATTGATAAAATATAGTCTTGACTATGCCAGGAGCTTCGCTGTAGATGCTGATATATGTGTTTCTACCGATGATCCTGATATTATTCAATACTTAAAGGAAATAGATTATCAGGTGCCCTTTGTAAGGCCCGCATATCTGGCCACCGACACAGCAGGCAGTTATGGAGTGATAGTACATGCTGTCAGTTATTACAAATCTATAGGAGTTGAGTATAACGCAGTAGTATTATTGCAGCCCACTAGTCCTTTTAGGAAAAAGAATTATTCTCAAACGGACTGGCTTTATTTTCAAAGGAAATTGACATGGTGCTATCTGTTTTTGCTTCAGAGTTAAATCCTTATTATAACCTCTTTGAAGAAGACGAATATAACATGCTGAAAATTTCAAAGGGTACAGGTAATTACAAGCGCCGGCAGGATGCACCAAAGGTTTATGCAATTGATGGTGCTATGTATATTATTAATACCAGCAGCCTCTTGAGCAATAGCTCGTTTGCTGATTTTGCTTGTAAAAGAAAAATACTTAACTCTCACACCTACAATATAGATCTAGATACTCTGGATGACTGGAATTTTGCCGAGTATCTAATTAAGTATAATTTAATAGAAAAACAGGGGTAACCATATATACAAATTTTCATGAAGCTACTAAAATCTCTTTCTCTTTATACGATCGCTTCATTTATTGAACGGGGCATAGGCTTTTTAACACTGCCTCTTTTTACTTTCTATCTTTCTACTCAGGATTTCGGAACGTTGGCTTTGCTTACCTCTATATTTAGTTTTATATTCCCCTGGTCACGCTGGGATCTACCGGAGCAATTTCTGTGGCTTACTTTAGGCTGGATAATAGCAAATATGGTGAATATTTCACATCTACTATATTGGCTCCTTTCCTGATGATGTTACTGTTGACGCTATTAACCTTCATGTTTAAAGCAGTGATAACAGATCTTTTAAAGTGCCATTTTATTGGTTGCTAATCATTCCGTTTTTTTGTTTTTTATCATTCCTGGTTTCAATACTATTGGTAGACTACCAGGTAAATAATCAACCAAGGCAATATGTAACTTTTAGTCTTTCAAGCTCTATTATTTCTGCAGGATTGTCGCTGCTATTTGTTGCCGCATTTAAATATGGATATGGGGGTAAATTAATTGGCCAGTATTCAGCTGTGTTGTGCTTTGCTATTATAGGGCTTTTCCTCATGAAAAAAAAAGAGGTATATTGGTCAAAAAGTTGAATCTTGATGATGTAAAAGATTCGATTGGGTTTGGCCTTCCTTTAATTCCTCATACTATTGGCGCTATGGTAATCAATATGTCCGACCGGTTGTTTATAACCCACTATCTTAACAAAGAAATTTTGGGAATTTACAATATTGGTTACTTGGCTGGTTCAGTTCTGTCATTGATCAATGCTGGTTTTGCTAATGCCATTGTGCCTTTTAGTTACGAACTTTTTAACCAAAACACCACAGTTGCTAAGGGAAAGGTAGTAAAAGTATATTGGATGTATATTTTAATCTTGATAGTTTTTATTCTGCTAATTTGGCTTCTAACACCATTCATGTTTAATCATTTTATTGATAAGAAATTTCACGGAGGAACCCGATTCGTAGTTTGGATTGCGTTGGGTTATTTTTTCCAAGGGATATATCTACTATTTGCAAACATTATTTTCTACCTAAAAAAGACGAAGGTTTTATTTTATTTGTCCTTTTTCAACATTGCAATAAACTTAACTCTTAATTATTTATTGGTGCCTAGATTTGGCGCTATGGGCGCCGCGTATACGCTTTGTATCAGTTATTTTATTTTTGTTGTTGCCGTGGCGTTTTATTGCTTTCGAAATTTTCCTTTACCCTGGCTCACATTTAATAGAAAAAGATGATGAAGCAAGTTATTAAAAAGTTATAGCCAAAGTCTTTAGACGAATGCAGGCTATTAGCCAAGAGTATCAATATTCTTTATATCGAAAAAAATACCGTATAGATAATTCCTTTCATTTTAACGGGGACGGATTTTAATGTATGGAGATGGCGATATTAGTATTGGTGAAAATTCATACATAGGCCGGAATTCCATAATTCAGGTGTCAGAAAGCTATCAAATTTCTATCGGCAGAAATTGCCGGATAGGGCCGCTTTTTCATGCGTGGACACAATCGGCCTCAACAGATGCCGATTTCAACAATAAAGAAGACGTTAAAGCAAAAATAGGCAATATTACTATAGAGGATGCCGTATGGATTGGAATGGGTGTTATTATATCTCCAGGCGTAACCATAGGCTCAAATGCTGTTATTGGCGCCAATTCTGTTGTAACGAAAGATATTCCCGCTAACGCTATCTGCGGAGGTATTCCGGCAAAGGTAATTCGCTATAAGGTTTATTAACAAGATCATGGATATCATTGATTATACAGCAAAATTTAACCAGCTTGAAGTTCAAAATAATTTTTTGAACTTCAGGATAGTAACGGGATTTACTATTGGGACCTTGTCAGGGCAGATGTTTTCCGCACTCTGTATAACAGCCTGGTTCAGGCTCATTCACCCTCACTGCTTTTAAAAAAAAAAAAAAAGAAATAAGAGTTTTCAAAAGTCCTTGCAAAAAGCTATCAGAGTAATAAGGAAAAAGCTTTCTTTTTAGTAAAGTGTCCAACAGAAAATATGATTTTATTTTTTTGTAGCCTCTCGGAATATAAATGAGAATAGTCAGTCTTTCGACAGGGTAGCAGACAACGCAATGCGTGTTCTTGGAGCTGATAACGGATTTGTGGTTGAAACTTATGGACAATTTGAAGATCGACCTAATGTCTACAACTCGGTTTACGATTATTCACTTGTACTTAAATACTATTATAGTTTTTAAAGAAAAAATTTTTCAAGTGGCGTCCGGAAAACTACACACCATCAAAAATTTTTATAGAGAATTTTCAGGTATCAATTGACATTGATGAAATTATACAAACGGGAATAAGAAATTATCAACTTGAAAAAAACATTATACACACTTATTTAAGAAGACAGGTTGTAAAGATGTATTTTTTATCCAAAATGGCATTCAAAAGGCTATGCTAGAAGCCGCCGATACATTAAATATTCGGACTTATGAATTTCAACATGGATTTATAGGTTATGTGCACCCCGCTTATTATTATCCCAAAGAAGCCCATCCGCAAGGCAATAGGTTCTCAACTTACTTTTTCACTTTTTCCGATTTCTGGGCAAAAACATATACCTACCCTATACGAAGATCGTTTCATTGGGAAATGATTTTTATGCTTCCAAATTACCGGCTATCTCTAAGAAATATGAGCTCACTTTTATACTGGCTAATATTTACACAACCGAATTAACACAGGTTCTTGACGAACTGCTCAGGATAAAGTCAGGTACAGCTATCTGTCTAAAACTGCATCCCAACCAGTTTGCCGAAAAGGACGCATTGGAGGCCAAGTATCAGACGTTTGATAATGTGGATGTCATCGCTTCTCAAAAAAATATGGACCAGATATTGTCCGCGACAAAACGTATTGTTACAATTCAATCAACTACAGTATATGAGGCGCTCCACAATAATATTAAGGTATTTATATTAGCAAAAAAGATTACAAAACACATGCAGATATATTCGATAATCTTAATGTTTATTTATTTAATTCTGCTGCGGAGCTATCTATTAAAATGATGAATGAACACGACGATACAAGTGCCAACAGGAGGAAATTTTTTCACATTTCAACCTCAAAAAATTTAATAAAATCCTTAATACCGAACGTAAATAATGATCAAACGCATTTACCTGTCTATGTTTCGGAGGGTCTGGTATCTTTTAAACATGTACCGTTTTAAACATATCGGAAAAGGCAGTTATTTGAGAAATCCTCTGCAAATTGACAAACCACAAAATATTATTATTGGTAAACGAACATATATTGGCTACAAAGCATGGTTAGCTGCAGTACCTATTGTCAACACTGGCAGCAGTGAACTGAAAATCGGTGACGGCTGTGGAATTGGCAATTTTAATCATATTTATGCTACAAAATCAGTCATAATCGAAAATGACGTTCTTACAGCAGACAAAGTTTATATTTCTGACAATTTGCATAGTTTTGACGACATTTCGATTCCTATAATTTACCAGCCTGTTAAGCAAATTAAGGAGGTGGTTATTGGCTCCGGTTCCTGGATAGGAGAAAATGTGTGCATTTTGGGAGCCAGCATCGGGAAAAACTGCGTAATAGGCGCAAATTCAGTGGTAAATAGAGATATTCCTGATTACTCGGTTGCAGTAGGAGCGCCTGCAAAAATTGTTAAGAGATTTTGCGTGGACAAACAGGCCTGGTTAAAAACCGATGCCCAAGGAAATTTTATATAAAAATGCAAAGAATATTAATTATCATATCGATTCTATTACTGGCGATTTTTTCGACCTTACTTTCGGAAGCACAAAGTCTGCAGTTAGTAGCTGCCAAACAATCAGATTATTATATATTGAAAAATGATGAAAATTTAAGCGCTTACTCTTCTATCCGGCAATTTCAGCAGTATTTTTATAAAGCCACTGGTTGTTTACTAAAAGAAACGAATGATCCCAACGTTTCGCGATTGATCATACTATCTAATAATGCCCGCTATTTAAACAGTATAAATAAAGATCTGTTAGCTTCAATAAAAAAACGGACGGATTTTCCGTTAAGTCGATCGGGACAAAAATTGTGTTGGCGGCAAGAACAGAACAAGGCTTGCAATACGCCGTCACTGATTTTTTAGAACGGTATCTGGATATACAATACTTGTCACCTGGTGTTATTACAATACCCGTAAGACAGGAACTTAACCTCCCGGCCATTAACTATGTGGTGAATCCTGCATTCGATATCCGCCTTTTGTATTATAAAAGTATAAAGGACACTTTGTTTGCCAACTGGAACAAAGTACAACAATTCAGAGATGTTCCTAATACTAACTGGGGTGGAGAATGGGCACATAGCTTTTTTCGCTGGTTCCACCAAAGCTATTTTTGACTCGCACCCTGAATATTTTGCACTACGTAAGGGTAAGAGAGTACCTACGCAATTATGTTTGTCTAATCCAAATGTTACAAATGTACTGGTGAGGTCTTTAAAGGAAAAATTAAAGCTCAACCAACGGCCAAGTATTGGTTTGTAAGCCAGGAAGATAACTCCGATTACTGTGAGTGTGCTAAATGTGCCGCTACTGACAGAGCAGAAGACAGTCCCGCAGGATCAATGATAAAATTTGTAAATGAGGTAGCGTCATTTTTTCCAGAAAAAATGATTGTTACTCTTGCCTATACATATACACAAAAAGCTCCCATAAAAATCAAACCTGCCAATAATGTCCTGGTGATGTTTTGCTGCTCTGGAAATTATAATCGTTCTAAGCCTTTATCCAAGCAAGGCATTGGAAGTGTATTGTTGCCCTGGACAAGGCTAAGCAGGAATATAATGGTTTGGGATTACTATGTCAATTTCAAGCATTTTTTATTTCCCCTTCAGAACTTCAATGCTATAGCTACAGACCTGCGATACTATGCCGACTTAGGCTTAAGCGGCTTATTTATGCAAGGTAACTATTACGGGGTGGCGCTTTTGACGAACTTAAAACCTTTATATTATCAAAGATGAGCTGGAACCCCAAGATTAATTTAGATAGTTTGATCAATGTATTTTGTCAGGGTATTACGGCTCAGCTGCCAAAGAGGTAAAAGCCATTTTAGATTTACTGGACGAAAAAACACAGCATAGCCCAAAAGTTATCGGGCTATTTGATGAACCTCTCGATTATTCTTCTGATTTCCTTTCTTCAGACAATCTGCAAAAATATTACAGTCTGATCGAAGATAAAATTGCATCGTCTAAGAATTCCCATATAGTAAACAGACTTAACGCGTTTATAGCGCCTTTTGACTATGTTTATTTGTTGCAGAGTGTTAATAATCGTTCGACAGCTCGGCAGATTTCACAAGTCGGGTCAGGGCGGTTAAATAGGCTAGCTACAGTTATCGGTGATGGTAAAGCGCCTATTCTGGGTGAGACTTTTGCAAAGTCTGACGATTTCTTGAGAGATTTCAGAAATATAGCGAATATGCCGGATAGATTATATGAAGATAAAAGCCTGGCGCTTAATAAGCCTATTACCTTGAAATATCCGTCCAGTGCGATTCACGCCGGCGATGCAGCTTTGGTAGATGGAATCAGGGCTTTATTGGGTGTATATCAAAACAGCTGGGTGGTATTTACTCAGGGACAAATGGATGTTACCATAGATTTACAAAAAACACTAAAGGTTCAGTCTGTGACGGCTTGTTTTGGAAGGGCCCCGTCAGTTAATATCGAACTTCCAGATAAATTCGACGTGTCGTATTCTAGTGATAATACCTCTTTTTCTAAGTGGGGAAATTGGCAATAGATTCTTACGAGCGTAATGATTTAGGCGAAACGAAACTATATAAAGTACAGGGGAAAGCAGTTTATTGTCGCTACCTTAAAATTGTTGCCCATTGTAAAGGAGTCTTATCCGTTGATGAAATAATAGTTAAATAAGAAAAATAAAATGAAAAAAGTTTTAATAACAGGAGGTGCCGGATTTATTGGTTCGCACCTGGCCCGGCAAATGGTTAAAAGGCTATGCTATTACAGTGCTTGATAATCTGTCTCCCCAAATACATGGTGAAAACCCCGATGAAGACTCTGGTTTATTCAAAAGTATAAAAGACCAGGTTACATTTGTTAAGGGATCTGTTACTGAGAAAAATGATTGGTTAAAAGTTTTAACCGATCAGGATGTGATAGTACACTATGCCGCAGCTACAGGAACCGGACAATCCATGTACGAAGTGGAAAACTACACCAATGTGAATATATTGGGAACTGCTATTATGCTCGACCTGCTTACAAACGTAAAGCATAATATAAAAAAGTGGTAGTTGCATCTTCAAGGGCCATATACGGAGAAGGAAAATATTTGGATACTAAAAATAACTTTGTTTACCTAAATCGAGGAAAGCCGTGGACATGGACAGGGGAGATTTTGAGGTTAAGATAGACGGCTTAAATGAAAAGTTGACTTTACTCGCCACGGATGAGGAGTCGAAGATTCATCCTACATCTGTATACGGTATTACGAAGCAGAATCAGGAGCAAATGGTAATGACGGTTTGCCCGGGATTGGGAATCGCTCCTGTTGCGTTTCGCTATCAAAATGTATACGGTCCAGGACAGTCCTTACGAAACCCCTACACCGGTATTTTGTCTATATTTTCTACCAGAATCAAGAACGGAAATGAACTGAATATCTTTGAAGATGGTTTGGAAAGCCGCGATTTTGTTTATATAGATGATATTGTTGCAGCAACTATATCTGGTATTGAGAGTGATGCCGCTAATAACGAAGTGTTTAATGTGGGTACGGGAATTGCTACTACGGTATTAACCGTTGCCGAAAAGCTTATTGAGTCTTTAGGAATAGAAGTACCTATAAAGGTCTCAGGTAATTACCGTATAGGAGATATCAGACATAACTTTGCTGATCTGAAAAAATATCGGGAAAGCTAGGTTTTGAGCCAAAAGTTCCGTTTGAAGAGGGGATCAGATTATTCTGTAAATGGGTTCAGAATGAATCGGTGGTGGAAGATAAATACGAGGCTTCTATTGAAGAGTTAAGGAAAAAGGGTTGTATAAATAATGAACACTAAAAAGGTTTTATTTATTGGTATTGGGTTTTACGATTACGAAAACAGTATTACAAGCGAGTTTCAGCAACTTGGTTATGAGGTAGATTACTATTGTGAGACGCCGGGGAAACAATTTTATACAAGTTTTACCGGAAGTATATGTCGCAGCAGGCGACCCGTTTTCGAAAACGATGGGTGAGAGAAATTGCAGCCAATTGCGGCACGGGCTATGAACTGATATTTATCATTAAGTGTGAGTATCTGTCATCAGAAGAATTAAAAATAATTAAAAGGAAAAACCCAACTGCACGATTTATTCTATACTTATGGGATTCTATGTTACGTATTCCGGGTATAGAACAGAAATTTCATTTTTTTAATAAGGTTTTTTCTTTCGACAGGATAGACTGTCAACAGCAAAATATGCTTTCTTTTAATCCCTTGTTTTACAGGCATGAATATGATAATGACGATAGTCTGGCCGATTTCAAATACGATCTTTATCATATTGGTTGGTATCATTCTGACAGACTAGAGCTGATTAAACAGATAAGCAATTACTGTGAAAAAAATAATTTGAAGGCAGTTCTTAAAATATTTACAGGCTACGGAGGGTATTTACTGCAGAGAATTTTCGGTTCGGGGCTCAGCAGATCAGATAGACGGTTTCTAATATTTAAACCACTTTCTGCATCGGAAAACAGGCAGATTATTGTAGAATCCAGAGCAGTATTAGACATTGCTCATAAGCTGCAAACCGGACTTACCATGAGAACTATTGAATTGGTAGGTATGGGGCGTAAAATCATCACTACTAATGCTGATATAAAAATTACGACTTCTATGATCCTAATAATATATTGATTATAGACAGGCTCAATCCTCTATTTGACAGAACATTTTTTGAAACACCATTCAAAAAATTACCGTCCGCAATTAAACAATATTACAGCATCTCCAATTGGCTTAAAAGAATGATTGAATAATATGCGAGCAGTTTTTAAAAATTTGATAGCGTTATTTTTTGCAACGTCATTATTAATTCCTACACTTTTAATAAATAAAGTCTTATTTGCTGTAATTATAATATTGATGTTCTTTTCCAATAAACCGGGAGATAAAATAGTTATTCGAAATACGTATTCCCCTATTATTATTTTTTCAATTTTTCTTTTTGGATACTTTGTATCGTTCCTGTCTTACACAGATAGAGATGTAAGTAACCAGTTTCTCTTAGGTGTCCTGGTGCTATTGCTGATATATCCTATTCATCGGTGGAACATAAATATTGACACGATTGTAAAGCGTTCAGGGATTTTTATGTGTCTTTATACAGCCTTGTTATTGACAATCATGTTTTTATTTCCCGGAAGTTCTTTACAAAATGGAGCAATATATCTTATATATGATGCTTCAGGCGGGTCATTTGGAATGAGGAGCTTTACCGGAGAAGAAAAAGCCTCTTTCGGACTTCATTTAGGAACGGTACCCTTTTTGTATCTACCTTTTATATTATATTTTTATTCGTTTTTAAAGAAACCTGGCCTGAGCTCGTTTTTTGCTCTTGTGCTGTTATCAATATTCATAGTCATCAGCACATCTAGAGGATTGTGGGCTATATGCGCATTTGGCGCATTAATTGTCTTATTCTTTAAGTTAAGTAATAGGGGTAGAATATGGTTAGTTTCTTTGCTGGTTCCTTTAACTGTTGTCACTTTCCAATATCTACAAACCAATACGGAAGCAATTAGTCCTGAAGAAACCTCGAACAGTGTAAAGATTGGTCATATAGAATCTTTTTTGATAACTTGAATTTTACCAATTTTTTTATAGGAGACGGTTTGGGCGCTTATTATTATTCTAAAGGTTCTAGCGTTAACAAATCTAATACCGAAATAACCCCACTTGATATGGCAAGATATTTTGGCGTTATTTTGACTTTGGTATTATATTTCGTTATTATGTTTCCATCGCTTAAAGCTAAATTGTACAGAAATAAACTACTATTCATCTCTATTTTTGGTTTATATGTTTTAAACTCCTTTTCAAATCCAACTATGTTTAATTCTTATGGACTTCTGATTGTTTTGTGGTATTGGTTTAAAATATTGAATGTTGATTGCAAATTGGATGAATTGGAAAAGCAAATTACCAGTATATGAGGGTGTATGGGATCATTGTTACGTATAATCCGGAATTAGAATCGCTTTTAAAATTGTGTAAGCAGCTAAAAAATAATGGAGTTGCCCCAGTTCTGATTGATAATTCCGAAGAGCATTCTAAAAATGTGAAAGATGAATTGCTGGGATGCAAAGTTATCATTCAAGGAGAAAATATTGGTATTGCCCGGGCTCAAAATGTAGGTATTACTTATGCCTTAGCCGAAAAAGCAGATGTATTAATTTTTTTCGATCAGGATTCGGAGATACAGGACGGTTTTATAAGAAATTTGCTGAAACCGATAGTAATAGAAAAGCCGATGATAGTGGCGCCTATTTTTTATGATTTAGAAAATAAATTTGAATACCCTTCATTCGTTCTTAATAAGATTGGCCTTCTAAGGCCGGTATTGGGAATGGCAAAAAGCAACCCTACCTAGTAGATGTAATCATTTCTTCAGGTTCCGCCGCCACAGCGTCTGTGTTCCGGGAGGCAGGAATGATGGATGAAGATTTTTTATTGATTTCGTAGACATTGAATGGTCTTTAAGATGCAGGAAAAAGAGCATACCTATTTATATAATGCCTGAAGCTCAAATGTGGCATTCTATAGGAGAAACAAACTTTAAGTTTGGAAAGATTCGATTATTTATTCATAGCACTGTAAGGAGTTATTACAAGCTAAGAAACCCGTTTTGCTTTTAAAAAGAAAAATGTACCATTTAGTTTGGCGATTAAAGAGATAGCAGCTGCTCTGGTACATCAATTTTTCCAGTTTTTTTTTGTAAAACACAAATTAAAATACGTTAAAATATTTTTGAAGGCCATTACTGATGGAATTATTGGAAAAAAAGGAAAATTAAAGTAAAAAAATTATGAAAATAAGTGTATGCATGGCTACCTATAATGGAGGAAAATACATTTATGCTCAAGTGAAGTCTATTTTAGCTCAACTGGCAGAGAATGACGAAATAATAGTGGTGGATGACTGCTCAAAAGATAATACTATTGAAACACTACAGTCTTTCAACGACGCCCGAATTAAAATTTTAGTAAATGAAAACAACTATGGCCATGTTTATTCATTCAACAAATCTCTGTCTTTAGCAAAAAATGATATCATATTTATGTCGGACCAAGACGATATATGGCATAGTGGAAGGGTTGATATTATGCGTAAGTATTTGATTGAAAACAAGGTAATGCTGGTAACCTCTAATTCTTATTTTATCAATGATGATAGCACCCCGATCATTTATAATATTGAGGGTGTACGTTCAAGTCAATCATCCGATTATTTGAAAAATATATTGGATATTTTTAGAGGAAAGAAAAATTATTTTGGGTGTGCAATGGCATTGTGCCAGAAACTCAATGAAGTAATATTGCCTATACCTTCTTATGTTGAATCTCACGATTTGTGGATTGCAATGGCGGCAAATATTATGAATTCCAATTTACATATGGATGAAAAAACTTTTTACCGCCGTGTGCATACAAACAATGCTAGTATTTTGAAACGTCCTTTGTTAAAAAGCTATATTCGAGATGGATTTTCCTCAGAAGTTTCATCGATCTTCGCAGGAGATGGAGAAAAGTAAAAAAATAACCAATATTTAGATTATATAATTTTTATTAATGCGACCTTATCAAATTTGTACTCAAACCATAATGGACACGTCAGACCCCAATATCATTTTCAATGAAAAGGGTGAGAGCGACTATTATACTAATTTTAAAGAAATCATTGAACCTAACTGGCACACCGATGAACGCGGGTATAACGAATTAATGAAAATTGCTGAAAAAATTAAAAAAACCAGCAAGAATAAGGATTTTGATTGCATCATTGGGTTGAGTGGTGGACTGGATAGCTCCTATGCCGCTTACGTAGCCAAGGAAATTATGGGTATACGGCCCTTAATATTTCATGTTGATGCAGGCTGGAATACGGATCGGGCAGTAGGTAACATAGAAAAACTGATCAATGGTCTTAACCTCGACTTGTACACAGAAGTGATCAATTGGGAGGAAATGAAAGACCTACAGGTGGCTTTTTTAAAATCTCAGATCTCAGACCAGGATCTTCCGCAGGATTACGCTTTCTTTTCTGCCTTATATAAATTTGCCCGTGAACATAAAATAAACTATGTGCTTACCGGCTCTAATTACTCTACTGAGTGTTGCAGAGAGCCTGAAGAATGGGGATTCCGGGAATAGACACCACTTTGGTGAAGGATATTCATAGTATGTTTGGTAAAAGGCCTTTAAAAACTTTTCCTTTGGTCGACATTTTAACTTATAAAATTTATTATAAATATGCCCTGGGCATGGAGGTTTTTAAGCCGCTGAACCTGGTTCCCTATATTAAAAACGATGCTGAGAAATTATTGCAGGAAAAATATGGCTGGGAGCCCTTTCAACACAAGCATCATGAGTCAAGATTCACCCGTTTCTATGAAGACTACTGGCTACCCCGGAAATTTGGCTACGAAAAAGGCGTGCGCATTTCTCCAGCCTGGTATTAACCGGCCAGATGACCCGGGATGAAGCCCTGGATCGAATTTCAAGACCAGAATTGGATGAGAAAACACTGTTGCAGGAGTTTGAATATGTAGCGAACAAATTAGGGTTGACCGTTACGGAACTTCGTGAGATATTTGACGGACCTAATAAGACTTTTCATGATTATAAGAATAAGTATAAGATCATAAAACTGGGTTCTAAGGTGATGAGAACACTGGGCCTGGAAAAAGATTATTCAGATGATAGGAATTGTAGATTACGGTGTAGGTAATTTAAATGCGTTTGTAAATATTTACAAGAAGCTGGCCATTCCTATACAAATACTAAAAAACAGTGCGGAATTGGAACATGTAGAGAAGATCATTTTACCGGGAGTTGGTGCTTTCGATTATGCTATCGAAAAGCTGAACCAATCTGGTATGCGTGAAACGCTCGACCGCATGGTTCTACAAGAAAAGAAGCCGGTATTAGGCATTTGTGTAGGCATGCAGATACTTGCTAATTCAAGCGAAGAAGGTAAGCTGCCCGGACTGGGATATATCGACGCAACAGTAAAAAAGTTCCCTGAAAACAAAGGCATTAATTTGCCGCATATGGGATGGAATGATGTGCAACCGGCTCCTTATATTCCAATTTTCAATGGTTTGGAATCGGAACCCTTATTTTACTTTCTGCATTCCTATTATTTTGTATGTAATAATGCAGACAATATAGCAGCCACCGCTAATTATGGAGATGACTTCACTTGTGCAGCAAGTTCCGGCAATATTTTTGGTGTGCAGTTTCACCCGGAAAAAGCCACGGCTATGGTATCCGGTTATTAGAAAATTTTTCAAAATTGTAGTATGCTCAGGCCCAGGATAATTCCTGCTTATTGGTACACGATAAAGGTTTAGTAAAAACTGTTCAGTTTAAAAGCCCGAAATATGTGGGCGATCCCATAAATGCTGTACGCATTTTTAATGAAAAAGAAGTAGATGAACTGATGGTGCTGGACATTGATGCAACAGCCGAAAACCGCGAACCCGACTATAAAATGATAGAGCACCTGGCAGCGGAATGCCGGATGCCCTTATGTTATGGAGGTGGTATAAAATCAGCCGCACAGGCACAGCGTATTTTTAATTTGGGTGTCGAAAAAATCGCTATTAGCGCTGCAGTAATTAACAACGAAAGCTTGCTAAAGGAAATAGGCGATATTGTGGGCGTACAAAGCGTGGTGGTGGTGTTGGATGTAAAAAGAAATTGCTCGGCGGCTATGAAGTGTATATCAATAACGGCAGGAAAGGAACCGGCAAAAACCCAATACAATTTGCTAAGCATTTACAGGATTTAGGGGTAGGAGAAATCGTTATCAATTCTATCGACCAGGATGGCCAGATGAAAGGCTATGATATGAACCTGATTCAAAAGATCCGCGAAGTATTGCATATACCGTTGACCGTTTTAGGTGGTGCCGGGTCATTGGATGATATCAAAGCTGTGATTGACAAGTTTGGCGTTTTAGGGTATCTGCAGGAAGCTTGTTTGTTTTTAAAGGGGTTTACAGAGCTGTATTGATAAATTACCCTACAAGAGCTGAGAAGGAACGCCTTTTCTCAAGCATATAACCACTGATAAATATATGAAAATTCAAAATAAAATACTTTTGATTACCGGAGGCACCGGCTCTTTTGGCAACGCGGTAATGAACCGTTTTTTAGAAACCGATCATTTTAAAGAAATACGCATCTTTAGCCGCGACGAAAAAAGCAGGATGATATGCGTAAGCGTTATAATAACGCCAAGCTTAAGTTTTACCTGGGCGATGTACGCGATCTCTCGAGTGTGGAAACAGTGGTCAGTGGCGTTGATTATATTTTTCATGCGGCTGCATTAAAACAGGTGCCTTCCTGCGAATTTTTTTCCACTGGAGGCTGTAAAGACCAATGTATTGGGTACGGACAATGTGCTGAATGCAGCAGAAAAATATGGCGTTAAAAGAGTAGTAGTATTAAGCACCGATAAAGCCGCTTATCCTATTAACGCAATGGGCATGTCGAAGGCGTTAATGGAAAAGGTAACCGTGGCGCGTTCCCGCAACCTGGACGACAGTAAAACTATTTTTGCGCTACGCGTTACGGAAATGTGATGGCATCGAGGGGATCAGTGATTCCATTGTTTATCGACCAAATCAAAGCGGGCAAACCCCTTACCATTACCGACCCGGAAATGACCCGGTTCATGATGACCCTTGAAGACGCGGTAGACCTGGTATTGTATGCCTTTGAGAATGGAAAACAAGGCGATCTGTTTGTACAAAAATCTCCGGGCGCTACTATACATACCCTGGCCAAGGCATTGCTGGAAATGTATGGCTCGGACAGCGAAATAAAAATCATTGGTACCCGGCACGGCGAAAAAGTATATGAAACCCTGGTGAACAGGGAGGATATGCTGAAGGCAGAAGATATGGGAAATTACTACCGGATACCGGCTGACACCCGTGATCTGAATTATGAGCAATATTTTTCAGAAGGCAATACCAAGGAAACTTTAATGGAGGAGTACCATTCGCATAACACCCATCGCCTTGATGTAGAAGGCATGAAGGAACTGCTTAAAAAGTTGCCGGTGATCAGGGAAGATATTTTGAAAGAAGCCAACGTAGTACATTATCCCGTGTAATGATGCAGCAACCAACGATCATACCGGGAGCCTGTCACCAGGACCAGCGTGGAGCGCTGCGGTATAATAATGACTTTAACAGCGCAATGGTGAAGCGCATTTACTTACTTCAAAATAGTGCAGCGCAGCCAGTGCGTGGCTGGCAGGGGCACCGCATTGAGCAGAGATGGTTCTTGGCTACCCGGGGCTTTTGAAATATATACGATAGCAGTTGATAACTGGGAGTACCCTTCAGTTGATTTACCCTGTCGCAAGTACATCATCGATCAGCAAAAACTGGATGTGCTGCATATTCCCTCCGGTTACATAACAGCTATCCGCTCGCTCGACCCCGAAAGCGCTTTAATGGCAATGAGCGATCACTTATTGGGAGCCGTGAAGGATGAGTACCGTTTTCCTCTTCGTTATTTTAAAGGTATATTTTAGTATTTTATGATCAGAATAGGCATAACCGGCCAGGCGGGCTTTGTGGGTAACCATTTGTATAATACGCTGGGACTTTATAAAGAGGAGTTTGAACGAATTGATTTTGCGCGGCATTATTTTGATGATGCTACGTTGCTTGACAGTTTTGTTCAGAACTGCGATGTGATCGTGCACCTTGCTGCCATGAACCGGCATGATGACCCCGAAGTTATATACCAAACCAATATCCGTTTGGTGCAGGTGTTAGTAGCCTCTTTAACCCGTACCGGCTCTAAACCCCATATCATTTTTTCATCGTCTACACAGGAAGAAAAGGATAATCAATATGGTAAATCCAAAAAGAGGGAAGGGAGCTTTTAATGGCCTGGGCGCAGGGCGCAGGGGCTGCGGTTACCGGCATGATCATTCCCAATGTATTCGGTCCTTTTGGCAAGCCTTTTTACAATTCGGTGGTGGCCACTTTTTGCACACAGGTATCTAATGGCGATATTCCTCAAATACATGTAGACGGTCAATTGAAGTTGATTTATGTAGGAGAGCTGGTTCAGGAGATTATTCATGTGATAAGAAAAAAATAGTGGATGCCCATTTAATTGTACCTCATACCGCAGAAGCAAAGGTTTCAGAAATTCTCGCCCTGCTTCAGTTGTACCGGAATGAGTACCAGGATAAAGGCGTTATTCCCGCTATCCGTAACAGTTTTGAATTGAATCTTTTCAATACCTACCGTTGTTACATGGATATCACCAACCATTTCCCTGTTAAATTTACGCAACATACCGACCCCGCGGCGCCTTTGTAGAAGTAATAAGATTAGGCGTGGGCGGGCAGGTTTCCTTCTCCACAACGGTTCCCGGTATTACCCGCGGCAACCATTTCCATACCCGTAAAATTGAGCGGTTTGCGGTGATTAAAGGGGAGGCTCTGATACAGTTGCGAAAGATCGGCGGCGCTGATATCCTGAACTTTGAATTATCGGGTACGGAACCGGCATATGTTGATATGCCTGTGTGGTACACGCATAATATAAAAACACCGGATCGGAGGATCTGTACACCATTTTCTGGATCAATGAATTTTACAACCCCGAAGATCCGGATACCTTTTTTGAAAACGTGTAACCGGTTATCTTTGCGATCTTTTCTATCGCCATTTCGACGAACCTTGGGGGGGGAGATCTTCTGAACAGGAGTAGAGCATCGTTCTTTGTAATGATAAATAGAGACTGTTTTTAAAACCTAAATATTCAAACCTTATCTGATAATGAACCGATTAAAAGTGATGACCGTTGTAGGTACGAGGCCGGAAATTATACGGCTGTCAAGAGTGCTGCATGCATTAGACCAGTCTGAAGCTATTGAGCACATTATTGTTCATACCGGCCAGAACTATGATTACGAGCTGAACGAGATCTTTTTTTTTCCGACCTGGGCTTAAGAAAGCCGGATTATTTTTTAAACGCAGCGGGCACAACGGCTACTGAAACGGTAGGTAATATCCTGATTAAGATCGATCCATTATTGGAGTCCCTGGCGCCCGATGCCTTCCTGGTGCTGGGCGATACCAATAGCTGTTTATGTGCCATACCCGCAAAAAAAAGACAGATCCCTATTTTCCATATGGAAGCAGGTAACCGTTGCTTTGATCAGCGTGTGCCTGAAGAAACCAATCGTAAAATTGTAGACCATATTTCAGACATTAACCTTACCTATAGCGATATAGCAAGGGAATATTTACTAAGAGAAGGGTTACCGCCCGACAGGATCATTAAGACCGGCTCTCCCATGTTTGAAGTGTTAACACACTACATGCCACAGATCAACCAGTCTGATGTGTTGCAGCGCCTGAACCTGGAACGCGAAAAGTATTTTGTGGTTTCATCACACCGGGAAGAGAATATCAATTCAGAAAAAACTTTAATGGTTTGATCGATTCGCTGAATGCTATTGCTGAAAAGTACCAGTACCCGATCATCGTCTCCACGCATCCCCGTACCCGTAACATGATCGAAAAAAACAGGTGAAAGTGCGGCCGGAAGTGCAGTTTTTAAAGCCTTTAGGATTTCACGACTATAACGCTTTACAAATGCATGCATTTGCGGTGTTGTCAGACTCCGGTACGATCTCCGAAGAATCGTCTATTTTAAATTTCAGGGCCTTAAATATCCGGGACGCTCATGAAAGACCCGAAGCAATGGAAGAAGCTTCTGTAATGATGGTAGGTCTCTCGCCGGAAAGAATTATGCAGGGACTGGTGCAGCTGCAGTACCAGCAAACCGGTACAGAGCGCAATTTCAGGCCTGTGGCGGATTATTCGATGCCCAATGTATCGCAAAAGGTAGCTAGGATTATTCTAAGTTATACAAACTATGTTAAGCGTGTTGTTTGGAGTCATCTTTCGTAGAACGAATATTTTTATCATAAAAATACATCAGTTACAAGCTCGGTGGAAGTAAAAACTACCGTACGGGTTACAAACGATTTCAATTATAATTTTATGCATCTATCTTTTAATATTGAAAAATTTATTGGTGAGAATATTACCCAGCGTTCTGAAAGTCTTTTCGCCGCCGATCTTAAAGCTTTCGAAAATGATCTAAAAAAGAAATAAAAGGCAGCAGGGTATTGGTAATCGGCGGAGGCGGTACAATTGGCTCTTCGTTTATACGCTCGATAGTCAAATATAGCCCAGAAAAATTGGTGGTAGTAGACATTAATGAAAACGGATTGACGGAATTAGTAAGAGATTGTCGCAGCAGAATGGACATGCAACTGCCAAAAGATTTCAAAACCTATCCCGTTAATTTTAATGACGCTGTATTTACGAAAATATTTAAACATGAAGGTCCGTTTGACATAGTAGCTAATTTTGCAGCTCACAAACACGTCCGCTCTGAGAAAGATATATTTTCCATAGAGGCGATGGTGGATAATAATGTGATCCGTGCGAAAGCGTTGCTTGACCTCTTACTGGAGTTTCCACCTAAACATTTTTTCTGCGTTTCTACCGATAAGGCCGCGAATCCTGTAAATGTAATGGGAGCCAGCAAAAAACTAATGGAAGAAGTCATACTGGCTTATTCTGAAAAGATCAAGATAACAACGGCACGTTTTGCCAATGTGGCTTTTTCCAATGGCAGCCTTTTGGCTGGCTTTATTGAAAGAGTATTAAAACGGCAGCCATTGGCATGTCCTTCAGACGTAAAAAGGTTTTTGTATCGCCAGAAGAATCGGGCCAGATTTGCCTATGCGCCTGTATATTAGGAAAGTCTGGGGATATATTTTTTCCTAAACTGAATGACGAAGCAATGGTGAAATTTGCCGATGTAGTAGAACCATTTCTTACGAGCATTGGCTATACTATGGAAATTTACAATAGTGAAAGTGAAGCCAAGTTTGCTGCAAAAATATCGAAATAGGAAGATATCCTGTGTATATGTTTACAAGTAATACCAGTGGAGAAAAAATGTATGAAGAGTTTTATACTGAAAAAGAAGAACTGGACATGAATACATTTCATGCTTTAGGGTAGTTAAAAATGCAGATAGGAGAAATATTGAAGAATTAAGTGAAGTAATTGATAACTTAAAAAGAGTTTTTGATTCAAAAGACGCTGATAAAAAAGATATTGTTAAAGCGCTTACCAACATAATTCCAGGCTTTGAACATATTGAAACTGGTCTAAGCCTTGATCAAAAATGTAAGTTCAATGGCCTCTGTACGCCACTAATAATGAAAATCTGAAGTGACAAGAATATTAGCTATACGAGGTTGCATGGGCCGACATGTTTAAGAGGTATGACTGCAATACAAAAGAAAAGAATATGGGTGGTTTCAGAAGTGTTTTATCCGGATACGGATATCGCTACGGCTAATATTGCTACCGAAATAGCCTTGAAATTCAGGGATGATTTTGAAGTACACGTCATTTGTGGGCCACAGGATTACGAAAGGAAAAGCAATACTCGGCAAGAAGCCCAACCTCCAGGTATTCATATACACAGGTGGAGATATTTTAATTACAATAAGAATCATACGTTTCAACGGTTGCTTCGTGTAGTGGGTATTTCGCTGGGCCTTTTTTACTGGGTTTTAAAATAAAAAAGGGAGATAAGGCATTCGTTATATCCAACCCGGCTTTTATCACTCCCTTATATGCTTTTTTGAAATGGTGCAAAGGTTTTAAGTACTTGATGTTGATGCATGACGTATTCCCGGAAAACCTGGTAACCGGGGATATATTAAGGAAAGCAGCGCTTTATATAAGATAACCCGGAAGATTTTTATAAGGTCGCGAATAGCATGTGATAAAATTATTGTGATCGGGAGAGATATGAAGGAGTTGCTGATGAAAAGTTTTCCTTCTTCCAGGGATGAAGATATAGTGATCATTCCCAACTGGGCGGATATTGATGCCATATTCCCGCTGGAGCAACAACATAATCCGCTGGCAGAAAAATTAGGCATTACCGATAAGGTAGTTGTTTTGTTTGCCGGTAATCATGGCGTGTTGCAAAACCTGAAGGCATTCCTGCAAATTGTAAAGCATACCCGCAATAATGAGTTGCATTTTGTTTTCGCCGGAGGGGCGCCACTAAAAAGAACTGGAATCTTTTGTTCAAACCAACCGGCTCAGCAATGTTAGTTTCCTGCCGCCGTTTCCGCGAGCCGAAAATAACCATATACTCAATGCCTGCCATATTGGGCTGGTAAGTCTTAGAGATGAGCTCTATGGCGTAGGGGTACCGTCAAAATCATATAACATACTGGGTGCAGGTAAACCCATCCTGTTTTTAGGAAATATACAAACAGAAATAGCCCAATTTGTTTTGGAGAATGATTTAGGCTGGGCCTTTACTTATGGCGATGCCGCTAACGCCTCACTATTTCTTAACTCTCTTTCAATCGCACATCTGAAAGAAATACAACAGAAAGGGACGAAGGGAAGAAAGCTGGTTGAAGAGAAATACTCCAAAGAATATGTTTTGACTATGTTAAACACATATGTAGCCAGCTGGTAATGCCCGGGCTGCTATACTGTTGATTTTATCTCAAAAATCCCCGGAGTACGAAACGTCATCTATTCGTTACGCAGGCTTCGGCTTTAAAAGATCGCAATTCTGAACCTATCCAGGCTCTAATGTACCATCGTTTTAATTGCCCAATGCATTTAAACCCCTTCATTTTACTGCTCCACCGCAAATCCCAGTTTGACGCTGCCAATCAAATCATAGTGCCATCCTCGAAAAGATGTTTAAGCTGTAAGGTAATAACGCGCCTCACCGGCCTCACAAACCACTTTACAAAGGTGCTGCCAGGGGCCAGGGCTTCCATATTCTCTAATACTGATACCACTTCTATATAGATCATGAAGTACAGCATAATGTCGCCGAATATCCAGGCAAACTGTTGCCCGAAGGGCTCGTGGGAAAGGTATACGATATTAAGTATTACTTACATAATAGCTTCTCCGGTATCTTGATCGGCCCTAATTAGAATGTTTTCGGCAATTGCGTCGTTGTTTAAGTACTGTAATAGTGTTATCATAAGTTATAATTATCATTTATAGTAAAAAAAAAAAGATGTGGCATTTCAATACAAGTTCCTTTTCAACATTAGCTAAGGCTGGTAGCTTAACCCAAACGTATCTATAAATAGAATGTCTGGGTTCATAGCATTTTTAGCAATTTAATGAAAAAAATCCAGCGGGTAGTAAACTATAAAATAGCATCGAACCAGTTCGATTATAAGTTTAATAAACACAAAGACATTAAATCAGATTGATTTTGTAGGTTTAAGATCTTCAAAGGAACTTTGTTTTCCTAATGAAAGCGACCGTAAATACGGCGGTGAACATGGTAACCATTAGTGGGATCAATACATGTTAATGATCATTCCCAACCACGTTATGCATAACTTTTGCCAGCAGGAATGTCAGGCTCTTCAGCTCGGTTTTGGTAAGGGTTTTAGAAGCCCCTTTCGCAACGGACTCTCTAAAATTTTCTGAGTTGTCTACAATAAACCTGCCCTGGCCGGTAACGCTCAGGTGAAAAACCCTGCGATCTGCCCGGGACTGTTCCTGCTCGATAAAACCATTTTCAATAAGAAATTTAAGCTGCCTGGAAATGGCGGGAGGACTTATGCTAAAGGCCTTTGCCACCTGTTTGCCGGTGCATTTATTATGCCGATAAATATATTCGATGATATTATAGTGAGTTGCCGTAACGCCATTGATGTCGCCCTTTTGCATATTCGCCAAAATAAAGCACTGCAATTCGGTAAATACTTCATAAAATTCTTTCTGGCTCTGGTTCATGGAGTATATTTAGTTAACTTTGTTAATTATTAGCAATATTAACTAAAATGAAGCAGATTACCTTATCCAATGCCAGACAAAATAATCTGAAGCATATTTCCATTGCGATACCTAAGAACAAGATAGTTGTTTTTACAGGGGTTTCCGGTTCCGGAAAATCGTCGCTGGTTTTTGAGACAATTGGCGCAGAAGCCCAACGCCAGTTCAACGAAACCCAGGAAGCTTTCTTAGGAACCGCCTTCAGCATATAGGTGTGCCGGAGGTTGATAAAATAGAAAACCTGAATGTGCCGATTATCATCAACCAGAAAAGGCTGGGAGGGAACGCAAGGTCGACTGTTGGAACAGCAACGGACGTTTATGCCTCTCTAAGGCTCCTCTTTTCCAGGATGGGAAAACCTTTTGTGGGCTATTCAAATGTGTTTTCGTTTAATAATCCCGTGGGAATGTGCCCCGAATGTGAGGGGCTGGGATTTGTACAGACTGTTGATGTTGATGCTTTGATCGACAGGGAAAAGTCTTTGAACGAGGGTGCCATCCTGTTCCCCACTTTTCAGCCCGGCGGCTGGCGCCTGAGCAGGTATACGCAATCGGGCTATTTTGATAACGATAAGAAGCTGGAAAACTATTCCCCGGAAGAATTAGATATGCTGTTATATGCTGCTGAACATAAACCCGCGAAACCGCATAAAGAATGGGAAAAACAGTAAAATACGAAGGCATCATACCGCGCATTGAAAAGGCATTCCTGAAAAAGGAGTCAAAGGAAAATATCACGCGAAAGGAAGCCCTGAAAAATACGATCATAACAAAGCCCTGCCCCGCCTGTGCAGGTAAGAGGTTAAACAATAAGATCCTGTCCTGCAAAATCGGTAACAAAGACATTGCCGATTGTACAAGGCTTTCTATAGACGAGCTGCTGGAGTTTGTTCATTCGCTGGAGTCGGATACGTATGAAACCATACTTGCAGAACTTACAAAAAAACTTCAAAACATTATCGGCATAGGGCTGCAGTACCTGACGCTGGACCGGAGAACAGATACACTTTCGGGCGGGGAAAGCCAGCGGATAAAAATGGTGAAAAACCTGGGCAACAATCTCACAGACCTGCTCTATATCTTCGACGAACCCAGCATTGGCCTGCACCCCAAAGACCTGGACAACATCGCCTCGATCATCAGGCAGATAAGGGATAAAGGCAATTCGGTCCTGATTGTAGAGCATGATCCTGACCTTGTCAAAATCGCTGATTGGGTGATAGATATGGGGCCGCAGTCGGGCAAAAACGGGGAGAAATCGTTTATGAAGGTACTTTCAGGGGCTTAAAGAAATCAACAGGGAAAACAGGCCTGTATTTTGCCCAAAAGCCGCATTGCAACTACAGCGAAAGAAAGGCAAAGGGTTACCTGGAGATTAAAAACGGCAACCTGTATAACCTCAAAAACGTTAGCGTATCAATCCCGAAAAATGTATTGACGGCAGTTACGGGAGTCGCCGGCTCAGGCAAAAGTACCCTGATCAACAAAGTGCTGCCAGGATTTTATCCCAACATAACGGTTGTCGACCAGTCTTTATTTGCCACTGGCATACGATCCAATTTACTGACCTACCTGGGCCTATCTGATGATTTAAGAACACGATTCGCTAAAGCAAACCATGTTTCACCGAAGCTCTTTAGCAGGAACAGTGAAGGAGCCTGTGAAAACTGCAGGGGAATAGGGGTAGAAAAAATCGATCTGGCCTTTATGGACGACATAGAACAACCTTGCGAGGTTTGCAGCGGCTCGGGGTTTAAGCCTGAGGTGCTGCAATACCTATACCGGGACAAAAATATTGCAGACATAATGAACATGACCGTTGAGGAAGCGATTGTTTTCTTTGCCGGCGAATGGTATACCGGTACATTTGAAATACTATCCAAACTGGGGCTGGGTTACCTGAGCCTGGGCCAGCGGCTGGATCGTTTTTCCGGCGGGGAAAGGCAACGTCTGAAATTGACAAAGGAGTTGAAGCACTCCAACAAAATAATTGTGCTGGATGAACCCAGTACGGGGTTGCACCCCAGCGATACCCAAAAGCTCCTCGATTTTGTGGATGCGCTGGTAGATGGGGCAATACGTTGATCGTGATTGAACATAACCTGGATGTTATCGCTCATGCTGACTGGATCATTGATATAGGCCCCGGGGCGGGAAAATACGGTGGCAATGTTATGTTTACGGGAACGGTCTCTGGTCTCTTGCAGCATAAAACCTCGGTAACAGCAAAATACTTAAGGCAGCATCTGCGCATTTGAAAACACTTCAGCTTCAGTTTATCTCTAATGTTTGTTTATAATCCGTCAGATAACCCTATAGTCCCCGGTTCCTGATTCCCGCCTTAATGAGTAAAGAAAATGCCACTAATACTTGTATATTGAAGTAGCCCCGCATTGCAGGACGGTTCGTTTATACTCTTGTTTGAAGAAGCTGTACCAGGAGAAAATAGCATGCCTGGCTTTTTAATGTAGTTTATAATACCAACCCGAAATCCCTAAGCCGGGATGCGGGAATAAGATAAACAGAGGATCATTCCCGGGTTCGCTAACTATTTCTTTTTCATTAAAAAGTGAAAATATTTTATTCAATAAAAAAGTTAAAAAAATATTTTAAAAGTTAATACGAAGGTCGTACCTTCATACTGTTTTTCATAGGTTAGCAACGGCTAGGTGTCTACCCTGGCTTTTTTTAATAGCAAACGGAGCGCTCGTTACTATAACCAAATGAAAGCGTGCCTGTACCAGGCCATAAAAACCGCTTTGACACTGCGCCGTTCTCCAAACGACGTGACCATGTTTTAACCCGGGAGCCAAGGAACCGGTACAAAAATCCAATAATATACAATAGGGGCTGTCTGCAGCAAACATTTTGTTTTCTTTCGTTTAGCCGTTAATACTGCGCTTGCGCACTGTATTACCAATAAGCGTGGAAATAATTATGAAAACAAATAAAAAAATCCCGTGTGGAAACACAGGATTTTAAACCAAAACTAACTGCTTATGAGAAAAATTTATAATTGTCGTGTATTGATGACACAAATATAGCAACTATGTTGAATTATGTTTAATCGTTTAAACGGATTAACAGGTTTTTAACGAATGCCCTCTGGCTTTAATTTATAGGGCATGTAACTACAAACATGGGGGATTTATTGTGTGCAATCGATAGCGCAGGATAATGAGTACCGGCTTCAGGAGTTTTCGGCTAATTTAGACTCCCGGTTGCGCCCTTACAATAATGATACTCAACCCGTACAGGGCCGCCAACCCTGTGAATTCTGTTGATGGCAGGTATTGTATAACAGAAGCCCTGCCGGTTAAAAATAGTATATGAAAATGCTGAAAACCTGTTTTTTCCTGCTTTTACCCCTGGTGGTTTTAAAAAGTATTGCGCAGGATGTAAGTCTGGACCTGCAAAAAGCTCCTAAGCTGACTGCCGGCCAGCTGGCCCGCCAATGGAACAGCCTGCCGGCTGATGTAATGGTTTCCTTTGCTTCGTCGGGTACCCGTTTGGTGCGCGAAGCCCCGCCCGTGGTAAACCCCAGCCTTACCTGGAAGGCTACGGGCTGGAAAAATGAGCAGCTGCATACCCAGATAGTGATCGCGGGTAAAAAGACCTGGAGAATATAACGGTGGTTACCGGTGATTTAAAAAGCAGCCAAGGAGCTATCTTAAAAAAGAGCATATTACTACCGGGTTCGTACAATATGTAATGACCGATGAATTCAGGAACGGTTGCGGCTACCGTAAACCGGCCGATTTTGATTCCTCGCTGGTGGCCGATATTATTAATACAGATATCACCACTACAGCCATTCAAAAAAATACAACGCAACCCGTCTGGCTTACGATACGCATCCCGGAAACACAACCGGCAGGCGAATACCGGGGAAGGTTGATCGTTAAGGCAGGAAAAGACTATGAGCTGGCGCTGGTGGTAACCGTCGTTAACCGCACCCTGCCTGCTCCAAAAGACTGGAAATTTCAATTAGACTACTGGCAGCACCCGGCCGCTATAGCCCGCGTACACGGACTGAAGCTTTGGAGCCAGGCGCATTTTGATGCGATGCGCCGGTATTATACCATGCTGGCCCGCGCCGGCCAAAAGATCATTACGGCCGGCATCGTGGATGAGCCCTGGGGCATCAAACCTATGATGATTACCCCGGCTTAATACGCTGGACCAAAAAGAAAGACGGAACCTGGGCCTACGATTACAGCCTGTTTGACCGGTACATAGCATTTGTAATGAGTTGCGGCATCAGCAAACAAATTAATTGCTATAGCATGGTGCCCTGGAAAATCGCATTCAAATACCATGATGAGGCCTTGCAAAAAGACACGGTATTTACCGGCGCTATCGGCAGCGCCGGGTACAACGAGTACTGGAGCGCTATGCTGGTTGATTTTACAGCGCATTTAAAGAAGAAGGGCTGGTTTGCTATTACTGCTATAGCTATGGATGAGCGGCCCATGAAAGACATGCAAGCCGTGATCCGTTTATTAAAAAGTATCGACCCGGCCTGGAAAATATCGCTGGCCGGGGAATGGCACCCTGAAATTGAAAAAGATATTGATGATTATTGTATCGCATCGAAATGGAAGTTCCCTGACGCTGTTTTAAAGGAGCGCCAGGCATTGGGAAAATCCAGCACCTGGTATACCTGCTGCACCGAGAAGTACCCGAATATGTTTACCTTTTCTCCACCCGACGAAGCGGTTTGGACAGGCTGGTATACCGCGGCAACCCGCATGGACGGCTTTTTACGCTGGGCCTATAATAGCTGGACGCAATCGCCCTTAACAGACAGCCGTTTCAGGGCCTGGCCTGCCGGAGATACCTACCAGGTTTATCCCGGCCCCTTATCATCGGTTCGCTTTGAGAAGCTGATTGAAGGGATACAGGACTTTGAAAAAATAAATGAACTGCGCAGGTGGTACCTGGCGAAAAATGACACGGGTAAATTAAAAGAGCTGGAAGCAGCCTTACAAACTTTTACCATCGAAAAGTTATCGCAACAATCTGCTCAGCAGATGGTAGAAAAATATAAGCACCTGCTGAACCGTTAGTGCAACTTTAATAAAAGTAAAAGCCGGGTCAGGGAACAGATCCGGCTTTTTAATGGATGCTGCCCCGCAGCACACTATTTTTATTTAACGCAAACCGTTAATAAGTTCTGGGTAACTAATAACCGTCGGATGCTTTCGATTTGTATTTTGCTCTTCAATTGAAACTGAAGATGACGCTTGAGCAATTTACTAACGCAACGGAGATGAGACAGATCAAGGCGATCTGGCGGGGCAAATTGATTGCAGAACGCAGGGAGGATCAGATCACCTACCGTCTTTTTAAGATCGACGGTTTTTTTGTGGAGGCCAAAATCAACCCGTTGCCCGGTTTTGCCCGCGACTTCAGGCCTATCGAAGACGAGGAGAACGCCATGCGTCCTTACCTGCCGGAGCCTGTTTCCCTGAATTATTCGTTGTTTTAAGAGGCGCCCGTAATGGAGCCACATGTTACGGCCGGTGTTAATAAAGCCGCTTTATACTTTTTATCAGCACAAAGCGACTATAACAATCAGAGAGAACCCTATATGTGTGGGAAATGAGATCAAAGCGGCTTGAAGCCAGTAAAACTGGCTGCTTTAAGGATGCTCGATAAGGATGGGCACAATCCACCAGTTGCCAAACCATACCAGTATTTCAGGATCTCCGGGAATAAAGGTTACCTGCGTGGTACCGGCAGCCTGTTTGGGCTGCATACCAAACTGTGGCTTCAGGTTAATGTTTTCCCGCATCATAATGTCAGCTCCGTTCTCGAGCTTTATCTCAACCCGGTAGCGGCCAAGAGGGATATTATTGATATAAAGCTCATTGCTCTCTACGATCTTGCGAATAGTGAAGCTGATCTTTTCATCGGCATGTACTAGGTCGAGCGGGGTGAGCCTGATAACAATAACCGACCCTACAGGGAAGCTACCGGGCAAGGGTAACGACTGGGTGCGTAGGGTATACGATAAATGTATGGAAGCGCCCAGGTAGCTGCTGGGCCAGTAGGGGCCTTTGCTTACCTGGTCAGGCCGGCCTTGTCCGTAGGGCAGCATTACAAAGTTTTTAACAGCCCCTTTGGTAGCATTAAAACTATTGAGGTTGCTGTCTGCAGGAAACAATGATACGGGCGCTTTTGCCGATTCATAATCCATCAGGTATTTAGCGCCCCAAAATTCCACGTTGCCTACCGGCAGTAATATTTCGTAATAGCCATGGGCATCAGTAACGCCGGTTGCCGAGCTATAGCTTCCTCCGATGATAGAAGACCTGATACCTACCTGTGCGCCCTCCAGGGGCCGCCCGTAAATATCTTTTACATATCCCTTTAAATAGCCGGGTTGAATGGCCTGGGGTTTGAAAGCGGGTAGTTTGGGTCGTTGTGTGCCCATAAGGTCTACATAAAACCGGGTACCCGGAACCGTAAATTCACGGGAAGAAGCCGGCAGCTGATCGAAAGGAACCGGCAACCGGGTTTCATTACCCGAACCTCCGGGGATCTTCTTCCCCGGAGCCGGGGCCGTCGCCGGATTTAGAGCAGGATGCCAGTACGCCGATGATGACAAAGAGGGTTAAAAGGAAATAGATAGCCTTCATTTGAAAATGTTTAGGGGTGATGATTAGTATAAACAGGATTGAGTAGTTAGTTCAGTCGCAGCAATACACCGATGCTGCGCTGATGGCCCCACAGCGCCAGTATATAAAGGGTAAGCAGGGCCAGTACAATCAGGATATTGGTGTCATCGAAAACGTGGTACATCACAATGGCAACAATGAGTGGGGCCAGGGTCGCCAATGCCATAAGCCGGAACCGGCCTGCCAGTAACAGCAAACCACCCGTTATCTCTGCCGATTTTTGGGGTATCAAAATGTAACAGGTATTTGACAGCACCCGGGCAAATTCCGACCCGGTATTTACGGGTATCAGGGCTTTTCCTCCCAGTAGCAGGAGCAGCCCGTTAATGCCTCCCGCCAGGAATATAACCGCAAGCAGCAATTCGGAAATCCTGGATACCCGTTTCATAATGCCGGTCATGGTTGCTTACTAACTTTGATGGTATTATAGCTGCAACGCGGCAGCGCCTGGCCTGGCCGGCCATTGGTGTAAAAGGAAGCTTCATTTTTACGGGCTGCACCAGGGCGCCTGGCGCCGGTTGGCCGGTTAACAATAAACGGTGATTCAAGAGCTGCAACAGCCGGGTATATCTGATTCATACCCGAAATTAAACCGGGGCTTTTCTTCATTTACAATTATTCGATAAACGACATTCATGTAAGATAAACGCCGCATATGGCCGGCAAACAGTATGATGGAAGATAAAATGATCAATGCGCCCGGTAGGGCAGGGCAAACCATACCTTTACCTGCAGCCCGCTTACGCTGATGTGCAGCGCCTCGTTAAATTGATTGATGAGCCTCCGGGCAGTATTGGGTAACCCCAGGCCGCTTCCATTAAGCATTTCAGCAGGTGCTTTAGAACAGGGAGTCCCGGTGCTTTCAACAGCGATCAGCACTTTATCTGCCTGCCGGGTGCAGCACACCGCTATTGTTCCGCCGCTAACGGAGGGCTCTATCCCATGCCTGATGGCATTCTCCACCAAAGGCTGCAGCAACATGGGTGGAACCAGCATATTTTGAATACCGGGTGTTACCTCTATGGTGTAATGAAGCCTGCTGCCAAAACGCTCTTTCTCCAGGTTCAGGTAATTAGCTATAAAATCCAGCTCCTTTTCCAGGCTAACGAGCTCATGCCGGGTAGAATCGAGCCCGTAACGGAATACGTTGGCAAGCCGGGCTATCAACACCCGGGTATGCTCTTCGGCTGCCGGTACAGAAGCGCTGATGCTGTTTAAGGTATTAAACAAAAAATGGGGCTGTATCTGCGCTTTTAGTGCCTGCACTTCTGCCCGGTGCGCCAGCTCCCGCAACTCCTGTTCGCGCTGGTACTGCGCCTCTCTTTCCCTGATAAAAAGATCGATATGCAATGAGCTAAAAACCTGTAAATAAAAAAGAAGGTTGGGCCCGCTGTTCTGTAACACCTGGGTGACCGTCATTGCAGGCAGCCCGGCGAATCTGTTGTAAACCTGGTACAGCAATACCCAGATTAGGTAATACAACGGCGCCGTTAAAAATGAAGCGCAAACCGGCGCTGCATGGGCAGGGAAGACCATTTTTTGAAATGCAGCCACCAAACAGGCAAACAGGCTGTTGCCATAATCAAACAGTCTACCAGGATCTCTTTTAAAAAATCCGGGGTGAAGCCATGTGAAAACAAACGCGGCGTAGCATACAGCATGCTCATCACCAGCAGTATGAATACAAAAAGACTGATCTCTCTTTTGGCGGTCTTCTTTGGAGGTAAAGTTGGATTCATGGTTCAGTTGTTTCATTACCTGTTGTAACGGTAAGACTTTTTATATAAAGTGTCATTATAAATCTATGTATCTTGTGTCAAACATTCAAAGTAAAGATAGTATGTCTAAGAAGTCGGTACTGATCATAGATGATGAAGCGCATGGAAGAAAACTCGTGCAACAGTACCTTGAGGCATATACCGGCTTCAGGGTGGCGGGTGAGTGTACCAACGGGCTCGAAGCCATCAGGGATATTAATTTACTGGAGCCCGACCTGGTGTTCCTGGATGTGCAGATGCCCGGGGCCAGCGGTTTTGAAGTGCTGCAACGTATTGAACATATACCCCTGGTAATTTTTACTACCGCCTTCGACAGTTATGCCATAGAAGCTTTTGAAGCAAGCGCTGTTGATTACCTGCTTAAGCCTTATACCCGGGAACGCTTTGCCCGTACTATGGCAAGGCTCGAACAGCAAACCATATTTAAGCCCCTTGAACTTGCAAAAAACCTGCAGCAAGGCGATTACCCCGAGCGGATACTGGTGGAGCAGCACCGGCGATATAAAAACGTGCCCGTAAGTGAAATTCTATACCTGAAGGCCCGCGGAGACCATACGGAGATCAAAACCCCGCATGCAACCTACTTAAGCTCGATGGGGATCAGCCAGCTGGCAGAAAAGCTGGATCCGAGGATCTATGTCAGGGTGCACCGGTCTACGGTGGTAAATATGAGCTTTGTTAAAGAAGTATACAAAGACGTTGGAAAAATATTTGTGGTGATGGAAAATGGCACAGAGCTCAGTGTGGGCCGGCTCTACCAGCCCCTGATCAGGAGCTCATGGTGTAGCTTCATAAACGGCAGTCATATAATGCAATTGTCCGCCGGTGCTTTCAAAGGATAATGCAACGTCAGCGATTGTGCCGTAGCTTCAACTATCTTAAAAACCGTAGGTTTCTGGTCTTCCGTTACCACAATTGCCTGTTGAACAGTGTCATACTTCCAGCTGCCGGTTATTTTTTCCAAAGCATCGTCATCACATTGCAGCGGTCCCTGGTTGCGAACAACCGAGTGATCGTTTTTAAATTCAATGAGGTCGTCCTGCTCGCAATCATCCAGCAGTGTAAAGATATCCCGGTCTGCGGCACCGTTAAGGTCCCAATCTATCGCAGGCGTTACGGTTAGCTTTACCAGCTTCCAGCTTTTATCCCTGAAACTGGTTGAAGTAGAGGCGGCAGTGCCCCGGTCGGTACAGGTAACCGCAATCAGCGCCGCCATAGCTGCCAATACAAAAAGAAGATACTTGTTATGATGCTTTTTCATTTGCTGAATTTTTATCATTCAAAATAATGAGCATACCGGCCCCGGTATTTTTAATCGATGAGCGACATTATACAACCATGAGTAACCTGCAGCACCGGTAAGGCGCCATGGGGTTCATGCTTTAAATGGTTTGGGGCTGTTTCAGGAATATAGCCGGTTGGAGTAAAGCAATCCTTAAGGATGAACAGAAAGGAGACGGGTTTTGCTGTTCATCTATTTCAATGAGTAAACCTTTTTGTTTTAAATTTGCGTGCAATTAACCCCGGGGAATCCCGGATTTTTCAGAACACAGGCGCTGATAGCTAACGGCTTTTATCGCTTCCCCATTCAATACGGGTACCTATACTATTTGATATTATGCGTTTGGATTTACTGCTGGCAGCTATTTTTCCCCGGAACGGATCAAAATGAGCCTGATTGACCTGGTAGCTTATGCGGCTGACGCCGGTTTTATAACCTGCGCCCGCGGGCCGTTGTACTGCCGGCTTCTGAAGAAGAAGTCATTCGTTTATTTCAGCTGGCGCATGAGCAACACATCCCGGTGGTTTTCAGAACAGGGGAACCAGTCTTTCGGGGCAGTCTGTAACCGACGGTATCCTGGTAGATCTTAGTCAATACTGGCGAAAAGCTACTGTTGAAACGGGGGCGCTTTTATAAGGGTTCAGCCGGGTGTGATTGGCGCAACGGCCAATGTTTACCTGAAAAAGTTCGGGCGCAAGATCGGTCCCGATCCGGCCAGTATCAATGCAGCTATGATGGGCGGCATCCTTTCCAACAATGCCAGCGGCATGTGCTGCGGCGTGAACAATAATTCCTATCATACGGTAAAATACCTGCGATTTACCCTCCCGGACGGGAAGACCTATAGTACAGAAAGAAAAGAGGATTATGGCCGTTTTTCAAAAGAATGCCCGCACTT
Source organism: Paraniabella defluvii (assembly GCA_019316985.1). Classification (GTDB taxonomy): domain Bacteria; phylum Bacteroidota; class Bacteroidia; order Chitinophagales; family Chitinophagaceae; genus Niabella; species Niabella defluvii. The sequence goes on from CP079215.1 coordinate 5,202,661, forward strand.
GGCTTCCCAGCTTACCGCTATCAGAACGCAGATTTTAAACAACCAGCCCGTTTACGATAAAATAAGAAGGAAGTACCGCACCAAAAATACAGTAGGATATTCTGTTAATGCATTTATAGATTTTACGGAACCACTGGATATAATGGCGCATCTTTTAATTGGCGCCGAAGGCACTTTAGGCTTATATCGGAAGCGGTGATGGAAACAGTACCTGATTATGCGGAGAAAGCAACGGGGCTGTTGTATTTTCCCGATATATACACGGCATGCCAGGCCATTGTTCCTATAAGCGAAACAGGCGCCGCTGCGATTGAATTAATGGACCGCGCATCCCTTCGGTCGGTGGAGCATGTAGCGGGACTTCCCCTATTATCAAAGATTTACCTGATGAAGCAGCAGCGCTTTTGGTTGAATACGGGGCGCCTTCCAGGAAGCTCTTGATATCTGCCTGGCTGGTTTTGAAACCCGGTCGCAAAGTTTTCTCTTTTGGAAACACCGGCTTTCACCAGCATTCCCGCAGAACAGGCGCTTTTATGGAAGGTAAGAAAAGGCATGTTCCCTTCGGTTGGCGCAGTAAGAAAAAGCGGGACCACGGTAATTTTAGAGGATGTGGCTTTTCCCGTCGCAATGCTGGGAGCCGCCATTATCGACCTGCAGGAGCTGTTTAAAAATTTGGCTATCACCAGGCCATCATTTTCGGTCATGCCAAAGACGGGAATATCCACTTTGTAGTAACCCAATCATTCAACAGCGAAGCCGAAGTTCGCCGTTATGAACATTTTATGGCCGAGATGGTAGAACTGGTTGTAAATAAATATGACGGCGCTCTGAAAGCAGAACATGGCACAGGAAGGAATATGGCGCCCTTTGTGGAAACCGAATGGGGCGGAGAGATTTACGGCATCATGAAGACCGTAAAGAACCTGGTGGACCCTTCTAATATTTTAAATCCGGGAGTGATCATCAACCCCGACCCCCAGGCGCATGTTACCCATTTAAAAGAACTGCCTTCGGTAGAGAATGAAGTAGATAAATGTATTGAATGTGGCTTCTGTGAGCATAAATGTCCCAGCAGGGATCTCACCTTAACACCAAGACGGCGTATTGTGGTAAGGCGCGAACTGGTTAAATTAAGAGAGGAGGAAGCAATGATTATAAAAAGCTGCTCGGCCAGTACCAGTATCACGGGCTGGATACCTGTGCGGTAGATGGTTTATGCGCAACGGTTTGCCCGGTGGATATTAACACCGGCGACCTGGTGAAGCGGCTCCGTAATGAAAATCATTCGGCTTTCGGCAATAAGCTGGCGCTGATGTCGAGCAGGCATTTTGGCCTGGTATTAAAAACGGTGAAAGCTGCTGTTCGTTTGGGAACGGCGGTTAACAACAGGTTTGGAGCCAATACTATGCAAAAGGTAACAAAGGCAATAAGAAAACTGGTCCCTTCATTCCCGTTATGGTCTCCCCAGCTTACCGCCGCCAGGGCTACCGGGCCGAAAGATATGCCTGTCCTGGATGCTCCAACCAGGGTGGTATATTTTGCCAGTTGCATCTCAAGGGTAATGGGTGACCGGCAAAGCCCCGGGGCAGGTATTATGGACCGCTTTGTCAGCCTGTCGCAAAAAGTGGGAATAGGCGTAATCATGGCCGGCAGGAGCGGCCGCCATTGCTGCGGGCAGATCTATTCTTCAAAAGGCTTTAGCGAAGCGCATGCGCATATGGTAAATGCCACCATCAGTGAATTATGGAACTGCTCCAACCAGGAGCCTACCCCGTTGTGCTGGATATTACTTCCTGTACCTATACCTTACTGCATTGCCGGGCCGCTCTGTCGGAAGAGAATAAGGCAAAATTCGACCATTTAAAGATCATCGACAGTATCGAATATTTGTATGAATATATTCTTCCGCGTGCGGGTTCGGTAAAGCGTAAAAATCATATTGCCCTGCACCCGGTTTGCTCGTCTTATAAAGTACCGGGGCTTGATGACAAATTTAAAAAGGTAGCCGAATTCTTTTCCCATACAGTAACCATTCCCACATTTGCCGGCTGCTGTGGCATGGCAGGTGACCGGGGCTTTTTATTCCCGAACTAACCCGGGCTGCCACTGCGCTGGAAGCAGCGGATATAGCCGGTAAACAACCTGATGGCTGTTATTCGTCTTCGAAAACCTGCGAAATAGCGATGTCAGATAATACGGGTAAGAACTATCAATCCATACTCAACCTGGTGGATGAATGCCTTGCAGGATAAGATGAACAGGATAGAAATGCCGGCCAGCCTGCGGCATATTTTTAGTGCGTTGAAGCATTATACAGGCGTCTCCAAGGGAGCCAATTATGCAGTGCAATGATTTCTTAACAGGATGGCATGCAACGAAACGAGGTGAGCCCCTATCTTTAAAAAAAAAAAAAATACTGATGAAGCATCTTTTTATATCAATAGGATTATTAATGGCCCTGGGTGCTGTTGTATCATGTAATCATCAAAAGAAGGCTGCGGCAACGCAGGCGGCAGCACAAAAAGAAATAGAAGTTACAGGCGAAATTATAAAGATAGAAAATGGTAAAGACGGGTATATGGCTACTGTAAAAGATAAGAGCGGTACCAGCTATCTTGTTACGATCAGCATGATCAACCTGCAAAAGTCGGGTGGAAGTTTTAACAGATTTGAAGTGGGTCAAATAATAAAAGCCAAAGGAACTTTCTGGAAAGACCATACCGGCAATACCTATATTACTGCGAAAAGTGTAGCAGCAGCCGGTTGAGAAAGCTGCGCTGTAGGCGGAGCTGTAAAACCGGGTAACAGGAGAACATTACAAGAGCTGAAGCGGTAATGGCGGTTAATACAGCATCTCAAAGCCATGCGGAAGGCTGATGCGGCCTGCGCATTGGCGGAAGGGTATGGTTACATTTTTTTATTGAAAAGGATACATTCCCAATTATCGCCCCAAGCAAATACCCTAATCACACGTCACCCCGGGCGAAGCCGGGGGCGCCTTCTATATGCAGGAAATGCCTCCCCGTCCGTACCGGCACGGGCGGGCGCTACTGTCGGCATAACGATAGCGGCAATAGGGAATGCGTCCATCGAATGATAGGGAAACAATTTGATCATGTAAATTTAACTTCCCGGATGCTGGCTGGTGCTTAATTTCGCGTTGTTGATCGACGTTGCCGGTATGAGAATTAATTCTTTCGCCACCGGGCAATGACACTAAAGCTTAAAAGTATATCCTGAATCATCTGTTACTGTCCATTTTATTAAGTGATAGGGGTTCATTCATGCAGTATTTGTATAAACCAACATTCGTGACACCGGAAGACCAGATCGAGCAGCTCAGGGAACAATTAAAACAGGCGGAAGAGCAGTACATGCGATTGTGGAACCAGCATAAATTGCTGAGGCTTTCTTACCGGTTTTTGAAAATAGCGAAGAAGAATAACAACAGTTCTATGCCGGCCAGAGCTTTAAACGAAAATTTTCAGTCATTACTTTATGGCATGGGGAGAGGTGTGCCGCTGGAATTTCAAAAACCGGTACAAAAAGGAAAAGCAAATAAATACAAGCATTGACGAGCCATTCGTTACATATAAATATCTAATGGCTGTTAAAAAAACGAGCATGTTGTTAAGTGCTTCTTTGCTATGCATTCGTTCACCGTTGTCAAGTGATTCTTTGGCGCTGATGGCAGCTCTTTGGCGCATTTGCGTCTCGTAATGCGAGATGGCTTCCTGTAAAGAGCTGAACGTAGCTGATGTCAGGCATTCACTCAATTCAAGCGCATCCAGCATGGCCATATTCACACCTTCGCCGGCAAAGGGCGGCATTACATGTGCGGCATCGCCCAGCATCGTAAGATTAGGCAGGGCATCCCAGGTTTGATCAAGGGGTATACAATTGATGGGCCTGGGTATAAAGGGCAGGGTAATGCTGTCAAAAAGTTCAAGCCATACAGGGCTCCATTCTGCATATTCTTTTTTAAACCAGCTAAGTACCTGGGTGCTGTCGGAAAAGTTCAGGCCGCTGTTCAAAGGCCAGTTGGCAGCTGCTTTAAAGCTTAAATAAAACCCTATTTCGCCGTTGCCCTTTTGTCCCATCAAGATATTTTTCTCATTACCGAACGCCATTATTTTACCCCGTTCAGCATAGCGTAAATAGCAGGTGCCTTTTGCCGGGCGTTTTCGATGTTCCCCTCCAACATAGTAATGCCCGAGTAAAAGGGTTTAATATCGGTGATATAAGGCCGGATCTTTGAGTGCGCCCCGTCTGCTCCAATCACGATATCTGCGTAAGCCGTATTCCCGTCTTTAAATTCCAGCTGCCATCCTTTATTCCGGGGCTTCATAGCAATAAAATGGCTGTTCCACTCTACGGTACCAGGTTCCAGCGAGTTCAGCAAAATCTTTCTCAATGTTCCCCGGTCTATTTCGGGCCTGAAATGCTCGTGCCCGAAGTTATCCCTGGGCTTTGTTTCGTGATCGCTGTAAAATACTGCGGCCTGTTCGTTCATGATCTTTTCACGGTCGGCGCCGGGTAAAAATTATTCTTAAATGCATCCAGGAGCCCTGCTTTTGTTAAAGCGGCCAACCCCGATTCATCGTGCAGATCAAGGGAGCTCCCTGCACCCGGGCATTTTTGTCGCGGTCTCTTTCATATACCTGTACCGGGCATCCTTCAGCTGCAGCAGTCTGGCTAAAGTTAATCCGCCGGGCCCGCCGCCCACAATGGCAATTTTTGTATGCTTCTGTAACATGCTGTATCATTTAAATATGATGCAAGTTACCCGAGCCCCAGGGCCGAAAATTGTATAAATCGGCCGTTTTGATTTCGTTTTAATTCTTTGGGCGAAACACCCGAGCGCTTTTTTACTTCACGTATAAAATGAGACTGATCGGCAAAATTCTGCTGCGGAAATAGTTTACCCTCTTTAATATGCTCAAAGGAAGCACGAAACCGGAGTATACTGCAATAGTTCTTTACAGACAGGCCAAACCGGTCATTAAAATAGCGGTTGATCTGCCGGCTGCTCCAATACACTTTCTCTGATAATGCTTTTACAGATATATCGCCTTTGGTGCTATACAATAAATGAAATAGTTCCTGCTTCCTGGGATCAATCGCCGCAGGCAGGAGTGATTGTATATGAAAGGTAGCTTTTTGGCAAAAAAATCGAAATTATCTAAAACCGTTTCGTTAAAGCCCCAGAAATCAGCAGGCAGAAACCGGGCATAATCCAATATACCGGCGATACTGTCCCCGAACAGGTATTCTATTGCAGGCAGCTTAAAGCTAATGGCAAACATCACTGTCTGGCTTTTAAGCAGGGCTTGCTGGGGAAAGGTTTCGATGCCTGATCGTATGATACAAAACGGGTCGGTTGCTGACCGGAAAAAGTAAGGTCTGCCCGCCCGTCGGGTAAAACAACAATTTCCTTATCGCTATCGGAAAGATTACGCAGCTCCCAAAAACTTTCTACGAAAGCCGTAAGAGAGGGGTCGGGCTGCTGTAACCGGAATGCCAGATCACTATTCATGGTATGCTGATGCTTTGTATGCTAAAGTAAAAATAAAACAGGGAGAACCCGCAACGGTTGCTGAACAGGTCATAAAATGAAGGTATGATGATTTCGATGACCCGGTAATACAGTAAAAAGAGGAGCCCTAAAGCTCCTCTGTATATATAAAACCCGTGATGGTTGCCTATTTGTCGCCCCTTGTATATTTTGAAACCAGTGCTGTATCGCCGGCTTCGTTCGCGTTGATATGGATATAATGTTTGCTGTCTTTTAAAACGATGCGGTAATTAGTGCCGTTTTTATTGGTTACCTCTGTTACACCATGCACTTCTTTACCCTTGTAATTGTCTTTAATGGCATAGCGTACAGTAGCGGGCAAGTTGTTTTCACCATAATAACGGATCGTTTGCAGCAGGTTGCCTTTGGCATCAATGGTTACCCGTGTTTTAATACCGGCATTGTTGAAATAAGCTTCGTAATGATCACCGGCATTGCTCCAGGTTACATCCGCAGCGTCTTTAAAGATGGCTACAAAGTTTTTTGCGCTTTTTCGTTTACCAGGGGCTCAACGGGAGCAGCGGCAACGCTAAAGCTTACAGTTAAAAGAACGGCGGCAGATAGGATTAAATTTTTCATTGTATTTGTTTTGTAGTTATTGTTATTATTAATTGTTTCACAAACATACATCGGGCATGGCCTCCGGGTCAATAGCAATTGGACGAACAGCATTGGTATTACCGGTGAATGGCAGTTTTATCGAGGCCAGAAACAGAGGGCCCAATCATTCCCGTTTTTTTATCCTATCTGTTTGCTTTTATAGGTGTTATTACCGGCAGTACAAATTTTTGGAGCTGATTGAAATATGGCTTTTCTTTGCTGCGCTCTAAACTACCTAATCAATGATATCTTTATTAGCCCTAAACCAATATGCCTGAGCAGGCTTATTATGTTGTTTCCGAACACACAAACAAAATCCTCTAAAATCTCAACCAAAATCTAAATGATGCACAAAACATTTTTCGTTGCCTGTTTCCTGACGTTGTGCGTAGGCATACAGGCCCAATTTGCCCTCAAAACATCTCTTTCGGCCAACGATAAAAGAGCGGATGCCTTCCTGGGCAGTGCGGTTAGTGTAAGCGGCAACCTGGCAGTAGCCGGTGCCAATGGCGATAACGGCTGGAGAGGTGCTGTATATGTTTATGAAAAAACAGGCGGATCCTGGGGCTTTAAACAAAACTACTCTCCACCGACATTGCCACGGATGATTATCTCGGTGCAAGCGTAGTTACCAACGGTACTTATATTGTTGCAGGTGCTTATGGGAAAACGGTAATACAGGTGCCGTGTATGTATTTGGCCTTTCGGGCGGTAGTTGGGTGCAACTTCAAAAGTTAACACCTGTCACCGCAGGAGAGGGCTTCGGCTTTTCCCTTGCCTTAGATGGTAGCAGGCTGATCATCGGTGCTATTTACAATAACTCAGCTCGCGGCGCGGCTTATGTTTATAACCTGACTGGTGGTACCTGGGTGCAGCAACAGAAGATTGTACCGGCAGACGTTGCTGCAGACGACCTGTTCGGATCAGCCGTTGCCACCAATGGTACACAGATAGTAGTTACTTCGGTGGGTGACGATGTAAGGCGGGGCTCCGCGTATGTGTATAGTTTTTCGGGAGGCAACTGGATTCAACAGCAAAAGCTGCTGGCCGGTGATGGTGCTGCAGATGACAACTTTGGCCAGTCTGCAGCGATGTCGGGTAACACTATGATTGTTGGGGCATATGGCGACGATAGTTATAGAGGCTCAGCATATGTATTTACTACAACCGGTACCACCTGGGCTCAACAACAAAAATGACTGCTACCAACCGCATTCAGAATGAAGGTTTAGGCTATAGTATGTCCATAAGTGGTAATAACTTAGCAATCAGCGGAGCGGGTGGCGATATTAATGGCGTAACAAGCCCGGGGCAGCCTATATTTTCAGTACCACTGGTTCTGCTTACACCCAGCAACAACGTTTTTCAGGTGTAGTGAATGAATGGTTTGGAAACTCGGTGGCGCTCAGCGGAGGTAACTTATTAGTGGGTGTTTCGCTAAGCTCCGTAGGCGGTACCCCATCATCTGGTTCAATACAGGTCTACGAGTCGGCACAGGCCATGCCGGTACTGTGGGGTGCTGTCAATGCTGCAATTCATAACCAGCAACTGGCTGTTTACTGGACTACGCTTTCTGAAACCAACAATGATCACTTCGAAATAGAAGCATCAACTAATGGTAAAGACTTTACCAAAATTGCAAATATCGAATCGAAGGCATCAAATGGAAACTCTTCTATTACCATTAATTATGCTGTTACGCAAGATAGTAGCGGGATAGCAGCTATTGCCGGTTGGGGCGTCCTTTCTTGCCTGGCCCTGGCAATGCCAATCCGTAATAAAAAGTAAAAGGGCTGCTCTTGCTAATGCTATGCGCTGCAATATTATACAGCTGTTCTAAAACCAGTAACGACCAATTGAATATAGACAAAGCTAAAATTTATGTTCGTATTGCACAGGTTGATAAGGATGGAACAGTAACTTACAGCAAAACTGTACTGGTTAACCAGGAAAAGTAAACGATTGGTAAAGAAATTATGGAAAGCGTTGCCCGACAGGTAACGCTTTTTTCGTAGCAGGCGTTGTTGCTTATTGCCCTATACTAAAAAAGCCCCGCGTTGAAACGTGAGGCTTTAAACCAAAACTAACTGCTTATGAGAAAATCTTTATATAAATTGTTGTAGTAATTATATATTGAATAACGCTGCCTGAAAAGAAAAGTTTTGGGGCAGCATTGCTTTAACGGACTTTTAACCTTTAAGTATAATGCATTAAAATGTCAACGATTTGATCGCAGAATTGAGATAGGAAGTACAGAAATGCCGGTTAGAAGGCGTTTTGAATCAACGCTACACCAGCTCCTGTGTTGTAGTTTTTTAATAATCTTTAGCCGGGCAACAGGCTTTTTCTTTTTCTGCTTCTTCTTTTTGCCCCACCAGATATAGAACCCAGTAACAGGTAATGAAGCAGCTATTAAACCGGTAAAAAATACCAGGGTACGGCCCGCCAGCCCGCCGATACCGCCTGTATGAATATCATAGGTCATCCGGTTGGCTTTTTCACCCGCATTGGCGTCTTTGTATAGTCCCCAGTTTGGAGCGGTAAAACGTTCAGCGGTGTATTGGTCAAAATAAAGGTTATCGGCAGGTGCATATTTACCTTCTTCCAGGTACATGATCACCTGTACCGGAGCGCTGTCAGAATCGGGCAAACGAACCTGGTAATGATCGATGCCCGGGTAGTTTTGTGTAGCTGTTTGGAGGATGTGATCTAATGCCGGTTTGGCGGCACTATCTACCTGATCAGACGACACGAATGTAGGAGCAACAGGTCGTTCCTTACCACCACTAAACAACCAGTATTCAGCTTTCATAACGCCCTCATAGCACCAGGCAAGCCCGGTAGCAATAATAAAAAACCAGCACCCAGCTCGCGTAAAAGCCGAGTACCTTGTGCAGGTCGTAATTTAATCGTTTGGGAGATGCGCCCCATTTGATGGAGTAGCTGCTTTTCCGGGCGTTTTTATGGCGCGGCCACCAAAGAATAAGACCGGAAATAACGATAACAGTAAAAATGATCATACAGGTTGCCACCACCACCTTGCCTATTTGTTGTGGCAGCCATAAATACATATGGCCCCGCAGGATAAACCGGAAAAACTCGGTGTCCATATTCCGTGTCTTCAATACTTCCCCGGTGTAAGGGTTTAAAAAAACCGCCCAGTAATAAGGATCGCTGCCTCTTTTTATAAAATGAACGGTTACAGCCCTGTCTTTTGCATAATAAATAATCCTGGTAGGTTTCTTCCCGGGCAACTGTTTTGCTGCAATTTCCCGCAATTGAGAAATGGGCAGATACGCCCGGGGCTCTTCCTTTACCGTGAGATAGGTTTGTGTTAACTTAGACAGCTCCGGTTGATAGGCATAGATAGCTCCTGTAAGCCCCATGATAAAAAACACCAGCCCGGATGCTAACCCGAGCCACAGATGAAACCATTGAATGATTTTCTTAAACCTGCCTTTAGAATTTGAACGAGACACTGGCTATAAAATTGGATGGTTTTTGCGGGCTGCCGTTGTTGTTCCAGTAGCGCTCGTTAGAGAGATTATTCCCTTTCAGGGCAAACCTGTATCGCTGCACATCATAAAATACCGATCCGCTCACTAAAGTATATCCCGGCACTTTAAAGCTGTTCGCCGCATCGTACCAGGAATCGCCTACATAGTTGACACCGGCACCAAAACCCAGTCCCTTTATTTTACTTTCAGGTATGGAATAGCTTACCCAGAGGTTGCCAATATTCTTTGGACTGAAAATAACATTCTTGCCCTGCAGGGGGGGGCGGCATTGCGATAGCGGTTTTCATTAAAGCCATAACCCGCAACAATATTCATACCCGCAAAAGGAGTGGCAATCACCTCAACCTCCACTCCGCGGCTGCGCTGGGTACCGTCCTGGAAGGTGAAGTTTTTACCGTCTACCAGCTCGGTACGCGTAGAATTGGTAACGCTGATATCGTATACGCTTAAACTTCCGGCAAGTGTGGTATTATATAGATCAAACTTAATACCGCCCTCTAACTGATTCCCGTATTGTGGTTGTAATACCAGGATCGTGTTATCGGGTTGCGTAACCGGGGCCAGGTTTACAAAACCGTTCATATAATTTCCGAATAGCGATAATTTATTGGCAATAACCTGGTACACGAGGCCAAACTTGGGAGACAGGGAAGTTTGCTCATAGGCACCGGTGTATAATCCCGTTAATACATTAAAAGTGCCCCTGGTAGAGTAGCGGTCTACCCTCAGGCTAAGCATCGCTAATAATTGATCGGTGATATTCACTACATCCGATGCATAAATGCTGGCATTTTTGGCTACGGTTGAAGTGGTAGAAAACCCTTGCCGCGCAGACATAGAATCTATAGCAGGCCGGCTTATACCGCGTATGGGGCGATTTATGTTAACAACGTCAAAATTAACCGTCGCACGATAAAGATCATTATAGTTATGGTTATAATCGATACCGGCTACCAGTCGGTTGCGAACAGAACCTATCTTAAAATCACCGGTAAAGTTTTGCTGTATCTCTATATTGCCAAAGGTTTCAGGTGTTTGGTTCCGCACCACCCGGGTAAAGGTAGAATCGGTGGTCATATTCAATGCAGTCCAGTACAGGTTCTTATAAAAGCCTACAGAGTACAGGTAATTGGTTTGCGATTTCCATTTATCGGAGATCTTATATTCCACCTGCGCCTGTATATTATTAATGCCGTTGTTGACATCAATGCTGTTATTGATATAAGATTTTTTGTAATCGAGAGGCAGGTCTTTAAAGTTTCTTGCCGTGATAGTGGCAAGGTTGCCCAACCCGAAAGAAACTACGGTATAATTGCCGCGTGTCATTTCCATATCCAGGATAAATTTCAAGCGGTCATTTACCTGGTAAGAAAAGGTGGGAGCTATAGTAAAGTTTTTATTAAAACCCTGGTCCTGGAAACTGCCTTCTGACTGGGCCGCTGCATTGATACGAAACAGGGCGGTTTTTTCTTTATTGACCGGGGTATTGAAGTCTGCGGTTACACGGCCAAATTCATAGCTGCCACCCGCAAGGCTAAGCTCTCCGCCAAACGCTTCGTAAGGGCGTTTGGTAACATAGTTATATACACCGCCAAAGGTTACATTACGGTTACTGCCAAACAGGGTACCCGACGGGCCTTTTATTGATTCAATGCGTTCGAGGATGGCAGGGTTTAGCGGTACAATGGCGCTGGTAGCCATACCGTTTCTCATGCCGATGGTAGTAGAAAAACCTCTCATGCTCAAACCCATGGAACCGCCTGCCGAGAAATTGGGAACTGATCCGGGAATATTGCGATACAAATCGGTACGCTCAATGATCACCTGCTCCTGTATTAAAGCACGGCCTACTACGTTATATACCTGTGGATTTTCCAGGTTCCTGAGCGGCATGCGGGCCACATACTCGCTGGACTTATAAACAAATTTGCTTTTGGAATTGGTAACAATTACTTCCTGCAGCTGGCTGTTAGAGATGCTGATCTGGAAATCGGCCGTCAGGGTCTGGCTTGCGGTTACTGCCACTGGTTTTCTTAAGGTTTCGTAACCTATAAAAGAAGCTTCCAGCTCATATTCGCCTGGCTGAAGCTTTGCAAGGGTATAAAAACCCGCTTCATTGGTAATAGCATTACGGTTGGTGCCGGCAACGGTAATAGTAACATAGGGTGCGGGCTGGTTATCGCTTGTAATTACACGCCCTTTTATAGTTGCGGTTTGAGCCCATGCTGCCGGGCCGGTTATTAATAATATTAAAAGCAGTAATACCTGGTACCTGGCTCCAGGCTGTTTCATCGAAATCATCTATAATTTTAATTAAGTCAAACAAAAAGTGGTCGAAGGTATTGATACCCCGGAATAACCATTTACGAAATGCGGAAATTTTATCATCCCTTTTTGACCGGCCTTTACAAGAGATTATTGCTGTGGTGTCTTCTAAACGGTTATCAAAAAAAAAAGAGGAGCTTTAAAGCTCCTCTGTATATATATAAAAACCGTGATGGTTGCCTATTTGTCGCCCCTTGTATATTTTGAAACCAATGCTGTATCGCCGGCTTCGTTCGCGTTGATATGGATATAATGTTTGCTGTCTTTTAAAACGATGCGGTAATTAGTGCCGTTTTTATTGGTTACCTCTGTTACACCATGCACTTCTTTACCCTTGTAATTGTCTTTGATGGCATAGCGTACAGTAGCGGGCAAGTTGTTTTCACCATAATAACGGATCGTTTGAAGCAGGTTGCCTTTGGCATCAATGGTTACCCGTGTTTTAATACCGGCATTGTTGAAATAAGCTTCGTAATGATCACCGGCATTGCTCCAGGTTACATCCGCAGCGTCTTTAAAGATGGTTACAAAAGTTTTTTGCGCTTTTTCGTTTACCAGCGGCTCAACGGGAGCAGCGGCAGCGCTAAAGCTTACAGTTAAAAGAACGGCGGCAGATAAGATTAAATTTTTCATTGTATTTGTTTTGTAGTTATTGTTATTATTAATTGTTTCACAAACATACATCGGGCATGGCCTCCGGGTCAATAGCAATTGGATGAACAGCATTGGTATTACCGGTGAATGGCAGTTTTACCAAGGTGAGAAACATACCGTGATATAGTTTGTATTTGCGAATGATTGAAGTGAAATGCATTGCTTCTGAATCCTTATATTAATTATTCGCAGAAGAGCTTTAAATGTTACAGCAGCGGTATCATATTTAAGCGTCTTAACAATTATTTAAAAGATATCAATGATTCCCGGGCCCTTGTTTCAGCTTTACGGTTTCCCGTAAAAATGATCTTGGGCAGGACTATACATTTGGTGGAAAGAATAATAAATACAAACCGCCATCAAAATTCTAGTTATGAATTGGAAATACCGGCCAGACTTCCAGGCCTTCCCCGGTGTAAAGCTCTCTTACGGAAAACAAGGAATTAAAACAGACATTGTTCCTATCCTTAATACCACTGATGAAGACGCTGCTATCAACAAAGAGAAACTTATGAACCGGCTTTACAAGCCTTATGATCCGCAACATGAAATAAAAAGCGGCGCCACCCATTCGTTAACATCCAGGCATTTGAAGGAATTTAAAAATTTACTTCTGAATGCTTCTGCGGTACGGGAAGAAACAGTAATACTGTTAAAAGAAAAAGAGCACGCCTACAATACAGTAACCGGCAAACTGAATAAACTTCAAAAGCGTATTTTCAGATCTTTTTATAAAGGAAAATTGCCCGCCTGGAAGGAGAGGCCGGCACATTCCGGGAGCAAAAGGAAGAATTGACAGAACAGCTCCGTTTATCTGTCATTAATCTGGAGATAGATACGGAAGATATTTATTTTGAATTGTACAGTAATATAAAGGATGCCTTTCAGCTACTGAAACGCTCTAAAAAGAAATGGGACTTTACAAGCTTGCGGGCCACTAACCGGGTTGCGGAACGCACTTCTGCGGCCAATACCATTACCAGGTCGGAGATAGAGTTAACAGAACGAAAACTGCCCCTTTTACAAACGGATGCTGATGCGCTCTGTTTTCATAATATGAATGGCGGGGATATTTATTTTTTCCCGGCATTTATGATTGTTTATGAATCGAACGAAAGTTTTGCGCTCATTGATTACACTGATGCCAGGATAGAGTTTTCCATAACCCAGTTTATTGAAGACGGACAGGTGCCGGAAGATTCGGAAATTGTGGACAAGACCTGGTTTAAGGTAAACAAGGATGGTTCGCCGGACAGGCGATTTACGAATAACTATCAAATACCGGTAGTGGAATATGGCCAATTGCGCATTCAGTCAACCACGGGTGTTCATGAACTTTATTGCTTTAGTAATAAGGAATATGCTTCCTTGTTTTACAAAGCGGTTTATGATTATATAGACAGTTTAAAAACGGCGAAGCAGTTGCTGGAGAAGTTTTAATTCAATGATCAGCTTTCAAAAAGTATTATGTAAAAAATATATTCTCCGCTTTTTCACTAACCCCAATCCGCTGTGTACCTTGACATACCGGGTAATCTATTTAAGATCTTTCTCTCAAATGCGTGAAGGGGCAAATCTGCACTGCCAGACCTCTGTGTCACTTACTAACAAGATTAGCATTTTAAGATTTATCTACACCTCTTTTTCCCAAATGTACACCCGTCCGGATTTAAAGATCTAAGCAATAGGGTAGGGCAGTACGGGATGGTGGCGATGTTTGAGAATCCCCTGCTTTCGTTGGTGTTTTTCACCAACGAGCATTTCGCAAACATTCTGCTATCATCGCCGGCTGAAGGATAGTAAAGAAAACAACACACATTTATGGTTTAACCTGTTGGTGATAAAAACCAACAGGGGCGAAAATGGGAGCCCACCACTTATTCCGTTACACTTCATTCGGTGGAAATGAAGGTAGTAAGAGGCCCGTCGTTTCGGTCGGAATGGCGCCCACCCACGCCGTCATTCCGACCGAGTGAGGTACGAACGAGGAGGAATCCCTATAAAACGCCGAATTACTCCGTAGCGTGAGATCCCTCCGCTCACTTCGTTTTACTGCGTTCGGTCGGGATGACGATCACGAGAAGCCGAATAGTGCTCCGTAGCATGAGATCCTCAGCTCACCCCGTTTTACTGCGTTCGGTCGGGATGACGGTAGTAAGAGGCTCGAATAAAAACTAAAAGGAGCGCAGCCTTTCGATAAAATAACCAGCCATGATGTAAAATGGTATTGATTTATTTAGTTTCCTTATTTTTAGGTAGTCCAAAATAACGCAATGGGAATGAACGGGCCGTTTCATATTTGGGAGTTTGAACAATGCTTTGATCAGTGGAGCACTAAAGTGTATAACTATGCCTTTAGGAAAACCCAATCCTCGTATCTGGCGGAGGAAACGGTGCAGCGCACTTTTATTAAACTTTGGAAAAACATCACCGAAAAAACGGTGGAGGCGAGCATAGAATCACAGGTATTCTGTATCGCCAGAACAACGATGCTCGACCTGGTAAAGAAGAGTATAGCCGTAAAAAATTGATCCGGGCCGGAAAACACCAGGTGCAGCAAAATTCGCCCTACGACGATTACCAGGCGAAACAACTGGAGCTGAAACTGTGGGTAATTGGTCAGCTACCCGAAAAGCGGAAACAAATATTTATGTTGAGCCGCTATTCTAATTTATCTCACAAACAAATTGCCGACCAGCTTTCCATATCATCCAAAACGGTAGAGAATCATATTGCCCTGGCCCTGAAGTACATTAAAAGGCTTTACTGCTGATGATACTCATGCTGCAAATTTTTAGTTTTCTTTTGGGGATACACGTTTTTGAATCGTAATGGTATATATGCACATTACGAAAGAAGTTATGGACCGGTACCTCTCGGGAAAGCCAGCGCCGAAGAAGCTGAGGCTATACGGCATGCTTTGGACCATAACTTAATAGATCTGAACGATTGGCTTCCGGAAACGGAGTGGCACCATACGGAAGAAAATACACCCTTTGAGCGCAGGGATAACATCAGGCAGCTGCTTTTAAGAAAAATTAAAAGGGCAAACCGGCGGCGCCTGGTATATGCTATATCAAAATATGCCGCCATCTTTATATTCACCGGCGCAATAGGTTGGGGCGTTTTCGATTATTGGAAAAAGCCCGCGCAACCTGCTCCCATTACTGCGCAGCACAAAGAACCGGCGCCCCTACCGCAGCCCCTTTAAAAGTAACGGCCCCGCCAAAAAAGCAGCACAGCAGCCAGAGCCGAAAGGCAATTTATATTATATCAATTCGGGTAACCTGCCGATGCAGGTAGCTGTGTCGGATGGTTCGAAGATTGAACTATATCCGAATTCGGAAGTGAAATTTGCTGATGGCTTTGCTGCATTAGCTAAGCGCGATATCTATTTAAAAGGAAAAGCAACATTCACAGTTGCCAAAGATCGGTCGAAGCCATTCAGGGTGCATACCGCCGGGCTAATGACTACCGCTTTGGGCACTGTATTTAGCGTGGATGAACTGCAATCATCGGTTACCAAAGTAAAACTATATGAAGGGCGCATCCAGGTGCAGGGCGTTAGCGATAAGCCCGGCAGTGCTTCCTAAATATGCAATTTGTGCCTAATGAAGAAGTGACCATCAACCACCAGGCGCTGCAGATTATAGCCGAATCGAGAACCAACTCATCTGCATTCAACAGAAAGGGTTTTTACCAGGAAAAGCAAAACAGGTTGATATTTAAAAACATGGCTTTGAAGGATGTGCTCAATATTATCAGCCACAATTACAAAGTTCAGCTGCAGTTTGATCCCGAAACAATTGAAAATAAATATTACAGTGGTACTTACGAAAACGCTCCCTCGGTTTATCTAAAAATATTGACCGACCTGCAACAGCTGCACAATATTGTGATAACGGTTCAAGATGAAAAATGATCTACTTATTTAATCCATAATTTATGCACAATTATCTACTCTCCAAACATTACCTGCGTATGATGCTTATGCTAAAAAGCAGGATGGTATCAGGGTAAACCGGCCCCTGCGTTTTGTATGGCTCGTATTTTTGGTAACCGGCTCACAGGTAGCCTATGCCCAACAGTATGCATCCATCAACGGGGTGGTGCGCGACGAAGGGGGAAGCCCATCTCGTCGGCGACTGTAGTCATTCATAACCCCAACAGCAGTTTTAAGAAAACAACGGTTACCGCTACAGACGGTACTTTTTCTTTTAACGAGGTTCCGGCCGGAGAGGGCTACCAGATCACCGTATCATCCATCGGGTTTAAAACGAAGGAGCTGGCAGATTATAATATCTCTGGCCGGGATAAGCTGGCCATCAATATCAGCATGGAAACCGCAGCGGAGAATTTGCAGGAAGTAGTGGTAACCGCCCTGGGTATTAAAAGGGAAAAAAAGGGATTGGGCTACACCGTTGCTGAGTTGAAAGGCAGTGAGCTTACACAGGGTAAAGAAGCCAACGTGGCGAATGCCCTTTCGGGAAAGGTAGCAGGAGTGCAGGTAAGCAGGGCGGCCTCCGGTGCAGGCGGATCGTCAAAGTGGTGATTCGTGGTAACAACTCACTTATTGGTAACAGTCAGCCACTTTACGTAGTAGATGGGGTGCCTATCGATAACCAGAATATTTCAGCGCCTAACCAGTCGGGTGGTACCGATTATGGAGATGGTATCAGCAATATTAATTCCGAAGACATTGAGACGATGTCGATATTAAAAGGGCCTAACGCCGCCGCTTTGTATGGCCAGAGAGGAAGCAACGGCGTTATACTCATCACCACCAAATCGGGAAAAGCGGGTAAAACCCGTATTAGCTATAGCACCGATTTTTCACTGGGCAATGGCCTGGTGCTGCCCGATTTTCAAAACGAGTATGGCCAGGGATTAAACGGCAATTTTACCCATTTTCGAAAAAGCGATGGAACCATTGTTTCTATGAGCGATGCGATCAAAAACAATTTTACCGGCACGCCTAAAATGAGCGCAGGCAGGGACCGTACTACGCGTGCCAGCTGGGGACCCAAAATGGAGGGACAAACCTACGAAGATGCTTACGGCAACATACTGCAGTTAACACCGAAACCAGATACTTATGAGTCTTTCTTTCAAACAGAAAAACAGTGGGTGAACAACTTAAGTGTGGACGGCGGTAATGAAAAAATCAACTATCGTTTTTCGTATGGCAACACCGATGTTAAGGGATACATCCCCACCAATACATTGAATAGAAATAATTTTAGTCTGCGTACACAGGCGAAAATCACCGATCAGCTGCACATGGACGCCAAAGTAAACTATATTGCTCAAAGGGAAACAACAGGCCCACCTTGTCTGATGCTGCCGATAACCCCGCTTATTTATTTATCAGCCAGCCACGAAGCCTGGGTAACGACATCATGTCGCAGTATAAATGGACAGCTCAGGAAATAAGCAAACAGTTAGGCTTTTCAGGTATCACCGAAGGGGTAGAAAAAACCTATGCTACCAATAGCTCTACGGCTAATCCGTTCTGGACCGTTCATGAAAATCATAACGAGGATCGCCGGGACCGTGTTATAGGTTTGCTTCGGTTAAGCTATGATTTTGCGCCCTGGCTTAAAGTAGCCGCTACTGGTGGAACGGACTTTTCACCGATCAGCGCTTTCGCTACAGGCCTATCAATACCTATCAGAGCTTGAACCGGAAGGGAGATATTCGTGAAGAAGTGATCCGTTCTCGCGAAGACAATTACGACATCCTGGCCAGTTCTAATTTCAACCTGTCGGATAAAATAAAGATCAGCGCCAACCTGGGCGCAAGCCATCAAAGCAGGTACCTGCGCATGACGGGCAATTCGGGCAACCA
This sequence comes from Paraniabella defluvii, assembly GCA_019316985.1. GTDB lineage: Bacteria > Bacteroidota > Bacteroidia > Chitinophagales > Chitinophagaceae > Niabella > Niabella defluvii. The sequence continues at coordinate 5,221,180 of CP079215.1, forward strand.
GTTTATTGTGCCCAACCTTTTTGTTATTAATAACACTACTACCAACACCTATATATTCGACCTGATAGAATCTGAAATTAATTCGGCATACCTTTCGGGGCAGTTTAGTTATAACGATTATTGGTTTGTAGATTTTTCGGCGCGTAACGATTGGTCTTCTACTTTATCTAAAGAGAATAATTCTTTCTTTTATCCTTCTGTTAGTTCGAGCCTGGTGTTAACCGATGCTTTCGACTTAAAGTCGGATGCCTTGTCCTTCGCAAAAGTACGGGCATCATGGGCCCAGGCCGGTAACTCAGGCAATCCTTACCAGCTGGTAGGCGCTTATAGCCTCAATCAATATACGCATGGAGGTGTACCGATGGCTTCGTATACAGACATTATACCCGATCCCAATTTAAAGAATGAACTGACCACTTCTATTGAAGCCGGGGCAGATCTGAGGTTTTTAAAAAACAGGCTTTCCTTATCTTTTACTTATTACCAGGCGAGCACTAAAAACCAGATACTGGATGTACCTATATCGCCATCGAGTCTCTATGTAAAAAATCGCATCAATGCCGGCGAAATCAGTAATAAGGGAATCGAATTCGTATTAGGCGCAACACCTGTTAAAACAACATCAGGCTTTGAATGGACTACCGTTTTTAACTTTAACAGGAACCGTAATAAAGTGGAGTCTTTATATCCGGGGTAGAAAGTTTCTTATTGGCAACGGATAGAGGCATTAATGTTGTGGCTGAGGTAGGGAAACCATTTGGCCAGCTTATTGGAACCCAATTTGCCTGGATAAAAGATGAAAATGGAAACCGCTTAATTGATCCCGCTACCGGGCTGCCTTTGCGTACTGCCGGCCGTGTGGAAACGGATCTTGGCAATGCACAGCCCGATTGGTTGGGAGGTTTTGGAAACACATTAAAATACAAAGGCTTTAATTTATACGCATTGGTGGATATGCGCCAGGGTGGTGTGATCTTCTCCCAGTCGAGCCGCGAGCAAATTATTTATGGTACCAGTAAAAAAACCTTACAGGGACGCGATGGTACTTATGTAGCCGAAGGCATGGTAGCACAAAAAGATGGCTCGGGTAATTGGGTAAGCACCGGCGTTCAAAACAGCAAACAGGTAACCGCCCAGGATTATTGGAATATGGTGGCGAGTGACAAAGAAGTAATGGTGTCGGAAGAAATGATCAATGATATGAGCTATGTGGCAATGCGTGAGATCAGCCTGTCTTACACCTTTCCTCAAAACTTACTACCGCACCGGGTGATTAACTCATTAAAATTGGGGGTATATGGAAGAAACCTGTTTTATTTTCAAAGAAACACAGACGGCTTTTCTCCCGAAGCTTCTGCATTTAATGTAAATAACAGCTCTATAGGTATTGAGTCTACTTCTTTACCAATGATGAGAACCGTGGGCATTAATCTTACCGTTGGTCTCTGATATCTTAATGATGATCAATAAAAACATACACATGAAAAGAAATATCATCCAAAATATATGCGCTGCGGGCCTTATTTCAATGGCTACCTTCAGCGCCTGCACCAAAGACTTTGAAAAAATAAATACACCACCAACTTCGGTAACTACAGTAGATCCGGGGTTGTTGATGGCCAGGATTCTGAGAGATGGTACCTTCCAGGAATCAGGAGAATTGCCTAATACCAAATTCGGGTCCTGGGTTCAGCATTGGGCTGGTGGTCCGGTAGTACCGGTATCCCGTTATTTCGAAGGTCCGGATAACCAGGTATGGTCGCAGCATTTTACGCTGTTGCGTAATATCATCCAGATCAAGAAGGAGCTAAGCGGTAAAGAAGCGGCCCCGGAAGGCCGAAGCAAATTAGCGATAACGGAGATCTACGAAGTGTATTTATACCAGCGGTTAACCGATCTCTATGGCGATATTCCCTATTCGGATGTTACTACCAGTGATAAAGAGATTAACCGCACACCCAAATTTGACAGGCAGGAGGATATCTATCCCGCATTAGTGGCAAAGCTGGATGCGGCACTGGCGCGGCTTACCGTGGGAGATCAGTCTTACGGCACTTCAGACTTTTTCTATAATGGTAATATTGATAAATGGAAGAAATTTGGCAATTCCTTAAAGCTCAAACTGGGTATGAGGATGCGGTATGCGAATGCTTATTTGGCTCAAAAAACAGTAACCGAAGCCATGACTTCTCCTTTGGGTCTTATAGCTGCCAACAGCGATAATGCTGCAGTTCCTACCTTTAACAATGCCCAGGCCGAAAATCAAAATCCTGTGCTGCGCCAGGTAACCACCGGTAGTGCAGACCTGCGCTATTTAGCCAACACATTGGTGGATGTATTAAAAAGCTATAACGACCCCGCTTACCCCTGCTGGCCCAGCCGGTTACTGTAAATGGTGTGGCCACATACAGGGGCATTGGAGTGGCTTTAACCGATAATGAGCTGTCACAATTAATACGCGCCAATTACTCCACGGCCAACACTTCTACCTGGTTTAGCCTTACATTTGCGCCCATACCTGTTTATGCGATGACCTATTCAGATATCTGTTTTTACAAAGCTGAAGCGGCTTTATTGGGTTGGGGTGCTACCAGCGCCAATGCACAAACTTATTTTACCGATGGTGTAAAAGCTGCTTTTGCATTGCCTCCTTACAACCTGAGCGCTATACCCGCATCGTACGAGCAATCTGTCATCAATTTAGATGGATTGACCGATGAACAAAAGATGGAGAAAATAGGCACTCAAAAATGGATCAGTTTGTTTGGCCGCAATATGGAGGCCTTTGCCGAGTGGCGACGTACGGGTTATCCCAAATTAACCCCGGACCTAATCCTGGCTCTACGAATGGCCAGATACCCCGGCGGGCCATTTACTCAAGTGAGGAGGCTGAATTGAACAAGGCTAATCTGCAGGAAGCCGTAGGCAGAATGACCAACGGCGATTCGTTCCTGTCAAAAGTGTGGTGGGATAAAAAACCGTAAAATTGATAAAAGCGTTTTGCAGGGGGTATCTTAAAACGGATACCCCTTCTTTTCGTCCGAAGGACTTCCCGGAGACCGGAGCTCATGCAATGAGCGCAGGGAGAAATCCCTACGTATAGCTAAATCTCGCTCCGTAATGCAAGATCCTCCACTACGCTCCGCTTCGGTCGGGATGACGGTAGGAGGAGGCCCGTTGTTTCGACTAAGCGGAACGAAGTGAAGCGCACGGATAAATCCTTACGCATAGCCCAATCTCGCTCCGTAATATGAACCTTTGACTCCGTTGCACTTCGCTCAGGGTAACGGTAGGAAGATGTTCGCTCTCCGAAGGTTCAAAGAACTCCTTTGAGAGCCTTTCGGCCGGGATGACGATCAAAAGAGGCTGCTGCAGGCTTAACCCTTTTCTTCTTTCGCCCCCACCAGATATAAAAGCCGGTGATGGTAATTGCCTCAGGAATTTACGATTGGCAGCGCAAAATTTGTTTCCTATTTGTGTTATATTATTTCATTAGCCCTACTTTATCATCTTTTGTCATCCATATTCTTCCTTCTGTTTTATATACAATTGATTAATGTATTGCTGGCATAATCCTCATTAACAAACAAATGTGATTTTAATTTCAAATGCAGCTCAATAATATTATCTTAGGACCCGATAAAAAGACCATTATAACGAGTATTGACCCCAGCAATGAAAAATAGACGCGATTTTATAAAAAATGCTGCAACAGTGTCTGCGGCTTTTATGATAGTGCCCCGCCACGTATTGGGCGGTAAAGGCTTTACGGCGCCCAGCGATAAGCTACAGGTGGCCAGTATTGGCGTTGGCGGGAGAGGCGAGGCCAATACCAATAAGATCGGCGCTCATGCTAATGTAGGTATGGCGTTTCTGTGTGATGTAGACGACCAGCGCGCTGCGGACAGCGTTAAAAAATTCCCGAAAGCAAAATATTATAAAGATTACCGGGCAATGCTGGAGAAAGAACATCGCCATATAGATGCGGTAGCTATATCCTCACCCGATCATCAACATACTATTCAATGCCTGGCGGCTATGCAGCTGGGGAAGCATGTATACGTAGAGAAACCGCTGGCTCATGATATCTGGGAAGCCCGTGTACTGACCCACGCGGCCCAACGTTATAAAGTGGTGACCCAAATGGGCAACCAGGGTGCATCGGATGACGGCCCCGGTTAGCCAAAGAGTGGTTTGAAGCGGGGCTGGTAGGCGATATTCACACGGTATATTGCTGGACGGACCGGCCGGTATGGCCACAAGGCATTGCCTGGCCCAAACAAACGGCTGCAGTGCCTAAACACCTGGACTGGGACCTGTGGTTGGGTACGGCTCCTCAAAAAGAATATATCGACAAACTGGTTCCTTTTAACTGGCGCGGATGGTGGGATTATGGAACGGGCGCCCTGGGCGATATGGGCTGTCATATGCTGGAAGTTCCTTTCAGTGTGTTAGGCCTGCAATATGTACAGGATGTGGAAGCCAGTGTGGGTACCGTGTACGTAGATGAATTTAAACGTGGCTATTTTCCCGAAGCCTGCCCGCCTTCAAGCCATGCTACGCTGACCTTCCCTAAAACGTCTAAAACAAAAGGACCTGTTAAACTGCACTGGATGGACGGCGGCATTCAGCCCACACGTCCTGAAGAGCTGGGCGCTAATGATATGTTTGGCGATGGAGGAAACGGCATATTAATGGTGGGCACGAAAGGTAAGATGTTATTTGACACTTATGGGCAAAAGGCCAGGTTATTACCGCTGTCTTTAAACGAGCAGGCTAAAAGGTAAAGCAGCGTTATGCACGTGTGCCCAATGGGGCAGGCGGGCACCAGGCACAATGGGTAGATGCCTGTATCGCAGGTTATGGAAAAAAACAGGTGAGTTCACCTTTTGAAATGGCGGGCCCGCTAACAGAAGCCTTATTAATGGCCAACCTGGCTATTCGTGGTGCAGATATGCGTATCGATAATAAATACCCTGCAAGAAATCTTAAATTATTATGGGACAAAAATGCCATGCGGGTAACTAACTTTGATGCCGTGAACCAGTTTGTAAAACGAACCTACAGACCGGGTTGGGAAATTAATTATCAATTATAAAAACTAAATAATGAAACGTAAGTTAATGATGGGTGGTTTGTTGGCTTTATTGCTGGTGGGCCTTACCGCAACCGCGCAAAAGAAAGGCAAATGGATAAATCTCTTCGATGGCAAAACCATGAAAGGCTGGAGGGTACAACATGACCGGTATTCCCAATGCCTGGACTATTGAAGACGGCGCGCTTAAGATCAATTCGAAAACGCCCACCACCAGTGAGCGTGGAGACCTTTTGTTTGACAAAAAATTTAAGAATTTCGAGCTGTCACTTACCTATAAGGTAGATAAAGGCGCCAACAGCGGCGTCTTATACCTGGCACAGGAAATACCGGGCAAACGTGTTTACCAGTCTGCACCCGAATACCAGGTGTTGGATAATGAGAATCACCCGGATGCCAAAGCCGGAAGAGATGGCAACAGGAAGGCGGGCTCTTTATATGATATGATCCCGGCCAACCCGCAAAATGCCAAAGGGTTTGGAGAATGGAACGAGGCAAAGATCATCGTTAAGGATGGTCATGTGCAGCATTATCTGAATGGTAAGAAAGTGGTGGACTATCAGCTATGGGACCAAAACTGGGAGAATATGGTACGCAATAGTAAGTTTAAAGACTGGAGCGATTTTATGCATCCGGGCGGCGCTGCGGGCACCGGTTTTATTGCTTTGCAGGATCATGGCAATAATGTGTGGTTCAAAAATATCAGGTTAAGGGAGCTCTAGTGATATAAGATAATTTTAAAAATCTTGGCCCGTTCATAACCGAACGGGCTTTTATTTTGCCTGGAATTAAGGCTTCTGCACCTATTAATAAAAACAGAATGATCACCGTATCAAAAAACAAAATGGTTTGATCGCAAAAGTGACAGGCCGGGGGCTCGACATGTTGTTTAGCAGCGCCACCCGGTTTCGGCTGGGAAACATTAGTCAATGATCATTGGGCAAAACGGAATTTTTGAATGGAAGAGAGCAGGTAATGGGTGGAACATTGAGAGTTACTGATAAAAACATTAAGCCGCTGGTATCCATATTATCCTGATGCCCCTACCTGAATGATTTAAAACACACCGTAACCAGCTTTAGAACAAAGCCAGTTGTCCCATCGGCTGCGATAAAACCGCAGCGGGAGGCTTGCTACCGCAAACAGCATACAACGGCGTTTCCTGGTAACGGGAGGCGACGATAATATTGGTGCCGTTGGCCTGTTCCATGAAAAGATCCCGAACCAAATCCGGGTGGTTATTATCAGCCGAAAGATGGGCGAGGAGTAAGTGGCTCATATGTGCCGGTTTGCAGGAAAGAAATAGCTGCAGCGCTTCTTTATTGGACAAATGGCCCCGGCCACCGCGGATCCTGTTTTTCAGATGATAGGGATAGCGCCCGTTCTGCAGCATCACTTCGTCATAATTAGCTTCGAGAAATGCAGCATGACACCTTTTAAAATGAGTACTCACGTTATCGCAAACCTTCCCGATATCGGTAAATATTCCTATACAGGTTTCGCTGTTCTCAACAGTAAAGCTATGCGGATCTGCAGCATCGTGATTTTTCAGAAAAGCATTGATCAACAAGGCGCCCATCACAATAGTGGTTCCTGCTAACAGGGGCCTCACCAGTTTAGGATCCAGTTCAAGACCAGAATGAAGCAGCGTAGCTGAAGAGATATAAACCGGTAACTGGTGTTTGCGGGAAAGCACCTCGAGGCCACGTATATGGTCGCCATGTTCGTGTGAAATAAAGATGGCTTTTACCTTTTTCATGGCCAGTCCCAGCCTGTGCATTCTTTTCTCGGTTTCACGGCAGGATAACCCGGCATCTATCAATACCGCCTCCTCATCGTTACCAATATAATAACAATTACCATTGCTGCCGGAATTAAGAGACGTTACGTAGAGACTGGACACGCCGCAAATTAGCTTTTTTATTGCAACTACACGGAAACCGGCAGCTAATAAAAAGCGGTGTTACGCGACTTTGCTGGTAATCAATTGGGTAAGCCGGTTGATTTAAAAAAGAACCACCCGGATACAGGCGGCTCTTTTACCAAGGCATGCTCCCCTACAAACCTTTATTGTCTGATCTGCTGATTTCCACGTCTTCCGGCAAAGGTTACAGGTGCAAAGCAATACCTTATAACCGTGTTGCATTTTTGATCTTGCTAAACCTCTGTCGCCTCTTCTTTTTTTCAGGTTAACGTTTTTGTGGTTATAAACTCCCGGCTATTAAAAGCATAGCATACCGGGAATGCATTATACCATCGGGCATTAAGCATCACCGTTGGATTGATGCCGTTGGTTGCCCGGCTTAACGTATCCTTGGGCATTTTCCGGTCTTTTTAGGACCCTTTTTCTTTTTAGGCATACTTGTAGTATCATCCGGAACCGGCCTTCCTACGGTGTCGGGCACGGGTCTTCCGTGGTATCTGTTTGAGCTGAAACGGAGCCTGCTAATAACATCGAACAGGCAACAAGGGCTAATTGAGCTGCAATTTTTTTCATTTTGGAAAAGTTTAAGAATGAATAATGGGACATCACGTCCGGTTTAAGTCGGGTGTTTAAAAATCGGGGCCAATATCTTTTTCATGTGTACAACTTCATCCTCTTAATGATCGGAGCGAGCGGCGCCTGTTATGCGAGTGCCCGATCATCGGGGCTGAATCTTATTTCGATTTTTAATTACAACTCCTGTGCCCGCCCCGGCAGCCCTGTAAATAATTGATATGTAATATAGCAAACCCGATAAAGCTGATGCTGGCTTTTATTTGGGAATTTAATACCCCTTCGGAGTGGAATTTAGTATACGATCGATAATATACAAGACCCGGAAAGCCCGTTGCAGCTACATGAGCTAATACAAATCCACAATAAATAGATACGTTTGGTAAAGCCGTTTTTTACAAGCCTATGTACTTTCGGATGGCTTTAAGAGAAGCAGGTAGCACAAAAATTGACGGCTGTTGTTAATCTCTTTGGGTAAAACAGGCGTAATGCAAAGAAGTATAACTGCTTCATAAAGGTTAGGCGGCGTTTGGACCGGGCAAGACCGTAATAGGTGGCAAACAATGAACGATGTAGGGATATTTAGGTAGCCTATGTTTAAATCATTTTTAAAAATGCGCTCATTGCTGATCCAATCATCATTGAAAAAAGTTAGGGCTTACAGCAGTGGAACTCCTGGTTTATTTAAATCAAGGTTTTCCACTTTTTAAAATCCCGGATTGCTTTGTAAAACGGTATACCTGCTACAACTAAAAGACAGTAAAAACATTGAAGCATCGTAAAAGCTTATGGAACATGCTATTTTTTCCGATCAGCATTTAAAGCGGTATACATTTTTGTTTAGAAGGTAGAAGGTGGCTTCCCGGCCTTTCCAGGCCAGGGTTTCCACCCTCTTTTTCCTTCTAAATCCTTCTAAAAATATTACCACCACACAGACGGAGCGGCAAAAGTATTCGGGGTAAATACACAATTGCTGGTATCTACGGTATAGATCCTGTTCCCGTAAAAACGGTTTTGAGTAAGATAATTGTTCTTCATTTCAGATTCCTGTACATGCTGCACGTAGGCACTATAGGCATTATGATGGATATAGTTATTATAGGCGTAGATTTTTTTGATCACTGCCGTGCCGTTTGTTTTGGCATTCATCTCTATGCCGTTGCCATCATTATAAGCCATTTCGCAGTTCTTTATATACACCCGTTGTGCCGTTCCGTTATCTGGCTCTATATCAATACCATCTTTAGGTTTGGTTCCTGTTGTACGGGTAAATTTACAGGAATCGACAATGAGACTATCCACGTAGCCGATAGTTAAGCCCTGCCGGCGGTTGCTGTCGCAAATAACTTTATGCAGCGTAATAATCTGGCTGGTAGCGGTGGCTCCATCGGCGGCTCGCGCCCCCACGGTAATGCCATCGCCCCAGCAGTTGCGAATAATACTCCTGGTTACTTTTATGTTGTTGCAGGAATAGATGGCGATACCAAATCCCTGTTCGCAGTTACCGGTACAGGTGCCGCCCAGGTGGTCGCTCCATTCGCCAATTATCTTGCCGCCCATAATGATGGCGTTGCTGATGTTTTTAATAGTAACATATAAGACCTTCCCGATACCGTAGGTTTTGCCTTCAGTATCCTGGTAGAGTCGTACATGTAAAGGGTAACATTACTCTTCATCTTTATAGCCGTATCTACATTAATGTAATAGGTGCCGGTACGTACCCTCACCATACCGCCACCCATACCAGCCATGGAATCAATAGCCTTCTGAAAAGCAGGGGTATCATCCAGCGTATCTGTACCGTTGGCGCCTACATCATTTACATAGATCTCGTTGGCGGTTAACAAGGTGGCGGTGGATATTTCACCGGCATTTTTCTGATCTTCCGGAATTACGGAGTTGGCCTTTTGCGAACAACTAATAAGCAATAATGCCCATCCTGCCAGCACGGCAAACAACTGTTCTGCGGCTGCTGCGGTTAAATTTTTAATTTTCATCGTTTATTTGTTTTAAAGTTTAAAGGGATTAATAAATATTGATGTTTGTTACGGGACATAGCCTGCCCATCCGCATGTAAAACGGGTATTTTAATTCCTTCCGTTTGTTTTAAGAAGGTCCTTATCTGGTTATTACTTATGGATCCCGCGGAGGATGTTTTTTCTTAGCAGCACGGCGTCCGCAATTATTTTACCATTACCGCCGTTTGCAGATAACTGCAGATAGGGCCTGTTCCCGGTACCCAACTCATACGTTCCGATAAACTGCCATTCCCCGGAGGTCTGGCCCAGCACTTTTAAAGTAGCCACCTGAAGGATAGCAGACTTTTCCTCGTAACCATTAAAAACAGTTACGTTCATGGCAGGCATACTATCTGTTTTGGGTACATACAGGTAAATATCATAAGGGTTGTTTCCGGTAACCGGTAATATAAATTTAGCAGTTGCCAAAGGGGTCGCCGCCTGCATCATAGAAGGTCCATAGCTTCGGCGGGTTAGCTTTTTCCACTCGCCTGTAAATTGTACCAGTGCTTTTTCAGCATCGTCTACAACAATGTCCGGCGCCGAGCCATCAAGGAGGATCTTCTTTCAGCTTTTGCTGCAAAGCCTTAATGTCTACCTCCTGTACGCATTGTTTTTGATCAACGGCCATAGAGGCCGCTACAGCAGCCGACTGTGCCAGCACCATAAATACCGGTTCCATCCGTATAGATCCGTAGGCAATATGGGTGGCCGACAGGCAAACCGGTACCAGCAGGTTGGTACATTCTTTCTTTTGCGGCGTAATAGACCGGTAGGCTATAGGGTAGGGGGCAAAGCCGCCGATCTCCACATTGCCCTCATTCTTCACCATTTTTATACCGTTCTTTTCGATAACAATCCGCTGGCAATTATGAGAGTCCATGGTATAGGCTGCCATGCCCACGCCGTCGGGTACCGCTTCTCTTCCTTCACAATGGTGCTGGGTCATTACATAGGCGCCTACCATGCGCCGCGATTCCCTTATATAAGGTTGCGGGCTCCAATGATCGTTCTGCAGGTATTCATCTTTAGGATATCCCCATTCACGCATCTGGCGCCGCATCACTTCGGGCACCCGTTGATCATTGCCTAAAAAATACAATAACGATTTATTATATAGCTCCAGCTCTTTTATGATCCGTTTACGTTCTTCATAGCCGGCTTCAGGATAACGGTTGGCAGCCCCGATCATATCAGTTGAAAATGGACCGTTGTTATTGATATCTGTTTTATGATTGGGCATCAGGTCGAGCTTCAATACCGACTTAATGCTGCTGATCCCCGCTTTTTGAATGTAACGCAGTAACAGTTCAAAGCGGGTAGCATCATAGCCTGCCGGGCGTGTAACCGCAATACGGTTCGCAGGATCGTTGGTAAGGCATATCCTGAAATTATACGCCTGCACCTTGCTATCCGATGAACCTACGGACGCCATCGACTCATTACTGATACCCCATAAAAGACCGCTGGAAGCATCCCCTGGCTTCTTATAGGGATCGACGCCATCCGGGAACTGGTGCCCATTCATCATTTGCACGCCGTTATAGGTTTCGTTATACTCGGCATTTCCTTCTCTGCCTACCCGGTAAGATACGCCGGCCTTTGCCATCAGGTCGCCTTCATAAGTACAGTCTATAAACATGCTGGCCTCACAGCGTATGGTTGTACCGTAAGGGCCCGCAGCAGGTTCTACTTCAATACCCTTGATAGTGCTGTTATTTTTGTATACCGTTTTAAGCCGGTAATTATAAACAACATCCACCTGAGCCGTTCTTATATACGCCTGAAACAGCCGTTCTGCCACAGAAGGTTCAAAGATCCATTGTTCGAACCGGCCGTAATGCATGCCAATTTTCCGGTAAAAGTCGAGCGCAATTCCGCTTATTGCGTATTTGTTACCGATATCGGTATATCCCAGCCCACCGGAAGTAAGTCCTCCCAGCCGGTTGCCAGGCTCTATGAGCAGTACCGTTTTACCCAGTTTGGCGGCACTATAAGCCGCAATCACACCGGCTGAAGTACCTCCATAAACACAGATATCAACCTGGCTGATCTTAACCGTTTTGCGGGCTTCACCGGCAATAGTAAGACCTAAAAAAATATTCAATAGTAAAAAACGCATATTGCTGGTTTAAACAATTAATGAACCCGGAAACCGGGGAAATATTACCTGCTTAGGGCGTAACAACTACATCGTTGGGCGATAAGGTACAATTATAACAAATGCCCTGTTTGCGTACTTTGTTGCCATCCTGCCCGTTAGAAGGACCGCTGGTTACCAGGATGTTGTCTTTAAATGTATTCCCTGAAAAATATACATCAGATACGGTGGTATCGGCATCGTCACCGATCACATTGCCTGCCCAGTAATCATTTTCGTAAATGGTATTATCTTCTATATGTATATTTTGTATGGTTCTGGTGCCTACTCCATATAGCAAGATACCTTCTTTAATATTATTGCCTATTACGCAGTTCCTGATAGCAATATTCTTTGCGGTGCCATTGGCATCCGGCTCGATATCGATGCCCGTTTGGGGCGCTGTACCATCTGAAAGCTGAAAGTGCACCGGGTAACAGTAATACTGTCTGTATTGCCAATGGTTAGTCCCTGGCGCCGGTGGTTATTGCTTACGACTCGGTCAACCGTTACATAAGAGCTGGGACTGGTGGCGCTATATAAACTCTGAGAACCTATTACGACGCCGTCGCCCCAGCAATCAAAAACCCTAGTTCGTGATATCCGCACATGGCTGCTGGCATAAACACCGATACCCATGCCCCATTCGCCGGTTGTACCCTGGTGCTGGTACCGTTCTCCTCTTATTTTACCGCCAATTATCTGCACATTGGAAACATTAAATATCCTGATGATATAATACCTGCTGCTGGCTGTGGGAATGGCTTTGAGCTGCCGGGTGGTATCTACCATATTCAGTGTTACGTGCGATTTCATAACAATGGATGTATCGGCATTGATATAATATTCTCCTGGTGATACATTTACCGTACCGCCGCCCTGTGATGCAACAAAATTGATCGCCTGCTGAAATGCCCGGGTGTCGCTGACCGTATCGTCAGGTATAGCGCCAAAATCGGCGACATCTGCGGTAGCGGCTGATAAAGCTACCAGCCGGTGGGCGGTTGCGTTGTTTTGTACCGCATCCTCAACATCTGCCAGGTCGGGCGCGCAGCCGATACCTAATAATATAAAAAATATACCGGCAATTAATTTGCTAACCCTGGCAATTGTTTGCTTCTGCATTGTATTTATTTTTATAAGGTTTAAGGATCCTGTTTGCCGTAACCGGCCTTTTACTCATTATATTCAATCACCTTTCTGTTCCAGTTGAGCGGTGTATCTATAAGGATATTTTTGACTGGTAAGCTTGGCAGAAAACAGGTGAATTGCTGTTGGCTACTTCGGCTACGTTGCTGATCTGCAGGCCCTGTACATCCACCGCAATCACAGGCGATCGTACATCTGTTTCTTTAGAGCCCAGCATAAGGCCGTTAACCTGTATATTTTTGCATGACGGATAAACAGTGCTGAAGCCGGCAACTCTTTCCATACCGTAGGCTGCGGGTACCCTTTTTCATCTTCCGGTACCTTATGCACATTACCGGCAAAGTCGCCTGTTTGCACAGCCCTTTGTTATGAAACCGGATATTGCTTAAGGAAACGTTCTCGACATAGTGCCCGGGAATTGCCGTTATAGATCCGCCAAAGTTGCCGGTATGATAAGCCACAATATTAGAAATTACAACATCACGGAGTATGCCTACCCCGGGTTCGGATGCCGACTCCGTATGTTTCCTGGCCCGGTTACCCAGCCGGATATAAAGCGGGCTCTGCGAACCTTCTATGGTAATATTGCTGATGCTGACCCCTTCCATAATGCCGCCATCTACGATCTCAAGCGATAAGCCCGCAATGCCCAGGGATTACCGAATATGGGCGGCTCCTTACTAATGCTGGGCTTGACAACACAATTGGAAATGGCTATATTTTTAAACCCGCCGGTGGATTCGGTGCCCGCTTTAATAGCATTGCAGAAGCTGGAAACAATGCAGTTGGTGATCGTAATATTTTCGCAGGCAGCGCTCCCGGTACTTTTCAGCACAATGGCATCATCATCGGTATCCAATATAGCATTCGATAAAACAAAGCGCCTGCAGCCATCTATGTCGATACCGTCGTTATTACGATTAGAATGGTTATAAACCGAGATCCTGTCTACGATCACATCTTCACAATCAAGATAATGCTGGTTCCAGATACCCGAGTTACGCATCCTGATGCCCTCCACGCGTATTTGTTTGCAGGAAATAAACAGCAGGTTTCTCGGACGTCCGTCCATATCCAGCCTGAACCGTGAATCCGGGTCGGGTTTTTGCCGGGCGCCATTTCCGTCAATGGTTCCCTGCCCGGTTATTGCAATATTGGTAACCGCATGGGCATAGATCAAAGCGCGCCAGCCACCCGGATCTTTTTGCGAGCGGTAAGCGGGTTGCGGTTGCAGGGGAAAGTCTTTAATATCGGTGCTTGCCGAAAGAACGGCGCCCATGGCCAGGTGAAGTTCCACGTTTTCTTTCAGCAGGAGCGTACCCGACCTAAAGGTACCTGCGGGTATCACTACCCGTCCTCCTCCGTTTTTATAGCAGGCGTCGATCGCTTTATTAATGGCTGATGTATTATTGAAATGGCCCGGCCTGGCTCCATATTGGGTGATGAGAAAATCCTGTGCCCTGCAAAAAGGATGGCCATACTTAACCCAACCAGGAGTATTATTTTTGTTTCATCATTTCGATTCGTTTTGTGTAATCCATTGATCCAGGATACCGGAAATGGCCTGCTGTGGCTGGCCGGTTGTGATATGCAGTAGTTTACCGGCGTGCGTTGCATATCCCTGACGTATTACCGAAAGATCTTCGGTGGCAGGATCTTCCAGCAGATTTCCGTTACCATCGGTTGGGTTGATAATGAGTAAAGGCCTGGGCGCGAGGCTGGCAGCCAGGTAGGGCAAATCGTAGTTGCCTATGGCACGGGCTACGGTGCTGTACATAAATTGAGGCTTATAGTAAAGCGATGTAACTATAGAACGGTAAGAAGTATATGGTTCCAGCAGTACAACGCCTTCCAGGTTTTTATCAAAAGCAGCCGCATGCAAAAGAGCGGGCGCCATAAATGTTTTAGCCATCCCGTATACGGCATTTACCAATGAGTCTTTTTCAAAATCTGCACCAGTAAAGAAATATCGCTGGCATGGATACCGGTGATGCTGTTACCGGTCATTACCGCGGTAAACCAGGTATTATAAGCAATGCTGTCGATAAACGAATCGCCCCTGAAACTACCTGGCCCCATTTCACCGGTTCCCGCCAGGTCGGCCGCCAGCACCGTTATACCTTTCCGCACTAATTGCTCCATTTCGCTGCCAATGGTAGTATCTGCCAGCTTTCCCCAAGGGTTCAGGTAGATCACAGCTTTGCCGTTTGCCTGTTGGGGCCTTAACAGCAGGTAGGGGATAATATAGCCTTTACCTGTTTCCCGGTATTTTTCTATACGGTAGGGCGGCTTCACATAAGTGCCCATATATACGGGTGATTGGTAAGGAAGCTGCTGGTAGTTCGATAACCGGCGCGCCTGGCGGAGCAAGGCGGCATAGCCCGTTTTTTGCTGTTGCTGCTGGCGTAACAAGGCGATCTTTTGAACCGCTGCTTCCCCGTTCAGGCTGAAAAGGGTGGCTCCTTTATAAGATGTAGCCACTTGTCCGGTAGGGGTTACCTGTAGTTCTGCAGCGCTTAGGGGTGTTACGGTTTCATCAGCTGACGGCCCCGGCATGCCGAATACTTTTTGAAAGAATGCGTACATTGCTGCCCGGTTCTTTGGAGTGGATGCATGTGGCGCATCGTCTGTTACAAGGTTGAAATGATCAACGGCATGATAGGCTTTAAATACCCGTTGCAGTTCTGCTTCTGCCTCCTTTGCTCCTTCAATAGGAAACATGTCCCTGGTTGTAGTGAGCACAAGGGTAGGGCGGGCGCTTTCAGTATCAGCAGGTCGGCAATGTCCAGTCCGTTCTTTATCCCGCTGAAAAAATTTTGCTCGGCATCCTGCAACCCTATAGACTGAAGCAGGCTGGTAAAACTGGTGATATAATTTTCGGGTGCTACGGCTTTGATGCGATCATCAAACGCGGCAATAAAAGTGCTTTGCGTACCACCCCAGACCGGCCGGTAATGCCAATACGGGCAGTATCTACTTCTGCTCTTGAAAAAGATAATCAATGGCACGGATACCGTCCCATATAAAATCACGGGCCAGTGTATTACCGGTTATAAATAGCTGAGCGCCTATATACGAATGTTCGAAAGCAGGCCATTTAAATAAAGAAGCCTGCAGATCCGGCTTCAGGTATTGAACACGTTCGCCCTGGCCGGCCGGGTCAAAGGCAAAAACAACAAACCCTTTTTTACCAGGTTCAGCAACACCTGCTGGTAGGTGCGGTACCCTTTATCAGAGTGACCGCTACAGTAAATGATTGCCGGAGCTTTCTTGTTCCCCAGGCCCGCAGGAATAAAGAGTGAAGCCGTAACATAATACCCTGGCTGCGATTGGTACACCATATGCTCTACTTTGAAATCATCTTTATCAATTGTACGGGTTATAGTGGCATACAGGGGTGTTTTAAGAGGAAAAGCACCTATAGCATTGCTAAGAGCCCGGGCAATATACTGCTGCCTGTGTTTCCATTGCTCCAGGGTACGGATATTGTTGCTATTTTTTTGCGTTGGGCAAGCATAGAAAGCGCTTCATTAGAAATATAATGAATCAGTGTATTGGATGCATCGCTATAAGCCGTCCACCTGGTTAAAACTTCCAGTTCCTTTTGAGCATGGGGGGAAGGATATTCCTGCCAGCCATAGCAGGAACAGCAGGTATATGCCAGGCTCGTAATATGCCGTTTTCATTATCGGTTTTAATTAAGGTTTATTATTTCCAGAGTGGGTTCTGCTCTAATGCGCTGTTAAGTGTAAGATCCCTGCTTGGGACAGGATATAACAAATGTTTTTCAGCTACGTTGTCGTAGGCTCGTGTTTTCCATTGATTGGCTGTTCCTGCATTAGCCCTGATATCGTCGCCTGCCAGCTTCATTTGTGGTAAAAATATACCCCACCGTACCAGATCAAATTTCCTGCCCGCCTCAAAGCATAGTTCGCGGGCCCTTTCGTCAACCAGGTATCTCTTAAAATCATCCTTCGACAACGAGGCTGGTGCGTCCACGGCATAAGTAGCAACAGTAGCGGTTGCGGTTGCCCGTATGCCTGCATAGGCAAATACGGCTCCCGTCACCCCGCGGCAGAGGCGCCGCTGGTGTGGGAAGGAGGTGTTGCTGTGGAAGTACCTGCTGTTGTAACAGTATACAGGTTATTGCCATAAAAACCTGGGTACCGGCCGCATAGCTGATGTTAGGCGCCCATGCCATTCCGATGATTACCGTAGGCGCTGATGTATACCCCACCCCGGGGATAACAGGTTGACAGAAGTTATTTTTCCAGTAGTATTAGAAACCGTAGCATTGGCTGTAGCTCCCGTACCGCCCCCGCCTGAAAGCGTAACGGGGATTACCCTGACCGTTTTGTCGTAACCGGTATTACCGGTCGCGGCCAGTTGTAATCCGTCTACCACGGCAACGGTATTTCCTGCAGGCTGGCCATACGCCCTGCGGCGAACCAGGTTAACCGCTTCATAAGCCCTGGTGGTAGGACCGTTCACATAATTCTCCGCTTCGGCAAACATCAGTAATACATCGGCATAGCGGATTACAGGAAAGTTGGTCGGCCCATAGTCGGTATTTTTGGGTGTCACGGTTTCATACTTCCGTCTCCATTTGCCAATGCCCCTGGTATAGAGGTCAGTAGCGGCTTTGGGTATTTCAACACCGTTGGTATAGGCAAAACCGGCTATGTTCCAGTCCCGCCGCAGGTCGGCGGTATTATATAATTTATAAAGATACCCGGTAGTGCCCACCCGCCCGTAGCTGTTGCCTATGGCTGCGTTGGTATTGGTTACCGAGAGGTAATTAACAAAGCGCCCGCCTATTTTTAGTGCGCCCACATTGTTACCATAAAACTCTATCTCCCATAATATTTCTTTGGTAGTATTATCATAAACATCTTCCGACTCATTGATGAAGACTTTAGAGTAGCTGGGGTTCAGCGCATGTGCGCCCGACTGTATTACTGAATCGGCCCATGCTCGCGCATCTGCATATTTCGACACATCATTCATGGGCGCACCTGCCATTTTCAGGTATACCCGCGCCAGCATAGCCTGTACGGCAGTTTTACTTACATGTACAGGTCCGCCATTGGCCTCATAAGTGTTAACGAGCAACCGGGCTTCCTGAAGGTCTTTAAGTACCTGGCTGTATACCGCCGAAGCTGGTGTGCGGGGTATATTCACTTTACGACTATCTTCAACAGGTTCGAGTATCAACGGCACATCTCCCCACGCACTTACCAACTGGAAGTACATAAACCCTCTTAAAAAAAAGGGCTTCCCCTTTAATAACCCTTCGTTTTTGCTCGTCCATTACCGGTTTATTAATATTAGCCAACAGGTAATTCACTCTTGTAATGCCATAGTAAAAATCGCGCCATGCATATTCGTAGTAAGTATCGGAGGGCGTATTGTCGTATACCATGGCATTAGCCGTGCTTACCGTACTATTGTAATAGCCCAGGTCATCGCTGTGCGGTAAAAATGCCGACCAGTATAAGCCGTAGGTACCGATTGCGGCCAGTGAAGCATAGCATCCCGCGAGCGCATCGTTTAGCTCCCCTTCGGTTGAATAATACTGTTCGGGAACAGAAAAATCAGACGGTTTGGTTTCCAGGAATTTCTTACATCCTGTGATAGAGAGAAAGAACAGAGCTGACAGTATAGCGAAAAATGATCTCATACCAATTCATTTAAAAATTAATGGTTGCTCCCAGTGTGATGGTTCTTGAACGGGGATAAACCGAGTAATCAAAGCAGGTCTCAGTGCCGAACTACCATAGGCAGACACTTCAGGATCGAATCCCGAATACCGGGTAAAAGTGTAAAGGTTCTGGGCTGAAGCGTATACCCGTATGCTATTCAGCTTTATAGGGTTGAGCCATCTTGCCGGGAACGTATACCCCAGGGCCACCGTCCTTAATCTTAAATATGATCCGTCTTCTATGACGCGGCTCGAATACCCGAAATCGCTGGGACCGCCGCCACCGGTGCGGTAGTAGCTGTTATTTTGGTTTTCAGGTGTCCAGCGGTTATTATAAGTAGCAAACATATTCTGGTTCACGCGTCCGCCGCCTTCAAAAATGATCCTGTTGGCGTTCAGTAAATCATTACCATACGAGAAGTCGAAAAACAGGTTCATGTCGAAATTTTTGTAGGTAAGATCGTTGGTGAACCCTCCTGTAAATTTGGGATTGGGATTTCCTATGATAGTACGATCGCCGGTATTCACAACACCGTCGCCGTTTACATCGCGGTATTTGATATTGCCCGGTTGTATAAGGGCACGGTTGGTTCCATAGGCAGGAACCCCTTCTTTTAGAATAAAGCTACCATCTGCATTCTGATCAAAATCGGCATACTGGTAATTACCGTCCCATACATATCCCCAGAACATGGCAACCGGCTGACCTATGGCCGCCACGTAGGGTGGTACACTTCTTAGATCTATATTCCAGTTGGCCAGCGTAAACAGTTCAGTCTGGTTTTCTGTAAGGGCCAGCACTTTATTGCGGTTAAAGCTTATGTTGAAATTGGTGTTCCAGCTAAGCTTGTCGTTTTTATATTAACGGTGTTAAGGGTAAATTCAAGCCCGGTATTTTGCACTTTCCTATATTTTTAAACGCGCTGAAAAAACCAATGGTGTACGGCGTTAATGCTTCCAGCAACAGGTCGTGTGTTACTTTTTTGTAGGCATCAGCAGTAAAAGAAAAACGGTCATCGAAAAATGCAAGGTCGAGGCCCACATTGAACTGGGCTGGTGGTTTCCCATTTCAGGTTTTTGTTTCCTAAAGAACTCAAAACAGCCGCTTTTACCGGTACGTTTGTATAACTATACCCAATATCGGAAGGAAGGGCAATCTGGGTAAGATAGGCGAAATCGCTTACCCGGTTATTACCGGTAGTACCGTAGCTTAACCTGATTTTTGCGTCGGAGACCAGGTTCACATTTTTCATGAACGACTCATTGCTTAACCGCCACGCAAATGCGCCGGATGGGAAATAGCTCCATTTGTTCTCCGGTGAAAATTTGGAAGACCCGTCTGCCCTGAAAGACGCCGTGAGCAGGTACCTGGACGCAAAAGAATAATTGGCCCGGGCCAGGAAAGAAGCCAGCGTGTACCTGGAGCTGAGGGAAGTAACGGAAACAGGCTGCCCCTGGTCGAGACCTGCTAATCCCAACGCTTCATTGGGAATTAAATTTGGCAGCGCCAAAGGAGGTGGTA
Organism: Paraniabella defluvii; assembly: GCA_019316985.1. Taxonomy (GTDB): domain Bacteria; phylum Bacteroidota; class Bacteroidia; order Chitinophagales; family Chitinophagaceae; genus Niabella; species Niabella defluvii. The sequence continues at coordinate 5,241,302 of CP079215.1, forward strand.
CGGGTATCCTGCATAGAGAAACCGCCTACTATATTCAGGCTATGTTTTTTGCTGAAGCTTTTATTGTAGGTAAGCGTATTTTCATTCAACCAGCTATTGAGCGTATTGGTAATGATCGAACCGTTAACGCCATTGTTCTGGCCCGCTGTGGTTAACGGGCTGCCCAATGGCGTCTGGGAATTATTGAACGACTCCCGTCTGGTTTGACTTTTGGTAAGGCCGCCGGTGGCCCTGAACTTTAATACCGGCGACAGTTCGTATTCGGCATACAGGTTAGAAGTGAGTATATCTGTTATACGTGCCCGGTATTCGTTTTGGGCCGTTTTAAGGGGATTAAAACCCATAAGGTTGAGGAAGTCATCATCAGACAGATCGCCACCCTGCTCTTCTTCCAGCGGATCGGTGGGTACATTGCGGGCAGATACCGGCCGGAAGGCCCAGGCGCTGTAAAGCAGGTTGCCATAAAAAAGCCCGTACGTTGCTCCGCAGGCGCAGTACCCAGCTGTTTGGTATAGCTGTAGTTGGAGTTGATGCCTAGTTTAAATTTCGATGAAACAGTCTGGTCTATATTCACGCGGCCCTGGTAGCGGGTATAACCCGAATTGATCATAATGCCGTCCTGGTTAAGAACCGACCCCGATATTGCATAACGGGTACTGTTAGGTTTCCGCCGCTCAATGAAATAAAATGATTCTGGAAGGAACTGGTTTTAAACATCTCATCCTGTAAATCAGTGCCCGCAATATTTTTATAGTCTTCGAGCGTACGGCCTTCTGTAAAATAGTTGTTAGCGGCATTTGCCGAGTCGCGCTCTGCCTGGTATTTCACAAACTCATATCCGTTCATCAACTCCATACGTTTAGGCATTTGCATGATGCCATAGTATACGTTATACGAGAGTTTGGGTTTCCCTGTTTTTCCTTTTTGGTTGTGATCATAACTACGCCATTCGACCCCCGTGCGCCATAAATAGCCGTAGCTGAAGCGTCTTTTAATATTTCAATCGATTCTATTTCCTGGGGTTCAACGTATAGGTATTGGGGTTTTCCATAGGAAAACCATCGATGACATATAACGGCGAATTGTCTTGCGTTACTGAATTATTGCCCCTGATGACCACGCTGATATCGGCGCCTGGCTGGCCATCGGCGGAGGTAACCTGTACACCGGCCACCCGGCCGGATAATGCCTCTTCAAAAGATATTACAGGGGCTTTCTGCATATCGGTTACGTTAGCCGATCCTACCGAACCTGTAAGGTCTTTACGCCTCACCGCACCATATCCAACCACAACCAATTGCTCCTCCAGCTGATCTGTTTTTTGCCGCAGCACTATATTCATAGTTTTTGCGGGGATACCGTAATTTCCAGCGGCTCATAGCCAACAAAACTGATTATCAGTATTTCGCCGTTAACCGCCTCTATAACAAAGTTGCCGCCTGCATCGGTAACCGTACCCCGGGCCGTACCTTTTACCGATACGGAGGCACCCGCCACAGGCTTGCCCAGCGAATCCCTAACCGTGCCCCTTACAGGCGGAGGCAGGCTGGATGCTACCGGGACCTCGTTCTTTTTCCGTTCGTTATTATCAACAGCGGCTTTGGTAAGGGCTATAGTATTTCCCTCGATCCGGTACTGCAACGGAAGCCCGTTTAACAGGATGCTCATAGCTGTTCCTATATCAGCCCGCTTTATAGAAACCGTTACCGGTTTAATAGAACTCAGATCGGTGGTTTTATAAAAGAAAACATAACCGGTTTGCTGCTCAATACTGTGCAATACTTTCACAAGCGGTACATTCTTCCCGCTATAAGTGATATCCTGGGAGTGAACGGAGGCATTCGCTACCATTATTGCTGATAAAACAAAAGCAATAGTAAGCTTCATGTAAAGGAAAATTTTGGCAAAAGGTCTCCCGGCTTCCTTCTTAGCAGAAGGAAGCGCTTCAAAGACAAAAAATGTCATACTTTTATAACGTTTAAGGTTATGAATTAAGCATATCGCGTGCTGAAAAGTACCTTGGATAAACCGGGCGAGACGCCAATCTTAAGTCCCGGTTTTTATTTTATAATAAAGGCAATGGGCTATGCTGTTTTTAACTTCTTTGCCATATCCTGGGAAATTCTTTCGCCGGGTATAAACGTTTCATCTTCATTGCTGTCTATTGGTTTTAAAGTGATTCAATTTCTATCTGGTTACCCGGCTTGATCGTATACCGGATATTATCTGCCTGCAGCAGGTTGAGCACCTGCCTGAGTGTAAGTTTTCTTTCTATTTTCCCCGAATAGGTTCCTCCGGCTTTTTGCCGCGGTACACTACCGACAGGTCGTACCACCGGGCTACTTCCCGCATAATGGCTGGCAAATCGGTATCGGTAAACGAAAAATAACGATCTTTCCAGGCAACGGCTGCATACATATCTGCGCTTGCCGCAACGTTAATTGCTGCTGTTCCGCTTTCGTTTGCGCCTGCTGACCTACCTTAAGCAGTTTCGACTCACTACCAGTGCTTATTTTAACCCGGCCTTCTAACAGGGTTGTGGTAATAGCAGGTTCATCTGCGTAAGCATTAATGTTAAAATGAGTACCTAGTACCTGCACCGTAGTTGCCCCATTGTTTACCGTTACAGTAAACGGCTGGTGTGGATTTTTACTCACCTCAAAATAAGCTTCACCCGATACGGTAACATTCCGCTCTTTGCCGGAAAAGGCAACGGGGTATTTAATGCTGCTGGCTGCATTCAGCCACACCTTTGTGCCATCGGCCAGTACCAGTTGGTACTGGCGGCCCCTGGCAGTGGTCATCGTATTATACAAGGCGTCGGCTGCGTTTCCCGGATCGCTTACATATTGTACCTGCCCGTTCTTTATTTCAATGATGGCGCCATCCTGCTTTTTTACCAATCCGTTGCCCATACTATCCAGTACAATTTTTGATCCGTCAGATAGCGTAAGCACAGCACCCGTCTGTCCTGGCTGCACATCTAAATGACCGGTAGCTGCTAAAGTTTTGGGGCGGGTAAACTGGAGACCCGCCAATAATAAACACACAATACCAGTGCCAGCACAGCCGCTGCCGCCGCCCATACAGGCCATTTCCTGATCTTACGGGGCGCTGCTACCATAACAGCTTCCTTACCAGCCGGCATTGACCGGTCAATAGCAAGAATTTCGTCTACGTATGGTTGTAACTCATTTAAGCTTTTTAGCTGATCAGGGGCCACGGCGTTTCGCTCCATTAACTCCGACAGTTTTTCTATTAAAACCTGGTCCTCCAACCTTGCAACTGTCTGCGCCAGCTCTTCCTGCTCAACCGTGGTAATACGCCGGTGGTAATATTGTTCCAGTAAATAATAGATGCGCTCTGTATTCATGAACCCGTTTTAAGCAAACGCTGCACACGTTTGATATTAAGAATGCAGTTTCTGGGTTTACTACTATTAGCCCGCCGTTTTTTTAAAAAGTTTTATGCAAACCAGTACGCTAAGCGGAATGGCATAACCGGCCTCAGCCAGGTACTCCCTTATTTGCTTTAGAGCGCTGGTTAATGTATTATAAACAGTAGGCTGTGAAATCTGCAGCAAACTGGCTATTTCCGCAGGCTTATATCCCTTGTCACGGCTTAAACGGTAAATTTTTTTTTCGTTGCTCGGGCATCGATTCAATAGCTGCCGCGATCAATGTTTTAATTTCCTGAATTCGGCCGATGTAGAATGCTGCAGCGGGGGCTCCTGCAATTCCATTGCCTGCATATAATTGCTGATCTTTGTTTTAGCGCGTAGCTCTTTGCGGAAGTGAGTGAGGTTTTCTGTGCTAACCACTTTATACAACCATGCACTGAAATTGTCGATTCCAGGCAACTTGTCGCGGTTAAGCCAAACCCTTAGAAATGCCTCCTGCAGGATATCCTTGGCGGTTGCTTCTGACAGCGAAAATTTTTGAAGAAAACCAGAGAGCTGATTATAATATTGCTGGTAAAGCTGTGCGAAAGCCTTTTCATCTCCATCAGCAATGGCCAGTAAGAGCTCCCTTTCGTTATTTGAGGTTTTTGCGGTCAATGGGCAGAGCTATTGATGCAGACAATATACATACAGAAAACCTCTTTTCCAATGCAATGCATTAAAAAAAAAAGATCAATATCAGGTTTAAACCATCTGTCAACGCTCAATAAGCTGTTTACCAATATCATCGCCGGCACCTGGACACCGAAAATATTCCCGGGCATGAACACAGCAAAGTGTAACACGGCGCCATAAAAAAGGAGAAGATAGAAATCCCCTCCGTTGTTTTACATGAAAAAATATAAGGCTTCTTATTTATCGCCTCTTTTATGCTTTGCCACTAGCTCCGTATCGCCGCTGTTATTAGCTTTGATATGGGTATAGTACTTATCATCTTTCAAAACAATGCGATAGCTGACACCACTTTTATCGGTTACTTCTGTTACGCCAAAAATATCTTTACCCTTATAATCGTTTTTATATTGTAAAGAACATTGGCGGGCAAATAGCTTTCATTATAATAACGGATTGTTTGCAACAGGTTGCCTTTGGCGTCGATGGTGACGCGGGTTTTGATACCTTCGCTATTAAAAAAGGCTTCATAGTTATTGCCTGCATCCGTCCATTTTACATTAGTGGCATCTTTAAACAGCAGGTTAAAAGTTTGCTGGGCTTTATCGTTTACAGGCTTTACAGCGGCGCCCGCATGGAATGTTACACTTAGGATTACGGCGGCGGAGAGGATTAAATTTTTCATTTTATTGTTTTTTTGACCTGCCTGGCTGCAGGCGGGGTAGTTATTGTTATTTGTTACACAAACATACATCGGTATAAAGCCACCACGCAACCCCAAAAGGATGAACAGCAGTTTCATTGCCGGTGAATGGCGGTTTTACCGGGGCAAAAGGTATATGCCTGTTGTAATGGATTTTGTTTAATGTATGGGTTGGGTTCATTTTTCCGGCTGATCTATATATACTATTCGCGGCAAAGGTCGCAATGTTACAGTGCGTAAGTTGGTTTGAATATTACTTAACAATTATTTAAGGAACCTACCACCTACGTGGTTGGCTGGCAGCCCGGCTGATCCTGTTTTATCTGCAAATAAATAGGGGTACTATTGCATATGATGTTAAGTTTGTAAGCAGAAAATAAACACATCCATTTCCTTTGTTATTATAAACCCGCAATGCTGTATGTAATGAAAAAATTACCCGTTCTATTCATCCTTACCGTATGTATCATGCAATGTTTGCATTCGCAAACCACCTTTGCCAAACGTCTTCCCCATGTGATTGTAATACTTACAGACGACATGGGATATGGAGACATCAGCAGTTTTTATGATGGCTCTATAATTAAAACGCCCTATATAGACCGGCTGGCACAAAACGGACTGACGTTAACCCAATACTACAGCGCAGCGCCTATTTGTTCTCCATCCCGCGCAGCGATACTTACGGGTAATTACCCGGGCCGCTGGAACTTTTGTACTTTCCTGGATACTAAAAAACATAACCGTGACGCGGGGCAAGCCGATTTTTTAGATCCATCGGCGCCGTCGATGGCCCGCTTTTTCAAAAATGCAGGGTATGCTACCGGGCATTTCGGCAAGTGGCATTTAGGCGGGGAGGGATGTTACCAATGCGCCCGGTTTTAAAAACTACGGTTTTGACGCCTATGCCAGCACTTATGAAAGCCCGGAGCCTGATAACCTGTTAACCGCTACCCAATGGATATGGTCGGATAAGGATAGTATTAAAAGATGGGACAGATCAGGTTATTTTGTAGACCGGACATTGGATTTCCTGGCAAATCATAAAGACCAGCCTTGCTTTATTAATCTCTGGCCCGATGATGTGCATACACCCTGGGTACCGAAACCATCTGCCGATACCGCCGGCTACCCCAAAAACCGGCAGGGTAAGCCCGCTTTTGAAAAAGTGTTGAGAGAATATGACCTGCAGATCGGCCGCCTGCTGGACGGCCTCAAAAAAATGGGCATTGCAGAAAATACGGTGATCATTTTTACAAGTGACAACGGACCGTTACCGAGCTTCCAGGCCAGCCGTGCCGCCGGGCTCAGGGGCACCAAACTGTCGTTATATGAAGGGGTATCAGGATGCCCTTTATCATCAGCTGGCCCGGTCAAATAAAAGCAGGCACCAGGGATACCGTATCTATGATAACGGGTGTTGACTTATTGCCTTCATTATTCGGCCTGTGCCAATTGCAGTTACCCCAAAGCTACAAAAGCGACGGTACCGACAGGAGCGCCGTTTTTAAAGGAAAAGCTTCGGTAAGAAGAGCGGATATGTATTGGGAATACGGCAGGAATCAAATTGCGTATGCGTATCCCAAAGGCAGGGACAGAAGTCCTAACCTGGCCATCCGATCGGGCGAATGGAAGTTGCTGGTCAACGATGATGGAAGCGATCCGCAATTGTACCAGGTGATCAAAGATCCGGGCGAAACGCATAACCTAGCGGGCGAGTTTCCGGATATAGCCCGGGCGCTGCAGGTAAAATTGCTGCAATGGCGTAAACAGCTGCCCGAATTAAAAAGTACATTATCTTATTCATTTTGACGAATTACGCGGGAAGCCTGAAATTTACGATCTTACCCAACCCAATGAAACAGCTTTTAAAATTACTGCCCGCTTTTACAGCGCTATTGTTTGCAGCGATAAATAATTACGGCCAATTGAGCCCCTCTGCTAGCGGAAACCTGTCAACAGAAACCGTTGTTGTTCGCCCCGATTTTAAACGCTATTTTACTGAATGCCAGGTTGATGGTTCGGTTGTTATATATGATAATACCCAAAAGCAATGGATTGTTTCAGACACCACGTTTATAAATACCGGTAGTTTGCCAGCCTCTGCTTTTAAAATCATTAACCTGCTCATTTTTCTCGAAACCCAAACGATTCCCGATGAAAACTATATCGTGAAGTGGCCGGGGCAAACCGACACCATAAAATATGGTTATCGACCAGATATTTACCATGATATCACGGTAAAGAAAGCTTTTGAGCTATCTGCGGGCTGGGCTTTTATTGAGCTGGCCCAAAAAATAGACCGGAAAGTGTATAGGGATTACCTGGTTCGCTCGGGGTATGGCAATGCCGACGTTTCGTTCGATGAAGCTGATTTCTGGAATTTTGGCCCGCTGGGCATCTCTCCGGTAGAGCAGGTGCAGTTGCTCAAAAAACTGTACGCGGGTAGCCTGCCTTTTTCCCAAAGAAATATGGATATTGTAAAACGCGTAATGATCACCGAATCAACCCCGGCATATACTATCCGTTCCAAAACAGGCTGGACCATGGCCGGCGGAATAAATACGGGCTGGTGGGTAGGTTATCTTCAAAAACAGGGACATGTATATTTCTTTGCCACAAGATTATTACAAAACCGGGAAAACAACCGGGCAGATTTTTCAAGTTGCCGTAAAGATATTACACGGGCTGTTTTAAAGAGCCTGCATGTTCTCGATTAGCGCTTTTCCTGCCCCTTATAAAAATTCAGTAAACCTCTTTACAACTTGCCAACCAGGGTTGCTTAATGGCTGCCCCGGTACAATTACACGAGCTGCCCGGTTACAGCCCTTCCTCCTTTCCCTTTGTTCCGGTTATTGGGAGCACAGCGATGCCTGTTCGTATTGAATGCCAAAACATTCTATAAAAAGGACTAAACAATGTTTTATTTGCATTTTTAATGTTTTGTCCTTTATTTTGTGCTTGTTTAGCATTACACAGCAGCCAGGGGTAAGCAATTATTGTCCCCGATAATGGCGATAAGCACAAAGAGCGATTTTCCGGGAAAAAGGAAAATAAGTCATAAAAAACCAAACTGAAGAAGATGACCATCAGCGTTCAGATCGTTGAAAAAAGCAAAGGGGCGTATGATTTGATAAAATACTGGATTGAAAACACCGCCTTAAAAAATTTGTTTTCCTGCCTTATACTTCTCCTGAAGATGCGGGTGAAATATTTTTGCTCCGGAAGCCTGATGTACTGGTGATCGATCTTTCTCTTTCGAAATTTTTTAATTACGGCATTTCGGGCAGGGTTCATAAAAATCCGCCGAAGGTAATTGTGCTGGCAGCCAAAGAGGCTATGGAGGCCATTCAGCAATTTATTGAAATAGGTATCAGCGCGCTGGTGATAAAGCCGGTTCAGCAGGATCCTTTTACCAGGGCCGTAAAAAAGTGATCAACCAAATCGATTGTGAAGAGGAGAAACCCGTTCCCGGCCAGTTTGTGAGTTTTAAGTCGCATCAGTCGATGTTGTATTTAAACGAACTTGATATTGTGATTATAGAGGCAGACAAGAACAGCTCTAAACTAACGCTGAAAAATGGCGAATGTCAAACCGTAAACGAAGGCATTAGTGGTATAGAGCAGCATTTAAAGGCAAGGGAATTTTTAAAAGTGGATAAAAGTACCATCATTAATTTGTCGCGTATTACTTACCTGGGCGAAGATGGTAATGGGGGCGGTTGTATGTTACGCCTGAATAATGGCAGCGAAATAAGAAGGCCCTTGAGTAAGGTGGCGTTAAGCAGCCTCTACAAGATCTTTCCACAGCAAAACAGCTCCGTTAGCATAAAGGGGCAGGACCTTAACGGGCGTGATACCCGGGCAGCCTGGTAAAGCATGCTGTTTGTTATACCGGCGTTTTTACGCTGAGCTTTAATATATCGCCATATGCCATAGCCGCCTTATGCACCTGTATAGTCCAGTCTTCAGCAGCATCCCCGTCGGCGCCATCCGAAATATATTTAAGGCAGAGAAAAGGTATTTTTTCCTTCATTGCAATCATGGCTAAAGCATAAGCCTCCATATCCACCACGTTGTAGCAGGTGGCCGAATGGCCCATTTCGAAATTATCGCCGGTTCCGCAAATGGCCTGGGGCAAGCCCTCCATCGCCAGGCCATATGTTAAAACCACCGGCAGGTTCGAAAGAGGTGTTTCATACAGCTCATATCCCAGGCCTCTTACATCCATATCACGCTGTATAAACCGGGTACAGCAAACTACACTGCCTTTAGGAAAATAATTGCTTCCCGCCGAACCCAGGTTAACAATAAGATCGGGCTTTTGCGTATAGATGCACCTGGTTAGCTCGTAGGCAGCGTTTACTTTACCTATGCCTGTAATCAATACTGGATGGCCGGTAAAAACCTCAGCGGCCTCGGAAGCCAGCGCAAAACAAAATACGGCGTTTTCTGCCGGGAAGGATAAACCTGAGTGTATCTGGATCATCTGAATTTATTAAAACACCCGCAATATACAGCTGCGGCGGGCGAAACTAATAAAATACAGGATAAGAGAAAAGAGGATACGTAAAAAGAGAGATCAGGCAGAACGTTTTTGCGATTGCGAGGCGCGTAAACCAACAAAGGCCAGCTTGTTACCTTCAGTATCTTCAAAAATAATAAAAACACTGTCGTCCGGGTACACATCTGTTTTCATTGAAAGAATACGGCCACCACAATGGATGATGCTTTCGGCCACCTGGTCTACCTCGCCAAAAGCATAAATATAAATAAGCGAAGTGGCGCGTTCCGCGCTATCGGCGCCACTTTCTACCATGCTCCCGCAATAACCACCGTTAATAACATCAGGGAAATACGCAACATTGGTATCTCCCGTATAAGATTCTGCTGTCGGCAGCTTTAATACCCGCTATAGAAATTGCCGGCTCTCTGCCTGTCGTATACAGGTATGGTGATCCAATTTGTAATTTCCAGGTGCATATAAAACGGTTTAAAAGAGGCTATTGGGCTTTACAATATTTACTAATGCTTTACAAATCTCAGGCCAAAATATTGATATATATAGCCTTGTTCTTTTTCAGCGCTTCTATTCCAGGTAGCTACGTTATTGTATGCTGAACCTTAAACAAGGCACTAATTCTCCCGCCTTCACCTTATTTATATGATCAAAACTAATATTGGCATCCCCAGCCGCAAACTGCCGGGCCTTGCTTATGCAATAGTCGATTTTGTAGGCAACAGCAATGCATACAGTTCTGCCGCCCAGTTTTGCCATTCCCATATAAATGTATTGGCCCTGCTTAAATTGATCACTGTTGATCCATTCCATTTCCTTTTTAATGTGGGTGGAGTAGCTCATGGTATATTATAAATTGGATTTTGTGGTGGGTTTACCTGTTTTGCTCCGTTAAATTGATCCTGTAAATTAACGGAAGGTGTACAAGGCTGGTATGATCCTCGTCATAAGCGGATATGGTTTTTAAACATAGGATCTTTGCTAACGGCAACTGTGTAGGTTCTTCCACAATGGGCCTATATATTCTACGCAAGGCAGCAGGCAGCTGCCACATAAAACACTGTATTTACGGGTAAAATATAATAAGGCTTATTCATAAACACCCCGGTATGGAATTTGGGTCCCCTGGTTTAAATATTTTCTAAACCATCAATTTATTTTATGAAGATTTTATTACTGGCTATGACCCTAGCCCTTTTTGCAAGTTGTAATAACAGTTCCAACCAGGATGCCGAAACATCGGATACTACAATGGTCACCCCGGGTAGCGGAGATATGAATACCACTACACCGGGCAGTGGAGACATGAATACTACTCCCGGCACCGATACCACTCAAAGCTCTGGCCGTGATACCAGCACTTTTGAAGGTGCTGCTAATGATTCTATCGGTAAATAGATTCATTAATTCAGAACTCCGCTATAAAATAAGCTGCTTCCCATTCGTACCCCGGTAAGAGTGGGGAGCATTTGCTGATGCCTGCTGCCTGCAGGAACTATCGGGCTGTTTGTAGAAACCGTAAGCGCCGGGGGCATTTACAGGCAGGATCATTGATTGGGAAGGCTTAGGCGCCGGGGAAGTTGCCGCTGTAAAGGGTTTTGTTGAGGGTAATTTTATCAGCTTTATCAAGGAGTATGCGCAGCTACGTATTATGGATGAGCAGGGCAATGTGCATCCATGCGAAGGCTCAAACGGGTACACCGTTACGTATAAGGGCATACTTAACGGTACCGGCCGGTGCTTTACCGGTAGCTGGGAAATTGAATCGCCCGGTAACGAAGCAATATTAAGTGAAGGCACCTGGTATCTGAAACTCCATCATTAAAGCAACTGTACGGTCGCTTAACACCAATAAACCACTCCTGTAAAAGGAGGTTTACTCCATATTGCCGGCCATTTCTTCACTGGTTAAGCGCCAGCTATTGTTAAAGAAGCCCGCCAGCTTTACTCCCGCAGCGCCGTCTTTAAGCATCTGATCCGAAAAAACCATAAAATCGGGGAAACCGCTGCCCCGGCAAAATACTGGTTGGCATAAGCTGCCTGCATACCTTTTAACCCGGTGGCAGCTATCACGCCCACCAATAAGGCAGGATTCTTTTGCGGCCATATAAAATAAGCGGCGAGATTATCCCCGGCTACGCTTTTATTGCCAACCGTTATGGTATTTCTTTTTACCTGTATGGGGCTTTCGTGCAGCAGCAATTTCCAGGCACTGTTGTTATCCGCATTGCCATACAGTATAATGTTCCTGCCGCTGTACCGTGCGGCGGTATAATCTGCATCATTAATAATATCAACAGCGCCATTACCGCGGTAATACCAGCTTTCTGCATCATAGATTGCCTTGTTGCGGTTAACCTCATTTTCTGCCGCAGTGCCCCGGTGCCCACTACAAATACCATATGATGATTAAAGGCCTCCTTAAAAGTACCGTACCGTAAAGGATTTTTATCTGCAGCAGGTGGGGCAGTTGCTACAGCCCAGCCGGACTTTGTTCTTTGAAGAAACAGGCTATCGCCTGCAGCACGCACCCGGTAGGAGAGGGCAGGCGTACTATCAATACAATTTGAAGCGTAGTGCCCGTAGTAAAGTCTGCCAATGCCAGTTTAAGCAAAGCCACGTTTTGGGTATTACCTGTAATAGCAGCCGCGGCGCTGTTACGCCGCAGTTGTACCCGGCTATATTGTAAAGGATGTATTTGCTGGTAAATGGTAGCCCAGCGAAGGGTGGCCGAAATGCCCGGGCTGCTGGTAGTAAAATCGATAACATGTGTTGCTGAGTCGGGCTGGCGCTGGTGCCATTTAAAATAGTCGAATAAAGGAGGCCAGTCTACACTCTGATCGCCGAACCAATGTTCGCCACCTGGATATTCGTAATAACTGAAGTCTTTATGAAAGCCGCCTAACAGCTCCCGCATTTGCCGGGCATAGGTGACCGGAACCACGCGGTCGCTGTCGCCATGTAAAATATATATGCCCAATGCCTGGTAATTGGTAGCCAGCCTGGGCACATCGCTCTGGTTGCCCGACCGCAGCAGGAAGCGCTCAACTTCGGTTCGGGCGCTGTCGGGTATACGCCCGTCGGCCGAGCCATAGTCTTTTAAAGAGGCATAGCCCGCTGCCGGGCCAATGGCGGCCCACTTACCAGGGTAGGTGGCGCCCAGGAACCAAGTGCCATGGCCACCCATGGAATGACCGGTAAGATAGATCCTCGACGGATCTGGTTTGAATTTTTCCTGGGCCATCTGCAGTACTTCCAGTGCATCCAGCCTTCCCCAATCTTCCCAGTTAAAGCCGCGGGGACGCCGGTTGGTGGCCGCTACCAGGGTACCCCAGCTTTTGGATTTATAGGCACGCGCCTGGCCAATGGCTTCTACTCCGGCGCCATGTACCGAGAGGAAAAGCGCCTCCTGCTCTTTACTGCCACCCAGCTGCGGCGTAACGGCATAATACTGCAGGCTTCCATCTATAGGGCTGATAAATGTGTTGCTGTACTGTTCAGAAGGTAACACCGCTTCCAGTACAATGCCGGCAGTATGTATAGTTGCGCTACCGTTTTTTAGCACCAGGTTGCATGGGTATTTTCCTTTTTGGCTAACGGCCGAGGCGTCTACTTCAAAAATGATCTTACGTGTGGCCATTGCAGGTATAGCGAATATAGCACTGGTTTGGCTTTTTCCTAAAAATGTGCTCACCACCGATAAACCTGTTGCCGCCCGGGTACCGGCATTACTTACCACCAGCGCCACTTTCACCCGGCTATTCTCCGGGCTGATTATGATATGCGGCGCAGTAACATCGTCGGTATGCAGGTGCAGGGGTTGCTGCAGGGGTATTAGTTCGGGCAGTACATTGGCCCCGCGTATATACATCTCGTTCAGCCCCTTTTTCAGTAACACAGGAATATGCATATAACCCGCGCTGTACGGATCGCCCATATGCGGCGCGCCGTTTATATACAGGCCGGCGCTACCCTGTACACGCAGCAGGGCGGCAGTTGCGCGGGGGCCGTATAAGTAATATATAAATAGTCGGCACCACGGTCTACTGCACCAGGATTCAGGAACGGATTATTACTGCGCTGAAAATTGCGGCGGCCAAATATACGGAACCTGCCATTTTCATCGGCTTTTACGGCGCTCCATACAACAGAATCGCCGGCGGCACTCTATGAAACAACCTGCCCTCTGCCGGCTGCAGCCGGTTGCTGAACAACCGATAGCTCAGCAGATCGGTATAAACAGCTTCCCTGCCGTAGCGGCTGCCCGATTGCACTGCCAGCGCTTTTTCAAAACGGATAGTATCCTGGGCCATAACAGGAGTTATTCCAAGCAGCAGCGCCAGCATGCCGGTTATTTTCATGAAATATGCTTTGGTGATTGATTGTATAAAGTTAAGCGAATCAAAGGGCTCCGGGCAGCACGGTGGGAAACTTTAAAAAGTGGATACCCCCAAAGAGGGACGCTGTTATTCAAGCAAGCGCCGGTTCTGCAGCACCTGCATGTTACGGTACTGAATGGATTGCGATTAACAATAAGCCGAAATTTATTTTAACCAGCTCGAGCGTATACATTTTAAACGCATACACACCTTTTGTATAATCTATATTGGTAAACGGGTAGCCGCGAAGCGTCCTTATCCAGCCGGTTAGCCTAGTTTTACCAGGTAGCTTTCTTTTTTTCGAACAGGGCGGTGTTGTTCAGGGCACTTTCCTCAATTGATCTATTAACTATTCGTCCTGTTCAAACGGGAAGTTCAATAGCTTTTCAGGATTCACATTCAGGCCCCGGGCCAATTCAAATAACGTGGATAGCTTAATGTTGAATTTACCATGTTCTATCTTTGAAATTTTACTCTCATCGATCGAGCAGTTGTAAGACATCTGCAGTAACGAAATTTTTTTGAATCTCTGATTTTTCGAAGATTTTCACCAAAAGCCAGGTTTAATTTTTTTATTTCTTCATTATTCATTTCACCTTGTAATTTTAATAAGACAAGGTGTTTATTATTTGAAAAAAATTCACGGTCATATGTAACCGTGTTTAAATATTCTATATATCTTTAATTGGATTTCGAAGAGTAGAATGACCAGATAAACATTAACTTTGTTTATGAAATAATTTTAAGCATTTGCTTTGAGTCTCGCATTAGAAAACTGGTAATTTTTAAACACACGAGATGATAGTAGAATGCCCACGTTACGGCGTGGGCTCTCTTATCTGTGTGTGGGTATACCAGTACCTCTAATGCGGTAAGTTGAGTTCCACGCCTTTTTATAGCTGCTTGTGTAACTCACTTACCAAGGCTCATCAAAAACCTATACAGGATGAGTATAAAAGCACCATATCAGGAACTGTTTTCTCATGTAATTGCATTTAAGATATTGTATGCCTGCAAGCCTAAAATGCCGGTATAAAATTGAATGGCCGGGCGGCTACCGCAACGTTCTCATGGTGCGGTATGCCTAACCCGGCTTTTATTGGGAGGAGATGTCGGAAATGCATTCATCAACAGTGGAGCCCGAAGTTCATGATGCAGCTTTTCTGTTCAAACCTGTCTTCCCAAGTAAACTTATCTATAATGCTTATTAAATGTTTTACAGCTAACAGTAAACTAAAAATAAATATGATGAAAGTCTAACCTCCTTTTTATTCTTTAATCACCAATTCAATATGAAAAAAATAACGCTATGCGGCGTAACGGCACTGCTTTGCCTATACGTAACTGCCCAATCCAAAATGATCAAACCATTGTACACAGGCGACCGGTTACCTGATATTGTATTTACCCAAGTACTTAACTATACAAGTAATAAGGCCAGCTTATCAGCTTTTCAACAAAATCATCAAAAAATGATATTGCTGGATTTTTGGAACACTACCTGTATACCCTGCATCAAATCTTTTAAAAAACTTGACTCACTACAACAGGTGTTTAAAGACAAACTGCAGATATTATTGGTAACTCCCGAGGATAGCAATACCGTTAAAGCTACCATTGAGCGATGGGAAAAAGCCAATAACAAAGAGCTTCGGATACCTGTTATTGCCGGTGATACTCTTTTGCGGCAATACATACATAAACAATATAACCCGCATTATGCATGGGTTGCTCCAGACAATGTATTAATTGCCCAAACCTCGTCTTCTTTTATAGTTCCTGAAATTCTTCACGCCTATTTGAGCCAGATGAAAAATGAAGTGGAGCGCCGGGGCTATTTCAAAGCAAATAATATCACCCGACACTAATTCTAACCATATGATCAAACATACTTTTATTGGAATAATATGCCTGCTATTTGCCGGCGTGCTAATGGCACAAACCAGTATTAGCGGAAAGATAATACATGGAGAAACCAAACGGCCTGTAACAGGCGCCAGTATACAATCCAAAAATTCAGGTATTGTTATACAAACCAATACAGAAGGGAATTTTGCTGTTCACCTGATGCAACTGCCAGACACACTTTATATAACCCATGTTGGTTTTTCTGCAGCTGCAATATTGGTGACATCTGCCTCCACATTTTATAAGACAGAGTTATTCCCGGATGAGAATGAAATGGAACAGGTACTGGTAAATACAGGTTATCAAAAAATTAAACCCAACGAAATAAACGGTTCTGTAACCGTTATTGATAATAAGCTATTAAACCAACAAACAGGCACTAATATACTGCAGCGATTAAACGGGGTTACCAATGGTTTACTGTTTAACATTGGGAAGCGCGGGAGTACCAGCGGGGCCTGCCCAATGATATTTCTATCCGCGGGCTAAGCACGATCAACGGACCTCTAAACCCACTTATTATCCTGGATGATTTTCCTTATGAGGGAGATATAAACAATATAAACCCAGACGAGGTTGATAACATTACGATTCTTAAAGACGCAGCGGCTGCCAGCATTTGGGGCGCCCGTGCCGGCAATGGGGTAATTGTTATTACCACCAAAAAGGGAAAGTTAAATCAACCGCTGAAAGTGAGCATCAACAGTAATTTAATTGTAACGGAGCAGCCTGATCCTCATTCCCTGCTTCGTACGCAAATGTCTACCGCAGATTATATCGAAATAGAGAAGTTTTTGTTTAGTAAAGGATACTTTAATACTGCTATTGATAATACAGTGAGCCGTCCTGCCCTAACTCCGGTTGTTTTGATTTTACAGCAAATGAAAACCGGGAAGATTTCTGAAGCAGAAGGAAACAGGCAAATAGAACTTTTAAAAACACAAAACGGCATCCGGCAGTTTGATAATTTGTTTCTGAGGGATGGAGTAACCCAGCAATATTCTTTAAGCCTTTCCGGGGAAGTAGTTATATGAGCTGGTTATTATCGGGTAATCATAACCAGGTAACCAGTACAGACCTTTCAACTTCCAACCGAAGCAATGCCCGGTTTGAGAATACATTGAAAATTCTGAAGAATCTTAGTGTAAGCCTCGGTGGATTTTACACTAATAGCGCTTCTAAAACCGGCGCACCAGACTATATTACCCTTACCACGCAAGCCGGCAGATACGTACCTTATCAAACCTTTGCCAATGATGATGGAAGTGCTATTGGTATTGCCCGGTATCGTAAAGAATACCTGGATACTGTAGGAAACGGGAGGTTGCTAAACTGGCTCTATTATCCGGCTGAAGATTTTAAACTGGATATTACCCGGCAGCATTTGCAGGAGCTTATAGGCAGGGCTACTATTAATTGGTCGCCTTTTAAAGGGCTGAATGCATCTGCCATGTATCAATATCAAAAACAATGGACAAGTACCGAAAGGAGGGCCGGCGAAGAGAGCTATTACACCCGCGACCTGGTGAACCGGTTTACTACATTAGGAAGTGGTACTGTTGCCGATGTATATAATATACCAAGAGGCGCTATCCGGTCGCAAAGCATAACGAACCTGGTTTCCTATAACCTAAGGGGACAGCTGGATTATAAAAAGAATTTTGGGCAACATGACCTGTCAGTTATAGCCGGGGCAGAATTGAGGCAGGCTGAAACCTCTAACGCCGGCAATTTTACTGTATATGGCTACAAGGAAGACCCATTGTCAATGTCGTCGGTAAATTACTCAACAACTTACCGGACACTGGTTGACGGAAGCGTGCAAAGAATACCGGGTACTCCAGGCATCGGAAGCCGTACTACCAACAGGTTTGTCAGCTTGTTCTCCAATGCCCTGTATAGTTTCAAAGGCCGCTATCATGTTAGTGCCAGCTGGCGCAGAGATGCCTCCAATGTTTTTGGCGCCAATACCAACGACAAGTGGAACCCATTATGGTCGGTGGGAGGGGATGGAATATTTCAAAGGAAAATTTTTATCACTGGCAGGCTATACCCTCGATCAAACTTAGGGCCAGCCTGGGGTATAGCGGTAATATTGATTTGCGAAAAACACCGCTGCCTATTAGTGTTTCTTTCAGCAATAGTATTACCAACCTTCCGATACAACGTATCAATGAACTCAATAATCCTGATTTACGCTGGGAGAAATCCCGGCAAATAAATATTGGTGTTGATTTTTCAACTAAAGGAAAAGTGGTTAACGGAAGTATTGAATATTATAATAAAAAAGGGACTGACCTATATGGTAATACTTTATACGACGACTATACCACCTGGGGTAACAGGGGAACCCTTGTTACCAATACAGCTAATATGAGGAGGTGGTGTAGACGTGAATCTCACCAGTAGAAATATTATACGTGACAATTTTAGCTGGCACAGTACGCTTATCTATAACTATAACACGAGTAAAACCACCCGTTATTTATCAGATGATGCCAAGGAATTTAATATGCTACTGGATGGCAATAGCATTACACCTGTGGTGGGTGAACCGTTATATAGCATTACAGCCTATAAATGGGGCGGATTAAACAGCCAGGGTGATCCGCAAGGCTATTTTGAAGGCCAGTTAAGCACTGACTATAATGCTATAGGTAATGCTATCAATGTGTCTGGTACAGCGGGCGGTACATTGGTATTTATAGGTACATCTGTACCAACAAGTTTTGGTTCTGTAATTAATGAGTTAAGATGGAAGAAATTAACGCTTTCATTTAATCTTATGTATAAGCTGGGCTTTTACTTTAGACGAGCCAGTTTCAGCTCGGGAGATTTAAACGGAGCAGGCATTGGTCATCCGGACTACTATAAACGGTGGCAGCAGGCTGGCGATGAGCTTCATACCAATGTTCCGGCTTATGTTTATTCTGACTATCCTCAGTACGTTGGCAGAGATGGATTTTATCGCTATGCGTCGGTACATGCTTTAAAGGGAGATCACATCCGTTTTCATTATCTGAATATTGCATACGATATGGCTTCCCGTAAAGCAAAACGCTTTCTGCAAAGCGGGCAGGTATATGGTAACCTGGCTAACCTGGGTATTATCTGGCGTACCAACAAGGAAGGCCTGGATCCTGATTATCCTAATACATATGCACCTGCAAGGCAAGTAACACTCGGCTTTAGATGCAGCTTTTAATCATTCATTAACCAATAATAAAATATCGGAAACATGAAAATCACTAACAAACGATTGACCCCGGTAGCTGTTTGCCTGTTTGCTGTAGCTATGATTGTAGTATCGGGGGATGTAAAAAATACCTTGACTATCCATTTCGGAATAACCTCCAGATTCCCACGGATTTAGGGATTTGCAAGAATTACTGGATGATGCAAACGGGGCTATGAACGACAGCCGCACACCTTCTTTCGTTGAAAGTTCGGCTGATGATTACTTCTGCTTACCAGAGAGGTATGCTGCCTTAAATGACTGGGACAAGCAGGCCTATATTTGGCAATCCTACGATTACCGGTATCCTAACGATTGGTCGCTTTGTTATTATCCCATATACGTTGCTAATTACTGCCTGGAAACTTCTAAAAATATTCAAAGAACCTCAGGCAACGCTTCAGCCTGGGATCACGTAAACGGCTCTGCTTATTTTTTCAGGGCATACTATTTTTTAATGTTAGCCTGGACATATGCACATGCTTATGATCCGGCCAGCGCAGCAAACGACAAGGGTATTGTATTAAGATTAACTTCTAATTACAATGATCCCTCCATAAGAAGCAGTGTGAGCGAGTCTTACCAGCAGATCATTAAAGATGCCCGTCTTGCAGCAGCCATGTTGCCTGATTTGCCTATACATTCCTACCGGCCTTCAAAGACAGCAGCATATGGTTTGTTAGCACGAACCTATCTCTCTATGCGTGTGTATGACAGCGCCTGGCATTATGCTGACCTGGCATTGGCGATCAAAAGCGACCTGATCAACTATAATGGAGACCCTGATTTAGGAACCCTGACGATCAATTATCCTTTTAAAAGATTTAACAAGGAAACGATATTCTATACTGAAATGAATATTACAGGCACTTCCAGTTTGATATTAGCATCACGAGCCCGGGTTGATTCGCTGTTGATGAGTAGCTATGAAGTGAATGATTTAAGACGGACTGCCTATTTTACCAAATCGGGTAATTATTATCAATTCAAGGGAAGTTATACGCAAGCGAGCAGGAATTTCACAGGTATTACAACGGCTGAGCTTTTTTATTAATTAGGGCCGAATGCGCCGCACGAAACGGAGATGATAATGCTGCTAACCTGGATAAAGCCCTAACAGACCTGAATAGTTTGCTTGTTAAGCGTTACAGAGCAGCAGATTTCCAGCCCGTAACGGGTAATTCAAAAGAAGCAATTATAGAGAGGGTCCTAATGGAACGAAGAAAAGAGTTACTGTTTCGCGGCCTCCGGTGGATGGATATTAAACGACTGAACAAGGAAGGGCGAAATATTGTATTGAAACGCCTATTAAATGAAGTCGTCTACACTTTAGAGCCTCATGCATCTTACTATGCATTACCTATTCCTAAAGATATTATCGAGATCACGGGTATTCCACAGAACTGATAAAATAAAGAGGCGACCCGGTATGGATCACCTCTTAAATAAAAAATTATGGCCTCTCAACATTTGCTTTACTCTCCATAATAACGCTGCTGGTAGCGTTATCCAGTACATTATCTACATGATAATAGCCGCTGGATCCATTAGCCTGAATGGTTACCCTGGAAGATGGAGTATTAGAAGCAGTAAGATAGTTTGCTTCTTCGCTCTCGGGAACTTTGATACTGAAAGAGCAAGCTACATCATCCTTTTCCTCCTCACAGGTTTCTGAAGGAGCTACCAATTGCCAGTTGCTATTAGAAGTAACAGATGTTGAGCTAAAGTCTGAGGTTGGTTGATACTTAAAGTATAAAATGGTTTCTGTAACCTTAGCAGGTGCTGGTTTAAACGCGAAGAAAGCTACACAAACTGTTAAAAAGCGATGGGAAGTACCCATTTTAAAGTTATTTTTTCATGATGTATTTGATTTTAATATTTAGAATATTTTCCTTGTTAGTAAAAGCTAACGGGCTTTTGTTTATTAGAGGGTATGCCGGTTTATTTATTTTGCCGGCATACCCGTTCGCGTTATAAATCCCGGTAATCCGGTGTGGATGGGGTCTTTCAGGGCCAGCCGCGGGCCATAATATTTACATAGTTTTTTCAACATGTAGCTCTTGAGTTAATCTTTTACCTGAACAGCCTGGTTATGGCTCTGGCAGCCCAGAGATCTTGGACCTGTATGTACCAGAAATGATTACCAGTATCTGTCGATACAAAGATGGGCACGTCAGATACCGGCCTGTGTGACCAGAATTGTAGAATAAGGAATTTTTGGATGAGATACGGGTATTATTTTACCGAACCTGGAGTGATACCAAAGTATCTTTTGAAGGCCTTAGAAAAGCCTTCTCTTGAACGGAATCCTGTTTTTAAAGCCGCCTCAAGCACCGATTTTTTTCATTGATAAGCAGATGCCTGGCTTTTTGCAGGCGTATTTCAAAATTCAGCCTGCAAATAGGCATACCAAATGTTCTTTGAAACCCTGTGCGAAGTTGATAGAGGCTTAATCCTACTTTTTCGGCGATCATAAGTTCCGAAGAAAACAGATTTTCATCGTCAAAGGTCCTGGCTTCCTCTTCAACAATTTTTTTAGCCTGTATCAAAGCATCTACATGGCGATTATGATGCCGGTATTGCGGAAAAATGTTGTTCTGGGATCTTAAAAGAAATAAAGTTAACAGTTCAGTTGACCAAAGATTGAGCAATAATTTACTCGGATATGGATCATGTAAATACTGCATTATTTTATTTAGAAGGTTCTCCATTTCAAAATTCAGAAAGCTGCGATGCCCCATTAGCTGGAGCACATTTTCTTTTGCTGAATCTTTTTATTTAAGAATTGATGGAGAAACGGGAAATCGACTGAAAGCTTTTCCAGTAATTGTTCCGAGGGATGTATATCAAATGTAATGTAGGATCCTCCGGCCGGAAATAAAACCTTGTTTTCCATGTAAGGAGCATAAGTAACATTAAACTCCTTATCGTCGAAGATCGAGCTCTTTCTTTTGCCAAGTGATTGAACCATCCTGTTATTCAGGGTAATGTGGGCTTCTAGTATAGGGCGATCAACCTCGGCATAGAACACAGTTTCATATGCCATTTTGTATTCACTGATCCAAAGCGTTATATCACCCAGGGAGATTTTTTTAAATCGCATCGTACCATATTCTCCCAGGTTACCGAAATATTCAATGAAGGGTGGCTGGTTAAAGGAAATGTCAGCAAGAGAAATGAGTTCAACATCTTCATTGATACTGGTTATTATTTTAAACATGTCACTCATAGAATGGACTTGTTTATCAGGTGTTTTATAGTTCCTTATAACTACTGCCGAGGTTAACAGCAGATTATTAAACAAATATATAATAAAATAATAAATTATTTAACAATGCATTTTATTGCACCGTTTGATGAATTTAAAAGGGAAACTGTTTTACATGTACAGCAATTTCCTGATTATACGCTTGAAATAAGACCATTGAGCTTAACACGCGACATTGCTGTACTGCACAGATGGGTAAACATGGATTATGCAAAGACTTTCTGGCAAATGGAAGGATCTTATGCCCGGATTTATCATCACTATGAAAAGTTTTTAGCAAGCGGTCTCGGCGACTCCCTGATGTTCTTTTATCCGGGAAACCCGGCACCTATTGCCCAAATGGACTTTTATCATCCAGGGTTGGATGAGGTAGGTACCAGGTACGAGGTAAAGGAAGGCGACATAGGCATACATCTATTAATGGGGCCGCCAACAAGCCCGGTAAAGGGCCTCACAACCCATGTGATGCTATGTGGTATTTCTTACCTATTTATATTGGGTGCCCAAAGAATTATCGGAGAGCCAGACATAAATAACACAAATGCGAATGAATTAGTAAAAAGAGCTGGCTTTGAATTTGTCAAACCTATTACACTTTCCTATAAAACAGCAAACCTATATTTTTTAGAGAAAGCTAAGTTTTTGAAAAAACTATGATGCGCTGAAATCAATAACATAATTTAAAAAGTAACATGCTTACACCAATACAAAGCAGGGGATTTTCCCTTGCCAGGGATTTATTGTCTTTATCATGCCAGCTGTACACAGCGTTATGCTGTATAGTTCAGACGATGTAAAAGCAGGCTGGTTAGGGAAATCGTTAGGATTTTTTGCTGAAGGTCCCGGAGCCCAATTGTTTATGTTCCTGATGGGATTATTTATTGTAATAGGAAGGGCTAAAACACTAAAGCAAATTATAACCAGAAGTATTTTGATAGGAATTTCGGGCTATTTGCTGAATTTATTTCGCCTCGTTATTCCGTATTATTTAAAGCTGTTACCAGCATCGTACATCAGCTCGCTTGCTTTAATTAAAGATTCGCCTGTTGGATGGCAACTGTTTTTAATAGGAGATATAATGCAGTTTGCCTCATTGGCTTACCTGTTTTGCGCATTACTATACAGGTATATACCTTTCTTTATGCCGATTACAATCATTACGATTACTGTTTGGTGGATATCGCCATTAACCTGGGATCTCTGCCCGGGTCAGCTACCTTGTACATCATTTCTCAACTTATTCACAGGCTTACCTCCCAAAGTTTTTTTCCCGGTATTTCCCTGGGTCTTTTACCCCTGTTAGGACTGGTAAGTGGTTGTGTTTTACGATTGCAACCTTCCAGGTTGATTTTAGCAGGAGCTATAGCAACAGGCCTTTTGCTTATCATTGCAGGCAAGCTTTTAATTTCTACAGAGCCTGTAAACTGGAACAACAATTTTTACCGACAGGGCAGGGGAGGTACTTTATTACATAGTGGTATTTCACTTTTATGGATTGCATTATTCATCGGTATTGCTTATCTAAAAACCGATAACGCATTTCTCAAACTACTCAATTTTTTAAGCAGGCACATAACAGCTATATATATAGTACAATGGATAGTCATTATGTGGATATTCCGGGTTTATGGCTACAATAGCCTTGGGTTATTGCCGTCTTTAATGGCTGCACTTATTTCGAGCATACTTAGTTTTGGTATCACCTGGCTGCTGGCAAAACGTTTAACCTCAAAAACAAAATATGAAAACTGATACAACGATCTATGATATTGCCGGAATAGGTATCGGGCCATTCAATCTGGGCCTTGCCGCCCTGAGTGAGCCTATAAAGACATTGAAGACTATCTTTATAGAGCAGAAGCCTGCATTTAGCTGGCATGAGGGCATGTTGATTCCCGGAAGCACTTTGCAGGTATCCTATCTGGCAGACCTGGTTACACTGGCAGACCCATCCAGCAAATTTTCATATCTTAATTTTCTCAGGCAGCATAATCGCCTGATACAATTTGGAGTACATGAACAGGGTTATATTACCCGTAGTGAATACAATCGTTATTGCCGTTGGGTATGCGGACAATTAACAAATTTATCGTTCGGTTACCGCGTTGATAGTATTCAATACAATGAGCAGGATGATTTTTTTAGTGTTGTATGCTCCGGACAAAATAATAGGATGCAAACTTTTAAAGCCCGCAAGCTGGTGGTAGGCATTGGGTCAAAGCCTTATTTGCCTTGCAATGCGCAGGAGTATATAGGCAACGCAGTATTGCATGCTGCAGACTATATGTATTACCGGCCTGAAATTATCAAATCAAATAATATAGCGGTTATTGGATCCGGACAAAGTGCTGCCGAAATTTTTTATGATTTATTGCATCAGCTAAATACAAAAGAATCATCGTTAAACTGGTATACAAGGTCTGATCGTTTTTATGCAATGGAACATAGCAAATTAAATTACGAGATGACGTCGCCGGACTATATAGATTTCTTTTACCAGCTAGACCAGGAGGAAAAACAACGTTTATTAAGAAACCAGGCTACATTATATAAAGGAATTAACCACCAGCTTATTAATGCTGTTTATGATAGATTATATAGCTTGTTTACAGAAGGACATCAAAATCATATTAAAATACAGGCACATGCAGAATTAAAATCTATTTCCACGAACAAGGATGCTTATAACCTGGAATTTTATCATAATGCACTTCGTAAAATATTTACAACCACAGCCAGACATGTAATACTGGCAACCGGGTATACTACGGGTGTACCTGTTTTTTTGAATTCCTTAAATGATATGATTCAATACAACATTGACGGATCTTTAAAAATAAAGCGCAACTACGCCCTCGATAATGCTGACAGGGTTTTTATCCAAAATGCTGAAATGCATACCCATGGGTTTAACGCGCCCGACCTGGGATTGGGTGCTTATAGAAATGCGGTTA
Organism: Paraniabella defluvii; assembly: GCA_019316985.1. Classification (GTDB taxonomy): domain Bacteria; phylum Bacteroidota; class Bacteroidia; order Chitinophagales; family Chitinophagaceae; genus Niabella; species Niabella defluvii. Next base: position 5,266,339 of record CP079215.1, read on the forward strand.
TTATCAATACGATTATGGGAAAGCACTATTATCCCGTTGATCTGGGTACCAGCTTCCAGAGTTTTGGCTGCGCGGTGTAAAGGAGTGACGGGCAGCACTGCCGCTCAGGTTATTAATGGCTGCTTTAGGGCTAAAAAGAATACCGTTGGCGGCCTTTCTTGGCGCTTTACACCCGTAAAGATCCGCGAAATCCCCTTGCAGCATAATACGATTCCGCGCCGTTATGGTAGAGAAATACAGTGTCATATCGCCGGTCACAGAAAAGCGCTCCTCCCAATTTTCTCACAGGTGCCGGGGTGAGTATCCAGCTGGATGTTTTCAGATCGAAAGCGCCCAGTTGCTGCAGTTCCCGGTATTGCTCTTCCGACAGTATTTCTATACCCATGTCTTCGGCCATTCCCAATGCACTATCTTTAGGTTTATGCTCTTTTCTTGAAGCAAGCGCATCACCATCATAGCAAATACTTCTTCGGCCTTTGGGACTTTCGGCTGAACAATCAAAGAAAATATATTCGCCTGTTTTCTTATCGTAGCCCACTACATCCGGTTCGCCTTCCGTTATTTCCATTTCGTTTAAAGACCATAGCTTGGAGGGATTAGCTTCCAGCCTGGCCTGTACTTTTTCCCAGTCAATACCTTTATGACGGCTTTTATGTTTATTAAACCGGTTCTTCAAGATTCCCAGAAGCTCGTCTCTTACCGACGCCGATAGTTCTTTTTATTTTTCATACTGTATCATTTATTTAGCAAGTTGATCAAAAATAACCCATGTTCAACACTAACAACCACACTTACACGTATATAGTATATGCGGTTCGTTACCGCCGAGATTACTTTGCAGGCTTTAAAGTTATTCGTATCTTTAGTGAAGCGAACAGTTGCCTGCAAGAGTATTTTAGCCTAATGGTTTTGTTCTGTAAGAATAATCCCTTTGTCACCTATAATGTTGGCAAATGTGTCGCCTGAAGCAGGTACATAACCATTAATCATCCAATCCTTTTCCTTCCAGTATTTTGGGTATATATTTCTCCACCCGGGCAGCCCTTGTTTTGGATTGTTTAGCCTGTGCAAAATGAAACAGGTAAGCCCGCTGACGGCCGGGAGTTAATGCGTCAAAAGCTTTTTTAAGGCAGGCTTATTGTTCAACTGTTCTTTAAACTCATCCGGTACTTCAAAAGCTTCCGTCTTTTTCAACGGCACTTTTAAACCGGCCCTTTCTACCTCCATGGCTTCATAAATATAGGTTCTAATAGCTTTTGCCTTTTGTTTCACTTCTTTTAAACTGGTAAATCGCAATTGCCGCGCAGACTGTACGTTTTCAGTTTGCTGAATCAATATCTGTTCGGGATCTTTCAATAATGCGCCCTTGAAGAACAGGAGCGCGCCATACTCCTTAAAGCCATGTATTAAAACAATATTGGCTTTGCCAAGGGAATAGCAGGGTTGTCCCCATTTCAGCTCTTCCGTGAGCCCGCAATCGAGGGCAAGTGTTCTTAGCAGCTCAAATTCGGCCTGCCATGGACTATTCTTCGCAAAGAAGAAATCAACTTTCGGATTCATATATATTTATTGAAATTGCCTTACCATTTTTCTGTTTACCGGCCTGAAATACCACGATACAAATGTAAGCACCAGCAACAACACCGGGCCAAAGAACTCTTTAGCGCTATCATTTACCGCAAAATGAGATAATAGGGCTCCCGACATTACAAAGAAGAACCCGGCATAAGCCCATTCCTTGAGTAAAGGGAACCGGGGAATGAGAACGGCAATAACACCCAGTATTTTCCACCCGCCTATAATGACAAGCAGGTAAGCCGGATATCCCAGCCTGTTCATCATAGCTGTTTCTTCTTTTAATTGGATCAGCTGTACAATACCGGTAGACAGCATACCTAACGACAGCCAGATGGTGGCAATCCAGTAAATGATCTTATTTCTTTTTGACATATTGGTTATTTTAAATGTTTTACTATTTCTTCCAGGCGGTTGTGAGCCATATTAATACCATATTCAAAAGGCATTTTTAATTGCTGATCTCGAAGCTCTACCGACCGGTAAACTACCTGCATGGTAAGCTGGCTCGTTTCACTGGTCACTGCTTCAAACTCTAAATATTCCAGTTGCACATCAAAGGGCACATTTTCCATCTCAAAAGTGCGTATCATCTTTTTATTAGGCACGAGGGAGTGTATTACACCGTTGGCCCTGAACAATATATTGCCTTGCGGGTCGATTGTTTCAAACTGGTAACCGCCATGCGGCTGCGCTTCAAATTTGAGCACCTTATTGCCCATCCATTGTTCTATAATTACTGCATCGGTATGCGCTTCAAAAAGTAATTCAACCGGAAGGTCAAATTCACGGGTTATGGTTAATTCCTGCCTGCCATCTTCGGCGTGTATTTTAGTTTTTCTTTCCATCGGTAATAATTGGGTATTAAAGTATAGGGGTTATTAATCGGGTTTCTTTTTAGCCCGCTGCTTCATAATCATTTCCAGTTTATTAAACCGGTCATCCCACATATTGCGGAAGGGCTCAATAAAATCAGCGATCTCTTTCATTTTTTTCGGGTTTAATTGATAATGTACTTCGCGGCCGTTTTGCTGTGGTTGCAGCAGCTCACACTCGGTAAGTATTTGCAGGTGCTTCGACACCGTGGGCCGTGCCGTATTAAAATTGGCAGCAATGGCACCGGCGGTAAGGGACGGTGCAGCTGTTAGCAACAACAGTATAGCTCTCCGGGTGGGATCGGCAATAGCCTGGAATACATCTCGTCTCAGATTCATTGTGTAGTTATTTGGCTACGAATTTATATGTAGTTATTTAACTACGCAAATTTTATTTTCAAATTTGTTTATCGAAAAAAAAAGAGGGAGGCGTTTAAAATTCTTTTTCACCCATTTCGCTCTGCGGCAGTGATATTTTCCGGTTTTTACGCAGCAGGTTAAATCCAACTGAAAACTGTAACTGGTCGGGTTCATATATATAATGGGTAGTAGTATAAAAATTGTTGCCGAAAGTAGTAATGCGCTGGCGGTTGGAGATATTTAAACCCGCATCCATATTCAGCCATTGAAACTGGAAGTACCAACGCTTATTTGCTGTAGTTTTTTAACGGTGAAATGCGGCGTCAGGAAGGCGCCGTCTTCACCCTGGGCGGTAGCTCTTTGAGAAATATAATTGACACTGAACTGCAGCAGCCAGCTTTGAGGCAGGTTAAAAGATTGAGTGCTGTTGATACTGTATACCAGGCTCCGGTTTTGCACCGCTACCTGTCCGTTAAAGATCTTTCCTTTGATCTGGTAGTCGTACAGGTTGCCCCTAATACAAACTGCCAGGTTTTGCTTACGGTGATATTAAGATTAGCTTCCAGTCCGGTTTGTAAAGCCAGGCCTGCATTGGTAAATACCCGGTTTAAGATAGTATCAGCAAATACGCTATTCACCCTTTGAATGGGGTTATTGATTCTCTGATGATAAAGGGTTGCAAATAAAGTATTCTTTCCAAAACTATATTCGATTCCAGCTTCATAAGTGCCCGTAAATTCCGGTAACAGATCAGGGTCACCCTGTTCAAGCGTCTCCGAGTGCTCCCGCTCCGGCACAGGGTTCAGCTCGAAATTATTGGTGCGCTTCACCCTTTTGTTGTACCCTGCTTTTAAGGTGCTGTGACCGGACAGTGCATATCTTACCTGGAAAGAAGGAAAAAGGTTGGTAAGCTCCAACTGTTTTTGGCGCCCCGAATTAGATAAGAAAAGATCTCTTTGAGAATATTCAACCCTTAATCCTGCCGCATAAGTGAATGCTTGTGCCGCCCCGTTATACTGTATATAGCCTGCATGTATACGGTTATTAACTTTACTGCACTACTGAAATTGGGATCTGTTTCAAACTGGTCAGTTCCATTGATCAGGGTAAGGTAAAGAAAATCGCCCTGCTGATGATCATACCGGAACTGATAGCCTGTTTGTAAACTACCGCTACCCAGTTGGTGCAGGTAGTCCAGCTTTGCGCGGTAGGCATTAAGCGGATTGGTATTAGGATTGCGGGTATACTGTATGGTATCATTAATATTGGGGTATTGTACATTCAGGTTATAGGTAGTACCGGAGAGATCCGCCCTTTCAAATAGCCCCGAAAAGCTTAATCTCGACCGTTTATTAAAGTCATGGCTATAGTCCAGGTTAGCTAAAGTAAAGATCCCTTCCTTTTGTTGGGTATTCTCATTATAATAAGTAAAAGAAGAAGTGTTGCCTGTTCCCATATTTTGCCTTGTATTGTGATACAAGAGATCGGCTACCCGGCTCTGAAACTTTTTACCCGTATAAAAGCCGGCTGTAAAGCTATTTTGCTCATCCGGCCTGAAACTTACGGAAAGCCGCCCGCCGTAGTTGTAACGCCAAAAGCTGCGTTCGCCCGAAGAAGGAAAACTTGTTTTTATTCCGTTGGTAATCGTATATACATCCCCTTCGCGAAAACCTGCTATATCGTTTTGGAGGTAGTTTAATCCCAGGTTCCAGTTCCATTTGTTTTTACTGTAGCCGGCCGACAGGTCCATTCCGTAGCGTTGCGGCCGGTTATATCGCTTGTTGTCAAAGTCGTTCAGCGGAGGTGCGCCTCCCATTGCGTTGGCCTGTATCATCCATCCGTCTTCAACACTGCTTTTGGTAATGATATTGATAACACCACTTTTTCCATCGGCATCGTAAGTGGCGCCCGGGCTGGTAATAAGTTCTATACGTTCGATAGAGCCGGCGGGTAATTGCCCCAATATTAAAGCCGGATCGGCCTGGGTGGGTTTGCCATTTAGTAAGAGCAGGAAGCTACCCGACCCCTGAAAGCAATTTCTCCCTGCGCATTTACAGACACAGAAGGCAGATTACGTAATACATCGGCGCCCGTGCCATTGGCTGCGTTACCAAATTGTGAAGCCTGGTACACTTGCCGGTCGATTTTAAAAGATAAGGGAGGTTTACGGCCTTCCACTATGATCGCCGCCAGGGATTGAACCGTTGGAACGAGGTATAGTACGCCTATATCCCATGCAGAACCGCCGAGGGAGACAATACGGCTTCCATATCCTGGTAGGAGCTATGGCTTACCCTCAGTTTTTGAGGTTGCTTATTGTTTAAAGATATAGAGAAAGCTCCCTGCCTATCGGTTACAACGGTGCCGGCCACTGTACTGTTATCTTCTAAAATATGTACTGTTGCGCCCTGTAAAGGGGTTTTGTCCGCGCTGTCTTTGATAGTTCCTCTAATGACGATGGATTGGGCGTTGCCCGATTGTTGTAATAACAAAACCAATACTGCCACAATAATGCTTACTTTCATACTTCTAATGTCTTATGCCGGCAAATCTTAAAAAACAATTGTTTAAACATGGTTTATTTGAAAATAGACTGGTATAGCCGTGATACTGCTAAGGCCGGCGGAGCTCCGATGGAGTTGACCCCGTATTCTTTTTAAAATATTTGGTGAAATGAGAATTGTCTTTAAACCCAAGCTGGTAGGCAACTTCAGCAACAGATTGCTGGGTATACAGGAGCAGCCTTGAAGCCTCAGAAATGATATATTCTGCTAAGATGGCGGAAGCAGCCTTCCCGGTTTCTCTTTTACAGGCTGCATTTAAGTTTTGAGGGGACGTATGTAAAGAGCGGCGTAATAGGCAACGCTGTTTACCACCATCCCCGAACCGGAAAGCTGATCGTAAAAAGACAGGTACAAATTGCCTCCCGGCTTTTGCCCGTTGGCAGGCAGCTGCTGCAGTAACTTTGTAAACAAAGCTTTCATCAGGTAAAAGAAAGTTGTACCCGGCTTTTCGGTTGTCCTATGCTCCTTGATCAGTAAGTCAAATAATGATTCAATAACCTCGGCTTTGTCCCGGTCTGTATATAATGCCTTATTAGAACTGAGCCGGGACAGCAGGTATTTTAACTCATGATCAAAGTACTGATCAACGAATATTTTCTTCAGTATTAACACGTATCCTGCGGGCTCCGAATCTATATTCCAGAAATGAAGCTGATCCTCCTTGATAATATGCAGAACCGGCGCCTTGATAACAAAAGTATCGGTATCAATAGTATGTTCGCCTGTACCGGCCAAAAGGTAAACCAATTCAAGATAGCTGTTATGCTTATGCGGGGCAGTTGTTCGTACATTTTTCCTGAAGGGCTCTATTTTAATACCCTTTGTATTTTTGGCCTTGTCCTTTATTTCAATCCGGTAATCCATTTGCGAACTTTGAAAACTGCATTAAACTGCTACGGGAAAAATACAAAAAGTTTGTCATCCCGGCCTGTTTAAAAATCTTTACCGGCGGCAACGCCTTTTATTACCTTAAAAATGAATTGTTTTTAAATAACAGTACGACAGGTTCAATAGTTTACTAAATTAGCAGCGCCTTGTTCTATAATTACAGTCATGAACTATAACGACCCTCAGAAACAGACACAATTGAATAAAAACGCTGGTAAAGACCTTCCCGGCGCAGCGGCATGGGGAGGGAGGATTTGCTTCTTTCGATATTAAACGCTTCTTTAGATATTATCCAGGCATTTGACGCGGTAAGGGATGATAGGGGATTATTGTTGATTTCAGATGGAAGCTGCAAAACGAAAGAGGCAGGCAGCAAAACGGAGATGTGATAGGCATGAGTTTATTATCGCTCAATCCGGGTGTGGTACCTTCAGGCATTTTCGGCAGGATGGTGCAGGTGGTTGAAACGGGTATCTCCAGCGAGCAGGAGCAACATTATTACCATGAGCAGTTTAGCGATCAATGGTTTTACCAGGCCCTTGTAAAGCAGGGGATGGGGTTATTATGACAACAAGGGATATTACTGCCCAGAAAAAGCACATTTGGAAACACAGGCGGCAAGAAACCGCTTGGAGGCGGTTATTAATGTATCGGCCATTGCACTGGCCAAACTGGTTGCCGTAAGGGATAAAGAGGGCGCAATTGTAGATTTTATATATGAGTGGCTCAATGATGCGGCTGTACAAATTGGTTTTGGCGCTACCGGGAAAAGTATGCTGCAGTCTTTTCCTTATACATCTGCCGGCGGTTTATTTAAGCTGATGGTAAAAGCAGTAGAAACAGGGCAGATGCAGCAAACAGAATTTCATTATGTATCGGGGAACATGATCTGTGGTTGTATTATAAAATTGCCCGGCTCGATGATGGCATTATGTTTTCCTGCGACAATGTCACCGAACGTAAGCAGGCGGAGCAGGCCTTACAGGAGCAGGCTCATTTAATACAGGCGGTTACAGATGTAATGCCTGACATTGTATCCGTTGTATCTTTACCGTCGCGTGAGATTATTTATACGAATCGCAATACTTTACCAGCCCTGGGGTTGACGAAGAAGGGATCACTAATTTATACACACAACACAGCCGGCTATTGCACCCTGAAGACCTGCCGGCTGTAGAAGCATATTATCAGCGTTTTGGCGGGTTACAGGATGATGAGGAGAATAAATTGGAGTGCCGTATTAAAAAAATAGCGGAGAATGGATATTATTATCGGTGAGAGGAAAAATATTCAAAAGAGATAGTGCGGACAATATAACGCAGGTACTTATGATCAGCCAGGATATTACCGAGCGTCGTAAAAATGAGCATGAAGTACTGGAACTGAAAGATCAGATAGCCCGGAAGGCAGAAGAGCAGCTAAAGCAGAGCGAAAGCCTGCTTGCCAGTGTCTTTAAAGCTTTGCCCATTGGCCTGGGATTTTTAATACATCAGGTGAGGCTGTTTTACTAAATGATGAAATGCGCCGCTTTTTGCCTGATGGCGCTATGCCATCCCGGGACGAGGAAAGTGCCCGCCGCTGGGTAGCTTACCATCCGGACGGCAGCAGGATAAGCCGGTCAGACTATCCCGGCGCAAGAGCATTAAAAGGCGATCCGATTCTTCCGTTCTTAGAAATGCAATACCTGCAGGACGACGGCAGCCGGATCTGGGCACGGGTTTCGTCGATACCTTTTTCGAACGAAAATGGAGCAACACTGGGTTTTATCTCGGTGATCACAGATATCGACGAGTTAAAAGAAAGCGAGCAACAACTGAAGCTGCTTCTTAAGCAAAAAGATGAATTTATCAGCATTGCCAGCCACGAGCTAAAAACTCCCGTAACCAGTATTAAAGCCTATAGCCAGCTGGTGCAGGCTAACCTGGAGCGGGCGGGAGACTTTAAAAACAGTGACCTGCTGGCCCGTTTAAACGCGCAGATCGACCGTCTGATTAACCTAATCAATCAACTGCTTGATCTTACAAGAGTTCAGGAAGGAAAGCTGGAATTACAGGTAGAAGCCACAGATATTAACGAGTTACTGCATGAACGTATCGAAGAAATACGTCCTACTACATCCAGCTATTTTATATTGCATACCGCTGAGCTGCCGTTAATAAAAGTAGACCGTGAAAGAATAGGACAGGTAATTACGAATCTGCTATCCAACGCCATTAAGTACTCTTCGCCGATAGCCAGATTACTGTAAGCTCCGGTATACAGGCAGACGGGGTACGGATCAGCGTTCAGGACCGGGGCAAGGGTATTTCAGAGCAGGATCAACAAAAAGTGTTTGAACGTTTTTTCCGAACCACCGACGGGCATACACACCTGGCTCCCGGCATGGGCCTCGGCTTATACATATCCGCACAAATCGTGCGCCGTCATGGAGGATATTTTACTCTCGAAAGTAAAAAAGGAGAGGGGTCGGTATTTTCTTTTTGCTGCCTTATTAAAGTGTTTTTTCACCACGCATTAAGGAAAGATACGCTTCCAGTCTTTCAATGTTTTGCCGTAGGCCTTCATCTGCCTTATGAGCTTTTACAATGATAGCCCGCTGTTCAGCCGAGTCGAATACCATCGACCATTCCAGTTGTGTACCGGTGCCTGTTGGTTTAAATAATACAGTAGTAAAAAAATGAGGGTTGAAATGCTCAAAAACTATCTTTTGTAAAGGAATCAACTCTTTGTAAACGCTCCGGTTGGGATAGTTCGTACCATCCGGCCCGTGAAGGGTTAGCCTCCAGCTTCCTTCTTCCCTTAGGTCCATTTCATGTATGGTAGTTGTAAACCCGGCTGGTCCCCACCAATGGGCAATATGGTCGGGGTTGGTCCACACCTCCCAAATTAATGCCGCCGATGCATCAAATATTTGGGTAATGCGTATTTCTCTTTCTGCTGTATTGTCCATTTATTGTTGTTAATTGCTTTTATCGTTAACACGTTGCAAACCGGTTGTCTCAGGAACCTTATTGCTGTATTAATAAAAATACAATAACTGCGCCTAAAAAGCAGGAGGCGGCGCATTCAGATCCGCATCAAGGAAATCATTGATCATGGGTATCAACCAGTCGGTTCGGTATATCATGCCGATATGGGTGGTGCCGGGTAATATAGCCAAGCGGGATTGCGGCAAGCCATGAATATCACCCATTTTTCCACCTCCCTTTGCACGAAACAGCTCCAGCGCATGTTCATAACGCACCCCATCTGCATCACCAATGGCCATAAGCAGTGGGGCTCTTATTTGTTGTACCGCAGCTGTCCAGTCATATGGTTTTAAGTCTATGCTCATTACTTTTTTACAAATTCGGGAAAATGCGCCGGATCGTTGCCCAGGCTATCATATTGCTTTTGAATAGGCGATCCTTTGAACATTTCGGCATTAATGCCCGTGTAACTGGCTTCCACATCCGGCCACCACCCATCATGCGCATAGGTTCCGGATAGTACGATCAGGCGCCGCACCTGTGCGGGGTGCCGTACCGCCATCTGAAATGCCACGCCGCCTCCCATGCTGTACCCCAGCACATCTGCGCTGTCTGTTTTAAGATGCTTCAGCAAGCCGGATACATCGTCGGCCATGGCTTCATAACTGAATTCACGGGGTATATCACGGGTTCTTCCATGACCCTGCATTTCGGCTACGATAACCCTACGGTTCTGTGCCAGCAACGGAATAATATGTGACCAGTTTAACGGGATCGTCATAAACGACCCGTGTAGCAACACTATAGGTTGCCCCTGTCCATATACTTCGTAATAAAGTTTCAATCCGTTTACGTCGGCATAGGCCGCCGTTTCAGGGGTCAGGGGCCGGCGGGCACTATCGGCAGAAGCAGACCCGGATTTCTCTTTTTGCACCGGTTGCCGGCAAGCGATCATTAACAGCAACAATGCCGCAAGGCAACAAACTTGTTGAAGGGTTCTTTTCATATAAAAGTATTTTGATATTGCAAAGCTCAGCATCCCCGTTTTAAAAGGAACTGGTTATATGCGACAATCACTGGTGGCGAAAGCGACAATTGCTTGGGAGAGCAATTGCACTTTAGTACCTTTTAATTTCCTGGTGTTAGATGCACAAAAGGCACCGCTACACCTACGCACCCAATAATCACAAAAAAAAAAGTCAGTACTTTTTGATATTTGCTTTGTATTTCAAAGTACTTTTGCTTTAAATAAAATAATCTCACTAAAAAAACAGATATGAAAAAGCAGTCAAACCTCTCACGGTCTTTAACAACAGTAACAGCTGTTACTTTAACAATACTAATGATTCCCTTCGTGGCCATGCAATTCACCCGTGAAGTGAACTGGAGCGTGGCGGATTTCATAGTTATGGGAGCGTTGATATTTGGCACCGGAGTTTCTTACGTATTATTAAATCGCCTTTCTCCTAATTGGGTATATCGTATTGCCATTATTGTTGCATTGGGCAGTATCTTTTTAATGATATGGGCGAATATGGCTGTTGGTCTTATAGGAAGCGGACCTAACGCCGGGAATATAATGTATGGTGTTATTGTATTGGTGGCAGCTATTGGTATTGCCATTTCCCGTTTTCGGCCGGCTGGTATGGAACGGGCTATGTATGCAGCAACGCTGGCAATGATATTGCTTATTTCCATTGCCTTTATAGCAAAAATGGATCAATATCCCGGAAGTTCGGCTACCGAGATATTGTCTGTAGGAGGGGTTTTCACCATACTTTTTTGCTGTCGGCTTCTTTGTTCAGGGCAGCCAAAAGCCCAAAGCTGACTCAGACAAGCGATTGACAACTAAATTTTATTCAATATTTTATTTATCTATTTTTTATAAAAATTAATTTTAAATAAATTAAAAGATTTATATCAATTTATTTATGAAGTAAATATTGATTTTTGATCCAAAAACAGATTTTATACTACACTTTTACTTTATACTATTATTACTATCTTTTGAAAATGATAATAATGTAATTTAAAATTTTTTAATTAGCAGGATTTACAATGTTACATCTTCAAGGCGGTACTGTGCTAATATTGTTGGGGCAGTTTGCACACATATAAAGTTCCTTAATTAAACTGCTGCCTGAATTCGAGCGGCGAAAGACTGGTTTTGCTTTTAAAGAGTTTACTGAAAGATTGGGCATATTCAAATCCCAGCGAATAGGCTACTTCGCTTACCGATAAATTGGTTGTTGATAAAATTTCCTTGGCTTTTTCGATCAGCCGGGCATGAATATGTTGCTGGGCGTTTTGGCCCGTAGGGCGCGCAGCATATCGCTGAGATAGCTGGGAGAAAGGTTGAGCTGGCCGGCCAGATACGCTACCGTAGGCAGGCCCTGGCTTAAAGCTGCATTGCTGTTGAAATAGTTATTGAGCAGGCTTTCCAGCTTTTCCAATAAGGTACTGTGTGCCGCTTTACGGGTGATGAACTGGCGTTTGTAAAAACGATTGGCAAAATTGAGCAGCAATTCCACCTGGGCAATTACAATTTCCTGGCTAAAATCGTCAATACGACCCTGCAGCTCTTTATCCATCATATCAAATAGGGAGAAGATGGTAGCTTGTTCCTCATCAGATAAATGAAGCGCTTCGTTAGAAGTGTAGGAAAAAACCCATATTGTTTAATGGCTCGTGCCAGCGGGTGCCCCAGGAAAAAGTCTGGATGGATTAAAAGTGTAAAATAACAATCGCCAGCAGGTTCAGTCGCCAACGTATGTCCGCCAATTACCTGGTGAGGGGCAGCAAACATCAAACCGCCACCGTTAAAATCATAGTAATCCTGGCCATACCGAAGCTTACCGCTTACTGGAGGTTTAAATGATATTTTATAAAAGCTGAGCACATGAGAGCTACCCAAAGCCTGCGAACAGATGGGTAAATGTTTTCCATTGATCAAACTAATCAATGGATGGCGCGGTTGGGGCAATCCCATTAACCGGTGTGCTTCTGATATGGAAGCAAACTGCTGGCGGCCCGATTCTTCTTTTTCATTATTAAAGATATGTAACAACAATAACCGGCAGCAGGTTCAAATGCCGGTTATTGTTTAAGCAGAGTTGTTATTTCGATACGCCCTGTGCGGCATTCGATATTTCGGCCCAGGCCTCCCATTCTGCCAGGCGTTGTTCGTAGGCGCCACGGGTCCAGGGCAATCCCTGGTTGCCTAATAAAAAGCGTAAAGGTGGCTGATCAGCATCTACTATTTTAAACAGGGCTTGAGGTGTTGCCGCAGGATCCCCTTTCGCCAGATTTTGAAGGTTCTCAGCAAAGCTGGTCTTTAAACTGGTATAAATATCCATACCTGTGGCAAACTTTAACGACTGGCTGGCCAAATTCTGTAGCATAGGCGCCGGGTTCAATAATGGTTACTTTGATGCCAAAGGGCTTCACTTCTTCCGCCAGACTTTCATAAATGGCTTCGAAAGCCCATTTGGAAGAACAGTAATAACCAATTACCGGCAGGGTTACATGTCCCAGGTTACTGGATGTGCCCAGTATATGCCCGTAGCCCTGCGCGCGCAGCAGCGGAGCGCTGCCTGTATCACCGCTACGGGTCCGAGCACATTGGTTTCGTACAAAGCACGTATTTCGTCGGCATGGGCTTCCTCAATCGTACCTACCAGGGAGTAACCTGCATTATTCAACACAATGTCGAGTTTACCAAAATGGGCATGTGCCTGTTGCACCACCATTTTTACCTGCTCCGCATTGGTTACATCCAGCTCCAGCGTTAACACACTGCCGCCGTATTTCTCGTTCAGGTCGGCAATGCTGTTCGCATTACGGGCCGTAGCTGCAACCCGGTCGCCGCGCTCCAGCGCAGCTTCTGTCCATACCCTGCCAAATCCGCGTGATGCGCCGGTGATGAACCATACTTTACCTTTTGTTGTCTGTGTCATATCAATTAATTATTTAGAAATCAAAGGTGACGCCTCCCAAAAATGGCGCGTAGTCTAATTGCGGGACTTTGTGTTCAAATTGCGGATTGTTAGAATGCTCCTCGGTAGTTCAATAACTGATGCTTTAAATCTGGTTCGTACCGCGGCATCTATACTTACTTTTGGGATACCGATCTTACCCTGCATCATCAAAAAACCGGCGGCAATTAGTTAGCTGCCGCCGGTTAAGCACAAGATTGTGAAGTTATTTATTTCAAACGGAGTGCCTTGAGGATTTTGTGAAATATAGCTGTATTTTCATATACCCCCTGAATAACTGAGATTGTGGCCCGTAGGCAAATACAGGAACAGGCACAGCCGTATGGTCGCCCGTAGAAAATTGCCCGCTGATGAAGTTGCGGCTATAATCGCCGGCGGTTAATGTGAGCCCCGGTTTCATGATCGCCTGTTACAATTACCAGGGTTTCGCCATTGCTGTCGGCAAAACGCATGGCAGCGCCCACTACCTGGTCAAAGTCCTTTAGCTCTGTAACCACATCCGGTAACACGTTCGCGTGTCCACCATGATCGATTTGTGCTCCTTCAAGCATCAGTAAAAAGCCATTGTTATTTTTTTTGACAGGCGTTGCAGGCTTTTTCAAAAACCTGCAACGACCAGTTACCCCGGCCTTTTGAAGTTCTTAGAGCAGCCAGGCTATCAGCTATGATCAGTGGCTTTAGCTGTAACCAATCGGTGCCGGAAAAAGAGGTAGATACGGCGAATTTTTTAACCAAATCGGTATAAGCCGGGTCTTTTGAATAGCACCCGCACCGGCCAGTATATCTACAGGTGCATTTACCAGGTCTTTCAACATGCCGGGAAAGTTGCTGCGCTCGGCACGATGACCATAAAATGCTGCCGGGGTTGCATCACGCATATCACCACTGGTAATAATGCCGGTTTTCCAACCCTTCCTGACTACCAGTTCTGTTAAGGAAGGAGGGGCTACACCGGTATGATCTACACCCACCGAGCGGTTATTGCCTTTGTAACCTGAAGATATAGCCGTGGCACCGGGAGCTGAATCGGTGATATAGTTATCGTAGGAGCTGGTTTTAGATAACCCTATCTGCATCATGTTAAATACGTTCAAAGACTGATTGTTGGCGGTGTAACCTGCATACCATTGTGCCAGTCCTGTACCGTCACCGATCAATATAATCAGATTTTTTACCGGCTTATCCAAGCCATCATTACGATAGGCAGGTTTATAGGTGACATGAGTGGCATCTGCTACATAATAGCGGTTGGGTAAAGTTTTTAGGAAACCCGAAAGCGACTCAATATGATCGGTATTGATAAAGTCTACGCCCATATCCAGGTACGCATACCAGCTGTTTACGATATCAGGGCATTCCAGAAGCGGATCTTTTTTGATGCGCATGTGCCTGCGCAATGGCTGTTTCAAGCTTTACTTTTTCTGCCTCCGGCAGTCTTCCTTTCCGTTCCATTTGGAGTAGCGTGCAAAATTATCACTGAACAGTGCTACTTTATGAAGGGTTTCCGGGCTATAAGTTGTTGACAAGTCTCCATCAAATAATAACCAAGAGGGGTACTGCTTATAAGTTTCTACAGGAGGGCGGTTACCGGTAATTACGATATCTAATGTTTTAGATGCGGTTAATGAAGGGTATCGCGACAGTTCATCCAGTAAAGCTTTCAGCGTGGGTACTGCTTCTGTTTTCAGATCAATCAGCAATTGAAGGGTGCGCGAGCTGTCGGCATATACCCGGCCGTCATTTTTATCAATCATTTTTGCAGTGGCTTCAAATAAAGGGCTTCCAGTGTCCGTTCTTTATCTATCTCCCCGGCGGTATGGGCCACCACCAGGTTACCCTCTTTCAAAAAAACATCTGCCTCAACAGAACCAAACCCCTCATAATAGGCCTGCCAGAATGGGAATTTCTGCAGGTAATCGTTATGAGAGTGTGCTGCTGCGGTAGTGGGAGTGGCCTGTTTTTTTTGGGCTATGGCCGGTGATATAATTAAAGATACAACCAGGCATAACAAACATTGACTAATGGCTTTTTGATTTAATGATCGTTTCATTAATAATTTGTCTTTATAATGAATAAACTGTATAATGAGGAGTTGCGGAGAAAATAGCAAAGCCCTGTGCTGTTGAAACAAACTTACCATATTTCGGGTATAAACTTACTTAGATACCGGTACCGTAGGGGCAGTTGCTGCCCGCTGTTGTAAAGTCTACCTGCTCCGTAAAAAATTCACAGGAAGGTCGGGACGGTACGGGTGTCATGCGAGTCCTTTAACTGAGGGTTGACCATTTTGTGCAGCGCTGGTTACCCACATGATGCCACACCATGCGAGTAAGGTCCAGGCGGGCATCCGGCCTGTAAAAATAACATCATTTTGAGTTTTTTAAGGCGTCAAAGGTTCATTTTCCTGCGCTAAATGATGTTTAAACAACGTTATGGAACTGTTATCTAAAAAAGAATTAATTGTAAAGAATGCGAAGCTTCATGGAAATATATGTTTTTGTTTGTATCATACGCGTTCAATATAAATACAGGAGAGCGTTGAGATAAATAGTTTGTGATGTCAGGTAAAGATAATAAACACTCATAGCACACCGCTACCCGCAATAAGACAAAGCGGCCCGTAAATCAGGTAAAATAGCGCAGTGGGCCTAAGAACTCAGGAGAAGAACAGTAATTACCTCAAGTCAGCCAATAGGAGATCAACCAAGAGCGCAATAACAGGTATAGAGATACCGCCGAAATACAATATAAGAGCAATGCATGGCGCTAAACCAGGTAAAATCAACAATCTTCCATGCCAACCTCACCCTATATGTTTACTTATCGGGGTACCCCGGAATATTTAACCCGAGCACTATATTGTGTTCCGCAACCTGCATGCTGTCCTGTAATGATACCCTTACTACCGCTGCCGCCCCTGTTCTCAGGTGGATATTTGCTGAAATAGGGTTTCAATAAAGGATCTCCCTCAAAATTGATCTCATCGGTATAGTATTCATTAGGCAAACCGGGCTCCTTTACAGATAAATGAATATGTGCCGGTAATGAATCGTTAGGGTAGGGTGCAGGCCTGATGGTATATAAAGTATAGCGTCCGTCGGAACCTGTTTTTAGCCAGCCCCTGATATAGCCATGCCGTTTGGCCCTGGCATCCAGGCCTTTCCGGTTGGCATAATAGCCTTTGCTATCCGTTTGCCAGTAATAAATGATCACACCGGGCGCCGGTGTTTTACCATCTGCCTTCCGTATTGTACCGGAAATTTTTAGATGTTGTCCTCAGTATTCCAGCCCGGACTCGTATCCACCGCGGCCATTTGTTCGGGCATCTTGATGTACATCAGTTCACAACCGTCGCAGCCACTACCTATAAGCGTTGCCGGTTGTTTGCTGGGCTGGCTGAGCGGCGTGCCGCAGCCCATTGCCAACGTGTATAGCGCTATCGCTATTCTCAAAATCTTTTGTTCATTTTTCCTGTTATTTTGAACAAATTTGAGCGGTAAACTAGGTAGGGAACAAATGGAATGTGGTAAGCTGCGTTTATTTTAAGCTAACCTGAGGCCTCGCCGGCCATTTTTCCTTGAGATTTGCGGCGTAGTTACGGCTTACTCTTAAAATGGTTTGATCTGTCAGCGTTACATCATAGTCGCCATTTTTGCGTGATTGCACTGATACAATAGTACTGATGTTAAGCAGGCAGGATTTATGAATGCGTACAAATATGCCGTTATCCAGTTGCGCCTCCAGTGCTTTTAAAGTGGCTGTATGCAGGTATTTTTATGAGAAAGATGGATCGTTACATAAGGAGGACTGGCCGAAAAATACTGGATATCATTTACCACGAGTAGTGTTTGGGTATTTGCACCATCCTTAACCATCAAAGTTTGCAGAAAAACAGCTGGTTCTACACGGGCAGCCTCAATGGTTTCTGCCGCCGATTGTATGCCTTTTTCGATGCTATCACTGCAAAGCCATAACCATAAATAACCAGCGACTGCACCAGGTAGGCGGAAAGCCCGAATTGAAAGCTTGGCCAATAGGCAAAAGTATGATCGTAAAAAAGCGCAGACAATAATCTTATCAATCCCGGGTAGGTTACCAGGTGTAAGGCTGCTATCAATAGCGTAATAGATAGTTGCAGGTATCTCTTTTCAACCGAACTCATCCATCTCCATTGTAATAATACCAATGGAACAAATAAGATCCAGTAGCTGCTGAAAAGCGCTGATTCCGACAGATAAAAGGCCGTGTTTTGAAAGAGGGTATATAAATAATCGGCCGCAATATTGGCAGCGATCAACAATACTACAATGGGCGCAAAAAGTCGATAAGCCTTTGGGTTTTGTTCAATAACTGGTATGATGGCGGGTTGGGTCAATGCTGATCACATTTAATGATATTATAAATGTACATATTAATCAGGCGATCGAATGCATTTTTCGGCCCCATATAATAGCCTTGTTTTCAGGGCGGGTCATCTGTTAACAGCTTAGCTGTTAACTAAGAAAATGTCAGTAAATCAGGACTTCAGTTTGAGGTTAGCTTTAACCATCTCACGATTTATCGTTGAATGCAGGCTTCTCACGGCTAACCGTTATATTCGTGCTGCCATGACCAATAACGAATTCATTCATTACTTTGTAACTGCCCACCTTGATGTAAAAGCCGGCAAGCCGCACCAGCAACCCATGCCAGATTATGAAAAAACGGAAAACCGTTGGCTGGCCCTGCACGGGTTGGGCAAGTTCGAAACCTTCCGCTACCTGTATAGCGAATGCCGCTCAGTTGATGATTTCCACCAATGGCTGCAGGACACCCGTGGTGCAGATGCGATAGCCGAGGCCGCTCGCCTTTTTAATGGCGTACCAACTGCGGAAACGGAACTGTTAGCCCAACCTATCCTCAGCCCGGAGCAATGGCAGCACTGGCAGGAGCAGGGCTATCTGCAGATCAGCGGGCTGGTACCCTTGAACATTGTGAACGGGTGAAACAGTTTATCTGCGATTACCAGGGCATCGACCTCAACAATGCGACTACCTGGTACCCCAATCATAGCGACTGGCATGGCCTGATGTTGCAGGTATACCAGCAACCCGATATGGAAACCATTCGAAGACACCCGGCCGTAAAACAGCTGTTTGCAGAGCTGTATGAAACTCCCAACATAGCAGCCAATACAGATAAGGTAAGCTACAACCCGCCGGAAACGGAACATTGGCAGTTCAGGCATCATGCCTTGCATTGGGACATTGATCACCGTCGCCCGCCCGAATATTATATACAAGGATTAATTTACCTGGATGATACGCCCGAAGAGCGGGGCCGTTGCGCCTTATTCCTGGCTTTCATCAAAAGTACGAGGCCTACCAGCAGCAGTTTGCCGATCCGGTAGCAGCACAGCATGCCATTGAGCGGGAAGCAGGTGCCATACCTGTGCCCGGCCGCCAGGGCGACATTGTGGTATGGCTGCAAACCTTACCCCATGCCGCCAGCATCAACCGGTCGGACCAACCGCGGTTTGTACAGTATTTAAGCTTTACGAAGCTAGACTAATTACCCACGATTTGGCAATGGTTGATTTTGTTAACACCAGGCTTGTTAACACTTTGTACTGTTTACACTTTGTGTGTTAACAAATTGACTGGTCCTGGAGAAGTGGATGCCCTTTGTTGTTTTAGTTTATACTCTTTCAAAAAATGTTTTGTGATCAGATTTTTGTGATCGTTTTTTTTGATCACAAAATCCTGATCACAGGTTTCAACTAATTCAGTTACTAAGTATAACAGGACGTGGTTTTACCATTTAAAATCATGTGGGGTAGGAGCCTGGTGCTTTCTTTACAGGGCATGCCAGAGCTTGCCAGAAAACTATACTTGCTGCTGAAACAGCACGTATTCAGTTTTCAGTTCTTCCTGATAAAAGATAAGGCGGATAAAGGAACAGCTCCGGTAGGTTTAGGTCCATTCCGGAAACTGAGAGGTATTCAGATCTAAAGCTGCAATGGCTTTCATTTCAGCCGGAGTTAACTTAAAGTCGAAAATGTTTAAATTCTCCATCATATGTGCTTTTTGCACCGTTCTGGGTATAGCCACTACACCACGTTGGTAATGCCACCTTAAACTTACCTGGGCAGTGGTTTTATGGTGCTTTTACCGATTGCAGCCAAAGTTTCATTGGTAAAAAGCCCGTTTCTCCCTCGGCAAATGGCGCCCAGGCTTCCATTTGTACGCCGTTTTTCTTCAAATCGTTATAGGAGTCCATCTCGTGAAAGAAAGCATGCGTTTCAATTTGGTTGACTGCGGGTTTAATGGTCGCCACCGACATCAGGTCTTTATATTGAGCCGGGGTAAAATTACTGATACCGATCGCTTTTATTTTACCGGCTTTGTTCAGCTCTTCCATCATTTTCCATGAGCCTTTAAAATCCCCCTGGGCCGGTGAATAAGGTATAGATCTAAATAATCGGTGCCCAGTTTTTTTAAAGAGGTTTCAAAAGCCGCTTTTGTTTTTTCATACCCCGAATCATCAACCCAAACTTTTGAGGTGATAAAAGGTTTTCTCTTTTGATGCCGCTTTGTTTGATTCCTGCACCAACAAATGCTTCGTTTCCGTACCTGGTGGCCGTATCAAAAGGCGATACCCCAGGGAAATAGCATCAGCTACAGAACGCTGGCATATATCACCTTTTAGTGAATAGGTGCCAAAACCCAGCATGGGCATCAATAAACCGTTATTGAGTTTTACGGTTGGAATGGCGCTTTTGTTTTTAATAGTATTGGTAGCACTATATGCTTTATTGCCCAAAGCCGGTAAAAAGATGGCAGAAGCTGCTAATACCGCAGTTTTTTGTAAAAAGTCGCGGCGTTTCATTGGGTTGGGTTGATGGTTGGTATCCATAATGTTTTTATAAACCCGGTTTTATTTTCACTGCCTGGTTAAAATCCTGAATGCTGTTGCCAGCGCTCCCGGGGCGTTACAGTTGCGTTTCATACCGGTATAAAGAGGGTTATGTAGTAAATTAATTGATATTCTTTGGTGTAAATCTAGTAAATAATGTTGTGATTAACCGATGATTGCCCAATAATATAGCGTTGTATTACCATTGAGCCAGAAGCTGTTGCCTTACCGTTACCTGGCCAGCAAGACGCTATGGTAGTATAGTTGCAAACTTAGCCCATACTGCAGGCATCAACCGGTGGTACAAGCCGCGGTTGGTGCAGTATGTAAGTTTTACGAAGCCAGACAGGATAACCAACAATTTTGCCCCGGGGTGTTATTGGTAAGCAGGAATTGTGTAATTTTTTGAGCTGCTTACACTTTACTTGCTTACAAATGATGAGCAGGATTTTTGTAAGCAAGAATTTTGCTTACAGCGAATTGTTCCGGAAAAACGGGTATCGTTCTCACGGTTAATTCTGAAGGAAAAAGCATGCTAAAGCAGCCAGATCGCATTCAGCTTTTATCATAACGGGTCAAACAAATCTAACTGCCTCCCCTCCGGCCCCTTCGCCTTTCCAAAACTGTTCGTCCCCATATTTCCAGGATTCCGCCCTTTCCCGGGCGATCACCTCGTCAATACTCCCATCAGGGATAAAATCTTTAGACAAACGCTCCGTTATTTTCGACAGCGACTGTATCGCCTGCATTTTATCCTGCCGGCCCAGTTTCGACCTTTGAATGGCCTGTTGTAAAGTGTCGATTGTTTCGTCATACACTTTGGTAGGCACCGGGAAGGGATGGCCATCCTTACCGCCATGGGCAAACGAAAACGCGCCGGATCCTTAAACTGCGTGGGCTGACCGTAGATCACCTCGCTCACCAGCGCCAGCGACTGCAAGGTTCTCGGGCCCAGGCCTTCCAGCAACAGCAGCTCTTCAAAGTTCTGCACCTGTTTTTCCTGCGCCAGCCACAGCACCGCGCCCAGGCGCTTCAGGTCCACATCTTTGGCCCTTACATCGTGGTGACCCGGCATTACAAGGTGCCTCATCTTCGCTATTTCCGGCAGCATCCGGTCCGGGTTTTCGGTGGCCACTTCCATCATAGCGGTTTTTAAGGGCTGCGCCAGCTTATCGGTTAGGTTGAGGATGCTGCCCTGGTTGGCCCCGTAAATGCTCGTATGCGGCGTTTCGGTAAACGATTGTACCGATGGGGAGTTCCAATGATACCGCCGGGCCGTAGCGCTGCTGTCGCGCATGCCTTGCTGTATCACCGTCCACTGGCCCTCGTCGCTCACAATGAAGTGGTGCTGGTATAGCTGAAAGCCATCCTGCACGGCCGTATTATCCACCTTGGCGCTTAGCTTGCTGCTGCGCACCAGGTCGGGCGCGTTCAGGCCCGTGGTTTCGGCAAAGCGCAGGATATCCTGGGGCGTGTTCCGCGAGTGGCGGCCCTTACCGCCGCAGATGCAGATGCCCAGCTCCCTGGCCAGCGGGTTAATGCTCCTTTTAAAGCCCCCATTACCGAAGTAGTAATGCCCGAAGAATGCCAGTCCATACCCATCACCGCGCCCAGGCTCTGGAACCAGAAGGGGTCGCTGAGCTTAGACAGCAGGGCGCTTTTACCCTGGCCGGCAATAATTTCTTCCACGATCGCCTTGCCCAATGCCGCCATGCGCGCTGCCAGCCAGGGCGGCACCTGGCCGTTATGAAGGGGTAAGTCTGCACTGCCGGATCGCTGCATCATATACTAACAAAATTAGCATTTAAATTTGATTGGCCTCATGGATGCAATAGCCTATATCCGGCGTAGGCGAAGGGTGGCCTGTATGGATTGGTTTTTACTTTTTTTTCTTTTAGGGCGTGTCCCCGGTATGGGGCCTATGGGGCAACAGTGCAGCAAGGTACACCTTATAGCCTTAGCGAATGTAATAAAGCGCTGCTCCCAAAACCCCATACCGGGGCCGGGCTATCCGCTATTACTCCTCGGCCCTTACTGCGTGGGCCTGCGGGGTAACCGCTGCTATCCCTCACGCGGGTGCAAACTCCAGTTTAGAATAAAAATATATCATCATTTGAGATGTTTTTAGTTTACCAGCAATTATATTTATAGATTATTTTAAAATTCTGTTCATGAATAGAATAAAAGAAGTTTTGGACCAAAAAGGGATAAAACAGGTCTGGCTGGCAGATCAGCTAGGTAAAAGTTACAACATGGTAAATGGCTATGTGCAAAATAGAAGGCAACCCAGTTTAGAAATACTAAATCAAATAGCAGAAATTTTAAGTCTTGATGTAAAAGAGCTTATTGTTTCAAACAAGAAAAAAAAAAATGAAATGTTATCACAAGAGATAAAAAAATAAAATACAGTCGTTGTGGGATAGATTATGGGCAGGAGGTTTGTCTAATCCAATAGAAGCGATAGACCAAATATCATATCTGCTTTTTATGAAGAGGCTAGAATCTTTTAAACGCGATTTAGAAGATAAATACAAATGGAGTGTTTACAATAAATATGAAGGAGGCACTCTTTTAGACCACGTAAAAAATCATGTATTCAGTTTTATAAAAATGATTTAGCATCGGCAGAAGATCCTTATGCTGTAGCGATGAATGATGCAGTATTCAAATTTAAGAGCCCTGCATTACTTCGCGATGCGATGAACTATATTAACGATATCTATGCATTAATTGATGAGGAGATAAAAAAGAAAAATAATCATTTTCAGGATATTCAGGGAGATGTATATGAGCATTTATTATTACAAACTAATGAAGCAGGTAAAAATGGACAATTCCGTACTCCTCGGCATATAATATATCTGATGGCTAATTTATTAGATCCGGATACAGACGGTAAAATATGTGATATAACATCTGGATCGGGAGGTTTTCTCGTTGGAGCTTATCAGTATTTACTTACAAAATATTCAAAAAAATCACGAATGATGAAGACGGGCTTCCCAGAGGTATTGATGGAGATGATTTAGATAATAATAAAAGGAAACGCATAAAAGAGCAAACCTTTTTTGGGTTTGATATAGATCAGACAATGGTTCGAATAGGTGTTATGAATCTAATGATGCACGGAATTGAAAAGCCAAATATCGTATATACAGATTCACTATCTGAAGATTATGAAAGGATAGAGTTGATAAGGAATAAAAGCAAAAAACTTGATGATGTAAAAAACAAATCAATTCAAGGACTTTACAAATATATATTAGCAAATCCTCCATTTACCGGGAAAGTTGATAGTATAAGAATCAGTCAAAATTTGAATAGGGTATATCCTCCACAATTTGATAAAGAAGAGAATAGAAAAAATATAACTGTACAGTCCGAACTTCTGTTTCTCGAAAGAATTATCTATATGCTTGAAGAAGGTGGGCGTGCAGCAGTGATTGTTCCTGAAGGTGTTTTATTTAATTCAGGCAAGTCCCATAAAGCTATCCGAAAGCTTTTACTAACGGATTGTACTTTAGAAGGAGTTATTTCATTACCAAGTGGCACTTTTCTTCCGTACACAGGAGTAAAAACATCTATTTTACTTTTTACAAAAAAAAGAAAATATAGAAATAAAGAAGATTATTTACAGTCAGTAAAGATTTGGTTTTATGGGATGGAATCTGACGGTTACTCTTTAGACAATGCTAGAAAAAGAACTATTGATTTTCCATTGAAAGATATGCTTGATGAGTGGAAAAATAGAAATGAGAGAGAACAATCAAATCTCGAATTAAATCATTTTGAAATACCTGTTGATAAAATTGTAGAAAACGATTTTGAACTAAACTTCAATTTGTACAAAGAGTACGTATATGTTCCGCAAGAATTTGAAAAGACAGAATCATTATTGAAACAGCTAAAAGCTCTTGATAAATCAATTTCAGAACAATTAGCGGAATTAGATAAATTGTAATATGGAATTTGTAGAATATACAATAGGGGAGATAACAAAATCAATTAGGACTGGAACAACACCAACAAAAACCAATAAATTTTTTTTTGATGGAGAATTTCTTTGGGTAACTCCGTCCGACTTAAAAGGGCAAATGGTTTTGGAAGAAACAGAGTTTACGATCTCAAAATTAGCCATAGATTCTAAACAAGCATTTCTTTATAATAAGGATACAGTATTAGTTAGCACAATCGGTGATATCGGGAAAGTTTCAATAAATCAAATTCCTTTGGCATCAAATCAACAAATTACAGGAATTGAATTAAAACCAGAAATCATTCTTCCTGAAGTGTTTTTTTATTGGGTAAAATTGAATAAAGGATTATTGCAGTTTAAAGCAAATAAAGCGATCATATCAATTTTGACTAATAAACATTAAAAAATTAAGATTAGTTTTCCAAAAGGCTGACTGATCAACAGCGGATCGTTTCAAATTTAAATTCCATTCAATTACTTATCAATCACAGAATAAGAACCATAGAGATTTTAGAGCAATTAAGAAGATCGTTCTTTTTGAAATCGTTGGAGACCCCATATCAAATAATTTTAATCATAAGTGGAAATACTTGGGAGATAAAGATTTTTTAAATTATCATCTGGAGTGACACCACTAAGAAACTTTTCGAGATTTTACGATGGAAATATTCGTTGGTTAAAATCAGCAGACGTAAAAAATGATTTTATTACAACTTCAGAAGAGTTTATATCTGAATTAGCATTGGAGAAAACTTCGGCAAAAGTATACCCGATAGATTCCATATTAATTGCAATGTACGGACAAGGAAAAACTAAAGGTTCTGTAGGCATTTTGAAGATAGAAGCCTCTTGCAATCAAGCTTGTGGAGTAATCTATCCTAATGACTTTGTAAAACCGATCGTTCTATTTAGTCAATTATTGTATTCTTATGATTACATCCGCTCTTTAGGACGGGGTGCAAATAGAGACAATCTGAGTTTGAATATCCTTAAAAAAATTAAAATTCTTATTCCTGATGATGAAGTACAAAATAGATATGAAAAGATTTTTACTGTAACCAAAGATGTTGAACATCAATTAAAAAAATATCTTCTTTTGCTTCAAGATCTCTTCGATTCATACTTGTTAAATTCTTTTAAGGGAAAATTGGGAGTAAAGGATGAGGAATATTTTGAAGATCTAATCCAAACTCTATCCAGGGAAGATTTGAATCAAAATAATCGGCTATCAATTTTAATAGATTGGATAGAAAACAATAGATTTTCAGATTCTGAAAAATATGACGTTGCATTTAAACATCTTTTGTCATTATTAGAGGAAGGAACAGTTGAGCAGAAAAGTATTAGAGGTAAAATTAAACTAATGGTATCAGAATGAAATTACTCAAACTAGAAATCAATTCACAATATGGTAGTTTAAAGAAAGGCTTTAAGCTTACTTTCAGAGATGAATTGGCCGAATTTATTGAGCCTAAAATTCTGAGTAAGGGATGGAATGATTTTCACCCGTTTTGTTTCGCCGGTTTGAATGGGAGTGGAAAATCAAACGTTCTCGAAGCTTTGGCAAATATTTTTTACCATATAGAGAGTTGTTCAAATGTGAATCAACCTCAAGTATTTGTAGATAATTTTGATGAAAAAGATTGCAAACCCGATGCTTTTCTATTACAATACTACATTTTAAAGGGGAAGGGAGTAAAATCGACCATTGAAAATTTCACATTGGTAACTATTCAAAAAAAAAGTTGGGAAACAACCAGAAATGTATCATCAGCCATATCCTTTTAATGGTGAAAAAATAAAAGTTTCTGTTGTAGCCCAAAAGAATGGTAAGATTCAGGCAGAAGCTAAAAAATATCTTCCAGATTTGGTTATCGGTTATTCTTCAGGGGAGAACGAGATATTAAGTATTCCTTTCTTAAAAACTCGGTTAGTTCATTTTGATGAGTATTTAGAAGCACTAAATGAAAATTTAAAATATAATGAACCCGAGAGTAGCTTGATTTATATTGATTATGAAATGAGTCAGGCAGTTTTGCTTTCAAATTATATATTTCAGGAAGATTCTGTATTAGAACCATTAGAAACGGAACTGGGAATAAAAAGTATTAAACGCTTCCGAATGAATATAAACAAGCATCCTGAAGGAAAAAATAATATTATTGATCGTTACTCAGAAACGCTAGCTAAGTTTAAAAAATGTAGCACTTCTTATTATGAGAGTAAAACAAATCTCACTTTAGATTTTTGGGTCAATCCTGAAACTAAAAAAGCATTTGATATAAATTTCAAAGATGGAATATTTGAACTTTTTAGGCTTTTCAAATTCTTTATACGTTAAATTACCGAACGGTCGCTAGTGAAATTAAATCTGATGTTTACCAATCTAAGGGTATTACACTGATGGAAAAGTGCCTCGACCAGCACCTGAAGAAACCGTATTTCACTTTTTGGATTACTATATTGAAAAAGAAAATATTGTAACTAAAGAGGTTTCTCATCTTTTAATGAAAAATTTGTCGGATGGTGAACAGCAATTTTTGCATACACTTGGAATCTGCTTAATGTTGAAAAACAAGTCAGCTATTTTATTATTAGATGAGCCGGAAACACACTTCAATCCTGATTGGCGTTCAAAATTCATTAGAACATTACAAAAAAGTTTAGAAGCCAGTAAGACAAAAAACATAATGAAAGATGTTTTAATTACATCGCATTCTCCATTTATTATATCTGATTGTTTTCCTGACAAAGTAATTGTTTTCAGGAAAGGAGAAGACCCTAAGAATGCGCAGAAAATGAAATTTAGAACGTATGGAACATCAACGGATTTGATTATGGAAAATCTGTTTAAGAAAAACTATACTATAGGTGATAAATCAAGGGAAGAAATTGAAGATATATTTAAAGAGATAAAAGATAAAAAAAAGTTGTCGATTAAGGAGGTCACAAAATTTAAAAGCAAGGTTTCTCATTTAGGAGACTCAATGGAGAAAATATTATTATTTGCAAAGCTAAACGAATTAGAAATAGAATAGATATGCTAAGAGTTTATAAACCTATTAGTCATAAAATACAAAACGTCCATAAGCTGATGGAGTATTTAGTTATTGAGGTTTGGTGTAAAGCTAATAAAAAACTACCGAAAACTAGATTAAATGCTGAGCTCAAATCTATTTATGAAAATAAAGATTATGAGTGGTTTAAAAACTCTGTAGACAATATATATGCTTTGTTTAGGGATAAACGTTTGAGTCAAGCAGATAGGGATGAATTTCAGAGAATTTTCATTAGCAACAATGAGATTGAAAGATTATGTAATGGCTCAAATACTCCTGTTTATTCAAAAGATTTTCATCCAATAATTAAAGATGCAATTGTAGATTTTTTTCAGAATTATACACAAAGTTTTTAGGATGGAAAGATGTAAAAGATAATTATGGTAATAAAAAGGCTATTATGATGCTCTTGTTTCAAAAACTAATAAATTTAAAGAGTGTCCCTGCTGTGGTTATGGGGATTTGAAAACGTGGTTTTCTGATAGCAGATCTGCATTTGACCATTATTTACCAATTAAACATTATCCATTATCTTCAATCAATTTTGACAATCTAGCTCCCATTTGTGATGATTGTAATGGACGAAGTGTAAAGGGGGAAAAGGATATTTTATCAAGTGGTAAGAAAAAGCATTTTACCCATTCAGTAAAGTCCATTCTACTATAAATGTATCCGTTGATTTTAATAGCTCCATTATTCCATTTATTATTGACGATTTGAAAGATGAAAAATTTGATAAAAAGCTTTTCAAATAAAATACAATATTTCTTCACCAGAAGTTGAGGTGTGGAATAAGATTTATAAAATCGAATCCCGTTATCAAGGAAAGTTAGCAGACAACAAGTGTGGGTGGTTTAGGAAAGCTAAAAATATTTATGGTTCACTAAAAGACGAAATACCGGGATACAATGCCATTAAAGCAATTGACTTCGTTATCAAAAATGATAAAGAGGAAAATTTAAGTTTTTTAAAGGTCGCTTACTTGGATAAGATTAAGATGTAATAGTTAGTACTTGATCGTACAGTCAGGGACTAATTTTTAAATTTTCAAAAGGGATACAGATTAAATTAATTAGGCTGCTGGACTCACTTGATCCAGCAGTTTTTGTTTGGCTAAGGTAAGCGATTCTTTAAATGTTTGCATGGGAGTTTTACCGAAGCAATATTTGCCAGTGTGAGGTCGCTCATTGTTGTAATGATCCAGCCACTCGTCCAGATCATTTTGTAAAGCTTGAAGATCCTGATAGAGCTTTCTCCTGAAGGCGATTGCATAAAACTCATCCTGCATGGTACGGTGTAAGCGTTCGCAAATTCCATTACTTTGGGGATGGCGCACTTTCGTTTTGCTGTGATCTATGCCTTCAATCTGTAGATATAATTCATACTCATGATTTTCGGGCCTTCCGTTAAACTCAGTTCCTCTATCAGTAAGTATTCTGAGCATTGGTATTTCATGTTCGTCAAAGAATGGAAGGACTTTATCATTGAGAATATCGGCAGAGGTAATAGCATGTTTGCTTGTATAAAGCTTTGCAAAAGCTACGCGGCTATAGGTGTCAATGAAAGTTTGTTGATAGATCCTACCTACACCTTTAATCGTGCCAACATAGTAGGTGTCCTGAGAGCCGAGATAACCTGGATGTTCAGTTTCAATTTCGCCATGGGCTTCCTGTTTTCTTTTTCCGCTCCATCGCTATAACCTGAGCTTCCGTAAGGATCAGGCCATCTTGAGCCACACGAGCTTCCAGAGCCTTCAGGCGCTTTTCAAAAATCTCCAGATCATGTCGTTGCCATACACAACGAACGCCAGCCGCTGAAATAAAAATACCCTGTTTCCGAAGTTCATTAGATGCTCTGGATTGGCCATAGGCTGGAAAATCAAATGCCATTTTAACTACAGCATCCTCTACTGCAGGGTCTACACGATTTTTAGGAATGGGTTTACGACGGCTTATTTCTCTGAGTGCCTCTTCTCCTCCGGTCTCATAGAGTTGTTTGAGACGATAAAAACTGTCGCGGCTGGTGCCCATTAACTTACAGGCACGAGTCACATTGTTCAATTGTTCGGCTAAATTGAGTAAGCCAACTCTGGATTTGATTAACTTAGTTGCAGAATTCATGATCTGACTTTTGGGGTTATTAATTTAGTTTGTCGTTACTCTAAATTAACCCCAACTGTCAGATTAAGTCTTAACTTCTACAATTAAGACCTTTGCTCCATTGTTAAAAGCCATAGAAGAGGTTTCTGGATCCTCAAGTATTTAATTCTAATACGTTTGAAAGATTCAGAAAGCCAATTCATCAAAGAACTTACAACTCATATCCGCATATTGTTCTCTGTTGGATACCAGTCCACGACCTAATATTGTTTATTTAATCAGTTGCTCCAACCTCGCCATCATTTCATCCTTCTCCTTCAACATCCTTTCGTATAAGGCAATTTTTTCCTCATGCAATTGCATCAACTTATCAATAGGATTGTAATTATTAATTACAGTACCTACTTGAGCATTGTCATTAAAAGTACTAGAAATTATAGTGATCGCCTGCTCCTCATCAAAATTCTGGATCGCCTCCACCGGTATTTTCAATAGGGCAGATATTTTTTGAAGTAGGGGAGTATCGATCGTTTCTTTCTGCTCCAGCAAGGATACGGCTTGCTGGCTCATGTTGAGGTCAAAAGCCAGGGCATCTTGTTTTATACCCAGCATTTCGCGGAAACGTTTAATGTTGCGGCCTTCGTGCACTTTGTGGTTCGGCATAGCAGTGTGTGTTGTCATAGGAGCAAATTTAGTTTTTTCAAATTAGATATAGCAAGCCTAAAGATACATAAAATACAAGCGTTTTAGGTGTAACACACCATCAATTTTTGTAGGAAACAAAACCCGGCGGCCGTTGCTTTGTACCAACAAAAAGCTAAGCTATGCAAACAGTAAAAACACCCCGCATTACCAAACCCATACGCCGCATGACGGTATGCCGCTATGCGTTCTGGGGCGTCAACAGTAGAACAGCCACCTCATTCCCGGCATTGCGCCTGGCCGGCAAATGGCTCCAGGACAGTGGTTTCAAGCCCGGCCATGTAGTAGATATCGCCTGCGAAAAAGGCCGGCTTACCATCACCATTGCCAAAGAACAAAAGTATGAAGCCTTGCAAGAGCGGTTTCAAAGAGAAAAGATTGAGATCGTGTAAGCGGCTTACATTATGTTAAGCACGGATTGCTAAAATGCACAAAAAGTGGAACTTTAGGGTAATGACCGGGGAAGAACACATACAAACGGAAGCCAAAGCTGCATTAACCGGTAAA
This sequence comes from Paraniabella defluvii, assembly GCA_019316985.1. Taxonomy (GTDB): domain Bacteria; phylum Bacteroidota; class Bacteroidia; order Chitinophagales; family Chitinophagaceae; genus Niabella; species Niabella defluvii. The sequence continues at coordinate 5,296,802 of CP079215.1, forward strand.
TTAAACCAGTTGGGCTACAAACCGCTACCAGAGCAGGATTTAAAGGATCGCATCAAGTTTGTATCTGACAATGGCGACATGCGCGAAGTCATTTTATGCTTTTTGAATATAGACGAATCCCGCAGCGTTTACATCAACCAACGCGATTTTGATTATACCTCACGCCCGGATCTGTTGATATTGCTCACCGTGTATATGAACGATATAAAAACCGTGCATTACCTGCTACCCAGCATGGTTTTTACCACGCCCGACAATATATTTCTGGTGAATGAACAACCCGGAGCTTTGCGCCATTTTTCAACCTGGCAGATCAAGGTATTTACTAACGCCATCGAAACGCTCAGCCATTACACGCTGGATGCTGTCAATGAATTGTAAGCCATATTAGGACCGGCCTTTGAAAAAATGGCGTGAAGAAAATTGTGCAGGAAGCCGTCCTCCGCTATGCGGAGGAAAAGCCGCCGCTGTTTGAGCCCAGCACGCTCTATCAATTTATAACGCACTTTTCGGGCGAGTTCGGCGGGTTTAGGCTTCCTGTACAATTTTTAGCCAGTTTTTTCACAGCCTTGATTTTTGGTTCTTTTGCATCAAGGCAAAAGAACGACAAACAAAACCGCGAGCGCCCGACTGGAAACCTGTAATTAAGACTTACAGGCATATTGCAGGTTTACAGGCCAGCGAGCGACCATAAAAAGAAAGAAAAAGAAGCGTTGGCAAAAAAGGCAAAAATTTTAAAGACACTATAAACACGGCGTGAACATGGGTGCAGTAAAAACTTCCTGTGTAAGTTTTCAGTTCGACACAGGAATTTTTACCAGCCCATGAAGCGCCTGCCTTTACGGCTATTTACCCAAGGGGCAAGGGCTGCACCAATGCATTATTTTCAAAACCAAATTTTCAATGTTGTATGGATTCGTCTGCGGGCTGCAAACCTGATTTGCAGCCCGCAGACATAACGACTAATTATAGGACAAACCGTAAGAGCCTGTACCCATCGTAAATATCCACAGCCGACACGAGGCCGAAATGCTGACATATTATTTAACATAATATTGTTATAGGACAAACGGCACTGGGCTGCATCATCTGTCCGGCCAAAACGCAGCCACCGTTTTGTCCTATAATTTATATTATGTTAAGTATATATTTTAAGCTCTAACCTCTATCATTATTGGAATAGTTCTTGTCTATACTTAGTAAACCTTTTTGTAAACCCTTAAATCCTACGATTATGCTTAGATGGTCTATTATCTTTTTAATTGTGGCAATTGTTGCTGCGGTGTTTGGTTTTGGAGGCATCGCTTCTACTGCTGCCGGTATCGCTAAAGTTTTATTCTTTGTGTTCCTGGTGCTGTTTGTACTGTCTTTAATTTTCGGCAGACGCAGTGCCTAGTGCCGAAGCGGCATTTATATTTGGGGTGCATGCGCCCGTTGATGTAATCATAAAATGAGGCAGCATTCGTTGCCTCATTTTTATTTGTGGAAAGTTGGAAACGCAAAGAGACATAGATGATTGGTTTATTAGGCTAACAATAGTAATCTAGTTTTGCAGTTTACCAAAGCAACTTTCAGATGGCCAGACCGATTCATCAATCTATGTGATGATTTTTTCTGTAAAAGATTCCGTAGACCGGTAAACAATTTGATGGTCAGCTTGTCTTATTAAAGTCTGGCTTTATTGGCAATTTTATTCATCCAACTCAAATGCTTAAAATGACAAAACATTATTTCATCCATCTGTTGTTACTCCTGTTTACCGCTGTGTTACTTTCCTGCGGTGCTAACCGCGACAAATCTGCTACAAGTCAGTCATCGATTTTATTGGATCATGTGAGGCTGATTGATGGTAACGGTGGCGCTCCGGTTGAGGATACCCGACTGCTGCTTAAAGATGGTAAAATAGCGGCTATTGGCGCTGATATTAGTGACAAAGATGCTACAGTAATCAACCTGGAAGGTAAAACGGTGATGCCGGCGCTGATTTCAGCGCATTCGCATATCGGTACATTAAAAGGAACCAGTACTAAACCAGAGAACTACACTGAAGACAATATACTGGCTCAATTAAAAAGATATGAAAGCTACGGCATACTGCATATTATGGCTATGGGTACCGATCGGCCGTTGTTATTTGAAACCGGTTTGCGCGATCGCTCAATAAAGGTGACATTCCGGGAGCCCGGATCCATTCTGCCGGTTATGGCTTTGGCGCGCCCAATGGTGCGCCACCACTGGGTTTCGCGATGGATAAGGTTTTTCGCCCTGCAACTGCCGCCCAGGTGGCTTTACAGATGGACAGCCTGGCGCAGCTAAAACCCGATATGGTAAAAATTTGGGTAGACGATTTTAACGGGAAATACCCTGCTAAAATGCAACCGCAAATTTATAAGGCGATTATAAAGGAAGCCCACCAACATAACTTGCGCGTGGCTGCCCATGTATATTATCTGAGCGATCTGAAACAATTGGTGGCCGCAGGTATGGATATTATTGCCCATAGTGTGCGCAGCAATGTAATTGACGATTCAACCATCGCTCAAATGAAATCAAAACAGGTGATTTATATTCCAACCTTGTCGCTGGATGAATATGCTTATATCTACGCCCAGCAACCAGAATGGATCAACAATGAATTCTTTAAAAAATCGCTGGAGCCGGGCGTTTACGAAATGATCACTACTGAAAAATATCAAACCGATTTGAAAAATGCGCCCAACTACGCCTTCAACATAAAAGCTTTTGAAACGGCTAAACAAAACCTGTTGCGACTGTTTAAAGCCGGTGTTTTAATAGCCATGGGTACCGACAGCGGCGCTACACCCATTCGTGCACAGGGATTTTCGGAACACCTGGAGCTCCAGCTGATGACAGAAGCGGGTTTGTCGCCATTAGAAGCCATTACAGTGGCTACTAAAAATGCAGCGACTGCACTGAAAATCCAACAGCAATATGGTACACTGGAGCCAGGTAAAGTGGCAGACCTGATCATATTGAACAGCGATCCGGTAAAAGATATCAAAAATACCAGGCAGATTTTTGCGGTGTATAAAGATGGGAAAGAAGTGAGCAAAGGACCACTCCCCTGATCCAACAACTATTTAATGATGCCTTTAAATTCAATACCAATATGAATCATTTTAAAACTGCTTTTTTCTTTTTACGTTTACCGGTGGCTATGTCCTTATTAGGTCATGGTTTGGTGCGGTTACCTAAACTGGCCGGCTTTAGTAGCTGGATGGTAACAACTATGGAAAAGTCCGTGATTCCCCCGCCTTTATTGTGCCTTTCAGTTATTTTCTGCCGATTGCAGAAGCCTTGCTGGGACTGGCATTGCTGGTGGGCTTTAAGATCAGGCTGACGATATATGCATCTATCGCATTAATGAGCCTGCTTATTTTGGGTAGCTGCTCCATTGAAAACTGGAGCGCTATTGAAGCACAATTGTTACATGCATTTTACCTGATGGCTATTTATTGGTTCTGGGAAAAGAATCAACCCAAACAAACGCCATGATTCCTGCTTAGAAAATTTACGATATTTATAGGGCGAACAATGAATCATCCTATAAGCTAACACCATGACGAAACATGAAGTAACCCAACTATCCTATGCTATTACCGGCTGCGCCATCCGGGTGCATAAAGAATTAGGCCCGGGATTATTGGAAAGCGTTTACCAGCAATGCCTGCGCTACGAGCTCCGGAGGCAGGGCTTTGATGTGATACACCAGGTGATAGTACCCGTTGCTTATGGTAATATGATCCTGGATACCGAGCTTCGGTTGGATCTGCTTGTGAATAATACGGTTGTCGTAGAATTAAAGGCGGTTGAACAGTTGCATCCCGTATACGAGGCACAACTATTAACTTATATGAAATTATTACAGAAGCCTCAGGGGTTATTGATTAATTTCTTTACCGATAATATTACCCGTTCAATGAAACCTCTGGTAAATGAGTATTTTCGGCTACTGGATGATTGAGTGGTTATTGTTTTAAACCTTTAAGGGATTAAGGGACATTAAAAACTTATTTTTGGACCATCTAACTTAACTATTCTTAACTCTTAATGTTTTTAATATTTACACCTTGCTTTTCTTCTTCTTTTGCGATGATTCGCGAACGATCAGGTCTGAATTAATGATCAGGGTATTGAGCTGTTGCAAGTTACTTACGCCTTTGATATGATTGATCAAGGTACGGGCAGCAATCTCTCCCATTTCTATACCGGGATAATTAATAGTAGTGAGAGAAGGTTCAATCAAATGCGCAATAGCATCATTGTTAAAACCAACTACCGCTACATCTTCCGGTACCTTAACGCCATTTTCCTTCAGCGTTTTAATGAAAGCTGCAGCCACAAAATCATTGGTAATAAAAGCACCATCGAAACGACGTTTTTGTTTGAGTAGCTTATGAGCCGAATCAATACCGGCTTTTTCACTTAAATTATCTACCAATACCAGGTTCTCGTCCAGATCAAGGCCATTGTCAGCCAGGGCATCTTTATAACCCCGGTAACGCTCCGCATATACATTACGGTTAAGGTTAGATGTAATATGCGCCACTCTCCTGCACCCCTGCTCTATCAAATGTTTGGTAGCATCATATCCCGCCCTATAGTTATCGATCACTACCACGGTATTATCGTTGCCCTTTTCTACCCTGTCGAAAAATATAACCGGTACCCCTTTATCCTTAAATTGTTTGAAATGATCATATTGTTTGGTGTCGAAAGATAAAGAAGCAATCAGGCCATCTACGCGTTTATTAAAAAGATTCCGTGCATTAGCCACTTCTTTCTCATAGCTTTCCGACGAGTGGGCAATGATCAGGTCGTAACCGGCTTCAGTTGTTACCTTCTCCACGCCCAACAATACGGAGTTAGCAAAGTTACTATTGAGTTCGTGAATCATAAAACCAATTGTTTTGGTTTCCTGTGTACGGAGACTGCGGGCAAAATGATTGGTGCGATAGCCCATTTTTTCGGCCAGCTCGAAGATCTTCTTTTTGGTTTTCTTGCTTACTACGGGATCATCTTTCAACGCGCGACTTACGGTAGCTACAGATATTTTTAGCTCGCTGGCAATATCATATATCGTTACTTCTTTTCCCTTCTTCATACGGAAATAAAATTAGGTGCGTAAAAGTAGGCAAAAAGAGATGGCGGTAAACAAACTCTATCAAAATCTTTTGACGCTTATCGATTCCGGTATATATGTTGGTTCCACAATTGATAAAGGCTAGATCGCGAGATCATACCACATATATTACGTATCGTTAAGCTTCCTGTAAAATTAAAGGGGCCGAATTTAATTTCTGTTCCAATTCTGCTTTCCAGGCTCCATACAATTCATCATACAAAGCAGCCTGTGTGGGTTGCACTACGCTTAGGGGCTGACGTTTTTGGAATGCCTCTGACGGCTGCTGATAATACCCCGCCCCTATACCTGCTCCCAAAGCGGCACCCACACTGCCGTCGCAGTCGTACAACTCAACGGGCACATGGGTTGCATTTACAAAGGCCTCTGTAAATACAGGACTCAAAAACATATTGGCTTTACCTGCTTTTATCACAGCAGGCTGCATACCATTACTACGCATGATATCGAGCCCGTATCGGAACGCGAAAGCGATACCTTCCTGTGCGGCTCTCACCAGGTGAGCTGTGGTATGTTTGTTAAGATTGATATTTTGCAGATGGGCATCTACTATTTTATTATTGAGCATGCGCTCGGCGCCGTTACCAAAAGGCAGAATAGTTAATCCATCACTGCCCGGCCTTACCGTAGCCGCCATTTCATTAAGCTGCGCATAGGAAACATTTCCAGAAAGATTCCGGATCCAGCGGTTCAGAATGCCGGTACCATTAATGCAGAGCAAAATACCAACACGGGTTAAATCGGGTTGGTGATTAACATGAGCAAACCCATTAACACGACTTTGCAAATCGTAAGTAAGCTCATCACTTACCCCGTATATAACGCCGGATGTACCCGCAGTGGCAGCAACATCTCCCGGTTCCAATACGTTTAAAGAAAGCGCATTGTTGGGCTGATCGCCTGCTTTATAGGTAACGGGTATACCTTCTCTTAATGAAAGCTCGTCTGCTATTTCTTTAGTCAAACGACCATGATCGGAGAATACCGGTTGCAGGTTAGGAATAATACCATTACTAAAACCAAACTGCTGCATCAATTTTTGTGATACCTGGTTTTCAGAAAAATCCCAAAAGATACCTTCAGACAGTGCTGATGGTGTGGTGGTGATTTGCCCGGTAAACCTTTGTGCAATAAAATCGCCGGGAAGCATGATCTTGTCGATCTGCTCAAATAGCTCCGGCTCCTGTTCTTTTACCCAGGCCAGTTTAGCAGCCGTAAAGTTACCGGGGAATTTAAAAGTCTTCCGAGGCAGTACTCCTCCCCAGTTCCCGGAATGCTTTTTCACCATAAGGTACGGCCCGGCTATCGCACCAGATAATGCTATTACGCAGCACATTGCCGGCCTTGTCTAATAGCACCAGTCCGTGCATCTGGTAGGAAATGCCAATAGCTCCAATATCCTTTGTATAATATTTCCCGGATTGATTGACTTTTTGATAGCTTCCTTCACGTCGCTCCACCATTGTTCGGGAGACTGCTCTGCCCAGCCTGATTGAAGAGAAATAATATCCCGCTCTGCATCCGGATACTGCGCGGCTGCAATGGTTTGCTGCGTAGCGCCATCTACCACCGAAACTTTAATGGATGAAGTGCCTACATCGATGCCTAATAGTAACATTATTTTGATTTTATGTGAATGGTTCATAGCCCATAGGCCATGAACCATCAACTAGAACTATGATCTATAAACTATATAAACCTGTTAATAATATTTTCCAGGTACTCCTGTTTGCCGCTTTTTACAGCAGGCTCGCCTGCCTCGATGGCGTAAGCACGTAAGTCTTCCAGTGTTAATTGTCCCTGCTCAAAAGCCTTGCCCTTACCGTTATCAAAAGAGGCATAACGCTCCTGTTTCAATTTCCTGTAATCGGAATTAGACAAGATCTTATCTGCAGTGATCAAGGCCCTGGCAAATGTATCCATACCGCCGATATGCGCATAGAACAGATCGGCGGGGTCGGTTGAAGCCCTGCGGACCTTGGCATCAAAATTAATTCCGCCTCCCTGCAGTCCACCTGCTTCCAGGAAGATCAACATGGCTTCGGTTAATTCATTTAAATTGTTGGGGAACTGATCGGTATCCCAGCCGTTCTGGTAATCGCCCCTGTTCGCATCCAAAGAGCCTAATACTCCTGCATCAGCTGACACCTGCAGCTCGTGCTGGAATGTATGTCCCGCAAGGGTGGCGTGGTTAACTTCTATATTGATCTTGAAATCGTTTAATAAATCCCACTGGCGTAAAAAGCCGATCACGGTTTCGCAATCATAATCATACTGGTGTTTGGTAGGCTCCATGGGCTTAGGTTCTATCAGGAAGGTACCTTTAAAACCATTCTTGCGGGCATAATCTTTGGCTGTATGCAGAAAACGGGCAAAATGCTCCTTCTCTCTTTTCATGTCTGTATTGAGCAAAGTCATATATCCCTCTCTTCCACCCCAGAAAACATAACCATCGCCACCCAGTTCGATTGTTGCATCAATTGCGGCTTTTACCTGTGCAGCTGCATGCGACAATACATGAAAATCAGGATTGGTAGAAGCCCCGTTCATATAACGTGGATTAGAAAACACGTTGGCTGTACCCCATAATAATTTCACGCCGCTATCTGCCTGCTTTTGTTTGGCGTAGTCTACCACCGCCTGCAGTCTTTTATCATTTTCGTTTATATCCGTTCCATAATCAACCAGGTCGATATCATGAAAGCAATAAAACGGAAGGTTCATTTTAGTAATAAACTCAAAAGCTGCGTCCATTTTATCCTTAGCCCTCGCTACCGCATCGGCTTTACTGTTCCACCCGAATACATGTGTTCCGGGACCAAAAGGGTCGTTTCCATCATTACAGAACGAATGCCAGTAGGCACATGCAAAGCGGAAATGATCTTTTAATGTTTTACCAGCTACTACCCTGTTTTCATCATACCAACGGAATGCCAGGGGTTATCGCTTTCAGGACCTTCATATTTTATCTGGGGAATACCTTTAAAATATTCCTGTTCACCTAATAATACGCTCATAGTTGAATATTGTTTTATTGTATGTGTGTATGAATGATTATGTCAAGTTAAATCGTTATCAGACTAAAAGTGCACAATATTAGTAAAAAAATTGTAATCGGTTTCATAAATTATTTTCTTTTATTTTTTACTGAATCTACACCATAAATAAGGCATCGTTTGCAATCGAATTACATCCCTGATCTCATGCCAGCTTTCCTGTTACAGCCAAAAAAACCGCTCCAGACGGAGCGGTTCTTATAAAAATAGATCTTATCGTAATTTACTGAAAATGTCGTCCCATTTTTTTCAAGGGCCACGTACTTATCGCGGTCAGCACCTTTCGCCTCTTCTATTTTATACGAATAATACTCTGCTAAGTTACCGGCAATAGCGCGATAGCTTCGTTTTGACCGGCATCAAGGTTCGGTATTTTTGCAAAAAGTTCTGCCGCCTTCTCGTAATTCGTTTTAGCAAGGTCATAGTTAGCGCTATACGCTTTTTTAGCATCAGCCAGCTTTTGTTTATCTTCAGCTGTGGCTTTTGCTCCCTTTTTAGTAACATTCGTTTCTGCAGTAACTACGCCATCCCTGAACTTTTCAGATTTTAATAAATAGTGATCACCCAATAAAAGATAAGGCTGCATTTCACCAGGTTTTAAACTGGAAGCCTTATTTAAGGCAGCTAGCATTTTAGTCTCCAACTCCTCCGCATTACCAGGCAGCACGGCATTGGCCTTCCTCGAATCCAAAGTATCGTAAATGATCTCAGCCAAAGTAATGTTAGCTTTATAATCTTCCGGGTTAGCAGCAACATGTTTTTCCAAACTGGCAAGCCTTTCGTTAAAATCGGAGCTACCTCCCACTGCGAAATCCAGCATAGAATAGGTGAAAAATTCACTTTGAGGATACAATTCTTTACCTAAGGCTTTGTATTTCTCGAAATTGGCGTTGTCATTTTTACCTGCGTAATAACGAACCAGCCCTTGGTAAACACTTTCATAAGAAGATCCGCTGTATTCTTTAATTTTAGCATCTGCTAACCTTGTATAATATTTCTGAGCTTCTTCCAGGTGCTTGGTATTTTCTGCCAGCAAACCGGCATAATAAATAGCCGCAGTATCCATTTGTTTATTCAGGATCTTTTTAGCGATCAGGAGTTCAGAATAATCAACCGTCTTTTTGAACTTATCGTAGGCGGGCTCGTATGCTTTATTGTTAATATCGGCGATGCCTGCATTAAAATAGGCTGCATAAAGATTAAATGGAGTGTTCTTATAAGTAGGCTCTTCCAACAACTTCATATCGGGCTCCATTTCCTTGTATTTTGCGAGGGCCGCATCGGCCTCTGCCCTGTTTTTCTCGGCTTCTGCAGCTTTACTACTATCTACTGCAAGGCTTGCAAATAGTGCAGCCTTTATAATATATCCTTCAGGTTTGGTGAAAAACTTTTCGTTAGTAGAGTTTTTATCGTAGGACTCTTTTGCTTTAGCTATTTGACCCAGAGCCAACAGCCCTTTGATATCGTCATACTTCTGTGCAAAAGCCCCTGTTGTTGAAAAAGCTGCAATTGTTACCAGTAAAATAACTTTTTTCATTCGTATATTTTTTTACTATTTTTTAAACACTAATTTTCTTCGGTTGGTTCTTCCGGTTTTTCTTCCTCACCGGCGGCTGCAGGTCCCTGCTCATCAGAAGGTGTTATATCCTGCTGATCGGTGGTATTTGCGCTTAACGTCGTTTCTTCTGTATTCTCAGTCTCTTCAATTTCCTGTTCATCCACGGTGGTTATAGCAGCTATAGCGTCTCCTTCATCTATACGTATCAGCTTCACTCCTTGCGCCGCCCTGCCCAGCTCACTAATGCCACTTACCGGCATCCTGATGGTTATGCCGCTCTTACAGGTAATTAACAGATCCTGGTTCTCGAATACGTCTAAAAGTCCTACTAAATTACCGGTTTTATCTGTTATGTTAATGGTTTTTACACCTTTACCTCCACGATTGGTGAAACGGTATTCATCTACCGCTGTTCTCTTACCAAATCCTTTTTCGCTTACTACAAGTACACCGGGCACAATTTCAGCGTTTGTTGGTACACAAATCATGCCTATTACTTCATCATTTTCGTCATCTACTTCAATACCTCCTACGCCAATAGCACCCCGTCCGGTAGATCTCACCTTTCCTTCAGAGAAGCGGATAGCTCTGCCACTCTTAACGGCCATCATAATTTCAGAAGTGCCGTCGGTAAGTTTGGCTTCTAAAAGCTGATCGCCCTCTACAATAGTAATAGCATTTACGCCGGTTTGTCTGGGGCGGCTAAAGTCGCTGAGACTGGTCTTTTTAATAATCCCTTTTTAGTGCAAAGCAGGATATTATGGGATTTTACAAATTCTTCGTCCTTCAAATCCTTAATGTCAATGATCGCACGGATCTTATCATCGGGCGGCAACTGCATCAGGTTTTGTATGGCCCGTCCTTTACCCGTTTTTTCGCCTTCGGGAATTTCATACACGTTCAGCCAATAACATCTTCCTTTTTCGGTAAAGAATAATAACGTGTGGTGGGTAGAGGCTACAAATAAATGTTCGATATAATCCTCGTCCCTCGTTTTACCACCCCGAACACCACGGCCACCGCGTTTTTGGGCACGGTATTCATCGGCCGAAGTTCTCTTAATATATCCTAAATGTGAAATTGTAATAACAACGTCTTCTTCTTTGATCAGGTCTTTAATACTTACTTCATCATTGAGGTAAGTAATTTCGGTTCTGCGTTCGTCGCCAAATTTTTGTTTGATCTCCGACAATTCTGTTTTGATGATATCAAAACGTAAGGTTTCATTGGAAAGGATATCTTTCAAATGAGCGATCAGTTTCATTAACTCTTCATATTCTTCTTTGATCTTCTCACGCTCCATTCCGGTTAAACGCTGCAAACGCAGTTCCAGTATGGCTTTGGCCTGTATCTCATCCAGCCCCAGCCGGCGTTGATCAGGTTTTCTTTTGCAATATCAGGCGTTGCAGAGCTCCTGATCAGTCGGATTACTTCATCGAGGTGATCCAGCGCAATCAGATAGCCCTGTAAAATATGGGCTCTTTTTCAGCTTCCTTTAATTCAAATTTGGTACGGCGTACTACCACTTCATGCCTGAACTCTACAAATTCTGCAATCATGTCTTTTACGCTCAATACGCGGGGCGGCCTTTAACGATCGCCACGTTATTGATACCAAATGAAGTTTGCAGATCGGTATGCTTGTACAACTGGTTGATGACTACGTTAGCGATCGCGTCACGCTTCAGGTCGAGCACCACGCGTGTACCGTCTTTGTTTGATTCGTTGTTAACGTGTACGATCCCTTCTATGATCTTGTTATTTACCAGCTCACCAATACGGTTGGTTAATGCGTCACGGTTTACCTGGTAAGGTACTTCCGTAATTACAATCTGTTCGCGTCCGCTGGGCTTGGTATCTACCTGAACCCGGCCCCGCACCACTACGCGGCCTCTGCCTGTATGCATGCCCGCCTTAATACCTTCCATGCCGTAAATAATACCGCCTGTAGGGAAATCCGGTGCTTTTACGTGCTGCATCAGTTCATCCACAGTAATATCGTTATTATCGATGTAAGCTACGCAACCATCAATCACCTCGCTCAGGTTATGCGGCATAATGCTGGTAGCCATACCTACGGCAATACCGCTGGACCCGTTCACCAGCAATTGCGGTATACGGGTAGGAAGTATAGTAGGCTCCTTCTCCGAATCGTCAAAGTTGAGCTGAAAGTCAACCGTATCTTTTTCAATGTCATCCAGCATATGTTCTGCCAGCTTCTCCAGCCTTACCTCGGTATAACGCATTGCCGCAGGTCCGTCCCCATCCTGGTTTCCGAAGTTCCCTGGCCATCCACCATCATATAACGCATACTCCACTCCTGGGCCATACGCACCATGGCGTCGTACACAGAACTATCACCATGCGGGTGATACTTACCTAATACCTCTCCTACTACACGGGCCGATTTTTTGTAGGGTCTGTTCGCATTTAACCCTAATTCGTTCATCGCATATAATATGCGGCGATGCACGGGTTTTAAACCATCCCGTACATCGGGTAAAGCACGTCCTACAATTACGCTCATCGAGTAATCGATGTAGGCCGTTTTCATCTGCTCTTCTATATTTACGGGAATAATTCGGTTATTATCCTGTGTTCCTTGTGGCTCCAGATTCTCTTCCATCTAATTATTTCTGTTCTTAAAATTAAAAGTAAAATGGCATTTACAATGTTGGCAAATTTAATCTTTTTACAGCTGAAACAGGCCGAATAAACAATGATTTTTCACCAGTTTATGCACTATTTGAAAAGGAATTTTATAGGAGGGTTTTGTTTGTTTTATACTATAGTTAAACGGACCAGGCGGAGCTATAAACAGTTCTTGGTTTAAACGGTGACCTGTATAAAAAACGGGGCCGCTTCTGACTGAAGCGGCCCCGTTTATAAATTACATATTATTATTTAAGCTTAAACGCTTTTTTAACTTTTGCTACATGGTCTAATTTTTCCCAGGTAAACAGTTCCACTTTTTTGCAACTTTTTTACCATCGGGAGAAACAAATACCTTTTCCACTGTTTTAGCTTCACGCCCCATATGCCCGTAGGCAGCTGTTTCGCTGTAAATAGGGTTACGCAGTTTCAACCTTTGCTCAATGAAGTAAGGACGCATATCGAAAATACCTTCTACAATTTTGCTGATGGCGCCGTCAGTTAGATTGACTTTGGCAGTTCCATAAGTATTTACGTTAATGCTGGTGGGTTTGGCCACACCAATGGCATAAGAAACCTGTACCAATACTTCATCACACAAGCCTGCAGCCACCAGGTTTTTTGCGATATGACGGGTAGCATAAGCAGCACTTCTGTCTACTTTACTGGGGTCTTTCCCGCTAAAAGCTCCGCCACCATGGGCACCTTTACCGCCGTAAGTATCAACAATAATTTTACGACCTGTTAAACCGGTATCGCCGTGCGGTCCGCCAATTACAAATTTGCCGGTTGGGTTAATATGGTATTTTATTTTGTCGTTGAATAAGTGCTTATACTGGGGATATTTCTTAATAACACGCGGAATCAATATTTTCTTCACATCTTCATTGATCTTTGCCAACATTTTACCTTCTGTATCAAAGTCGTCATGTTGGGTAGATATAACGATGGCATCAATTCTTACCGGTTTGTTATTGTCGTCATATTCCAGGGTAACCTGGCTTTTTGAATCGGGGCGCAGGTATTTGATTTGCTTGTTCTCCTTCTTAGCTCTGCCAGTTCTATCAGCAAGGTATGCGCCAGGTCTAAAGCCAAAGGCATATAATTAGCCGTTTCGTTAGTGGCATAACCAAACATCATTCCCTGGTCTCCGGCACCCTGCTCTTCTTTTTTTTTACGGTCAACGCCCTGGTTAATATCAGAAGACTGCTCATGAATAGCCGATAACACACCGCAAGAATTGGCTTCAAACATATACTCGCTTTTGGTATAGCCGATCTTACTGATCACTTTGCGGGCAATGTCCTGCACATCCAGATAAGCCTTTGACTTTACCTCACCTGCCAAAACCACCTGACCGGTAGTAACCAGGGTTTCACAGGCTACTTTAGACTGCGGATCAAAAGCAAGAAAATTATCAATCAGCGCATCAGAAATCTGGTCCGCCACTTTATCGGGGTGTCCTTCAGAAACACTCTCAGAGGTAAATAAGTAAGGCATTGTGAAATAATGAGTTTATAGTCTATAAAATAAATAGGGTGCAAATATAGTATCCGCACCCGTTTTAATAAAATTTATAATGTGGTCATCAAAGTTTCGAGTAAACAATTCTCAATTTCATTTTTTGTGTAGGGTGATTTCCTCCGCCTATACGCGCTCTACCTACGCCGGCCAATCCGTAAAAGCTGGCCTGGGGAGAGGAACCCGCATATTATTAGAAACTGCAGGCACTAAATCTCCTAATGGTAAAGTGGTAGCAGCCGGTGCATACATTCTCATACTATACGCAGGGATTTTATCGGCCACAACATTTTGCAAATATCTCGTGATATTAAAACGCCATAAACGAATCCTGTTTCCGGATGGATCAGTTGTACTTGTAAATGTTTGATTAACTGAATTGCTGCTGTAAAAACTTTCCCAGTTCGTTATTAAATACTCGTTAGTACCCTGTGTAACTCCAAAAATAGATGGTATAAGTTTGAATTTTGCGGCGGTAGAATCGTATACATCTACGAAAACATTGGGAGGCGCACTGAATATAGTGTCGGAAACATCATAAATACTTTGCGCTTGCAATTCGGCCAAATGTACTACACAGTTAGGCAAAGCCGCCAACCCTGGAATACGAATATTGGTATAAGTACCAGGCGTATTTTGCATATAAACAATGGGATCTTTCACCTGATCTCCCATACCTGTCAACACCTGGGTACCGCTGTAGTTCCTGCTGATATAATTTGAGCTTGCATTAGCTCCGTTGTAAAAATAAAAAGAAGCAACAGCTGTGTCGATGTCTGTGGGTGTAGTTGTATTATTATATCTGTAATAAACAGCAAGATGCGTGGTAGCATCATTTAAATACACGCCCATAAGACCGTTACCGCCTCCGGTTGATTGCAAAGCAAAGCCTTTGAATTTGATCCGGAAAAGCGAATCTGATCCATAGGCATTGTTAGACCCGGTGGAATCATAATCCAGCAAACGTTGTCCAAAAGCAGGATCAAGCTTGATACGGATTTGCCTGGCAACAGTATTGGTATCGGGATAATTAATTACTTTTATAGAATCGCTGGTAGATCTTGGAATGAATGTTTTGCTGCCTAATATATTTGACGTACTAAATAACCTGTTTATCCCATAAAGAGAGTCGGCCCGGAAATCGCTGGATGGGTCTATCTCTGATACCTGAATTGTTTGAGGCGTCAGTGTATCGCCGTAGGTGAAACTATGATCAATAACTAAAACAACAGAATCAAGGTAAAGAGACCCCGGGCGATTTTTAAACGGTGAACGCCCACCCGGCGATACCTGGAAAAAAATCCGACCATCAGTTTTTCCGAATAACGGATCATTTGAAATTACACCTAATAGCTTGGTATGTGTGTATATAGACCGGAAAGAGTCCAACGCAGGGTCAAATAAACCATTATAAGTCTCAACCTCCAGTGTAGTATCAAATGTATGGATATTATCTACCGGCGGAATAAGGTCCTGGCCCATTTCCGTGGGTAAGTTGATCTTGTTACAGGAAACCAGAAGAACAATAGT
This sequence comes from Paraniabella defluvii, assembly GCA_019316985.1. GTDB lineage: Bacteria > Bacteroidota > Bacteroidia > Chitinophagales > Chitinophagaceae > Niabella > Niabella defluvii. The sequence continues at coordinate 5,312,282 of CP079215.1, forward strand.
TAGCGCGCAGATTCCCAGTGCTGATGCAATATATTTCATCTGTAAATTCTTATTTTTCTATTTTGTAAGACGGAATTTGCCAAACACAAATTATTTTATACAAAAACAATTTTGGGTGGCTCATTTCTTCACACAAAGTATTTTTGAAAAACTGATACGGTGAGTTTTAGAAAATTATTCCGCAAGATCGTTATACAGTTGTAAATACTCTGTTAAATCAGAATCTTCCTTAAACTGCAAGGTTTTTTACCACGTACTTTGGCAAACTCAGACAGTAATTTTTGTCTACATTAGGCGCACCAAAAGTAATTGCGTCCGCATAAGTGGCGCCGCCCCGCATCAAAGCAACATTGGTTCCTTCTTTAAACGGCTCCAGGTCTTTTCTTTCAGAGAGGGGTGAATAAGCGCTTTGGGTATGAAGCCTTTACCCAGCTTTTCCTTAAATGTATTTTCACCGATGGTATAAACAATTTTGCTGTGCGCAAAAACAGGTTCTTTTTATAAATGGTTTTCAGGTAAGCCGGGATAAGCCCTGTCATCCAGCCGCTGCAATGTATCACATCAGGACTCCATCCGAACTTCTTCACGGTTTCCAGCGCTCCTTTGCAATAAAAAACAGTTCTCAGATCATTGTCTGCAAACCATTTTTCCTCATCATCGTGAAACAACGTTTTTCTTTTAAACAACTCTTCGTTCTCTAAAAAGTACACCTGCAGGCGTGCGCTGGGCAAAGATGCCACCTTAATCTGCAAGGGCATGTCGTCGTTATCAACGGTTACATTGATACCAGAAAGCCTGACCACCTCATGTAGCCGGTGCCTGCGTTCATTAATAACACCAAACCGCGGCATGATACAACGCACTTCAAAACCATTATCATTTGCTTTTATGGCCAGTTTATTAACGATCTCAGAAAATTCTGTCAACTCTAAATAAGGGGACATTTCATTGGCAATAAATAAAATTCTTTTCTTTGTTGACATGCTTTAGCAATTTATAAAGTTTGCAAAGTTACATATTTATAGGCAAATTGCCTTGTATTATAAATTACAGTAATGAAAGTATTCAAAAAGATTGCCGATATACAGGCTTATCTGCAACGCCAAAAAGCAACAGGCCGGTCGGTTGGTTTTGTACCCACTATGGGTGCTTTACATGCAGGCCACCTGCGCCTTCTCGAAACCTGCAAATCCCGCTGCGATGTAGCAGTGGTAAGCATTTTTGTTAATCCCACCCAGTTCAACGATAAGAAAGACCTGGAAAAATATCCCCGTACCATTGAAAACGATCTAAAGGCACTGGTTGAATCTGCGTGCGATGTTCTGTTTTATCCGGATGCATCAGAAATATATCCACCCGGAGAAATAACAAGAATTTATGATTTGCAAACCCTTGAAAATCTGTTCGAGGGAGCATTCAGGCCCGGACATTTCCAGGGCGTTTGCCAGGTGGTGGATAAGCTTTTTTCCATAGTTCAACCCGGCGATGTTTTTTTGGACAGAAAGATTACCAGCAGTGTATGGTTATTAAAAGACTTATTGAAACCACCCTGCGTTTGCCGGCATCAGCATGACAATTGTGCCCACCATGCGGGAGCCCGATGGTTTGGCAATGAGTAGCCGCAACATGCGGCTGTCTGTACAGGAAAATCAATAGCCCCAACAATTTATCAAACATTGTTGTTTTTAAAGGAGCAGCTTCAGCCAGGCTCATTAAACGGCATTACAGAAGAAGCCAATGTGATGTTGAAAGAAAAGGGATTTATCGTAGATTATGCCGCCATTGCAGATGCTTCTACGCTGGAGCCGGTTGCCGAGTGGGATGGCCAAAAGCCACTGGTAGCCTTAATTGCAGCGTTCTTAGGACAAGTAAGACTGATCGATAATTTGATTATAGCTTAGTTGGAAAGCTGCCTGAATTAAAATACTTTTGCACGCGCAATAAGGCCGGGCTGATGAATTTTATTCAAGTCCTTATAAAAAATAAATATACATCGATGAATACAGTAAAATTAAAAAGGGTAAACGGAGAATACGGATTTGATACCATTAACGAGAACGGAACCGTGGTAAAACGGATACCAACCCCAACATGGGCGGCCTGGAATACGGAGCCAGACCTATGCAGCTTTTACTGAACGCACTGGCCGCTTGTTCGAGTATTGACGTGATCAGTATACTGAAAAAGCAACGCCAGGAAGTTGCCGACTACGAAGTAACCGTTAATGGCGAACGTGAACCCAACGTAGAGCCATCCCTATGGAAAAACATTGAAATGATTTTCGAAATAACCGGCAATGTGGATGAAGATAAAGCTAAAAGAGCAGTGGAGATTTCCATTTCAAAATATTGCTCGGTAGCAATCACCCTTGCTAAAGCCGGCGCAAACATTACTACCCAAGTGATCATTAAGCCTGTTGTTTAACAGAAATTATAAATCCCTGCAAAGGCACCGCTATTTACATTTTCCTGGCATTAAATATTAAACATTGAGCAAAGAACGTCAACTTCATCCTTCCACTATCGCCATTCGTACTCAAACAGAGCGTACTTACCAAATGGAGCACTCCACTCCTCTGTTTTTAACCAGCAGCTTTACGTTCGAGAACGCAGAAGCTATGCGAGCCGCCTTTGCCGATGAGTCTGACGACAATATTTATAGCCGGTACAGTAATCCCACAGTAGATGAGTTTGCCCATAAAATAGCCCTGCTGGAAAAGTGTGAAGCAGGCTTTGCCGTTGCCAGCGGTATGGCGGCGGTATTCAATTCGTTTATGGCGCTGCTAAAAACCGGCGACCATTTACTTTGCTGCCGCTCCATGTTTGGCGGAACAAATACTGTTGTTACTAAATTCCTGGGGCGCTTTGGCATTGAATATACCTTAGTGGATGCGGCTGATATTGATAACTGGGAAGCTTCGGTGCAGCCGAATACTAAAATGCTGTACCTGGAAACGCCCACCAACCCGCAATTAGAGCTGATAGACCTGGAAAAAGCCGGCCGGCTGGCTAAAAAGCATAACCTGATATTTAATGTGGATAATTGCTTTGCTACTCCCTTTTACAAACTCCGGCTGATTTTGGCGCAGACCTTGTCATTCATTCTGCTACCAAATGGATTGACGGGCAAGGGCGTGTTTTGGGAGGCGTTATTGCCGGCAGAAAGGAACTGATTCATGAAGTGTACCTTTTTGCCGCAATTCAGGTCCTACCCTTTCCGCATTCAACGCATGGGTACTAACCAAAAGCCTTGAAACGCTTGATGTGCGTATTACGCGTCATTCGGCAAACGCCTTGAAAGTGGCAGAAGCTCTTGAAAAAAACGCAAAACTGGAGTGGGTGAAATACCCATTTTGCCTTCGCATCCCCAACATGAAATAGCGAAAAAGCAAATGAGCGCCGGCGGCGGTATAGTTTGTTTTGAAATAAAGGGTGGAGTTGAAGCAGGACGGAAATTTATGGACGCGCTGCAGCTGTTGTCATTAACGCCTAACCTGGGCGATTCACGCAGTATTGCCTCTCACCCTGCCAGCACTACCCACTCTAAATTAAGTGAAGAGGAACGCTCTAAAGTGGGCATCACTCCCGGCCTTATCCGTATTTCGGTAGGCTTAGAACATCCGGATGATGTGATTTATGATATTGAGCAGGCGTTAAACAGTATTCAGTAAGATATACAATAACCACACATATAATGGCAAAAAAGCAACCCATGTTGTAACTGATTTAAGCACGGAAGAGCTGATACAGCAAAAGAAAACACTTACCGGAGTCGCTTTCGGCCTGGGTATCGTTATGTTGGTAGCCTGCCTGGTTTTATTTTATCTTGTGTTGAAGAGCAAGAACTATATGGTAATATTTATAATTCCTGTAGCTATGTTATCCCTGCTGCCAAGTTTTATGAGATTGGGACAAATAAATGCCGAACTAAAATCACGCAACGTTAAAAAGTAAGACCAAAGTCTTACCAGCCGCTTGCGAGCACATCGGCCAAATGCATGGGCTTAATACGGTAGCCTTTACCGTTAATGTACCCTTGCAGGTGCATCAGGCATGAAAGATCGGTGCTGATGAGATAGTCTGCATCGGTGGCAATTGCGTTTTCTACTTTTTGCTCTCCCATTCCCACAGAAATACCGGGAAACTTTACAGCAAAAGTACCTCCAAACCCGCAACAGGTTTCCACATCATTCATTTCTGTTAAATAAAGGCCTTTTACGTTTTCTAATAAGCGCCTTGGACCCTGCTTTATTTTACATTCCCGTAAAGCGGCACAACTGTCGTGGTACGTGGCAACACCGTTTAACTCGGCCCCGCAATTATCTGCTTTTAAAACATTGAGCAAAAACTCAGAGAATTCAAACGTGCGGGCGGCAATTGATTTAACCTCGTTATGTAAAGAAGAATTATCGAATAATTTCTGGTAATAATTGCGTATAAAACCTACGCAACTGGCACTGGGCGCCACGATATACTCGGCGTCTTTAAAGTCATTGATAAACTTATTACATACCGCCTTCGACTGATCCCAGAAACCTGCGTTAAAAGCCGGCTGGCCGCAACAGGTTTGATTACTGTTATAAATAACCGTACACCCCAGCTTCTCCAGTACCTTAACCATGTTAAAGCCTGTTTCGGGGTATAGCTGGTCTACAAAGCACGGGATAAATATATGAACGTTGCTCATGTTCTAAGTTGAAAGGTTGACAGTAAACGAAAGCCTGATGATGGAAAAAAGATCCTGCCTGGCCTGCAATACATGATTGCCTGGCAGGAACATTTACATTACTCCAACATTTTGAGCGCCGTTATAGCGGCTTCTTCGCCTTTATGTCCATGTTTGCCGCCAATCCTTTCTATTGCTTGCTCTTCTGTATTTACCGTCAACACGCCAAAAATTGTGGGTACGGGCAGCATAAGGTTCAGTTGTAATATTCCATCCGCCACCATTTTGCATACGTAATCAAAATGAGGAGTATCTCCTTTTATAACTGTTCCCAGTGCAATATAAGCATGGGGCTCGTCGAACTGTTGTTTAGCTTTATTCCAATGCCTGTTAATGGCAAATGGGATTTCCACGCAACCCGGAACAACAAGCACTTCTACCCTGGCATGGTGCTGCTTTAATATCCTTAAACAGCCTGCCTCCAGCTCATCTACAATATTTGCGTTCCACTCTGTTTTAACAAAACAATAAAGGCATCCTGTTTAAAGATGCCTGTATTATTCACTAAATTACTGTTACCAGTTGATGCCATTATTAATTTACGTTATACACCCCTAACTGCGCCAGGTATTTGTCAGCCTCAAAACCTTGCTGTGTACGGGGATATTTTTCTTTAATTCTTTGAAAAGTGCAATTGCCTCTTCTTTATTATTCAATACGTGCTGCGCCAGGAAAGCACCTCTGAATAGCGCATCAGAGCTTTGCTGGGGTCTGCCTCGAAATGGTGAGCCGCTTTTTTATAATAATCCAGCGCTTCCGATCCTTTGCCCAGGTCGCCGTAAGCATCTCCCAGCAGCAGGTAAGCGCGTTGCTGAATTTGCTTAGAATCTGTATTGAACTCTTTCAGGTACTGAATCGCTTTCTCATTCTGGTTCAGTTTGATATAACAGCTACCTGCATAAAAATTTGCAAGGTTACCTTTTACCGTGCCGCTATAATTATCTGCAATTTTAATAAAGCCAGGATTCACCCCGTCGCCGTTTAAGGCTAGGTTGATCGAGTCAGCTTCGTAATACTGTTCTGCTTTAAAAAGTTTGTCACCAGCTTCTGCCTCCTTGGGTCCTTTCACAAAATGTTTATAAGCAAAGAAGCCTCCCACTGCAACCACAATAACACCTAAAAAAGAGAGATGTTTTTGCCGTTCTTACTCCAAACTTCCTTGGCCTTTTCTACAGCTTCGTTTTGTTCAAGCGTTTCGTTACCAGCTTGTTGGTTTATGTTATCTGCCATTTTATTCTAACTAGGAATTTAAATTAATCAACGATAAAAGGATAATTTTGATCCATGTAAACGTCCTTCAGCACTTCGTCATCATTAGGGAATGGACTTTCTTCTGAAAATTTCACCGAATTAGCCACTACTTCTTCGCAACGGGAGTCAATTTCATTCAAAACTTCTTCTGTTGCATAGCCATTATCCAGGATATTCTTTTTAAGAATTGAAATTGGATCTTTTGATTTATACTCATCTACCTCATCTTTAGTTCTGTATTTCTGGGGATCGCTGATGGAGTGGCCTTTGTAACGGTAAGTTTTGATCTCTAATAAAGTAGGACCGCCTTTCTCACGCGCCCGTTTCACCGCTTCAGCAATAGCATCATGAACGGTTTCAGGATTCATGCCATCCACCACAGCTGACGGCATATCAAAACCTGCCCCCAGTTTGTAAATATCCGTTACGTTAGAGGTACGGGCAACTGATGTACCCATAGCGTAATTGTTATTCTCGCAAATATAAATCACGGGCAATTTCCAAAGCATAGCCAGGTTGAAGCTTTCGTGCAGGATGCCCTGCCTTGCCGCTCCGTCACCAAAGAAACAAAGCACCACGTTGTCGGTATCTTTATAATGTTCAGCAAAAGCAAGGCCTGTGCCGGTACCAATTTGAGCACCTACGATACCATGACCTCCGTAGAAGTTTTCTTTTTGCCAAAAAGTGCATACTCCCGCCTTTACCTTTTGCACATCCTGTAGCTTTTCCGTAAAGTTCGGCCATGCAGCTGTCTACAGATACTCCTTTAGCAATTGCTAACCCATGGTCGCGATATGCTGTAATAAACATATCGTCGGGCCTGGTTGCAGTCATACAACCTGCCGCAATAGCTTCCTGGCCTACATACGCGTGAAAGAACCCGCGTATTTTACCCTCCATTTTATACTTTTCTTCCGCTGTAAGTTCAAACTGGCGAATCAGTTGCATTAACTCATACCAGTATAAATATGTTTCTTTAGAAAATTTTGTTGCCACTCGCTAAATTTTTGTTCGAAGAACCCCTTCGTGGAGTGCAAAGTAAGGGGGAAAAAGCATTTAAAACCAATAGCAATAGGCGAAGGTTGGAGGCATATAAAAGGTTTTTTGCTTGGTAAAGCAGGCAGCTAGGGTATCGGTTCTCTTATATAAAAAAATAATAAATACTTAAAGTTGGTTTTTAATTGCCTATAAGCAGCTGTCCTATATTTATCGGATATTTTTATATATTGAAAACTCAAACTACAATGTTGAAACTTATTCCTAGAGATATTAGCTGGCTGTCATTTAATGAAAGGGTTTTGCAGGAGGCGTCGGATGATACAGTGCCTTTGAGAGAGCGGGTAAAGTTTCTCGGCATTTTCTCTAATAACCGCGATGAATTTTTCCGGGTGCGGGTAGCATCACTTAAACGAATGCTGCAGATAGAGACAAAGATGAAGATGCACTCCGAAAAAAATCCTCAAAAATATTGGATGAAGTGCAGCGTTTGAACGCCGGGCACCAGGCCGCTTTTGAAAAAGTATGGGCTGAGGTTTTAACGGAAATGAACAACCAGAAGATTTTTCTTAAGAATGACAAACAACTCAATTCGGAGCAGAAAAAATTCATTTTAGACTTTTTCGATAATGAGGTAAGCGCTAACATAGTGCCGCTGATGGTTGAAAATATCAAAAAGTTCCCTAACCTTAGAGACAAGTCCATTTTTTTAGGTGTAGTAATGTCTAAAAGCTCGGATAAGGCCGACCGGAAATATGCTATTATTGAAGTACCGGTAACTGCCGTTGGAAGCCGCTTTATAGTATTACCCTCAAAGGAGGGAACACACGATATTATGTTGCTGGAGGACGCTATTAAATTTAATCTTCCCGATATCTTCAGCTTTATGGGATATGATGAATTTCAGGCCCATATTTTTAAATTTACCCGGGATGCAGAACTGGATATAGATAACTCCGACACCACTACTATTATACAGAAGCTGGAAAAAGGACTCAAGAACCGTAAAAGGGCAAACCCATTCGCCTGGCTTACGATGAGAACATCGATCCGGGTTTTCTCGAATACCTGCTGGCCCGGCTGGGGCTGACCAAAAAGACAACCTGATGCCGGGGAAGCATCCATAATTTCAGACACTTCATGGACTTTCCCTCCCAGGTTTTTACAGATAAGGCAAAGCGCAAACAACCGTTTACCCACCCGCTGCTACAGGACGAACGGGTAGGCGATGTGCTTATGAAACGCGATGTATTACTGAATTTCCCTTATCATAGCTTTGCACCCGTTGTTGACATGATCAGGGAAGCGGCTTTTGACCCTGATGTGGTGTCTATAAAAATTGCCTGCTACCGGTTGGCCTCCCAGTCAAAAATAATTAATGCCCTGGTTAACGCGGTACGCAACGGGAAAGAAGTGACGGTTATGATGGAATTGAAAGCCCGTTTTGATGAAGAAGCTAACCTTCAATGGCAACAGGTTCTTACAGATATAGGCGCTAAAGTGTTGACTGGTATCCAGGATATGAAAGTGCATGCCAAGATTTGCGTGATCAAAAACGGGTAAAGAGCAAAACGCACCATTATGGCTTTGTAAGTACCGGCAATGTGAATGAAAAAACGGCCAGGCTTTACGGTGATCACTGCCTGCTTACCGCCAACAGGTTCATAATGGCCGATGTGAACCGGATCTTTAATTTTCTGGAAAAGCCAGAAACAGGGCTTCATTTCCTGGAAAAATGCCGGACGCTGATACCCAGTCCCGGGTTTATACGGACGGAGATCAATAAATTAATTGATGCTGAAATTGCTGCCGCCCGCAAAGGACATCATGCGGAGATCATACTTAAAATGAACTCAATGGCCGATGCCAGGCTCATTGAGAAACTCACCGATGCTGCAAAATCGGGGTTGTTATCAAACTGATTGTACGCGGGATTTTTTGTATGCAATCGGAGAACAAGAAATTTAAAGCGCCCATTAAGGCAATCAGTATCATTGACGAATACCTGGAACATGCACGGGTTTGGGTGTTTCATAACCGCGGAGAACAAAAAGTATATATATCTTCCGCAGACTGGATGATCCGGAATATAGAACATCGTGTTGAAGCCACCTGCCCTATTAAAAATGAAGACCTGAAGCAGGAATTAATCGACATCCTTAATATTCAGCTCAAAGACAATACAAAGGCAAGGATTTTGAACAATGAGCTTAACAATGAATACGTAAAAAGAAAAGATAAAGAGGAAATAAGATCCCAGGAAGAAATTTATAATTATCTGGCTAACAAAACTTACTGATATTTGCCTAATTAAAAACCTGATGGCAGCTATTAGGAGCAAGCCCGTATAATTTTAATGCAGCTATAATTAGCTCAATCCATCAGGCGCGAATTGTAAAAGGTGAACAGATGAAACTGGCAGCTATTGATATAGGAAGTAATGCGGCAAGATTATTAATAACGGATGTATTTCATAATAAACGAAAGCAACCTGAATTTATAAAATCGAACCTGGTGCGTGTACCCCTGCGCCTGGGCTTCGACGTATTTGAAACCGGCGAAATATCCGACGAAAGGGCTGATCGCCTGGTGGCCACCATGAAGGCGTACAGGAATTTGCTCGATGCCTATGATATCCGGCATGTGAAGGCCTGTGCAACATCTGCTATGAGGGATGCGCGCAATTCAAAAGAGATTCTGAAAAAGTTAAAAAGGAAACAGGAATTGATATTGAAGTAATTTCGGGCGATATAGAAGCCGCGCTTATTTACGAAACCCATATTGCAGAGGATTTGGAAAAAGATATACTCTATTTATATATAGATGTAGGAGGCGGTAGCACCGAAATTACTTTTTTTCTCAACGGTAAAGTTATTTTTAAGCAATCTTTTAATATCGGCACCATTCGCCTTTTGAAGCAACAGGTACAGGAGGCACAGTGGGAAGAAATGAAAGAAACCATAAAATCCCAGGTTAAAGATGCCAGAAAAGTGATGGGCATTGGCAGCGGCGGTAATATTAATAAAGTATTTTCTTTGTCGAAAAGAAAAGAAGGCAGGCCATTGCCGCTCTTATTATTGCGCGACTTTTACAAGGAAATGAGCAGCCTGAATTTGCAGGAGCGGATGAGCGCTTATAAATTACGCGAAGATCGGGCGGACGTAATCATCCCCGCATTACTAATATATATTAATGTACTAAAATGGGGTGGTGCAGATGAAATATTAGTACCTAAAATAGGTTTGGCCGATGGACTGATTCATGCCCTTTATGACGAAGTAATACAGCAACTGGGATAACTTGGTTCGCATAAATAAATACGTCAATAACCATTCTTCAATTTTCAAACTTTCTATCGTGTCTATAAACAAAGAAGTAAAACGCGTTACCACCAATACCCTGATGATGATGAAACAGGCGGGTGAAAAAATATCAATGTTAACCGCATACGATTATTCATTTGCACGCATAATAGACGGTGCCGGAATTGATGTAATATTGGTGGGAGATTCGGCGTCTAATGTAATGGCAGGGCATGAAACTACCCTACCTATTACTTTAGACCAGATGATTTATCATGCATCTTCCGTTATAAGAGGGTGCAAAAATGCCTGGTAGTTGTAGACCTGCCTTTCGGCACTTATCAGTCTAATTCAGAAATAGCATTGGCCTCTGCCGTACGTATTATGAAAGAAACGGGAGCTCATGCTATTAAACTTGAAGGCGGAGAAGAAGCAATAGAGTCTATTAAGAAAATCGTATCTGCAGGCATACCTGTTATGGGACACCTGGGACTTACTCCGCAATCAATATATAAATTCGGCACTTACGCCGTGCGTGCCAAAGAGGAAGCGGAAGCAGCCAAGCTAAAGGCCGATGCCAAATTGCTCGAAGAAGCGGGTTGTTTTGCTACCGTGCTGGAAAAAATCCCAGCACAGTTGGCCAAAGAAGTTACCGAAAGTCTTCATATTCCTGTTATTGGCATTGGCGCCGGCAAGTACTGCGACGGTCAGGTTTTGGTAATGCATGATATGCTGGGTATTAATACCGAGTTCAAACCCAAGTTTTTACGGCAGTACCTTAATATATTTGAACAGGCTACTCAAGCGGTACAATCCTATGTTAATGATGTAAAAACCAATGATTTTCCAAACGAGAAGGAGCAATATTAACAATTGCCTGTATTTTATTGTAAAACACGTGCGTTGTCAGCAATGAAAAACACGATACAGTATGTTCTGCTGTTCTCTGTTGTGCATACTTTTTGCGATAGAGCAAAGAAGAACGTTGCAGAAAAACCAGGCTATTTTGTAAGCTCTTAAATATCTAAAGGTTTTCTGCCTTCTATTAAAATCTGCCTGGATTAAAAGCATCAATATTAATACTAGTGGGCTGATGCTGAATAATTTCATTCAGTAATATCCCGGTGCCCGTAGCGCAGCTCACTCCCATCATCGCATGTCCTCCGGCATAAGTTAAATTAGCATATTGGCTATGCCTTCCGATATAAGGCAGGCCGTCGGGGGTAACCGGCCGGTAACCAAACCACGCTTTACTGGTGTCTGGCTGAGGCAGGTCCATAGCTGGATAATACTTCTTAAATGCATTGTAGATAGATTGCACCCTTTTGGGAAGAATATAATCACTATGGCCGCTCATTTCCATCGTGCCGCCAATGCGCAACCACCGTCCGATAGGGGCTGTTGCCACGCGGTCATCAACCAGAATAGAAGGGTACTGCAGATTCCGGCTTAATGGGTCATATACCATACTGTATCCTTTTCCCGGTTGCAATAATATTCTAATGCCTAATAGTTTTGAAAGCTCGCCCATCCAGGATCCGTTGGCAATAATCACTTCGTCAGCCGGTATCGGCTGCGTGTGTGTAACTACAGAAGTGATCTTATTACCGGTTTTCTCAAAGTCTGTAACTTCAGCATTTAAATAAAAGTGGACACCCATTTCCTTAAGCGTTTATAAAGTGCCTGCATTAGTTTGGCAGGATTCACATGGCAATCGTCGAGATATAAAACGCCGCCTGAAACATCCACTTCGGTTTCAGTTTCATAGTCTTGTACCTGCTGTTTATTACAAATGATTGTTTTAAGACCGAATTGTGCTGCCTGTGCTGCCATCTCCCTTTCATGATGACCGGTAATTTCAGATTTATAAAGCATAAAAATGCCTTTTTCCAACAGATCAAAATTTTCCAGATCATTTTTAAATCGGTCATTTGCTCGCGCGAGAGCTGCAACAGGTTATTAAGATGCGGGGCATTTTTCTCTACCAATGATTTGTTGGCAGATTTTCTGAATGTCAGGCCCCACCTTATGAGGTCGGCATTTAACCTGGGTTTGATGTAAAACGGAGAAGAGGAGCTCATCATCCACTTCATTCCCTGTTTAATAATACCCGGCGTTGCCAACGGGATAAAATGTGAAGGAGATATATAACCGATATTACCAAACGAACAACCATCGGATATATCGTTCTTATCCACAACCGATACTTCGAGGCCGGCCTTTCTTAAATAATAAGCGGCCGCCAAACCTATTATACCGCCACCAATAATTACAACATTCATTGCACCATAATTTTATACTTCTCTCACTCGATACTCATCACCGGCTGTTCGTCAAATCACCTGGAAGCCGTGAGCATAAGGATCATCTTCTTTATCAATCCATATCGTGTTATAGCCATATAGCCTTGCCCATCCTTCTACAGAAGGCCTGATGGCCGCTTTACCAGCAACAATGGTTTCTTCTTCTATTCTGCCGATAAACTTACTGCCAATGATACTTTCATGTATAAATTCATCACCCTTTTTAGCGTCCCCTGGCATACCATTGTGCCATACGTGCTGAAGTGCCGGTGCCGCAAGGACTCCTGTCAATAGCTTTATCACCGTAAAAAACCGCGTTGCGGGCCGTAGACGTTTTATCTATCGGATCGCCGGTCCATAAAATATGAGAACAGCCGTTGATCGTTGGATCATCAGGATGTACAAACTGATATTTGTCGTTAATATTTTTACGGAGCTCTCTTGCCCAGGCAATTAGTTTACCGGCGTTATAGTGGTCAATGCCTTTATAATTTTTTTGTACATCTACTATCGCGTAAAAGTTACCTCCATAAGCAACATCTACTACCAATTCACCCAGTTCAGGACAGGATACAACAAGCTCAGTTGAATGCAAAAATGCCGGAACATTAGTTAACTTCACTGTTTTTACCTTTCCTTCAATTTGTGTATATTCGATCATTACCAGGCCCGCCGGGGCTTCCATCCGTACAACACCAGGCGTCTTGGGCTGTATTAATCCTTCTTCGATGGCGATGGTGATGGTGCCGATAGTTCCATGACCACACATGGGTAAGCAGCCACTGGTTTCTATAAATAAGACTGCCACATCGTTGGCCGGATCATGGGGCTCATACAAAATGCTACCGCTCATCATATCATGACCACGCGGCTCAAACATCAATCCTGTTCTTATCCAGTCATAGTCACGCAAAAAATGTTGCCTTTTCTCACTCATATTGTGGCCTAACAATTCAGGGCCGCCTTTTTTAACCAATCGTACCGGATTACCACAGGTATGGGCATCTATACAATCAAAAGTATATTTCATGGCTTATCGAAATAGGGATAGTTTATTTTTATCTTATCAGATTGCGTCTTTTGTCAACTCGTCATTTACTGTTCTCCAGATACCTAACGGATTTTCATCTTTCAGTTCGTCGGGCAATAATGCATTACTCCAATTCTGAAAGGCCACCGGCCTGGCAAACCGTTTAATACCGTCGGCACCAACCGAAGAAAAGCGGGAATCAGTGGTTGAGGGAAACGGTCCTCCGTGTTGCATGCTTAAACACACTTCCACGCCTGTTGGAACACCATTTAAAATAAAACGGCCGCAAAGATTTTGAACTGCATCTACCAGATCGCTGTTATGGAGAATGTCTGCATCGGTAGCCATTAATGTTGCGGTTAACTGGCCCTCGATATGCTGGGCCACTTCCAACATTTGTTGCACATCTTTGCAACGGATTATTAAGGAATAAGGGCCAAATACCTCCTGATGTAAAACGGGGTTGCTGATAAAAGCAGCGGCATTCACAGCCGCGATCGTAGGCTGCCCCTGGTTTTCTCCTGCCTCGATTCTGGAAACAGATATCATTTCCACATCGGTCTGAGAAAGAGCTGCCTTTCGCTTTTGAATATAGTTTTTACTGATACCTTCATGCAACATAGTGGCTGGTGCGATGGCTTCAATTTCAGCAGCCAATGTAGCCGTGAATTGGTCAAGCTCCTTCCCTTCTATCCCTATCAGTAACCCGGGGTTGGTGCAAAATTGCCCTACACCCAATGTCACAGACCCGGCATATTGCCTGGCAATTTCCGACGCAGCAGTTTCCATTTTTTCGGGTAGCAGAAATACAGGATTAATACTACTCATTTCAGCAAAGACCGGGATGGGTTCTTTTCTGTTATTAGCCCAGTCGAACAGTTGCTTACCTCCGGAGAAGGAGCCTGTAAAACCAACGGCTTTTGTATAAGGGTGTTCCACCAAAGTCTGGCCTACTTCAAAGCTCTTCCCATGCACATGGGAAAAAACGCCACCAGGCAAACCGGCTTTTTCTACAGCTTTTGTTATTGCTTTAGCCACCAGCTCGCTGGTTTGGGCATGCGCTGGATGTGCTTTCACAATCACAGGGCAACCTGCAGCAAAGGCCGTGGCTGTGTCGCCACCGGCGGTTGAATAAGCAAATGGAAAATTAGAAGCACCAAACACTACCACCGGGCCCAGGGGTACCAACATTTTGCGGAGATCGGGTTTGGGCGGATTTTTATCTGGTATAGCGGTATCAATCCTGGCTTCCAGCCAATCGCCTCTTTCACAGGCTGCAGCATAAGAATTTAACTGGAAAATGGTTCGTGCCCGCTCACCTTTTAACCGTGCTTCGGGTAAGTTGGTTTCTTTTCCCGCAATTGCAATCAACTCTTCACCCAGGGCTTCTATTTCGCTGGCTATGGCCCGCATAAAAATAGCTCTTTCTGCAAGCGAGCATTTTCTATAAATATGAAAAGCGCTCCATGCGCTCTTCATAATCTGGTTAATTTCCTCTTTACTTGAATCCTGAAACATTCTGATAATGATAAATCGATTAAAAATGGGTTTAGATAGCTCCCGGAAGCTGAAGGTCTCCAGGGCGTCATCACAATATCAGTTATTATAATGATGCCGACTCCAGAGCAGTTTTTTCTCATTAATAATAGATGTTACATCCGGGCGGTTAGCTATGCCTTTTCGATGAGACTGAGAATCCTTTGCCTTTCCTCTCCCACTAACGTAAGACGGGGAGCGCGTACATACTCACTGCCAATTCCTGTTTGTTGTTCGGCCAATTTAATATATTGCACCAGTTTTACATGAATATCCAGCTCCAGCAAAGGAAGGAACCATCTGTAAATGGCTATCGCTTCCGCCAGTCGACCGGCTTTGATCAATTTATATAATGCTACCGTTTCTGCCGGAAATGCACAAACCAAACCCGCTACTAATCCATCGGCTCCGGCTACCAGTTCTTCCAGGGTCAAAGTATCCACACCGCAAAGAACAGCGTACCGGTCGCCAAACTTCGTCTTCATCCGGGTTACATTCGATACGTCGCGGGTGCTTTCTTTTACCGCGGTAATGTTTGAACAGGCCGTCAGTTCTTCAAAAGCATCCAGAGTTACCAGGGTTTTATAGTCAACCGGGTTATTATAAATCATAATAGGTAAATCGGTGCTATCTGCCACTGTTTTAAAGTAAGTAACCAATTCGCGATGGTCGGGAACATAACGCATAGGCGGTAACATCATCAAACCGTCCACGCCCCATTCTTTTCCCAGCGCAGCCTGTTCCAAAGCCAATTTGGTGCTACCTTCCGCAATATTTAAAATAACCGGAACCCTTCCCTGTATTTTTTCTATGGCAAATTTGATCAGCCGTTCTTTTTCATCGGTTGTTAAAACGCTGGCTTCACCCAAAGTTCCCCCAAGATAACACCTTCAATCCCCGCTGCTAGTTGCGCGTCCAGGTTTTTTTCAAATAAAGCAAAATCTAACTCATCATTTTCCGTAAACTTGGTGGTTAAAGCAGGCATTACTCCTTTCCATTGAAATGTCATAGCGTTTAAATTTTTGTTTAGGCAAAAATAGAATGACACAAATGCAGAAACTAAACAGAATTTATCCTTTTTAAACCATATTTTGTCACAAATAATACTGAAGGCGTCTTGCGCTAATTGCCAGAAGCTTCTCTGTACTCTTTTAAGTATTCCAAAGGAGATTTTCCGGTTACAGACTTAAAAACGCGGTTAAAATTAGTAATACTGTTAAATCCTGAAGTGTATGCTACCGTGGATACACTCTCAAAATCGGCTGCGGTTAACTTTTTGCAGGCCTCATTAATCCTGACTTCATTGAGAAAGCCGACAAACGTATGCCCGGTTTGCTTTTTAAAATAGCGACAAAAAGCCTGCGGTGTCATATGAGATACAGCTGCTACATTTTCTAAGGGAATATCGCTATGATAATGCTGCATAATATAGTCATACACCTGGCCGATCCTGATCCCTCGGTATCACTTACCTTATCAGGAACTCTCGTGGATAACGGTTCCAGCTCTTTACTAATAGCGTTTAGATATTGAAGCAATTCGAAAAAGTAAATGAGCCGGTCTGCATTGCGGGCATTATTCAAACGAGACATTTTATCGGCAACAGCATCTTTATGCGCATCAGGAATTTTAAAACCGCTGTTGTGATGATCCAGGAAATTTTTAAGCACTTTCATTTCCGGAGCGCTGAAGAGAAATTTGAGTTTTTCAGCTGGGTCGAAAAAGATGGTAAGAGAATGGATTGCTTTTTCGGGATCAGACGTAAAATATTCCGGCCCACTTTTAAAAATATGTGGCTGGTTAGCACCTATAAAAAAATATCCCCGGAATTAAAAGTATACACATTGGTTCCTGCTACAAAGCTGCCGCTTCCTCTATAACCCAGGTTAACTGGATTTCAATATGCCGGTGGAGGTAAGGGTAAAAATAAGGGAGTTCCTCCTCCTGGCTGATTACAGATTTATCATGAGAAACGGGTATTGTAAACTGTAACACATTCATGCAGTGAATATACGAAGCTTATATAATAAAAAGATAGAGTCATATCCTATAGGCATAGCAATCATTATAATAAGAGCATCCGGAGAATATCGGCTCAGATAAACCCAATAAAAATGCGGCCCGGTAAATACCGGGCTCGCATGGGTGTTTGTCATAGGTTAGCTTTTTAATACTCATACTTGCGATCGAACATTTCCATATTTTTAATAGGTCAATTGTGTTATTAATACTCTATGCTTTGCTACCGAGCAGTAACAGTTCATTGGCATGTACTTCTGTGATATACTTTCTGATACCTGTTTTATCTGTGTAGTTGCGGCTGATCAGTTTCCCTTCGATAGCAACTTCTTTTCCTTTAGTCAGGTATTTATTGGCTATTTCAGCTACCTGGCCCCAGGCTACTACATTATGCCACTGGGTCTCTTTTATACGCTCACCCTTATTGTTTTTATATGTTTCGCTGGTAGCAATGCTGAAGCGAACCATTTTTTTCCGCTCTCCATAGTCCTAACTTCTGGAGCGGCACCTAAATTTCCAATTAACTGAACTTTGTTTTTAATGCGTACATAACTTTAAGTTTTATATCCGGTGAAACGGATGGTTAAAATTTTTATTTCAATCTTTCAGTGGCGCCGCTGAAAGACAACACAAAGATGCGATGGCCTAAAGCCCTTAGTCGTATTTTAAACGTTTACTTACGACAATAAACGTTTATAAACGCTTATAAACGTTTAAAAACGGCTATTAAGTGTCAATAATCTGAAAATCAATAGATATATTTTTCATATACGTAATCATTTTCGTAATTTTCAATACATTTACCGGGGTAAGTCTTAAAGTGTTGCACCGCTTTTATCTTGCTCCTGCCAATAACCTTGGAATTTCATTTAATAATGGCTGATTATGGAAACGCAACCTAAGAACTGTATGGCCTGTGGCAAACCTGTAAAAGGAAGAAGCGATAAAAAATTCTGTGACGATTATTGCCGCAATGCCTATAATAATCGTGCAAATGGCATCAACAGCGGAATTATCCGTTCTATCAACAATGATTTAAAAAGAACAGGCAAATATTAGCTTCACTCCTCCCTAAGCAACAGGAAACTATTAAAACACTCAAATCAAAACTTATTGACTTAGGATTTAAATTCAGATGGATGACCCATCAATATACGAACTCCAAAGGGCAGGTTTATTATTATTGCTACGATTATGGTTATTTAATAATAGAAAATGATTGGATACTCGTAGTGAGAAGAAAAGAAACTATATTATAAATACATATTGAAAAACCGAGCGTAGACCTACCAACAGGATTCCGTTTTTTGAAACGAATTGTAGAAATAATTACCCGCTTGCTCCATATAGGCATTTGTGATTCCGGTGGCATAATTTTTTCAGCTGGTTGATCATAAGAAAACAGCCGGTATGCCCACGCCAATAAAAATCCGAAAAAAAGTACCCTTTCTAAAGTAGCAGTTGGCCGGAAAAAAAAAGATTGCGGACAGCTATAATCGTTTTAAAACCTTTGCAGGAAAACAATACACCGGTATGCCGGTTGGCCGGAGTCATAAATGGTACTATGATAAGGGAGAGTGGAAGGAAACCAAAATTACGCCCGATTTATGGCGCATTCATTATGCCGTTACCAAACGCCGTGCAGGTAAAGCACCTAAAGGATCGGGTGTGCCGGTGGGAACCGGTTACCATTGGTATATCACAGCCCACCAACAGGTTATAAAGCTCAATGAAGACGATTATAGTACCGAGCTTATCGGCCTGAAATATAAATTAGCCCATCACAGGGCGGATAAGGAAAAATGGAATATCAGCACCGCAACACAGCGTAAACACCTTATTGATTTTTTAAAATCCTGGCTGCTGCAGTTAGAAGCAGCCGTAATTGAACTTTCGTTTGATTACAATGGAGTACATAATCAGGGAGAAGCCGTAGCACTGCCTGAAACAGCCATTGAAGATATTTCTTATCAGTATGATATAGTGCTTAATGGTGCTCCGATGGGAAGCATTCGCAGACTAAAGGCCGGATGGAAAATGGACGGGAAACATGATGCGGCGCTGGTAAAAATAATCGGCGAGCAAATCGAAGCAGCCATAAGCAAATAAATAATGGCACGGCCTGATTGATGACTATGAAAAAGGAAAATCATATATAGGTACTTCCGGCTGGAAGTATAAGCATTGAAAGGAACCTTTTATCCTGAAGGTTTAAAGGACAAGGAAGAATTTGATTACTATGTTCAGCGTTTTAATACGGTAGAAATTAATAATTCTTTCTATCGTTTACCTACAGCGGCAACATTTGCGGGTTGGATGAATAAAGCGCCTGCCTCTTTTGTATATGCAGTAAAAGCAAGCCGCTATATTACCCATCTAAAAAACTTAAAGTTGATAAGGATAGTCTGGACCTGTTTTTCTCCCGGGCTGCCCATTTAGAAAAAAAAGAAGGACCCATTTTATTTCAGTTGCCTCCGCGCTGGCGGCTGAACCTGGAAAGATTCAGGTCTTTTCTGGCTGCGTTGCCTAAGGGGCACCGGTATGTATTTGAGTTCAGAGAACCGGGTTGGTACAATCAGGAAGTGTATGACGAAATGAAAAAATACAATTGCGCCTTTTGTATTTATGAATTGGCGGGGCATCAATCGCCCTTGACGGTTACCGCCAATTTTGTATACATCCGGCTTCATGGTCCGGGGCCCATAAATACCAGGAAGTTATTCAAAAACGCAACTGAACACCTGGGCTAAACGATGCAGCAAATGGGTGGAAGAAGGTAAAGACGTTTACATTTATTTTGATAACGATGAGCAGGGATACGCTGCCTTTAATGCATTTACTTTAGGTGAAATGCTATCCGGGTAAAATATATCTTAATTTAAAGTTAATTAAAATATATTTAAATTAATTAATGTCAATTATTTATAAATAAATATATTAATTAAAATAGTAGATAAAATGATATTGTATGAAAAATTCAACTGTGAAAGTACCGGTACAAAATCTCATTTAAAATAATACCGGTCTTCATTAAATAATGATGGCCGGATATGAAACTATACGCGATTAGCATAACGATAAGACCTTTTTCTAAAAGCGCACACATGCAAAGATTATTCCTCACCTTTGGTTCGACAAGCAGGCTTTGGAAGCCGCCGATTTTTATACCGCTGTCTTCCCGGATTCACAGATTACCCATACTTCTACCATCCGGGATACACCTTCAGGCGATTGCGACATTGTTCATTTCACACTCTGGAACAAAGAATTCATAGCAATCAATGCAGGACCACTGTTCCGGTTTAACCCGTCGATGTCATTTATTGTTAATTATGACCCGCTATTCTTTAAAGGAAAACCGGAGGAGCAGGAAGCTGCGGCCCGCGAAAGTCTGGAAAAAGCATGGCAACGATTGATGGATGGCGGCAAGGCGTTAATGCCAATGGGAGAATACTCTTTTAGCCGGCAATATGGCTGGGTTCAGGACCAATATGGGCTCAGCTGGCAGTTAATGCTTACAGAACCCACCGGCGATCCCCGACCGGCTATTTTACCCTCCTTAATGTTTACAGGTAAAACTTTAGGCAGGGCCGAAGAAGCAATTCATTTTTATACTGCTGTATTCAAAGTATCTAAGCCGGGTACATTGGCGCGCTATCCGGAAGGAATGGACCCAGATAAAGCCGGCACCATCATGTTTGCTGATTTTAAGCTGGAAGATACCTGGCTGGCTGTTATGGACAGCGCGCATCAACACGGCTTCGAGTTTAATGAGTCTGTTTCACTGATGGTAACTTGCGACGATCAGGCGGAGATTGACTATTACTGGAACCGGCTCTCGGCCATACCCGAGGCAGAACAATGTGGCTGGTTAAAGGACAAATTCGGGTTCAGCTGGCAAATTACTTCAACTGTGCTGGAAAAGCTGATGAAAGAAGGCACACCAGATCAGGTTGATCGTATTACGAAAGCCTTTCTAAGGATGAAAAAATAGATATCGCTGCAATAAAGGCTGCCGCTACCCTTAAATCATAAAACACCGCCGGTTTATTTCTTTGACGACATGCTGATGGCCCGGGCCACTTCAACCGGCAGATCTGATTCGAGAATGTCTGCTCCTGATTTAAATATTTCCCGGTATGCTTGAGCTCTTTGCTCTTCGGTAACCAGCTTATCGTAGACCGGCGCTGCTGAGATCATACATTTTACTTTCCTTTGGTGCAGAAGATCCAGCATAATTTTGTTTTCAGGCTTGTTTTCCGATCCTATATAAGCTATCATATTCTGCCAGGGTATGCCGGCCGCTTCGTATTCCTTTAATGCTTTTTTAGTTTTTACAAATGCAGACATCATGCGGTTCGGGTCCTTTTGATAATAAAACTTTGCCTGTTCGGCATTATGTACCGTTACCATTACGAAGGCGCCTGCTTTATGTTCTTTTATGATTTTATCAGTGATTTCGGCAGGTACATCTTTCTTATCCAGGTTTAAGATCGTCTTGCCCCTAGCCCATTCAATCACCTGCGCTAAAGTTGGGATATGGTAAGGCGTGAGCTTGCCAAACCGGTCCTTTAGTTGCAGCTTTTGCACCTCGGCCCAGGTGTAGTCAGACAATTTGCCGGTTCCATTTGTGGTGCGGTCAAGCGTAGCATCATGCATGAGAACAACAACGCTGTCTTTGGTCATACGCGGGTCTATTTCAAAAAAGCGGGTGTGTATTGTAACACATACTCAAACGCTTCTATTGAGTTTTCAGGATAGTCCGCTACGTCGCAGCCCCTGTGTCCGCTGATAATAGCTGCATTATTTTTGTATGCCTGAAAAACTCCTGTAATTGCCGGGGCTTTTAATATTTAGTCGATGGAGTTTTTGTTGCGAAAAGCAACTTAGCACAATCAGCTGTAATGCTGCTGTCAGTAGCAGATTTTTAAGAGGATCATTTTATTTCAGTTTTGTGTTTAGATATTCAAGTGTAAAAAGTCCGTTGGTATCTAAAGTAAAAAAGTAATTGCAGAATTATGTTGTACGATCTGGCGATAATTGCGCAGGGGCATACCTAATTTGTAAGCCATATACAACCGGTTCACTCCGTTGTGAGCGGCAACCAGTATGGTTTGGCCGGCCCGGCGGCTAATCATTTCTTTAAAAAGTCATCTACCCGTTTTACAATTTCCATTCCCGTTTCTCCTGTTACGCCGGCTCTTACATAGGTGGGGTCTGTGTTCCAGTTCTCCCAGGATTGAGGGTCCTCTTTTATAAATTCTTCACGGGTTTTATATTCCCATTGTCCGAAATCCACTTCCATTAACCGGTCATCAGAAATTGGTTCAACACCAGACGCAATGCGGGCTGTAGTGCTGGCGCGCTGTAAGGGAGAAGTATATACGGCATCCAGCTGAATATCGCTCAGTTGCCCGCGCACTGCGGCAGCCTGGTCCAATCCTTTGTCTGTAAGGGGAATATCTGTTCTTCCGCAATAACGGTTATTATCAGCGTTCCACGCAGTTTGTCCATGCCTTAACAAATAAACGCGAAGTAAAGCGCTTTCACTCATTGATATATTTTTTTCTCTTAACAAATTAATAAATGCTTCATACCGCGTATGATAAGCCTTAACCAGCCTGCTTTCCGGCATAACGGTCTTTTCTGGGTGAACCATAGCAGCAGCTGCTGCCCTGATATTCGGGAAAGAGGTTCCGGCAGCTGCCACTATTGCTGCACCTGCAGCCCTGAAACATTTTTTGTTTTACGTATCGGCAAATTAAGCACACTGGCCCTGATCTGCACCCATACATCGCTGTTAGAGGCGCCACCGGCGGAAAAGATCTGGGCAACGGGCTCTCCCGAAAGCTGCCTGATCTTGTCGAATGCATAACGTTCTATATAGGCAACGCCTTCCATATAAGCAGTAAACAATGATGCATCAGAAAGTCCCTCTGGCGCAAAACCCCTCGCATGGGGCGCTACAAAAGGAAAACGTTCTCCCTTTTGCAACAATGGCCATGCAAGATGGGAACCCGGTATCAGCGAGCTGGCTTCATTAGCCAAAGCGGCCAGATCAGCTCCTTTGAACAGTTGCGTTACCCAGTCGGCTCCCGTATTACTGGCTCCGCCAGGCATCCACAAACCTTCGGGATGCCGGTGACAATAAATGGCTCCTGTGGGATCGTAGACTTCTTCTTTAGTTACCCCTTTGATCACGAGTGTGGTACCGATGGTAGTGTTCCAGTCACCCGGATTTACAGCGCCCGATGCCACCTGTGAAGCGCATCCATCCGTGAGACCAGCAGTAATTATTACGGACTCGGACAAACCTAAAGCCCGGGCCCAAACTGCTTTCAGAAAACCTATCGGGGTACCCGATGGCACTACTTCCTGAAGCCACCGGCGGCGGATGCCTGATGACGAAGTGATATAATCCGGCCAGCGAAAAAGATGAAGGTCGTAACCGGATTTTAATACATTAGTGTAGTCTGTAACCGAAAAATTGCCGCTAAGCATTCCGGTTATAAAATCCGAAGCATGGATAAAGCGCTTCAGCCTGACAATTTTATCGGGATAATTTCTCAGAAACCATAGCATCTTAGGCAGGCCGCTAGACGCGTTAAACGCCGTATACCCTTCGACACCAGATGCAAGGGCAGTTTCCTACAGGCTACTGCTTCATCTGCCGACCTGCCGTCGCTATACATTATAGCGGGATGCAGCGGCCGATCATTTTCTCCCATGGGAATGATCGTACCGGATGTTGAAGTAACACCTATTGCTTTAACCAGCGACAGATCAATTAGTGTTGACAATTCCTTACATACCTGTTGAAGAGAATGGTAACAGGAATTCCACCATACAAGGGCGTCCTGCTCCTGTCGCGAGTCGGCGGACAGATCAAATACTTCACTACTGGCAGCCATTTCCCGGCCGCTGTTATCGAAAGCAGCCACCCTGGCTCCTGTGTACCGATATCAATTCCTATAAAATAGGTTGCTGTCATTGTCTCGCTGCTGTCAACGTTTTAAAATAGTTCCTGGTTTGCTTCCACTGATCCAGTTGCTGAATAAAAGACTCCCGAAGATGATCCTGGGGTAATACTGATTCAATCTTCATATTCATACCTTCGCTGTCAACTTCCAATACCCGGTTGCAAATCAATGCGCCGCCAATAGCTGAAGCCTGTTCAAATCCCTTGCGTACCTGTACTTTTTGCCCAGGATTGTAGCAATTAACTGCCGCAACGCCGGACTTTGTAAACCACCCCGCAAGCCCATATATAATCTTTATCATGCCCCGACACTTCTTTTAGCACCTCGTAATTGCCGGCTATCGAAAATGCGATATCCATCAGCGTCGCCCATACAAAAGAACTCCTGGAAAGCTCATGCGATACCGGAACAGGGAAAACAAATCCACCCGTAAGCACCGGGCATTTTCAGCGGCAATTAATGATCCCAGTGAGGCTACACAATGGCGGTGAGGATTTAAGGCTAGTTCCTTTCAATTACATCGTACCCTTCATTGGGGTAAAACACCTCCTTAAGGCGCTGATAGTTTAAACCCGTTACGCCGGCATTGGCCTCAAATACAAAACGTCCCGGTTCAATATCCCTGCTGGTCCATGTGCGCTCCTGCTTATCAGTAATATATCGATCGGTTATTTTTACAATAGGCGTGGTGGTGCCGGATACGATAACGATATCATCTACCTGAGGCTGCGTACTTTTTATAGCAAGCTGTGTGTCACCACCACCCGTCACAACAATAGCGCCGGTATGCAAACGCCATTCATGAGCTATACCCGGAAGCACTGTACCTATCTTTTCAGCTGAAGTGGTTAGTGCAGGGCAGTAGGACGCCTCCAGATCAAACATTGCGGCCAGTTCATTACTCCAGTTGCCCCCGCTACATCATAAAGCAGGGTTTCTGATGCCTGCGAATGTTCATAAGCGGCAACACCACAAAGTTGAAAAGCAGCCCAGTCGCTGATACTCAAAAAGTACGCACACTGTTGCCAGATTTCAGTACGTCTTTGGCGGATACCTTCGAGCTTATAAGCTGAAAATAAAGAAGTAGGGAAACGGCCCGATAGCTGGTACATGCGACTTTTATCTACTACTGTGTCTTCCCATTCCCGGCCCCGGTGATCAATATTGGGTAAACCAATCAAAGAGCCGCCGGCCGAAGTCATCAGCACAATCCCTTCCCGCTGGCTGGTAGTGGTTAATGCTTTAATGCTTACTTCGCCGGCCTGCCGCAAAGCGGTAGTACCCAAACCAATAATTTGTTTCCACAACTGCCCGGGGTCAAAATAGATGGATTCGGGATACAAATCATCTCTTTTATAAATAATATCGCCTCTCCCTACGCCCAGTACTTCTCCGCCTGGCGTTACTACCGCTACTCTTACATTACCCGTACCAATATCTATAATTATATATGCATCTCTTTTCATGTGGGGTGAATTTATATGACAGCAGCCAACAACTCTTTATTATAAATTTTATCAGCAGTTTGCTTATTATTTATATACCAGTCGATAAGAACCTTATTCATAATCCGCACGTGATGGTCTTCTACCTCAAAAGTAGCACCCGCAATATGCGGCGTAGCGATCACATTAGGCAGGTCGATAATTTTATAGTCCAGTTCATCGGGCGGCTCATTGTCGAACACATCTAAAATAGCTCCTTTTATACTACCGGAAGCCAATACCTGGTAAAGATGGTTACGATTTACAACAGCAGCCCTGGCTGTATTTACAAATAAGGCATCCCCTTCATTAGTTTCAATAAAGAATGGTCGATCAGCTGTTGCGTTTCCTTAGTTACCGGCAGATGAACAGATACAATGTCGCTACTGCTGAAAAGGTTTTCCAGCGTTGTTTTTTATAACCGGGAAATGCAGTTTCATCAATATAAGGGTCGTAATATTGAATGTTACAGGGATAGTTAACTACCATACCGGCAATTAGCTGGCCAATAGCGCCAAATCCAACCAGGCCGATCGTTTTACCGGCCATTTCTGTTCCTTTAAATTGCAAATAAGAAGTGTGCGCTCCGGCCTCCCATCTCCTTTCTTTTAACCACTGTATACCCGGCAATACCTGACGCATAAAGCAGATGGTATTGGCTATAAATAATTCGGCCACGGCTTGCGCATTACGTGCGGGTGTGTAAAAAACAGGGATCTTCAATGCTGTGGCTACTGCGAGCGCTACATTTGAAGGCGTACCGCGACAAACACCTATAAACTGCAGGTGGTTATTCGCCTCCAGCACTTTTTCTGTTACATGGTCATGTTCGGTGATCAGGGCTTCCGCTTTGGTTTCATCAAGCAGGCTTATCAACTCATCTTCGTTAAAAGCGCGGTCATTGTCTTTCCAGGGCCTGTAAATTACTTCACCAAAATTCGACTTCAATTCCAACAAACCTTGTTCATGGTAAGGTGCGGTTACTAGTATTCTCATTTTCTTATTCTTTTATGTTTAAGCCTGTAATAGCATGTTACTACCAGGCAATCGTTTATATTGTTTCTATTACCTGTGCGGCGGACGCCTTTACATTTACTGTTTGAGGCTTTATAAAAAAGTCATAACAGCGCTTATGAAGTACAATATCGCCAATATCCATATTACCCCTTCATTGCCCAGCCGGGCTATAAATAAACCCACAATAGCGGGTCCCGCAAAACGGCCAGCCCTGCGCCCAGGTTCAGGATAGCCATGGCAGCTCCTTTATCTTTATTAACCAGGGAGGAGTCAGCGCAGACAATGGTACATAACCGGCCAGGCAGGCCCCATAAAATACCAGCCAGCATTACCAGCCAGTAAGTACCCGGGCTATATTGCGGTACGTAGTAAAGTAATAAAGTAGTGATTCCGCAGCCTACGCCGCCGAACCAGATGATGGTTTTACGCCAGCCAAAACGATCACCCACAAAGCCGAATATCAGGTTAAATGCTATATTGCTGGTAAATATTGTGCCCCAGATATATAACCATTCCGTGGTATCAAAACCATGTGATGCCATATAGGTAGGCAAAAAAACGGGTAAGGCGAATTGAGCCGTGGTATTAATTACCCTTACTATACCCGCCAGTAAAACTTTAGGCTCCTGCTTTACAATAGTTAGCCCCTTACTTAGTTCTGCCAGTTTGCTTTTGGTTGTATCGCCTGCCGGAAAGGAAGCTTTATTTAAAACCAGGAGAAAAGCGCGCCCAATAACACCCAAAATACCGCGCTCCAAAGCGCATTGATATGACCAAGTTCTCTGATAGCCCAGCTTGAATAAAAGGCGCCTAATACGTTCAAGCCACCGGTAAATACGAACCAGAACCAGCCAACTGCACGTCCGAGCATTTGCCTGGGCGTAAGATAAGATATCCATACCAGGAAGGAATAAGCAAATAATGGATAACCGAACCCGCGCAACGCATAGGTAACCAGCATCGTGGGAAAATGCAGCGACTCCATACCCCAACCAATAAATCCTACTGTACCCAGCAGGTATATAATGAGTCCTATAAGCATTGCCTTTTTGGGTGTCAGCGTTTCTGCCAGTACGCCCGAAAACCAGGACGCTATAGCGATAGTAATACCATAAGCGGTAAACAGGGAAGCTGTTTGCTGTATGCTCATTCCTTTTTCAATAAGGTAAGGGCTTAGCCATCCTTGCTCCATTCCATCTCCCATCATAAAAAGCATAATGCCCAGGTAACCCGACAGCAAGGGTCGTGGTATACCCAATTGATTCATAATTGTTGTTTCTTTTTTCATTGTGGCTTAATCGTTATACCTGTGGCAACAGGTTGTTATAGTTATCGTTGTTAAACTTTATAAACTCCTAATCGAACTTCATCAGGTATTCATTGCGGGCATCTTTTTTCCACGCCAGGTGCCTGGTGGAGGGAGAAGCGCCGAAAAAGGGGGAAAAGGTTTTTACTTTAACGGTTTTCCCATCGGGTAAAAACTCCAGTATGCGCAGCCAGCCATCGCCGCCATTACCATCGCGATGCCCGCCTCCCATTGATTGCGCATCAAATAGCATCTGGTGCACTGTTTTGCCCGCAACATTTTTATCGGTCCTGTACCCTTCCCCAGATATATGACCGCACAAAACCAGCTCAATATTAGAGGCAGGCTGAACCAGCTTTTGCCAGATCTGTACACCATTATTCGCAAAAGGCATTTTCACGTGTGGCGCTTTCTGTATCATATTGTCGATATTATAAGGCTCCCAGAATAGCCATTTGATCTCGCCGGAAGTATGCTGATCTTTTTGAGATAAATAATTGTGTGTGGCCAGGACGATGCGATGATTTTTGTACTGTTGTAAAGCAGCCACTTTTTTAGCCCAGGTAAGCACAGAGTCGCGCGGGCCGTATTCCACGGTCAGAAAAAGATAGTCTTTGCCATTCAGATTCCTGAGCTCATAAGCTGAATTCTCTAAAGTGGGTTGGCCCCTTTCGTTCCGGCTGTTCTGTACCAAAAATTTCTGGTTTAGAAAATTCTTTTCAGGATGGAAGAATTCGTGGTAACGCGAACTGCGGTTACCCTGCCGGTCGATGCTATAATCATGGTTACCTGTAGCAGCTATATAAGGCACTTTACCATCAAGCTTACCAAATGCACGTGCAGCTGATTGCCACTGCTGCTGCGTGGTTTGATTGCCATCATAATCAGTAGTGATCTTTTCATTGTTTTCCACCAGATCACCTACCCCTATCACCATTTTAATATTGAGGCTATCAATATTATCTTCAACCCATGCCATCATCAGATCCAGGATGGGCTGGTTTCTGCTCCATTTACATAGTTCTGAATGTCGGGCACCATGATCACTGACCATGATCCTTTTTGCTCTAAAACCGGTTTCCGGTATACATCCTGTGCGAAAGCCAGCTGGGAAGCCAGCACCAGGAGCAAAGTCCAAACTATTCCTAATTGTTTCATATTACTGTTTTACTATTTGAGCGATACTATTTAATTGTTCTCGGCCTATTACCTATTATCCATCGTCTACATACTATATTTCAAAATCGGAAAGCAAAAAAATGATCGCTGGGGAATTTGCCTTTTATTGCGTCTTTAACTACCTTACTTTGTACCGGCTTAATACTTCCTCTATACCATATATAATCAATGCGACCTTTTGAGGGGGCTTTTGTATAAGCGGTTCCCTCAAACTCATGACCGGTATGACCTGCTTCTTTTTGTCCATGTAATGTTTCAAAGCTTTCCTTCCAGTCACTGGTTCTCAATGATGCGAGTACAGGGCTATTGAAACGGCTATTAAAGTCGCCGGTTAATATTTGGGCAAAACCGGTGGGATACTGTGCACTTTCCCCGCTACCATCCTGGCTTGTTGCAGTTTAGCCTCATCGGATATATGGTCGAGGTGCAGATTAACAATCCGTAATTCTTTACCGGTTTTACGCTCTTTTAACCGTACCCAGTTGGCATGCCGCGCCCTCGCGGTCTCCCATGATTTACTACCAGCTATCAAAGGCGTTTCTGAAAGCCAGTAAGTACCTCCTGTTAATAATTCATATCGTTCTTTATTAAACAGTACCGGATTTTTGCAATACCATGGTAGCCTGTCGGATGGGCGTCCATTTCGGGGCCTTCGAAGCCAAAAAGATTGAAATGGGGAAATGCTTTCCTGATGTCTTCTGCCTGTACTTTTAATACCTCCTGAAATCCCACGATATCGGGTTGCTGACTTTTGATTACCCGAATACAAGTATCTTTTCGCTGCGGCCAGCCTACCCCTTAGCCTCATCTTCAGGCAAGGCAACCCGAATATTACAGGACAATACCCGGTGAAAACCATGGGAAGCATTTGTTCCGGCAGCCCTACTCAAAAAGGGAGTATTGTGGCTGAAACAGCACCCAGGCCCAACTGCTTTATAAATTTTCTTCTTGGTGCATACATACTTTATAATATTAAATGCTAGTTTCCTGAGGAATGCGCAGGTAAGCTCCTTTTTCCAGCAGTTCCTGCTGCAATGCTTTTACATCAATCGCATCCGGCTGAATGCCTTGTTTAATTGCCATTTTAGCCGCACGGCCCGCCGCTTCCCCATGGCCATACAAGGCGCCATCACTCTTATGGCGGACATGGCTTCATGGGTGGTAGAAATAGCCCGGCCCGCTACCAGCAAATTTTTGATATGCAGTGGCACCAACGACCGGTAAGGTATATCATAACAATCACCACACCATTCAAGTGTACAGCCACCGCCCACCGGGTGATGAATGTCCAATGGATAGCTGGCAACCGCAATCGCGTCGTCAAAATGGCGGCAGCTCATAATATCATCACGATCCATGGTATATTGCCCTTTGATGCGGCGCGTTTCGCGAATGCCAAGGAAGGGTGCTGTTTTCAGGAAGTAAGCATTTTCAAAGCCAGGCACATAATTCACCAGGTACCGCTGGATATCTTCGATTTGCTTGCGTCCCTCTATCTCACCCCAGGTAAGACTGGCAGGATCGGTACCGTTGACGCCATTTACACGGGTCATGTTTACCCATATTTCGCCTTTACGCAAACCGGTTATCAGAATGGTTCTTTCCGTAGGCAATGATAAGCCCTCCTCTTTTGCCTGGTTGATCAGGTTGCGCATGCCTACCAGTACAAACTGGTTGTTCTGACCAAAATATTCTGCCGGAATAAAATCTGTTAAATACGTACGAGGCTCTTCCGCAATACTCAGGCGTAGTTTTTCTGTATCAACACCACCCAGGCAGAACATTAATGTGGGCGGTTGAACGCCGCCTTGTTCATTACCAAATTCGCAGGGCACGCCGGATTTAAAAGCCACATCCGCGTCACCGCTGCAGTCAATAGTTACTTTAGAAAGCACTACTTCCCTTCCCGCTTTGCTTTCTATGATGACACCTTTCAATTCATCACCTTCTTTTACAACTCCTGCACAAAAGGCATAAAACAATATATTCACGCCGGCTTCAACCAGCATTTGCAAGGCTACCGTTTTTACAGCTTCAGGTTCAACCAAAGTAAGGCTCATATGCAGTGGGCAGGGCCGGTGCTCACTGGAGGCTTCTATAGCTTTTAACCGGTCGATATATTTTTGAGGAAGCCCCTTAATGATCTGGTTACCTTTCTGTCCCAGGAATCCGAGGATCGGTAATCCAATCGTCATATTGCCACCTACAAAGCTGCGGCTCTCTATAAGCATTACATTAGCACCTTCTTCGGCAGCAGCCAGTGCCGCCATGATACCTGATGGTCCGCCACCGATAACCAATACATCCACTGATGCTCTAACCGGCAATTCCCTGGCGGGTTCAATAATATTATTTGTCATTATGATTGATTTTGTTTTGAAAGAAGTGAATTGTTTTTGGGCTGTTCTTTTCTGGTCATTGTCCATAATATCAAAATGGCGACGGGGTGTAATACTGCCATAGCTAAAAATATTTTACCGGCGCCAACCGTTCCCATCAGTGAGCCTACAAAACTGTTAAAGAGTACGGCTCCCAATGCACCAAAGCCTCCTGCGATTCCTAATACACTGGCCACATTTTTTACAGGAAAAGCTTCTGCTACCACCACACTTATGGTAAATAACCAGCTTAAACAGGCTACAGCTACAATACTGAATACGGCAAGCGTACTGGCTGCATTAGGCAGGTAAGGCGCCAGCGCGCAAAGGGGAGCAAAACAGGCAGTCACCGTCAGCATTAATTTACGGGCTCTTAAAGGGGCATATCCTTTTTTACCAGCCGGTCCGACCAGGCGGAAGTGCCGATAGCTCCCAGGTCTGCCACCAGGAAAGGTATCCAGCCAAACATACCCACCTGTGCCAGTGACAGGCCGGATTGTTCCTGCAAATACCCGGGTAGCCAAAACAAACAGAAATACCATACAGGGTCGCTCACAAACCTGATCAGCAACACACCCCACAAGCTTCTGGTGGTCCAAAGCTGTTTCAGGAAAAAGCTGCAACCGGTACCGGCTGATCAGACGGCGCAGTTTCATCCTGCACGGCTTCCTGCATAATATGTGCGGGAGGGTCCTGGTATACCAGCTTCCATAGCACTGCAATTACCAGCCCCACAGCTCCCAATACAATAAAAGCCGTTTGCCAACTGTATTGAATAGCCAGCCAGGCTACCAGTGGCGGCGCTATGATGGCTCCTATAGAGCTGCCCGCTACGCACAAGCTGTTAGCTGTGGCCCTCAATTTTCCCGGGAACCATATTGCCACTACCTTCAGCTGTGATGGGAAGTTAGTAGGTTCAGCTGCCCCGAGCAGTCCCCTGAAAAAGCCAGCTGCCCCACGGTACGTGCAAAGCCGCCACCAATACAGGCAATGGACCAGGTTAATACCCCATAAAACATGACCACTTTCGCCCCGAAGCGATCGACCATCCAGCCTGTTACCGGGTACATTAACGCATAGCATATCGTAAATACATTAATGATAATAGCATACCCGCTATCGTCCAATTGAAATTCGTTTTTTAAAACGGGTTTCAGTATAGACACTACCTGCCGGTCTACATAATTAAAGACGATCGCAATAAAGATCACTGCGATGATCCACCATCTCCTGTTTTCGGGGCGAAACAATTTCGTCATTCGTTTTTATTTAATTCACTATCGCCTATTGGCCATACACTATCAACCGCTTCCTAATACCCCGGGTTCTGCGTCAGCTTATTGCTGGCATCGATCTCCGATTTGGGCACTGGCCATAACTCATCTTTATTTACCCGGTATACTACCTCCTGCGTGGTAAAGTATTTAGCCGCTTCAGCATGATTATAAATAGGCGTATAATTATCATCGAAACCGGTTAATACAGCACTGGTCCATGCTTTGGCATCGCGGTTCAGGTATATCACTCCGTTCATCACCGTCTTTGCTATATCCCAGCGCCGCAGGTCGTACCAGCGCAGCCCGTCATTGGCCAGTTCTACTTTACGCTCATATCTCAGCGCCTTGCGTAACTGCGCCTGGGAAAGACCGTTGGGCAATGAGGGCATTTTTGCCCGGGTGCGTATGCGATTGATGGCGTTATATACTGTAGCGTCAATGTCATTGGACTCGATCTTGGCTTCTGCATAAATCAGCAAAAGCTCTGCCAGCCTGAAAATACCTACATCCAGGTCGGAAACACCGCTAACAGATGTGGAATTGAAATCAGCAAGATCCGTATGTTTACGCCAGAGATAGCCGCTAAAAGACCTGAACGCATTGGTAGCATCGGTATTGGCAACAGAAGAAGGCGTTGTAGCCTGCCCGTTGATCACCGGCCAGTAATTGGCTACAGTTTTAAAAGCGGTGTTGGGCTCAAACTGGTAGCCCATATACCTCGATCCCGGGCGAACACAATACATATCCAGCCGGGAATCGCGGTTCTCAAAAGGCTTTGCCGGGTTGTACAAAGGAGATTCTGTTATTGGCAAACCATCCGTTGCCTGGAAGGTATTGATAAAATCCTGTGTAGGTCCCCAGTAACAAACTCCTTTACCTAACCTAGATGCAATATAATATTGCTGGTTATGGGTATTGCCTACAATAGCTTTATTGTATTCTGCCACCCATATCCATTCTTTGCTGCTTAGATAACCCTCATGTCCGAAAATATTGGCCGTACTGGGTTCGCCGGTACTATGATCCTTACCTACCGTATTCACCGTTGTGTTAAACGGAGTCAGGTCATTTACACCTGCAGAAAGGTCCAGCGCTTTTTTACTGGCTTCTGCTGCCTGTGGGTATTTTTTAGCGTATAAAGCAATACGGGCTTTTAGCATATAAGCCGCAATGCGGGAGGCACGTACATTGCCATAAACAGATTGAGACACCGGTAGCCGTTCAGCTATTTCTGTCAGCTCATCTAATAAAAACTGCTCAATAGTAGCTTTAGGTGTGCGCTCCACATTCGAGTTACCAAGACCTACAGCCTGTTTGATCAACGGAACGGCGCCATACAATTCTATTAGTTGCGAATAAGCATAAGCGCGAACAAAACGAAGTTCAGCATCTAACTGGTTGTAGGCAGCTTCGGCCATAGATGCTTTTAAACCCGGCAGCTTATCCAAAACCGCATGGCAACGGGCAATAGTGCGATAATGAAATTGCCAGGGTTTAATGGCCAGCGCGTTATCGGTAGTTAATGCACTGGTAATGGGTGATGTGTAATTGTTACCAGGACGGGCGTAACCGATATCTGTTATATTATCCATTACATGCCAGATAGGTGTGCTGGAAGCGTCCAATTGGCTGATGGACTGATAGGCTGCCAATAATCCCATTTGTGCTTCTTTTTCAGAAGCCGGGAAAGTTTCAGTTGAGGGGCCATTGAGTGGGAAACGGTCGAGGTTGCAGGAGGTAAACGCCAGGCTACATACCAATGCATATCCCAGGAATTTATTTAATGTATTAAGATATTGCATGATTTAAAATTTAATGTCGATACCAAATGTGAATGTCTTAACCTGGGGATAGTAATTACCTTCTCCCAGCGATACGCCGTCGGAAACAGCAGCATTGTAATTGATCTCCGGATCGTACCCTTCGTAAAATTTAGTTTTAGTTAAAAGGTTCTGACCATTCACATAGATAAACACATTTTTCAGCTTCATATTTTTTACCAGCTGGTTGGGTAATTGGTAGCCCAGCTGGATATTCTTCAAACGCAGGTAGGCTGCGCTTCTCATCCAAAGGGTAGAGTTTTGTGTATTGTTGGTAGAAGTGATGGATACTCTTGGTAACGCAGCATCCGTATTGTCAGGTTTCCAGTAATCCAGCTGCCAGGGTTTGATTGCGCTCGAATTAGCAGCGGGGATTACATAATGTGCGTTCAAATATCCATCGGCCTTGCCCACCCCTTGTATAAAGGCACTCAAAGAAATGCCCTTCCAGCCCAGGTCGAGGTTACCACCGTAGGTATAACGTGGAATCGTGCTTCCAATAATTACTTTGTCAAGATCTGTAATTTTACCGTCGGGAATGGCATTGCCGTTTTCATCAAAGGCGCCGGCTATATCTTTATAACGCACATCGCCCGGCTTTAAAGTACCAAACTGTACCGGGCCTTTGTCAATCTCTTCCTGCGACTGGTAAAATCCTTCTGCTATATAGCCATAAATAGAATTGATGGCATAACCCTCCTGTTGGCGTAACAAGGCTCCCGAGGTTTGTCCTTCATATCCGTGATCTTGTTTTTAACATCAGAAAGATTGAAACCGATCCCTAATTTAAGATCTCCAAACTGGTCGTCGTAACGGGTAGAGAACTCCCAACCCCTGTTAGATACTACCGCCGCATTCTGGTAAGGAGCCGCTAAACCTGTGAGTTGCGAAGTATTTAGCTTTAATAAAATGCCGTCTGTAACCTTATCGTACCATTCGTAAGTAAATGACCATTTATTAAATAAGGTTGCGTCTACCGCAACACCTTTCATAGTGGTCTCTTCCCAGCGCAGGTCGGGGTTCGACATATTGGTTTGCGCTATCATCTGGTAAATCTGGTTGCCCATGGATATGCTACCCAGGTTCAGGGTTTCAGAAAACGGATAATAAGAGGTTCCAATATTCTGGTTCCCAGTTTACCCCAGGAGCCTCTTATTTTCAGCAGGCTCATTACCGGACGCAGTTCCTGCATGAAAGATTCCTTGCTCAATACCCATCCCGCAGAGAAAGAAGGAAAAGCTGCCCATCGATTGGCTTTAATAAAACGGGAAGTACCGTCATAACGCATATTGGCTTCAAAAAGGTATTTACCCTTAAAATCATAATTAAAACGGCCAAAAGTAGATACCAGCAGCCATTGGTCACGGAGCCGTTATTGTCCTTAGTGGCATTGTCTGCCCCGGCGCCGATTACTTCATAATCGTCATATGTAAAATCGCGGCGATAAGCCATCAGGTATTTTTCATCGTAGGTTTCTCTTGAGGCGCCTGCCATGAGGTTCAGGTTGTGGTTCCGTATGCTCTTTTGCACATTGGCAAAAAACTGGTAAGTACCATATAGATAACGATAAGACGTTTCAGTAAGATCGGTGAAGGTATTGGCTGCACCCGCTTCAGATCCGTCTTCAATATAAGTCATTACGCTCTTGGTAAAATTGTGCACATTGGTTGTTACATAACGTGGGGCAACCATACCGGTGAAAGAAAGCCAGGGTGCTGGCTTGTAGTTCAGGCTAAGGTTACCGTAGAGGTCCAGGTTATTGGTACCGCGGTTACCACCTTCATCGATATAAGCTACCGGGTTGATCTTTACCCACCCGTCAGACCAGCGGTCTCCATACCGTATAGGAATATTGGTTGGCATGCGTCCCAGGTAATTCCAGATAGTGCCTTCACTGGCCACCTGCCGGCGGTTCTTGGTAACAGCAATATCGAACTTGATGTTGAATTTATCGCTTGGTGTGATATCCATATTATTACGGAATACATATCTTTTAAAGTCTGTATTCTTAATAATACCATTCTGGTCGGCGTAGCTTAAAGAAGGATTAACTCTAACGATACCGCTATTAGCCATTAAAGAAATAAAATGGTTATGGGTAAAGCCATTACCCTGTAAAATAGCATCCTGCCAATCGTAGTTCGAGGGATTTTCGGCATACTTCTTTTTAAATTCCTCTATGTCTTCATCGCTGTAAATTTTAATGCCGTTATCATTCATACTGGCATCGTTAAATACCTGCATATAGGTAAGGCCATCGGTTACTTTGGGAATGGCAGCGGGCCTTTGCTGACCTATATAGCCCCTGTATAATACCGACATTTTATCTTTGGCTCTTTTGGTGGTAACCAGGATCACACCGTTGGCGGCTCTTGATCCGTAAATAGCAGCAGAAGCCGCATCCTTCAATACAGATATCGATTCAATCAGGTTCGCGTCTATATCGTCTATATTACCGGCCACCCCGTCAATAATTACGAGGGGAGCGCTATTAGAGCCACCGAAAGAATTAATGCCTCTTATGCGGATCTGCCCGGCATCGCCGCCCGGCGAACCGGTTTGCTGCGTTACCGTAACACCCGGCGCCAAACCCTGCAAAGCAGCAGAAGTAGACAGGTTGGGGCGTCGCTCCAGCTGTTCGCTGCCAATCTGCGATACAGATCCTGTTACATTCACCTTTTTCTGGGTGCCATACGCTACCACTACCACTTCTCCCAGGTTAGCAATATCCGGTTCCAGGCTGACATCAATTACAGACCGATCGCCCACCGCTATTTGCCGGGGCAAAAAGCCAATACCTGTAAATACTAGATTACCCGCAGCCATATTAAAACTGATGGTGTAATGCCCCTGCGCATTGGTGGTGCCGCCTATACCTGTGCTATCCACCGATACGGTAATGCCTGCCAAAGGTTGTCCTTTGTCGTCGGTTACCTTACCGCTGATGGTACGTGTTTGCGCCCTCCCTTCCATAGGTATCATCAATAATAGCAGCAACCCCGCAAGGAAGCCCGGCAGGCGGATTGCATTAAGAGATAAAACCTGTGACCTGGTAAAGCGATAATAGCAGTTGGTTGCAGCAGGCTGCAGCCTGCCTTTGGTGCAAGCCGCACTTACAGGAGGCGGCCAATTTCTTTTCTGAAGCATGATCATTTGTGATGGCATTAGATTGTTTGATTAAATTTTATTTCAAATAATGTTTCAAAACTTTCAAAAAAAAAAAAATGAAACCTATTTAAACAAATTGTTACCGCTTTGTAAACAAATTATTAGGGTTGAAACCGGCAAAACAGCGCAATCGTTCAAAAAAACAGGGACTGGAAACCAACAAGTCTGTTTACTCCAATCCGGCAATCGAAATCAAATGTAATAATATTTAAGTTAATTAAACAAAATTAAATAAAAAAAAAGTTTTTAAAAGTAGACACCGTCGGTTTTTAACCCTTGAATATTAATTTTAGGGAAAGTTTTTGGAAGCGTTTGAAATTATGAGTATTTCTGGCCACTTTTGTGCAAACGAAACGGCCTGCCGGCAACAGCCCGTTATCCAACCTTTGATCAGATTAAACCAAGCAAAATAAATGAAATCAATTACGGAGCGCCACCAGCTGATACTGCAGAAATTACAGGAAAACGGAAAACTGAGCATCCCGCAGTTAATTGAAGAAATGAATGTGAGCGGGGTAACCGTGCGCAAGGACCTGAAATTACTGGAGGACAAAAAGCTGCTATTCCGTACCCGTGGCGGCGCGTCTATGCAAAACCCCTATGCTATTGAACGCCCCATCAACGAAAAAGAGTTTATTAAGTCGGATGAAAAAAACGTATCGCCAAAACGGCGCTTAGCCTTATCGGCCCCAACGATTCTATTATGATCGGCTCCGGCACTACGGTATACGAACTGGCAAAGGCTCTTTACCCCGAGAAAAAGATTATTGTTATTACACCTGCGTTAAAAGTAGCGCTGGAACTATGTAACCGGCCGAATATAGAGGTATTGCAACTGGGAGGACTGGTACATCAGAGCTCCTCTTCTACCGCAGGGTCTTTTGCTGAAAAGATACTGGAAGAACTCTCCTGCGGCGTTTTGTTCCTGGGGGTAGATGGTATCGATCTCGATCATGGTCTTACTATTACCAATATTATGGAAGCCAGCCTGAACCAGAAAATGATCGCCCTGGCGCAGACCGTAGTAGTACTGGCCGACAGCAGCAAGTTTGATCGCCGTGGCCTGGGTAAGATCTGCAACCTCGAACAAATAGATTACATTATTACCGACAACCAGGTAAACCGCTCTACCGTATCGCAGATTGAAAAGATGGGTGTGAAAGTGATTATAGCGGAGTGAGAACCAGCTGTTGGAGCTTGCACCTTGCTTACTACTCTCAACACAGAGGCCAGTCTATCAAAATCAATATAATAACATTACCTCTTGAGCAAAAAAACATTCAAAATAATATAGGTTACTACACATAATAATTCACAATTGAACAGGAGACCAAAAGTTTTTAAGGGCGCCTTTAGCTAACAGTAAAACAACAGGAAGATAGATAAATCACTTTTTGGTGATATAAATATTTTATCCCTAATTTTGTGCCGCTGTTTATGAGAGAGACCGGAGTTTCTCCTATTGCAGCAATCACCTTCTAAATCAATATCATGAAAAAGTATTTTCTATCGGCTATCGGCGGCCTGCTCGCTGCTACTCTCTCTTTTGCACAAACCAGTACCGCACGATTTGAAACGGAAACTGATGGAAGCACCAATTTCACAGATAATGGAGTTGTTTTCAATATTATTTCTCATACAGGAAGATTCAGTATTCAAACAACCTACCCCGGAACCGGGTGGAGCGGAACGGCCAATGATAATGTTTATATTGATAACTCCGGTACCACTAATGGAGTTGATAATACTTCACTAAACTCCTCTTTTAGCATTAAAACCACTTCCAATTTATTTAAGGTCAATCGCTTTTGGATTTATTTATCGGCCGCTAACTTTAACAATCAAAATGTAATTGGAACTCTTACTATAACCGGTAAACTTGGAACAGTAACCAGATTTACACAAACAAAAACCACTGGTTTTGTCACTTCAACGGCAACTAGTAATGGTTACACCCTTATTGACCTTACCAACCTAAATGGTCAAAATTATACGAATATTGTTATAAGTGAATTGCAGATCACATTGGGTGGCGCTTACGCCTACGCTGGCCTGGACGCCCTTACCTGGGTTAAAGATGCCGCCGTATTACCGGTGACTTTCGGATCAGTTAATGCTGCTATCAGAAACAATAGCCTTTCCGTAAACTGGACGACAGAGAAGGAAACCGCCAACGATCATTTTGAAATAGAAGCATCTGCCGATGGTCAACAATTTAAAAAAATTGCAACCATTGCTTCCAAGGCTAGCAAGGGGAACAGCGATGCAGCATTGAACTATAACTGGACGTCCAATGGTAGTTTACCTGTTGCAGCCTTTTCATTAATTGGATTGGCATTGATTCCTTTCTCAAATTTAGGTCGTAGAAAATCATGGATAATGGCTTTGGCAATATTAAGCGTTGGAGCGTTTATGATCGCGGGTTGCAGCAAACAGGGCGATATGGTTGCCACACTTCAAAACTATTATATACGCATTGCCCAGGTTGACCAGGATGGTACCAAAACCTACTCAAAAGTAGTACGGGTGCAGCAGGAGCATTAATATTTATTATTCATCGGGTTAACGAACTGTCTCAAGATTATTTGAGGCAGTTTTTTTCGTTTTGAAGAGATGAACCATATGTTGCCAGGTTAGCTGCCATATAAAATTACAGCTCCACCTAACAACACGCCAATAAATATACTTATATTAACGTTGGTTGCCGGGTTCAGTAATCCATTCCGCATAATGGCTCGCACCTAAATAAACTGGTAGCTGTGGCACTAATGTGTCTTTTTCAACGGGGCGCCTGAATATAACGCATGCGCATCCGCTGCCACCTCGAGCTTCCTGCCGGTGGCGTTTACATATTGGCTGATCCAGGCAGCCATATCAAACTTTTCAGGCCCTCCTATTTCGAGTATAGCATGAGCTGGCTGGGCTACCGCTGTCTTGGCCAGGAAGCGTACCACATCTTTACTCGCAACGGGTTGAATATGCGCGTCCGGCACTATTACTTTTCCTTCAGTGCTGCTCATTTGTACGATGCCACCGGCAAATTCAAAAAACTGGGTGGCATGAACAATGGTATAAGGTATGCCGGAAGCCCTGATCATATCTTCCTGCACTTGCTTGGCACGAAAGTAACCGCTGGCCTGCAGCAGGCTGGTACCCACTACGGACAAGGCGATGTGATGCTTCACACCTGCTTGTTTTTCTGCAGCCAGCAGGTTTTCATTTGAAGTCTTGAAAAAATTCATCACAGCTGCGGCTTCAAATGAAGGGGAATTAGACACATCGATTACCACATCTGCACCTGTTACTACTTCTTTTACTCCTTCGCCGGTAAGGGTATTAACACCCGAACTGGGTGATGCGGCAATAACATCGTGCTCCGTTTGCTGTAATTGATTGACTAACTGGCTACCAATAAGGCCGGTACCGCCGATAATTACTATTTTCATCTTTGTATATTTTAGAGTTAATTTGTATAGCACAAAGATGAATTGCTGCAATAACGAAAAACTTAAGCTGGTTTAAGAAATAAAAGCTGCCTTTAATTGCGTAAGTTCTTCCAGGCTTACCTGCATATAAGATGCGAAGATAGCATCTGGTATCCTGGCTATCATTTCAGGATATGTAGATTTAAAGTAGCGATAAAAAGCTTCTTTAGAAAGAGTAGCGTATGTTTTCTGTTTCAGTAAGGCCGCACCATAAGCACGTTCATGAATTTTATTAAAATATAGGGCAATAACCGGATACTGGTTTAGCAAGTCTTCATATTGCCGGCGGGTCATCACCACCAATTCTGAGTCTTCCATGGCAGCGATACTATACACCGCCGCCCGCGGGATGCAAATGTTTTGTAATCTGTAATCCACCAGTTTTCCAACGCAAAATGAACTACCTGTTCCGTACCCTCCTGTTCATAATATAGGTACAAACAACCTTTCGCAACAAAATAAATTGCGTCGCAGGTCTCGTTCTCCTTTAAAAGCACCTCCCCTTTTTTCAAATTTTGTATTGTTGTATACGGTAAAACATCCTCGGCATTGATAAAGATGCCTGGAAGAAGCCGGCCCATATGGCGTATCAGCGGGTTCATCATTATTTCTTTTCTTTACGGTTTTTACGCAGCTCACTCAAATATTCAGGGGTAAACCCCAGGAAAGACGCCAACACCTTCTGAGGTATGCGTTGTAAAAAATCAGGGTATTTTGAAGCGAAGTTTTCATAAAATGCCTGCTTAGGCATTCGTGAAATTAATTGGATCCGTAACAATGACGCAGCATAAGAACGCTCATAAACCCTTCTGAAATATTGCTCCATCAACGGGTTCTTGTAAAGTAGCTGTTCATAATTCTTATAAGATATACGCAATACTTCCGTAGGCTCCAGGGCCTGGATGGAATAACCTGACGTTTTGCCTGCCCTGAAAGCATCCAGGTCTGTCATCCACCAGTTCTCCAATGCAAACTGCAGGGTTTGCTCAGCTCCGTTATCATCCGTAAAAAATAACCGCAGGCAACCACTCGCTACAAAAAAATAAGAAGAACAGCGTTTCCCTTCTTCCTGTAATATTTCTTTTTTTCGGAATGTATGGGCTTCAAAAAGGATAGAATTGCAGATATATCTGTTACTGGTTGCCCGGTAATTTTGTTTATGTGTTGTATAAGCGGATGCATATAAAAAAGCCTGTATTCATTTCTTAATTAAGCCAGGCAAAGCTATTGATTAAAAATTTA
Source organism: Paraniabella defluvii (assembly GCA_019316985.1). Lineage (GTDB taxonomy): Bacteria > Bacteroidota > Bacteroidia > Chitinophagales > Chitinophagaceae > Niabella > Niabella defluvii. Next base: position 5,354,780 of record CP079215.1, read on the forward strand.
CGTTTCCGGTTTATATGACGATTTCAAACCTGTTTAAGCAGCAGAGTATTTATGGGCATCCATGTCGGAAACACCGGCATTTATGATTTTTTCATTTGCCCTTTCTTTCTCATTAATGAAAAATTTCATGTACGTTTGCCGTATATAATTTTCCGAAGATTGGCTATAAAACAAACATGCGTCTTCTAAAATTCAGAAATATACTGGCAGGAATCGTACCCGCTGTTCGGGCAAAAGCAGCACCTATCAGCGAGGTTACTAATGGTAACGCTTTGCGATGGTTTCAAAATAACCCAGTAAACAGGCCTATATCGGATTCTTATATGTAATATAAAACGCCTCTGACACAACATGAGAAAAAGGATCCTGATCGCCGACGATAATCCCGGCATTCTTGATGTAGTAAGCATTATTCTGGAATCGGAAGGCTACGAAGTGAGGTCTACCGCCGATCCACAACACGTGTTACAAATAAAGGACGATCCTCCCGGTCTTATTTTGCTGGATATATGGATGGGAGGCACGGATGGACGCAATATATGCAAACAATTAAAGGCAGATCATGCCACCCGGCATATCCCCGTTATTTTAATGTCTGCTAATAGTGATATAAAAGCAATCGCCCAGGAATCCGGTGCGGATGGCTTTATCGCCAAACCTTTCGAAATAGACGAACTAATCAGCCGGATACACGCAACTTATGCGTTTAACTCCCGGAACTAATCAACGGTGATGAAGCAGTATTGTCGTTTCAATTACTTTATTTTGGGCAAGAGAGCGATCCTGATAGCTTCAGCCAAGTGATCAAGATCAAAAGGCTTGGCCAGAAAATGCTCTGCCCCCGCGGTGTTGGCAAGCTTGGAAATTTCACTGTTTGCGGAGAAGTAAATAACAGGTACATTCATTAAAGCACTATCACTCTTAATTTCCTGAGTAGCAACAATTCCGCCTTTAGGAGGGATCCAGTTATCCATAAATATAACCTGCGGCTTGCACAGCTTCAGTTTATTAATGATATCGTCGCAGCTGGTAAAAGTACTTACCGCCCACCCCTGCTCCTGTAACACATAATGGCAAATTGATAGAATATCCTCATCATCATCGAATATGGCTACAGTTTTGTTCTGCTCGTTCATAAAATGTGAAGTTAGCAATTAATTGCTGATGAAATAGTAAAAGTACCAGGTTTACTTTTTTAACTGTTACTATAAGACTCTGTTTAATTTAATGTATTTTTAGATGTTATAAAAGCTCCTCTGTAGATACAGAGGAGCCAGCATTTTCGGCTTACGCCGGTTTTTTTGTGTTAACCCTCTATTAACACAATACGAATATAAGTAATGCGTTCTAATATCAGATTATTTTTAATTAACTATATTCCTTTGAAAGACAATGTTGGGCAAGCTTTTGACAAATAAAACTGATGCAATAATTGCTATATCAACCAATAGTTGCTGCGGAATGTTACAGCGGTGAGTAAATGCTATATTGTGCTGTATAAATTACTGATTTAACGAAAGGTGTAAAAAATGCACTTCGTGCTGCGAACCGGCTCCCTTGAGCTTAGCTACACATATCCTGTATATCAAATCAAAATGAGCAATTTACGGCTTGTTTTCGGCTGGTGGCTTATAAAACCTTGGCATCCTGGAATAAGAACTATGCATACTGGTTAACACGCCTGCACATATACATTAGCTCGTCGATATCCTCCACGCCCTTTACCTTGATATCTGTAACAAATACGTTTACTACAACTCCTGCGCTCACATGTACCTTAACCATTCCATAAGTATATTCATCAAAGGTATCCGGGTTGATTTTTAACTCAATAAAACCATTGTTAAGGATATCAGTAAGTGTAGTCATTGAGTAAATTTTATGATTAGCCCGACTGTGTTCAGATCAATAAATGCAAAGGATATGCCAAATACTGAAAGGGTGCTTTCAATACCAATACATCGTCGGCAAACAGCTATTGCAGCAATACTCAAAACTGTAATTTTCAGGTATACTTTCGGAAATGAGATAAAAGAACTGTTCGAACCCTTACGCTCCCCTGCCGCAACTGAAATAAATTATCCAGGAAAAAAAAAAATTACACAAAGCAACCATTTGTTTAATCTTGCTGTATATACAAATGTTGAAACATTAATTAAATCACACAAACACTTTTGAGAATAGCTCTGAGCACTGACCATAGCCTCAATGATCTTATATTGGGCTGCAAGCAAGATATGCCTGCTGCGCAGAAGCTATTGTATGAGCGGTTTTACGGCTTTGGATTATCAATATGCCTGCGTTATGCAAAGAACCAGGACGAAGCCCTGGAGATGCTTAACGATGGATTTGTAAAAGTTTTCAGAAGTATCAGTGGATTTATTGAACCTGGCATGCACGATGAGTTGTTGAAATTATTTATGAGTTGGTTTAAAAAATAATGATCAATACAGGTATTAATTACTTCAAAACCTTCCATAAGGCTTCGGCCATTCATATAGCCGAAACGCTGGAAGATAAGGATGAGTATGTCAAACATAGCGACCCGGACCAGCTGGCGTACGACGAGCTGGTGAAACTGATTCAAAAACTAAGCCCCGCCTATCGGAACACGTTTTGCCTTTACGTAATAGATGGGTATAAACATGAAGAGATTGCCGGTATGATGGGTATTTCGGTAGGCGCTTCAAAATCGAACTTACTAAAAGCAAGAAAAAATTTACGTAAAATGTTAGAAATAGCCAATGCCCAAAAAGTATAAAAATATGACCGACGAAGAGCTTGACAAGCTTTTTAAGGATGCTGCGGAAAATTTCAAAAACAGCAATCCTCCGGAGAGGGGCATGGGAGGCTTTTTATACAAGAAATAAGCAGCAATTAAAAGATAACGGAGAAGAGCCGGTGCAGGAGCTCAATAAAAGATTACCCCGCTTTTTTACGCTGGGTAAAGCTTACAGAACGGCAGCAGCCGTACTGATCCTGGTAGCAGCCTGCGCTATTGTTTGGTCAATCGTTTCTAAACAGAAAAAGAATGACGCCGGCGCTATTACTCAAAAGAGCCCGGGGTCATCTGCTGATACAGCCGGGTATGTAGCAATTGATATTCAAAGAGATACTGTTGGCGTAACCACCCGGCATTTGGTAAATGACAGCAACCCGTTTTTTCCCGGGGAAACCCTCTATGGAACTACGGGTAATAATTCCAGGAAAGAAACTGATCCGCCAATTATTGAAGAACGCAATATACATTCAGCAGTCGAGGAAAAAGCTCATTGCAGGTAATACCTGTTGTACCCGAACAAAAGGAAAAGCTCATTGCAGGTAATACACTGCAGGAGGATCGGAAAAGAATAGACCTGGCTGCAGACTCAAAGGAAAACCCTAAAAGCAATTATACAACGAATAATTTTTTCGCGTCGGGCAAAGAGGCTCAAAAAGAAGCAGTTCGGGCAGGTGGCAGCTCGGTATAGTTGGTGGCACCAATATCGCAATGGTAAAAGGAGATGTTTCAGCAACTCCGGGGCTCAATACCGGCATTCTGGTTCAACACAGGATTAATGATTCAAGAATATCACTGGAATCGGGTGTCATTTACGAAAACATGACCTACGCCGTGGAAAATGAATATTTTAATCCCGGAGGCAAGCCGGTTTCATCAAAGGTATCCAATATCTCGGGTACCTGCACCATGATTGATGTACCTGTGAATGTACGCTATGATATGGTGCACTCTAAAAAAGAAAAGCTTTTGTAAGTACCGGAGTTTCGCCCACTGTAATGGTAAAGCAAAGTTATGTGTACGACTATACAGATGAAAACGGCACACGCCTGATTGACCGGGATGTTACAGGGCAGGGAAAGAATTTTTACGCCGTGGCCAACGTATCCGTTGGTTATGAACAAAAATGGAATAAAACTTCCGTACAGGTGGCCCCTTACCTTAAAATACCGATGGGTGAAATAGGCTATGGAAACCTTAGCCTGGGTGGCATTGGAACGCAGGTATCTATTAAAAGAGACTTATAAAACCAGGATCCTTTTAAACTAATCACAGAAAAGGTTTAAATAAAAAAATGATGCAGCTGCATCAACAGGATTTCTATTGCCCATATTTTTTAAACTAAAAACTATAAATGATGAAAACTACTAAACCGGTACACTTAAAAATTGCATTGCTGTCTCCTTTGTTTTTCATGCTCAGCTGCTCCGCTGATAAAGAAGATGTAGTTAAACCTAATCCTGATCCTCCGGCAACTGAAGTAAAATTTTCGACGCAGGTGTTACCGATCTTTCAAAACAGTTGTGCGGGATGCCATATAAATACCAATCCGCCTAACGGTATTTCATTAACGAATTATGCGCAGATATCAGCCAACGCTACAGCTGCCTATAACGCTATACAGGCAGACCGTATGCCTAAGGGCGGACCCGCATTATCAGCGGCTCAGAAAGCGCTTATTAAAACCTGGATCGACGAGGGCAAAAAAACAACTAGTTACTAATCAACGCCTGAATTATGAAATGGAAAAAGTACTGGCCGCGCTATTGCTGGTCATGTTGCTGGGAGCTTCAACGGCGGTCTATTTCTATTATAAAAAGCCCGCTGATATAAGACATTCGGCAGCCCATTATGAAACAACCGCTTCCGCATTATTGGCGGCGTTTACTGCAAACGAAGCAACAGCGAATGCCAAATATTTAGACAAAGTAGTTACAGTGGAGGGTGTCATCAGTACGATAAACTCTGATGGTAACAATCCAACCGTATTTCTTAAAACCGGTGACCCAATGGCCTCTGTTACCTGTAGCTTTTATGAAACAGAAAGTACAGCCCTGAAAAACCTAAAAACAGGCGCCACTATAAAGGTAAAGGAGTTTGCACCGGGATGCTGATGGATGTAGTGCTCAATAAATGCAGTATCGTAGAATAATTTAAAACAGGATCATGAAAAAAATATTAACCTTATTCACAGTGATCGCACTCACTGCCTACCCGGCTTTTGCCCAAAAGTATTTTACCAAAAACGGCATCATCAGTTTTAGTGCCGGCACTTCGATGGAAGACATTGACGCAGTGAACAAATCTGCCACCAGTGTAATAGATGTAACATCCGGCAAAATAGAGTTTGCCGTTTTGATCAAGGGGTTTGAGTTTAAAAGAGACCTGATGCAGGAACATTTTAATGAAAACTACATGGAGAGCAGCAAATACCCCAAGGCCGTTTTTAAGGGGACTATTGTTGAATCTATTCCCTTTAGTAAACCAGGCACATATGCGGCCACGGTTAAAGGTGTTATGGAAATACATGGCGTCAGAAGAGAAACAACAGCTAAAGGAACTATTAAAGTCAGTGCCCAATCGATACAGGCGTTATCGCAATTCACACTTAATACCAGCGATTTCAAGATATCCATTCCCGGTGTGGTAAAGGATAAAATATCGCCACTGGTCAAAGTATCGGTGAATTGTAACTATAATCCATTAAACAAGTAGTTATGAAAGAGATAAAAAAACATTATACAGAAAACGAACGGGGTATCTGGCTATCCTGCTTTTATTAGTGTTTGCGCAAAATGTAGCGGCGCAGGACGATCTTTTGGCATTGGTTGATTCAACAGATAGCAGACAGGAACCCGTTACCGGCGCCTTTAAGTCGAGCCGCGTGATCAATGGACATTCAATGGAATTTATTGGCCGCAATGTACTGGATGTACGCATTCTTCACCGTTTTGGAGTTATTAAGGACGGCATTGGAGAATTGTTTGGGTTGGACCAGGCGAGTATGAGGCTTGGCTTTGATTACGGTATCACTAAAAACCTTACCATAGGTATAGGACGAAGCACACTGGCCAAGGAGCTGGACGGTTTTGTTAAATACAGGCCGCTACAGCAGTCAAAAGGAAAAAGAAATATTCCTGTGTCTGTTGTATTGGTGGCCGGAAGCACCATTGCTACTGCCAGGTTCTCGCCGGACACAGAACATACGGCAACCAGGCATCGTATGGCCTACTATACCCAGGTGATTATTGGGCGTAAGTTCAACGACCTGTTCAGCCTGCAGCTCTCCCCACTTATGTACACAGAAACGCGGTGCCGGCTGCTACCGATTTTAATGATACTTACGCCATTGGCATCGGTTCGCGGCTGAAACTTTCCAGGAGAGTGGCATTCGTAGCAGATTATCACTATGTTGTTTCGGGACTTGATAAAGATGTTTATAAAAATCCGCTTTCCCTCGGTTTCGATATAGAAACCGGCGGTCATGTATTCCAGTTACATTTCTCGAACGCTACGGGTATGAATGAAAAAGCCTTTATCACCAATACTACCAATAGTTGGGGACGGGGAGAAATAAGATTTGGATTCAATCTTTCACGTGTTTTTACCATTGGCAAAAAGAAAATAGCAACCGAAAACCACCTGTAAATTTTGATCGGCATATTCTTCACTTTAAAAATAATACTATGTACATACAAACCACTTCCCTGCCGGTAGCATACCTACAACTCTATTACAGACAAATTATACTGCTACTTTTGGCCGGTACATTATTCAGTTGTCATCATAAGGATGATTATACGCCACCCAAAACCTATACGGTTCAGCTGCAAACCCACGAAAAATTGGGTAATTATTTAACCGACAAAGACGGCAGAACCCTTTACTATTTTGCCAGTGATTCTGCTACTGTTAACACCTGCGCAGGAGGCTGCGCCCTTCTCTGGCCGGTCTTTAATGCACAGGATATATCAGAGGCCAATATCGGAGCAGGCTTAAGCTTCTCCGATTTTGGCCAGATCACCACTTCCACCGGAGCCAGGCAAACTACCTATAAGGGCAGACCTCTTTACTATTACGCACCGGTTTCAGCAGGCGTTAATACGCCGGAGCCTGCGGGATCTACCGGCGGAGAAGCATTTGGCGGTGTATGGTTTGTAGCTAAACCTGACTATACTATTATGCTGACGCGGGCACAACTGGTGGGGAAAGACAACAAAAATATACTTTTGATACCACAGGAACACCAACTCCCATCTACACTGAAAATACCGGTAAATCCGTATATTTTACCGATACCAAAGGTGTTACCCTGTATATTTTTAAGCCCGATAAACAAAATAAAAATACTTATACTAGCGCCACAGACCTAACAAAAAATGCAGTATGGCCTATTTATGAAATGGATAAGATTGTGGTACCTTCTGTGTTGGATAAGTCTTTATTCTCGGTTATTGATGTTTTTGGTAAAAAACAGCTTACATATAAAGGATGGCCCTTGTATTACTTTGGTGAAGATGGCATGGTGATGGGAGCCAGCAAAGGAGTGTCCGTTCCTGCTCCCGGCATCTGGCCCGTGGCCACCCGCGGACTAAACCCTGCACCAGCTCCTTAAAACATCCAGATGCAACAGGAATATACTGTTCAATGTTTTGTCGAATTGTGCCAAAATAATTCAGCGGTGACGGTATAGCAGCCATTTCCGGCATAACGAATATAGCATAAGGCCAGCAGCCTCTTTTAAACGGGCGTCTGGTCTTATTTTTATACCTGCCATTGTATATATTTGGATCAACGAATTATGCGCCGGTTCTATCTCTTTTCTGTTCTTTTACTAACGCTTGCAGCCCTGCCCTGCTATGGACAGTACTATTTTAAACACTACCAGGTAGACGACGGATTGGCTCATAATGCAGTAATTGCTATCCTGCAGGATAGCAAGGGCCTGATATGGATGGGTACGCGGGGAGGTGGACTGAACCGCTTTGACGGCTATACCTTCAAAACCTTCTATAATAAAAACAGTAAACTCGGCAATGTAGGTAATAACATTATTACCGCAATTGTTGAAGACAGCAAAGGAATGTTATGGATAGGTACGGGTAAAGGTATATTTAAATATGATCCGTACCAGGAAGTTTTCAGCGAGCTTGAAATAGCGCCGCAAACATATATCAGCCACCTGGTCATAGATAATAAAGATAATCTCTGGTTTCTGGCAGGCTATCGTCTTCATCATTTTAACAGCCTGCTGCATAAAGTTGACGACCTGAAAATACAGGCCTCCTGTATTGCTATAGACCCGAAGATGAATCTTTGGGTGGGTAATGATGATGGTACTATAGGCATCTATCATTCCCCGCAGAAAGCAATTAATTATATACGCGTGGTAGACCTGGCGGTGCCGCCTGATCAGCGTTCCGTTAGTAAAATATATGCTACTACCCCGAACAACTTATGATCGGTTGCTTTAAACAGGGATTAAAAACATATAATCGCCAAACGGGCCTAGTAAAATCGCTGCATCTTAATCAAAATAAACATACGTCAATATATGTAAGAGATATTATTAAAGGCGCCGGCGATCAATGCTGGATAGCTACCGAATCGGGCATTTACATTTATGATATGCGCTCAGATAAAGTAGAGCATCTGAGGAAAAGAGCCGGCGACCCCTACTCTATTGCCGATAATGCCGTTTATACTTTTTGCAAGGATAATCAGGATGGAATGTGGGTAGGCACTTATTTTGGCGGACTTAACTATTATTCAACCGAAAATGCTAAGTTCAAGAAATACTATCCGTTGCCGGGTACCAATTCCATTTCGGGTGACGCGGTAAGAGAAATTGTTCGGACGCGTATGGTAACCTTTGGATAGGTACAGAAGATGCAGGTATTAATAAGTTCAACCCTGCAACCGGGCAATTTGTTAACTATACCGCCACGGGCAAACCGGGGATATATCCTACCCCAATATTCATGGCTTACTGGCTTTCGGTAATCAGCTGTTTTTAGGCATGTTCTTTCATGGCATGGAAGTCATGGATATTCGTACCGGAAAAATAACAGATAAGTTCAGGCTGGTTGGCGACAACGATTCCATGGCAAGCGATTTTGTATCCAGCATCTACCTCACAAGGGATAGCACTTTACTGGTGGGCACCGCTTATCATGGACATAGTTTGCTGGTGTATGATAGATTACACCGGTCTTTTAAACGGGTACAACAAATTCCATTCAACTCCTATGCGTTCGATATTTATGAAGATAGCGAGGGATATATATGGACGGGCAGCGTTTCGCAGGGAGCTTTTCTTTACAACCCTAAAACAGGCGACCATGGTAACATTCGTTTTGGCAACAAGGTAAAAAACAAAATAGTTGATGAATTTGCTGTGTATAATATTTTGGAAGATAGCGACCACACGCTATGGTTTGCCACCAACGGGGCGGTTTGATCCGGTTAAATAAGGACCGCAGAACCTTTAAACGATTTACCACCAGTGATGGCTTGCCCAGTAATGTTGTATTCAGTATATTAGAAGATAATTCCAGGCGCCTGTGGATAAGCTCACTGAAAGGCCTGGTATGCCTGAACAAAACTACCGGGCAGGTGCATATTTACACGCGTTCTAATGGTCTTATTACCGACCAGTTTAACTATAGCTCAGCTTATAAAGATACCAATGGCACCATGTATTTTGGCTCCGTTAAGGGGATGATTTCTTTTAACCCGTCTGAGCTGGGCCAGAAGCATATGAGTCCACCCTCTACATTACCGGCTTCCGTGTCAATAATAAAGAGCTGGCTCGAACGACTCTACTAATTGTCTCACCCGTTCCATTTTATACACAGATACCATTACGCTGGCCTATAATCAAAATAATTTCAGTATAGAATTTGCTGCATTAAATTATGCATCGCCCGATGTTACGAGGTATAAATTCCGCATGGAAGGCCTGGATAATTCGTGGACCTACCTGAACACTAATCGCGATGCCTATTTTACAGACCTGGCTCCGGGTAGTTATGCATTTGTAGTGCAGGCTGAGAGCAATACAGGTACCTGGACGGGTAAAGAGCGGCGGATATTCATTCAGATCCTTCCTCCATTCTGGAAAAGTAACATAGCTTATACCCTTTATGCATTAATGTTAGTGGCCGTTTTATATTTCTCCATCCGCTATTACCACAATTATTTAGAGCGTAAGAACTATAATAAGCTGATGCTTTTTGAGCAGGTGAAAGAGAAGGAAATTTACCAGGCCAAGATAGAATTTTTCACCAATATAGCACATGAGATACAAACGCCGCTCACATTGATCATGGGTCCGATTAAATGGGTCGTAAAACAAGCAGACAACCTACCTTCTATAAAGAAAAGTTTGGTGCTGGCGGAAAGGAATGCACACAGGTTAGCGGAATTAACCAGCCAGTTACTTGATTTCAGAAAAGCGGAAGCCGACCAGTTTGGGTTAAGTTTTGTAAAAGCAGACATTACAGCCTTATTGCAAGAGCAGGTGAATAATTTTAAGCAGGAAGCTATAAAAAATGGTATAGAGCTCAGCACCGAATTCCCGCAGGGCCCGGTTATCGCTTTTGTGGATATTGAAGCCCTGGTTAAAATATTTACAAACTTATTGTCGAATGCAATTAAATACGCAACAACCAACGCCCGGGTTGTGGTGCTGCCATTTAACCTAACTGATGAGTATTTTGTTATCCATTTTATTAACGACGGGAAAGCGATAACCGAAGAGTTCAAAGACCGAATATTTGAACCTTTTTTCAGGATGCGTGGTAACGAAAAACCAGGGACGGGAATCGGTTTATCGCTGGCAAAATCACTGGCAGATTTACATAGCGGCGGCATCAGTTTGAAATCGGGCGACGCTGATGCTATTACATTCGAACTGAAATTGCCGGTGCGACAGAAAATTGAATTTAAACTAAGCAGTTGGAAAAAGAATATATAACATGACAGAAAGCATACTTATTATAGATGACAATGAAGATATCCTGGAATTCCTGTCGCAGGTATTGGGCGATTCCTATACACTGCATCTGGCCCTGAATGGTGAAATAGCGCAGCATATTCTTGATAATGAAACAGTGCACCTGATTGTTTCAGATGTTATGATGCCTGGCATTGACGGGTTTGAACTTTGCAGGCTCATTAAATCGAAAGTGGAGTATTGCCACATACCTATCATATTACTAACGGCCAAGAATACCCATAAGGCCCATATTGAAGGCTTGGAAGTTGGTGCAGACGCATATATACAAAAACCGTTTTCGCCAGAATTGCTGCAGGTACAGATTGCTAACCTTTTAAAGAACCGGTTGAAAATAAAAGAGCATTTTGCCAGCTCTCCTTTCGAAGATGTGCGGGTTATGGCGCATTCGAAAACGGATGAAGCCTTCTTAAAAAAACTGGATGATTACATCCGTACCAATATTAAAGATCCAAATATTGATATTGATAACCTGGCGGAGCATATGTTTATGAGCCGTACCACGTTTTACAGGAAAATAAAGTCGCTGTCATCACTTTCCCCGAAAGAATTAATTGATATTACCCGGCTGAAAACCGCGGCAGGCCTGATTGCTCAAAATGAGTTTTCGCTATTCCAGATATCGAAGATGGTCGGGTACAGTTCTCAAAGTCTTTTTAGCAGGAACTTCCAGAAGTATTTTAAAGTATCTCCTATAGAATACCTGAATTCGCTGCCGCGGGAGTCGTAAGCAACCGCCGGGAGCCAGGCTGCTGAAAAGAAAAAGAAGCCTCCGCTAAGCAAAAAGCCTGTTCAAACATTTGTTTTTTTGTTCCAAACAGGACAGGATTTTTAATCATAAAATGCTACACATCAATAAATTACATACACACTCATTAGCACACCATTAATCATTTATCTATTTGCTCCAGTGTTTTTATTAATTTCATTGCAAATTGTTTGCATGCCATAATATAAAATGCAGCGCAATTGCCATGTTATTGATCCATCAAAACATTTAATAGTTCAATGAAAAAATCACGTCGCAATTTTATCAGGCAGGCTACTGTGGCCGGCGCCGGTATCCTCGTTTCCAACAGCGTGCTCAGCGCTAAAAGCTATAACAGAATACTTGGTTCTAATGACCGGGTACGCGTAGGCGTAGTTGGCTTTTCTGACCGTCATCGTTCATCTCACATGCCCTGTTTCATGAACCATTACAAAGAGCTCAATTTTGAAGTAGTGGGTGTTTCTGATATATGGAAATTACGACGCGAGCAGGGCGCCGCCATGTGGAAACAGAAAATGGGTAACGATGTAAAAGCTTATCGTAACAATGAAGAGATGTACGGAAGCAAATCGGTTGATGCTGTATTTATTGGCACTGCCGATTTTCAGCATGCGCTTCATACAATAGAAGCCGTAAAGGCTGGCTGCGATGCTTATGTTGAAAAGCCTTTTGCTGAAACGATGGAGGATAATAAGGCTGCGCTTAAGGCTGTAAAAGAAACCGGAAAGATCGTTCAGATAGGGTCGCAGCGCCGTAGTGGCACTAATTATCATGCTGCCAACGACTTTATAAAATCGGGGCAGTTCGGCCCCATTACCATGGTTGAATTAACCTGGAATGTGAACCAGCCGGGACGCTGGCGCCGCCCGGATCTATTAAAACAGCTCAAGGAAGAGGATACTGACTGGAAGCGTTTTTAATGAACCGGCCTTTTGAGAAATTCGACCCTCGTATTTACCTGGAATATCGTTTATTCTGGCCCTACTCGTCGGGCCTCCCGGTCAATGGATGAGCCACCAGATTGATACAGTGCATTGGTTTACGGGGTTAAAACATCCACGGAGTGTGGTTGCCAACGGAGGCATTTACCAATGGAAGGATGGCCGCCGGAACTGGGATACGCTACTGGCAGCATTTGACTATGGCCCGCAGGATGATCTTTCCAGCGGCTTCCAGGTAACCTTTGGCTCAAGAATGCATAATGGAGACGAGCGTCCGGCAGAGATCTATTATTCTAATGGCGGCGAGCTCAATCTCATCACCAATAAAATATCTCCCCAGGGCGGCCTTACAGAAAAAATGGCTGCAGCTATGGGTATGAAGGCTAATCTCCTGCCTAATATAAGTCTGCCTAATAATGAGCAGGTGGTAGCATCAGCTAATACAGGTGGCGATATTCTTACCTCGAATCATGTGCGCAACTGGATGGAATGTGTGCGTAGCCGTAAGCAGCCTAATGCCCCGGTAGAAGCAGGATACAGCCATAGCATTGCGAATATAATGACTACAGCGGCAGCTCATACGGGCTTCAAAGCTACTTTTGACGAAAAGACACAGGAAGTAATGGTTAACGGTAAAGTATTTAAATATTAACGCAAACTATTCCCTTTTTAATGCCTAAAACAATTTATACATAACAGGATCATATATAATGAAAATCAAAAAATTTTACACAACATCCGCTTTAGCCATTTTGTTATTAAGTTCGGGCAATTTTATTAATGCCCAGGTAAATACCTTAACACCGGAGGAAAAGAAGGCTGGCTGGAAATTATTATTCGATGGAAAAACCAATAATGGCTGGAGAAGCGCAAAGGGCAATACCTTTCCTACCGCTGCTAACGGATGGGTGATTAAAGACGGGCTACTCACCATTCACTCTTCTGACGGGGCCGAGTCTCAAAATGCCGGAGATATTGTAACAACCAATCAGTATGGCGCCTTTGAACTAAGTTTTGATTTCAAGCTCACCCGCGGAGCCAACAGCGGTGTAAAGTATTTTGTTACTTTAAAGGAGCAGACAGGTTTATCAGCTATCGGCCTGGAATACCAGATACTCGACGATGATGTACACCCGGATGCCAAGCTGGGGCGTAATGGCAACCGCACGCTGGCTTCGCTTTACGATTTAAAAACGTCGTCAAAAGCAGGTGCCACCCACCCCATAGGCGAATGGAATACCGGCAAAGTAATTGTTTATCCCAATAACCATGTAGAACATTGGCTAAACGGTGTAAAAGTGCTGGAGTATGAGCGAAAATCACCCGAATTTAAAGAGCTGGTTAAAATCAGTAAATACAAAGTATGGAAAAACTTTGGTGAAGCTGATAAGGGGCACATACTATTGCAGGATCACGGTAACGAGGTAAGCTATCGCAATATAAAGATCAGGGAACTGAAATAAATTGCAGGAGAGCAACAATATTATTGTTGCTCTTTTTATTGAGCCTATTGATAAATGGCGCCATCTCTGCGGGTTTCAAAACAGCATCGGCTTCGAGGTTTAAAAGTGTTTGTTGGGGCATATAACCAAACTCTGCCGACAAGGGATCCTGTACCAATACTGTTCCTCCATAACGGGCGATAGCCAACAGCCCTTCCATCCCGTCGGCATTGGCACCCGATAAAAGCAGGGCGGTTGTATGCTGCCGGAACAAAACAGCTGCAGACTGAAAACTGACATCGATGGAAGGCCGTGAATAATTCACCTTCTCCGAGCTGTCAAGTGCGGCCATCAATTTATTTTCCAGTAACAAATGATAATCGGCCGGAGCCAGGTAAATACAGCCGTTCCTCAGTAATGTTTTATCTTCAACTTCTGCTACCGGTAAACTGCTGTGTGCCTTAAGTAAATCGCTGAGGTTGCTTTCGGGATGTGCTTTCCGGTGCAATACAACAATAACGGGAAAAGAAAGATCTTTACGCAAATTGGGTATGATCTTTAGCAGCACGCTGATACTGCCTGCTGAACCGCCGATCATTAATATTTCCGTTGAGGTCTTTTTCACCATGCAGCTGTATAGATAATCAACTTGTTTTCTTCCATATTTTCTCCGGGCCATTGTTTATACCTGGGCTCTATAACAGAATGCCGAAGTGTTTCCTTAGATCCCAGGGCGAGGTATCCTAAAGATTGCAAACTGTCGTCAAAAAGCTTCAGTACTTTTCCCTGCAGATCTTTGTCGAAGTAAATCAGCACATTGCGGCATAAAATAAGCTGAAACTCGTTAAAAGACGAGTCTGATACCAGGTTATGGGTAGAGAAGATCATCTTTTCACTCAACCCTTCATCAAACTTAACCACATCATAACGGGAAATATAGTAGGAGGAAAAATCCCTGGTACCGCCCGACAGCATGTAGTTTTCCGAGTATTGTTTGATAGGTCCTGCCTGGAAAATACCGCGGGATGCTTTTTCTATCACACCCGGGTTGATGTCGGTAGCATAGATCAGGGATTTGTGATAGAACCCCGCTTCTTTTAAAAGTATAGCTATAGAGTAGGCTTCCTCACCGGTTGAACAACCTGCTATCCATACACGTATAAACGGGTGAGTGCCCAACGTAGGCAATATATGCTCTCTTAAGGTTTTATAAAACCCGGGATCGCGAAACATTTCCGTTACATTCACTGTAACCTCTTCTATAAAACGTGCCAGGTAGGTGGGATCCTTGGTAATTCTATAGCGTAATTCAGCAAAACTGGTGAACTTATCCAGCATGCAAATGCGGTTGAGGCGCCGCCGCAGGGAAGAACGGGTATATTGCGTAAAGTCATAATCATACAGGTCTGCAATATCCCTGAGCAGCATTTCCATTTCATCGTCCTTTATTATATCCGGTTCTATCATCTATAACCATTTTTGAATCATGTCCAATAATTGATCCACATTGATAGGTTTCGAGATATATCCGTTGGCTCCGGCTTCCAGGCATTTTTCCCGATCGCCGCTCATGGCATTGGCGGTAACAGCGATAATGGGTACATCAGGATATTCTGACGAGGAACGGATGATTGTGATCGTTTCATACCCATCCATTTCTGCCATCATCATATCCATTAATACCAGCCCGATATCCTTATTGGAACGAAGTACCTGCAAGCCCTCCGCAGCTGTTGAGCAGGACAGGTACCTGTATTTTCTTGCCTTCAACGTCAGTTCCAGGGCAAAAATATTGCGGCTGTCGTCGTCAACTATGAGAATGATCTTTTCTTTACTGTGCATTGACTCGTCTTTAGTTTTCATAAAGCCAAACCCTTAATAACGATAATAACTGGTCTTTATCTACCGGTTTCGAAATATAATCCGATGCGCCTGCCCTTATACACCGCTCCCGGTCTCCGGTCATGGCCTTAGCTGTAACGGCAATAATAGGAAGCCTGGCATATGCTGGTTTATTCCGAATGCGTTGTATCGTTTCGTACCCATCCATTTCTGGCATCATCATATCCATGAGGATGATCGATGTTTCGGGATGCGCCTCCAACTGCATTAAAGCTTCCTTCCCGTCAATGGTAGAAATTACTTTCATTTGGTATTGCTCCAATGTCTTCGTCAGCGAGAAAATATTCCGCACATCATCGTCAGCTATCAGAACAGTTTTATCTTTCAACACTTCATTGAGTGACCCCAGCTTATTTATCTTGCGTTTTTCTGAAGACGGGTTATGCTCTTCTACCAGATGCAGGAATAATCCCACCTCGTCGAGTATACGCTGGAAAGAATGGGCTGTTTTAATGACAATGGAATCTGCATACTGCTTTATTTTCAGCTCTTCAGCATGAGAAAGATTTTTTCCTGTGAAAATGATAATAGGCAGGTCTTCCAGCCCTTGCTTCTGCTTTATGGCCTCCAAAGTTTCATATCCCGTTTTGTCGGGTATGCCCATGTCCAGTATCACGCAGTTAACTTTATCCGACATCAGCGCTGATATACTGTCTTCAACATTATCCTTTATTTCTGAAACAATATTAAAGTTGCTTAGGAAATAGGAAAGTGCCGTAGCATGCTTGGGGTTTTCCTCAACAATAAGCACTTTTTTGGGGTGCCCGTAAGGGCATCTTCTATTTTTTTGAAAATCTGGCTGATCTGTTCAAGTGCAATAGGTTTATTAATAAAGTCAATAGCCCCTTTTAACAGGCTTTCCTTTTTACCTCTAAAGACGACATGATATGCACCGGTATATGGCGTGTTCTGGGATTGGTTTTAATCTCATCCATTACCTGCCAGCCATCTTTTACCGGCAGTTGTATATCCAGTAAAATAGCGGCCGGCTTATATTGCAGCGCAGCCGGCGCAGCCATATCGCCTCTTACAATAATAACACCCTTATAGCCCGCGCTGGTGGGTAAATTTCAGTAAAGCTTTTGCAAAATTGGTATCGTCCTCTACAATTAAAATAACTTTATCTGTTGGCTTAATCTCATTTCTGTCGTCCGACACATCCTCGGGTATGTCGGCAACCACCAGGCTGCTGGTGCTGACCAGGGCGGGCTCTTCTTCCAGAATAGGAGCATCGGGGCGCCTCCTAAATTTTCGGTTGGCGGCTTGGCGGGCGCTGTGCTCTTAGATCTTGGTATGATAAAGCTAAATGTGCTTCCTTCACCTAGTGTACTACTTACAGTAATTTCTCCGCCCAGCAACCTGGCTAGTTCCCGGCTAATGGAAAGGCCGAGTCCCGTGCCGCCAAATTTACGGCGGGTAGAGCCGTCGGCCTGCTGGAACGCTTCAAAAATGATCTTCTGATTCTCTGCACTGATTCCGATACCGGTATCTTTTACTAAAAACTGTACATAGTCTGCATTGTGTTGTACAGGCTCAATTATTAAAGTTACCGAGCCTTGTGTGGTAAATTTAAGCGCGTTAGAGAGCAAATTACGAAGTACCTGTTCTAAACGCAACTTATCTGTAATGATGTCTTTGCCAGCTTCATCGGGATGCAGGTCAATGGAGAACCGGAGCTTCTTTTCTTTGGCCAGAGGTGCGAACATATTCAACAGATCGTTTTTAAGGACCGTTAAATGAACAGAGCTTAATTCCAACTCCATTTTACCTGCCTCTATCTTCGACAAATCAAGTATTTCATCTATTAAACTCAACAAGCTGGAACCCGAGCTTTGTATAACCCTGGCAGACTCAATCTGATCTTCGTTCAGGTTGTCGTCACTATTCTCTACCATTAACCTCGACAATAAAAGAATGGAGTTAAGCGGCGTACGCAGCTCATGAGACATGTTGGCAAGAAATTCGGATTTATACCTCGTGCTTAGCGCCAGCTCTTCTCTTTTTTCTGAACTTCCAAATTCCTGCTGGCGATCAATTCGTTCTTCTCTTCCAGCAACCGGGAGCGTTCTTCCAATTCCTGGTTCGATTGCAGTAATTCTTCCTGTTGTACCCGCAATTCTTCTTCAGAAGCCTGAAGCTTTTGTGTTTGCGCTTCCAGCTCTGTATTCAGGTTTTCCAGTTCTGAATGCTGGGTTTGCAATTCTTCCGACTGGGCCTGCGTTTCTTCTAACAGAACCTGTACCTGTTTCCTGGCTTTAGCCGCGAGTATTTCCATAGTAATGATCCGGGCTGCCTCCTGGTAAAAGTCCAGGTCCGCTTCTCCAAAAGGATGAGCAGCACCTAATTCAATTACACCAAAGCATTGGCCTTTGGCCAGCAGCGGTAACCAGATCAGGTTTTGTACTTTAATGCTCCCCACCGAAGTAGTGGCTATAAAATCGGTTTCCGACAGGTTGGTTAACCGGCGCACCGTCTTGTCATTAAACACCTGCCCTACAATACCTTCGCCCGGCGCATACTGTTGTTTCATATAAGGTTCCAAACCATAGGCGCCCTGCAGGTGCAGGCTGCCCGTATCCAGGAGATAAACAGCACCATTCAAACAATCACCATATTGAACCAGGTGCGTCAGCGTGTCTTTGGCAACAACCTGCTCACTTTTATTACCTACGATCACCTCATTCAGGGTTACGAGCCCTGCCTGCTTCCATTCATTGGTATTAATCTCGTTAAACGATTTTTCAAGAGCAGCGGCCATGGCATTCAACGACGCGCCAATGCTACCCAGGTCGTCCTGCTCTTCATCATTTACTCTTACTGTATAATCGCCAACCGATATCTTCTGGGCTAAATGCTGTATTATCGCCAGTCGTTTGGAAATGTCTTCGTCCTTCTGTTTAAGCGCCTGCTGCATGCGTTCCCGCTTCTTAAACTCTTCGCGTATCTGAAGGTAGAAGTATAAGGTAATAAAGATAGATATTAACGCAGCAGCAACGATAAATATCGAAGTGGTATTGAGCTGCGATGCATTTTCTCACTTCTCACCTGCAGCAGCGCCGACTCTATATCGGTAAACCTGCCAATCAGTATTCTGCTGGCGTCCATAATCCGCTTTCCCTGCACCAATTGATCAACCCTTATAGCCGTACCCGAATTTTTAAGCGCTATCAGGTTTTCTGACAAATGCAGGCTACTATCTACCAGTACCTGTACGCTATCTATGCGGCGCATCTGCTGCTCATTGTCCTGCACCAAGTCCGCGCGTATTCTATAGATCGTGGAAGGGACTTCACACTTTGGTAATAAGGATCTAAAAAGCTGTAAGTACCCGTAAGCAGGAAGCCTCTAAGCCCTGTTTCGGCGTTTTGCAGGTCCATCAAAACCTGATTTGCCGATCTTATCGTACGCTGGGTATGAATAACCTGGCTCCGGTTGCTAATCTGCTCCCTGATACTGATATAAGAAGCTGAAGAGCTCAGCAATAAAATGAGCAACGAAATACCGAATCCAATCTGTAGTTTACGGATCAATTTTTGGACATATTTTTAGCTGGTTGGCAGTGTAAAATAAAATGTGGTACCCTCTCCTAAGGTTGACTCAACGCCATAGGTACCCTGGTGCTGCTTAATAATTTCGGCACATATATACAAACCTATACCCAGTCCCTGGAATTGTACTGAAGACTCTTCAACCCTGTAGAATTTGGTAAAAACATTTTTCTTCTTATGATCAGGGATACCGATGCCAAAATCCTGCACACCTATATAAATGTGGTCTTTTCAACGGCTGTATGCAAAATAACTTTTTCTGCACCAGGCGAATATTTAATGGCATTGGTAAAAAAGTTGATCAATATCTGTTCGATCCGAAAAGCATCACCATTAATGCTCTCTGTGATGAGCGGGCCTTTTCTTTCTATTTTTAACGCAGGTTGGGCGCTCGTGTACTGGATCGTTTCTATAACACCCGTCAGCAGCTTTTCCATATCGAAAGGGCTCTTATTGATTTTTAGTTTTCCATTTTCAATTTTTGAAACGTCGAGCAAATCATTAATAAGACCGTCGAGTTTGGAAACCTGGTCGTGGGCACGGTGTATATAAGTGGCTACTTTGCTTCCCGGCTGCTTATCTTCCATGCGTTCTATTAACTGGATATAAGCTTTAATGCTGGTTAAGGGTGTTTTAAGTTCGTGGCTGGCAATGCTAAGAAACTCATCTTTTTCGTTCTTCCTGTTTCTGATCGTCAATATCGGTAAAAGTGCCTACCCAGCTTTTTATCCCTCCTTCGCTTTTTACAGGAATAATCCGCAGTAAGTGAAAACGGAACAGGCCAGATCTGAGCTGGCGGATGCGCACCTCTACTTCGTGTGGCTGCATCCGTTCCATACAGGTATTCCATACCTGATCCATCCCGGTGTCTTCGGGATGTACTTCCGGAAACACTACCGGGCTGGTTGAATACTCAAACCAGTTTTTATTTACAAAAATACGTTACCAAAAGCATCTGCCCTGAAAGCTATCTGGGGCAAACTTTCGAGCGTAGTATGCAGGTGTTCTACCTTATCATTTAATTCCTGCTGAGCTCTTTTACGAGCTTCAACCTCTGATTTAAGGATTTTCTGAGAGTCGCTGAGCGCTAAAGTCTGCTCATATAAACGATAAAAAGTTCTGACCTTTAATATCAATATATCCGGATCAACAGGTTTTGTAATGTAATCAATACCTCCAGAAGCATACCCTTTCGTAATAAATTTTTTATCCGTATTAACGGCAGTCAGGAATATAATAGGTATTTCTTTGGTACGGCTGTAGCCAGACAAGGTTTCCGCTACTTCAAAACCGTCAATTCCCGGCATCTGAACATCTAATATAATAAGGGCATAATCCTGCTTTAATACTTTTTAAGCGCTTCCTCGCCCGATTGGGCTGTATCTACCTCAAAATCCCAGGACTTTAATAATTTATTTAAAGAATATATATTTTCAATCTGGTCATCAACAATTAAAATCATGGGTCACTACAGCTTTGATAATTTTAGAAAAGCCAAATGCTATTACACCAATTAAATAGTTGGGTTATCAGCGTTCGAAAATAGGAAAAAACCACCTTTCAGGCGAATATAATAGCACTAATTAGCGAAAACAGGCACTTAGATCTTACATCATGTATGTAAACCAATCAAAGCGGATGATCCTCACTGGCAATATTTGTCTGAATACGTTTTCTATTTGAAATTTGTTAGTCTTTACGGTTGGCCTCCGCCACTACTCTATCGCGCAGTTCCCTGATGGCGTTGTGTGATGCTTTTAATACCGATTGTTGTTTTTGATCAATATTTTAACTTCCGGTGGCAGGGCGTTGCTATTCAGCGCCTCTTCATAAGCATTTTGAACAGCAGCTTCGCCGGCCTCGCAACTACTCAAAATGGTTCGTTTACCGCCGGCCGTCAGAATAGATTTAACCCCATCCAAGCCCTGTATAATTTGCCGGTGACTAACGCACCCTTTGCAATTTCACCGCCGTTGGTGGATACAATGGCTTCCAGCTGCGGCTTGAACTGTTTACTTTCTGCAATCATGCCGGCAAACAAAGGCTTCAAATCTTCTTTATCCTCATCATTTATTTCAGCTAAAGCCTTTTCATAACCTTCTATACGATCGTTGTTGATCTTTACCAGGTCATTAATCACATCGGCAATCGCTTCCTTTTTTTCAATGTCTTCAATATTTCCCATAATCAAAAATCTGGATCCATTAATAAAGTTTAAGTTACCAGAACCGATCAACAACTATACCAAAGCGTACTCATCAAAAATGACATCATCTTTACCGAAACTGTTGCTTTTATTAGCCGGAAGCAGTTTATATTTACAGGTCAATAGCAGCACTCCTTTTGCTGATCAACAACAGCCATTTTGCAATTAAATCTGAAAAAGAGATATAATGCCTACAACGAGCTTTACCCGGTACAATCAATCACCACGATATAGAAGGATACTATATGGGGTATTTTTTCTACACTTTTTAATTGTTTCGTCAATAGCCGTTGCGCAGCCAACCGGTGGCGAGCCTGTTTATAACTATTCAGCAATAGCTCCGCATCCCAGGTTGTTACTGAAAAAGGCGAAGAGAGCCAGATCAGGGCTACCATCGGGCGGAGTGCGGAGCTGAAGAAAGTGGACGATTATTTACAAAAGGTATCAGCCGGTTTATTAACGCAGCAACCACTGGCATTTCAGAAGGAAGGAAAGCGGTTACTGGCCGTTTCAAGAAAAGCACTTACCCGCTTATTTTACCTGTCTTATAGTTTCCGTATGACGGGAAACAGCGAATATGCAAAAGAGCAGAGACGGAGCTGAATGCTTTATGCGCATTTGAAAGCTGGAATCCCTCGCACTTCCTGGACGTGGGTGAAATGTGTATGGCGGTAGCTATTGCTTACGACTGGTTATACGACCAACTGAAAGAAAGCACCAAAAAAATGTGCGTGCCGCTATACTCGAAAAAGCTTTTAAGGCATCTTACAATAAATCGGATGCCTGGTTCTTAGAAGCGCACAGCAACTGGAACTCGGTATGTAATGCGGGCCTCATTTATGGGGCATTAGCCATACTGGACGAAGAAAAGGATGCGGCTATAGCTATCATTGAAAGATCAATCAAATCGAACCTGTTGCCGCTAAAAGCCTTTGCTCCAAATGGCAACTATCCGGAGGGACCTGGTTACTGGAACTATGGTACCAGTTTCCAGGTAATGCTTCAGCAGCGCTGCAAACAGCCCTTGGATCCGATAAAGACTTGTCGAAGGCGCCCGGTTTTATGCAATCGGCTTATTATATGCTCTTCGCGCAGGGACCATCAGGTTTATATTATAATTACTATGATTGTGGCAGAACCGTAGCGCCCTCTCCTGCTATGTTCTGGTTTGCAGGCCAGCTAAACGATCCTTCACTACTCTATAATGAAATTGCATTGATAAAAAAGGCCGATATACACAAGAAAGCACAGATGATGATCGCTTACTGCCCCTTGCCATGGTATTCGCCAGAAATATGAATCTGTCAAAACCCATAATGCCAACAAAAAAGTATTTACCGGTAATGGAATTACACCCGTAACTATAGTGCGTACGAACTGGCAGGATGGGCAGGAAAATACCTCGGTATTAAAGGCGGCAGCGCAGCAGACGGACACGCTCATATGGACCAGGGCAGCTTCGTTTATGATGAAGCGGGGCTTAGATGGGCGATGGATTTCGGTATGCAAAGTTATATCACGCTTGAATCAAAAGGAGTAGACCTCTGGAATATGAGCCAAAACTCGCAGCGCTGGGATATCTTCCGGTACAATAATCTTAATCACAATACTATCAGTATCAACAACCAAAGGCATAATGTAAAAGGCCGCGCCGGTATTTTGGAAACTTTTGAACAAGGTAAGGAGTTGGGAGCTACAATAGATCTTACACCAGTGCTTAACCTGAATAAGGAACTCAGGTCTGCTACCCGGAAAGCTGTAATAATAAACGATGATTATTTGCAGATAGACGATCATATTGAAGCCGGCGCCAGCCCTGCAGATGTACGGTGGAATATGGTGACGCCGGCAAAAGCCGCCATTGTTGATGATCACACCATCCGTCTTACCCAGCAAGGAAAAACCATGCTGGTAACTTTCAAAAGCAATGTGCCATTTAATATAGTCATCAGGCCCTCCGAAAATCCGGAAGCTTACCGTTGTGAGTATGGCGACTATCTTTACGCCAGCTATAATCAATCCAATAAAGGAACGGTTATGATTGGGTTTGATTCGAAAATACCGGCTAGCCAACAGGGCCGGTTTACGGCTGTACTTAAAATGGATACAAAATAAGCAGGGATTGCAAGGGTATACGCAATAGATCCACAGCCCCGCAAATTAAGCTACTTATAAAGTGTAAATTGTAAGATTATATTAAATACACACAATTAGATCTATTAGTTCACAGGAGCGGAAATTATCCCTGCCTATTATAACTTCGGATTGGAAGATTTACCCGGATTGGCGTATTTGTGACTATCTGCCATCCCGTTGTGAATTTTAAAGAATGTAAAAGAAGTATCCAAACTGCAATACCTCGTTACGCCTTTTTTGAAGCAGCTTTTTTTACCGCTACTTTGGTTCCGGCTCTTGCCGGTACAGGTTTTTTAGCTGTTTTTTCCGCGACTGGCTTCAACTCTTTTTTGGGTTGTACCGTTTTTTTGGCTGTTGCTTTTTGAGGCACTTTAACTGCTGGTTTTGCTTTTGCGGCCAGCTCTTCCTTAGTAGCTTCTTTAAATTCTAGGCCTTGCGTAATAATCTTGGCAGATTTCTTTAGCCTTTTAGCCAACTCTTTCTTTCCCACTAATGTTTCCAGCTGCTGGAACTCACTCAATAAATGCGTAATAATTTTATCCTGTATTAATTTCTTAGGTGACTGCGCCTGTTCTTTTGATTTTTTCGCCATAACTATAGATAACAATTTAATAACCTAAAAGTAATATACTATTCCAAATTCCAATGTTAAGTTTTGGAAGCGCATCATGTGCATCGTAGTAAGCAGGTAGGCTTTTACAAAAGCAGGGATGTAATAATAAATACGTTCACTTTTCAGTCACCCTATTTGTTGTTCAAAGGCGGAGGTAACCGAGCCGATTAACAGCAGCCAGGGAATCAGCACGGTAAGCCTTAATAAAGGTAATATACACACATTTCACTGATTTATCAGCAGCACCGCGGGTACGCAAAATAAATTAAATGACCATTCAATAAAAAGTAATCCCCGTAACAAATTGTTTATAATTTCTTAAAACACAAATCTGCAGGTGAATCAATTATGTTAATACGTTTGCACTCCAATTTAAAGCCTTTGCATGCTTCAGCTGAATTTTATTGCGGTTAAGCAATCAGGCTTCGTTATTTAAAATGAAAGTCGACATTTTCAAAAGAAAGCTCAATAATAAAAGATACGAATACAGGTAAAAGTATTTTCCTAAATATAATTAACTAAACTATCAAACAATGAAAATTGAACTGAAGCGGCACCGCTTTCGGAGTGTCTTCTTATTGCTCCTGCTGGGCACCTGGCTCCAGGGATGGGCACAATCCGCCACAATAGTTACCGGTACTGTACGCGATCAAACGGGCGCTGTAATGCCCAACGTTACGGTTACCGCCATCAATGAATCAGATAGCACTTTGCAAACCAGTACTGTTACCAATGAAAAGGGCGTATTTGGCTTTACGCAGCTTGTTACAGGAGCCACGTATCGTTTTAAAGCTACCTATATTGGATACCAGGCGCAGGCGATTGATAATTACAAAGTAAAAGCCGCCGATAATGTACCCGTTGCAATCGAGCTGTCGTCCACATCCAACGCAGCTTTGGAGGAAGTGATTGTAGTAGGCTATGGCACACAAAAGAGAGAAAATGCTACAGGCGCGGTAGACCAGATATCGTCGAAAAGTTTGGAAAACCGTCCGGTTACCAATCTTACGCAGGGCCTGCAGGGTATGCTGCCCAACCTGAACCTGAAAATGATGGATGGCAAGCCCACTCAATCTCCCAGCTATAATATCAGGGTACTACCTCTATCGGCCAGGGCGGCAGTGCATTGGTATTGATCGATGGTTTTGAAGGCGATCCCAGCCTCCTGAACCCCAATGACATCGAAACTGTTTCTATATTAAAAGACGCCGCATCTGCAGCTATTTACGGAGCGAGAGGTGTATTTGGTGTGGTGCTGATTACTACCAAGAAAGGAGTTAAAGGAAGAACCAGCGTTTCTTATAATACCAACTATGCACTGAAATCGCCGGTAACCCGTCCCGATTTTGTGACTGATGGTTATACCTGGGCTAAGATGTTTGCAGAAGCTTTTGTAAACGGCGACGGCGCTTTTCCGCAAAACGTTAACAAAACACAGAAATTCTCGCAGGCTTACCTGGATGAGTTTAAAAGAAGAGCTGAATCGGGGCAACCTTATAATACCATAGAGATAAACCCTAACACTGGTGAATATACTTACTATGGCAGTACCGACTATTATGCGGAACTCTATAAGAGAAATACGGCGGCATTCGAAAATAATATTTCGGTAAGTGGCGGAAGCGATAAAGCCACCTTCCTGATATCGGGTAGGTTATTAAGACAGGATGGCCTGTTTCGTTACAACAGCGACGACTACAATATGAAGAATATCCGGGCCAGGGGTACGATACAGGTATTCCCCTGGTTGAGTATAGAAAATAACGCCGACTATTCTATTATGAATTATCATAATCCCATCAATGTAGGCGAAGGCGGCGGCATCTGGCGAAATATTGCAGATGAAGGCCATCCTACCATGCCTATATTTAACCCCGACGGGAGCTTAACTTTTTCAGCTGCATATACCGTTGGCGATTTCATCTATGGTAAAAATGGTATCGATACCCGCAGGAGGTATTCAGGAACATTACGGGTTTGAGAAGCCATTTTTTTGATGATAAATTCAGGGTAAATGCAGACTTCACCTTCCGCAATACCGATAACAATCGCGAACAAAAGCGGGTACCGGTTCCTTACAGCAATTTCCGGGGCGTTACCGCCTATGTGGGCACTACTACCAACGACCTGTTGGCCGACTTGCGCGAAACCCGGTATTGGGCTACCAATATTTATGCGGAATATGAAAACCGTTTCGGCGACAATCATTACCTGAAGGCCATGGCAGGTTATAACTACGAACAATCTACCTACAACCGTGTGTTGCTGTACAGCGCAATGGTATTATTTTCGAAGACGCTGGTGACTTAAACCTGGCTTTGGGACAGGCGATCACCACAGGCGGTGGTTATGAGCAATGGGCCATATTGGGCGGATTCTCCAGGCTGAACTACTCTTTTAAAGACCGTTACCTGGTTGAAGTGAACGCTCGTTATGACGGCTCCTCCAAATTCCCGGCCAATCAACGTTTTGGCTTTTTCCCTTCTGTGTCTGCGGGCTGGAGAGTCAATAAAGAGTCTTTTGGAATGTATCACCCAAAGCAGTTTCCGATCTTAAAATAAGAGCTTCCTATGGGGCGCTGGGTAACGGTAATATTGCCTCCTATGCCTTCCAGGAAGTATTCAACATCAGCCAGTCGGGGTAATTTTAAACGGCGCTAGGCCACAAACCACCCGCAACCCAGCTGTGGTACCCAACGGGCTTACATGGGAAACGTCTACCACTACCAATGTCGGTTTGGATCTGACCACATTATCAGGACGGCTGACTTTTATGGGTGATGCCTATGTACGTAAAACTACCGATATGTTTACATTCGGCTTAACCCCTCCTGCAGTGTTTGGCGCCGACGTACCCAAAGGAAACTATGCCGATTTAACCACGCGCGGCTGGGAAGCATCTTTAACCTGGAATGATAAATTTGGCAGCTCAGAAAAACCCTTCCGTTATAATATAAGGCTGACTTTATCGGACAACAAAACAAAAATAGACAAGTACAATAACCCGGATAAATTATTGAGCGATTATTATGAAGGACAAACGCTGGGTGAAATATGGGGTTATGAAACGGAAGGCTTCTTTATAGACGAAGCAGATATTGCCTCACACGCCAAACAGAACCCGCAGATGAGAGCCTCTCCAACCGGCCTTTGGTTCCCCGGCGATATTAAGTTAAGAGACCTGAATGGCGACGGCTTTATCAACGTAGGTGAAAATAAAGTAGGGAACTCTGGCGACCGCAGAATTATCGGCAACTCAGCTCCGAGATACATGTATGGCGTGAACCTGGGTGCAGACTGGAACAATATTTTCTTCTCTGTTTTCTTCCAGGGCGTGGGTAAACAACAGTGGTACCCCAGTACTGAAACAGAAATGTTCTGGGGACAGTACAACAGGCCTTATAATAATATTCCCGTTTTTCATTTGGGCAATATGTGGACTCCTGAAAATACCGATGCTTATTTCCCCGAACCATGTCAAGAGCGGCCTCCAGCAATACCAACCGTACGCTGGGTGTTGCGCAAACCCGTTACCTGCAGAATGTAGCTTATATACGGATGAAGAATATACAGATCGGTTACAACCTGCCTTCTAATTGGATCAACCGTATTGGCGCCCGCTCCCTGAAAGTATTTTTCTCGGGAGAGAATTTGTTCACTCATTCTCCCATGTACAAAATTGTTAAGAATACGATCGATGTAGAAAACGCAGTTCCTTCAGACCAGGATCTGAACGCCAACAGTACTAACGGGGACGGCTACAACTACCCTATGCTGAAAAGCTACTCTTTTGGATTAAACGTTGGATTTTAACGCAATAAAAAAACAACACATGAAAAAGTTATATATCGCAATATTGCTGGGCAGCCTGGGTTTTGCTGCCTGCGACAAACTAGACCAGGTGCCTCAATCAACCGCTACCCGGCAGGCCGTATTTGGTACAGAGAACGGCCTGAAGTTATATACCAACTCTTTTTATGGAATGGGCTTTCTGCCTAAAAATTCCACCAGCCAGGATGCTATGTCGGATTACCTTGCGGTAAGAGACGTGCAAAATTTTATCCGGGAAGGGGCTTTGCTGCCAATAATAGTTCGGGATGGACCTGGACTGATTTGCGGAACATCAATTATTTTATTCAAAATTGTACCGATCCGGCTGTACCGGAAGCAACACGTAACAATTACCTGGGTATTGCCCGCTATTTTAGGGCATACTTTTACTGGGATAAGGTAAAACGCTTTGGCGATGTGCCCTGGATTGGCAAAGCGCTTGACATTGATGATCCTTTGCTAACAGCAGGTCGTGACAAACGGGAACGGGTTATGGACTCGGTACTGGCCGATCTTGATTTTGCCTGCAACAATATTATTACCACCAATGACGCCAGCCGCACAACTATTACCAAATGGGTAGCTCATGCTTTCAAATCAAGGGTATGTTTATTTGAAGGTACTTTTAGAAAATACCATACCGAACTAAATCTTACCGGCACCGCTGCTAAATGGCTGAACGAAGCAGCATCGGCCGCCGACCAAATCATCAGGAACGGAGGCTTTTCATTAAATACGGCAGGAGGAGCCGGAGCTTCCTACCGCCAGATATTTACCAGCAATACACCGTTGGCCAATGAAGTATTACAGGCTGCTGTGGCCGATGTAAACCTGGGTGTGCTGAACGAAGCCAACTGGTGGTGGACCAGTGGAACCTACGGCGCCAAAGCCAGTTTTATCCGTACTTTTATCAATACCTATCTAAAGCTCGACGGTACCCCTTTTACCAACGACCCGAATTATTCCACCATGCTGTTTAAAGACGAAGTAAAGAATCGCGATCTGCGTTTAAAGCAAACGATCCGTTTGGGCGATTATAAAAGGATCAGCAATGGACAACAGGTACCTGCGCCGCCGGTCTTCTCTTATACCTTTACCGGGTACCAACCTATTAAATGGACATTGGACGATATGGCCTTTGATGCCGGTGCTTTAAACACTAATGCTATTGCCTTGTTCCGCTATGCTGAGGTGTTGCTGAATTATGCGGAAGCCAAAGCAGAGCTGGGTACGCTAACCGACGCCGACTGGGCATTAACCGTAGGTGCTTTAAGGTCACGAGCGGGCATTACCGGTGGCTTAACTGCCAAGCCTCTTACAGCCGACCCCTACCTGGTAGCCAATTATTTCCCCGGCATTACCGACCCCGCGATACTGGAAGTAAGAAGGAAAGAGGAATTGAATTAAGCCTGGAAGGGCTCCGTTTTGCCGACCTGCTAAGATGGAAAAGAGGTGAGTTAATGCAGCAGGAATGGAACGGCTTTTACGTACCTGCCTTAAATACGCCAATGGATCTTAATGAAGACGGTATACCGGATGTGGCATTCTATCAGGGCACACGTCCTTCACCAGCAGTAAGCGGTGTTACCTATGTAGATGTATCGCCCAGGATTGGCAATGCAGTAAACTCTCAACTATTAAAAACGGCACTTCCGGTGAGCTTACCTGGATGAACGAAATACCCAGGAAATGGAATGAGCGCAATTATTACTACCCGATTCCTTTAAATGATTTGCAGCGTAACCCCAATTTAAAACAAAACCCGGGCTGGGAATAAAAGATACTTTTAATCTGGCACATGAATTTAAAAACCTGGACTATAGCGGCTTTCATGCTGGCCGCTACCTGCGCTAATGCACAAAAATAACAGTAGGTACTTTTAACATCCGTTATGATAATCCCCGCGACTCAGGTAACCTGTGGACAGAACGTGCACCTGTTGTGGCCAGCCTGATCCGGTTTCATGGATTTGACGTGTTGGGTATACAGGAGGGACTGATAAACCAGCTCGAGGATATCAGTACAGCCCTGTCCGAATATGCCCGTTACGGTAAAGGCCGGGATGATGGCGGGAATGCCGGCGAACATGCTGCGATCTTTTACAAAAAGAACGCTTTAACCTATTGCTAAGTGGTGATTTCTGGTTGTCTGAAACGCCGGGGCAACCTGGTAAAGGCTGGGACGTTACCTGCTGTAACCGTATCTGCTCATGGGTATATCTCGAAGACAAAACCACTCATAAGAAATTCTACGTTTTCAACGTGCACTACGATCACCAGGGAATAATAGCACGTAAAGAAAGCAGCAAATTAATACTCAAAAAAATCCCTGAAATAGCCGGCAACAATCCCGTATTGCTTACCTGCGACTTAAATGGAAACCGGGAAAGTGAATGGTACCGGCGTTTGGCCACTTCCGGTATATTGACTGATGTGTACACAAAAGTTAAATTTCCTTATGCCAATAATTCATCAGCCAACGGGTTCAAAACGCCACGGGGCAATGACGTTATTGATCATATATTTATGACGAAGCAGTTTGCCGCCAGCAGGTGGGGTATTTTAACCGACACTTATTTTGGCAAATTTCCTTCAGATCACTTTCCTGTTTTAGCTGAAGTAGAGCTGAAATAGTACCTATTGCAATTTTAGCCAAGATCTCCCGGGCCTTTGCTCAGGAGATCTTTCTTATGAACAGGCCCGCCATTAAAAACGGGCGCGAAATTTAGTACGATCTGTTGCATAGACTTTAATCCCGGCAAATGAAATTTAAAGTGCAGCCCAACAATAAAACAGGCGTAGGCCATATAAATAGAAACGGTTTAATTATTTTTAGTGGGTACAAATGCAATGTATTTTTCCATTAAATTAATTGCAAAGTTGTACCGCGAAATAAACCTGATTCCGATGGAACCGTCCATTCCCGGCTGCCAGGCGGCTGTATTAGCTCCGCTTCCCATAAGGGCAACAGGCAGGTTATTTAATGTAAAAGCAGGTAAAAGTTTC
This sequence comes from Paraniabella defluvii, assembly GCA_019316985.1. Lineage (GTDB taxonomy): Bacteria > Bacteroidota > Bacteroidia > Chitinophagales > Chitinophagaceae > Niabella > Niabella defluvii. Next base: position 5,385,968 of record CP079215.1, read on the forward strand.
AATTGTTCTGCCTTCCCATAAAAAAACAGGTGTAGAAATACCCATACTTACAGTAGCGCCGGTAGAATCTGGTTTAAATCCATCTACTAATAACTTGTGCTTTAAAACCAGGGGCGAAAAACTATGAGTTCGTATCCGGCGCCGGTGTCTAAAATAAACTTTGCTTCTACCGGTTTTTCTTTCCGCATGCTCAGCACGGCGTTTATTTGCATATTGCCTGATGACACATTTACCGGTATTCTTTTTTTCGCCGGGCAAGCTATTAAATTTCCCAAAAGTAAATAAGGTCAGTTCTTTCTTATCATAATCAATATAAGTAATATATCGTTTGGCAATGGTGTTACCTATGATCCCGTCTGTTCCATGTTCCCGGTTACCAAAAACAGCAATGCTCTGCTGGTTGATTGCAAAATCGTTAAGATGCACAGTATTATTCCGCGATATTCCGATATTGATACTTCCTCCTACTACCGAAGCTTCCTGCTGGTGAGACACTTCAAGCCCCAATGTATCGGCTAATGCTTTGTTGAGCATCATACCATCCGCACCGGTATCAAAAAGTAACTTCAACGGCCTTTTACTGTTATTAACTGTCACCGTAAGAATAATAGAGCCATTACGATCTTCGAAGGGAATTGTAGCTACTTTCCTGCTCTCGACATTGCGGTTCATACCGTACAGTTGATCGGCGATATCAAAATGCAGTAGCTCAAAGTTCCTGTTAAAATAGAGATAGGTAGTAAAATTACCTGCATTATATGCTTTTGCTAAAACCACCCAGGTAGAATCCTGCTGCTGTAACTGCTCGTACACCAAAGAGTCTAATTTATATTTGTTCAAAACAGCATCCAGGTTTTGCATAGCGGCACGTCCCATGTAGGCCCCTACCGAAAAATCCTTTGCCAGGAAAGAACGCATCAGGCTATCTGTATGCATCGCAAATGCTGCCCTTACTAAATTGATCCTTTCTTTTAATATATCTTCCTGCGCCTGCATTACTAAGCCCTGCAGCAGGAAGCCAATACCCAAAAAAAAACAGCTTTTTATCATTTCTCCTTTTTAATTTGCCAGCAGGGCTTCGTAAGCCTTTGTATCCACTTCATATTTTCTTGCTTTGTCAATAGCCATGTTTACATATTTTTATAAACTTCAGTTTTATTTTGTTGTTGATATACCCTGGCTACAGATAAAATAGTTTCAAATGCGGTATGCTCATCTATCGCCCCGGATCCCCACTTAGCCAGCAGCGTAAGTTTTTCAGAGCTGAGCTGTTGTTTATTAGTAAGGGTGCTCACCATAGCACCATAATAGTTTTTGTACAGCACCGGGTTGGCAGATACAAAACTTAAAAAGGCTTCTGAGTCTTTAGCTATTGTGTTATAATATTGATCAGCAAGCAGAAACCTGATAATTTTCCAGTCGGCTGCCGGGAATTTATCTTTATAAGAATTTAGAAATTCTAAAAACAGTTGATCATTGCGCACACCAACTTTTTCCTTTAGGTCACCCGAAAGTATTGTGGTGGCTTTTCCCAGCACCACAGCCTGCCCGTACAATGCACGGTAAGCATTATAGTGGTTAATAAAATCTTCCTTCAGGTCTGAAGCGGGGTTGCGGGTTATCATAAAAAGCATATCGGCTGCTTCTTTATGAAGTTTCCTGTTTTCAATTATCCATCTGTTTGCCACTGTATCATTGACACGCTTACGCTCTTTGCCAAAATAGTCGAGATAGGCTGGTGCATAGGGTACTTCCAGGCTGGGAGAAAAACCGTTCAGATACGTCTTATGCTTGTCCAGGCTTTCAGCATTATTGAGAAAGTCCATCAATACCGCCACATCGGCAAAGCCGTTAGTGGCATCAATCAGCGCGCCTTCCTTCGACAGCACCAAAAAGTTGGGAAACCCATCGTTTGATATTTTCGAACGATAGAATCACCAAGCTGCTCTTTCAAAATATCGGTTTTCACACCAATAAATTTTTTTCCAGCGTTTCTTTTACCAGCCTGTTTGTAAATACCTCTTTATCCATAACTGCGCAGGGATGGCAGCCGGTAAAATAAACATCAATAAAAATAAGCTTATTGTTTTGCCTGGCTTTTGCAAGCACTTCATTCCAGCTTGTAAAATGTTGTAAGACTTCCTGCTCCTGAGCCGCTGCAAACAGGCATGGCAGGAGCATGATGAAAAAAATGAATCGTTTTTTCATTAATAATATTTTTAATCCTGTACTTAAAAGAGGCGGTTAAGAGTGTAAACCGCCCTATCAATTCATCAGGCCAATTGGATCATCAGAGATACTTTTCCAGTAACGGCTTCAGGTCGGGTGAAGAAGGCCGCGGAGCATCTACCGTTACAATCTTACCCTCTTTGTCGAAAACCATAAAACGGGGAATACCCGTAATCTTATAATACTTTGTTATATCGCTCCATCCGCTTGCGAAAAGTTGTATACCACCAAGACTTTGATCTTCGATCATCTTTTTCCATTTGTCCTTATCTTTTTCCTCATCAACCGATATACTAACAATGGCTACATCTTTGCCCTGCATGGCTTCTTCCAGCTGCTTAAGATGTGGAATTTCCACTTTACAGGGCCCGCACCAGGTAGCCCAGGTATCAATCAATACCACCTTGCCTTTCAAATCTGAAAATGCAACTGTTTTGCCGTTTTTATCTTCGAATTTAAATTCGTAGCCTTTATCTCCCGGTTTTAAAGTAGCAAGCGCGCTATTGATCTGGAACTCGCGTTGCTTTTGATTCTCAGTCAGGATATATTCCTCAATACCGCTTTTATATTCCAGGTATTTACCATAGTCCTTTATAGCAGCGGCCTGATCGAGCGCAAAATCGCCTTTTAATGTATCGTTGCTGATCAATTTAAACACGGCCTTTGTACCCTCAAGACCACCCTGGGGCTTGTCTCCGCTTTTCATACGATCTCGCATCAAAATAGTAGAAAAAGCCCGCATCCCCAGGGGTAACTGTAAGCTTTTTTGAGCAGTAGGAAAACCGAGCTGGCTGATACGGTAGTATAATAGTCGGGAAGCTCTTCCTTGTCCGGATGGGCGCTGCGTGGCGTATTTAAAAAGTTAACCGCAAAAATGCCAGGTCAAGGGGTACGATATCTTTTAAAGCTGCTTCAAATTTTTTGTTACCGGTAGCTTTGGGTGCAGCCAGCCAGGTCTTTGCTTTCGGCAGCAGCTGATTCAACTCGGGAAAAAAATCTACATAAGTACTTTGATTTCTATTGAAATAGACAGACTTCCACTCTACCAGCCAGGCCATTTTATACCACTGTGTTAACACCTGGTTTTCTTTTGAATTTAAAACACCTGTTAAGCTGTAAGCCGTATCATTGATGGAAATACCCAGATGGTCGCCGCTCTTCAGCCAAAACTTATAATTACCCTGTGGATTGATATTGGTTCCGGTTCCTACTATATATAAACCTTCGTACTCAGGAAAAAACCGGAAGCCGAATTTTCCATCGTTATTGGGTTGTGCAGTAGCAATAGGTTTAGTTACCCCGTCTACTACCTTGAAAAGCTTTACTTCCGCAAATTTTTCTCGTGCAAAAGATCCTTCAATGGTAACGGGTTTTTGAGCCATTAATGCCGGAAGCCCGATACTCAGTAATGACAAAAGAGTCGTTATTTTTTTCATTTTTTATTGTATTTTAATATAATCGGTAAGTATTAGCGTTCTCTGTAAGTGAAATCTTTTATCTTTCCAAAACCTGTGTACGATTGAAATAAGGTTAAATCCCCGTTTACAGGAGGAACTGTATACAGGTGTAATTCCCCGTTTTCTCCAACGGGCCTGGCCGGATCTTCTACAGCCACCATCAGTTTATTGTACCACTGGCCATAGGTATCGGGTTTCGACGACCTCCTTAAAAATTCCTGAAACTTCAATTGCGTGATTTTTTGTTGCCTAAATCAATCATTAGCTTGCTGGTTTTTAAAGACAGATCGTATTCATAAATTTTGCTGCCGACATTATAGAACATATATCCCAGGTCCGGGCTAAAAGTGTAAAAATCTGCCTTGTCAACATTCGGTGCCAGAACCGGAGCAAAGTAGCTTTGTACCCCGCTCATAGCAAACCTGGCCACATGAATTTTATTAACGGAATCAGGATAATGAAGTACAGCATATACATTATCGGTTCCATATAAATTCTCCATGAAACGCAGATCACCTTTCACATTATTATGATCAAATAAGGTTCCGTTATTCATTTTTGTAGCTACAGCGCCGCCACTTGCCAGACGCATAAAGCGCCTGGCATCCTTATCAAACATGATAGCCACGCCGGACGAATTGGAAGCGATAAAAGGAGCTACTTTAAATGGGGACACCTGCCCGGCTTCTATATTTACGGGCAGTCCCATCTTTATCTGAAACACCCTGTAATAGTAATACAGGTTATCATCCTCTCCAACCAGCCAGGCCATATTGACCCCACCTCTCAGGTATTTTCCTTTGAAAGTGGCCGGCACTGACCCTGCCGACATTTCATAATTGATATCATAGGTAAACTGCCATGCAAATGTTTCGGGATGTATTTTGGTGGTTTGGGTTTCTGTTAGCAGGTAAATTCCCCACATGGTGGGATCGTAGTTGTAGCTAACGATCTGAACCGGTTTCCCTTGTTGCGGTATTGTTGAGCCAACGGACGACAGTACATCTTTCATCAGCACAAAATTGCCGTCTCTGTACGAAAGCATGTCCAGCCTGGTCTTATCATTAACATCTGTCAACAGCAAATATCCTTCAAAAATGGAAGTAGATACGTTTAGCTTAAACGACTTATTCCAGGTAATACCCGTTTCCTTATCCTTTACAAAGAAATAGATTGTCCAGGTGGAGGGCTGCAAGGTAACCGTTGTTAGGTTCAATGTGAAGGAAGTGCCTAACTCCTTTACCCTATCGCCTATAAGCAGTGACGCAGGACCAATAGCGGTCCATTTATAAGTATACCTGGCAGTGTCCCCGCTTTTATCAATGGTACCGGTGATCTGCGGCGTAACTTTATACGGTTCGCCATAAAATACAGTTGTATCACTAAAACCCTCAATTGCAATTTCATTAATTTCTGTATAGTCGTAATTTCCCTTGTCTTTATAACACGAAACAAGTAAAACGGTAGAAAGTAAGAAAAGTATATACGCTCTCATGCCTTTATTTTATCGTTATTAAATTGATAGTTTACTGCACCGATGGCCCCATTACCATTCGGGAGCCATCCTCTTCATAAATCGGATTTCCGTCTGCTGCCATTTGATTCAGATACCGCTGCATATACTTGCCATAAAATATAACATCTGCTACGCTGATTTGTGTATCCAGGTATGATGGCGTAGTGTTCAGCAACTCACAGATAAGGAATATTTTTTTCCTTGTAAAAGACCCGAGGTAGGCATCTAACCACCTGCCCGGCTTTTTAAGTATGTCGGTTACGTAAACGGTGTATTTTGTATAGTTTAACCTCCGGGTAGCAGATGTCATTTTATATTCCATCGCGTTATTAAAATTTTCATTAGCGGGTAACCGGAATATGATCCTGTAATTAGAGTCCTGCATATCGGCAGTCCGAAGCAGTTTCAGGTTAACGGTATCACGTACTTTCCCGGCCTTTATATATTGAACGGGCGCCGGTGCTACAAAATGAACACCTGGTTTGGCGGTGCTGGAGTCGCTGTCTACTACCAGGTTGTATGCCCTGTCCTGGTCTTCAGGTGCTCCCGTTACAACTACATATAGCTTAATAGTTGAATCGCTTGTGCTTCCGCCGGCAAAAGCAAAGCTAATAGCTGTGGTATCCAACAGCGGGCTGGATCCGAGAGGCATATTAAATACTGCAGGTGCAAAATAAATGCTATTCTCGCTATGGTAAGTCATTAAAAGCTCCTTCTTACAAGACATAAAGCTTAGCGCTATCAAAACCCCAATGCATACTATATTCTTTCTCATAAAAGGTAATTATCTGGTTATAGTTTCGGATAAAGGAAGCGGCACCACGTATTTTGCCGCGTTCATAGTTATATTTCCGGAAGCAGCGCTACCATTAGGAATAGTAGTAATCCCTCTCCTTTTATAATAAAAGAAGAGCTGCCCCTCTCCAAAAAACTCTTTTTGATATTCTTTTTGAAGTTCGGTGTTAACCGTAACAGTTGAGGCCAGATCAGTCAGTCCTCTGTTGAACCTTACCTGGTTCAATACACGCAACTGCTCGGTTTTATCCGTTTCACACTCGGCTATGATATAATACAATTCAGTTTTTCTTATAAGAGGCTGAAACATTCTTCGCAGTATGGTTTTATCCAATATATCCGCATATTTAAAAAAGGTTCTGTAGTTCTTTCCCGATTCGGGATACAACCAGGTAGTGGTATACCGGTAGTCTCCTTCAAGGTTTTCAAATACGGCAGCCAAACGGGCAGGTTGGGATGCAAGAATGGTAGCATCAGAAATGGCCCCGTTAAAAACAACATCGTGTGTCAGGTACATTGTTGGGTTCTGTAAGCCAAACAATACTTCATTGGAAAAAATCCTGTCCGGATTTGCTTTCTCCGTGTAAATGCTTGCAAAAGCCGTCCAGGGAAATATACTTCCCCGGTAAGCGCCGCCTTCGCAGCCTGCAGGGCCGAAACCTTATCGTTCCTGTATAGGTATACCCTTGCCTGCAACGCTTTTACGGCATAGTAATTCATCCTTCGATTCCTGAAGGTTCGGTAAAAATCATTTCCATCATTGAGTACTACAGCATTAACGCCGGTGGCTCTGACAGGGTCGTTTGTTAAATATTCTTCGGCCTTCTTAAGATCGTCAACGATCTTATCGATCACGCGGTTGGCAGGAATAATATCTTCTGCGGCAGCCACGGGCCTGGTGTAATAAGGAATCGACGTTAAAACAGAGTCTGCATTAGAAGGAATGGGGCCATATAGCCTGAGCAAGTCAAAATGCAAAAAAGCACGCAATCCATAAGCCTCCCCTAAAAGCTGGGCCTTTTCCCCTTCTGCCAGGATACCCGAAGTTTTTGACAATGATTCAATAAAGTTGTTCGCCCCCAGGATGGCTACGTAGGCATTTTCCCAAATACTTTCAAAAGCGGCCATCACATTCTGGTCTCCGTAGCTGTAATTTGAAAAAACAGCCCAGGGGCTTTGACTGCTGGCGGTATTGTAACGCTGACCTAACAACTCCGTTGTACTCCAGGTTAAATTTCGCCCATACAGGGCTGTGGAAGCCAGCTGCATATAAACACCGTTTAGCACCTGGTTAATATTAGATCGATTGGTAAAAACCTGGTCCTGAATAAATTTATCTTCCGGCTTTACATCCAGAAACTTGGTACACCCAGGAATGATCGTAGTGATGATAACTGCAAAAAGACTTAAATATTTATGATTCTTTTTCATTATGATAGATTTGAAAGAATTGACCATTAGAATGACGCTGATACTTTTAGTGAAACATTCCTGCTGAACGGATAGTCAATACCCCGTTCATTTAAAGTTGTAGCCCATCTGAATATATCATTGGCATATAAAGTAATACCCAGGCTTTGTGCTCTCAATTTTTTAATCCATGGGCTATACTGCTGCATAAACTGCCAGCCAAGGCTGATGGACTCACCTATCAATACATCATCGTCCTGCAGAAATCTTGATGATGCAGGCGAAGTGGATGTAGATGATATGGATTTGAACTGGGAGATATCACCGGGATTCTTCCAGCGCTCATATAATGCACGCTTATCCTGGTTTTCTTTTAAACCTTCTATGGATATGTTCTCTACCTTTTCAAATAAAACTGTGTTGAAAAGATCTCCGCCGTAACGGTAGCGTAAGGCGATACTCGCAACCAGCCCCTTGTAGCTTACCGAGTTATTGATGACTCCTTCAACCGCGGGTCTTGAGTTCCCTACCCGCACAATATCATCCGTACTGTAGTCAAATGTTTGCTGGCCGTTTACCTTTAAGAAAATTTCTTTCCCGGTAGCAGGATCAATACCAAGCGAGCGCACGGCCCAGATATCGTCGGGGCTGTAGCCATCTTTATATCTGATCAGAGATTTATCATCGAGCAGGTTTTTGTTTACTCCCGCAAGTGCGGCGCCGAAATGATCATACCTCGATTTCAAAGCAGCGCCATTGACGCCTATATTCCAGATAAACCTGTCCCTGGGGCGGTATATTACAGCATAACGGGCGCTAAACTCAATTCCTTTTGTATTCAGCATTCCGGCGTTCATCCCGTACCCGTAAAGGCCGGTGGATGCAGGCAGGTCCAAAACCACTATCAGGGGATCTGTATTTTTATCATAGAAGTTGATGTAACCTGTAAGACGGTTGCCTAATACAGTGTAATCAATTGAAAGGTTTTTGGTAAGGGTTTTTGCCATTCCAGCTCATTATTTCCCAAAGTGGTAAGGCTCATTCCTTGTCCGAAATAGTTTACCGTTTGCTCAAATGTGTAAGTAGAAGTTGATGAAGTAGAGCCTATATTCTGGTTACCCGTATACCCGATGCTGCCTTTTAGCCTCAGTAAATTAATCCATGCAGCTTTCGATAACACCTTTTATGCAAGTTCCACCCCAGGCCAACTGACCAGAAAGGCGTATACTTACGTGCAGAGCCAAAAGCGGTGGAGCCGTCTACCCTTCCGGTCAGGTCAGCAAAATAAGTGTCGTCAAAGAGTAGTTGACGGACAGCAAAAGGTTATTTCGCCTTGCTATCGAATTTGCATATCCCGGTCTGGAATTCTCAGGGTAGCCAAATGAAAATATCGGGTTACCATTACTTCCTGCCGGAAAACCAACAGCTACATAATTTTCCCTGTTATTATCCCGGTGTTCCAGTTCTCCCTGCAGGTTAATATTGATCCGGTTACGTTCAATAAGCTTGGCATATGCCGCCTGTACATTGAGCTGGAAACTGTTAGATGCCGTATTACTTCTGGAATATTGCCCTTTTTAAACAGATCCACTTCATCAAAACGGGTTAACTCGGGGGTGCAAATGCTTTGGTTGATGCATTATTTTTAATAACATTCGCACTGGCTGAAAAACGCCATTCCTTCCCGGAGTGTAGATCAAACTCAGTTGATTCTGTATCTGGTGTCCGATGGTGTTATTAATATTATTAAACTGGGCATCATACAATGGGTTATAAACGTTGTAGCTGCCCAGCGTGGTATTCATCGACTGCTCCAGGTACTTGGGAATGCTACCATCATCGTTATATTTTCTGTAGTACGGATTAGCCCGGGAGTATAAAGAGAATGACCCGTAGGGAGATTCGTTGGCGTTACTCCCGCTTAAATTGAACCTGTTTACAAAGCTAAATTTATCTATCCGGTAAGTCACATCAATATTAGCTCCATAAGTATTCCTGCCCGAACCTTTCATTATTCCGGGAACATCCGGTAATTACCTCCAAGAGAGAACATAAATTCTTTACTTCCCCGCTAACCTGCAGTGAGTGTCCGTTAGTTACAGCGGTTCTCAGGGGCTCGTTCATCCAATAAGTATTAACACCCCGCTGTACCTCCTTTAATTTATTATCGTATAACTGGTTTAAAGCAAGTTGCTGTTCGGGTAATGTGTTGGTATAAAGTGTATACCTGCCGGCTAGTCTTTCAAATTCAAGCTTCTCAGCTGCATTCATCAGGTTATAATCACTAAGATCCGGCATCTGAACCATAAAATCAGCGTTATAGCTTACTCTCAATTCTCCGGGTTTAGGTTTTACCGTTTCCACTACTACCACACCGTTTGCGGCCTTTGCACCGTATATAGCAGTTGACGCGGCATCTTTTAATAAGGTTACCGATTCTATACGGTTAATATCAAGGTCGGTGATCCGTTGAAGCGTGGTGGGAAATCCATCCAGAATAAATAGCGGCTGATTAGGATCTTCTGCAAATTCGTCGTTCAGAGTAGCCGCAGCTAAACTGGTTTTACCACGTAGTTCAATGGTAGGCAGTGCATTGGGGTTAGAACCCTGTAAATTGTTCTCCAGTACAATAAACGAAGGGTCTAATGTTTTTAAGCTCTGCACTACATTTAAATTACCTATCGTTCTTAATTCGTTGCCGCTAAAAGTTGTAGTGGCGCCCGTAAAACTTTCCTTTCTGCGGGAAAAAGACCCGTGTTGATCACTACATTTTCTTCTGTAGCTTCGAGAATTTTGAGCTTTATCAGCAGGCGACCTTCTTTCTCAACCGGTACCTGTTGCGGTTCGTACCCAACGGCTGTAATGCTTAACGATTGTCCTGCCTGCACATCAATTAAAAACTCGCCGCTGCTATTTGAAACAGTTCCTCTTCTGGTACCCGTTATTATAATTGAAGCGCCCTGTATGGGTACACCTTTTTCATCCTGCACTACTCCCCGTACCATTACCCGGGGATGTTCTGCATCAGGACTGAAACAGGCTGACCTCTTTGCGCCGCATTCTTCCCCTGATCGGTCAGTATAACCTTTTCAGTAAGTTTCGAAATAATTACCACCTTATCTTCTATCGAATACCCCAAACCTATGGGCGATAATATCCGGTTTAACACATCTTTCAAAGGGGCCCTGGTTACGGTTAATGAAACCGGGTCTGCATGACGTATTAACTGGTCGTTATAAAAAAGGAATACCCCGTTTGTTTTTCTATTTTCTGCAACACAAGCTCCATCCGCTCGTTTTTGCAATTAATGGTTACATACTGACCATACCCCACAGCAGCAAACACCTGGAGACAGGCAAAGAATAATAGAAACGTCATTAATCTCATAATGAAATAAGCATTTAAATTGTAATCCCCGATACGCCTTAAAAAAAACGCACCTATCTTTTTTGATAAATCTTTATTTGGTTGCCAGCCACCCGATATGTAACGGTGCTGGTAGCTTCAAACATTTTAAGCAGTTTTTGTACATTTTCTGTTCGTGGTATTCTACCACTAAAAGTGAGCCCTTTTAACCTGGGGTCGAGTTCTATACTTGCGTTATACCATCGGGATACCTGTCTCATAATTTCAGATATCTCGGTTTGGTCAAAATCAAAATACCCGTTTTTCCATGCCATTACTTTCCCTACATCAATGCCGCTAATGGTTTCAATAGCCCTGCCGGCTCGTACCACCGTTTGTTGTCCCGGCCGTAGTATTACGTTTTTGCCCGAGAGCGGTGTCTGCACTTTTACACTCCCCTGTAGTAATGTGGTTTTAACAGTAGCCTCATCATCATAAGCGTTAACGTTGAAATGGGTACCTAAAACGGATATTTGCTGCCTGCCAGGTACTTCAACAATAAAAGGTTGGTTTTTATTATGCGTTACTTCGAAATACGTTTCTCCCTTTACAATAACTTTTCGCTCGGGGCCGGTAAACCTGGTTGGAAACCTGATGGAGGATACGGCATTTAACCACACCATTGTACCATCCGGTAAACGAAGTTTGTAGCTCCCTCCTGCCGGTATGCTTACTTCGTTAAATTTTACTTCCTGGTTTGCCGATATACTGTTATAAGCAATAGTGCCGTCTTTTAGTTTTACAATCTCAGAACCACCTTCGGAAGCAACATTTCCCGCTCCGGTGCTGTCTAACTCTATCACCGTACCATCATCCAGTTTAAGGAGGGCTTTTTCCGTACCGGGTACAATACTCCCTGTCACATTATGCGGGCGGGTTGGTAATATATATTGGTAAATAAGCGCACCAGCCAATATCAGTAGCAAAACGGCGGCTACCCTGAACAGCCAGCGAAAAGCAACTACAGGCTTGCTTTTGCGTTTTTTTATTTGTTTATGTATGCGGTTGTATATGTCGTCGCCTAGGGCATCAATATCTCTCCCCTCAAAATTATTCAGTTCTTCCACCTGCGCATACCATTTTTCTACATAAGCGGTTTCTAACGGAGATGCGTTACCTCTCTATATATTTATTGAGTATGGTTTTAAAGGCCTCTTTCGTCATGTAAACAACTTTGCTACTTTATATAATACCATATTCGAAAGAGTCGTACTATTCAAATTCGAAAAAAAGTAATATTTTTTTATAATAATATAATAAGCGCCAAGAAGACACCTGTTGTCATTATCCGTTTTCAATGATCGTTAGGAAAAAAAGCCTGCAAACAAGGGCAGGATGCTGCTATATGAGAAAAATTGCAAACTTATAGCCGGAAAGCCGGGCTCTCAAACGCTTTAAAGCTTCGAGAGTATATTTTTTACTGTTTGCTCCGAAATATTTAATTGTTTTGCAATTTCATTATTTCGCAAATGCTCATTCCGGCTAAGCCGGTATACTTCCTGCATTCTTTCAGGAAGCAACTGCACCTCGCTGTCAATAAGGGCTTCTAATTGTTTATAATAAAGCATTTCCTCGTTGGAAAGCGTTATTTGTTCGATAGCATCTACATTTAAAGGGAAAGTTCGTCCTCTTGCCTGTTCTCTTTGTACCTTTTTATTACGGCATACTTCACTGCCGTAAACAGGTAAGCACGCAGCGACTCGTCTACTACTACGCTATACCGGTTGTTCCAAAGACTTACAAAAACATCCTGCACCACTTCTTCCGCATCGCTTGAATTATCCAGCCGGCTCATTGCTTTCTGATATAAATCTTTCCAATAACGATCGTATAACAAGCGAAAATTTCGCTCGTCATCAGACCGCAATAAAGCGCTGTCACCTAAAAAGGTGTCTATTGGGGAATGATCATCCATAGCGTCGAATGGCGGCAAAATTAATTAATGATAAATAAAATGTTAAATTTTTATTCACCATCAAAATAAAAAATCGCGGCAGGCAGTTTTGAGGTGTCGCTTCGCACGTGAAAGCGGGGTTGAAAATAGATACCACTGCAATGGTTATGACACTACAATAATATATTGCCTGCATTACGTTACCTCTATTACCTCCATACCCAGTAAGGCTCCCAGCTTAATAATTTTAGATTTAATATGCCCTACGCCAACCGCGCAGTGATGCGCAGGGCCATGCCGGTTCCACTCCTGTACAAACCGACGGGCTCCCATTGCAAACCGGTAGCGGCTATTGGTATTGCCAATTTCTAATACGGGTCCGGGTACCGATGCGCCTTCGGCAACCAGCAACGCCAGCCGGTTGCCGGGTTGCTCTATCACCGATAATAAAGTAACCGGCCCGTTCTTAACGCTCATTTCCACCGACAACCCGGCGCCTACCTTTCCATGATAAACCTGTAGCGGTTTCACCTTGGTTTTACCTTCTGCTATAGCTATATGACCCGGACCATCATGCCCCATCAACACTACATCGTCTATATAATCCATAGCATAGTACTCGGTAAAAGATCCACCAGCGCCAAAACTGTCCATGATCTTCATAGCCTGTGCGTTCTTTATTTCGTACTCGCCGGCTACAGGAATACCCCTTGCAGTGAGCATAGAATTACCCAGTATAATAGAGGCAATAGCAGTTTCGTTCCCGGGGTTTCCCGTTCCTTTATAATAATAGGCCAGGAGCCTAGCCGGTGAGCGGCTACCAGCTTATCTAATGCAACAGCAGTAACAGCGGCTTTCCTGATTTCTGCCGGGTCGCAATCGGGCTGCATCTCAAATACGTCATTAAAGCGGGCAATGCAATCATTAACTTCCGCCTCAGAAACCTGCTTGCGAAGAGCAGCCAGCTCCTCTACTTCCAACAATTCAATATGTCCTCCAAAATATTTGTACTGCAAAGTAAGATCGGTATAAATATCCAGCATACCACTATAATAATGCCCCATACATCCCAAACGGTTATACGACATCCGGTGTGCTACCGTTGCCGCCTCTACCCATTCTTTTATTGCCATCCAGCATTCGTCGTCGCCGTTGAGCAGGCCGGTTACCTGGTGAAACCGGATACCTGCCCGCTGAAATACATTGGCAATTTCGGGTACCGGGCAGGCTGAACAATAAGCCAGCCACTCCCCGTCATACCAACCCGGTCGTTAATGGCGTTGAAACGTTGATAATTGATCGCGGCCTCAGGCGAAAGGTTGAGAATAATAACCGGTACCCTGGCCTTTTGTACCACCGGCAATACCGTTGCAGATAAAGCGTAGGTTGTAACATACAAAAAGATAAGATCTACAGCTTCTTTCCTGAACAAACTGCCTGCTTCAAAAGCTTTGTCAACATTATCTACCAGGCCGGCATTTATAACCGTAGTATGATACTGCGATAAACGGTGATGCACCAAATCCAGATAGCCGTGCAACCGGGCTTCCAGTCCGTCAAACTGCGGCCAGTACGTATCTAGTCCGATACCAAAAGGCCGATCTTTAATTGAGGGAACATAATGCGAAATTTAAAGTATGTAGATTATTAGAAGAAAGAAAGAGTTACCGGCCCGATCAAACCCGACGACAAAAGAGGAGCGTCTTTTTTAAATGCGATGTTTGTTTTAGTGATCCGCTTGTTTTGAGGTAGCGCCGCATCACCAATCAGTCGGTTGGGCCATAAATTGATCACCTCAACTTTAAGGTGGTTATTCTTTCGGCGCAGGTTGCCGCTTACGTTTATTTGCCAGGGGCCGTCCATATAATACCACGGTCTTTACCATTGATTGTGATACGGCAAATGTCTTTTACTTCTCCCAGTTCTAATAAAACAATTGATTGATCATCAATTGGGCCATTTACATCAAATACTTTTTCATATATAGCTTTTCCCGAATAGTATTGAATACGCGGATCCTCATGGCGTGTCCAGTCTGTTAGCTTTTCAAATACCATGCGGCCTGCACCACCTCTTTCTTCGTCGAAGTTGACCGCCCACGGGCCTGACAATGTTTGCCGGTAACGGGGTGCCTTTTCTTGTTGAAAGGAATTAAAACCGCGCTTTGCCAGATTATGCCTGTTTTTGGGAAATACCACAAACACAGATTGGAATACGTCAAAGCTGAGCCGCATAAGGATGCGGTTGTTTTTAACAACATATTCCGGGAGCAACACGCTGCCGTCTACTGCATTCCATAGTTCCGGTACAGTTTGCGAAACCCTGAAACTGCAGGTAGCGGTTATTTTCTTTTTATGCCGGTTGGTGAGAAAATAGATTTCTGCTTCAGCACTACTCCGGTGAATAAAATCGATCCAGGCTTCGGGGTTATCGAATTCAAAATCCGGCTCAATTCCCTTCGATTCTAAAACCTGTCGTATATTATCGGTATCCAGTACGTTACCCTCGTTATGTAAAGAGGTTGCCCCCTTTTACCAGTTTGATCCCACAGCAGATTTGTAATTGTCTTTATCTCGCTGTCGCATTGGGGATAATTTTAAGACCCGAGTCAGTGTCGGGCGCCTTGCCTATTATCGTGGCACCGTTGGCTGCCAACTGTTGTATCTTTTTAAGTACCGGTAACGGCATACGGCGCGATGCGGGCAGTACCAGCAGCCGGTATCTCATACCACCCACCCGGTAAAACCAGCCAGCCATCTTTTACAGATAGCCTGGTAAGCAGGATCTCTTCATTACATACATCATAGTCATATCCATTGCCCAGGCGGGGTTAATATGTTTTTGAGCTACCAGGTTGGGCGCATTATCGCCGTTATAAAACAATACGTCTGCTACAAACGTACCGGCTCTCAGCAGGTGCTGACAGCGGGCGATATAAGTGAGAAAACCGGATGAAAGTTCCCACCAAGTAACGTTAGGATTAAAGTGTGTACCGGCGCCATATTCATAACCTGGAAGCCCGTCCTCCGGGCGCGTGGAGGTAGTGGAATGTATAACGATACGGTTAATGCCTTCACAAAAAGCCCTGTCCAGCGACTGTTTTAGGGAAGCCGGGCTATCCTGCCAGTGCCGCATGGTGGTAAATGCTTCGGCAGATACCGTTTTCCGACCATAGATATGTGCAGCGGAAGCTACCATTTTGGTCACCTTATTCTGTCCGAAATCGAGCCTGAACAACACCATAAGTTTTATCATCAGTAAGCGTATTCTGGTCTTCATGATTAGGTCCCAGCCAAAATTCCCCGGCGGGCATGTCGCTTCTACCCAGGTTTTTCAGTCCGTCGAGACAAATGGTGCCCGAACGGCTTGGGCCAGCTGCTTCATTTTGCACTAATAGTCCCTGCTGATGGCAAAGCTCTGCAAAACGGCCGTAATGCTCATCAGCCATGCAATCGGCTATAGTTTTACGGTAATCATTCAGAAAGCGATCGGATATATCGGCGCTGCCTATAATAAAACCACTTAAAACGGGTAAGTAAGGAGTGGCATCATACCCACGGTAGTGCCTGAACTTTTCCAGGATCTTCCCCGTCCAGTTAGGAAAACCATCTTCAAAACTATCGTCGCAGAAATAAGCAGGTTTGGCACCCACTTTTGCCGCTTCCTCCAAAAGAAGCGTTCCGAAATGTTTAAACTGCAGTTCTACGCCACGCCTGTCAAACCAGTCGATAGAAAGGCCGTCTGCTTCGGGTTGGGCGATCATCAGCCGGGAGCCCGTCATGCGATGGCCGGTACGTACAATGATCCAGTTGCCATGGGGCACCTCCCAGTTTAAAATGCCGTCTTTTACCAATGATGTAAGGTCTATAATTTTGTCTACGGCTATGGGGTATCATTGTTTTCATTGATCCAGGGTTTTAATACCGGATCCATAATTTCGAAAGATTTTGCAAAATTGCTGGCGTCTCTCCGGTTCGTTTTTGCGTCAAGGTTTCCCAATCGTTCACCGGTTATGCGAAAGTTCCCGCTCGCATTTATGGGAATGGCAACTATAGAAGTATCCTGGTAGTCGAGCTTTTCGAGTGGCAGGCCTATATAATCTTTATAACCGGGCGGATTAAAAACCTTGTCGTAACCCGACCTGCTATTAGGTAAAGGCAGCGCATCATTAAAATGTATGGGGCCTTTTACCTCCAGTGTGCTTTGTAAATACCATCTTCCCGAATCCCGGGCTGTATCCAGGGACCGCCCATGCACCATCCCGAACTCAGATTAATGCCCACTTCTATATTAAGCCGTTTGGCTTCCTTCATCGCAAAACGAAACAACTCCTTCCATTCGTCCGAAAACAATTTTACGCCCTGCGGTATTCTTGCGCCACCCAAACCATCGGCACTGTTCACCAGTAAAACACCGCCGATGCCTTTATTTTTAAATTCGGTTAAATCCCGCTGAATACCCTTTTTATTCACGAGACCATTGAACCACCACCAATAGCAGGCTGCACGTGTATGGTCGGGAGGCTGTATAAAATACCGGGCGAGCTCACCGCTCCCGTTTACTTTTGAATGAAACAGCAGTTCGCCGGGGCTGAAAACAGAGGTGCTCAAACCGGCAAAACCACTGATCTTTATAAAATTTCTACGATTCAGACTCATTAGTTTTATGTATTGATATTGATGATGGCAAGTTTGAAAAGGAGTATTTACTAATAAAAATAAACAAAATGAAACAAAACAAAATATAAATTGAAACATTATTTAACATTCTTAACCGAAAAATAATATAGCTTCCTCTCCCTTCTGACGATGTATATCAAACAAGGTTTTAACTCTACAAACGCCTATCTTGCACGCCAATTGATTCAATAATCTGTACTATCGCTATCAAATAAATGTTTTAATGAGCAATGAGCAGTCGGCTATAAAAACTACCTATTTTAGTATCGCAGGTAATACGCTTCTGGCGCTGGTAAAGGGCATTGCGGGCTTTTTGGCAACTCTTACGCGCTGATAGCCGATGCAATAGAATCGACAACCGATATATTTTCTTCGGTACTGGTGCTGCTGGGGTTAAAGTACGCTAAAAGACCTGCTGATGAAAACCACCCTTACGGACACGGACGTATTGAGCCGCTTATCACCTTCCTGGTGGTGGCATTCCTGGTAGTTTCAGCTACGATAATAGCCTACGAGAGCATTCAGAACATCAATACCCCACACGAACTACCGGAACCCTGGACCCTGTATGTGCTGGGAGGAATTATACTCTGGAAAGAAATATCGTACCAGGTTGTTATCAGAAAAAGCAGGCAAACCAACAGTTCATCTTTGAAGGCAGACGCCTGGCACCACCGGAGCGATGCCATCACTTCTATTACTGCATTTATAGGCATCTCAATTTCCCTGGTAATGGGCAAAGGTTATGAAACAGCCGACGACTGGGCAGCGCTCGCTGCATCGGCATTTATCCTGTACAACTGTTACCATATATTCAGACCCGCGCTGGGAGAAATTATGGATGAACATGTATACGACGACCTGGTGGATGAAATAAGAGCAAAATCGATGCAGGTGCAGGGAGTAATGGCAACAGAAAAATGCTTTGTACGTAAATCAGGCATGAGATATCACGTAGATCTGCATGCCATTGTAAATGGCTCCATTTCTGTAAGAGAAGGTCATGATATCGCCCACAGGCTGAAGGATTATCTTAAAAACAAATACCCAATCTGGGCAATATTTTAGTACATATAGAGCCCAGCCGTATCCAGTAATATAAGGCGCAAAACTCTTCACAGTTGACACTGTTGCTTAAAACAATTTCAGCTGCGCTTCTTCATTATTATCTTTTTCCTTTTCGAAATTCGATAGTCCCACACCCAATAACCGGATGCTTTTCCCTGGATAGGCGCGCTATGCAAAATGTTTAACGCAGCCTGTTGAATATCTGCGGCAGTATTAATAAAAGCAGTAAGAGATATACTACGGGTCATTAATGAGAAGTCGTGAAATTTAAATTTAACGGTTACTGTTTTTCCTTTAAAGCCTGAGCGCGCCAGGCGTATTGCTAATCTTTCTGCAAGTATTTTCAGTTCGGCCTCCATGCTTGCGCTGGTAACCAGGTCTTCCTGGTAAGTGTCTTCCACACTCACCGATTTTGTTTCCCGGTGCGGCTGCACTTCCCTGTTGTCAATACCTCGTACAATCTGGTAATAAAACTTACCCGGCTTTCCAAAATACTGCACCATTTCTGTCTCCGACAATTTCTTCAGGTCGGCTCCCGTATGCAGTCCCATGGCTTTCATCCTGGTCGCCGTTACTTTACCAACACCGTAAAATTTTTCTACTGCGAGCGCTTCCATAAATTGTTCTATACGCGAAGGCCCTATAAAAGTTAAGCCATCCGGCTTATTCATATCAGAAGCTATTTTTGCTACGAATTTGTTGACAGAAACTCCTGCCGAAGCCGTAAGCTGTAATTCGTGTTTTATTGCTTGCTTAATTAACCGGGCAACTTCGAGAGCGGAGCCGACGCCCTGCTTATCAATAGTAACATCCAGGTAAGCTTCATCCAGAGAAAGCGGCTCTATCATATCTGTATAGCGATGAAAGATCTCGCGTATCTGGCGGGATACAGCCTTATAAGCATCAAACCTGGGAAATACAAAAATAGCTTCGGGACAAAGACGTTGCGCCGTTTTAGAAGGCATGGCCGATCTTATACCAAACTTTCTTGCCTCGTAACTGGCCGTAGCTACCACGCCTCCTCTTCCTTCCGGAAGACCTCCCACAACAACAGGTTTACCCTGATACGCAGGAAAATCCCTTTGCTCTACAGATGCATAAAATGCATCCATATCTATATGAATAATTTTACGATGAAGTATTGTACCATCCATACCGGCAAAGCTTTTGCTGGTTTAATATGGCTTCGGGGATAGCATATCCTTTTCTAAATACAGGTTAGGCAGCCTTGCGCTCAAGAGCTTGAATGATGCAAGTCAATAGTTCCTGTTCTATACCGATCTCGTCATACGCTTCAGTGGATACAACACGGAAATTATGCTCATCATCTCTTTCAAAAACCAGCTCCCTCCCATCAACCACAATGTAAAATTTGTAGCTGTAGGCAAAAGTAACCAATCTTCCTTTCAGCACCCGCTCTTCTCCCTTATAGTTAAGGGCTAATTCAAAATAGTGTTCCATTTGTAATGGGCGCAAAAGTAAGCTAAATTATTGAGTATAAAGGCCAAAAAAACTCCGCTCATTCACAATCGCCAGGCGCCATGAAATGCAACAGTAAAATTGCGCTACGCCAATGACTAACCGGTACATTCGTTTCGGAATACATGTTTTTAGAAGAGGCATGAATAATTAAACAGACAGGGTGAAATAAAAGTGCTTCCCGCTATATCCAAGGCGTTTTATACTGATAGTGGCCCCATGGCCTTTGATGATCTCGCTGCACAAATACAAGCCGATACCAAACCCAATGAGTTGTGTTTAAAAAACGTCATGGTATCTGAGTCCTAAGTTAAAAATTCGATAGACTGATACCAATTTTCATTATTTTTTTCTTCTCCCGCCGAATGTATACTATCCAAGATCTGGTCCAGAGACTTTTTATAGTGATACTTTATAAGGAGGTTATTAAGGTTGTTCTCGAATATGGCCCAGCGTTTTTCTTTACCAAAGGCCTCATACAATTGGCCGGCGTACTGCTTTAAACGGTTAAGATCTTTATTAACCAGCAGGTATTCAAAAAGTTCCAGGTAATTGTTCAATCCGTTTTTCTGAATCATCAGATCGACAAGATCTTTGGTGGACTGAATTTGATTGAAAAAACGATAGCCTTTTTCATATCTGCTACAACAATATCCTCCAGTGCCTGCATATTCAACTGCTCATTCACAATATAACCATCTGTTTTAGCCCCTGTTATATCCGAAATCCGCTCTCTGAAATAACATTCATATTCCTTGGGTGCGGCGTTTTGTGCTTTACTTATGGCCTGGTCAATATAAGTTGAATGGATGCCACAGTTGATGTAGAACCTTATTTGAGTGCCGGTATTACCCCGGCTGTTCTGGAAATTAAAGACGAAAATAAGATCGTCTTTCTGCTTAAAGAAGTTAAGTCCTTTTTTACAAATCCTTCGTTCTTTAAAAGAGGCTTAATTGTTTCTGCCACCAGTTGATTAAATCGTTCTTTCATAAGCCGGTCCTATTTATACTGTAAATTATACATAATGTCAGGCATTTAATATTACACACTTTCTAATAAATACCAGATCAGCAAAGTACTGACAACAATGATACCAAAGGTCAGCCCCGTGATAAGGGCCGGCGAGCTGCGGTAACTGTCAGAGTCAATTTGCGTGCTGATCTTTTATAGTTTAAGAAGGCGAGTAAAGAAATCAATGCACCAATTGCAACCAATACAATGCCAATAGCCGAAGAATATCCTCTTTGCTGCACTACCGTTTCCCTGCCGAGCATAATGGAAACCTGCTTGACAAACAATGAGAATTTTACCACCACAAATCCAAATCCCATGATTCCTATGGCAGTTCTTACCCAGGCCAAAAAAGTGCGTTCGTTGGCCAGATGATCATTCGTTTTTTTAACGGGTTGGTTGTCCATTTGCAGATTTTATTAAAATTAAAGAATAGTTGGCCCATGATAGCAAGGCACCTCATAATTAATTTTTCACCTGCGCAGACCTTTTGTGTTCAAAAAATATTCCGGAATAAAACCGATGCGTACCTAATTACACTACTATTGTCTTTTTCCTGCCATCGGTTTCGTCATTATGCCGAATCAAGTATATTCGCTGATCCAAATTTATGAATATGGAAAGACGGGATGCTTTAAAGTCGCTGGCTATGGTTGCCGGGAGTCTTACCTTTAGCAATAAAGCTTTACATGCGTTTGAACCTGGCCGCAAAGACAGGAAAGTATTAACGGTAGCCCATATCACAGATGTTCATATCCGACCGGACTATGATGCACCCAACCGTTTTAAAAACTGCCTGAAGCAGATCGTAAAGCATCACCAACCCGATTTCTTTCTGAATGGCGGGGATTCTATTTATGATGCTTCCTATAACAGCGTAGTAAGAGAAAGAGTACACGAGCTGTGGAATATCTGGGATGATTGCTGGAAAAGCCTGAATAAAAAATATGACATCTATTCCTGTATCGGCAATCATGATCCCTGGTGGAAGGCTCCCGATAAAGATGATGAGATGTATGGAAAACCATACGTAGGTAAGCGGTTAAACATGCCTGACAGATATTTCAGGGCGCAAAAAGGCAACTGGCATTTCATTATTCTGGATGGCAACAATAAGGGTATTATGCTGGACGAAGAACAGCTATTATGGCTTGAAAAGGAACTAACGCAGATACCGGCTGATCATTATGTAGCCCTGATGTCGCATTATCCGGTTTTAAGCGCCACTGTTCAGCTGCAAGGTGGCGGCCACAGTGATTTTCGCCAGTTAAAAGACCTGTTCTATAAACATAGGGACAAAGTAAGGTTATTTCTAAGCGGGCATAATCACCTGCTGGATGAAACAGTTTACAATAAGGTCACTTACTGTAGCACAGGCGCTGTAAGCGGCTACTGGTGGGAAGATGGCGATAAAGAGTCGGCGGGACACAGCTGGTTTAAACAAACGCCGCCGGGTTATACCATACTAAAACTTCACCCCAACGGTATCGTAGAGCACACCTATCATGCACACGGATTTTGATCATTGGTCTGGCACTTTCTCATTTGCCTGATCGGTATCCAATCTCAGGATGTTAGCCGCTTGCCCACTCTTTCAAAATGAGGCGCCAGATGTTCTTTCATTCCTTTCCTGAAATCTTCGGGCTTCCCTTTTTAATCAGCTCCAGTAAATCGCGGTGAGTGACCTTGCCCACCTTGGCCTTACCGGTTAGCTTCTGCTCTTCTTTCACTACGTATTCAAACACAGGAGTAATATATTCTGAAAACGAAGAAAGGTGTCATTTCCCGTCATCTGGTATAGCTTGCTATGAAAATCTATCTCAAACTTCAATCTGAAGGGTTGCTGGATCTTGTTCACTTCTTTCTCCACAATTCGTTCCAGTTCTTCAATACCTTTACTGGTTACACGTGCAAATAACAGATCTGCCAGTCCCATTTCTAATACCAACCGCAGTTCAAAAAGGTCCTGGAGCGTTTTCTGGTCCAGCAACAACGGATCCATCACGCGCTCAAAACCGTTCATTATATCAGGCTCAGCCAGAATGGTTCCCCGCTTTTTCTTCGATTCAATCATTCCCAACATACGCAGGCGGCTTAATGCCTCACGCACTACATTGCGGCTAACATCAAGCGCCTCGGCCAGCTCAATTCTTTAGGCAAAGCGTCTCCCGGTTTAAAAGCCTTCTTCTTTAAAAATTCTCTTAATCGCAGTTCCACCATATCGGCCATTGTGGCCGACTCTATCCTTTGAATGTCGTTACTGAGGTTTACATTAGCCATACGAAATATTGAAAATTTTTAATAAAACGAAAGTAGAATTATTTATGAATATGTAGGACAAAAAGACCGTTATAACATTTTTTTTTAAGGCCGCACAACAAATAATAATTGCCACAACGAATATCAGTCTTATAAGGGTCTGCCACCCTGCTTGTTTATATATTTAAACAATGAGATTATCTGAAATATGTTGAAACGATGGTTATTTTTATTGCCCGGTAAATGGTTACGGATCCAATTTTCAGATAACCTGCAGGCAACCACTTCTTTGGGATTCCCTCTCCCGTATAATATCAATACAGAACCATCTTTTAAAACAGCTATGTCAGAGTAGTTCACCTTGCCTTCGGCAACGAGCAAGGGCGGATACCAGTAGCTTCCATTATTTCCGCTAACCTGAATCACCAGGTTTTGCCGCCCCGGACCGGAAGGATAGCTGGAAAGCAGGTAATTACCGGTAGCGTATTTAACTGTATTTAATCCTGCATCTACCGTTGTGATAGCTGCTTTGGAGCTTTCCTCAAACGGGCTCCAGTTTTGCCGCCATCCCGGCTGAAAGAGATGAGTCTTTTTGTAGTTTAGCTACACCTCCGGGTCTTGCGTCCATCAAAATGATTCCGTTACTTAGCTCAGCAAGACGGCTCTCATTTCCCTGCAAACTGTCTGACATAGGTACGTAGCCGCCCCCTGCCATGTTTTGCCCTTATCGTCGCTATATAGGGTAGACACGCCGTATTTGCGCTGAAGCGGCGCGTAGCCGATACTACGCCGGTGCCAGACCTGTATTAATAAACGGCCATTTTTCAATAATATTCCGTGACCCGGGCCCGGAAGATGAAAAGCCCTTTTATACGGGTCGCCCGCGAACAAATGCGTTAGTGGAGAAGGAGCAGACCAGCTGTTGCCATTATCCCTGCTGGTTATATGATAGAGTACCGAGGAGTCGTTATTAAAATTTTCTGCATAAAATAAATGTACACTTCCCTCCTGGCCGGCAACAGGAGTAGGATTGGCATAGCAATTACCATTGCTGCTTCTTACCACTACCTGTGATGGCTCCCAGCTTTTACCGCTATCGCGGCTTCTTTTAAGTACAATATGATGAGGACTGGCATCGCCGGGTTGAAGTCTGCCCTCTGAAAAAGCCAATACATCACCATTAGCTGCAACTACTAACCCATAAACAAAGTGTTCCTTTATTTCGTCGCCCGGTGCTGCTTGGGGCCACACCACCGATTCAACCGGCTGCTGTGCGCACAAACTCTTTACGAAGAGCACGTATATGGCGAATAATAACGGGTATCGAACTGTCATAAAGTTTCTAGCTACGTGGCGTTACATATCGTTTTCCTGCAACACCGGGCCCGCAGTAAATATCGCTTCAGGCGGCAGGGAAATGAAGATCATTTTTTCATAAGATTTTTTCTTTCCGGCTTCAATAAATAAACCTATCCTGCCATTGGACAATTTAGTGATACTCGAATAGCCGCAGGGGCCTGCATACACCAACTTGCTGTTCGACCAGCTCTGGCAATTATCAAAACTGGTTTTTAAAGTCATGTGTGTTCTGCCTGTTGACACGGCAGGATTAAGAAACAAATGAGCTGCTGTACCCTGCAAGGAGCCAAAATTGACGATGCTTGCCTGGCAAACAGATTCGGTAAGCTGATAGTCGTGACTAATGGGGCTCCAGGTAACACCCCATCTTTGCTGGTGCTAATGGCCCTTGAGAATTTTTCGTTATAAGAACGCATATTCATCATCAGCATTCCATCTGAAAGTTCTGTCACCTGGCTTTCGTTGCATCCGGGCGTAATAGAGGCACTCCGTTTCCAGGTTTTACCATGATCATCTGAAAACAATACATGCGCGCCGTACCCGTAAGGACCTTTTCTTATTGTACCAGCCGGATCATTGTAGCTATGATTTGCCGGTACTACCAATCGACCTTTATAAATACCATTTCTAATCTGGATGCCTATTCCCGGACCCGTTGCATACCAACCCCAGGAAGTATCTCTTGCTGCATCCCCATGCTAACCGGCTTCGACCAGCTTAACCCATCATCGTCGGAATAACATATAAAAGGTAAACGCGGCGACCGGGAAGTTTTATGGATAATAGCCGTCTCCCCGTCCTTTCCATCATTCCAGGACGTAGCTAACCAAATGCGGCCCGTTTCCATATCTACAACCGGACACGGATTGCCACAGGTATTTTGCCCATCATTCCAAACCACTAATTCTTCACTCCATGTTATACCATTATCTTTTGAACGCTTTACTAAAGGTCGATGTCACCGGTATCGCCGGCTTCCTGGCTTCACAGAACGCAAGCACCGTTCCTTTTTTGTTACCACAATTGCAGGGATCCTGTAGTTTTTATACCGGCCTTTACCTTGTTCCCAAAGCACCGATTTCTGAATAGCCGGCTGCAATGCTTTTGGTTGCGAACGGCCCATCAGCGGCATGAGCAATACTATTGCAACCGCTACTAAAACACCTGATCTCATCATTTTATATTTATTTAATATTAAGATATTTTATTATCCCCGTTTATAGGCTTCCAGCATTTCTGCCAACTTTTTTCTACCTGCCTGTATTTTTTTGCCCCGCCAGGTTTACCGCTTCAACCTGCGATTGTTTCATATCATACAGCTCACGGGCTTCAACAGCATTGGTACTTAAGTTGTACCAGAGGGTATACCTGAAATCTTTATCGCGGACAGTGTATCCCATATGTGTAGGATGCTGTGTGGTGATTGCTTTATACGGCCTGCAAAACTGGCTGTAAGCTACGTGATCCCATGTCATACCAGGGTTGGATAATAACGGAGCCAGGCTTTTACCACTTAACTGAGTAGCAGCTTTTACACCACATAAATCGATAAGTGTTGGATAAATATCTATCGCCTCAACAATAGCATCTGATTTACCTCCTCTTTTGCCGACAGCCGGAGCCGATATGATCAGGGGAATACGTGTATCGAGCTCAAAGTTGGTAGATTTACACCAAAGATCCTGTTCGCCCAAATGGTACCCATGGTCGCCCCATAATACTATTATGGTATTATCTCTTAATCCCAAACGATCGAGCTCCCGTATAATTTTGCCGATCTGCACATCTACATAACTGATGCAGGCATAGTAAGCGCGTATAAGGTCCTGCTCTTTCTGCGTGCCGATTGATCCCCGATCGGGAATATCGGTATACCCTCTAAGTTCCTGCCATTGGTGAAAAGCAATACCGGGCGCGTACAACGGCCGGTATTTACCGGGTACAGGGGAAAAGTTTGTATGCCGGTATAGATCCCAATATTTTTGAGGTGCACAAAAAGGCAAGTGTGGCTTCTTAAAACCAGTAGCCAAGAAAAAGGTTCGCCAGACTCTTTTAACTTATTTAATAGTTTGATGGTCTCGTTTGCGATCTGCCCGTCAGGGTATTGATCGTCATCCGTTTCAGTAAATTCAACCGCGTCTCCTTTTCCTCCTTTCTTATTTCTTTCCAGCTGGTATTCCCGGCTACTTATAATAACGTTGCCGGGCGGTAAGGTTGACCAGGAAACAGCATCAAGCGTTTTTTCGTATTATGAAATATCTTACCTATACTAATAGCCGTATACCCTGCATTCCTGAAAGCCTGCGGCAAAGTAACCACCTCCGGAATCTTTTCCTGAAATGTGTCACCAGGTCGGTAACCCCGTTTTGATCCGGACGAAGCCCCGTCAATACCGATGCCCTGGAGGGATTGCAAACAGCCTGCTGGCAATAAGCATTATTAAATACAATACCGTTACCCGCCAGTTTGTCCATATTCGGTGTGATGGCCTTCCGGTCGCCGTAACACCCCATGCTGGGTCTTAAATCATCTGCCACAATAAACAAAACATTGGGCCGGCTCAACGCCTGTCCATATCCCGCCAATGTTAATACAGACAATAACAGGATGGCGGAATATTTACCTAAAAAATAAAACATAATTACCGGATTGTCGTTAAGACTTTTTAACTCATTCTATTCTACTAAAGGTTCTTCAACGCAGTTACCTCCTGTACACCACAATTCCTTCCTGCGGGCTTTCTACGCCGCCCTCACCTGCGATCACCATTTTTCCATCGTTGGCAAAAGCTCCATCCATATTACCAATGGGTGATGCATAACCCCTGTAGGCCGTACGGGTAAATAACATCCCTGTTTGTACAAATGATGCACCGTCGTTGCTGCTTTCAAATACTGTTGGAGTAATGCCGTAATTCGGACCGTTGTAAACCTGTGGATCCTTTTCCCTGCCTGCGGGATTGATCAGATATAGTTTACCTGCATTATCCTTTAAAGTTACACCTCCATACATATGACCAAAAGTTGAGGTAGCTACTCCCGGTGCGATAGCCGCTGGTATGGTCCAGGTATCACCACCATCGCTGCTATAGCATACCAGCTTGCTTTGGGGGCAGTATTACCATGAGACAACGTTAGCATCAAGCGATTGTCTGCGAGTTCAATTACAGAACCTGACGTAATATTTGTTCCGCCTATATTCTGGCTTTTTCTCCAGGTGGTTCCGCCATCATCCGACAGGGCTACCTTAACGGAAGTTCCCCATAAATCAATGGCATCACTAACCGGTTTTTATAAGCCGCAGCCTGCAGCTGAATGCCATGCCCGGGACTGCTTTTTACAAATCCCCGGCTGATATCTTTTAATGATGCTGTAATATCAACAGGTGGAGACCAGGTTGTCCCGTTATCTGTTGATATTACCTGGTACAGGGCCTGTTCGGCCGGATAACTAAAAACGCCGTTAGCTGTTACGCTGGTTGTTAGCCTGCTGTAATGCAAAATAATCTTACCATCTGTTGCAGCAACCACCTGGGGAAAACCATACGTGTCATCAGATCCTTCACCGGCGATCACGGTAATATTATCTTCCCAGGTTTCGCCGTTATTGGCAGACCTGCGCATAATGATATCGGTATTACCCACCGGTAACGTATTTTGCGCAACACGCTCAAATGCGGTTTTCGGGTTTCCCCGTCCTTCTGCAAAAAGCAGCAGGTTACCGTTGGCTGCTTTAGCCAGGGCCGGGGCCTGTATACGTGCATATCCTTTTTCATTTTCATGCATAGCATAATTAACAGTATACATATCGGTGCTTTCCAGGTAAAAGTCGTGTACGGTAACAAAATTTCTCCAGGGCCTGATCATGGGTGTAAAATAATACAGGCTTCGCGGGAGAGCTTGAAAAGAAAACATAGCGTGCCGTTAATCTTCATGTAAAACAGGTTGTCGTGTATTACAACTTCCATCTCTGCCGGCACGCCGGGCACAATCACTTCGTTGGCGGTGGGCCAGCCCAGGTCGGGATTTACAGAAGCTCCCAGTTTACCATACAGGTCTACAAAAAAGTGGGTGCTACGTTACTGTTACCATCAAAACCAAACACAAAGCTGCCGCCTGTTTCCCAGCTACGCCCAAGTTCCAGGCCCGCTGCCGTACCGCTGAAGGTGCCTACAGTAACTTTCGCATACATATAAAAGCTTTTTCCCTCTCCTACCGGTACGAAATATTTAGCCATAGCCCAGTTATAAGTATAACTATTGGGGTCACCTCCCAGATGGTCTGCATTTGTAAGAGGGTAATAGTTCCTGTGCGGAATCAGCCGCATGCCCTGGTTCTCCCTTATCCACGAAACGGTATCATTCATTGCCTTGTAATCGGTAAAGCCCTTAAAAAGGATCTTTCCGTTATCTGCAATGCCGTCCTTCATCAGCCACACACCGGCCTGCCTGC
The DNA here is from genome assembly GCA_019316985.1 of Paraniabella defluvii. GTDB lineage: Bacteria > Bacteroidota > Bacteroidia > Chitinophagales > Chitinophagaceae > Niabella > Niabella defluvii. The sequence continues at coordinate 5,414,979 of CP079215.1, forward strand.
TTTTGTCAAACGGAAAAGGCAGCGAGTCGGTTACGTTAGCGCGGCTTGAATCGGGAAAAGGTCCCGGAAAATCAAAATGTTGTTCTTTGTAACATCCGCTCGTCAATAGCAATAATAAAAATGAGCAGATGGGTACGCTGAATATAATAAGCTTTTTCATTACTTTATATTTGATCCGTTTGTGCTTATGATGTAGATTTTTTTACCCGTCCTTACCAGAGTAAAGGATCGATAGGTATGTACCAATTGTCCTGGTTTTGCAGCTGTGCGCGTATCGCTTCACTTTGCGGCGCACTGTATTTGGCGGCGACTGCATCTGCCAGCTGATTTTTGCCGGAAAGCCTTGACCACAACATCAGGTCGTACCAGCGCTTACCTTCAAAAGCATTTTCCCTTGCCTTTTCTTTAAAGATCAGGCCCAGCATAAACTCTTTGTTGCGGTAGTCGGTTTGCGCCGGGTCCAGCTCTTTTAATCCTCTGGCCACACGAAGCATGTTTACAAAATTGAACGCAGTGGAATAGTCGTTCAGCATAAGATCGGCCATGGCTTTAATAAGATAAGCATCAGCGCTCCGGTAAAAGTTCCAGCTGGCGTCGCTTTGGAAGGGCGGTCGCATAGAAGCTACATTGTCGGAGCCTATGTATTTCCATATTACCGTATCGCCATTCACCACTTTATAGCTAAAAGCAGTTCTTATATCTCCACCTTCATAAGAAAAAATGTTCCTGATCACCTGCGATGCCGGCTTCAGGTAATATTTGCCGCCATCTTTGGCCAGCGAAGAAGTAAATTCCTGCAGTCGGTTTACCTCAAAGGCATTATTATACATGTATCCCAGCAGGAACATCGAATGCAGGGAAGCATAAGAGCCGGTAAATTGGTTAATCCAGGTTCCGGAAGTACCTAATGTATGATTACTGTTCCGTACAGGAGAGTTGGCAAATGCGGAGGCGGCCTGGTAATCGCCCAGCCATAATGCTAATTCCGACGCAAAAGTGGCTGCCATTGCCTGCGATACGCGGCCATATCTTTCCTGGGCGGGAAGCGTATTGCGGTTCCACTGGTAGTTAATCGGCAATATACCCAACACCGTTAATACATCGTTATAAATCATACGCAATATATCTTCCCGGTTGTTCATATAATAAAATCCGTTCCTGATCTCTGCATTTGTCATCGACTGCGCTCTCCTTACCACCGTGTCTCCTGATTCGCTTATATACCTGAAGTTTTCCGCAGCATCAGAAAGAATGATGGGAAATTGCCTGAAGTTTTTTGCCAGGATGAAATAGGCATAAGACCTTAAAAGCAGGGCTTCAGCATAAAAGGCGCCTGCATCCCTTTCAAGGATCTTATCGTCAAGCTTTGCCACTCCATAAACTTTCTCGAGCTGCCTGTTACACCTTGCTATAGTTTTATAAATGCCGGCATAGTTGGTGTAAGGATTTTGCACACTTATCGCATTCAGCACAAATTCGTTGATATAAGGATCAGGCTCCTTCTGCCCGGTAGTGACCATATCAGCGCGTGCATCTCCCCATAACAAAAATTTATGCACTTCCTGGGTAAGCGGCTGGTACATGCCCATAGCAGCAGCATTCAGGTCGTCCCTGTTTTTATTAAAATCTTCATCCTTTACTACCGAATAAGGATTCACGTCGTAAAAGTCTGAACACCCGGCTATACAGATGCACAGGGGCGTCAAAAAAACCAATACCGGTAATAACAGGCTGCTCGTATTTTTTAAAACTCTGTTCATTGTTGATTTTTTTATTCTTACAAGGAAACTTTTACACCCAGTATAACGGATCTGGGTAACGGCGACGCACCGAAGTCGATACCGCGTAATAATACATCTGATGATGAAATCACTTCCGGATCCAAACCACTGTAAGAGGTTAGGGTAAACAGGTTCTCGCCGGTGACATTTACTTTTATTCCTTTAATAAAAGTCCATTTTGCTTTAAGTGGAAGCTGATAACCTAAGGTCAGGTATTTTAAACGGGCGTAGCTGCCGTCTTCCACCCATAAATCAGACGCCATACCATTAGACGAAGGATCTCCATACGCAGCACGGCTTAAGCCATTACCCGGATCGCTGGCCGACTTCCATCTTCCGGCTACGTCGGGCGACTGGTTGGAATAGTCGCTCATCAAACGCATTTGTTGTCTGTAGCTGTTATAAATGTCCTGGCCGTAAGCAAAAGAAAACCCTGCATCTAAAGAAATATTTTTATAGCGAAAGCCGGTACCAAAGCCACCATAAAGGTTGGGTAAGGGTTTGCCGATTACCTGTTTGTCCAGCTCATTGATCTTTCCGTCTTTATTTAAATCTTCCACTATGTAATCGCCGGGTCGGTAGGCAGTGCCATCGGCCTTTTAAGATTCACATCTGCTGCTGATTGAAACACACCTTTTATACGATACCCGTAAAAGGATCCGATCGTCTCCGACTCGCGGGCAATACCGCTGATCCCGGCCATACTCCTGATGACATCACCGTTGCTCAATTGCTCCACGGTATTTTTAAGGTGGAAAGGCTTCCGTAAACATTCCACGTAATTTTTCGATTCTCAACAATGCGCCCGTTAACAAACAGTTCAATGCCGCTGGCAGCAAGTGTACCGCTGTTTTCGAATTGAGGATCAAGACCTAACTCAATAGGGTAATTACGGAAGGTAATCAGGTTCTTTGTGATGCGATGATAGTATCCTGCGTCAATATCCAAACGCCTTTTAAATAAACTCAACCTTACACCCGCATCAAAGGCATCGGTTATTTCAGGTCTGATGCGTTCATTGGCTACATTACCCAGATACACCCCGCCATATCCGAAATAACTGATTGCATAATACAGGTTATCCTGGTAATAACCCCGCACATCATAATTTCCTGTTCGTCCCGCACCTGCATGTAATGCCAGCTGGTTGTAGCCGAACGATCCAGCAGGTCGAGAAATATATCTGAACCTCCGTAGAAATTCCACCGGCCTTTGGGCCCGAAATTGGAAGAGCCCTCTGCGTTGAAGTTTACAGAAAATGACAACCGGTTGAAGAAATCAAGATTGCCGGAAAAATACAACCTGTTTAAATTAGACCGGAACCTTATATTGGAGGCGCTGTCTACAATGCCCTGTTTTAATGTTTCATAGTCGTCGGTACCGGCATTGATCTTACGTGCAAAAAGCGCTTTATCTTCATAAGTTTCAAACCATGCACCTAATTGCCCCTGATATTTTATATTTTTGCCCAGTTACCGGTTTTAAGTACATAAGTATTCCAGATAAATGTGAACTCGCTTGAATTACGATTGGCATTTTGCCTGATCCTGTTTTTATCGGCCACAATGCCCAGCGCCGGCCTGTACTGACTCTCCCGCATATTATAATAACTAACCGATAAAGAAGTATTTAACGACAGGTTCTTTTCGATATGCCATAAGCCTGTAATAATGCCATCTACCCGGTTTTCCTCGTTGGTGTTTTTCATGTTTTGGACCAATGCCTGCGGGTTACTCTTGCCCAATACATCCACATCAGCTAAAAGTTTTGTGGGCACTCCTTCCTCGTTGTAGGAGTAACTATTCAAAAAAGGTGCTTTAGTGGCAGCTGTGAAAAAGGGTGAACTCCCCAACTATATCCTTCTTCGGAATACCTCGACCCTGTATTGGAATAACTCAGGTTATTGGATATTTCAAATTTTGACGATAATTTATAATCAAGGTTAAACCTCATCGTAGTACGGTTAAACTTCGATGCTTCAATAGTTCCTGTACGGCCCATATGACCTACACTGAACATATAGTTGGCGTCGCCCGAACCTCCTTTTAATTTTACATGATAATCGTTATAACGCGCAGGACGTGTTACCATATCCACCCAGTTGTTGTTGTTGTTGTAGGAGCCGATGCCGGTTTGAAAATAGGGTTGGCTGCTATATCTCCGTCCGAAGCCCCGTTCTCTTTCATATAGGCAGCCAGGTAGGTTTTAAATTGATCAGCCCCCATACGGTTAACATCATAATCAGCCCGCAAAAAACCGGTATTTGCAGTAAATTCAATTTTAGTGCCACCAAACTCCCCTCTATCTGTAGACAGGTAAATAGCACCGTTAGCACCACGTCCGCCCAATGCTGATAAGTCTTTAGCCTCTTTCAAAACAGTAACGGATCTTATATCATTAACATTTAAAAATCCAAAGCGGGTAGGCTCATAATTGGAAAGAAAGGGCGATAATTCCCTTGAATATTTTATGGGGATGCCATCAACATAAATCGTAGGAGCTGCTTTAAGATTAACGGTGTTGATTCCCCTGATCATTAAAAGAGGAGCGGCACCGATAACACCGGTTTCGGTGACCTGCACACCCGGCGTTCCCGGTAATAATTCGGCAAATGAAACCGCATCGCTCTGCACGGGAAAATTTAGCGAAGCAGCGGGTACCAGGATTCCCAGCTTTTCCATTTTTACGATGCTTACCGAGTCTGCTGCTTTTTGCGCTTTAGCACTATCCAGCCAGCCGCTCAATATGGCTACGCCACTCCAGGTAAGCAGTCTAAAATATATCGAACTGTATTTCATTTCTGCTATTTAAGTATTATTTTACGGGTATCAGGTCTACCATGTCCATCAGCATATCGCAGCAATATGACGGACTGTTATTACTTCCAAATCCGGCAAATGCGAAATAAAGCGTAACATCCCCCTTTCTGTCACATTAATTTCTCCGCAATTGTTATATACCAGGTAGTTCCACTCCTCGAAGGTGCCATTGCTAACCGCCATATTAATATTTTCAGCAACCAATATGTCTTTGTAAATCACCAGGAACTTTCCACGCGTAGCGGCGCCCCTGTGTATCATTCGTATCCGGTATTTACCCACAGGCACATCAGGAACCGTAAACCAGAAGTAATCGCCCACCTGCATGGCATTGAATGCAACAATTTTGGGTTCTTTATTCTGGTGATAGCTTTGGGTGCCTGTATTTAATACGATAGAGGCCGGCGCTTCTGTAAACACGTTTTGCGCGCCATACGGACTGCCGGGCGGATACAGGTTAAAACGGATGGTTGCCGGCTTGGCGGCTACAATCTGCAGCACTGTATCCAAAGTATGATAAATGCCATTGCTGCATACACGATCAATCCCGAGCACCTTGGTTTGGTTAAACGGAAACGTTTCATTGATGAAATATTTCCCGAAAGCGTCAACCCTAAAACTTTGAGCCTCCCTGGTATACAACGAGTAAAACCTTTTACCGCTGAGGATATTCAGAAAATAGCTCGAATCAGGGATAATATGGTACTTCACCCATTCTTCTATATCAGAAATATCGGCCTTATTAAAATTGGCTCTGTTTAAAGCTTCATCGCTTTCAATAAACAGGGTTATAGTGCTGTCTTTTAAATACCTGCCGTAACCTGTTTCTTCAAATATGTTCAGCATGGTTGTATACTTGCCGCTTTGCTTCAATGTTTCGTATACAGATGTTACAGGTGGGGTTAATACGTTGTTAATCACGTTCACGTAACCATTAGTAAATTCAATATTACTTTCAGTAATGGTAGCAGCATTATTAAGATTAATGGCGTTGTAGGATTCGCTGATGTCGGCAATCAGGTATTTATTGTTGAATACGGTTGGGGCGGGTAAAGGGCCGAACTCGAATTCGTTGGCATTAATTTTTCATTAAGCAAATGATACCTGAAGTAATTGATCCAGAACTCAGGGCTTCTGTCTTTTATAGATGTTATGGCTTTGCCGGTTTCAGAAAGGGTTTTGAACAACTGCTCAAATGCCGTATTGCTGGGGATGAACACGGTATAGGAACCCGCGGTTTTTAAAAGGTTCCGTTGTTTTACGTAGTCTGTCAGTTCCTGAAAATACTCAGGTCGGGCCGGGTATCGATATAATCCATTATCTGCATTTCGTCATTCGAATCGTATCGTGCGCCCGACATCTCTCTTTTACAGGCTGGGGTGGCAAACAGTATAACGGATATAATCAGTATAACAGAAAAGCGTTTCATACCAATGATTTTTGACAGTGATCGGTTTATTTATTCTTATAATATTCCTTTTGCTGAAGCTTCGGATTATTTTCTATTTCCGTACGATGGTAGGGTAAAAACCAGCTTTCAGGGTTTAGCAACCTTGCCCTTATAACCTGGTATGAATATCCCATGGCATTATTGGTAGCCGACTTTGTGAGCAATACGTTTTGCAATCCGGCCCTTCTGGCGATTCTTACAGCGGCAAACCACTCCTTGCCCTCGAAACCCAGTTCAGCTTCTCTTTCCATTAAAAGCCTGCTGAAAAACTCCTCTCCTTCTCCCCTTCGCCCTGGTTTAACTTTGGAATGTTACAATGCTCCCTGATGAGGTTGATCATTTCTTCGGCTTCTGCATAGCGATTCAGCATCGCTAAAGCTTCGGCTTTCATCAGCATAATTCCCTGTACCTGTAAAGAATATAGTTCACGGTTCTGCGATCATTATTAGGCCGGTACGAGAGCTGGTACGCCTGCTGGCCCAGGAACTTATATACTTCAGCACCACCGCCATAACCATTAGCTATGCTGGTTCCCATACGATAACTGGCATACTCTTTAAACCTGATAGTATCTGAACTGACATATCCGGGCAAAGAAGTGGGGTACAGAATTTCCGAATTGGCGAGTAACAGGTTGACAGGGTTTGCCAAATAGGTAGCTCCGCCGGTGGCAGTTGTAGAAAAATTAGCAAACCAATTATATACGGGCGAGGCGGGGCCTGTTTGCACATGCTGCAATTCGAAAATTGTTTCGGCCGAATTACCCGGGTTAAAAATGCTGTACCATTCTAATGGCGTTAATAACCTCGATTGATACTGCTGATCTAAAGGGGCACACATCGCCAAAACACCCTGGTAATCATTTTTCCAAAGCTTTACGTCGGCCCATAAAGCACGCACTGCATTTTTGGTGATCCTGCCGCAACGATAGGTTACTTCTTCAAAAGTTTCAGGCGCCTGTGCCAGTGCTGTAGTAAGATCGGCTTCAATCAGGTCTAATACTGCAGATTCAGCAGATGCCGCGGTATTCACCTGCTGGTTGTCCGACTCATAAGGTTCTGTAATAATGGGAACTTCTTTAAACGCTCTCACCAGGTAAAAATAATTGAGCGCTCTTAGCCCGTAAGCTTCTCCCAGCATGGTTTTCAGCTCTTCTTCTTTAAAAGTAGGATCATTGGTTAAGCCCAATGGCGCATTTTTGATAAAGGAATTGATCCACCCTATCGATTTATATACATTACTCCAGGAGAGCAAACCATTCTCCGGGTAAATGTCATGCGACAGAAATTGCCCGTGATTCGTGGTAAACGCGTCGCCCGGACCGGGTTCATAGAGACTGGAACGAATATCGCCCCAAACCTGATAAGAGTTAAGGTTACCCTGCACAGAAGTATATAACCCCATTAATGACGCAAATACCTGGTTCCGGTTTTGCCAGAATTCGTTATGCACCAGGTTATCCGGCACATCTACTTCCAGCAGTTTATTACAGGAAACAGACAGGGTGATGATTACAATGAGTAGGCAGTATTTTATTTTTGCTGTCATCTGTTTATATTTTTATGGCTTTTCAGCCAACAGTTATGCTCTTTTTTATCCTAAAATCCTATATTCAGCCCTAATGTATATTGCCTTGGAGGAGCGGTAGTGGCATTATCTATACCAAATAAATACACACTGCCGGTAATCGGAACTTCCGGGTCCAGCCCGAGGTAACGCGTCCAGGTGTACAAATTATACCCTGTAACAAAAAGCTGAGCTGGCGCACTCCTAACCCGATTTTTCTTACGAATTCCTTACCGGCGGTATAGGTTAAGGACACTGTTTTTAAACGCAGGTAGGATCCGTCTTCTACCCAACGTGTTGATGCTGCCGCATTCCATGAGTTATCGGGTTGTGCTCTTGGTATTTCTGTAACGTCACCCTGGCGTCTCCAACGTGCCAGTACAGACTGCGACTGGTTATGAGAAACCGTCATTCGCTCCATATACTGGCGGGTAGCATTAATAATATCGTTACCGGTTTGGTATTGCAGGTTCAGCGTTACGATCCAGTTCCGGTAATTGAAAGTATTATTCCATCCGCCAAAGAACTGGGGACTGGCATCACCTATCTGTACACGATCCAGCTCATTAATTACCCCATCGCCGTTAATATCCGCATAGATCATATCGCCTCCTTTAAACTGGCGGCCGGTAGCAGAACCATAACGCATATATTTGGGCGTAATGCCATCTGCCTCGTAAATGGTATTGCCTTGGGCATCCTTTAATATAGCATCGTCATCACGCGAGTATACTCCCAATGCTTTATATCCGTAAAATGCGCCTACAACATCGCCTTCCTGTAGCTTAGATGTAAAACCAGACTGGCTTACCGTAAACGCGTTAGCATCAAAAAGCTCCGGTAATTTTATAATCCTGTTGCGGTTGGTAGCAATATTGAAAAAGACTTCCATCGCAATTTCGTATCGCTACCTTTCAGGATAATGCCGGTTATCCCCAGCTCCCAACCAGCGTTGCGAACGGTTCCAAAGTTGATATACTGCGATGCATAGCCTAAGGTGGAAGATAGCCGCTCCTGTAATAAAAGATTATTCGTAGTTCTGGAATAAAAGTCGAGCTGGCCGGTAAGCCTGTCCTTAAAAAAGCTCCAGTCTAAACCAAGATTGTATTCGGAGGTGCGCTCTTCCCTGATATTATCATTAGCGAATTTAGAAGGATACGTATAGGTTTGACCAAGATAACCGGTTCCGGTGCCATAGGCAATATCATACAGGTTATTCAGCCTGGGCAAATTTCCTGTAACGCCATAAGCAAACCTTGGCTTTATAAAAGTGATCCATTCAGCATCTGCTAAAAAAAGACTCTTTACTTATTTCCCAGGCGCCGCCAATGGCAGGAAAAACAGAGTAAGGGTTATCGGCGCCGTATCTTGAATCGCCTTCTGTTTTTCCGGTAACCGTCAGGAAGTAACGATCCTTCATGGCGTAATGCCCCTGCACAAACATGCCCAGGTATTTCGATGTGCCGTAGCTACCTGTAGCCGCAGATATAATCGCAGCAGCGTCTGCCGATTTCAATTGAGGGGAAGCGCTATTATAGTATTGAATCTCCGTAGAATTATTCCTGTCTATGTTATAGGTAAGCACCCTGTAAAGGTAAGACGATGGTCTTTCTGCCTGAGCGCCGACCAGGTTAAACGGTTATTGCTGTTGATCATGAGCTGGTAACCTTCCGTTTGCAAACCGGCATTATACAGCACTTCCCCGGGCAGGGCATCTGTTGCATAGCCTGGCAAAAATATTCATCAGCCGATTCCTGAAATCGGTTGATACCTGCGCCCTGAAATCGATATTGCTACGTATTTTAAAATCTACCGAAGTGGATGCCATAAAACGATTGGCCCTGGTGAAATAAGTAGAGTAATCGATCAATGCTAGCGGGTTATACCTGGAGTGTGAAGAAATGGTAATATTACGATCCAGGAAATAATTTAAACCATTACGTGAGTATACGGGGAAATAGGCAGGAATCTGCCTGGCCAACAACAATGGGTTGAGCTCCTGGCTACCATTGGTAATAGGATGTTCCTGACCTCTTTTGTCGGTTAACGAATTGGTATAATTAAGATCGGCTGTAACTTTAAACCTGTCTGAAACTTTATAGTTCAAATTAAACCGCGTGTTAAATCTGTCATAACCGGTTCCTTTTGTGGTTCCGTATTGATTGGCATAACCCAGGCCCCAGTAATAGTTGATCCTGTCGCCGCCGCCGCTCAGCGCCGTATTGTACTGTTGAAAATCCCTTTCCTGGTAATAACATCTGTCCAGTCGGTATTATTATTAAAGATCCAGGCGTCCGAACGGGTTAAATCACCTCTCAGCTAAAAAAAGGAAGTACCATTATCTAACCCTCCGGTAGTTTTTTCAATATAATAAATACGTTGCTCATCGCCCGACAACATAGGAATGGTCCGGGGCACTTCCGTTAAGGTAAATTTTGTGTTAACCTGCAGCTGGGCCTTTCCCTTTTTACCGCGTTTGGTTTGAATAACGATTACGCCGTTCGCTCCTCTTGATCCATATAACGCAGTGGCAGAGGCATCTTTTAAAATATCTATTGAAGCGATATCCGACGGATCAAGATCACCAATAGGGCTGAAACCGAAATCGGTAATACTGGCTACCTGGTAGTTATTACCGATGATCTCCGCGCCATCCACAATCCACAAAGGATCGTTCATACCCGAGATACTTGAAATGCCCCTGATGCGTATACTGGCAGCGGCACCCGGTCGCCGCTGGCCGACACTACCTGCAAACCCGGCGCCATACCTTGCAACAACTGTTCTACATTTACTACAGGCATCTTCTCCGTATTCTCCAGGTCTACCGAAGCCACGGCACTCGACAATTCTCTTTTATCAATGCTTAAAAATCCCAGGTCGGCCTTTTTCTGAACGGTCGACACCACTTTCACAATCTCCATCGAACTGCTGTCTTCCGAAAGGTAAATGGTAAAAAACGTCTGAGTGCCTATTTCTTTTTCCTGGGTCTGGTATCCCATATTCGAAAACACTACTTTACTGCCGCCTTTTGAGTTGACAATTTCAAACTTCCCCTCTTCATTGGTTTTATTGCCATTTAGCGCCAGGTTGTTGGCATTTACAATCATTACAGAAACATCCGGTAACGGCTTTCCCCGTTTTTATCGTATACAACGCCCTAAGCACCGTTCCATCCTGCGCCTTTAAAGCCAGGCCTGCCACCAGGAAAAAGAGAACCGCTATACCTTTATAGAAAAAGTTTTCGTTCATGACTTTGAAAAGCATTTAGTTTTTAAAATACGCTATTGATTTTGTGGATGACCCCGTTACTCCCCTGCGTATTAGATGCAACAGGTTTAACTGTTTTTCCTGCGGTGTTGGTCACTGCAAAATTTTCCCACCGGCCTGCAACTGTTAGCAGCTCCCCGTTTTTATTAGCAATCTGGCCGTTAAAATCACCGTCGGTAAAAACATAACGGTTGGGAATGATATAAGACTGAACAAAGTTTCTTAGTTCGGTTGCGTTTAAAGCGGCTACATTAATACCTGCTGCTGTGATGGCGGCATTTCTTGGCGCTATTACTGTGTAAGTAAAAAAGCCTGTCAATTGTAACTGTGAGGCGATACCGGATCGATCCAGTGCCGAAATATAAAGAGACAGCTCGGGATCCTTTTTCATGAGGTTGTACACCGTTATGGTATCGTTGAGTTTATCGAGCGGTTTCAGGAAGCCATCGATACCATAGATAGCGCCGTTAGAAGCTTCCCACTCAGGTGCCGAAGATACCAGATTTACCGAATTCCCGGTATAATCGTAAAACTTACCGGCATCGTAAAGGATGTATCCAAAATTGGTTGGATAGAATTTTTGCGAAATCCCCGTCGGCACGCACATCGATATTAAAGATGCCGGCTTTACATTGCTGCACCCTGTACAGCCGGTCAACGTCAAGCATATCCTCTGCCAGGGGAAACCCCACACTTCATCCGACTGTATCAAAACCGTTTTAGGGCTATGCTGGTAATATTGCCAATCGAACAACCCGTCGCTCAGGCCAGCATTCAGGAACATCCAGTACCACTGACTGAATTTTTGTACTTTAAGTAAACGCCCCTACCACGCTGTTCATTTCGGGAGATTCAATCAGCTTGTTTACCTTATAAATAAAACTATTGCTCGCATGTACCGATCCGGTTATAATGGAAGGAACATCTGCAATCATACGTGAATAGCCTGAAATAGATTTCCAATCGGGATCCAGACGCTTCAGATCACTTTTATACCAGAGGTTTTCTATAAGAGCCGACCTGATCAGGGTATACATAACTCTCCTGGGTACCGAATCAATAGTATTATCAATATATTGTAAATAGGGCTGAAAGTATTTACGGATGGCTTCGTTGGTTGGGGCTAAAACGGTAGACAAAACGGACTCATTTGCGAGGTTTCTGCCAAAGAAAAAGATTTGTACAAGGTAGTATCTACCCAGCCAAATTCATCTTTTTCACCCAATTCAAATTGCACATGCTTTTCGATCCATGAACTGAAAATAGAGGTTTCGGGATCTGCGGCCAGCGCTTCATCTGTTCGGGGTGCAATATTTAACGGAGCCGCCAGAACATGTATCACCCCGTTACTGGCATCTAAATCGGGTTCTGCAATAGCTACTCCTTCTATCATAAAGCTTTTGCCTTCTTCCGGCGCGCCATAAAGAGTAACATAGTCTTCCTGCTGGATTTGCAAAAATGAGCCTGAAAAAGTCTGATGCGCTTACCCGGGTTGTTACCTTCTGTGCGGGTGGTAAAATTGGTAGTCCTCGATTTAGTAATTAAGGATGTTGCATTATTATATAGCTTATTAATATCATACTCGTAATACATCCCATTGATGAAATGATAATTTACATATCGCCTCGAAACATCACCAGGCATTGACTCAACAGAGCTATAGCCCAGCTTCGTTAAATAAGCGGTTACCTGCTGATCGGTTGGGGCAAGGCAGGTATACATGGCTGACGAACCCAGCGTTTTTCTTAAACCGGCTTTGTCTATCATCTTAACAAACAAAGAGAAGCGCCCGTCTGCCTCCAGCACTTCTACAATATTTTTATCCAGAGCGCCCTTCGGGTTGTAATACTGGTTTAATTCCTTAGCACAGGAAGCCAGTAAAAAATTACCTAACAGGCATGCATATAAAATAATGTGCAGCTTTCGAACCATTTTCATCTGTTTGATTTTTGATTTCTTTATGGCCAGATGGAATTCCACACAAAAAAATATTCGTTCTTTTCAGGTATAAAAATGAATATTTTCTTATACTTCATTTCATCTGTAAAATATTATGCTATTGGACGGCCACAGTAACAGAGCCAATTGAAAAAGCATCTAAAATATTGTATTAATGTTCTACAAAATTATAGTCCCCATCTGTCATCCAAATAATCACGCTCGTTATCGAATTATGTTTTTGTAAAGTTTATGCAGTGGCAAACTGCCGCAATCCTATCGTTATTTTCTGGCCGTTCAGACCAGTTAAAAAGTTTACTTAATCCTCCCGTTCCTGAACAGCAGGTTTTAAAACCGACAGCTGAACGATCAATACGATCAGCACCACGCCCGACACCAATGCAAAATCACGCCCCAGGTGACCTTCATCTGACGATTTACCCAGCATCCCGGTGATAAAAGCACCAAAAATACTCCTGTCATATTCATCAATCCATACGCCGTAGCCCGGTACCGCGCGGGCACAAACTGACATAGTATGGGCATGTTATTAGCATCGAACATGCCGAAGCCAATACCAAATAAAACCGCCGCAAGGATCAAAACAAATGTGGTATTACCAAAACCTAATAATAAAATGGCAGGGATTGTTAAAAATACACCTATGGCACTGGTGTATACGCGTGCTTTTATATTTTTTTGCACCCATTTATCAGAAATAATTCCGCCCATGATTACTCCCAGGAACGAGGACGCTGCAATGGTGATAGTAGCTATCGGACCGGCGATTGCCATATCTATTCCCAGGCTATCGGAAAACAATGTAGGAAGCCAGTTCTTGGTAGCCCACCCCGGTAAACTGGGCATTGCAAAATAGAATAGGATCACCCAGAAAGACAGGTTGCTGAAAAGCCATCCTACGCCTTTTAGTATATTATTGTTTGTTGGCTGGGGAATGGCAATATTCTGAAGGGGCTGCGTTCTTTTCTCTTTCAGAAATAAGGCCAGTACAATTGCATATACTATACCCACCAAACCGAAAAGATAAAAAGTCTGGTGCCAGGAATATGCTTTGGCGAAAGTGGCGCCGAAACCGCCCAGTGCCTGGCCAAAATACAAACCAGTCATATGGATACCAATTGCCAGCGACCTTGTTTTAGATGTATGATAATCGGCTATCAGCGACAAGGCGGCCGGTATATAAACCGCCTCACTTAGGCCCATGATGCCGCGCAACCATTTCAGTTGAGCAAACGAATCTGCAAAACCCATAAGACAGGTAACAGCCGACCAAACGAAGAGGCTGAATACGATCAGCCATTTACGGTTCGCCCTGTCTGCTATTAGGCCCGATACGGGGCTCATGAATCCATAGATCCACAAAAGATGGACATCAGAATACCAAAGGTTTCCGCGCTTTGTAATTCTTCAATATCTATTTGCATAGCCGGCCGCATAGTGGAGAGCATTTGCCGGTCGAGGTAGTTGAGCAGGCCTACGAACCAAAGCAGGCCTACTACCATCCACTTGTATTTAGGGTTGTCTGTGATCATATTGCAATATCGTTTGTTGGCCAGGTTGAAAACGCATCCGCTATGCTACCCGGGCAGCGGCTGTGTTTGATTTCCTGGCCTGCTCCAGCGTTTCAAAAAATAAGATCTCGTCAAGGTATGTCTTCAGGTCGGCAGACTGAACTTCGTTCAAAGCCACCAAAGGCAACCGGCAGCCGCCAAGGTCGAGACCCGTTAATTTTAATATCTGTTTTTGAGTAGGGATAGGAGGATATTTTCCCAGCACCCTGATCATTTTTATACAGTCGAATTGTGCAGCAGCCGCTTCTTTAATTTTTTTCTGGTTGAACAGCTCAATGACTTTATGATACATAGGTGCTGCAAAACTATAAGTGCTTCCAATTGCGGCTTTTGCCCCAATGGCCAGTGCAGGCAACAATAATTCATCATACCCGAATAAAATATCATACTTCCCATTCTTATAATTCAGGCAATCCTGGTATTCATGTAAGGTATTGGCAGTATATTTAATACCTGCCAGATTCGGTATCCGGGCTTCAGCCTGTTTCAGGAAATCGACCATACCTATGGTTAACCCGTAACGGACGGAATATGATAATAGTAAAAGGGAAGACCGGGAGCTGCCGCCGCAATATGGGTCATACAATCGGCCAGGTTTTCAGCAGACTGGGGTTTGAAATAAAATGCTGATACAGCAGAAATGGCATCGGCACCGGCTTCCTGCGCGTGCGCTGCCAGCTTGCAGGCTTCTTTGATGGAACTATGTCCCACATGGGCAAATATTAATATGCGTTTGTTAGCGGCCCGCACGTAAGCCTCGGTTGTGGCCATGCGTTCTTCGGTAGAAAGGCTTAACCCTTCCCCATTGGTACCCCCAACAAAAATGCCCTTCACACCGTCAGCAATTAACCGCTCTACCACCTGCGGTACAAGGTTCAGCTTCAATTCTTTGCTTTCGTCAAATGTACTAAACGTCGCTGCAAGCAGCCCTTCAAGTTTATTAATTTCCATCCTGATTTTTTATAGTTTTATTAGTCCGATCAACCAGTGCTTATTCCAGGAGCGCCTGTTGGCAATTCTGCTGAAATACGGGATGATCCTTTTTATTTCATGATTTCGCTGATGTTTATCTTTTCAAAAATGAGGTGCGCCTGGCTGCCTTCATATATCACCCCTATAGTGTCATTATCAACAGATGTAATACAGGAATAGCCGCTGCCACTAAATTCGTCCAGCAAAATAAATTGATCTGCAGGCCATGTATTACCATCATCCTGGCTCACTTTTAATGTTAATTGATTACGTTTGGAAGTTGAATTGGGATTAAAGAATAACAGCACATTTTTTTGCTGCCGTCTTTGGCTTTGTACACATGTTTGTATAAACTGCCCATACAAACCGGTTCAGGTAATGCATTGCGCGAAGTTTGATGCACCACCCATGTTTTCCCCATATCTTTTGTTATTGCTACGGCACGACCGTTGCCGGGCCCTGTAAGCTCCTTGTTGGCATTCGTTCGCATATTCAGCATGATCGAACCATCAGTTAGCTGAGCTGCCATGCACTCGGTTGTTGACAGATCATAAGCCGGGCTGCTAGTCACCCAGGTTTCACCTCTGTCTCTGCTGTAAGTTATAGTAGAAAAGGCTTTGCCGGTTTTATCGCGTCCCTGCGTGGGAAACACTAATGTGCCGTCATCCATGGTAAAGCCGCTTCCCGGTGCGGGTGCCCAAAGCCACCACTCTTCCTTCTTGCACATTTTGGTCAGGTTTACCGGCTGTGACCATGTCTTGCCATTATCGGTACTTTTAACCAATAAGAACTGGGCAGTTTGTTTGATATCAAATCCCGGCTGCGAGCCTTTGCTCCTCCATTGATGGTTCCAGTTAGTGCTCGTATCAGTAAGCCCTTCTGTCCATTTACCTTTATCATCCAATACCCCATGCATCCAAAGCCCGGCCACAAAAATATTCCCGTTTTTTTATCTACCAGTATGCAGGGATCCGATACGCCGTTAAACTTTTCAGGCAAACCATTAAAGGTACCCATATCGATAATCTTTTGCAATGGCAACCAGCTGTTACCTTTATCGGTACTTCTGTTTAACGCAATATCAATATCCCTGCAAGTCCCTGCGCGAATCGTAACGGGCGTCGTAGATAGCCAGCAGATCACCATTAAGCGCAGTAGCCAATCCAGGTATCCTGGAAGTATGCACGTTATCCTGCATAAACTGGCGAACGGCACTGGCAATACGATAAGTAAAGGGCTGCGGCAGATCTTTTTTATGGGAAGATCATCTATTACAAGGCCCGATATCCCGATCTTTATTTTATTGCCAACTATAGCCGACTCTTTTACATCAACACCAATCCATATGTAGTTTTTTGTTTTGGACAATCTTAAATTGCCATTCAGCGTAACGGTATTGCCAATAACAGTGGGGTGCTGCTATTAAAAAGCGGTGCCTTCAACGTTGATTCCTCCAACAGGTAGGAACTATCGGTGTTACAATAAACTTTAATACTGCTTATATCTTTTACATCAGTTGACCCGTCGAAGCTGAGCACCAGTTGTTTCAGGTATTGGGCAGCTGTTGCAGCACCCGGTATAATTTCGGTACGTGATACTATAACGACACCACGCTCTTTTATAACCGGTATCGTAAAATTTCTATGATTCAATCTGATATCCTGGGCAAGCAAGGCAGACGAATGGCATACCGTTAATACCATCAAAAATCCTCCTATAATACGTGTAAGATTCATACAACAATCATATTAGTGCGTACATGCTGATATTTATAAAAATGTTTAACCTTCCGGTTGACAAGCGAGCAATAATATTTTGATCTTATAAAACGCCGCAGCCGGGTAAGTCCCACTCATTGTTTATTTCCCTTCAAACCCATCAAGAAGTCTGAAAAGTTATTGGTTGACAAGCACCATTTAGTTCTTATGTTCTACATAACAAATGTATATTTTATTTTAGATTATAGCAATTTTTTTTTAATTTTCAGAAAACATGATCCTGGTTTTGATCCAGAAACCAGCCCGGCAGATGTTGTTGCGCTCCTTTACGCACTGCCTGCACATCTGCTTCCGCAATCCAGGAATAAGGCCATCGTAAACGGGTGCCCACTGGCGCCCAGGCGCCTGCGGCAGCCAAAAGCTTGTCCAGCGCCGGGTTACTAAAACCCTTTTGGGCATAGGGCATAATATAAGCCTCGAAGAACGACTGAATAGCATTTTGAACCCGCAGTGCTTCGGTTATATCCGTTTGCATTAATTGCCACCATCGCTGTGCCGCCCGCGGGTTGATACACGCTACATTAGAATAAGCCCCGGCTGCCACCCCGTGTTGCATCCCGGTAGCAAGATGATGCCCGGGCACAAATATGGCAGCCCGGCCGGCTAAAGGCTTCATTTGTTCGTACCATTGCAGATTCCCGTCCGATAGCTTTACACTAATCAATGCCGGTACGGCATCAAACAGGCGCTGATATGAAGCGGGAGATAAAACCCTTTTAGCGTGGGGAGGGTTGTATAATACCAGCGGAACAGGATGGGCTTCTTTCGATATTCCGCCCAAAAAATCTCGGGCTTCCTCATCTGTAAGGGCCACCCAATCGGGAAGAATAACCTGGTATGCTGAGGGTTTTAACATACGGGTACGCCTGATCCGGTCGAGCATAACTACCGGTACACTGTGTGAAATGCCGATCTGGAAAGGCATATTCGCTGCGTTGCACTTCTCCGCCAGTAGCTGGCTCACCTGGTCTAACTCAGTCTCTGTTTGGGTATGAAATTCGCCCGCCGTACCATTGGAATAAATACCATCGACAGCAGCCGCAATCAAAGCATCGATTTCTACAGATAGCCTGCTGAAGTCTATACTGTTATCGGGCTCAATAGGTAGTAAGAGCGTGCCCCAGTTACCTTTGCATGTATCTTTATGTAAGGGTTGCATGTTTTTGTTTTGGTTGTTCCTGCAAATATTTTTTATTGCGGATGGGCTACTAAAACCCGGTTAGTGCGTACGCCGGGCCTGGCCTCTCCTGGGGAATGATAATAGTATGATTCCATACAACCAGCGGTGTGGTAACGGGTGCCCAGGTACTGGCTAACGGGTTATTTTCCGGGTTGGGTTGCAGATCGGTAAAAACATTGCCGGATATCGTCCATTCATCCTTCTTTGTATTATAGGTCAGAATTTCTGTACGAAAACCAGGGTGTTTATCCTTAAGGATAGCGTTCTGCTCTGCACGACTGCCATCGTCGCCACCAAAAACAAATAGCTGTCCGCTGTAGGTATAAGCGGGTGTTGGGGCTGCAGCTACAGCATGTGGCAGCTCCTTTATTTTTCTCCATCCCTTTTCCTGATTGTATACAAAGGCATCTGCGAGGTATCGCCGGTGTACCGCGGAATCATCCGGGGAAATAAACAGGCTGACGCCACTTAACAGGTACAACTCGCCATTAACCTGCCCGGCAACGCTTAGCATGCACCCTTCGCCCGGCCACGGTGGAAGCGTTGTCCAAACCAGTTTCTCCTGGGTTGATTTAAGTCCAGCTTCCAGAAAATATGCTCAGCCGATGAAGCCGCCGGGGAGGATAGTCCGCCTGCTACATAAACGATATTGTCGATAATCACCCCGCAGGAATTTGCCAGGGGATGAGGCAGAGAAGGCAAACTATCCAACAATAACTGCTCCTTATTGTAGCTAATAAAATAAACATTTCTAAAGTGCTGTGTTTGGTTCGCTCCTCCTATCAATAACAGGCCATCATTCCAGTTAAGAGAAACTCCATATCCATCGCCTGCGGAAGCTTCCCGATTTCTTTCCAGCTTTTTTTTTTTTTTTATCCATGGCCATTATCTTATCGTTCCATGATTTTACGCCACCCGACCAGGGCCGTGTACCTTCAGGAAACTGCGATCCTCCGGCTACAATAAGATGATCATTGCTTACACCGGCGTAAGCCCCGGCAAAGCCAACTTTATCCGGCACAGGAGGTAACTGCGACCATTGAAAAAAAAGGACTGGCTTTTTCGGCTGTTTTGCAGGATGACATCATTATTATAATAATTATCAGGAAAACCGGTCTCTATTCATATTTTACAGTTTTGTATTCAATGCCCGATTATTCCGGCTGCAGCCATTGGTTGGCCTCCATCCAGTTCATACATCTTTGAAACCAATCGTCCTTATTGGTTCTATTGTGCAGCCCATAACCATGTCCCCTGCACCGTAAATATGCATCTCCGCTTTTACACCGGCTTTTATTAAAGCCTGGTAATAGGCAATACTGTTGCCAACCGGTACCACCTTATCATCGGAGCTGTGCAGCAGGAAAGCTGGTGGTGTAAGCGCTGTTATCTGTTTCTCGTTAGAGTAAAGGTTTATCGCTGCTGAGCTGGTTGTATCTTTTCCCAGCAAGGCTCTTCTCGAACCTTTGTGGCTCAGGCTATCTACAAAACTAATCACCGGATAAACGAGTATCGAAAAATCGGGGCGTAAACTCGTTCCCCGATTGTTGGCTATAACGCTGGTAGTAAAATGTGTAGACGCAGTTGAAGCAAGATGACCACCGGCAGAAAATCCTATGATGCCGATTCGACCCGGGTTTATATTCCACTCTGCCGCTTTTTCTCTTATCAGCTTAATAGCCTGTTGCGCGTCTTGTAGCGGGCCAATGGTTTTATTAAGCATTATTTTTTTCGTTGGGTAGCCTGTATTTCAATACAAAAGCAGCTACTCCGTTCCGGGCAAAAGCTTCCGCTACTTCACTGCCCTCCTGGTTCATCACCAGGTAAGAGTAACCACCACCTGGGCAAATAACTACCGCCGTGCCATTGGCTTTGCCCTTTTCCGGTAAATAAGCTGTCAGCGTAGGATGGGTTATATTCCTGGCTAAAATACGGCCATTAGAGGTCGTATCCCATTTTTCAATCAACCCGGTTGAAGCAATAGCGTTCGGAACGGTACTATACAGCGGGATAATCTGTTGGGCCGTGCTGTTTGCGGGACAAAGGCTCAGGATTGAGCCGGTAACTAAAGCGAATAAGAAGAGAGCAAAAGAAGGCTTCCTTTTCATAACAAGCATATTGAAGAGGATAAAAATACGTATTTATGTTCTACATAATAATATTTTTGGTGATTTTTTTATCCTCTCCGGGTGTTTACCCCGGACTGGCTCTTATTTATTGATGGTTCGCAGTGCTTTTTTAATTATGTATGCCGTTGCCTTGCCGGGGCTCTCCTTTTCCCAGCGTTGGCACAGTTCTTTTACAAAACCAGGCTTTGATTTGCCGGCATCATTCAGCCAGGTACCTACATTGTGCTGAACGTACCGGGAAGGATCTGCTTTTAGCTGGTTCGGTATACTTAAAGCCAGTTCGGGATGCTCTATAAGTGTGCCGATATGCTCACACCAAACTCCACGCGGTAGATTCTGAAGCAAATCGCCTGATGTTTTCATTTTCATGCCTTGCCCATTGGGATAAAATAAGCAGGCTGGTTTCAGGTTGCCGGCAATCTTATTTCTTATCGCCATCCAGCTTATTTCCCGTACGCCAAAATGCTTATCTGCAGCAAATACCTGCATTATTCTCAAGGCCTCTTCAATAGGTAAGGCCGCATTATGTGCAATTGTATAGGTAGCCCAACAGTGCACTATATCGGCTATATGGGAAGCTATTGTCAGAAGAAAATCATGATCACCGTTTTTTGAAATTTGCTCCAAAATCCCATTACCAATTACTTCGTTAATCGTATTGACGGTCTGTTTTTTTAATTGATCAATCGCTTCGAGGATGGGCGCAAGGTAAGATAAACGGTTGTTTTCCATTAAAAGATGGTACAGTAATATACGCTGGTCTACAGCCAGCCAATCAACAAGATTTGCTGTTTCGATGGCACGGCTGTTAAGTTGCCCGCGTATTGCTGCAGGAATATCCTTTACAGACCTGGCTCCTTTTCGTTTCCTTTCAATCATGCCACTAAAACCGGCAAAGTTTTGATTTTCACTGTTTTCATTTTCTAAAAGTAACAAGCGTTTGATGTAGCGGGGCTGCTATGTATGATATTGGAATAATGCATGGAACAAGACAATTTTCAAATAAAAAAACATTAATTAATTATCGTTTTATTTTAATTACTATATTTGTAATAATAATTAATTAGACGTGAAAAAGTTCAGGTTATTTCAAAAACATTGTTTTATGTTACCAGGCTATTGGGTATATTGTATTTTTTAATGCCGTTGTATTCGCTGGTTTGTGTGGTTACAGGATGGGCAACCGGGCCCTATGGCGATGGTGCCTACCTGCACATATATTATCCTTTTACCAATATCCCGTTTTTGAATATTGATAACAATATTCCATATATCATTTTCGAATTCCTGCTACCGTTAGGCTTATACGGTTTATTCTTTTGGCTGACGGGTAATGTATTCAAAGCCTTTTATCAGCCTCGCTTATTTACTGGTTTTGGTGTGAAACAGTTGCGTAATTTTTATGTCGCTAATCTGGCAATTCCATTACCTGCATTGTTATTGAGCAACGTTTTTGCGGAAGCCGACGGCATTGCCTTTGCTCTTGTAATTGTGCACGGCATATTGGGCATATTTGCTTACTTCATGGCTGTTATTTTTAAACAGGGACTGAAATTACAAAACGAACAAGAATTATTCATCTGATTATGCCCATTGTTGTAAACCTTGATGTGATGCTTGCCAAACGTAAAATGCAAAGCAAGGAACTGGCCGAAAAACTGGGAATTACTCCTGTTAATTTATCCATTCTGAAAACCGGCAAAGCCAAAGGTGTTCGATTTGATACATTAGAAGCTATTTGTAAAATACTTGATTGCCAACCAGGGGATATCCTGGAATATGTAGAAGAATAACTTATTCCATATAAACATTGAATCATGCTTAAAAGCGCCTTGGCCGGCGCAGGGCAGCGTATTGCCCTAAACCCGCAAAGATTATGAATACACTAAGTATTACCGGTTTAAACAAAACCTACTCTAATGGTACCAGGGCTATTGACAACATTTCCCTGACCGTTGAAAACGGCATGTTCGTTTGCTCGGACCCAACGGAGCCGGTAAGTCTTCTTTGATGAAAACCATAGCAGGTCTGCAAACTGCCGACTCCGGCGAAATAAGATTCAACGGGGTGGATATTTTAAAAGACCGGCAGTTTATACAAAAACAAATGGGGTTTTTACCCCAGGATTTTGGTGTATATCCGAAGGTTGCTGCCTATGACCTATTAAACCACATAGCTGTATTAAAGGGCATTGGTAATGCAACAAAAAGAAAACAGCACGTAATGTTCTTACTAGAGCAGGTAAACTTATACCCTTACCGCAACAAAGAAGTATATACCTTTTCCGGGGCATGAAACAACGTTTTGGTGTGGCCCAGGCTTTAATAGGCAACCCACAGGTGATACTCGTTGATGAACCTACTGCCGGCCTGGACCCCGAAGAAAGAAACAGGTTTAATCTCCTTCTGAGCGCCCTAAGTAAAAATATTATCGTATTGCTGTCAACTCACCTGGTGGAAGATGTGCATCAGCTATGTTCGCAGATGGCTATTATTAATAAAGGCAGCGTAGTAGCTTATGGAGCACCTGCGCCATTGATCAACCAGCTTAAAGGTAAAGTTTGGACCAGGCTTATAGCAGTACAGGATCTGGCCAACTACCAATCTGATTTCGAGTTGATCAGCTACCGTTTTACCGAAGGAAATCTTTTTATAGTAGTATATGCCCATCAACAGCCGCGGGGCTTTACGCCTCTTGAGCCTACACTGGAGCATTTTTATTTTCACCGGCTTAGAAACACCGAACAATGAAAAACCTATTTCTTTTCGATGTAAGATATGCGCTGCGGACTGTTGGTCACTACCTGTCGGCAATTCTGTTACTGGGCGCCGGAGTGTTTTGCGGAAGCAGCTTCAATTTATCTGCCGGCGAAGGTATTTACATGAACGGATCTTACATTACCGGATTTATGCTGGGACTGATGAGTCTCACCATTGTGTTTATTGCCACCGTTCTGGGCAGCAGGCTGCTGTTTAAAGAGCGGGATAATTGCTTTGAACCGCTACTCTTCTCCACCGCGCTTACCGGAAAGCAATATGTTGGCGGCAGGTTTATTTCCTTCACAATACTAACGTTCTGGTATTTTACCTGGATGTCGTTAGGATTTGCCATAGGCCAGCATTACAGAACCGGAGCTGAAATGGGCGCAACTGTAAAAGCCATTTATTACTTATACCCGTTACTGGTCTTCGGGCTTATTAATACATTGTTGGTATGCAGCGTGCTATTAACAGTAGCGCTGGGCTTCAATAACCGGCTGCTTATGGTATTGGCCGGGATATTCCTATACATGATCTACATGATTGCCCTTATATATTCAGGTTCGCCTTTCATGACGAGTACGATGCCCCAGTCGGAGGCGGCTCAGCGTATTTCTGCTGTAGCCGACCCGTTCGGCTTATCGGGTTACTTCAGCAACAGCAGGCACTTTTCTGTCAGCAACCGCAATAATTTATTGGTACCACTTTCAGGTTATTTCTTACTGAACAGGCTAATCGTGGTTTTTATTGCTGTGTGCCTTGTATTTTATACAGCAAATTATTTTTCGCCGCGGAAACTTCGCCGCCGCTTTCCGGGAAATCAGAAAAAGCAGGTTGCAGGTTATCCGAAGGCTACTCCGGTACCTGTCCTCCGTCCCACATTTTCCCGGTTTAACCCGAGATCGATGGTTAATGCTATTATGTCTTTCACCAAAATCGACCTGATATACCTGTTTAAAAATGTGGCAACCACAACAGCATTGATTTTATTGCTCTTTAATCTGGGCATGGAGTTATATGCTGAAATTGAAAAAGGCATTCGCATTCCTCAGCTATATCCATCGTCAGGATTGATGGCTCAAACCATTAACCAGAATTTTTATATGCCCGCCGCTTTTATCATGCTGTATTTTGCCAATGACATCTGCTGGCGCAGTTATACTTCCGTTTTCATTTGATAGAGAACACCGCTTATTACCGGTTTACCCGGCACCTGGCGCATTTTACCAGTATCAGTATTCTTGCTACCATTTTTACTTTTTTTCTTTATCGCTGAAGGGATCCTGTTCCAATGCTTTTACCAATATTTCATTTTCGACTATAAAGCTTATGCCGGCGTGTTTATATTTAATACACTGCCTCTTATTTTGCTAGGCGCCGGAGTTGTTAGTATTAATGCCATTGTCGTTAACCGGTATACAGCTTTAGGTATTACCATTATAATAACATTAATATGGAGCACGCCACTGGCAGCCAAATTAATTACAATGCCTGCCTTAAGATTTTTATCGGGGTTTAATGGCGTTTACAGCGATTTTTCGGGCTACGACAGATATCTGTACTGGTTTGTTATAAGATGGTTGCTGGGGTGCAGTGTAATCGTTGTAATAATTCTGGGTTTCCGGCTATTAAAAAAACTGATTATAAAATAATAACCGGTTGGGCCGGCGCGATAATCGCAGTGTTCAGCCTGTTTGTGTATAGCAAACTTGAGCAGGGTATATAAACGTCATACAACCGAAGCCCAAACAGAGCGTGCCATCAACTATGAAAAAGCTTACCGGAAATACCAGCACCTGCCACAACCTAGTGTTACGGAGGTGCGCACACAAATCGATCTGTATCCTGCCAATGCCGCTTACGTTGTTGCAGGAACCTATACCATTTGCAATCTTCAAAAACACCGGTTTCAGGCATTCTGATCCAGTTTAATGAGGAGTTAAACACAGCATATGCCGTGCTCCATATTAGTAATCAGCGCATCAAACTGAATCAAAAAACCACGGAAGTGCTACTGCCCCGGCCTATGTTTCCAGGGGACACTGCAAAACTGGAGTTCCGGTTGCATTACAAATGGTATCCGGTAAATGGACACCACCCATTCAATGCAATGGTTGCCAACGGCTCTTTTATGAGAATCAGCCGCTACTACCCGGTTATCGGCTATCAATCTTCAACGGAGATAACAGATAGTTTCGTAAGAAAAAAAGCATGGCATGGGTCCTGCTACAACCTTGCCCGCACCCGAAGCTCCTGCTATCAATCGAACCGGTTTCATACGGCTGGATATGACCATTTCAACAACATCCGATCAAACAGCTATTGGTACCGGCTCCTTGTAAGGCGTTGGAAGGCGGGGAACAGAAGTTTTTACAGGTATCAATCAGGTCAGTTAATCCCATTCAGGTTTGCTATAGCCTCAGCACGCTACGCCGTGCAGAAATCTGCATATAAAAACATTCCTGTTTATGTTTATTATCACCCAAGCCACGGGGAAAATGTTGCTCAGCTGATGAAAAATGCCCGGCTTACACTGGACTATTGTATAAAGAACTTTGGACAATATCCCTTTCCCTCTCTCACGTTTGCAGAAGTATCGTCTTTTACCCGGGGATTTAATGCTACAGCGTATCCCTCGGTTATTTTCATGGCAGAGCGCCTGGCTTTCCACGCAAACCTAAAGGCCGGCCGGCAACAGGATGTAATTAATGAACTTGCAGGGCATGAAACAGCTCACCTTTGGTGGGGTAACAACCAGGTAGCGCCCGACGAAAGAGAAGGAGCAGTAATGCTAACAGAAACCCTGGCTATGTATACAGAAATGATGCTTTATAAAAAACTCTATGGCGAAAAAAAAAAGATGAGAGAGCGACTAAAGATGCATCAGCAGATATACGAATCAGAAAAAGGCTATTCCTCCGAAATGCCATTGTATAAGGTAAACGAATCGAGCCCACATATTGCCTACTCGAAAGGTGCAATAGTAATGGTTCAATTGTGTGATCTCGTTGGAGAGGATAAGTTGAATGCGATCCTCCGCCTGTTTCTCCAAAAGTATCGTTATCCTCACCGCGCTACAACTATCGACTTTTTGCAAATCCTGTATCAGTATACCCATCCCGACCAGCATAGGGCCATCAAGGCTATGTTTACCGGTATCTGACATTGACTGACAATCCGAATCCCAAGCCTTTAAAAAGAAACCAAGAACACCTCGCAACGCCCAACCTGCTGGCCCATGAGCAATTAAAAATTTAATAATGATTTCATATTTCTTTCCCGCTATCTGAATTGGTTGCAGCACCTTATCATTGCTGGTAATTTCTATGAAAGTAAAACTGACATGTACTCTTACACTGCCATAGCCCCGCCCAATTGCAACGTGACATTTTTAGCAGGCAGCCCAATATATTACTGACATTAGTGCATGAAATTACCGAAGGTCTCAAAAAGACACATGTGTTTTTTACTACATATGACCAACAGCCTATCGTAACAGGCCACATCAATAGCTGAAATACGCCTTTTCTTCTAACCGGTCTGGTTGCTCATTTAAAAGAGACGGCTTACAGGTAGGCATCATTTTTCGGGTCTTATAATTCAATACCAATGATAGTTTGATTGAGTGGTCACTGATGTATTTTTCTGTTATCATTATTGATGATAAGGCATGGAAATTGTTGTAAAAAATTATCAATGAAGAATTTAGAGTAATTATTTCGATAATCTTTAAACTCCTTCAGAAAAGACCTCCTGTAGAAACAGGAGGTATAAGCCCTCCCCAGCTCTATAGCTGGGGTTTTCGTATTAGCCCTACTAACACGCTCTTAAATATCTTTAGATCGTTTTTTATTTTTTCAGATTATTGCAGTTACTGAAGTATCCGGCACCTGGTTGAAGGTTGCGATACATTAGAACACTTGCGTTAATTTTATTGATATCATACTAATATAAAATACCGTGCCACAGTTTGCAAAATTTGTTAATACAAAATCAAACCAGGATGAATCCTTGATGGCGTTGCATTTTATAATTCCCAAAGTTAACTTTAAAACAATGCAAAAAAACACCTGTTAAAATGGAGTAAGACTATTATTGCGCGAAATAAAGACATTAAAAGGATAATACCCTATTAATTTTTGTATGTATAAAATCGGCAGCGTTAACACTAACAACTGTTCGCCGGCTATGTATAATGTACACTATCCCTAACAGGGCTGCCGGATTTTGGAGGTTGCGGGAGCAAGCTGATATGACTATTAAGGTGGATAGCATCCGGCTGGTATGTCAGGAAACCCGCACCGTACCGGATGATATGCGCCATCATTTACTGCTGCCCCACCAACCCCATTTATTAAAATAAGTTACCGCGCTGCGTAAATGGCACCAGGTTAGCTTCAGGTTGGTATAAGATCCCTTGGTATAATGATGATAGATGCTAACACCCGGGTAGTACACTGTTTGCGCCTTTTGCAATATCCGCCGGGTAAGATCAGCATCTTCCATATATAGAAAAAAATGTTCATCAAATCCCCCGTTTTCCGCAGGGTATCCATTCTCAGGAACATAAAACAACCCGAAAGAAATGGTATATTATAAATAGGCAGGCTGTAATCGTGATCTCGGTACTCGTATTTACCCATCTTTTTGCAAGCAGATCGCGTACAAACCTGGGAAAAAAATCTCCTGGAAAACAAATTGGAGAAGGTTGGATTTTTCCTGCACAGGTATTGAAGGCTACCATCAGGATATAATACCCTGGGTAATAACTGGCCTATATTTTTGTGGCCCTCCATATAGTTATACAGGTGCTCCAGCACATCATGTTCAAAGTAAACGTCCGGGTTTAACACCAGGTGATAGCCTGCCTTCAATGCCATACTTTTTGTAAAGCTATATTATGAGCGGTCCCAAACCCCGGGTTTGCATTGTTAAAAATGTAAGCTATTCTTGAAGGGTCTATAGCAGCCAAAGGCTCCAACTCAGTACCGGGCGAGTTATCTATAAGAAACAGGAATACATTCAGATCGGTAGAAAGAAAGCTTCTAACAGCTGCTTCCACGATAGCATAGTCATTGTTATATAAAACGATCGATCCTGTTATTTGTACCTCTTTCATTATGCAGTAAACCGTGATAAAAATATTGTATTAAGATCATATATACCAGAAAATCAGGATTTTCTGTTTCTTACCAGTCATAAATAATTATAGCTAATACATATTGGAGTAATTTTTAGCAACTGAAACAATTGATAAAAGGTTACCGGCGAATTGTAAATGACGCAGCGAGGCTACCCATTTTCATGTATTTTGTTGCCCGAAATGACAAAATATCCGGGTCAAAATATGATGAAACCAATCACCTTATTCATTCTTGTATTCATGATCGCATCAGCAGCAGTTGCACAAAACAACGCGAGCCGGTACCGGCAATATGCAGGCCGGTATGGCGGCAATTCGGGTATATGCCTGTTTGAAGACGGAGGGTTCATGCTGTACGGGTATGCCACTGCAGTATTTGGCAAATATATTTTTGAGAAAGATTACCTGTCATTTTTCCCCGACCAACCCGAACTTTTTGAAGTATATGCGCATTACAACAAAGCTTTGGGAGATAGCACGCGGATTAACTTTGCAGGTTTTCAGGAAGGCAGAACATTTATACAATTCAATAAACAAAAGCCTCAGAGAGTGTTTAATGAAGACGCCAATTGCTTTGACGCTCCGTTTGTGTACCAGGGCGTTCAACCATTAACCAGCTTTACACTGTCCTTTATCAAAGAAAGCGTATGGCGGGATCAGGGCAAAGGCAATCCATCCTGGCAATACGAGGTAAAAAGCAATTACAATGATTTTATCTGGATATTTAATGAGCCTAAACGCGAATACGAAAATTTTAGCGCCAGGCTAACAGCGGCTTCCGGAAAACCCGGCTCCAATTGTCTAACTATGGCGGCAACGAAGGATATGTCAAACAAATACCTGATAAAGAAGAAAAGCAACAATGGCTTGAAATTCTGGAATGGAAAAAACAGTATGATGCATCGAAGCACCCTGGAGGTACTGCTGTTTTTGCCAACAAACATTATCACGTTTTTCCACAGCCCGACTCCTGAATTATATCTGGGATGAAGCCAGCCAACAGTACATAAGCAGGCAGGCAGGCAACAATGAAGTGTATTATCAAAATAATCAGTATAATGATGACCGCTTTCTGCGGAAGTACGTTAAACTGGAACCTCAAAATAAGGGAGCGGTTAATTTTGCCGAAGATAGCGCCACAAATAACAGTATTTTTTATACCATTTGCGGCGAAGGGTCCCGTCCCTCCTATCGCTACCAGGGATTTGTTGAATATAAAGACACTTCAGCAAAAGGAACACCGCTTATGCAAACGGCTCCTGCCCCGCCGCCTGAAATAAGTTCCGCTAACATCGCCACCCAGGATCATTTGCCAGGCTCTATCAGCAACAGCGATACAGGACAACCGGTAATTCTTGTAAAACCATTTGCTGTAGACAGGCCAGACGGGTTTTATATCATCGAAAAGAAAAACAATGACGACTACACCAAAACGGTGCTGGCAGCTGCTCCGTCGTTAACGCCCAAAGACTTTGAAGCAGTACAATATAAAACCGGCGCATATGACGAATCCATTATAGAGATACGGTTTACCAAAACCGGCACCATTAAATTACAGCAATTCAGTTCGGACCAGGTTGGGAAACAGGTAGCCCTGGTGGCCAATCGCAAAGTGATTGTTATGCCCTTTTAGCGGAACCCATAAAAAGCGGCCGCATTGATATTCACTGGGGACGCTCCACGCAGGAAGCAGCCACAATTGCCGGGTGGCTACAACGATAGGTAATGTAAAGTAGTTCAACAATTTTTAGAGGTTATGAACATCAGACTAAAAACACTCCCAACAATTCTTTCACTGATAATAATCAGCCGGGTTAATGCACAGGTATTGGATTCTGCAGCCCTTCATAAAATAGGCAACCAGCTGGTTAGGGAAGAACTGAAAGGCAGGCAAGGGAAAACCCAACCCGGCGACAATTGTTTACGCGATAAAGATGGACATTTTTTGTCTTGTTTATCAGCCGAATCTTCTGTAAACTGGGTGACCGATTTTAATAAAGACGGCTCGCCTGATGCCGTATTCCTTTTTACGGATGAGGGCCTGGGTGGTGGCGGTAATGCCTACGGTTTCGACTACCGTGTTGTATTGCTCAACAGTAAACGTTCAATCATCGAACAGTATACCATATTTGGCGGAGGAAAATTCTCTTACGGCCACCTGGAGATAGACCAGGTAAAAGATGGTAAGTTATATGCTACCTATAACGAAAATCCAATGTCACGATCATATGAGGAAGATGGAGAAAACTTTAAAAAAGTATCCGTCGTTTTTTCATTCCTGGGGAACAGGATGGTAGAAGAACGCTATGCCCATTGCCCGCTGGCTTCCATGAAAAAGCAGATATTTAAAAAAGATAACGGGTTGGCAATAGATAGTATGCTGGAAATGAACGACCAGTTCAACGAAGAATACACAGAGATTGTACGGATGGAAGATGGTTCAAAACTCGTTGCCTCATTAAGCGGATGCGAAGACCTGGATCTTTATTTCAGCAGAACCATTCAATATAAAGCTTCTCTGGAAACTAATACTGTAGCTATAAAAGAAGAGCTGTTGAAAAACCTGCAATTTTTAAAAGACAACAAACAGTTTTTAAAACGGTGATTCATCATACTATACTGCAGCTAAATCAACTGGGAACAAAGAGCATAAAAACAGATCGCAACGGAGGCACTGCCTTACATTTGTCGCTACCCGACGGATGGAATGCGCATTTATTTATATCGGGAAATAAAGAGCAAGGTAGCTTCATTACCATCCGTTTTGAAAAACCTAAACATAAAACAGGGATGATGAATTTCTGGGAAAGTATAGAAAGCAAGCAACTGTTACAGTGATGAAAATTTTATTTATGAAACGGTGGAACCTTCTTATTGTATTAATTTTTCTTTGTTCCTGCCGGGAATCGCAGCAACCCGTTTACCAACAAACCCCGGCAGGTGGCAGCGGGGTTGCATCAATACATTATAAGGATACAATTCCCGAAATACTATTCAGGAGCGAACTTGATTCAGGCAGAAAGGTGCCTGCCGGTAAAATATTTACCGACACGGTAACATTTGTTGAACGGAATGAAGAGGGCGACTATTTCCTTTTTTTTATGAGAAAGAAAAACCGGCTGGTATCTTTGGTATATGACGACCCGGCGAATCAAAAGCGTGAGTTTCTGCGCGGAGACACATTGGCGATACGATGGAAAATGGACAGCATATGGATTGCCGGCGAGGGTGATCAGTTAGATTTTAAAGTGGCTGGTTGATGTACTGAAGATCAAAGACAGTAAAGTAGCCGATTTACGTAAAAGCTACACCAAACCACTCCGATATTGGTATAGCAAGGATACTCATTACTCTGAAGAGTTTAAAGACTATCTCTATCGCCTGGTTGAATATTATATTGCCTACTCAAAACAACCGCTGGTATTACTGCATCTGCAAAACCCGGGGCAAACCAACTTTGTTTATTCTATCGAGGAAAGACAAGACAAGGGCAGGCATTATATTATTCTGGGATTGTCGAATGACCAGGGCACTCACTCCAACATTATACAATGGCTTTATCTTGACGCAGAAACGCATGCATTCTACGAATATGACCTTGCTAACGACATACTCATTCCTTTTTCCTGACGCTTATGAAACAAATATCGTTTATCATTGTATTATGTAGCGTGCTGCTGGTAGCCTGCATTAATAATAACAAGGATTACAGGCAGTCTTCAGCAGGCACATTTACCGCCGATACAGATACAACCCTATTAAAGCAGCAGGGAATGAGTAATGAGGTTAATGACAGTCTTGCCTTATTACAATTAACACAAAAACTCTATCGTTGGACGGAGGAAAAAAGCAGGGGCAACGACTTTGCTCCCTACTTATCACTGCCTGACGACACGCTGTACGCGGGTATTCATTTAACTAAACATCGCAAAAGATTAAAGGAGTTGGAAGAAACGGAACTTTTTACTCAGGGGTTTATAGATAATTATAATACAATCGCTTTAACGATTGATAAAGCAATAAAAGCCAAGGCGCTTGTGTGGAACGTAGGCGAACTGCCGCCATTTGGCAACGATGCCTCTCCCTGGTGTAACTGCCAGGACTTACCTGACAATTATGCCGGCAAAATACGGATCATGCAGGTATCTGTTAACAGGGATACCGCGTCTTATAACTGGAGCTGGGGTAACGGGTTGGTATACCACATCAAAGCCCTGAAAGAAAAAAGTGTGTGGAAAATTGATTACATGGAAGGTTTTGACCGGGATTTCTATATGCAGTCTTTTGTTTATACCGATAGTATACAGGAAGCTGGGAAAATGGCTTTGTGCGTATCGACATAGAAGATGAATTTGTAACAATATGGTATCATACACAATGCGTGTACTTCTATCCTGCTCGCAAAATAAATACACAAACCGTAGAAATGATATGGGACCGCGATATGGATTGTAAATTTGATAATGGAACAGGCCAGACATTCGGACTGAAAAAATTTCCGGTAAAAGGCCAGCCATTTGCAAAATTTACTTTAAGAGATGACAAAGTTTATGCTGACTATTACTATAAAGAATGGGTGCAACAGTATGCTAAGCAGATTCAGGACGACGTATTTACACCGACTTACTCAAGAAGACCAGATCAATAATAAACGCCCTTTAAACAACCGCTTTATAAACGAATTGTAAAGCACAGGCAGCGTATTGTAAAATTTGATAAAAAATCGCCCGGAAATTATTTACTTCAATTTCATTGTAACATGTTCATTATCCATAATAAATCATTAGATGAAAACCCTTCAATTTAAACAACACCATACCCCGAGCGCCTTAATTACTGGAGCTATTTACCTGCTGTTTATATTCGTATTAGCCTATTTCTGGCTGGGGAGCATTGATGGAATGGCCGGCAAGGTAAACAGCATTGGGGATGCAAAAGGTGCGGGTTTCATGGTTGGAATAGCAGTAATGGCTCCTTTGTTTATTTTACTTCGTCTTTTACGTCCATTAGTCACTATTGATATAGATGCCCGGAAATTAACGATCAAACAAAAAGGAAGGCAAGATATGATGGTACATTTTAATGCAATTGACCGTATTGAATTAAATGCAAAAAAATTAACAGGCTGGATATATATGATAAACAACATAACTTACTTACATACCTGCAACCATCTGACAAACCGGAAATGCTACAACCCATTATCCATGCTATTATTGAAGCAACAGGTTTCTATACTAACCGTGGATCGCGGAAAATGATGGGAAAAACGATCGACACTCTGGTTTGCAGCAACAAGGCAGCCTAACAGGGTACATGCTCCTTATTTATTCATTCAACTAAACAATATGAAACTGACAAGAAAATTCATTCTATTATTACTGGTTACAAACATTGGCTGGTATGGCTGTACAACAAATACCCATGAGAAAAACTATTTTTCTGAAGCAGGACTTAAACTCCCCTCTACTTCTGATAGTAAGCTTAATCAGCTAATGCAGAAATTTCCGGGTTTATACAATGAACTTTCTGCAGCAGTAGAAAAAAGGCGATAAGGAGGCGCGCCCGGAATTCACAAACACGTATGCAGACTGGCTGATACAAATAATTGAAGCAAAAGAAAATCTTCCCGATAACGAAAAGGCCAGCATCACCAAAGAACTGGAAGCCATCAATAAAAAATGGGTAGAGCAGATCGATAAACTCCTCTAGAAAACACTAAACAGAAAATAACAGGTTTCTTCTAATTTTGAGTATAATGGAGGAAAAAAACTTTTATTATATACAGCATTATTTCTCTTTACCGGCTGTACGCAGGTAAATGAAAAAAATACCGCAGGTAACCGGGATACGCCGCCGCCGGCATCTGATACCCAAAGCCTGGCCCGTATGCCTAATACAATACAGCCTGTTGCTGAAGATAGTACACAATACCTGTTTAACATTGAAGGAAATTATGCACTGGAGCGAAATGATGCCAATTGCAAAATGGAATTAACAATTTTTAAGAACAAGAAGCAATTGGAATACCGGCTAAAAACCAATACCAGGCATTGGCAGGGCGACGTTGAAGTAACGCTTAATGAAAAACGCGATGGCTATTACATTACTTTTAAAAATATAGAGTGGAGCGAGTACGAAGGAGGAGCCTTGCCGGACGAAAATGACACAGAAGACCAGGAGCAGGTAGCGTTACCACAAGAAGTTCAGGGAGTGTTATATAAAAATGAAATAACC
The DNA here is from genome assembly GCA_019316985.1 of Paraniabella defluvii. Taxonomy (GTDB): domain Bacteria; phylum Bacteroidota; class Bacteroidia; order Chitinophagales; family Chitinophagaceae; genus Niabella; species Niabella defluvii. The sequence continues at coordinate 5,449,593 of CP079215.1, forward strand.
ATTCAGAACACGGGTAATGCTATGAATTATTATGTGAAATTCGGCGACTGCGACCTCAAGTATATCCGTCTTGTAAAAACCAAACTCCTGTAAAGCAAACATGAGTGCGTCTATTTTTCTTATTTTAATATTAGCCATCGCACCACCATACACCTTTATTCTATTAAGGCAAACCCACCTGCTTTATGCTCTAAAGCAAAGAAAGAAATATGGCACGAAAATCTCCTATACAAAGGAAATTTTAAAAACAGCGATAATGAATAAGCCTGTTATTTTGTTCTTCCTGCTATGTTGCTGTTGCACTACGCAATTGCGGGCTCAGCCATTTCTGCTGACATCTGCCCGAACAAAGCCCTCTTTCAGCCTGAAGATCTATTATGGTACAGAAGGAAAAGGGGCATTTGTACAGTATTCAGGGGACAAAAGGGGATCATCCCTCTCCAGCTCAAAAGTTACCGCCGCAATAGTATGAACCCCGATGATGGTCAGGCCGAAGAAGAGGTATATGTTTGGAACGAAATGCTTAACGGCAAAATTTCGGGCTCCTACGGGCTCGGGAAGGACTAAAATATGTTACGGATGCCTGGTATGTAAGAGGCAAAGATCATCGTAAATTTAATTTAGCCGAGGAGAACGAAAAGGTAAAATATGATGGCGTTGATCAATACCTGCTTCACGGTACGCTTATTACATTCAACCACTATTATAACGATACGCTCGTTTTCAGGTACCCGAACAAAACGGTAAGTACGCTTATTTTACCCGAAATTATGCAGCCTGGAGGCGCCAGGCAAAGCTATATAGCAGACTATAATTTTGACGGCTACGATGATGTAGCATTTTCTGTTGCAGATGCAGGCATGGGTGTTTACCGGCAATTCACTATTTACCTGTACAACCCCGATACCAACAGTTTTACCTGCTGCCAGAGCCTGATTACGACGCAAAAGCCCGATGCAGCTGCCTGTGTAATGTAACTGTAAACCATAAGCAACAGGAGCTGACGACATCCTGCCGGGGCGGCGCACGCTGGTGGCAGGACGTATGGCGCTTTAAAAACGGGAAACTGGTGTGGGTACGATCGGAGGAAGAACCGGCTGCAGCAAAATAATACAAAGAGAAGCAACCTGTTAGAATATTTGAATATAGCCCGCCCAAAAACAGCAACAAATACTCACTTACTGGTGATATATTTACAAACTTTTAATTAAGAATGACAAGTATAGCGATAATTGAAGACGAGCCGGCGGTACGCAAAGAGATCAGCTACCTGATACAGCAGGAAGAAGGTGCTGAAATTGTTGGCTGGAGCGATAGCGTTAAAACTGCGCTTATTCTTATTAAAGAAAAACAGCCTGATGTAATTCTTATGGACATCCAGCTTCGTGATGGAACGGCTTTCGACATTTTAAAACAGCTTACCCCCATACCTGAAAATATCATTTTCATTACCGCTTATAACCAGTTTGCTATTCGTGCTATTAAATACGGGGCACTAGATTACTTATTAAAGCCTATCGACCAGGGCGAATTAAAAGAGGCACTGGAACGGTACCGCCGTCGCAGCAGCAATAACTCGCAATGGATGCAACAGCTGTCCCTGGCACAAGAGGCATTAAAGGAGGAAGTAATATTGCCGGAAAGTATTGCCCTGCATTCGCTCAATCATGTGCGTATCATCAATGTGCAGGATATTGTATACTGTAAGGGTGATGGGCCATACTTTTTTTTTTTACCTGAACAGTGGTGAAAAAGAATTGGTATCAAACCATTAAAGTTTTATGAAGAGCTGCTGAAAGCGCCTCATTTTTTGAGGTCCCACCAGTCGTACCTCGTTAATAAAAAGTATATATCGGGTGTAAACCGGTCTGAATATATCGTACTGAAAAATAAAGAAGAAATTCCTATTTCGCTTCGTCGAAAAAACTTTATTCTTAACCAGCTATTTACTGCCGAATGATATTACGCACTTTTTATAAGCTTTGGCTGATACCTGCTTTCTTTTTATTTTCCTGCAGAAACGGTATAAATGATGCCAGGCAATCCGATGCTTTTGTGCAACAGGTAAAACAGCTGGAAGAAACCAGGTCTTCGGCTGCCAACACAGACTCCTTACTGAAAAGCTGGATGGCATTAAGCCAAAAGCCCTTATTACAAAGAGATACCGTATTATCGGCCCAGGTCAACTATAATATCGGACGGTTATATGCCATAGCAGGCAGCGATTCGGCAGAGACCTATATAGTAAAGGCGCTCGAACTAATAGAGGCAACAGAGGGCAACCTCGAACTAAAGGCACGTATTTATAACGGTATGGGCAATATAAGAAGCAGCGATACCAGGGAGCATCAGGCCAACTATTATTATAACAAGGCAGCGGCTATCGTATTGGCCGACAGCACTATAGACCTCTCTCCTCTTACCCGCAGCATTATGTTGCTATCTGCTGCACAGAGTAATACTTTTCTTTACCAGTACGAGCTGGCCCAGCAGATGAATATGGCAGCATTGGTATTATCCCCTCAGCTTCCTGCCGGGCACATTAACCAGCAGCGGGTATTAGTGCAAATTATTCAAACACTTAATGCGCAGCAAAACCTGCGGACAGTATAGCTGGTTACCTGAAAAAACTGGAGCTATTACACCAGCAAAATCCTGATACCTACGACGAAAGCTACCTGTATGAATGTAAGGTCAAGTACTTTGAGGCTGCTAAGCAAAACGATTCACTTTTAAAATACCAGTTGCTGAAAAGTAAAATAGACCGCGAAAAATACAAAGCTGTGCCGGGTTCCAATACAGCTGTCAACAATCTTTTTGTGGATTATATGAATATTGGAGGCGCTTACATCGAAATGAAGAATAAGCGCCTGGCGGCTTCCAATCTGCAGACCGCGGGTGAGCTGATGAAGCAACATCCGGATGAAATCGCGTTGGGTAATCAAATCATCTACAAAACCAACCTGGCATCTTTATATAGCTTACAGGGCAATAGCAGCGACGCTTTAAAACTAATGAATGAGGTTTACGATCTGCAAAAGACAAACTATGAAACCAAAAATACCCAGGCGGTTACCGAAATGAATGCCCTATACCAGCTCCAGGCTAAAGACCGTTCCATAGAAGCGCTTAATGAAAACATGAAGATCAACCAGCTTCAGTTGCAGCAAAACAGGCTTTGGTTAGTAATAGCCATTCTCCTCTCAGTATTGCTGGCTGCAGGCTTCCTGTTTCTATACTACAGTTATCGTCAAAGGCGTAACGCCCAGGAGAAAGAAAAGTATTATTACAGCAACAATTGCTGCGCACCCAAATGGAGCCTCATTTTATTTTCAATACGCTGGCAGCGGTGCAAAGCTTTGTGAGATTAGATAAGAAAGAAGCCGCTATCAAATATCTTAACCGGTTCAGCAGGCTGCTGCGTAGTAGTTTGGAATTAAGCCGGGAAAAACTGGTACCCTTATGCGAGGAAATGGACACCCTCGAAAACTATCTCCATCTCCAGCAAATGCGGTTCGAAAATGCCTTTCGCTACAGCATCACCCAGCAGCAGGGGTCAGACTGGGATGCGGTAATGCTACCCCGATGCTGATACAGCCTTTTGTAGAAAATGCCATTCTGCATGGTATTGACCTCAATAACGGAGAGGGACAGATAGATATCAATTTCGAAATTAAAAATGATGTGTTGGAAGTAACTATTACCGACAGCGGTAAATTGGTAACCAAGGGTATTGAACCAGCTCACCGTTCGTTATCAGGGGCTATCAGCCGTGAACGCATCAGCTTACTGGGTAAAAATGCAAGCATTTCCACGGCAACAAAGGGAAAAGGCACTATTGTTAAGCTGCGTATCCCGGTTTCCACCTGATCATTTACAGGAGTAAAATCAGAGTCCCTGTCCGGCATCGAGGTCGCTGGTATAACCTGCTATATCTTTTCAACACTGCTGCTACTTTGCTGCAATTGCGCCGCTATTCTGCTTCTTTCGGTTGCCGTCTTGTTCTGGCTAAGCTTTTTTGTCCGAGCAGTTCCTTAACCTCTATTTCAAAGGCTACAATACCCTTCAGCATGCCGTATTTGAATTTATCGGGTAGTTCATCCCATTGTTTCCGATACTCCGGCTCATAAAAGCCGATCATTTTTTCTAACAGCTTTATTTTTCCTTTATCCTCTCCTATTATGTTAGCGGTGCCATAGGCATGAACGGCTATATAGTTCCAGGTAGGTACTGCTTCCTTTTTATCATAATGAGCAGGAGAAATATATGCATGAGGTCCCGAAAAAATAACCAACGAAGATTGATGCTTTATATGCTGAGCCTGCCCGTTTGCCAGAGCAAAATGAGAGCTCAGCACAATCCGGCCCGCATGCTCCTCCACTACAAACGGCAGCGGAGTGGCTACGGGCTTGTCGTTTACATTGGTAACTATTGTGGCAAAGCTGTAGCGCTTCATAAAAGTTACCTTTTCCGTATCATTTTTAAAGGCATATGCCTGAGGTGTATACATGAATTTAATTGATGGTAAACGAACATATATAGGATTAATAACTTCTTAACACCTTCTTCATCATAATATCTGTTTGCTCATCATCACCCAGCTTAAAAATGTGTTGGTCAAATGCCACAAATCCGTTTTTTGTATAAAAGCCAATAGCTTTTTTGTTGTTTTCCCAAACACCCAGCCATACGTACTGCATTTTATTTTGCGTTGCTACATCTATGGCTTTAGCGTATAACGCCTGTCCTACTTTTTGTCCCTGGCAGGCCTGTAATACATAAATCCGCTCTATTTCCAACCCTTTGTCGTCCTGCAACTCAGTTTGCGAACCGCCAAGATTTATTTTAAGATAACCTGCTACCTTATTATCCAGCAAAGCAAAATAGAATGCCGAATGCTGGTTGCTTAGTTCTGCTGTAAGCTTTGTTACCGTAAATTGTTCTTCCAGGTATTTCTTCATGTTCTCCGGGGTATTGGCTGCAGCAAAAGTTTCGTAAAAAGTTTGGCGGCCAATTTCCTGTAAAACCATGATATCATCCGTTGTTACTTTCCTTATTATGATCTCTCCCATTATTGATAATTTATTACTTCCCGATACCTTCTTAAGATTATGATTGACAGCCCGGGCGCTGCACTGATACTGTTGTAATCCTATTACAAAACTAAACGCTTATTGGCTTACATTTATAGACCAATTTCAATATAATGGATAGTCCAATTACAAAGAGCCTTTTTAGCCGTATAGGGCTGAATACATCGTTGCAGCGGCCGGTATACCTGCAACTTTCCGATGCTATACTTTTGCTGATAAAACAGGGAAAGATAAAAAGCGGGCAAAAGCTCCCTCCATCAAGAAGCATGGCCACCCTATTGGGTATTAACCGCATTACAGTTTCAAAAGCAATAGACGAATTGCAGATGCAGGGATGGCTGGAAAGTTTTGTAGGGCGCGGAACTTTTGTATCTGCCCACATACCTGAGTCAGATCCTAAAAAGCTGGCTTCGCAGGGTGTTCATCAACCGCAGCAAATAGCAGGGTTTGCTATAAACATGCCTGAGCATCTGCAAAATACAGTCTTTGTGCCTCACGCAGCACTTCACCTCGACGATGGATATCCCGATCCCAAACTGGCGCCTTTAAAGAGCTGTACCGCGCCTACCGTAATCAGCTTACACGCGGCGGACTCTATTACAAGTTTGGCAGTTACGGCAGCCCTGCCGGCCCGGAGCTTTATACGAACGCTATATCGCGCTATCTGAATGAAAGCAGGGGATTAAAAACCGGCGCAAAGAATATATTATCAGTTCGCGGAACATTGATGGGCATTAACCTGGTTTGCAATGCCCTTATTCAACCCGGCGATATCATTGTTTCAGGGGTTCCGGGATGGAAAAGGGCCGAGCATAACTTTATACATGCAAAAGCAAATCATATAGGCATACCGGTAGATAAGCATGGCCTGGTAGTAGAAGAATTGAAAAAGATCTGCAAGAGGCGAAAAGTAAGAATGGTATATGTTACTCCTCATCATCATTACCCCACAACCGTTTCCCTGCGTATTGACCGCAGGTTGGAATTGTTGCAATTAGCAAATCAATATGGCTTCTTTATTTTTGAGGATGATTATGATTTTGATTTTCATTATAATTACCGGCCGCTGCTGCCCTGGCCAGTGCAGATGAGAGCGGGATGGTGATTTATTGCGGATCGTTTAGTAAATGTTTTCTCCGGCTTTCCGTATGGGTTACCTGGCAGCGCCTGAAAATATTATTACCCACCTGGCTAATACCCGTGTGCTGCTCGACCGCCAGGGCGATCATATACTGGATAATGCTATGGCCGAACTATTGAACGATGGAACGGTGTACCGTTTTATCAGGAAAGCGTTGACAATATACGGGAAAAGGCGCGATCATTTTTGCAACCTGCTTAAAGATGAATTAAACGGTATAACAGACTTTTCAGTGCCCGAAGGCGGCATGACGGTATGGGCACGGTTTGATGCATCAATTCACCTCGAAGAGCTGGCCCGGCAGGCTTATAAAAAGGTCTTTATTTTTCAGACGGCTTTTTGCACCGTTATACCGGCTACTGCGAAAACGCTACCCGGCTCGGGTTTGCATCTGCATCCCCGAAGAGCTCACGCAAAGCGTATCGATCATAAAAAAGCTGATTCATATAAAATACGCCGGCCTTAAACAGTAGCTTCTCTTCAGGAAGGCATTACCGAATACGATTTTTTCCAGTAAGTGATCTCTTTATTATATAACGCCTGGTTGGCAAGATGAACGCATATAGCGGTTCTGGCTCCCGTGTACACATTAGAGTCGGGTAACTGCCCCGACCTTACAGCCTTATAAAAATCTATTAATGCATACCAGGTACCGTCTTTGGTAGGTTCAGGCAATAGGGGCGTACCGCCTTCCTTATTCCAGGCAATCTGGGAGGCGCCTGTTACACCGTCTACTATCTGGTTTTTAGGACCTGCATTTTTTCAGGATAAAAGACCCTTTATCAGTTAATAAGGAAATAGTGCCTTTGGTGCCTTTTATTTTGAATAAATAGCCGTCGTAGGCATTGCCGCAGGTAGATCCGAAATTACCAATAATACCGGCTTCGGGATAACGAAACATTACCTGCACGTTATCGTAAGTTTCCCGGCCATCTTTAAAAATGTCGATACCGCCTGTTGCCTGAAATTCTGTAGGGTGTGTGTCAAAAGCCCAGTTAATAAAGTCGATCTGGTGCGATAGCAGCTCTGCAACGAGTCCGCCCGAATATTCTTTATACATCCTCCAGTTGATCTGGCGCTCGAGCGACGGGTTTGGTACCGGCCTCCGCCAGGTTCCGTTTCTCCCAGCGGCAGTCAATCTGGTTTACTTTACCTAATACGCCATTAGCGATGATGTCTTTTACTTTATAATAAAGCGGCGAATAGCGGTACTGGTGCCCTATCTGTATGATCTGTTTGGGACGATTTTTCGACAGTTCCACCAATTTCAAAGCCTGGGGTATATCAAAAGTCATTGTTTTCTCCAGGTACAGGTGCTTACCGGCCTGCAAAGTAGCTTCGGCTACAGGATAATGCATATTTAAGGGCACGGCAACCACAACGGCGTCTACATTGCCATCTTCCATCAGCTTATGATAATCTTTATAAGCTGTTACAGGAGCTTCTTTTGTTATTTTACGGGCTTCGTCGATTCGAAAATCAAGTACATCACAAATAGCTGTAATGCGGAATTTATCTTTCAATCCCTGAATCACATGCATCATGCCTTTACCACGGTCTCCGCAGCCCACCACTCCTATTTTAATTACCGGGGCCTGATAGCCGGCAAATGATTGTATATCGCTCAATAATGCGCCGCCGGTTAATAGTCCTGCGCTTTTTATAAAAGATCTCCGCTCCATAATATGCTCTTCTACCCTTAGGGCCTTTTTATTGCTGGTAAAGTTAATTTGTAACAGGCAGTAATTACCACCTGATTTTTTTATTGATATTTAAAATACGCCTGTCCTTTTATTCCGTAAATGGCAAGTGAATATAGTGTGTCTCCCGCTTTTTTCAAAGACTGTTTTTACCTGGTGCAGGTTGCTTGCTGTTTATATTGGTTTTTAAACAGATTCCTGTCAAAAAGCCCCTGATCTTGTAAAACAGGTTGAATAAAACGGTCATTGTAAAAAAAGTGAAAACCTATGTACGACTGCACCGGTAAAACCGGCGCAAACCATACATAGGCAGTATATCAGAAAAAGCTGTTACGATACTAGCATTACCATTCAATAGCCTGATCCTCATCGGGTATCAGTATATTCTTCAGGCGTGCCATGGTCATGGAGCCGTCGGCCCTGTACCTCACCCTTTTACCGGGCATCGTACTGATATCGTCATATTTGTATTTAAGGTTTACCGTGCAGTATTGGGTAACCAGGTATTTCTTGGTAGGATCTACCACTTCCCTCAGCTGGTAGGTAGCCGGAGCCGTTAGCTCGAAGTTGATAGCATTGCTGGGTGCATATACATTTAAGGTACCCACTTTTGTACCATCAGGCTGTGTAACCGGATCCGAGAAGTCCATTACCACTTTGTATTCACCGCGGGCTTCAGACTTTTCTTCGAAAACACCGGCATAAAAGAAAACCGATTTCTCGTCTACCACCCATGCTGTCCTGGTACTTGACACCAGCGGATTGGTGGTTTGTCCATCGAGGTACACATTCATAGAAGTAGACGAATAGTTGCCTGAATAATTATTGAAGGGTTTAATGTATAACAAAGCTTTGCGCCATCCCTTACGGTAGTTGGAAATATAAGAGGGATCGTCTTTTATGGTAAGCGGCAGTACATAACGCTCTACCAGGTCCAGGTTATCAAACCTGAATTTGATAGGATAATTTTCTGTATGCGATCCTTTGGGAATAAAGCAGGTGGGCGATGGCAACTGGTAAAATTGCTCCGGCAACTGTTTAAAATACAGGTCTGTGCGGTACTGGTATTTCTCTTTGTTAAAGGTGGTAAGGGTATCAGGATCCACCTCTATTTTAACATAAAGATCCTGGTGATTACTTTGTGATCCGCTAACAATAACCGGCAGGTTATAAGTCACCTCTCCGTTCCTGTTATACCGCAGGTATACTTCAGAAACACCTTCGCTACCCAGCCGGGCTTTAAAAGATACCATCTGGGTATACAACTCATCTTTCCATTCGTCGTTGCAGGCGCTTAAACCTAAGGTCAGCGCTGCTATTGCGAAATATATGCGTACTTTTTTCATTCGTATATTTTTTAGTAGGGCAGTTTTGCTGCTGTTTAGTCGTCCGGGATAACGGTACCGGATACTTGTAGAATAGTGGTGAGTTAATCAAAGAAGGCCAGCCCGGCGCCTGCGTCATGCGTTTGTTTTTGCGCAGCTCGTCCCAATCAATAGGCCAGAAATACATTTTCTTTGAAAACGTGGTTTGCAAAAGAGGAACGCGCACCGGTGTGTAAAAATCGGCAGCCCTATCCTTTGTCATAAACACATTATAGCCATATATCTGCTCGGCCTCATCTACCGGGGCATCTTTCCAGCGCCTTAAGTCGTAGTAGCGCTGGTTTTCGCCCAACAGCTCAATCTGGCGCTCGCGCTTTATTTGTTTACGGAGCTCTTCCCTGCTACCGTATACCGACATATCGTGGTCGGGTATGCCGGCGCGTATGCGTACCTGCCCTACGGCTTTTTCATTTCAGCAATATTCCTCGATATGGCATGAGAGCCGCCGCCGTCCCAGGTTGGAATATTATAACTGCCGCCCAGTTCATTCAGGGCTTCTGCATACATCAGCAGTATGTCGGCATAACGAATGGTAATTTCAACCTTGGGGAAAATCTTACCCCGTTTCCGGTAGCGTTATCTTTAGGATTTACATATTTCATCATACCAATGCCGGTAGGTAACCAACGATCGCCATTGATCATGCCCTCATTCTCTCCGCGGTAGTAAAATATCTGTTGATTGGTAACTGACGCGGCATTATTAATAGCGCTTGACATCGTCCATAGCGCGCCGCTGTACGCAACGGAAGCGTAAAAACGCGGTTCCCTGTTGGCAAACTCTTTCCATACATTGGCCAGCAAGGGCTTAAAATTGTTCACCTCACCAGCCTGTACAAACATATTCGAGCCATATTTATTTCGTATGGCTTCCTGTTAAAAGGTGTACCATCGTTCATGGCGTAGGCATCGCATTGCTTCAGTGTGATACCATGACAGTTATAGCCGCCTCCCACCTGCGGCATCTGGTGCCTTGCCAGCGATATCACGCCAAAGTCTTCGCTGGTTTGGTTTTCGCCCCGGGTAAATATCATCTCAGGGTTTTCGGAGGCATAAAGATCGCCGTTGAACAGTGCCCGGTAAGATTCAAACGGGTCAACATTGGCCCATCCTTCGGGAAAGTTCTTCTCTGAATACTCGGGATGATGCGGCGGGAAAATGGTAGCCGGATAGTCGGTGGTTCCTTTAAATTTGGGAGCGGCAATATACAGTTTGTAATGATTAAGGTCGATTACATCTTTGGCAGCCGCCGCCGCTTTCGCCCATTTCTCTTCGCTGTATTGCTGGCTGATCAGGATGCGGCCGGCATCGTCGGTAAAATCGGCCATTTCTGCATTGCCGTTAGCCAGGGGCTTGCAGCAAACAGCAGCGCTTTCGCGCGGGTAGCCAATGCCGCGCCACGGGTAGGACGTGCAATATTGCGGTTATCCCTTTTTAATGGCAGGTCTTTTGCAGCCATAGCCATCTCGTCAGCAATAAATGTAGCCACCTCATCGTAAGTATTCCGCGGATACGATAGCTTGTCGTAAGGAGCATCATAGTCAACCCCTTGTCGGGCATGATGGGCACCGGGCCGTATTTGCGGAGCATCAGCCAGTACAGATAAGCGCGTATAAACCTTGCCTGGGCTTTATAATCGGCTACTTCCCCGGCCGTAAATGCGCCACCTTCACTCATGGCATGTAACATTACAGACGCCTGCCTGATGCCATCGTAGGCCTGGGCCCACGACCACCTGAGCCAGGTATAGTCATACTCGCCGAATTTAAACTGGCGATATTGTAAACCGTTGGCGCCACCCGACTCGTTAAAGAACATATCATCGGAGTAGTTGGTGAGGGTATAGTTTCTATGGCCTATTTCGAGATTGTAATTCAGCAGCCTGTTATAGCAGGTGCCTAACCATTGCTCGGTATAATCCCTGCTTTTAAAGATACGCTCTTCACTCTGGCGATCATCGAAATAATGCTCTACGTTCAGATACTTTCTGCAGGAACCCAGAACGGAAATCACTGCTATCAGCAAAATACCTAAAGTTATTTGTTTTTTCGTCATGGCTTTATATATTACAGGTTTAAGGTTAAACCCATGGTGATTGTTTTAGACAGCGGGTATTGCTGGCCGTTGGTGCTGTTCATCTCGGGATCCCACAGCTTAAATTTTGAGAAAGTGAGCAGGTTGGTACCCAGGAAGTATAACCGCATGGTTTTTATTCCCATCCTGTTGGTGAACACTTTGGGAAAGTATATCCTGCGTCGATAGTTTTTAAACGCATATAAGAGCTTTCGCGCAGCCAGTAGCTGGAAGCCCTGTAGTTATTGGCGCTTCCATTATAGCTTAACCTGGGATACACGGCATTTACATCTTCGTTCTCTCCCAGTATCCAGCGGTTCGACTCTATTACATCGGTAAGAATATTACCCCAGTCGCCCGAGCTGAACGGGTAAACCGTATAACCATTGATAAAGAAAGATGATTTACCGGCGCCCTGGAACAATACGCTGGCATCAAACCCTTTCCAATTGGCCGATAATCCAAAACCGTAGGTTAAATTGGGGTAACGGGTAGCGCCCACAGGAACTACATCGTTGTCGTCAATCGTACCATCGCCATTGATGTCCTTATACTTTATATCACCGGGGCCACCCTGCCAAAATTCTGGGTGGGGCTGTTGCGGATGTCGTCATAATCTTTAAAAAGACCCAGCGCTATCAGCCCTTTATTTTGATTTACCCGGAAGCCGGCACGTCTCACGTACGGGTAGTTGCTGTATTGTTCATCAGCTTCCAGTATTTCATTACGGCTATAAACCATAGTACTGCGCACGGTTAAGTTCACCTTGTTGATCTGCTGTGAAAACTTCAGCTGACCATCAAATCCTTTATTTAAGGTAGATCCCACGTTAGCACGCGGAGCAGCAGCCGGCAAAATACCTACACTGGGCGGCATAAAATCACGTGTCATATAAATACCATCGCGCTGCTCATGAAAATAATCGAGGGCGCCGCCAAACTTGTCCCCGAAAAGCGAGAAGTCAAGCCCCAGGTTATGCTTGGTAGCTATCTCCCATGTAATAGAATTAGAGGCTATAACGCTGTAAGCAAGACTGGGAAAAGAGTTGTTGCTTTCTATATCGCCCCAGTTATACCCCTTTCGGTATCGGTAGTAAAAGACGCCAGGTAGGGAAAACGAATCGGCATATAATCATTACCCACCTTACCATAAGAGTAGCGTATTTTAAACATATCCATCCACTTCAGGTGCTCCTGCGCAAACTGCTCTTCAGAAATGTTCCACGCACCGGAAACAGCTGGGAATAAACCAAACTGGTGACCCGTTGCAAAGTTTTCCGAACCGTTGTACCCTACGTTAATATCGAACAGGTATCTCGACTGGAAGTTATAGGTGAAACGGCCGGCCAGTCGTTGGTTACGGCGTTCTATACCCTGCATAATATCTTCACCATAGTTACCGGTATTTACCTTTTTTTTCCTGCGTGTACTGCAGTATACCGCCTATATTGTGACGTTTAATGTTTTTATTATAATGTAATTCACCCTGCAGGGTTTCAAGGCGGTCACTCGAGGCGTCAGAACGCTGGGTGAGCAGCTGCTCTGTAATAGTACGCCTGAGACGCAGCTCTCCGTTTGACTCCGCTGGCGTTCGGCTATCCATCCCTCCGGCCATTTCATACGGCGAATAAAGTTTCTGTTATTGTTATCATAGGCGAAGCGTCCTACAAAACGTAAACCGGGTGTTATAAACTTCAGGTTTTGTTCTAATGTAACGTTGGTCTGCACCTTATTCTCCCAGTTCTCTATATATCCTTGCTGGGTGATCAATACCCATGGATTCTGCCTGTCAGCGCCCCCTCTTGAAGCCACCTGGCCGGTAGAATATTTAATAGGGATGGAAATAGGATTTTGTCCCATCAGCGAAGCCCATATTTCACTATAGTTACCACCCGGCAGGTTTTGTTTGCCCAGAGAGCCGCTTACGCCTACACGTACCAGGGTAGTTTTGGTAAGGTTCATGTCTACATTAGCGCGGTAGTTCCATCTTTTATAATTAGCGTTGGTATTATAGCTTTTCAGGTTCTCATCGGTTTCGTACATACCACCTTCATTAATATAGCTACCCGATACAAAATAACGGGCCAGGGCGCCCCCTCCATCGAAGTTCAGCGAAGCACGCTGTGTGTAAAAGCGCCTGGTTTCAGAAACATATTCATCCAGTTGATATCCGGGAACAGGTCGGGGTCTAACTGGTTCCTGATCAGCTCCAGGTCTTCCTGGCTGTAAAAAGCTTCTTCGTTGCGGGTGGTTCGTGCTTCGTTCATCAGGTTAGCATACGTATAGCCATCTACAAATTTGGGTGTAAATGTGCGTGTACTGTAAGAGCCCTCGTACTTGCCGTTGATCGATACCTTATCGGCTTTACCCTTCTTGGTGGTGATGAGTACCACGCCATTAGCGCCACGAGATCCATAAATAGCGGTGGTAGATGCATCTTTTAATATGGTGAAGGTTTCGATATATTTCTATATTAATTTCCGTAAGCGATCTTTCAAAGCCATCCACCATTACCAGCGCGCCGGTACCGGCTCCAAAAGTAGAGATCCCCTGATCCAGAACTCCGAGGCATTACTACCCGGCTGACCGCTCCCCTGCATAGCCAGTACGCCTGCTACGTTTCCTGCCAATGCGTTGGTGATACTCGAAGTAGGCGTTTTCAAGGTAGTAAGATCTACGGTAGTAATGGCGCCGGTTACAGTTACCTTTTTCTGGCTGCCCAATGCCGTTACCACTATCTCGTCCATCGCTTTTTGTTCGGCGTTCTTAAGCGTTATATTCAACGTAAGCTCATCTTTGATCAGCACTTCCATTTGTTCGTAGCCAATAGAGGAAAAAACCAGCCACTGGTATTTATTGGCTTTGATGGTGTATTCTCCCTTGTGGTTGGTAGGAACCCCAGCCCCGGCTGATCTTTTACGGTAACGGTTACACCCATAAGAGGTTCCTTCTGCTCGTTAACAACCGTACCCGTAACGGTTACCGCTACCTGTGCTGTATCCTGGGCACAGGTGCAGGAAACGGCGCCAACAATCGCTATCAGTATAAAAATAATTTTTTTCATTAATTGGTTTTCAGTAACTGCCTGGTGGCTTCACGATAAGGCATAACCTGCCCACCGCTACAATAAGCAATTGGTTAAAAAATAATGATAAGAAGAACAGTAGCTATTCAACTGTTATAGTACGTATGCGTTTATTGTTGCGCTCTGCAACATAGAAGGTTTTGTTGGCCACATCGTAATCAATACCGGTTGGCTGGTTAAAACGGGCTTCAAGCCGCGGATCTCCATCTATATAACCATATTTGGTACCATCCGGTGTGGGACTACCTTTGCCTGCAAAAGTGGTCACCATGCCGTTGGGAGCCAATATGCGGATACTATGATTGTTTTGATCGCAGAAATAAAAATCGTATTCATCAGCCTGGCCGGCATAGGCAGGATTTTTTACAAATACGCCCTGATAGCACGTCCCATCCTCGCTGAAGTACCAATAGCATCCACATCTCCAGCAGCGCCGTCGCCCGCGAATATAATAGCAGGCTGTAGTTCCCGGGTGTCCCAGTTATACATGCTTTTGTAAATACGCGTGTGTGCCATAACATAGGCATAGTTGCCCGAAGGATGAAAGAAAATCAGCGTACTTAAGTTGCCGCCTATCCTGTATAATTCTTTAGGTACCAACTCTCCGGTTACGGCATCAGGTACCGCTTTTTTTATAGGTGTACCATTTGTTACGGTATAAAACAGCCCGTTGTGCGTAGGATGCGGCGCTACACCATAAGCCCCTACATCCCACAGCAGCGCATGTACGCGCCGGTAGTTTTCCGAGCGTAGCGTGTAGGCTATGGCTACCTTATTAGGGGTGCTTCTGTTTCCGTTGTCATCTACCAAAAACAGCGTGTCGGTATCAGGGCTTAGCGTGGTAGTCTGCATTTTGGCAAAAGCAGCCTGCCCGTTGGTAACCAGTGTAGATACCGTTCTTGCACCCAGGTCTACTTTTCTTACTGCGCGATCCAGCTCTGTAACAAACAACACGTTGCTTCCGGGTTCAAAAGTTACCCAGGCGGGGTATTCAAACCGGGCCGTCTCGAAGTCACCGTCAATAATACCGGAGTTCCCGTTCTGGTCTACATTACCTACCAGGGTTCCTACATTAGTGCTCCTGATGTAATTGAACTGGTCGGGGAAAGTATGTTCTACTGTTTTACCAGATCCAGCGTCAATCACCACGCGCACCTGGCCTGTAGATGTTTGTCCCGGTACCCAGCAGTAGATCTGCTTTCCGTTAGCGCCTACTACTTTCAGCTCGCGGTCGCCTATAAATACGCGTATTTTAGAAACATCGGTACCAAAATTTTCCCCGCTGATATACAACCGGGTTCGGATAGCTCCTTTTTGGGCGAAAAATCAGAAAAGACGGTTGGCTTGCCCGGGTCATGCTCCCCGAAAGAATATCCTTGTCTTTACAGGAAAAAAGAAAACCTACTCCTAAAAAGAACAGGGCGATAAAGCAAGCATTTTTTTGTACAAATTTCATACTGGCGTTGTCTTGTGTTTATTAATAACTAAATCGTTTTAGCAAAATAGCGTAGCTCTGCCCGTTACCATATAACACCCCTTATATATTATATAGGTATATACCAATGGGCCACTCAATCGTCTGATATAATTTGTAACTTACAGTTGCAGTTGTGAACACATTTTTGATTCATCCGGGCAATTCGTCATCTTCTCTAAGCTGTAATACAAAATTTCATTCAGCAAACAATATCTTAATTCGTCAAAAGCAATAATTTATTGTTAAAACGAAGAAACTAAATACTTAGAAAACGTACTGTTCATTGTTTTGTCGAATTGTACCATTGGGGAGCGGCTTAGCAAACGCATCCGCACCGTATTTTATTAAAGAAATAATATCTGATATTTATCATCTATTATCTAGCATCCATCATCCATAAATTTTATATTTTAGCTATCTCAATCATCTCTCATGGCATACGATACCCAACTGGCCGACCGTGTACGGCAATACCTGCAGCAACAGGCAGGCATAGCCGTTGAGGAAAAAACCATGTTCAGCGGACTAGCTTTTATGGTAAATGGTAAAATGTGCGTGAATGTTGCCGGTAACCAGCTTATGTGCCGTTATGATCCGGCCCTTGATGCCACCCTGGCTGAAGCGCCCGGCTACCAGCCTATGATCATGAGAGGTAAAGAGCTGTCGGGCTACTGCTATGTGAGCCCCGAGGTATTACAAACCGCCAAAGCTCTCGCCTGTTGGATCAGGCTTTGCCTGGAGTATAATCCTAAAGCAAAGGCAAGCGGCCGGAAGAAATAGGATCCGGGAACTTTGTAAATGGTGAATGGTGTGTACGCATCTTCGCTCACTGTCATTTTTAAACAGTAAACTTAAAGTAAACGAGGGTATCATTTGTACGACCGGTAGCGACTGACCAGCACATGGATACGGAATAGCAGCGCCGCCAGGTGTCAAGCATCTAACATCCGGTATCGAACATTTTCCTACCCCTCATCTCCCAGCTGCTCAATAATGTTTTCTATTTTTTTATTAACAGACAATATCTCTGCATCAAATTGATCCGACTCTTCGGCAATGGCCCGGTACATCAGCTCATAGCTTTGTATTCTTAACTCGCAATACTGTTTCAGTAAAGCGTTTCTTTTTACGGCCGGTGGCGGCAGCTTCAGGTTTTCAAAGCTTTTTATCAACTGTAAATTCTGGTTCCAGTAGTTAAGCCCCTCATCTCTCAGGGTAAAAAGCTTATCTTCTTTTGGGGTATCTTCCGGCAATTTAAATACAGACAGGGCAAAGGTTTCGGTATCAGTAAACTCCTTTATGCCTTTTTCATAAATAGCCAGGTCGTTATCCAGGTTTTTGTATACAATAAAAGAAGAGCCCGCCAATACAAGGCTCAGCAGCGCTATTCCTTTCCACTTTAAGCCCGGTTCATCCGTATTTCTAAGGCCGGGTAATAATATATAGCCGGCGATTAAGCCGCTTACCAGGCCGCCTATATGGGCTGCATTATCAATGCCCCCTTCAAGCCATACAGCAGGTTATAGCCCACAAAAATGCCGATGCTTGTGAGCAAGGGTTTCCGGGCTTCCTTCTCAATAAGATCGGTGGTAAGCATGGCCAGGAACAGGCCGTACATACCAAATATGGCGCCCGAGGCACCGGCGCTGATCGTAAGATCGTGCCACCAGAGGCTGGTAATGCTGGCAGCAATACCTGTTAAAAGATAGGACGTCAAAAACCGGGCCTTACCCAGGTAGGGCTCCAGCAAAGAGCCGATATACATGAGCGCATACATATTCAGCAGCAGGTGCAAAATACCTATATGAATAAAACAGTTCGTAAGCAGGCGCCACCACTGCCCGTCGAGGGTAGCCGGCTTAAAATTAGCGCCCCAGCGTACGAGGGTTTCGCCTTCAGGATTCAGAAAGTGCACCCCATTGGCTACCATAGCCATAAACACCAGTATGTTAAGGTTAATGATAATGGGGTGATAAAGAAACCAGGCACCGGAACAAAAGCCGATAGCAGGTCTTTAAACGTTTTCGGTTTTGCCGGTGGTTCCTGTAAAACGGCATCCTCTTCCCTCCCGCTCTGCCCGGCTACGGGTTGCAAAGCTGCAGCACTTAGCGCTCCGGCTTCTCCTGCACTGTTGGCCAGCAGCTCATCCATCTTTGCCAAAAACGAGGCTACCAGCTCTTTATTCTTTCCCGTGTCCATCTGCTCATAAGTGGTAGAGGTACCGGCAATTTGTGCCAGGCCGTTTTCCACCTTTACAGTTAGCTCCGCATTCCAGGAAAAAGCGCCGTTGTTGGTATAGCTGGTAAAACCGTTATCGCTGGTATAGCCCAGGCTGAGTCGTTTTTGTGTTGCTGCCTCCCGGGCAAGGGCAAGAAACTGTTGCTGCGTCAGTGCTCCTAAAGCTCTTTGCTCCACATAGCCGGGAGTAGATCCTGCTGTCATAATTCGTTATGCTGTTTGGTTGATCAAATATGCAGTTGTATAGGGTTAGCCGTCTTCCCAATGTCAATTGCAGGTTGTAAATATAATTATGATTTAGGTAAGTGTGTGTTTCATTTTTCGGCAGGTACCGGGACTCGGTTAAGAAAATGACCGCATCATTCATAGTCGTCGTCCACACCAGACCAGGTGAAACAAAACACCCGCCCGATTGAAACGGGCAGGGACAGGAATCTCCGCCACAAAGCGATTCGGCTTCTCGTAGCCGTCATCCCAACCGAAACGGAGTGTAGCTCCCGCCCGGATGAACTCCGTTCGGACGGGGAGGGATCTCACATTACGAGGCCCTGGCATAGCGTCCCGATAGCTATATGGATTAAGACGTATTGGGCCATGGGCTCCGGTTTACAGAAACCCTTCGTCAGGCCCAGGGTGACCTAAGGATTCGGAACAGCAGCGCCGTCATAGTGTCCCCAACGCTGTCGGAACATGCGCATTTTGCGCCGGCTTTGCTACAGCCTTCCCCTCATCTGCACTACCCATGCCGCCTCCATCAGGCAGGTTACATGCCAATACACCGGCAGCAGGTTCATCGTATCATCAACGGCAGGCCGGCTCAAAGCATAGCCAAGGACGCGGTTCAGGTCCTGCTTCCACAGGCTGACTGGTTGGTATTAAAAAAACGACGGAACACGCGGTACAGATTGACCCTGTCTTTGCGGCCCAGCAGACGCAACTTTAATGGCAACGGTTCATCGGTATTGGGCAATGGCTCCTCTCCCGTTTTATACTGTTGCAGCAAAACTTCTGCCGCCAGTATTAAGGACTTGATCACCTGGAAGGCGGCCATCAGCACGCCCGGCTCTTCTTTGATGCAGATGCGCGGCTCCCCTGCTGCCTGCAGTGTCCATCGTATATATTTACGAAAGCGGCCCGGGGTGGCATAGTCAAAGCTTTCGGACAGCAGCTCCTGCGGGTGGGCGATAATGCGATAGGCCCAGCATTGGGTTTCAAAAACATCGGGGTTGGGTGTGGGTGTTTGCATAATACTTGTTTTTCATAGCCCAAAGTTGCGGTGGCTTTAGCCGGTAAACTACTTATTGCCTATGTATTTTACGCAACGTATAGCATATTTTACGTATATTTATATCAGCATAATTGCTAATAAATAACCTGGTTTTGAAAAGCAACAATCCATAATGGACAGAACAAGTTGAGGCCAAAAACTGTGACGGAAAGCCGCTTTTCGATACAAACACTAAACTATACCTATGGCAAAAGCAACCCTGCAAACGCTGGTAGCAGAACAAAAGATATTGAACCGCATTTATGTTATTCGCGGGCAAAAGGTGATGCTCGATCGTGACCTGGCAGAGATGTATGGAGTAGAAACAAAACAACTCAAAGGCAGGTCAACCGGAATACAGAACGGTTTCCCAAAGACTTTATGTTTACGCTACCGCGAAAAGAATTTGAAAACTTGAGGAGCCAATTTGGCACCTCAAGTTGGGGAGGTACCCGTTACATGCCTATGGCGTTTACCGAGCAAGGCGTGGCAATGCTATCTAGCATTTTGAACAGCAAAACTGCTATAGAGGTAAATATTCGTATCATCCGGGTATTTACCAGGCTTAGAGAATATGCCCTTACCCATAAAGACATTTTACTGCAATTAAGCCAACTGGAAAAAGAAGTAAAAACAATACCCGCGATATTGATAATATTTTTGCAGTACTAAAAGAACTGATAGAAAAACAAAGCAAACCCGGCCGGAGAAACATTATTGGGTTTAAAAATTATAATAAGGAACAATGATAGCTTCACCCGTTATTTATGAAAATAAAAGACCTGATCCAATCCATTACCGAAAAGCACCATAGCTATGGCATTGATGTAAATCCCCTGCCACTGCGGAAATGCTTAGAATGTTTGAGCAACAAACAGGATTCCCTTACCGGCAGATTTTGTTGCCTTCTATACCGTCTGCAATGGTTTTGGTTGCACGGAAGATATCTTTAACATGATACCACTTCACGAAATCAGAACCTTTCCTTCAGACTATGGGGCTAACTGGTTTACTTTCTCGGAATATATGATCTATTCTGATAGCTGGAGACTTCGCTATCTGAACAATGGCCGGTATGAAATATTTAATGGAGCTATCCTGACAAGCCGATGACCCATTCGCCGGAGGAATTCCCCGAACATTTTTTAGCGGGCGGTGTGTTTGATAAAGGCGGATTGTATGATTGGCAGGAAGAACTGAGGATTGGCTAATTTTAGGCAATACAATTACTCCTTAATTAAATATAATATTATCACATTACATCCTTTCTTATAATTTTACAAATCACTTAGAGTAAGTGATCTGTTGTTACTTTGATAGACATATCATTGTTCTTAAATATTTAGGAATGCCAAATTGGGAAACAATAATTACTTCTATTGCATCTTCTGGCGCTATTGCTGCTGTGATAATTTTTTTGGGAAAGAAAATTCTGGAAAAAGTATTGAATCGAAGTTCAATAAAAATGAGAATCAGTATAAAGCGGATTTAGAGGAGGCAAAACGAAGAGAAAAACAGTTATTTGACGACAGGTATAAGCTATATAAAATATTAAACTCTTTAATTTATAAAGTTAGAAATAATTATAGAGATCTAGCCTGGCAGTTGGAAAATGAAATTCATTTTAGTATCAACAAATCCTTGTATGTAAGGTACAGCAAATACTATACAACATTGGAAATGTTACTTTTCGAGAACAGATTTATTTTGCCAGACGTTCTATTTCAAGAATTGCACGGTTTGAAACATTGCTTGGCTCGATCAAATAAAAATTTACTCTTTTTATCTGAAATATATAGTCGTAACCAATACCCAATTATCATTCAAGAAATCAAAACTGAATATTCCCAAATTGAAAGTCATTATAATATCATGCAGGAATTATTACGATCTGAATAGAAATATAAAAGTAGTTATTATTTACTCGGCTACGCTTTGGGAGATTGTATAAGGCTGGCTGAAATAACACATTGATCTGCCAGACGTACTTGATCAGAATTAATATGATAAAAACCAGGCTTGCATTTCTTCCTCCTGTCTTTTAAGGCGGCTATACCGGCGTTTAGGCCTTCCTGCCGGGCTATTCTATATACATATCGGCTGCATGTCTCTTTAAACAAGCATCGTCGCCTGCTTTTCTTCGGTATCAGCCAATATATTCGTATGATAAATAGTAGACAATATCGCATCTAATCTTCTTTAGAAAAAACTACTAACTGGAAAAAACTGGTTGATGTTTTAGCGTTAATACCAAAACATCCAGGGTCATTAACTATCGTTTCAAATTTTTCTACCGATTCAAAAGTCCAACCTTGAGAGGCAAAATCGTTAATAAGTACTTCTAGCTTCTGTGCTACACTTCCGGTTGTTTCTTTGACTGTAATATTGGCTACATAAGGCACTACTTTGTAAATTCTCATAATTATTTTTAACACAAAGCTATTTGTACGGAAAAAGTAAAAAGTACGGAAATCCGTAAAGTCATAATATTTCCGCTGAAACTTTTATAGATTTGTAATCATCACAAAAAACTACCCATTGCAGGATTTAGATTTGATTATAGAACGACTCAAAGCATTCAGGGACGCCCGCGACTGGGAACAATTCCACAATCCCAAAGACCTGGCATTAGCTATTAATGTAGAAGCAGGCGAACTGCTGGAGCTTTTTCTTTGGAAAGATGCCGATGCTGCCAACCGTGATAAGGTTAAGGAAGAGCTGGCAGATGTGTTGGCTTATGCCTTTTTGCTGGCGGACAAATATGGTTTCGATGTTAAAGAAATTTTGCTGGAAAAAATTGCAGCCAACGATAAAAAGTACCCGGTGGATAAAGCGAGGGGCAATGCCAAAAAGTACAATGAACTATGACGAATGCCCCCAGCTCTCAGATCAAACATCTTTCTTTTAATTCAAAAAACCTTAACCAGTTTGAAGCGCTCTCCTACGCCCGGGAGCTTTGGCCGGTTGTTTACCTGCTAAGTAATAATAGCAATGTTAAAGAGGCTTATGTAGGCGAAACCGCAGACCTGCTGGCACGCATGGAAGCGCATTTAAAAAGTGATGCAAAAAATAAATTAACTGATGCACATCTGATCTCGAGCGACCAGTTTAATAAATCCGCTACACTTGATATAGAATCTAATTTGATCAAATACTTATCGGGCGATGGGCAATACCAGTTATTGAATGGCAATATAGGGCTGGCTAATCATAACTATTATCAAAAGCAATGGTATTGGGAGCTATTTAAAGATGTCTGGAACCAATTAAGAAAAGAAGGTATAGCAAGACATTCGATAGAATACATCGACAATTCAGACCTTTTAAATACTCCCCTATAAAAGCCTGACCAAAGAACAAAAGGGTAGCATCATTCGTTTACTAGAAGCTTTACTAAACGGGCCACACAAAATATAATACTGGAAGGTGGCGCAGGTACGGGGAAAACGGTATTAGCTGTATTCCTGTTTAAATTATTGAATACACCTATTGCAGATTTTAACTTCACAGAGTTTGGCGAATACGAAGAACAAATATTGAATCTGACCAAAGCCTTAAAGTATAAATATCCTAATCCTAAAATGGCACTGGTAGTTCCTATGTCCTCCTTCCGGAAAACGCTGAAAAAGTATTCAAAAATATAAAAGGGTTAAAACCCAATATGGTGGTGGGTCCGGCTGATATAGCCCGTGAGCGGTTTGATATTATCGTTGTAGATGAAGCCCATCGCCTCCGCCGCAGGGTAACCTTAGGTAGTTATTTTGCGGCTTTTGATACAGCCAGCGCCAACCTGGGTCTCGATAAATATACCCATACAGAACTTGATTGGGTACAACAGCAGGCTGGGAAAACCGTATTATTTTATGATAAAAATCAGTCTATAAAACCCTCCGATGTCCGTTGCGAGGATTTTGTACGCCTTAAAAACTTACCTACAACCCGGGTACAGCCTCTACACTCGCAACTCAGATCAAGGGGCGGCAAGGACTATGTAAAATTTATCCAGCAATTGTTGGGAAGCCAGTTAAAAGATACCAATGCAGTTTTCAAGTCTTCTAAGTATGATCTGATTCTGTTTGAATCATTGGAGGAGATGGTCAATCATATCAAACTAAAGGATGAAAAGCTAGGCCTGTCCCGATTGGTAGCGGGTTATTCCTGGCCCTGGATTTCCAAAACTAACCCCACCTTAAAAGATATACAGATTGAAAATATCCAACTGCAATGGAACAGCACCAACGAAGATTGGGTAAATTCAGCTAACGCCATAAATGAAGTGGGATGTATTCATACTACCCAGGGCTACGACCTCAACTATGCAGGTATCATCTTCGGCAAAGAAATTTCTTACGACGAAGAAAAGGATGAGATCATTGTACTAAGCCAAAACTATCACGATAACGGCAGAACAGGCGTTAAAGATGCAGCAGAACTAAAAGACTTCATCCTAAATATTTACCAAACGCTGATGTTGCGGGCTATACAGGGCACTTATGTGTATGTATGCGACGAAAAGCTACGCAGGTATTTCGCCCGCCACCTGCAAAACTTCCATCAGCCTCAAAGTGCTCCAGAACAATCGATAGGTGATGAAAATTTGTTAAGGGTGCCTCTGTACAGTCTGCGTGCGGCAGCCGGGACATTCAGTGCTGAACAGCATCCGGAAGACGTAGATACCGTAGCAATACCTGATAAATACAAAACCATTAATGGCTTATTTGCCTGCACGGTAACCGGGGAATCGATGAACAAGGTCATTCCCAATGGCTCTGTCTGCCTTTTTAGCCGTTATACAGGTGGTTCCAGAAACGGTAAGATTGTTTTAGTAGAACTAACAGACAGACAGGATCCGGAATCAGGTTCAACCTATACTGTAAAGGAATATCGTAGTACCAAAACCATCAATGAAGAAGGCTGGGAACATGAATCTATTACCCTAAAGCCTTTAACCAATGCCGATGGCTATAAAGATATCCAGTTGTCAGGCTCGGAGTTGTATCATTTGAAGGTTATTGGTGTGTTTGAGCAGGTGTTGTAAAATATATTACTCCTCTCCTCGTTAAATATTCTCTGCTATATTTTTTCTGCATTTTTAATTCTTCTATTTTATTCCTGGCTTCGTTAAATGGTACTTCGATGTCATCTCCACTTTTGAGGAAAATAGTATTATCCGATCCATACTTTTCCAACTTTATACACCATGTTACCTTTTCATTGCTTATAAAATAGGCAACTTCAAACCCATCTTCTGTTATAAATCTATTTTCCAAATATTCGGGCTTAGTGGCCATATCTTTATCGACCTCAGATTTAAGAACTTTCAATGCCTTTATCACCTCTAATAAATCTGTATATTCTATAGAAGCTGCCTTTTCACCATAAGTGCCCCCTTTACGATTTGGTAAAAGTAGCCCGATACTGAGCCACTCATAACCTTCCTCACTCTGGTTGTAGCGCCGCCATATGGTGTTTTAATATTAGACAATTTGATGTCGATGAATTTAGTAATTACCCCGTTTTCGACACAAAGACATCCATTTTTGTTTTGGCTGCATCGGCCTCTTTCTTAACCTCTTGCGAATAGGATAAACACCCTAATAGTAACAGTGCAAAAAGGAACATCCATTTTCTTGTCATCATATTTGTTTGTTTTTAAATTCGTTTTAATATTTCTCACGCGAACCTATAAAAGCTAAATGATCCAATACTACGGAAAACCGTAAGGATATTACTTGCACCGCTAGTAAATTCGTGATGATTTAGTTATAAAATTTAAAAATATCATCATGAAAAGTATTGTTGCTATCAAACCCGGCCCTAAACCAAAAAAAAAAAAGACAATGGAACACCGGATAAAAGAAGAAGGGTAAACCCGGAAAACAAACCTAAACATCCCGACTTAAAGCCTCATGATCATAAACCCGGCGATCAAAAAAAAAGAATAACTAAGGTGAACAGCAAGCTGGTGAGCATATAGAATTATATTTACACATGCTTAACTGGCTACTGCCCGATCCTTATAAAGAACAAAAGCAACAGCTGCGCCTGGCATTTCCCAAAGTGCTGGAGCCGGAGGTAGATGCGGTGCTGCAGCTATTATTTGAGAAAAAGCAAGCAAAATATAAGGATGGAAAAACTCACCCCGTTCAAGGCCTTGTACATTCAGATACTATAGCCGTACAGGTTTCAGGGGAAAGTCTTGGCATTCCTTACCGTGTGTATTTCAATGAACCTGATACAGAACAGCTGGCTTCGCTCACTGAAGTGCAACAACTCGTCCTGCATTGTATCTACCTCAGGCATCACAATGGTTTTGTAAGGCAACAACACCTGGAATTGTTGGGTACCCGCGACGAATTTTGGATAATACCTTTTACGTTTCAGCTATTGGGTGAATATATACCAGAGATCATGGAAGTCATTTTAAAGCAATTGAGTGCCCCTTGATTGAAAGGTACCATCAATTCGCTGAGGAAAACCCAAGCTACTACCAGAAGACAGAAAGCCGTATGATCAATTATTGGAGCATTTATTACAAACGGAGATATCCGAGACTGCGTTCTTATCCTGGTTATCGTATTTTTCAACGTTTAAAATCGAAAGATACAGGTATCCGGTTTGTTGAAATAGTTGAAATAGGTATTAATAACCAGGGACATTTTTTTATACGGCCCAACGATATATCTTTTGAAACAATCAACACTATTGCACGGCCATTATATTGGCACACGGAAAGTAAAATGCTTTATGTACCGGAACCTGGTCCCTGGCCGCCATTGGGCTGGTTCAGGTATATAATTAAAATGTGTAAACGAGGATATCACTGCCACTTAGAGCTGAGTGAAACTACGGTTTGGGTTAATATTCCTGATGAATTAAAACAACAAATGCTACTGGATAATTAAAGGGAATTGCTCAAAAGGTTCGTTGGTGAGAACGCCAACGAAGGAGGAAGCCCTTACTTTATTCATCAGTAAGCCGGTACCAGCCCTCCTGTACTTTACGGTTTTTACCGGGATGTTGGGCCACCCGTTGGTCCATCTGGCTTATTTCGGCTACATCTTCCGAATATACAAAAGACCGGGAACCTCCTTCAGGCATTCCCTGAATGTCCAGAATGCCACCGTTAGTGCATTATTATTCTCGTTGCGGTAAATTTCGATTTCGTTGCCCCGTCAGAAACAGGCGGTAAAGCAAACGGCAGTTTACAAAGGCTGCTGCTCCCCTCCTGGTTGGGTTTTAATTGTCCTTTTTTAACCTGTTGTACAATCTCGCTTCTTTTATTATATAAAATCACCCAATCGAGCCGCTCTATTACATTTTGTACGATCCAGGAGCAGTGGTTAGAAAAAGCAGCAGCATAAAACTGAGCAGCTGCCCTATCCTGAGCCCGGCTACAGCAGGTATTTCCTTTACTAGTTTAACCAGCTGTAGGATCACAAGAACGAAGAACAACGGTGTCAATATTACCAAACCCATCATATTCGTCAACAAATCACCAAAAAAATACAGCACCAGCTGCAGCAGGCACCATCCTATCCAGACTGCTATTAAACCTTTCTTTTTTTCATAGATCACTTAATTTACTATTGGCAATAACCACTGCAAGATACATAAAGCCTGTAAGCTGCAGTAACCAGCCCGGGGCCGCAGCCTTTTCGCCCCTGTTGATGTTTTTCTTACCAACAGGCTAAGCCCAATAAGCATCAACTCAGCAGGTTCGTTGGTGAAAACACCAACGAAGGCCCGCAAAACACCAACGAAGGAGGAAGTCCTTTCATCGTCATCCCGGCTAAGTGGAGTGCAACGGAACGCACGGAGGGATCTGCTGCTACGAAGAGAGACCCTGTTGATGTTTTTCTCACATCGTATTAAAGCAGTGGAAACATATCGCCCCAATAGCCTCAACATCACCCACATTTATCAAAACTTTATTAATCATTGCGTAAAACACATTAATTTATTGTCGTATATTTATGGTGTGCCAAATAGTAACTTATGAACCCGCAGTTAACCCTGAGCCTGGACAACAGGCTACCCTATTTTATTAACAGGCATCCTGATAACACTTGAAAGTGTTTACAACTCCGGTGTTAACAAAATCAGCAGAGAGTAGAAGCAGGTGATTATTTTCACTAATAAAATGCCCACTGGTTACAACCTTAGGTTATTGGCAAAGCTTTTAAAAAGCAGGCTATGGAAGCATTAAGAAAAGAATTACACCTCAGCCAGCGCGAATTTGCCGGGCTGATCGGAGTGTCGCACGTGGTCATTTCCTTATACGAAAAGGGAGATCGTAAGCTGCCCCGCGAAGCACTGAAAAGAATATTAGCGCTGCAGGCTCAGCTCCACAGCGGGGAACCGTCGGCGCCTGAAGCACCAATAAAAGTGACACCCGCAGAGCAGCGGCGTCAATTAAAGCTGGCTGAAACACTCCGCATGCGCTTTCGCAAAGCTGAGATTACAGCAGAAAAATTGCAGGAAAATCTTACCGAAATGCAGCAACGGCATCAATATTTGCTTCAAAAACAGAAAATACTGCAGCAATTGGCCGGGCTGGAAGGTGCAGAGCAACCTGTGCTTAACAAAATATTGGTAAACATTGTAAAGGCGCTGGAAGGTTGCGGAACTGCCAGCCAAAGCAAACTGATCTATAAAATTGCAGTGGCGCAGGCCCGTCGGCAAATTGCGCAACTGCTGTTAGACGACCCGGATTGGCAACAGTTAGACACTATCAGCTTCCCTTCCCCATATCCGACCCTGAAGGCGATTTATTAAACGATACGTTATGACCTACTACTACTCCCTGCAATTACTAACCGATGCCGGCTCCTGTGTAACACTGTCGAAAATGGCTCAAAAACAACTGCGTAAACTGAGCATACAAAAAAATGAGCTTGAATACCAAAGAGACACTTATCTGCTTACTTTGCGCGACATCGCCAGGCAAATAGCTGAAACCGAAGCTTTATTAAAAGGCCTCGACGAAGCGCTTGCGGGGCTGCCTGATGGAAAGTTAAAAGACGAATATATCGATAAACGCGTACGGGCGGTCTATGCCAATTTTGAGCTCAACCGACGCCGGAAACAATACCCCGGAACGATTATTGGAAAAAGAGTTGATCCTGGAGCGCATACGCAAGGACTGTGAAATGGTGGAGGCTTTTATTGAAATCATCAACACACACGGGCTGTCGCTTCAAAAAACGCTGGATGCCGGGCAGCAGGTTGAAAAAAAAAACCTCCTACAGGCTAAGCCTATCGATTATTATAACATACCACGCAAAGGGACGGTAGCATAAAGAAGGCGAAAGCTCCTTCCCAATCGTCATCCCGACTAAGTGAAGTGCAACGAAACGCATGGAGGGATCTGCTGCTACGAAGAGAGGCTTCCGTTGGGGTTCCTCACTACAGGATAAGTCCAAATAAGTATTACTTCAAAAGCTTCATTGATGAAAATACAAACGAAGGTGTAAAGTTATGTTTGATCCTTTCTTCAGATGTAACCAGGTAAAAAAATCTGCACCGGCTTACCTTAATGCCCGGGCTTTACGGATGATGGCATTAATGTCTCGCATTTGTGCATCTGTCAAGGGTATATCCGGGCGCAGGTTATTATCAGGCGTCTTGCCTGCCGGTCTTATATGCTCTTTTACCCCAAAGCGCACAAAAAGCTGCGTATGGGGAAGGTTGGTATAAAACATTTCTCCAAAACTGGTGGGATGGCCGTTAACAGGTGTTTGGCCCATCAGCGGCGCCATATTATTGTCTTTGACCAGCGTGCCAAAATTCATAGCGCTGGAAAATGTGGCAGGACCGATCACTACAACGGTTTTCCCTTTAAAAGGGTTGGGGACGGTTTCAGGAGTAATCCTGTCTGATGCAAATGCAACACCTTACCTACCGGCTCGGCAGCATATGAGGCATTATCAAACCCCAGGAACGCAGCAGCTTTAAATATTCATCGCTCCTTTTCCAGTTAGTTTGATAACTAAGATAGGCTTGGCGGTAGATATAGCTGATGAGGTAATCACCTACAGCAGTGCTGCCGCCTTCATTACGACTAACATCAATGATCAGCCGATTAACGCCATCCAGTTTTATTTGTTCAAAAATACCGTCAACGGTTGCCCTGATAGAATCAACAGAATACTTGCCCTTTGGTTGTACATCAAAGGAGCATGCATTGATATAGCCGGTAGTACCATAGCGGGTATAGGATACTCGCTCGGGGCATGCCGATACCTGCTGTGCGGCAAGAAAAGTCTCCCACTCTTTTAAACCAATACCCGGTACGGTGATCGTTTGGCCCGTTGCACTGGTGATGGTAAACTCGGTCGCCTGTACATCGACAGCCCAGGGATACAGGTAGCCAAACCGGCGTAAGGCAGTTGCCATTCGCTGGTCGGGGTAGCCGGTGGTGGCAAGCGCACATTGACGCAACAGCTTTTCCAAAGGCATACCGTTTATACTAACCGGTTGCAGCCCGTTATAGCCGGGAGGTGCATTGCCAAGCCATTGGCCAATGCGGTAGGTGTTGCCTTCCTTCTTTAATGTAAAAGGCGGGTATACCGGTTTGCTGCGATAAGCGGGATCCAGCAGTTCTGTTTTAAGATTCAGCTGCGCATGCTCATCAGAAAGCCGGGCCAGTACGGGCCGTATTTTCTTTAAAAGATCTGTTGCCGTAGCGGAGTCTTTCAACGAGACGGAAATATAGTTAAACAATGAATCGTATTGAACGGGCGTTAATTCGCTGTAAGGGTTTACATGCACAGTAGTGATCAGGCGCCGGAGATGATTAAGATCTTCCTTCAGTTCAGCCGGGGAAAAAAGCTCAGGACTGGTTTGCGCATGGAGGGATAGGCCGGTAAAATGGATAACCGCCGTAAACATTAAACAAGTGATCGATCTCATATAACAGCAAACGCAGCAATAGTAAAAATGTTACAGTTGCGTACTATCTTAAAGAGTGGTAGTATCCGCCGGAAGTAAACAGAATACTTATTAGGTAGGGTTCTATGGATGCTATCCATACCGGCCGATACGGCAGGTATTTGTGGGCAAATAAATAATGCCACAGATACACGAATAAAGAAATCAATAAGCTATTACTTGGTATCGACCTTGTCGGTTTAGCACAGGCTAAGGACAAAAAAGCGTTATTTGAAAAGTTCGTCGGGAAGAAGCACCAACGAAGGTGGAAGCCCCTTTTCAATCGTCATCCCGACCGAATGTAGTGCAACGAAATGAGCGGAGGGATCTCACATTAAGAAAGAAGATACTTGTTGGTCACCACAGGCTAAGCCAAATAAGCGTCAACTCAAAGGTTCGTTGGTGAAAACACCCAACGAAGGTGGAAGCCCCTTTTCAATCGTCATCCCGACCGAATGTAGT
This sequence comes from Paraniabella defluvii, assembly GCA_019316985.1. Classification (GTDB taxonomy): domain Bacteria; phylum Bacteroidota; class Bacteroidia; order Chitinophagales; family Chitinophagaceae; genus Niabella; species Niabella defluvii. The sequence goes on from CP079215.1 coordinate 5,480,444, forward strand.
GCAACGAAATGAGCGGAGGGATCTCACATTAAGAAAGAAGATACTTGTTGGTCACCACAGGCTAAGCCCAATAAGCATCAACTCAGAGGTTCGTTGGTGAAAATACCAACAAAGGAGTAAGGATCTGAATTTATAAACTAATTGCCGGTAACCCGGCTATACTTAAAAAACAATTATTAAATTAGTGGTCATTTAAACTTCGCAAACGATTATGCTTGAAACCTTGTACAACGAGTTCATCGGCTTTTTTGGTATTGGCGGCATTATTGAAATGGTGAAGAAAACGATTACAGCTCGCTCTCCACCTGGGCAGGTATCCAAAACCTGATCTACCCTATCATACCGGTTTTGCTGCTGATAGAAATTATCAGGGCTATCATATACAAACGCTTTAAAATAGAAGATTACCAGTTATCTTTTCTGGTATTTGTGCTCAACCGCTTTATTTCAAGATTTATTTCAATTGCAGCGGTGGGGTTTTGTATTGGTGTATTTGAGAAATGGGCCATCTTTAAAACCGATATTACCTGGTACTGGCTCTTATACGGCTATGTGATATGGGAATTTGCTCATTTTGTTTATCATTTTCTGGCGCACAAGGTCAGGATACTCTGGTGCCTGCATTCTACACACCATGCGCCGCAGCAAATGAACCTGTTTGTGAATTTTGCACACTTTTTTTTTAGAAGCTCCTTACGCCGATGTTATTCGCACTTCCATTTGTATTGTGCTGGGCGTAAGCCCGCCCCTGTTGTTTTTAATTATGTTCATCGATGGTTTATGGGGATCGTTTATACATGTGGGTGAAAACATTATGAAAAACGGAAGGCTGGGTTTTTTAGGCAGGATATTGCTAACGCCTTCCCACCACCGGGTACACCACGCGCGCAACCCTTTGTATATGGATACCAATTTCTGTAACCTGCTCAACATCTGGGATAAGGTATTTAAAACGTACCAAGATGAAAAACAGGAGATAAAAATAGAGTATGGCATTACCAGGAAAATGAAACCCAACAGCCTCCTGGATGCCTATTTCGGAGAAATTGTGTGCCTGTGGAGAGATGTGGTAAAAGCTCCCGGCCTGAAAAATAAACTCCTGTATATTATAATGCCACCCGGCTGGAGCCATACGGGCAGGCACCAGACAGCAAAGGTTGCGCGGAGCGAATACCTCGACGCACAGGAGCAACAGGAAAAGAATGCTGTACATACAACCGCGCCTGATCCGCATTTTCAGTAAATACCTGAAGTACGGGAAACCAATGCCCCAACCTGATGATTAATCCAACGGTTTTCTACCGGAAATAACATTGTAAAGAACAACTACTATGGCAATAACCAGCAAAATATGAAGCAGGTAACCCGTACTTATACCTTCCACTATATTAAACATACCCAAAAGCCAGATAACAATACAAACCACAGCAACCAACCATAAGATACTTCTCATTCCTTAGATATTTAATATGAACAATAAGTCCCTGTCTTTCAGTTCCGACCTTTTTAACCTGGTTGGGGCAAGTCCGGTGCCAATTTACTTTTAACCGGTATACCATATAGCTTTGTCTAAAAACAGGGCGCTGTGCGGTGGTGCATACAGGAATATCAGGGTGTGGCAATCTGCAATACAATTCTCCCTTCTATCTCGCCCTTTCTCATCTGGTCAAAAATGGCGTTAATATCTTCGAGACGGGCCATATGTACTGTGGGCCTTACCTTTCCTTCAACAGCAAAGGCGATGGCTTCCTGCATATCCTTACGCGTACCCACAATCGATCCCTCACCGTATACCGGTTCAACACGGTATCAAAGATGGGCAGATCGAAGCTGCCCGGAGGCAGGCCGTTTAAAGAGATGGTTCCCTTCTTCCTGAGGGCCGCGAGGCCCTGTTTAAAAGCTGTTGGAGACACAGCGGTTACCAGTACACCGTGCATACCGCCTGTTTGTTTTTTAAGTATTCACCGGGATCCTGCTGCCGGGCATTAACCGTTATATCAGCGCCCAGCCGGCGGGCCAGGTTTAGTTTATCATCGGCTACATCAATAGCCGCTACATGTAAACCCATGGCTTTGGCATATTGTACTGCAAGATGCCCCAGCCCGCCAACACCCGATATAGCCACCCACTCGCCCGGCCTGGTTTCGGTTTCTTTTAACCCCTTGTATACCGTTACCCCGGCGCAGGTAATAGGCGCCATTTCGGCGAAGTTGATGCCGGCGGGGAAAAGGGCTACATACCGAGCATCTGCCACTACGTATTCCGCATAACTTCCATCTACCGAATACCCGCCATTTTGTTGTGAATCGCAAAGCGTTTCCCAGCCGGTTATGCAGTACTCGCAATGGCCGCAGGCACTAAACAGCCAGGGTACCCCACAATATCGCCTTCTTTAACCTGTGTTACATTTTTTCCTAATGCTGCCACAAAGCCTACGCCTTCATGCCCGGGTATTAAGGGTAGTTTGGGCTTTACAGGCCAGTCGCCTTCGCAGGCGTGCAGGTCGGTATGGCAAACACCACTGGTAATTATTTTTACAAGCACCTGGTTTTCACCCGGCTGTTTTACAGGCACTTCTTCTATTTGTAAAGGTGTGCCAAAGCGGTGCAGTACGGCAGCCTTCATTGTTCGAGGTATCATGGTTGTTATTATTTAGTGAACAAATGCTTTCTACGAAGAAACGGGCTTTTACCATTAAATACAATGACAGGGCGCAGGCATAGCGCTGATTGACGTCAGCACGTGGCGCTGCCATTTTACAACCAGCATTGGATATAAGTCAACAACAGGACGAAAGTCATTTTTAAGGGTGTCGGTAGTCACCTGTTTGTCCCCTGCCCGGGGTTAGCTTTACCTCATTATATAAAACATCAGTTGTTATGAAGACCATCATTGTTCCAACAGACTTTTCGGCCGCCTCGGTGAACGCAGCGGTTTATGCCACGCAATTAGCCGAACAGGTTCAGGCCCGTATTGTATTGCTCCACGCATTACCGCTGCCTTTAAATGCAGCGGCATTACCCTTTCCGGCCCCGGGTTATGATGACGCCCTGGCTGAAACGGATCAATTGATGAGAGCGCTGAAAGAAAAACTGGAGCGCGACAGCCCGGTAAGCATCAGCTACAGTATTACTGTTGAAAGCTTCCTGTCGGAGATAGAACGATTCAACAAAAGACAGGACATTTTTGCCATGGTGATGGGTATGAGCGGATCGGGTGATGCAGAAGCATTTTTGCTGGGCAGCTTCAACCTGATGGCAGCTACACATTTAACGCATCCGCTGATTATTGTTCCGGCAGGTTGCAGTTTTAATGGCTTTCAAAAATTGGCGCTTGGCTGTGATATGCTGAATGTTTCTGAAACATTGCCCGGCAAAAGTATCCTCGATTTTTTTGGATATTTTAATGCGAAGCTGCACATTTTACATATTACCAGGCCCGGTACAGAAGTAACTGCTCAAGTAGCCGTGTCTACCAGGTCGATTCAAAATATACTCCAACAGCTCCAGCCCGAAATTCATTTAGCTAACTACGATACCGTTAAGGAAGGATTGGAGCATTTTGTGCAACTGAACAATATTGACCTGCTGATAATTATACCTAAAGAGCGCTCATTTGTAGAGAAGCTTTTTCATACAAGTGTTACCAAAAGTATGGCGCTCCATTCAAAAGTACCCGTAATGATACTGCATAAAGAACGTTAATGCATACTGCGCACCGGCAGGGCTCACAATAAACAACCGCTGGTTGAAAAAACTCCATTTCCTTGAAAGCAGGATTGCGGCAACACCTCCTGCCTGAACGGCTAAGCACTTTGCTATCTGCAAATCTTTATTTTTTCAGAACTTTCTTTTTCTAATACTCATTCTGTATATTTGACTCAATTAGTGATAAGTACCTTTTATTTGAAAAGCCCTCGGTAACAGATTACTTGGTAGCTATGATCTAAACAACCTTCAAGCCAGGCTGCAGCCCTTTGAACCAGCAGCTAAAAAGTTTGAGCCCTGACAATAAAACAAAAACCCTTAAAACAAAATGCCCTTTGATCATTATGAATTTTGAAACCCATATTAATATAAGAAGAAAATAGTTGCCGGTAATTTCTCCAGGTGAGCGATGTAATTATAAGCCCTTTCTAAACCATAGTTACACCCCACGAAAAATTACTCAGGCAGGTTTATGTATTGCGTGCATAAAGCATAAATCGTTAGCCCGATTTTTAAATGCCCTTATTACATTATGCCTTTGCAAGCTTAGCATAAGCCTATTTTCAAATCAAGCCTGATCTGTAGTAATGACTATAGCAACTATACTGCGTGCTAACATGTTCTTAGTGTCTGTAGAACTATAACGTACTGTTTAATCAAGCCCTGAACAGCTATAGAGAGTTGCCGTATTGCTTTGCCCTACAGAGCTTAAGGTTGTTTTCAAAGTTTTGAATCACATCCTTAATCGTTACCTCAGACAGGCTTGTTTGAAAATATTCATAAAATAAAACGGTCCCCTCTTATAATGAATGGGATTTGCTACCAACAGCCTGACACTTTATTTACCGCTAGTGTCTGATTTGCCGTACGGCTATTTTACCTATCAGGCTTTTGATGGTATTGTTCAGCAATATTGAAGCCCGGCATTTAGTGCCGGGCTTATAAATCTTTACCATTAAAGCAATCATTTCCTCAGAACTTATTAAAATCCCACTTCCCGCGGTAGGGTCTCGATCTCATTATATTGGCACTTGCATCGTCGAACATTTCTTTCTTGGGATCCCATTTCAGGCTGCGTTGCAATTCGTAGGCAATGTTTACCGCATTACAGATAGTAGCCGTACGATGGCCTGTTTCTACGTCGCAGATCGGCCTGGATCTTTTTTAATAGCATCTACCCAATCCTGGTAATGGTTGTCACTAAAATAAAGCCGCTTATCGTTAGAGCCCAGCTTAGTATTGACAAGGTCGGCAGGATTGCTGCGTAAAAATGACCGGCTTACCTCTATCGTACCTTTTTCACCAATAAACTGGATAGCATTGCCTTCTCCCCATTTTTTGTGATGCACTTTTACGCCATTTGCATAAACATAATATAAGCCTGTTTTTGCTGCGGGCTCATCAGGCGCATGAAAAGCTACCGGGCCCGATTGATCCATTCCCAATGCCCATTGCACTATATCGAACATATGGGCTCCCCAATCGGTGATATATCCGCCGCCAAAGCCCTGGTATCCTCTCCACCAGGCCCATTTAGGGTCTTCAATAGGTGGTGCTAAAACAGGGTTATACCCCTGTACATAGACGGACCTATCCACAGATCCCAATCGAGATATTCTGGAGTGGGCAAAGAAGGCAGGTCGCATTGCATTACAGGCTCTCCAACAGACACGTTGACTTCTTTAATTTTCCCGATATAATTATTATACACCAATTCTGCAGCTTGCCGGAAGTTATAGGAGGAGCGTTGCATACTACCCGTTTGAAATACACGTTTGTACTTCCGGGTTGCGTTAACCATCGCCCTGCCTTCGGCAATGGTAAGCGATAACGGCTTTTCACAATAGATATCTTTCCCGGCCGCCGCCGCATCTACGGCCATTTGTGCATGCCAGTGATCGGGTGTGGCTATAACTACGGCATCCAGGCCCTTCATTGCCAACAGTTCGCGATAATGTTTAAACCGTTCAGTACCTGCATTGCCTTTATTTTCATTAGCCTTCAAAGCAAGCTGGTAAAAATGTTCCAGTTTTTTTGTATCCACATCGCAAACCGCGCTAACATAAGTTTCCTTACAATTACTGAGTCCTCTTAACAGAGTACCAGACTGCTTGCCCAGTCCGATATATCCGAGATTAATTCTGTCGCTTGGCGCTACATGCGATTTTCCTCCCCTTACATAGGAAGGTATAATAGTAAGCGCAATAGCAGCTTTGGATGTCTGGCCTATAAATTTTCTTCGCTTCATCAGTTGGTTTTAAGTGTGTAGAGTTCTGATAAATTTCGCAAAAAAAAATTGTAATTAAACCAGGTGTTTTTAAACGACCCCGGGTCAAAGACCGTTCAGGCCTTTACGCCCGGTATGGCTGTTAGCTCGTTTAGGTCGCCCTCAGTTAATAATCTCGCCTTTATTATTCGCCAGTTTCTGCCGGAAGCTTTCCAGCTCCTGTGGTGTTTGTTTCAGCCAATCTGCAGCTTCGCCAACAATTTTTAAAGGAGCCGAAGTGCGGTAAGAACGCGTGGGGTTACCCGGAAATTTTTGTCAGTTACATTAGGATCATTTTCGAAATCGCCCGTCGGCTCTACTATATAAACGCGTTCACGTCCTCGCCATTGGCTAATGCTGCTGCGAGCCCTGCTCCGTTAACAAGAGCGGTAAAGTAGATATGATTCATGGTAAGCTCCTGCTGGTAATTAGACTGCCACCCAGGGGTAAGGAAATCACCCACCTGCAGGTCAGCTTTTGTTCCATGGTAAAACGGTCCTTTGTCGGAAGGCTTTTTCCCGGCAAATGTACCGGCCAATTCTTGGTACTTTTTTGCGTTGCCCGCATCGCCCAGCTTTTCATAGCAGGTGGCAATGTTTTTATACAACGAGGCAAGAGCGCTATTGACAGAATCATCGTTTATTTTTAATGCAAACTTTAAAGCTGTTTCCAGCCATTTTAACTGATCGGCGGTATTCGGTTGATGCCGGGCCACATAATGAGCGGCAATAAATTTTTCAAAATCGGCTGTAGCTTCATTCCATGCCTGCAAAAAAGCCTGCCCGCTTCATCAGGGCGCCCTTGTTCTTCCATTGCCATGCCTGCAAGACAATGTTTTACAACCGTATTGGCTGGGTTAAATTCCATCATTGATTACTTATTTAAAATCCTGTTTTATCTTCTGATACAAAATTACTGCTATCACATCAACCAACTTAAAAGATGCTGTGCGCCCGTCTTCGTTGAAAAAATATACGGGAATTAATTGAACAATAGCCCCGGTTATGGTTTTCTTAAAACGCTGCCTGGTATTTTTTCAGCGCTGTTTCGAGGTTAATGCCTTTCCCGAGTACAGGCTTAAAGGGTCGCCCGCCTCTCTGATCCGGGCTATGGCATTCTTTATCGTAAAGTCCGACATCTTCAAACCCGGCCTCACTTCATCCCAATGCAGGGGCATGGAAACGGTAGCACCGGGCTTAGGCCGCAGCGAATAGGGACAGGCCAGTGTGGCGCCGGGCCGGTTTTGCAGGAAATCGAGGTACATTTTTCCTTTCCGATTTTTGATCATTCGTTCTGTACTGGTGAAGGCAGGATATTGTTGCTGTACGTGGTCAACTATAAGCCTTCCGAACATCTGCGACTGATTATAGGTATATTTTGCTGCCAGTGGGATGTACACATGCATTCCTGTTGATCCGGATGTTTTGCAAAAGCCGGGAACATTCATCACATCCAGCAGCTCTTTTATAGCAAGTGCAACCTGTATTACCTGGTCAAAGGTATTCTTATCGGGATCCAGGTCCAGCACACAATAGTCTGGGTGGTCAGGCGATTGAACCCGGCTGAACCAGGGATTCATTTCAATACAGCCCAGTGAAGCCATCCACAGCAGTGTATCTTCATTATCCCCAACGAGAAACTCCTTGTCGACACCGTCGCTGGTGGTGGGAAACTTCTTCACCCAGCCGGGCGATTTTCCCTTTACATCTTTTTGGTAAAAGCCTGGCTTATTGATGCCGTTGGGAAAGCGATTGAGCGATTGTGGCCGGTCCTTCAAATAAGGCAGGATGTATTCCGCAACCTGGTAGTAGTAATTGAACATATCCCGCTTGGTGTATCCATCCCCGGGCCAGTACACTTTACTAAGGTTGGTAAATTTCAGCTCATGCCCGTTAATCTTGCGGGTTTGCGTTTCGTCTGTGGGGTTGAGTAAGGTCTTCCTGCTTTTATCTTTGGGCGGTTTTACAGCCAGTATAACCGGCTTTTGCTTCCTGTTCACCTCTTTAACCACCGCTTTGGTATCGGCTTCTGTTTCCCGTACCACGTCTTTCGCCTGTTTGTCTTCCCGCATGCCTTCAAAAGAGGGATGACGGAAAACACCTTCGTCCGTGATTTCCGCATAGGTAATTTCACAAACAAGTTCCGGCTTCAGCCAGGTGGGCCGGGCACCCATACGCTGCCTGAACCGCGATGGTTTATCTACATCTATAGCTTCATCAAAGGGAGATTTATTAGTGATAAGCGGTTTAAACAATTCCATCATTTCCTTCTGCTTCTTATCAGAAAAACCTGTTCCTACCTTACCTACGTACTTCAGTTTTCTTTTTTGATAAACCGCCAACAGCAAAGCGCTGAAGGTTTTGGAAGTTCCGGCGTTTTTGGTAAAGCCGGCAATGATCACCTCCTGTCTTTTATTTACTTTTATCTTCAGCCATTCCTTACTCCGCAAATCAGATGTATAAATGCTATCGGCATGTTTGGCCATAATTCCTTCAAGCCCCATTTCTGCCGCAGCCGTAAACATTTCAGTGCCTTTCACCTCGAAAACACTACTAATCCGGATACGGTCATCCGTTGCAGGCAAAACCGCTTTTAGTATCAGCTGCCGCTCCCGGAGGGGTAGGCCCATAAGGTTTTTTCCTTCATACCATAAAATATCGAACACATAAAAACTAATTCGGCATCGGCTTCACTACGCCAGTTCTGAAGTTTATTAAAATTAGAGTTGCCTTTTTCATCCAACGCAACAATTTCGCCATCGAATACGGCATTAACATTCCATTCGCTCAGGATCCGGTGAATGGGATAGAATTTTTTATCAAATGACTTGTTGTTACGCGACAGTAATTCCACTTTACCCTTTTGAATAAAAGCAAGAGAACGATAACCATCCCATTTTATTTCATACATCCAGTCAAGGTCGTCGAACGGTTTATCTACCAACGTAGCCAACATCGGTTTAATACCCTGGGCATCCTTCCGCTCTTGGCCTTCGCCAGCAAAGCTGCTACATCGGTATCCAGCGTTCGCTCCAGCTTCTCAATTTTTGAGAATGTAAAGCATTTTTTTGCGGGGAATAGTCTTCTTTTTGCTGCGGCAGTTTTCTTAACCACACTGCGTTTGCCTGCTGCGGCAGATGTACGCGTTGCACTAATAGCGGAGCTTTTACCCTGTAAGGGTTTAGCTGCTAAACCCGCATTTCTTTTCCTGGTGTTTGAGGCAAGCGGCATAGTACAGTGAATTAACTTCCCTGTTTTTGTTTCAGGTATTTTTCCAGCACTTTCCGGTCGTTAGAGCCTGTGGCGCGTATGGCGCCGGCAACAGCCTGTCCTGATACACCCATTTTTTCCTTAAAGTACCGGATTTCATAATTCTCTGAGCCGCTTACCTTGGCGCGGTCGCGGCCATCCCTTTTGTTTTGTTGTCTGCCATCATTAAAATTTTTAGATGAATATTCAGATGGATCATGCAGTAACGGCGCTTGCTATGTAACACTTTTAAGGCATGATCTTACAAAACGAATACAAAATTGTTGCCAAATGCGCCCATGTTGATAAAGCGGCCCGACAGTACTGTCAAAAAAACACGAATATCCGGGGTAAAAATGGCAATTATCCTTTCGAACGCTTTTAGTAAGTTAATCCCAGGTAATATCGTAAAATGGAGAAATAAAAAAGGGACAAAAGCAGATCTCACTACTTTGCCCCTAAGCGATACAATTCTGAAGCATTTTTTAAATGCCCACTGGTGTTTAACAGCTTTTAAACAGCCGGCTACCAGTTTTGATCCATGCAAAAGTGCCTCAACCCAAAAGATGCAAGCGCGTCCGGATAACCTGAAGGCTAATCAGCAACTTCCTTCACTCAGCTACTAAAACTGATAAAAGCAAGCGTCTCCCCTTTGGATAACTCACTCGAACTATAATACATCACAAGGTTCCTGGATGGATTTTTTTCTCCAGCTCCTGCAACTCTCTTACAGCTATTTTCATACGTGGATCAGCGCCAGCTACATTGGGGAAATCCCATTTTTTAATGTATTTCCTTTTTCGTCTTTGATTAGGATCGTTCTGCCCGTTCCCACATATGGTTCGTGGCAGTGGCGGTAAAGAATAAAAAGCTGATCGCTTTCTTTGGCCCTGTGCAGTTGCATCTTTCTTACACTTAAGGGTTGATTTACATCCTGCTTTAAAAGCAATTCTTTGTTAAGGTATATTTCGTACCTATCCAGGCCTAAGCTTGTAAAGCTGAAAGCGATGATGCAAAGAATGGCCAGGGCAAATAAGTGAACTGACCGTTGGTAAATTGTTGTAGATTGCATAGTGTACCTGTGTTTTAAGTGATAAATATGTTTTCGAATCTTAAAACAATATTACCGGCAAAAACAGCGGTCGAAAAAAATAGTAGAGCAATCAATGAAATAATCGATTAATAAATGGCGGTATAACGTATACCGTTTGAGTTGTCGCTTTTTCTCTACCATTTGTGCAGTTCGTCGACAATATTTTGCTGGCTTGCCATTTAGGGTTTCTTTTATGTTGAACACAAACAGTATGGATTTTACTGAAGAAAAATAAAACTACCCTTTTAAAACAACGGTATTCAATAAAGTATATACTGGTGCATGGTGCTTACTGGATCCTGGTTACAGGCTTTTTTTGTATGAAAAAAATACCTTATACACAAAGCAAGCATGCCTTATTTTTTAGCTTGTGTTTCTGTAAGGATTTTCCTGCTGATGGTGATCGCTTATCTTAATTTACATTACTTCCTGCCGCGGTACCTTTTGAAGCAACGGTACATGCGTTATATAATAGCGGTCATATCATCGGTAGCGGGTTATCTCGCATTGCAAAGCCTGTTCGATTATTATTTGTATGGCTATATACTGGGCCCTGTAAGAAACAGCCATTTGATGGAAACATTATCCTACAATTTTTTCAGTACGTTGTGGTATTTAGGCCTGATGCTGGCATTAAAACTAAGTATCGACTGGTATGAGCAGCAATCAGCCATTCAACAAATAAAAGTAGAAAAGTTAAATGCAGAAGTTGATTTTCTTCGATCGCAGGTAAATCCTCATTTCTTGTTTAATGCTCTCAACAATCTTTATGGCCTCACATTAAAGCAATCGCCTGATGCGTCTGCGGCGGTATTAAAACTTTCAGGACTGATGGAATATATGCTTTATGACAGCAATGAGCAATATATTCCTTTAGACAAAGAGCTGGCGTATATACATAATTATATTGAACTGGAGCGCCTGAGATTAGATGGAGATGCCGACATTCAGGTTAAAATAAGTGGCGCCACCGACGAATGCCTGATTCCGCCATTTCTGATTCTTCCGCTGCTGGAAAATGCAGTCAAGCACGGCCTGAAAGGAATGAATGGCGGCGCTTTTTTACATCTCGAAATTAATATTGATAAAGTACTGGAGGTAAAGCTTAGCAATAGCAAATTTGATAATGGTACGGACCGCAGGGGCGGCATCGGACTGGAAAATTTAAGAAAAAGGTTAGAATTATTGTACCCTGGCCGGCATGAACTATATACGAGAGACGACTCTTATCAATTCCTCGCAATTTTGAAAATTGTATTATGATACTGAACTGTGCTATCGTAGACGACGAACCCCTGGCCCGGGAAATACTGGCCGGCTTTATGGCACCGCTGCCCTGGGTAAAACTGGCAGGCACCTTCTCCAATGCCTTTGATGCGTTGCGATACCTTGACCGGCACGCTGTGGATGTGCTTTTTTAGATATTGAAATGCCGGAGATGAGTGGTATTACTTTGTTGAAAAGCCTGGAACAACCGCCTCTTACCGTTTTTACCACTGCGTTCCGGGACTATGCCTTCGAGGGTTTTGAGTTGGGCGTAATTGATTTTTTACTAAAGCCTGTTTCCGAAAAACGGTTCAACCAGTCTATGGAAAAGATTACCGAATTTTTATCGCTGCAAAAGAATGATGCCAACCTGGAGACAAACAGCGGGAACAGGGAATATATCTTTGTAAAAAGCGGGGTTGAAAAGATAAAGCTGCTATTATCTGAGATCATTTTTATACAGGGACTTAAAGACTATGCCATCATACAAACTGCAACAGATAAAATTGTTGTGAAAGGGTCAGTTAAATTCATGCAGGAATTATTTCCTGAGCCAGATTTCATCAGGGTTCATAAATCTTTTATAGTTGCAGTAAGCCGTATCAGGAAGATCGCCCGCAACCAAATTATTATCGGAAAATACGGTATACCTATTGGCAGGTCTTATAGGAATGATCTTGAAAGAAGGATGGGTAGTATCTGACGCCCTCTTCTGCATTGCCCGGCCATTTGCTTTTAATTTATCAGTACAGATTACCAAACCGGCCTGTATAGATAAGAACCAATGTGATGGTGTCGAAAATGGCATGTGACAGAACAGGTATCCAAAGGTTATTGTTAAATTTCTTATAGAGCATCCCCACAACACACCTCCCAACCCGGCTGCAATTACACCCCAAATATCCTGTTGCCAGTGATACAATCCAAACAGTACGCTTGTAACAATGACACTCCGGAACATTGCGTTTTTTGCAAATCTTTTGTTGAGCAGGGATTGTATATAGCCCCTGAAAACAATTTCTTCATATAAACCTCCTACAAGCCACGCGGCTGCAACAGTCATAACCAGCTTTGAAATGCTGCCCCGGATGAAATGATACTCTGTATAGTTTGGTACAACAAACAGGTACTTTATGGCGGGAATATATATAAACTGCATAAAGCCGACCCACATAAGCGCCGAAATGATTCCCGTGAAAACGGCTTTAACAGTTAAACCATCTTTTGCAAGCCCTATATCCCGTAATGTTTTGCCTTCCTTGCGCAGCAGCAACACAATAAGCAGCAGGCATACAATAGCATACGAATAAAAGGGTAAGGGAACGAAATGGGGAAAAAGTATAAGAAAAGCTATTACCCCTATATCTTTTACTATAGTCAGAACCTTAGTTTGCATATTTTTAATTCCTGCCTGGATGCCTTTCCATTTTTCAGTTAAGGTAAAAAGATAGCCATTATTCTTTAAGATCAGTAAGCTTTCAATTTGTTTTTAAGCATTAGCCGGACCGGCATTAGCGGAACCCTGGATCATTAGTAGGGAATAAAAAACGGGACAAGAGCAGATGTACTACTTTGTCCCGTTAAGAGGTCTCGAGCGGATTCGAACCGCTGTACGAGCTTTTGCAGAGCTCTGCCTAGCCACTCGGCCACGAGACCTTTTTAATCGATCCACCAACCGGCAGATGGAAGACCTTTTCTTTGAAGGCTTGCAAAAATAGGGTATTTTTGATAAATTTTCATCATTAACACCCTAAAAATATTATGAGCAGGATAGCCGAAAGCGAATTGATATTAAATAGCCGTGGCGCTGTGTACCATTTGGACCTGAGACCCGAAGAACTTGCCGGCACTGTTATAACAGTAGGTGATCCTGACCGTGTAAAGGAGTTCAGCAAATACTTCGACCAGATAGAGGTGCAGCAACAACATCGTGAATTTGTAACGCATACAGGTATTATCGGCGGTAAAAGGCTTACGGTGCTGTCTTCCGGTATCGGACCCGACAATATAGATATTGTAATGAATGAGCTGGACGCCCTGGTAAATATCAATTTTGAAAGCCGCCAGGTAAAGGAAAACCTTACTTCTCTTAATATCATCCGGGTAGGTACTTCAGGCTCATTGCAGGGCGATATAGGCGTTGATGAATTTGTGGCGTCAACCCACGGACTGGGGATTGACAACCTGCTTAATTTTTACCTGCATGATAAAAGCGATGAAGAAGCTCAATTACTTCAGTCTTTTATCACACATGCGCAGATCAAAGGCGATCCCTATATTACCGGTGCAGCCCCCTCCTGCTCAAGCATTTTGCACAGGGCTTTCACCAGGGCATTACCGTAACCTGCCCCGGCTTTTATGGCCCGCAGGGAAGGGTATTACGTTTGGGAATCAGCAATCCTAATTTAATCGACCGGCTTACCGATTTCAGCTTTGGACAACACCGGATAACAAATTTTGAAATGGAAACCTCGGCTATTTATGGCCTGGGTAAATTGCTGGGGCATCATTGCCTGGCTTTAAACGCTATTGTGGCCAACCGGGTAAGGAAGGAATTTAGTAAGGACGGGAAAGCGGCGGTAGAAAAACTTATACAAACCTTTCTCTCCACTTTTGTGCAACATTTTTAGCCATACAGTTGTTGCATTTAACAACATCATCCACATAAATAACAGATAGAATAAACAATTAGCATGCGTTTTTACAAATACCAGGGCACAGGAAACGATTTTGTAATAGTTGATAACAGGGAAGTAAACCATAGCGCCCTGTCGCAGGAGCGGATACACCAGATCTGCGACCGTAGATTTGGTATCGGAGCCGACGGCTTTATGCTACTAAACAATAAACCTGGTTACGATTTTGAAATGGTTTATTACAATGCTGATGGGCGTGAAGGCAGTATGTGCGGTAATGGCGGACGCTGTATTGTTCAGTTTGCCCACGATATAGGCATCGACCGGAACCATTTCATTTTTTTAGCCGTGGATGGCGAACACCAAGCAAATATAGAAAACGGGCTGGTTTCACTGAAAATGACAGACGTTTCTGGCATTCATCAATTTGGCACCTACGCCGTTTTAAACACCGGGTCGCCTCATTATGTAAAAAAGTAACCGGCCTGGCGGAGCTGGATGTATATACAGAAGGCAGGAAAATACGGTATAACGATGAATTTAATGAGCAGGGAATAAACGTAAACTTTGTAGAAGTATCCGGCAACGGTTCTCTTAAAGTAAGAACCTACGAGCGCGGTGTAGAAGACGAAACTTTTTCCTGCGGTACCGGCGTAACGGCCGCTGCGTTGGTTTTTTACCAACAGGAAACCGGTAGCAATTCGATAGATATAGAAGTACTGGGAGGAAAATTAAATGTAAGCTACAACCGCAATGCAGATGGCTCCTATGATAATATATGGTTAAAAGGCCCCGCATTAAAGTGTTTGAAGGAAGTGTTGGTTTTTAAAACAGGTAAGCAAACAAATGATCACTACTATTAATTTGCGCGTATATGGCGTACTGGTGAATGATAAAAACAGGTGCTGGTAAGCGACGAACGCATTTATTATAATAATCTTGAAGTAACCAAGTTTCCGGGTGGTGGGCTGGAACTGGGAGAAGGTACCCGCGATTGTATTATACGGGAATGTAAGGAAGAAATAGGGGTTGATGTGGAAGTGGCCGACCATATTTACACAACCGACTTTTTCAGCAGTCTGCTTTTAACCCCGAACACCAGATCGTTTCTGTTTACTACCTCATAAAGCCGCGGGAGCCGCTGGATATACCTGTTAACAACGGCGCAGCAATTTACCCAGACAAAGTTTCAGAAAATTTCAGGCTTATCGACTGGGAATATTTTAACGAAGAGGTAATGACGCTGCCTATAGACAAAGTAGTGGCTAAACTGCTGCGGGAGAAATATTAGCCTGACCGGATGTCAGGCTTTTTAGGTCATCTTCTACCAGTTGAGGCGCTAAAGGCTCTGGCCTGGGCTCTTCATCCTCATCCGGATGGCTGTGCACAAACTCGTTCATATAAATATCATACATCACAATAACATAACTGATCAGTAAAGGCCCGAAAACCAGTCCCACAAAACCAAACAAGCTCAAGCCCACCAACACACCCATAATAGTTACCACAGGGTGCGTATCTCCTATTCTTTTAAGTAACGTAATACGCGCAATGTAATCTACGTTACCGGTTACTATGGCATGATAAAGTAATAGTAAAGTAGCATTCAGCGTGTCGCCCGTAGCAAACATATATATAACTACCGGCACCCACACTATCATAGTACCCACTACAGGGAAAAAGCACATACGCCGGTTAAAAACCCGTATAACCCCAGTCCTGCACACCAAATAATGCATAACCTATGGTAGCTACAATACCTTGTATAATGGAGATCAGGGGAATACCCAGCGCATTGGCGATTACAACCTTTTGGTTTCATCAGATAATATTTTAACATTACGCCTTTTCAGTGGCACCGCCCTGCTCAGGTATTTCTCTATGCCGGCGCCGTTATACAACATATAATACAGTATGAACAGCATAATGGCCAGGTTAGAAACCAGGTTCAGGGTGCTGTTCAATATTTTAGGAACAAAGGCGGTTATTTTGTTTACAGCATTAGATATAGAATTTTCCGATATCAGGTTAAATCCTACTTTCTTCTGCACCACATCAATCGTCTGTTTTGCAGAGTTCAGTATTTGTGTCGGATTTTCAAGCACGCTGTTGATCTTAGGGCTGATTAATGTAACTGCCATGCTTATAGGAATGCCTACTACGATAAGATAAAAAGAATAAAGCCCATTGCGGTCCATCCTTTTTCCATTTTTTATCATAAATAAACTGGAAATACTTTTTCCTGCTTACGATATATAAAGTAACTGCACCTAAAAGACCCGGTAAAAAACCAACAAGCTCTTTTATGATAGTAATAATAAGCAGCAGAATAATAGCCAGTATTAATATTTGTTTGATTCGCTCGTTAAATATTTTTTGAGGCATACAGATGAGGATAAAGTTGTTATTTATTAATATAAAGATATATGATAAATAACTATTAAAAATCGTACCATACTACTCAGCTATCGCTCTGTAGTGTTAATCAATTATGAAGAAGGGGCTGTTTTTCCGGCATTGAACAGTAACAGCAACGCTGTCCTCTTCGATCCGGCTGGGTAATCCGGGTATCTTACGGGAGCGTAAAAAGAGCTACTACCGGTAAATGATCAGACGCATAGGTTTCATTAACCACCTGGTGGTGTTTTAATGACAGCAGTTTGCCGGGTTTATAGGCAATAAAGTCTATCGCCTTCTGAGGATTGATTACCGGTATTGTAGGTGCACAATTACTGCAGGTTCTGGTAAAACCTTTATCCAGGATTTTTATTACACCCGAGTGTTCTTCAGCATTAAAATCCCGCAATAATGCAGGCCAGCGGCTCCGATGCTAAAATGCTGTCAATCGCCCGCACCTGCAATAACCTGTTTACCGATGACCGCTGTGCATCGAGATGCGTAGACGCCACCCTGAGTTTTTGCCCCGGGTAGCGTGGCTACCGCAACCGCCAGTACGCGGGGCTCTCCTGGGTAGCAGAATCCATAGGTAACCGATAAGTTTTCATATCGCTTAACGGATATTTTGATAAAATAGCAACGCCGTAATCGCCTCCGTCGTGATCGATGGCTTTAGCAAAGTAAAAAGACTTTAATCCGGTTTTTAGGGCCAGCTGCGCGGCCTGGTTCACCTTACCGCTTCTGCCGGTATTGATGTCTACCTCCTGCAGCGCTACAACATCCGGCCGCTCCTTTTTTATAGCGTCCGCAACCGCTTCAAGGTCTATAACCCCGGTTTCGATGGCGGATTGCAATGATGTATATTATAGCTCATTATCTTTATTGCCTGCTGGGCTTTTAACGAAACGCCCGCTAACAAACCCATTACCGCTAAAAAGATATAACTAAGACTTTTCTTCATATAGAGGTTATTTTAAGCCTTGTTAAAAGTATAACGAAGATTCAAAACAAGGAAATGTATTTTCGTTATTTTTGGTATTCTCACATTCAACATAACGTACTCATGAGCAATTTACTGGAGCGTCATCAACATATTATCGAACTGATCAAAAAAGAAGGAAGTATTAAAGTAACTGATTTATGTAACGATCTGAACGTATCTTCCGTAACCATCAGAAAAGACCTCCAGTTTCTGGAAGACAGGAAATTACTTTTTCGCACGCATGGCGGCGCCACGCTTACCAACCCTTATATAGCAGACAGGCATGTAGATGAAAAAGTAACTTTACAGGCCGTGGAAAAACAAAAATAGGCGCTTACGCTGCAGGCCTGGTAGAGCCCAACGATTGTATTTTAATCGCATCCGGAACTACCGTGCAGTTTTTCGCCCGCAACCTCCTGGCAAAAGAAGGACTAACCGTGGTTACCTCTGCTTTAAACGTGGCCTTGGAGCTAATGAACCGCGATAATATTGAAGTCATTCAGCTGGGAGGACTGATGCGTAAAACCTCGGCTTCCGTTACGGGTATGTATGCTGAGTCTATTTTACAGGATTTTTCCTGCAGCAAATTGTTTTTAGGCGTAGATGGTATCGACACTGACTTTGGTTTGACCACGTCGAATATGATGGAGGCGCTTCTTAATAAAAAAATGATCGGCGCTTCACAAAAAACCATTGTACTGGCCGACTCCAGTAAATTCGGTAAACGGGGATTTGGCAAAATCTGCGGCCTGGATGATATTGAACAGATCATTACCGATAGCAATATATCGGCGCATACTGCCAACGCTCTCCGGGAAAGAGGTATTGAAGTAACTATTGTTTGAGAAACTGGTTCAAGGTAAATAGTTCAGGGTTCATAGCTGTAGTATACCGGCAACCATATATCATCTATCATATGTCGTCCTTCTAATCTTTATTTACCGACCGGTATTTTACAGGTGGCATACCCGTTACCTGCTTAAATCTTTTCGAGAAATAATAGGGGTCGTCAAAGCCCAGCGTTAAAGCAATTTCCTTAATCGATTTATCAGTAAAATCGAGCTGCTGGCAAGCCTGCTGTATTTTCATCTGCATAAAATAATCCATGGGTGCATACCCTGTTTTTGCTTAAACAGGTTAGAAAAGCGCGACACCGAATAATTGGAATAGTTGCTGATGTCTTTAAGCGTCAGCATATCGGTAATATGCTCCTGCATATATAAAATGGCATTGTCCACACAGTCGGTTTTCGTGGTTTTAGAGGCCGGATGATGTCTTGAATTATAAATAAACAGGGATAAGAACTGGGACAGGCAAAGGTTGGCAAATAACAGGTTATCCAGGCTATAGCCCAGTTCCAATGCCTTATACATCTTATTAAACACGGCTACAGCCTCTCCATTATCTTTTATATGGCGTGGCTTAAAATGCTCTTTTACGGTGTGCACATTGTTAAGATCGGGTAATGTTAGGCCACCGAAATGTACCCAATAAATGCTCCAGGGATCGTGCGTAGCGCTGGCATAAGCATGCTCTACGTTCTGGGGCAGGATAAAAACTCATTAGGTCCAACTTCATACTTCTCTCCGTTTAGCTCGTACCAGCCATACCCGTCTACACAATAAAATAAAAATTTTCGTGCAACCCATGTTTCCGTTTCGTAAAATGTCCTTTAGCTTTAGGATAAAATCCAAGGCTGGCAATGTACAGCGAATTCAGCAGGGGATTGTTTACCACATTGGATTTAATTACAGGACGTGGAATTTCTATTCGTTGCCGCCCCACCCCGTACCAGATATTTTTATGAGAGCCTTGTTTTATTTCATCCATATTGGCAATATATGTCAAACAAAAGTTTTCCTTAAAACGCTTCCCGCAAAACTAAATTAAAGTTTTTTGCAAAACCGAAATAAATTAACATTAAAATATTGATGTTACCGGTTTTTAACTAAGTTTTTAGCCGTCAAACCAGTGATATCTTACTATAACAGATGTGGATAGTAAATGTTAATTGCACTTTTAATTTTCTTATTTTCGGGCCTTCACAAAAAAACGGTTATGAAATTCCTTACTGCACTCTGCCTCTTGCTTACCATTCCTTTCTTATCTCAGGCCAGGCTACAACTGCCCTGGTTTTTTAGCGATAATATGGTGCTTCAACAACAATCAACCCCTTCCATATGGGGATGGACCGATAAAAAAATGCAGTTACCATCATCACATCATGGAACAACAGAAAGTATACCGCCCGGCCCGATGAAAAGGGCAAATGGAAAGTAGCCATTTCTACACCGCAGGCAGGCGGCCCGTACGAAATAACGATCAGCGACGGACAAATAATAAAAATTAGAAATATCCTGATCGGGGAAGTATGGATCTGCAGCGGGCAATCGAATATGGAAATGCCGTTGAAGGGATTTTCCAACCAGCCTGTTAACCATTCAAATGATATTATTTTCAACTCCACTAACGACCAGATCAGGTTATACAATATTCCCAGGTCTACCCAACCCACCCCAATGGATACCAGCAAAAATTTCAGCTGGAAAATCGCTAAGCCGGAAGATGTAGCCAACTTTAGCGCCACCGGTTACACTTTTGGAAAATTCTTATACGACCGCTTAAAAGTTCCTGTCGGCCTTATCAATTTAAGCTACGGCGGCACACCGGTAGAGGCTTTTATGGATGCGGCATCACTTAAAGCCTATAATTTCCCGCTACCCGCTCCCAGTGATCAATCGAGGTTGAGCAATAAGATTGCCACAGTAGTATATAACGGTATGGTGCACCCGGTTACAGGTTATGGCATCAAAGGTTTTATATGGTACCAGGGAGAATCTAATGCAGATCGCCCCCTACAATACGAATCTTTATTCCCCGAATTTGTGCAAATGCTGAGAGCGCAGTTTAACCAGGAGATTTCCCGTTTTACTATGTTCAGATTGCTCCTTTCAACTATAACAGCAACAAGAAAAAAAGGCGACACTTTAATCAATTCGGCCTTCCTCAGGGACGCACAGCGTAAAGCGCTGGATAAAATACCCAACAGCGGGATGGCCGTGACCATGGATATAGGTGATGCAGATTATATCCATCCCCGCGAAAAGCAGGAGATCGGTAAAAGGCTGGCCCTGCAGGCTCTTGCAAAAACCTATCATTATAAAGGATTTGCCAGCGAAGGCCCCTTATATGAGTCGATGACCATTAAAGATGGTAAAGCAACGCTGAAATTTAAAAACGCCCCGGTTGGACTTACCTCTTATGGAAAGCCGCTTACACAGTTTGAAATAGCAGGTGACGACCATAAGTTTTATCCTGCCAAAGCACAGCTGGTAAACGGTGGTGTAGAAGTAACGGCCAAAGAAGTGAAAAATCCGGTAGCGGTTCGTTATGCCTTTAAAGATGATTCAAGCGGCGAACTTTTTAATACTGCCGGGTTTCCTGCATCATCGTTCAGAACTGACGATTGGAAAATTGAGGTGGAAGTCAAATAATAAGTAATGAGTAAAACTTACCTGTATTATATTATAGTATTTTTATGTTGCTGGATTACCAGGATCACAGCTCAGGAAAGTCCATTAGATACTTATAATTTAGATACTTATAATATTGTATGGTTGAGCCAAAGCAAAAATGCCGGCGAATCGATGCCCGTGGGAGGAGGAGATATCGGCTGCAATGTATGGGTGGAAAAGAATGAGCTGCTTCTCTACTTTTCACGCAGCGGCAGTTTTGACGAAAATAATGCCTTCCTTAAAAGCGGGAGGTTGAGAATAAAACTTTCACCCAACCCCTTTAATAAAGACGATTTCAGGCAGGAACTGGTTGTAAAAAACGGGTACATCAACATACAGGCGGGGCATAACGGCCTGCAGGCTGTGTTGCGTATATGGGTAGATGTTTTTAATCCCGTTATACATATCGATATCTCCGCCAGCAAAGCAATTGCGGCGGAAGCCGTTTACGAAAACTGGCGTTACGCCGATCGTTTACAAAAAGGGAAGGAAAACAATGCCAATTCCTGGAAATGGGCCTCTCATGTTCCCGTTGTTACGCGCCCCGATCAGGTAGGGTTTAACCAAAATGAGATTGTTTTTTACCACAGGAATTTGTCTCCCACGGTATTTGATGCCACGGTAAAGCAACAGGGGCTCGATTCGCTTAAAAACCAGATGATCAACCCGCTCGAACAGCTGACAAGCGGCGGCCTGGTGAGCGGCGATAACTTTATTAAAGGCAATAGCGGCCAGGGACAATATCTCAACACGGCATTTAAAAGCTGGAGCCTGGTTAGCAGGCGACCGGTAAAAAACAATCGCTGCAGGTTTATTTACATAACAGCCAGGCAAAAAACGCTGAAGAATGGAAAGGGCAACTGAAAGATATCGTCAATAATTACAAGGCCCGGCCCATGAAAACAATCACCTGGTGGAACGACTACTGGAAACGGAGCTTTATTTTTATTGAACCGGCCAAAGCCGACAGTGAAGCCTGGCAGATAGGCCGCAACTATCAGTTATTCCGCTATATGTTAGGCTGCAATGCTTATGGAACCTATCCTACCAAATTTAACGGGGCCTGTTTACGGTAGACCCGGTATTGACCGATACTTCTATTAAAGGAACGCCTGATCACAGGAATTGGGGCGGGGGCACTTTTACGGCGCAGAACCAGAGATTGGTGTACTGGCCCATGCTGAAAAGCGGCGATGCTGACATGATGACCTCCCAGTTTGATTTTTATAACCGTATTTTACCAACCGCGCAATTACGTACCAGGGCCTACTGGGGACATGGGGAGCTAACTTTAACGAGCAGATAGAGAATTTTGGTTTTCCCAATCCTACTGAATATGGCTGGAAACGACCTGCCGGTTTCGACCCGGGTATAGAGTATAACGCCTGGCTGGAGTATGAATGGGATACCGTCCTGGAGTTTTGTATGATGATATTGCAATCCCGGTCTTATGCGGGCAAAAGCATTACTGCTTATCTTCCCTGATTAAAGATGCGCTTATATTTTTGATGAACATTATCAATACCAGGCAAAAAAACTAAGTAATAAAGCTCTGGATGCAAACGGACACCTGATCCTTTACCCCGGTTCGGGAGCGGAAACCTATAAAATGGCTTATAACGCCAGCTCTACAATAGCGGCATTAAAGACAGTTACATCGGAGCTGCTCAGCCTGCCTTCCGGCTTGTTAAGCGAAGCCGATCAAAAATATTTTGAAGGATTGCAGCGCCGTATCCCTCCCCTGCCGTTCTCTGCTTTTAACGGCAAACCCACCATTGCCCCGGCAGTAGTATGGAGCCGCGTGAATAACGTAGAATCATCACAGCTCTATCCTGTTTACCCCTGGGGCTTATACGGCGTTGGAAGGCCCGGGCTCGACACCGCCCGGAATACTTATTGGAATGATAGCTTCGCACTAAAATTCCGTAGTCATGTGGGATGGAAACAGGACAATATATTTGCGGCAAGACTGGGTTTAACGCAGGAAGCAAAACGTTTAAACAGCCTTAAGCTTAAAAATAGTGACCGGCGGTTCCCAACATTCTGGGGACCGGGATTTGACTGGGTGCCGGATCATAACTGGGGTGGCAGCGGTATGATAGGATTGCAGGAAATGCTGATGCAAACTGTAGATAACAGGATTTACTTATTTCCCGCCTGGCCCAAAGAATGGGATGTGCATTTTAAATTACACGCACCTCAGCAAACAACAGTAGAAGCAACACTGAAGAATGGGAAAATAGTTTCGCTGCAGGTATTACCTGTAGAAAGAAAAAAGATATTATTGTACAACTTGAGTAAGTTCCCACAAAACGCCTTAAACCAAAACAACATTAAATGAAACTGCGGGAATACCTTCAAAAGCCGGGCATCGTTATCACGTTGATCTGGATTTTTCTTACCGCTGTTAATATAGGTAAAGCATTTCAAATGGATGACGGGTTTCATTTTTAATGGAGCTGTGGGCCAAGTTATTCTTTTATCCTGTGGCAGGCCCATATCTCTCACCAGGCGGTTAGCCCATGTATTGCTTACTTTTATTTCTATGGTATTGTCGCTTGTCTTGCAGCCGCTGCGCGTGTCCTCACGCGCACTGATATCATTGCCAAATCTTGATCGAGCCCTCTAGTCCTGCTTTTAACAAAGGTTTACCTTGTAGTAAGTTGAGCGGAGCAGTGGTGCAGGTACCCCTTTCATCCTCGGGTAAGCCCATATCCCGTATCAGGCGGTTAGCCCAAGTATTGCTTACTTTTATTTCTATGGTATTGTCACCTGCCTTGCAGCGCGCTGCGCGTGGCCTCACGTGCAATCCTAAGACACTATTGCTAAATCTTTATTTCACCTTCTAAACCGGCTTTTAATAAAGGCTTGCCCTGCAGGAAATTTTGAGGTGCCGTGGTCCGGGTAATGCGTTTACCCGGGAGCAAGCTAATGTGGCCAATCAGACTATTGATCAAGGTATTTCTTACTTTAATTGCTATGGTATTGTCAGCAGCCTTGCAGCCACTGCGCGTGTCCTCACGCGCAATCCTAGGACATTATTGCCAAATCTTTACTCCACCCTCTAATCCGGCTTTTAATAAAGGCTTGCCCTGTAATAAATTTAAAGGAGCGGTTGTCCAGGTAACTCTTTTATTTTCCGGTAAGCTCATATCCCTATCAGGCGGTTAGCCCATGTATTACTTACTTTTATTTCTATGGTATTATTACCTGCCTTGATTGCTTTGGAAATATCCAGTTGATAAGGAGCGGTCCAGATAGTGCCACAATCTGTACCGTTTATGATTACCGTAGCTATGTTAAACACACTGTCAATGGAAAGATATACCGGTTTATCTTTGGACACATTGCTTAGATCAAACCGATTAGTATAATTAGCCTGTCCCGAATAATACTTTATTGCCGGGTTGTCATGGTTATTCCATAAAACAAGTTTCGGAAAGCTAATGGCTTCAGCCGGGCCGCCAAAGCTGGTGTCAAATCGAACCAGCCAGTTGGTACTGATATCAGCCAGTTGCTTAGCCGCTGTAGCAGTTGAAGGCCCGGAACTTTTTCTGCTGTTTGTTTAAATACGACAAACATAGATTCATTGGCATCCAAAGAAAGTGTCAAATGTGTCCTTTCCCGCGAACTTCCCATTCCGTTCTTTTCATTTTACCAGATACAGGATTCCACAACTCAGGCGATAAACCGGTTACCCGAAACGAAACAGGAACAGATATGCTTTTATCCTGCTGGTTCGAAATAAAATATACATCAGCATCCGCCAGTTTCCTATGTGTCCAGGCAATAGGTGCTCCACCAGCAGCAATATCTATATCCCTTGCTACGCCCAGGCTTTCAAAGGTCTCCTCCCTATACGGCGTTTCAATAACACGTCCTTTGCCTGATTTTATGAAGAGCTGCCCCAGGCTTTCTGAAGCGTTGCATCTTTTCGTTTAATCCAATTGTGTGAACGGGTCTCTTTTCAATAATAATAGTCGCGCCAGCCTCCTTTAGTTCCAATAGCTTTTGGGCAACTTCAGAAGACATCAGATTGCCATTAGGATTCATCAGCATCTTGCCCGGGAACACCAATATCTTATAGCTGGCACCGGAGGGGAAGACAACCTGCCCATTAACCACCTTAGCTTTTAATAATACATCTGGATTAAAACAATCGTATTTATATCCTCTTAACGCATTGGTCCAGTCTTCAGGATCGGCCATATTAGCCGAATGCCCCACACCAACAGGCATGGTTCTTTGAGGCTGCCCCTTGTTTTCGAGTCTGAGTTTTTCGGAAGCTACTCTTTCCTTCCCGAATATGCCTGGCAGACTACTCACCAGCCTGTCGGGTAATACCGAGCGCCTGGGTACTTCCTCTCCGATAAATACGGCAATATCTGCCACAGGCTGGCCCTGTTGTAACAAAGCAGATACCCTGGCCATATAATCTACCCATGCCTTGCTTTGATTAAACCAGGTTTGATCTCTTTGAAAAAATAAACCAATACTGCCCAGTGTCATGCCTGGTTTGCGATCAATCCAGGGATTATGCGTCATTACATGCACAATAGGTTTGTTCATGCCCATGGCAAAGTTGCGGTCGCCTACCGTTTTAATATTACCCGGATGCTCATTCCATTCCATCCGCAGGTTCGTAAAAGCTTCAGCCTGTACGATATTCTTTCCATAGATATGTGCGGCGCTGATCGCGTCAAACATATCATTGGGTTTATCATGGGTAGGACTTTTTAACCAGAATTCGCCGGTTGGAAAATCTACGGTTTTAAAATGCAGTAATCCATCGCTTACCATAGTAGGCGCCACATTTTCAGCTGTAAAGCCCAGGCCTTTTGATCAGCCAGTTTGCGAAGGGTTACATAAAAACATCATTCACCAACTCGGCAAGGGTTTCCCGTACGTCATGTAATATCTTTTCAGAAGTAGCCGCATCAGTAACAGGTGTACCTGTCATTACCAGCAGGTAGGGCATCAGGTCATAGCCCCTTCTTTTTTAAATTCAGCGGCAAAGGTTTTACTCCAATTCTGGCTACCTGCCTCCCAGCTATCGATATAAAAGATCTTCAGTACTTCTCTGGCCAGCCCGGGATCGGTTTTCTCAAAAGCTTTGCCGTACCAGTTATCAAACTGTAGCTTGATTGCGGCGGGATCAAACTTATCACATTCCAGTCCTTTGGCGGCCCCGCCTGTGGCATTGGTATGACCGGTTGAGGTATGCCCGATACGAACGATTACCCATTCGCCTGAAGATGGCTTCCATTTAAGATGGCCCTCTTTATCCATTTTATGGGTGAGATTGATAATACTTTTGAACGGAACAGCATCACCCGTTGGCACCATATGTTCAGTAGTATTTTCCGCTACCCGCCAAACACTGGCATTTTTGCCTGGTACTGGTTAATAACCGGCTCATCGCTGAGATAAATACCCATTACTTTTAAGGTAGGCTTCCACTTAGCAGCGTCGAGGTCCTCTGACCCGGCTTCGGTTCCTTCTTTATCAAATATAAAACGGAAATATTTTGCGGTTGTTGGCGGAATAGAAAAGGTATTGTCTTCGTCATCATTTTGCCAGCCATGCCGGGGCGGAGTTAATTTGATTACAGTATTGAATACAATGCCGTCGTCGCTGGACTGTACTATAAACCTTTGTGCCTGGTACTGCCTGGACCCGGTACGCGTAGTTAAGGAACGAAGCGTAAATGGTTTCGGATATTTATACTGTATCCAGCAGGAGCTGTCGCTTCTGAATGTTTTGCTGTCATCACCCGGAAAAGCCAGGTAGGGCGCTCTTTCTCCGGTACTGGTGGTTACAGAAGGAATGGTTACTGTTTCACTAAAGGCGTTAGATGAATTAGCCGGGTAAGCATATACTGCTACATCTTTGTAAAAGCCTTCTTTCGTTTCGGGTTGCTCCAACTGTATAGCAGTTTCATCACCTGCTTTGACATAGGCTTTGGTCCATACCAGTTTCTGCATAGATTGTTCCGGCTTGATCCACGGACCGCCGGCCAATGCAAAACCATCGCTTACATGAAAAGCCATTTTTAATCCCAGCCGTTTACATTCCTTCATCGCATGATTCACCATTCCCCACCACTCGGGACTTAACTGCCTTGCAGGCTTATCAAAAGGAATACGTGCTACGGTATCATAAATGCAAGCCAGGTAAACACCCCTATTCCATTCTTCTGTATCCTCCAGGTCGGCCGTAATCCCCTCTTTCGAAATGGCAGCATGCATCCAATACCAAAGCACCCAGGGCCGTGCCGATTCAGGCGGATTCTTAAAAACATCCTCTAAAGAAGCGTTTGTTTTTACCTGGGCTAATCCCTAAAACCAGCAAGGATCAAAACAATCGCCAAACCTATAACCTTTGTAATTCTAACCATTCACTATTTATTTGACAAGCATGGCGCATCTATCGTTTAGCCACATTATAAATCTGAAGGCAAAAATAGCCTTATTTTAAAGCGGGCGAATATAAAAACTATATTTGTAATGCCCTGCCTTAAGCTGGTATTGTTCTAATGGCGCAGCTACTTCGCTCCAGCTATCGTTTCCGCCCACACCCATTTGTACCAGGTCTATATTTAAAGTTATGTAGTTTGCAGGGTATAATTTGTAGGTATGCTTTGCTTCAATGATATTTCTTTCCGAGTAAGGCCAGGCACTCATGCTTAATAAACTGTCTGCAACAATGCTGACTCCTTCTTTGGTTCCTTTCCTGTATAAATTCAGCCAGCGAACATCGGTACGGTTCCCATTTTCCTGCGGTACCACATAAGGCTCCATAAAGTCGTAGATACCCGTATCATAGATACCTGCATTAAACCCATAATTACGGTCAATATAATTTTCCAGCGGTCCCCGGCCAAAGTATTGAATTTGAGTAAAGGCCTTATTCACGCCCGTTTGCATGCCTACCTTAGGTATATTCGGCAAACCTGGCTTCGCATTTAGCTCGTAATTCACTTTTACAATCCCTTCTTTATTAACCGCGTAAAAACTTTCACTTCCACACTGTCGTTAACCATCGTGTAAATAGTTTGAACGCCTTTTAATCCTCCGACTTCTGCAACTCTTACAGATTTCAACTGAGGCTGGTTATCGTACCACTGCTTTAATACCCGGTGTGTTTTCCAGCCTTTACGATCATTATCCGTTTGCGGCCTGGTAAAATGAGGAAGTAAAGCCTGCCCTATCAACTCAGTATTCCCTTTTTTATAAGATATCAATGCCCCATTGGATTTATCGATGCTTACAGTGATACCTCCTGTTTGAACGGTAAACTGCTGTTGTTGCTCAACAAAGGGTACTGAACTGTTAAGCAGGTTGGGCTTTAATAAAGGCGTTAAAGAAAGCTGATTGCCCGCGATCACAAAACCTTTATCTGCCCAGGGCTTATTTTCTTTCGTGGTGAATTCAATATCTGCATGGTATTCAGCTGCACTTTTAAATTTTGGAAGATATTTACCCAGGCTAAATTCGGCTGAGCTGCCAGGTTTGATGTCACCTATTTCAAAAGATTTACGCGAGATCAACTTCCCATTTTCCCTGATCGATATCCAGCCGTCATAATGGGCAGCGGACAAAACCGGGCTCCTGTTAATGACTTTTATAAGGCCTTTACTGCTATCGGCCCACTCAGATTGTATGGGTTGGAAAACACGCTTGCATTCATACATAGCCGCTTTAGGCCTCCCATCTGCAGCCACCACGCCCTTTATCGTAAAGTTGTCATAGTATCTTTCTCCGAAATCGCCACCATAAGCATAATAAGGTTTTCCTGTTGCAGAATCGTACTTTACTAATCCCTGGTCTTTGAATTCCCAGATAGCGCCACCAATTACCCTCGGGAGGCTGCGCCACTGGTCCCAGAAATCTTTGATATTACCTGCGCTGTTGCCCATTGCATGCGCGTATTCACAAAAGAATATAGGACGATAATCCCCGTTTTTTTGATGAACCAGTAACGGAGCGGTATATAATGCCGGGTACATGCGGCTGATCACATCTATATAATACTGGTCTTTGGGGTTCTGTGTACGATGCGCATGATCATTAGATTTCAGGTAACGCGGATCAGAAGGATTGATATATCCCTCTTCTTTCGGACTTCCCATAGCCGGTTCATAATGCAGCGGGCGTGTCATATCAAAGTCTTTGATCCAGCCGGCCATTGCCGCATGGTTAGGACCGCTACCTGCCTCATTGCCCAGGCTCCACATAATAATAGAAGGATGATTTTTATCACGCAGGGCCATACGCGCCACGCGTTCTATATAGGCGGCTGTCCAGCGGGAATCATGGTCCAGCTTCCTCCCAGCCCATGTGTTTCATGATTGGCTTCATCAATAACCATAATACCATATTCATCGCAAAGATCCAGCAGGTAGGGATCAGAGGGATAATGACTTAAACGTATCGTGTTAAAATTAAATTGCTTGATCGTTTTAATATCCTGCAAAATATCTTCCCTGGTTAATGCTTTACCACGTGTAGGATGATGGTCGGGGCGGTTCACACCATAGAGATAGGTTTCTTTTCCGTTGATCAGCAACTTGCTGTCAGATTGCCTGAACTCAATACTGCGAAAGCCCAGCTTGCAGCTCTTGGCTTCCCATACTTTCCCGTGCTGTCTTCCAGGCTCAGCACCAATGTATACAAATGAGGCGCTTCGGTACTCCACTTTAAAGGATCAGTCACTTTGGTTTCCAGCAAACCAAATTTCACACGATCCAGGCGGGGATGAATTTCATTGATGATCGCATCAGCGCTAATGCTTAGCTCTTCTGTTAAAACGGCTTTATGGGCAGCGTCATATAGCTGGGCTTTTACTTTATAACCCGGCACTTCCTTACCGGTTAAATTTTCAAGTCGCGGGCGAATACTTAAGATAGCATCTTTGTATTCTTTATCCAATTTTGTTTGGTAAAAGAAATCGGCAATACGTAACTTAGGTTCTGCCATTAAATAAACCTCCCGGTGAATACCGCTCAAACGCCATTGATCCTGGTCTTCAAGGAAACTACCGTCACTCCAGCGGATTACCCAAACAGAAACAATATTCTCCCCATCTTTTAAATAAGGTGTGATATTAAATTCAGAAGGCAGAAAACTATCTTCCGCATAGCCCAGGAATTTTCCATTTACCCATACTTTATAAGCAGAGCTCACGCCTCCGAAATGCAGGGTAATATTTTTATCCTTCCAGTTGGCCGGCACCGTAAAAGAGCGCTGGTAACATCCTACGCCGTTATAATCCTTTGGAACCAAAGGAGGATTTACCGGGCGAAAAGGATATACTGCACTTTTATAGATCGGCTTATCATATCCCTGCATCTCCCAGCTGGAAGGAACCGGTATTTGTTTCCAGCCCGATACTTTTTGTTTGTAAAAATCTTTGGGTTCATCTCCTGGTTTTAAGGCAAAGCTAAAATACCAGTCACCGTTTAGTGATATATACCGGCCGCTTTTCTCACGATCACCTTTTATTGCATCAGCAACACTACTAAATGAATAAGCGGTAGCTCTGGAAAGATCGCGGTTGATGCCGCTTACCAATGGGTCCTCATAGGGCTCCGTTTGATAGATGGCCGGCGCGCTGGGAACAGCAGCCGGCGTCTTATCAACCAATTGCGCTTCAGCATTTGAAACAGCCAAAGCGCCCATCATACTTATAAAAAAACTACGGTACACTCTTAATGAAATCTTTTGAATCATGCTTGTTTAACTTCTGAAATCTTTTTACTTAATTCTATACACCCTTTTGCATTAGTACTCGCATCGAGGCTCTGTACATTATTAACCGCGGAGAAAGAGAGAAGCAGAGACAACGCAGAGAGATCTTATCTTCATTTATAACTCTGCGCATTGCTCCGCGTACTTATTTTCTCTGCGGTTAACATCTCTCAACATTTACTATTATGCCACCTCACCTTCTTTTTCCTTTGCTGACTCCACCGGCCTCTTTCTCCAGTAATTAGCCAGTATACTGCCACTGATATTCATCCAGGGGCTAAATACTGCAGCCGCAAGTCCCACCGTACCCAGTTTCCCCATCGATCCTGCCAAACCGCTTGCCATTCCACCGTTTTGTAAGCCTACTTCAAAAGCTACGGTACGACTGGAATTTTTATCCAGCCCAAAGAACCTGCTCAACCAGTAACCAAAGAAATAACCCGCTGCGTTATGGGTCACCGAAGCAATAAATAATAAAAAGCCCACTTTCATCAGGTTATCCCTTCCTGCAGCTGTAGTAACCGTAGTAAAGTAGATAATACCAAACATGGAGATAAAAGGCATCAACTGATCTACTTTAGGATAAGCCTTATACAACTGGTGATATAGCGTACCTGCCACCACTGCAGCCGCCAGGAAGCCCGATAATTCCAAAGACTGTAAAGCCGCATGTGAGGCCCCGTCCGCTGCGATATTGGGATACAGCCACAATAAAACCGACAGCGCATAAACAGCGCAGACGAAAGCCGCAACAATGATACCCTTCGCCCTGGTTTCGCCAGCGCCTTTCAGGTAATCATGCAACAATGCCGCACCAATGGGTACAATAACGATCTTAATGATCTCGATCATCATATCAATAAACTTTACTTCTATTAATGTACCCGCAAAGGTCTTCATCAATAAAGGCGTTAAAAACGGAGCGGCCAAAGTAGCCATAGCTGTAACAATAACAGATAATACCAGGTTGGCTCTCGCCAGGTATACCATCACATTGGACGCCAGTCCGCTGCTACAACTACCGATCAGTATAATACCTGCCGCGATCTCCGGCTCAAAATGAAAGACCTTAGTAAGCAACACCCCATTAAAGGCATTACGGAAAAATGACACAATAATCCAACAATAACACCTTTGCCCGTACTCGCCAATCCCTTAAAATCTCTCAGGCTCATATGTGTACCCATACCAAACATGACCAGCTGGATAATGACCAGTATCAGGGTTTTATCTCTCAGGTTCACTGGTCCCCAGTTCATAAAAGCCTGCGGGTACACCATTCCGGCCACTACGGCCGCAATAATCCATGCTGTATACTGATAACCTTTCAACGCCGGTACCGAGCCCAGGCCTAAAGCCAGTGAAACGGCAGTAAGAACCGCAAGTATTTTGCTCAGATCTGTTTGCTGCAGCAATAGGGCAATAACAAGCCCTACAACAGCAGTAATACAAACCCATAAACTAATCCGATATAGTTTAATCATGGCAGCAATCGTTTCGTTTATTTTAATACTTCAGACAAATATTCCATTGCTAAAGGTGGACTGGCCAGTATCGGTACTTTCTTATCCTCTTCAGACAAAGTACCTACCACGCGGGCCATAGAGGCCTGAGCCAGGAGGATCACATCTACTTCCTGCGATAGTTGTTTTAATGCAGCTCCTACAATATCATCATGCTTTTGCGCATCACCACCCATCAAGGCTTCAAAAGCTCCTTCGCAAAGCCGGGGAACCAGCTCAATGTCTTTACCGGCAACTATGGCGCGTCTTCTTACCAAATCACTTGTAGGCTCTAATGTTGTAGACAAAGTAGCCACCACGCCTATTTTAGTGCCTGATGCAACCGCTTTATCAGCCATCGGCTGGTCTACACGCAGTACAGGCACGCCTGCCAATGTAGCCGCCGTTTCAACGGCTGGACCAATTGACGAACAAGTAAACATGATATAATCAGCGCCTGCTTCTTCAGCAGAATGGGCATAGCTCACCACACGTTTCGAGGTTTGCGGGGTCAGTTCCCCGCAGGCGATCGTGTTCTTAATCAAACTATCGTCTACGATATTAAAAACCTTTACACCTGGTAAATATTTTTTACAAAGCTCATCAAACACCGGTACCAGTGTAGCCGATGTGTGAATCAATCCTAATGTTTTGCCCCAACCCCTGAAGGGGTGTTCTTATTCTTTTCCATATTTTTATGATTGGGTGATAGCCAGTGGGATTTGTCATTCACCACTCACTGTTCACCATTTATTATTCACTATTTTATTATTCATCATTAATTACTCACCATTCTTCCTTCGAGCAGCACGCTAAAATAGTCCGGCGCCCCTACCTGTCCACCTTTAAAATTCACTTCCAGGCCATCAATAGCCGGATTGGCTGAATAAACTTTGCATAAAGGTGCTCCTGCAACTAAGGGAGCGATCATTTCTACTGCTTCAATCTGCATGGCTCTTGCTGCATAACTACTGGTATCACCCCGCAATAACCACTCTTTTGATGCTACAGTTCTCTACCGCTTGCCTGGCAATTTCACCTAAGGCGGTTCCTAATTTTTGTGCCGATAAATTGCCTCCATCTTTGGTTCCTGTATGCACCAGCACATTTTTCTGATTGTTCAATAAATCATTGATGCCTTGCTTAACAGAATCGGGAACACCTTGATCACAGATGGTGGCGGCATCCAACACTATTTCTTCAAACCCGTTTTCTTTGGCCCATTGTATCTGGCCGGCTGTAACAGGAGAACAGCTTCCTGAAACTACCAATAAAGGTTCCGCCTTACCCGGATCAGACCAATTAACAGCGGCTTTCCTGTTTTCGGTTTTATTCCATACAGTTCCCAATGCTACTTCCACGGCAGAAGAACCTATACAAAACAATGGCATATGATCGCTAGCCTGTGCATCCAGCCATACTCCTATTTTCTCTAACTGCTTTTCTTCAGCCGCATCTAATAAAACTGCCTCTTCATCCTTTATTGCTTTACTCCATGCATCTACCGGTTGCTGCATTTGCACCATATCTATTAATGCAAGGCGTTTACGGGTCTGCTTTTGAATATGCAGGCGGAGATCACTTTCGTCAGCCGGTGTTACGGGATGTTGGGTCATAGAAGGATGCCGGTCCAACCGATAGATGGCACCATTGCTGCCTATCCCCATTCTCGCAAACAGGTTTCCAAAAACACAGTATCGTCCCAGGGAAGGCGTTCCACCTAAAATGGGTATCCACTTACTTCTAAAAACAGCGGCTCCCACATCCAGCACCCGACCTATGCTCCCTGTTGAAGGCGAAGAATCAAATGTGGAACAGACTTTATAATGTATGTGCCTGGGATTAAACCCCATTAGCTTATTGAACGCATCGGTTAATACCTGCTCCATTTCGTCCGGCGGCAGCGACCTTGTTTTTCCAGCTATACCAATAACGTTAATGCCCGGGAAGCGGGTTAATACAGATGCATCCGGGGTATCGATAAATAACACAGCTTTAGCTCCTGCCCTGCAGGCAAATTCAAGCGCATCGGTAGAACCGGTGAAGTCATCGCCGTAGAATGCCAGTTGTATTTGAGGTTGAGCCGACATATTATTGTTTACCAAATTTCTCAACA
Source organism: Paraniabella defluvii (assembly GCA_019316985.1). Taxonomy (GTDB): domain Bacteria; phylum Bacteroidota; class Bacteroidia; order Chitinophagales; family Chitinophagaceae; genus Niabella; species Niabella defluvii. The sequence goes on from CP079215.1 coordinate 5,514,921, forward strand.
CTTTTGCAAATTCAGGGTAGGTAGCGGCTGCATCTTTCAATGTCAGTCCCTCCACCGCGGCGGTCCAGGCTTGTTGCAAAGCTGCTACCCCGCAGCGGCGCCCATGGGATGCGCCATAATACCTCCACCGGCCATATATAAAAGATCCTGTGTTTGTGTGCGACGCCAGGTTTCAAAAGCCTGACCACCCCATTGCCCCGAAGAGACAACGGGAATAACGTTTTTTTGATCGAATAATGGGGTCAGACAAGCTTCAATAGAATTGACTACGCTATCATCCGTTTCCCAGAATTTATTCTGTATGCCGTTTACATGCAATTGATCTACACCTGCCAATCTCCATATTTTTGATAAGCCCTGAAATCAATACCCAATAAAGGATGCCGGGTGAGCATGCCCCACCCGTTTCTGTGTGCGTGTATGGCCAACTGACGCTGATCACATATCTTTTTAACCGCACTCAGACCCACACTATTAATACTGATCATGGCACAGGTGCCGCCATGTTTGACAATCGTTTCATAACGCGATAGCATTTCATCCATCTCCCCGCTCAGGTTAAATGCATACATTACTTTCTTCCCGGTTTTATCGGCATGGGCGTTGATCACTTTCATAATACCGGCTACCCTGTCTTCAAAACGCGAATTGGCCGAAAAGATAATAGCTCGTCATCTTTTATAAAATCAATACCGGCTTCAGCCAGTGTCTGCACCATAGCTGCGGTATCCTCCACAGTAAGGCCTATGGAAGGCTTGATGATGGTACCAATCAAAGGTCTTTCAGCTACCCCGGTTAATAGCCTGCAACCTGCGATGCCAAATTCAGGCCCCTTAAACTGCCGCCCGAAAGAAGCGGGCAATTCAATATCCATCAATTTCAAACCGGTAAACTGCGTGATCTCATACAGGTTGCCTTGCAGCGTAGATACCATGACGGGCAGGTTATAACCCAAATTTTCAATGCTCCAGGATACCCTGACCTTTGCCCTGTGATATTTTCCTGTACTGCTAATGGCACCGGGAATAGCCGGTTGATCAACCGTTTCCAATAACACCACTTCCTCTACCCTGGCTGCAAAGCGTTGCTTCAGCTCTTCTGTTTCCCCGGCACCGCAACAAAAGTTCCCGACGACTGCTCACCCGCCAATACAGCTGCGGCCTTCTCCGGATCGTAAGGTGTTTCTATATAATAAGTACCAAAAATTCTTTCCATAATTGTCTGTAATAGCAAGTAATAAACTTATAAATCTATTCAATAAGTTATCGAACCAAAGGCATCCATACACTCATATCCGTTTCACCGCGATTTGCCCATGCATAGTAAGGGATTAATTTAATGTTTACCGGTGTTTGTTTTTTGCTGACTTCTTTATAAAGGGTTCTCGTCCAGTCACCGGTGTTCAACAGCCTGGCTTCACCGGCAAGGGCCATCATATTGCCATTGGCAATAGTTGTCGGTACCGGCTTCAGTTGTATATTGTATGGTACCGCTATATTGAAAACTTTTAGCGATGGCATATCAGGAGATTCAATACAATAAACGACAGGCCCTCTTTTTACAGCCACCTGGTTACGCGTCTCTTCTACCATTGGGTTAGATTCGATCAAAGTAGCCGGCATGTCCAATACCAGTTCGATTTGATCTCCTTTTTCCATTTTTGATTTAAAGTAAAGTATTGTCCGCCATTGATAGCACCGTTAACCAGCTTGCCGTTTACTTTTACTGAAGCTTTGTTGCACCAGCCCGGAATGCGCAGATGAACGGGTAAAGTTGTAGCGGGAGCTTCCGTTATCAATAGCGATACAGCACCGTCCCAGGGATAATTGCTCACCTGTTGTAGTGCCAGTTTACTGCCATCGGTTAATACGGTTTGCAGGTTATTTCCACCATACATGTTAATATACAAACCATCTTTACCGGTGCTGTACATATAATTGCTGATCTGTGCAATCGTACGTACTACGTTCGGGGACAACAATTCGACTTGCTGATATAAGGTACGCGGCCGCCCTCCCAACGAAGATGGTAGGGATAATTCACAGTATGCGCCAACGGATTGGTATAAAAGAATTTAGTACCATCCATGCTGATCCCGCTTAACACGCTATTGTATAAAGCCAGTTCAACAATATCAAAATACTTCTCTTCGCCGGTTAATAAGAACATGCGATAGTTCCACAGCACATTACCGATATTGGCGCAGGTTTCATTATGTGCGCTGAAATTAGGCAACTGGTAATCGCGGCCATAAGACTGGTGTACTTTCTGAACGGTATCAGGTATATAAGACGTACCATCTACTGAAACGCCATCGTACAATGCCCCACAGGCGCCGGTTACATACATTTTAGTATGGATCACATTATTCCATAAGGTATCCAATGTGGTCAGTAAAGTTTTATCGCCTTCTTCAGCATACAGGTCTGCCACACCTGCCATCAGGTAGTTGGCTCTTACGGCGTGTCCCACAATTCTTTTCATATCTCTGAAAGGAGCACGGTCACTATTGTCATCGGTACCTTCCACTGTTCCCCTGATATCGATCAGCTTATTCAGCAAGTCGAGGTATTTCTTTTCCCTGGTAGTGCGGTACATTTCAGCCAATCCCATGTAGTGTGAAGGACAGATGGCGTTGCGTGCCTGTTCGGGCGTAGCTTTATTATAAAAGACAATCAGGAAGTCTGACGCTTTTTTAGCAATATCCAATAAATTGGTCTTTCCTGTAGCCCGGTAATGTACACAACCAGCGGTCATCAGGTGACCAAAATTATAGGCTTCGAAGCTCAGCTTATCGTCGAACATTTTTGCTCGCCGGTTTTCTTCTGTTCTATAATATTTTTGTATAGATATACCCGTCAGCTCTCTGGGCTTTGCCAATTACCGCGATGGCTTCTTCCATCCAGCCATTTAATTTTGGGTCTTTAGTAGAAGCATATAAGGATGCCACCGCCTCCAGGGTTTTATAAAAGTCTCCGTCATGGAAAGACGGCCCCTAAAGCGACCTTCCTGTAAACCAGCTGCCACTTTAAAATTCTGGAACGAATAACAAATGGTATCGCTGGTATAGGTACGCCATAAAGTGGGCACCATCGAATTTTTCAGTACATCAAAACGCTCTGCCCAAAATCCTTTGGTCCATTGCACATCGCCTAAGCCCACACCCGACAATTTTGCATACTTACTTTGTGCCGTGTTGACTAACGCAGTCTGCGCATTTAAAGCGATACTACAGACCACACCAGCAGCTAATAATTTCAATCCTTTTCTCATCCGTATATTTTTAATTTGTCGTCATTTCGAACGAAGTGAGAAATCTGCTAATACAACAACGAATACATCTCATTTTTTATTTCTTCGTTTAAAAAACGCCATTCCTTATTTTTAGTGCTAATGAGTATTTCTTTCTTTTCTCTTCTCCACTTTTTAACCTCCTTTTCGCGTTGGATGGCGGTTTCTATGAGATCTCTCGCATTCGCTCGAGATGACGATAGCATTCAACACCCTGATCTATTCTCATTACTCATTACTCATCACCCCTACAATGCCTGATACTTTATATCATACTTCTTATCCTTCTCCAAAGTCAATTCGTATACGTTATTACCTTTACTGACGAAGCTGCCTTCTTTCGAAGACGGAGCTTTTTACTTTTCAGCACCAGCTTACCCGTACCAACAGGCGAACTAACTTTTATATTGGTAGTACTGCAGTACAGCTCAATATTACCCGCCGGTGTGGGCACTTTACCTTCCATCCATTTCAAGCCACCTAATACAGGTTCAACCGTATAAGTGCTGTAGCCAGCGCCTGTTGGCTTTACTCCTAAATAGTATTTACCCAGCAGGTAGAGCGGACTGGCGCCCCAGGCATGGCAAAGACTTTTACCATATTTACGGCCGTACATTGCATAATGTTCGGCGCCTGATTTTTTAGGATTGTACTCTTCCCAGAATGAAGTGGCTCCCAGCTTTAACATACCACCCCAGTAAGATTTCATTTCTTTGGTCACATAATCCTGTTCACCTAAAGCACACAAGGCCTCCATTTCATAAAACCGCATGTAAGGGGTTGTGATAGGCGGTACACTATTATTTAATAGAACCGTATTCTTAATATTTTTCTTCTGCGCATCGCTTAAGTAATCGAAGAAGATAGCAAACATATTAGCATAACGGGTTACATGGTCTGTTGGTTTACCATTTACATAACTGTGCACAATAGCCTGCTTTTGCTCGTTCCAGTATAAATCAAACAATTTCTTCTTAACATCTTTAGCCAGACCCGCATACATACCTGCATCTTCCTTTTCCTGCACCAGATCAGCCACCAACGCCATGGTTTCGAGGCTACGTGCAAATAGTAATTGCTCAAAACTAACGGCTCCCTGCTTGCTCAGCCCTTCGGCCCAATCGATAAATACCCAATCGCCGGGCAAGCCTTCCAATAAGCCGTCTTTATTCCGCCGACCTAATACATAAGCCATCAGGGACTTCATGCGATCATAATTGTCTTTTACAAAAGCCACGTCGCCGCTGTAGAGATAATAATCGTATACACCCAGGAACCAATACAGGGTATAATCCATAATGGTATTGATATGGCTGGTTACGGGATCTTTTCCCCTCAGTGATAAAGTTGTTCTTTTACCGTAGCATTATCATTGGTAAGGTAATAGTTCATCAAATAGCTTTGGTACGCATCACCACTCCATACCCAACGATCTCTTTTAATACCATCGATAAAAAACTCTTTAGTACTTAGGTGGAAAGTGTATTTGGCTACATCGTAAATTTTATTGATCTCCTCATCGTTACATTTAAAAGATCCTTTATCCTGCAGGTCAGCGTATTCATACAACATGGAAGCCCTATCGAAGCTGATACCTGCATCTGCAATAATATTTACGAAGCGGAACGCTTTGGACAGGTTAACTGTATAGTCTCCGCTGGTTTGATCAATATTTAATTTATCATAGGTCTCCGTATGAGCAGTATCAAGGGCTTCTTCCTGCTCTCGCCATAATAAATAGACAGCTTCCCTTACCCTTTAAATTATGAAGTTTAATATACCCGAAGGTCTCTTTTCCAAAGTCGATCAAGGTACCTCCTGCCTCTTTAGTAGTAGCTACTGCTTCCGCTGGCTTTACAGGAAGCTTGAACTCAGAAGGTAACTGCTTCGGGTTAGTGAAGCTCCATACGCCAGCGTTCATCCACCTGGTAGTAGAAACATCAGAGGTTTTACCGGTTTCATCAATCCATTCTTTATCTTCAAAAGTTACCAGCCAGGTATTGTCACTTACAACTTTCTTCCCTCTTACAAATATCGCCGGAACCTGTGCCTGGTTGAATACTTTGATATTGACCTTATGTTTCCCTGCCGGAACCGTTATCTTTTAGGATACCCTTCAAAAGCCTTTCCATCCAACTTTACATTGTACTGTCCCTGCACATAGATCTCCACTTCTTCCGGCCCGGTCAATTCAAATACCTTATGAAAATCGATCAGCGGGTAATGGTTATCGATCTTCCAGAATACCGGAAAAAACACGCCTCTTTCCGTACGACGGTTCTGCATCTGGTTGGATAACCAAATTTCATAGTCGCCGGGATACCAGATCCACTCTGCTTTTTGCGCAAATGAAAACTGGCATAAAGACACAAAAGCTATAAGAATAAGAAGTTTGAGGTTTAAGGTTTGAGGCTTAGCCACAGCCGTACATATAACATTATTATTGTTGTTAAAGAGCCTATCGACATCTACAGAGATTTCTCCACGCGCTACACTTTGTTTCGCTTGGTCGAAATGACAACTAAAATTTTGACATTCTGAAACTTTATTCATAAAAAAGTAATCGTTATATTTTTAGAATATGAAATAGATAATAATTATAACCACTCCTAATAAACCAAACAACCACTTCACTTTGCTGCTGGTAGGAGGAATTGCTTCTGTCTCTATCGTTTTCGGCTCAGGCGCTTTGCCCAATAGCGATATGACGATAGCCAGCACAAACAGGATGGCGAAAATGTAGAAGGAAATCATAAGGATGCGGCCAGGTAAAATAGGGATTACCGTCTTTAGGTAATATCCATAAATAGATCAATCCTACCGTAAGACTAAAAACCGATCCCCAGCTCAATGTGAAATTTACCGCTAAGCGGGTCAATCTTTTCCAGAAAACCGCCAATAAAAACACCACCGATAAAGAAGGCGCCAGGAAACCCAATATAGACTGGAAAATATAGAAAAGACTTTGTCCTTTTACGTTATCCAAAGCAATGGCCATCAATACCGCTATAACACAACCTGCTACTACTACAATCCGGCCCACCTGTATTTGCTTCTTTACAGATGCTTCGGGATTCATCTTCTTTACATAAATATCGTTAGTGAAAACTGTACTCAATGCATTTAAAGAAGAACCGATGGTAGCTACCAGTACCGCGATTAATACACATATCACTAACCCGATAACACCGGTAGGCAGTAACTGGGTTACCATGGTCATGTAGGCTTCATCGGGCTGCGCCGCAGGAAATAAAACAAAGCACAATATGCCCGGCAATATAAATAAAGGCAAGGCCAATACTTTTAGCCAGCCGATGAGGTTTACCCTAACTGTCCCTGTTGCAGGTTTTAGCACCCAATACGCTTTGCACCATCGCCTGGTCGGTACAAAAGAAAGCTACAGCTGCTACCGGGTATCCCAATAATACAGCTGGCCAGGGAAGTCGGGATCTGAAGCGGGTTTGATCAACTTCCAGTAGCCCGCCGGAGTTTTAGCCATCAGCTCTGAAAATCCACCTACATGCTGCAAGCCTACTACAGATATAATGATTGAAACAGTGATCAACAATAACATCTGGAATACATTTACCCTGGCTATTGCTTTTAAGCCGCCTGCAAAGGTAAATAGGCCCGAAAACGCCACCAGCACAATTGCCGATTGCCACATTGGAATACCTAAGATCTGTCTTACCAAAACACCGCCGCTAAACAATCCCAATGATAACCAGCTTACCAGTATTTTAACCAATGCATACCAGGCCAGGATGTTCTGTGTGCTGTCGCCAAAAAGCTTACCCATATACTCAGGCATGGTTGCTACTTTGCCGGCGATATACCGGGGAGCAAATACCATGGTTAATAGCAAAAGAAACAGGAAGGCATAGAGCTCAACGTTAGCCCCTGTAATACCTGTAGTAAAACCAATCATCGCAAACGTGAGTAAGGATGAAGGCCCCACATTGGTGCCCCACATGTTAAAACCGATATTATACCAGTTCAGGGATTTGTTAGCCAGGAACAGGGTCTCGTTTTTCTTGCGTGCGCTAAAACTAGCCAGGTATCCTATTACCAGCAGGGCAATTAAATAGACTGCCACGATGGCCAGATCAATGCCGGTTATTTTATCGTATATTTTGTTCACTTTCTTTTAAGTATGAGTGATGTGTTGGTTAATGATGATGTCGGGCTGAGCCTGACGAAGCCCCGATAACGATAAACAGCACCCTTCGTCAAGCTCAGGGTGACATCCTAGTATTATCGCCTTATGCCTATAAGTCCAAATCATAACGCTTTAGCAATTCCTTTACTGACACGGGTTTACCTGTTTTCAAACTTTCGTCCATGGCCTGCAATAAAGCCACCGTGCCAATACCCTCTTTCATATCGGGGTAAGCGGTAAAACCCTGCTCAATAGCATCAACAAAGTATTCGAGGTAATTCTGGTATTCCCCGGCATGATGGCTTTGTCCTTCAAAACGGAAATAATATTTTAAAGTACTATCGCCCCAGGTGATGGTTTTTTCCTCGCCCGTTTTATCAGTAATCGCATAACGCAGTTCATGATAATCTGCCTGGCTGGCCCCTCTGTTCCGCGTAACACTGTTGTCATGCCGCTTTCGCGGTATGCCGGCTGAATGGGTGAAGTATATACACCACTCACCCTCGCTATTCTTCCATCAGTGGCTTTAAATATAAAGTGCATGGTATCTTCATTTTTCAGCCCGGCTTTTTTTCCATTGGCACTGATCATCCCATATCCCATTACTTCTTCCACATCGGGCAAATACCATCTTATAAAATCAACAGGATGACTTAACCCGCCGTACAACCATTTAAATGCGTCTTCCAATGCCCATTTCTTTTCTAAAAACCAGCGATGATCGGCGTGATAGCTACTTTCAATAGTGATCAGTTCTCCTATCTCGCCGGCTTCAAAATCCTTACGCTGACGTTTAGCCGGCTCAAAAAAACGGGAGCTTTGTCCAACAAATACTTTTTTTCCTGTCTGGGCCTGCAACTCTAACAGCGCCTTTGCGTCCTTCAGATCGTCAATAAACGGCTTGGTGCATACCACATGCTTGCCATGTTGCAATGCCTGTGTTACATGCTGTGCATGCAGGTGATCGGGCGTGTAAATGGCAATAATATTGATATCCGGATCGCTCAGCATATCCTCATACCTTGTGGTATAATGATCAAAGTCAAACTCTTTACTACGTTGTTTGCAGGCTGCTTCGCTGATATCGCACAATGTTTTTAATGCCAGCTTCTTGCTTTCCAAAGCCGCACTGATAAGGCTACGCCCTTCACCCAGGCCCAGTATGCCCAGCACCTGGGTATTTCCTTTTTGTTTGTATCGTTAAATCTCATTGTCGTATTATTCAAATTGTTATTCGGCCAGGTTCTGCAAAGAAGAGATTTCTCCACTCACTCCATTTCATTACGTTCGGTCGAAATGACGAAGTGACTCAAACATACTTTTTACAATTGCCGATTTTACTACTTTACCAACTCCCTATTTACCATCCCTACTCCCTACTTACTAATCACCTTCTTCAAAAACACCCAAACCTCACCCTTCTTCGTCCCTTCAATTCCCTCCTGGTATTGCGCCATTAGCTTGTTCCATTCATCTACCCGCGGGTTATTTTCCGTCGTCTTCGGATTTAGCTCATCCAGGGTTTTGCCTTTAGGGATGCTGATCACCAGCATTAATTGCCGGCCGTTTCGGAACATGACCAATCGCTGGAAATCCGCATTGCAGAAGCCTTTGGCTATTTCAGGCCATTGCTCAAACTGCGTAGCATGATAGTTCAAATACTCCTTCTGCTTTTTAGTATCTGCCACCAGGTTGGCCGTTAGCAGTATATGCTCCCATTCCCCGGCGGTTTGCTTATTATCGCACCGGCTCCTGTCAAACTGGTAATACATATCGTAATAGGGCCTCACCGTTACACCAGGGAAAGCCTTTTTCAATTTACCCTGGAATACGGACAGATCCTGTACTTTATCAAAGATCACGTAGCGGTTTTTCCACTGGTAAATACTGTTCGGATCTACCTTGTTTTTTTTTAAGAAATTACGCAATTGAGCCAGGTTCAACTTTCCTTTGCCCACTACCAGTTCTACCAGCTCTTCATGCTCCGAATTAACCGGTAGCTCAATGCTTTTATAAGTACTTTCTTTCAACAGGTGCTTATAGCTATCCTGCAAACCGGCTTTTAAACGGATCGCTTCACCAACTTGCGGGCCATTATTGATCCATTGATTACCCGGGCCATTATTGTTCTGTAAATACTTTTGCGTTGCCGTCCAGTTATCTTTAATAGTGATATGCGATGAACCTTCATCGGTATACAGGTAAAACCAATGAGATGGCAGGTGTGCATAGGGAGCTTTATAAATACTATCAATATAGTTTTCGCTGATCAGGGAACCCGGCTGCGCACTTAATGTATAAATACCCGCACAATCATAATTCTGCTTACCAAAATGATGGATTTTGTTAGCAAAAACTTTGTTGTTACACATCACATTTGGCTTGGAACTCCAACCCCATCCCATGCTAATGCCTGAATAATTTACATTCTCAATTTCATTGTGGGCGATTGTTGAGTTACGGGTATACCTAAACCAATACCTACACTACCCCAATCTTCATTAGTGGCATCGGTAACCAGGTTGTTGATGAGCGTGATTGAATCAGCTACCACTCTCTCATCCTTTGGATTATACGGCAAGTGAATCTCCATGCCTTCATCGGCAAAAGAACCCGCAAGGATTGCGGTACCGCCAATGTCTTTAAAAATACTTCCCATCACTTTACTGCTTTTTACACCCATGAGGTAGTCTAAACCAGTGGAAGCGATATGCTCAAAGCGACAATCGTCAAAAGATATATTACGTGCATAAGAAGCAGTAACCGCGGCTCCCGGGCGGGTGATCCAGGCCTGGTTATCCAGGGACGCCTTCTCAGGAGTGCCGGCTGGTCTTAATTTGTAAGCTTCTGTCATGGGCATGCCGGCCTGGTGGGGTACATGTCCCTGTAAAGAAGGACGGTTCCATCCTACGTGCTGAAAGGCAATATTTTTAAAATGTATATGGCTTACCGGCTGGTCAATAGTTCCGTGAATAGTAACGAGGTTTTCCAGTAAAGGAGCTGTTACCCGGGCAGTGGTCAGGTCTTCGCCATTGCGGGGCCAGTAATATATTTTATGGTTGATTTTATCCAGGTACCATTCGCCCGGTTCGTCTAAAAATTCAATGGCATTGGAAAGGTAGAAAGCGGAATTACCGGTTTCGCTGGATATCCAGGGCGCCGGCCAGGGTGTTCGGACTGAATACGGCTTTCGGGTTGTTTGAATAATAACTTAGCGCTGTCGCCGGCAATATCCATTTGTCTTACCCGCAGATTGGCTATTTCCCACCACTGGTGGATGAACATTTCCATTCCGCTAATATTACTGATCGCAACAGGTGGTTTAGGTATCTGGCAGGATTCATCTTTTTATTCCAGCTGATGATGCGCTCCATTTCTCCGCCGTTTGGCCATTTGGCACGCGTTGCCTTTGTATGGTTTACCCAGAGCTGACGGAAACCGGGAGCTCCGTTAAAAGCTTCTGGTAAAGGAGCTTCCCATACATTTGATTGTGCGGCGGAAGGCAGATTCGGCGTTGATCCATTCGCTTTTTCCAGCCGGTAATCATTATGCCGCCACTTAAAGTAACCTTTGCTCCAGGCGCCGCTTCAATATAAGTAGGACTTTGAGTGGTGCCCGCGTCTTCAGCCCTTACAAAAACCGGTTCCTGCATCCTATAAATGCCCTCCTGCATGATGATATGTATGGGCCCACCGGTTGCCGCATCATTCAGACGCCTCAATTCCCGCACCTGGCGTAACGCAGCTTGCAGGGTTAGCTTAGGATGTTCTTTCGTACCGGCATTAACATCATTACCATCCGGCGAAACATATACCTGTGCTCCTGCTCCGGCAGTTGCGGTTATCAATATTAAAAGAAAAGCGAATTTATACAATCGTTTCACTGGCAGATGCATATCAATTATTAGAAAGCGTAAATTTACCAAAGGGCTTTTTCAACGTCATGGTGGTTTTGGTTGATATGATGGATTTTTTTCCTATTGAAGATTGTCGCCGGGTTGGTGTTGGGAGTATATCAACTACAGGATTATTTGAGGAAAATACACTTTAACGGAGTCAGGACTTTTCAAGTGGAGTCAAAATCTCCAGTTTATTATATTTATATGTTGTAACTAGAACCAGAAACGAGGCAACAGGTATAGTATTAGCAAAAAGTTTCAAATTATGAGGATACCAACGATACATGGATACATTGACAGAAGAATCCTGATCAATTTTGTTGCTGATCCTGATGTTGTAAAGAAAATTATTCCAGCTCCATTCAGGCCAAAGATTTACAGGGATAAAGCTATTGTGGGCATTTGCCTGATCAGGCTAAAACATATCAAACCAAAAGGATTGCCTGACCTGATCGGAGTCAATTCGGAAAACGGAGCACACAGAATTGCAGTGGAATGGGATGAGGATAATGAGACGAAGTCCGGCGTGTATATTCCTCGTAGAGATACGTCATTAAAACTAAACACGATAGTGGGAGGAAGATTTTTCCCGGGAAAACACTATCTCGCTAAATTTAAAGTAGAAGAAAAAGATGGGCACTATCATGTAGGTTTTAAAAGTTCTGATGCCACTGAAATCTTCATCGATGCCAGGGAAACGGCAAATTTTAACCGGCAATCTATATTCGAAACCCTGGAAAATGCTTCCTTTTTTGAGAAAGGTGATTGGGGCTATTCTCCGAACGGAGATCAATTTGATGGATTGCAGCTCAAAGCCTACCAATGGAAGGTTCACCCTTTGGAAGTTTTAAATGTAAGATCCAGTTTCTTCGAAAATAAAGATATTTTTCCCGAAGGTTCGGTAGCTTTTGACAATGCATTATTGATGACCCAGGTTGAACATGAATGGAGAACTACTGTTAGCAAGCAACAGCCAGGACGCAATATTAAAAAATAAAAGAAAGGTTTAAACCCGGTTAAATGATTGGTATTATAATATCCCTGCTTATTTCCTGGGGCCTGCTTTGGCTCGTAGCAAAAAGCATCTGACTGTATTAGGTATCGTGCCGGATACCAAGCGAATCCGAATATTAGGAACGGCTATTTTATTATCAGCTGCTTGTTGTACGGTTTACCATTTGCTAAGAATACTTTTTATTAATAATAGGTGGTATTATAACCGCAGCTATACCTTTGGCGATTTCCTGTTAAGCTGCTGGTGGGTGCTCAAGTCGGTATTGTTTGAAGAATTGCTGTTCAGGGCGCTTTACTCTATATCGCCGTTCAAAAATGGGGCGTTAAAAAGCATGCCTGTTGTCGGCTGCCGCATTTGGTATCTATCATTGGTTTTCTTACAGCAGCTTCGGTAATCCGGCTCAAATGGCAATCATCTTCCTGATGACCGGCATTTTTGGCTATGTGCTCGCCCTGGCTTTTGCTAAAACGCGTTCACTCTATTTGCCTATCGGGCTGCACCTCGGATGGAACCTGGCTAATATTATCCTTTTTCCAACGGACCATTGGGACATCAAATGATGGTGCGGGTGAACAACCTCCAGCTTAATGGCCTTCCCTCCCTGGCAGTATTCCTGTTCCAGGCTTTAGCCCTACCGGTTTTAACACTTATCTATTTACAGTTTTTTTTTTTTTTGTTAAAAGGGCAAACGGGATAAGGATCAAAAATTAGTTCCGTCAATTTTAAAAGGCGTCCGTACTATCAAATAAAACATTAAGGGATTAAGAATATTAAGTCCCCTTACTCTTTACTTCTTAATTGCTTTTTTAGTTTTCTATAATATTTACCCATTCTGCTTCAGAGCTTCCAACTCTTTGAAGAGCGATTGCACATAACCAATACGCGGCTGAATTTGGAGCAAAGCATTGGTGCCTGGCCGGCCGCCTGTTACCGAAAGGGCGATGCCCACTACCAGGAATTGGCCCTGTAACCTATGGCCTGAAATTGTAATTCGCGTGTCCAGTCGTTTTTACTGCTGCCGGGTTCCCTGCGCAACTGGTACAAAGCTTCTGAGAAAGAAGCCAATGCGGTATGTGCTTTTTTACGGGCCAGGCGTATGTCCTGGTTATTGACGGATCGATCGTTCATGCAATTAACAATTACATCCAGGTAATCCTGGTTGGTTTGTATTACCGCTTGCTTCAATTTAAACTGGTGGCTTTGCTTTACCGGAAGCAGGAACCAGCCCAGGATGGCCAGCGCCGCGCCTAATAATGTAAAAGCCGCCCTGCTTCCTAATAGCTCCTGAAAAGCGCCCTGGTGTATATTTAATAAGACAATTGCTGTAATGGTAATAAATACAACACTAATAGTATAGTTAGGCTGATTGAACAAAAAGAAACCATACAAAGCCAGCCATGCAATTGCAATCAATATCCATGTATTATGGATAAAATAAATAAGCGGAAGGCATATAAGAAGCCCGATAATGGTTCCTTTTATCCTTTGTAAATTTCTACGTTGCGTTACAGCAAAAGTGGGCCGGGCAACAATAGCAATGGTAAGCAATACCCAGTAGGTGTACCTGAAATCAGGAAGCAGGAAGCCGGCCAGGCCTCCCGCTCCAAATAGTAATGCCCATCTCAGGGCAAACCGAAAAACGTCAGACTTCCAGCTAAAATGGCTGCTTAAAACTTTCCAGCTAACCGGGCTCGCCGGTATAAAGTGTGTATAATTCAAAGTACCTGTTGGTTCTGCACCTTCTTCAACAACATCTGCAGTGTATCCTAACTGATCAATCTTATTTAATATCTCCCGGATATTAGCTATGGTAGCCGATAAAACTTCTGTAGCTGCATTGTGTGTTTTATCTAATAGTATATTAAGCTGGTTGATGTATTTTTCTAATTCCTGTTGATTAGCTTCAACTGCAGCAGGCCCTCTCCTTTCCGAAATCAGCTGAACCCTATTTGCCAGTAATAATATGATCTTTCGAACCGGCTCCAGCGCTCCATGTTCTGCCAGGGAACTTCTTATCGTGTCATAGTCGTGATCAATAGCGGTCAGCACTTCATACAGATCGATCATTCCGTAGAGTTGCTGCAACCATTGCTGCCCCTTCTTATTTTCTTCCTGCAAAAGAGCAGATTCCTTAATAACAAAAGCCTCACCTGGTCTTGCTGCTCACTTACCATAATATGAAGTGTACTCAGATCTTCATAAGCTTTTTTACAGAGGTACCAGCGTCGTAAAACAAGGCCTTGGCTTTTAGCAAAGCGGCTATACCATCCATACTTCTTTGCAAGGCATGTTGTAAAGACCGATAGGGTGCATAACAGGCCAACAACAAGCTGACTGTAAAATACCAGGCCGCGCCTGAAATGACCAGGCCGCTATAAGATAGCGCATCTACCGGCCATAAGCCAATAGTAAAGCTGGCTACAATTAAAGAAAGGATACCTACAACAGAAACGCGGGGGCAAGGGAAAACAGCATGCCCCTGTAAAAGCCACTGCCATCAACCAGGGCACCAATATCCAATACTGTTGCAAAGCAGCTGCCGTTATAAACGACACTATAAAAAATGCCGTTAAGCACCATCGTGCAGACAACCATTTGTCTGCGCGGCTACCCGGCATATCCGTCAGTGAAGCCAGCAAGGCGCCAATGCTGACTACAACGGCGATATGGAGCTGATAGAAACAGGCTACTATTAAGCCGGGCACTATAGTTGTAAGCGTATTGCGCAGCGCATCCCCACCATATTCGCTCATCAGAAGCTTGTAAAAACGATTCCCCATTAACCGCCAAAATTAACAATTGGGTCAACACGGAACATAATGCCACAAACTAACAGCCATAATTTTCCAAAGGCAGCTCCGCTATTCTTCCGAACGCATATTCAATCCATCTTTAGGATGCAGTCTTCTGAAAACCAACCCCGATAAAATAGTTAATGCTCCCACCACTACAAAAGTGTACCGGAAGGCGTTATGAATTTCATTTTTAATAAGAGCGGTATCACCCTGGAAAATCTTTAATACAATCAAACCAAAAGCTACCCCAAAGCCAATGGCCAGCTGCTGGTTAACTGAAATAAGTGAATTACCACTGCTGGTATGGTAGCCTCGCAAATCGGCAATAGAAATGGAGTTCATGGACGTGAACTGTACAGAGTTAAAAAGCCCAGCACGGCAATTATAGGTATATACCAATAAATAGAATGATGCACATCTGGTATAGCTAAACAACAGATCAGTATTCCGATCACAAATGTATTGGTCATTAAGGTTGACCTGTATCCAAAACGGTTCAGGATACTGATTACTGTTGACTTTCCAAACATGGCAGTTAACGCCATGGGAGCTACCATCCAGCCGGAAGTAACTGCCGATTTCCCATATGCAATCTGTATCATCATAGGTATTAACAAAGGAATAGAACTGATGCCCAAACGGGTAGCCAGGTTGCCCAGTATACCCACCCTAAAAGTTCGTACTTTAAACAGGTTTAAAGGAAAAATAGGATTACTATCTCTTTTGGCATGCCTGTAGTAAAAATAAACCATCAGGAAACCGAGCGAGGTAACGAGAAGTACTGGAGTATTGGTTACGGTGCTTCCGAATAATTCCAGTGCCATAGAAAGCAGTAAGGAGGCCGCCCCGAATATGAGGAAACCCTTCAGATCAAAATCTATGATCGGTGATTTGTAAACCGGCATAAATTTCAGGCTCAGCAATATGCCGATAACTCCGATGGGGATGTTCATTAAAAAGATCCAGTGCCACGACAGGTAATCTACCATATATCCGCCTACCAGGGGCCCCAGTACCGGTCCTATCAGCGCAGGGATAATGGCAAAATTCATGGCCTTCAGCAACTCATTTTTAGGAAATGTTTTAATAAGGGCCAGCTTACCTACAGGTGTCATTAAGCTGCCTCCAATACCCTGTATTACTCTCGAAATCACCAGCTGCGTGAGATTTTGTGAAAGCGAACAAAACAGCGACCCAATGCTGAACATAGCCAAAGAGAAAATAAAGACCTTTTTAGTACCAAACTTATCTGCTAAAAAGCCGCTTACCGGCATTAATAAGGCCAATGTTAATACATAGCCGATAATAGCATTCTGCATGTTCAGCGGCGACTCATCCAGATCCTTCGCGATAGAGGGCAGCGATGTGTTCAGGATAGTAGAATCCAGCATCTGCATAAAAATGGCCGTTGCCAGAATTGCCGGTAGTATCTTCTTTGTACTGTCGGGTATCGTAGTTGCTGCTTCCAACATGCTATCAATTTTTAAGACTCATCCGTTATTCCCAGCAACTCCCGGGCCAACCGTATCATTTGCGGATCGCCGGTATGTTTACCCGGCTCGTCGGAGAGTTTTACGGTAGGCGTAAGGGGCATATCGGGTGTTGATATTTCCACCAGCTTCATTACTATATTCATAGGCGGTACCCCACGTCATTGGTAAGATTGGTGCCAATACCAAACGAAATACCGATCCGGTCTTTGCAGGCATGGGTAATGGTGGTTACTTTTTCAGGATTTAGCCCATCGGAAAATATAATACTTTTATGCAGCGGGTTAATACCTAAACGCTGGTAATGCGCGATTGTTTTTTCTGCAAACAATACCGGATCGCCGCTATCATGGCGCACCCCGTCGAATAATTTGGCAAATTGTTTACTAAACTGTGTAAAAAGACCTCAGTAGTATAGGTATCCGTCAGGGCAATTCCCAGATCCTTTATATACTTTTACCCAGCTTTTTAATGCAAAGGCATTGGCTATTTTATAACCGTACCGGGCTCCGTGAAACATAAACCATTCATGGGCATGGGTGCCAATGATCTTTGTGTTGTAGACCATAGCCAGGTGTACGTTGCTGGTACCCACAAACCCGTCTTCTGCATACTCCATCAGGGTGTTCAGTACATTCTTTTGCACCAGGTAAGAATGACGGCGTCGTGTACCAAATTCTGCAACCGTAACGCCCAGCTCCTTAAAAACATTCATTTTGTTGCGGGTGCGAACCACTAATGCATCATCACTGATACGCTCCATCTGCTGCATTTTATAAAAAAGCTCGCTGATTAATGCCAGTAATGGCACTTCCCACAGGATAGTGCGGTACCAGTAGCCCTGCACTTTCACTTCCAGCTCAGCTCCGTTCTGCACAATGGTTACTTCTGCCGGGTCGTAACGGTAGCCTTGTAAAAAGTCGAGATAAGCAGGGTTCAGGTAAGGACAGCGTAAAGCCAGGAATTGCTTCTCTTCCTTGCTAAGCGCCAAACCTGCCATTGCATTAACATGATGCTGTAATTCGGTACCGAACCCTTCCGGAAACCGATGCGCTCCCCTGTTAATAAAGCAGTAACCGGCCTTCACGTCGGGAAATAGCCTGATTACCGCACATTGCATCGTGAT
Organism: Paraniabella defluvii; assembly: GCA_019316985.1. Classification (GTDB taxonomy): domain Bacteria; phylum Bacteroidota; class Bacteroidia; order Chitinophagales; family Chitinophagaceae; genus Niabella; species Niabella defluvii. The sequence continues at coordinate 5,532,695 of CP079215.1, forward strand.
TTTGTAGAAATCATTATCCAGTATCGATTCCAACACAAAAGGGTATTGCTGTTCCATACCAGCAATGTACAAATTTTAAACATATAAGGCGCCGGCTAAAAGCTATTGGGGTGCATTCTAATTGTCGCCCCAAACAAATACCCTTATAATACGTCACCCTCGGACGAAGCCGAGGGGTCTCCTTCTATATTCATGAGGTGCCTCCCCCTCCGTACCGGCACGGGCGGGCGCTACGGTCGGCACGACGATAGCAGCAATTGAATGCACCCAAGCTATTGTTGCGCAAGCAAGCTAACAATTACTTAAAACAGGCTTTACAATTTCTTTATATTAGGCCGATACATTCGCGTTTTATTCTAAAAACCAGATATGAAGCATAGTACAAAGCTGCTTATTGCCTGCCTTATAGCGGTAGCATCCTGTAAAAAAACGATAACACGCCTGGAACACCCGAGCCGGAGTTTTTTGTAAATGAAGATCCGGCAACTTTTGCCGAGATCGGTACTATCGACATTGGCGGAGAAGCTGCAGCGGAAATATCGGCCTATGACAGCGTTACCCAACGACTTTTTGTAGTTAACAATGAAGGTACAGATGGCGCCGTAAACCGTATAGATGTAGTGGATTTAAAAGATCCTCGAAACCCGCTTTTATTAAATCAATCAGTATGGCGCCTTACGGTGGCGCCGTAAATAGTGTAAGCGTACATAACGGTAAACTGGCAGCCGCTATACAGTCGGTTATTAAAACAGAGAATGGAAAGGTGGCCGTGCTAAAAACAACCGATTATAGCGAGATCAAAGCTGTTACAGTAGGCGCTTTACCTGATATGGTTACTTTTTCACCTGATGGGAAATTTATCATGACTGCAAACGAAGGAGAACCTAATGCAGATTATTCGGTAGATCCCCAAGGCAGCATTTCTATTATTGAAGTGGATAATAACTATGCTGCAACCACCCTTTACTTTGACGGTTTTGCCAGCCAGGCAGCTGCATTAAAAGCGAAAGGTTTCAGAATTTTGGACCGCAAACCAATCCTGATTTTGCGGCAAACATAGAACCCGAATATATTACCATATCGTCTGACTCAAAAACAGCATGGGTAACCCTACAGGAAAATAACGCGATTGCTAAAGTAAATATTACCGGTAAAACCATTACCGACATTTTTCCCCTGGGCTTTAAAGACTACTCTTTGGCGGGTAATGAAATTGATGTAACCGATGATGATAAAAATACCTGGCCGCCAAATGGCCCAATGTAAAAGGCGTTTATATGCCCGATGCTATCGCCCTTTTAGAGCACAACGGAATACCCTATTTATTTACTGCCAACGAAGGTGATGCACGTGAATATAGTTCCTACGCGGAAGCCAAACGTGTAAAAGATATTAATTTAGACCCTACAATTTTTCCTAACGCCACTGATCTTAAAAAAACGGGGTACTGGGCCGTTTAAATATCACCACTACATTAGGGGATAAAGATGGTGACGGAGATTTTGATGAACTATACTCTTTTGGCGCCCGCTCTTTTAGTGTATGGAATGGCCAAACCGGCGCCCAGGTATTTGACAGTAAAAATGAACTGGATATAAAAGCAAATGAACCGGGGCAATACGATGATGGCAGAAGTGACGACAAGTCGGTAGAACCGGAAGGTATTACTATAGGAAAAGTAGGCAAGATAAATGTTGCCTTTGTAGGTATGGAAAGAGCAGATGCCGTAGCGATGTATGATATAACGAATCCGCAAAGCCCAAAATTTTTACAGCTGGTAAAAACCGGTGACGCGCCTGAAGGTGTGTTGTTTGTACCTGCGAGGATGAGCCCTGCCAAAAAGTCGTTACTGGTTGTGAGCAGTGAAGGCGACGGCGTGGTAAAAATATATACGCCTAAAACTATTTAACGGCAACGTTTACATCTACCCAACCATAGCAGCCGCGGTACCTGGCATTGCGGCTTTTTTGTATGTAATGGTATCGCGCTCTTTTTGGGGTACCATTCAAGTTTTCTTACTCCCGGTTCACTAAGATTTGCAATCTTCAGCCGGGCTTTCTAAATTGCACCACAATTCATACCCATGGCCGCAATAGACGACGAAATACACGATGAAAGTCCTAAAAAATTCGACCGTGTAGTGGCCATACTCACCCAGCTGCAATCTAAACGCATTGTAAAAGCCCAGGAGCTGGCAGACCGGTTTGGCGTAAGCCTTCGTACCATTTACCGGGATATTAAGACACTGGAAAGCTCAGGTGTTCCCATCAGCTCGGAAGCGGGCGTAGGTTATTCTATCATGGAAGGTTACAAGCTGCCACCCGTAATGTTTACCCGGGAAGAGGCTGTAAGTTTTGTAGCGGCAGAAAAACTGATGGAACATTTTACCGATCGCTCACTGGGCAATGCTTTTCAATCGGCCATGTTCAAGGTGAAGTCGGTTCTGCGCTGGACAGATAAAGACCGGGTAAATGAGCTCAATGCCAATATCCACGTGTCGCCCAAAAAGAACCTGTTCAAAAAAGAAGTGCCCAATGCATTAGAGATCCTTATGAACGGCATCGTGAATAAAAAGCAGGTATATATTATGTACCAGGCTTTTGATGCCCACCAGCCTTCGGAAAGGAATATTGAACCTATCGGGCTATACCACGACAAAGAATACTGGTACCTCGTAGCTTATTGCCACCTGAGAAAGGAACATCGCAATTTCAGATCGGATCGTATCATAAAAATAGCCGGCCTGGATGCGCCCTTTACCCGTCAGCATAAGGAGCTTGCCGCCTACCTGCAAAAACCAGCGTTTGACCAATACGAGGTAGTTAAAATTATGATGGACAATGCCTATGTAAAATACGTTCAGCATAGCCGGCAGCAGTATGGTTTTATTTCAGAAAGAATAGTGGGCGATAAAACTGAAATGACTTTTCACTTCCCTCATGAGCCGGAATATTTTCTACGTTGGTTTATTGTGCTGGCCGACAAATCGGATATTATCGAGCCCGAAAGCCTTAAACAACGCCTGAAAGCGCTTACCAGTGATATTAACAGGCGGATCAATAGTTAGATATAAGATGTTAGATACTGGATACCGGACGTTGGATGCTGGTGCCGGGTCACGGTGCTGCAGATCTGACCCTATTGTCACCCAGAGCATGCCTAAGGGTGTTGCTAGTCGAAGGTGTCCCGATAGTTATCAGATGCCGAAGGCTCGTTGTAATCGCAAGCCCACGCTCGATGCTTCGTCAGACCCGTCCGAACCGGTCATCCGGGCGAGCTCAGCATGACGGCGCTGCAAATTCGAACTTTACTGAGCTCGACGAATGCATTAAAAGCGGAGACACCGGCTTTAGTTCCGGCAGTCTCCGCTTATAATATCCTTCCGCCCCTTTACAGGTATGAGGACTTATTAAAAATTAATACCTGTCCCAGAAAAAAGGCGGTTCAATACCCAAAGCACGCAGGTATACATAAGCCTGCCCGCGGTGGTGGATTTCGTTGTCGATAAAATACTGGATATTTTCTATAGCCGGGAATTTGTACTCACCAAAAAGGTTAATGTCTTCATGAAACCTTTCAGCGCTGATCTGCGGGAAATAAACGTTGATCTGCTCTGTAGCTTCATCCCAGGCCTGCAGTAAATCGGCTTTTTCTTTTATCTCGGGCATTGCATCCTCAAAAGGCGTTATTACCCCGGTAACAATCTGTTTTAAACCAACGGCAGATACGGTAATCATTTCCTTGATCAGGTCGGCAAAGGGCGCATGCCGCCAACCGAAAAAGTAAACATATCTTTCTCCGGGAATACTTCTATTACTTTACGGGTAAGATTGCGGTGTCCCTGCCATGCGGTTAATAATTCTTCGGCGCTGATAAGGGGCGTTCGATTGTAGTTGTTGTGCTCATATCTATTGTTTTTGATAATTGATAACACAAAGCTCTATCCGGGCTGTGACAACAGTATGTCAGCAGGTTTTTTGTATCAAAAAAATATTTAAACAGAAGATATCATCTCATGAATACACTGTTGACGCCATTAAAATCGTAGCTTTAGAAGAGTTGATCAGCAGCGACCCCACATTAAACCAGCTTTTTAATCTGGACTATGGCGAACAGGCCACCGGCGAACAACCCCGTGCGAATGGACCCGAAGCAAATTGGAATATGATGATGAAGAGCCTATTGGCTAATAATTGAAAATTTTTACAGTCTTAAAAAAACATGAAACCCGCCATAATCATACTTACAGCAATAGTGCTATCCCTAGTCGTATCCTGCGGCAGCATAACACACGAAAAATTCGACAGCGAAAAATGGAAACATTCAAATTATACCTCCGAAGAAACCTTAAGTCTCCGGTGGGATATGATGAATGATCTCCGGAACAATTATGCCTTAGTAGGTAAACCCAGAAAACAGATCATCGCTTTATTGGGAAAACCCGATACCGAAACTAATGACAGTTTTGATTACTTCCTGGGTTACTCCAAAACCGGTATCAACACCGGTACACTCACCTTGATTTTTGATAAACATGACAGGGTTTCCAAATATCAGTCTCTCAGGGATAACTTTTTACCGTCCGCCTTTCAAGCAAAAAGAAAAATCCAGCTGAACCATCCGATACAGCCATCAGAATGCCAACCGGCCTTGATGGGTGAGCATGAAGAAAATGACGGAAGTGAAGCGTAAAAATGCCTGCTGTCCGAGTCCGTGGAAACTCAGTAAATGGTTTATTCTTTCATGTTACGAAGCGGGATCCGGCTTCGTTACCGTCATCCCGACTAAGTGAAGTGCAACGGAACGCACGGAGGGATCTCATGTTATGAAGCGAGATTAGGCCTTGCATAGAGATTTCTCGGCTCGTTCCTGCGTCACTCGATCGAAAAGACGGGCATTTCTGGACATCATCCGGACTGCAATAGCCATAATTACGTAAATTAGGAGTATGGACAAAGGCGGCTTTATCTATCCTAACCAACAAAAGACTAAACGTGCTTTATACCGGTGTAACGGCCAACCTTAGGAACCGCGTTTGGGAACATGAACATCATTTAGTACCCGGCAGTTTTACAGATCGATACAATGTTTGCTTCCTTATTTACTATGAATGGTTTGATAATATAGAAACGGCTATTGCCAGGGAAAAACAAATTAAGAATTGGAGAAGAGAAAAGAAAGAAAGCCTGATAAGCGCTAAAAATCCTGATAGGGAATTTCTTAACGAGGAAGTGTATAATGAGATTTACAGGTTGCTGTATTGAGCAACGGCCTCTCGTTACCGTCATCCCGACCGAAGTTCCTGTAAGGAACGCAGTGGAGGGATCTAGCGTTACGAAGCGAGATTTGACTAATCGTAGAGGTTTCTCGGCTCGTTCCTGCGTCACTCACTTGAAACGACGGCTTAGATGAATCGCCATCTCGTCTAAGTAAAGTGCAACCAAACGAACGGAGGGGTACGAAGCAAGATTCGGCTTTATAGTCGTCATCCCGACCGCAGCAAAGCGTAGCGGAGGGATCCCGCATTACAAAGCGGATTGGCTTCTCGTAGAGAATTCTCGGCTCCACTTCGTTACGCTCGAAATGAAGGCTTGAAGGGAATCATCTCACTAGGAACGACGGCGTAACGTTAGAACATCACCCTGACCTAAGCGCAGCGTAGTGGGATTTCACATTACGAAACAAAATTTGGCTTTGCATAAGATTTCTACACTTCGCTCTCCGAAGGAGTTCTTCGAACCTTCGTCGCTTAGTCGAAATGACGGCTTAGGTGAATCGCCATCCCTCGTCTAAGTAAAATGCAACCAAACGAACGGAGGGGTACGAAGCAAGATTCGACTTTATGGTCGTCATCCCGACCGAAACAAAGTGGAGCGGAGGGATCTCGCATTACGAAGCCGGATTTGGCTTCCTTATCGTTACCCCGACCGAACGCAGTAAAACGACAGCGAGGTGAAAAATGAATACCAGTTTTAAGCAGGAATATTTCAGTTATTACCAGGCATTTTACCTACTTTTATAGAAGTAACTGTACATTACAAACACCCATTTTTTACCTGTGAACAATTGAAAAAAATTCTATGAAGAAACATAATAGTTTATTGGCGGTTCTGTTAAGTGTTGCTTTCAACCTGTCGGCACAGCATGGGCCGGCATTTACCATCAATGGTTACATCAGCAACTTAAGCAATAAGAAAATATATTTGGGAAATAAAGGTATTGGGTACGGGCCATCCTTTCAACTTAAATTATATGACTCCGTCTTCTCAAAAGACGGGCATTTTTCATTTAAAGGAAAAGTTGACGAAATTAATTTTTATTCTATTGAAATAGAAAATGGCAAAGGCTGGTTTGCTTTTTTACTGGAGAATGCAGAAGCCAAAATAACTGGAAATGCAGATAGAATCTGGACTGCTTCCGTCACAGGCCTGAAGGAAGATTCAATAAGGAGGATATTAATCCGGTCAACCGAAAGGTTGATAAGGGATAGCCTCAATTCATCCTCCGATAGTGTACAACAGGCCGTAAACAGGGGCGATACTGCCACTGCAAGACATTTTTCCGCCCTTAACCAGTCTTACTTTAAAGAACTGGCTTTAAGAAAATACAAATTTGTGCTTGCGCACAAATCATCAGTAGCAAGTTTGTTTGAACTAGAAGACATCGCCAAGGTTTTAGGAAAAGATACGGCAATTGATCTCTATCAGCAGCTAGACCCCGGCTTGCTATCTCATAATAAGGCAAAGGATATTGCCTATCAATTATGGGAATTGGATAAACATACACAGGTAGGTAGCTATGCCAGAGATTTTAACCTAAAGGACCGGAATTCAATCCCGGTTAGTTTACACTCATACAAAGGAAAGTACGTTTTGGTTGATTTTTGGGCCAGCTGGTGTGCACCCTGCAGGGCTGAAAACCCGAACCTTTTAGCTGCTTATAAAAAATACAGGGATAACAAATTTGATATCTTATCTGTATCGATTGACCAGGACTCAGCAAAATGGTTACAGGCCGTGCAGCAAGACCGTTTGCCGTGGAAGCAACTGATAGATGCTAAACAGGAAGGAAAACAGGATGTAGCCTTTTTATACGGTATTCAGGCCATTCCTATGAATTTTTAATCGACCCTTCGGGAAAAATTATCGCAAAAAATCTAAGGGGTGAAGAATTAGTCTCTTTTTATCTACCGTATATAAATAAGCATCGCAAATATTGCATAGCGTGTTAAAGAAATTGGCCAATAAGTAATTTACGGGTAACGGGTACAGGAAGGGTCTAACATTATTCAGCAAGATTTAACTTTTCCCGGAGATTTCTCCCCGTCCGTACCGGCACGGGCGGGCGCACGCTCTCCGAAGGAGTTCTTCGAACCTGCGTCGCTTAGTCGAACTGATGGGCATTAGGGGACATCATTTCTAGTAAGCCCTACCCGCCTGCAATAACCGCTTGGCTATGCGGCCAGCCAGTAAGCGGGGTGCCAGCACTTTGATGGTTTCTCCAAAACTCAGTAGCTCCCGTTCCAGCTCAAAATTCAATATCACATCAATGCGAATAATAATGCCGGTTTCATTTTCCTCCACCAGCTGTTGAGAAGGATGCAGCGGCTTGGTTAACACATAAGGCGCGTTGGGTTTGTTTACCTGTATGAGCACTTTATGCGCACGATCATTCCTGTCTTTGGTTACACCCAGCAGGTCGCTGTAATAACGATCCCAGGCCACGCCGGTATGCTCCAGGCAGGGCTCCCCTCGCATTCGGCAACGGTTATCATACGGTCGAGGGCTAGGTTCAATAAATTACTACCCTTTTTGCTACGGCATATGAGGAACCAACGGTTGCGGTATTCTTTCAGCAGGTAGGGATAATAAATAGAAGTGCCGGGCTGTTGGGCTTTGAAGGACTGGTAAGTGATGGTCAATGCTTTTTTATTGCGGATGGCCTGGTATAAAGGCGTAATAAAATGCAGCCCTTTCAACAGCGTATTGGCTTCAAACTGTATATAGCTTACGGTTTGCCCGGTTGAACTGTATAAACGGTCTTCCAGCCTGGCCACCATTTCGCTCATATCGCCGAGGTATTGAAAAGCGTTGAACTGTTTCAACATTTCAATCACTTCTTTTAATCGGTTCATATCAGCCTCGGTCATCGGTGCTTTGGTAATGCTATACTCTTCATCGGCATAATAATAATACTTACGTTCAGCAATTTCAATAGGAGCATTATAACCCAGCTTATCGCTGCGCATTATTTGAATATCGCCCTGGATGGTTCGTTTACTTACACCGTTCTCCACGCCCTCCTGTTCATATAGCTTTTCCGATACGGTTTGTATCAGGTCTTCCAATGTCCATTTGCGCATCCGGTTGCGTAAACATCCGTCAATGATCTTGTAACGGATCAGCGCCAGCTTATTAATTGCCATAGTTTCAAACCTTTTAATAAAAATCGGGAAATATTTTTTACTACGCAAATACATTGCGCAGTACCCTTATCATCTTTGTTTCAACAAAATAAAAAAGGTATGATTATAACCATTTACAGCACCAACCCACTCCTGGCGGATATTCTTCATAAGAACCCGCAAACAGATGAGGGTTTGTATGCCAAACCACTAAAATCGGGGATCGTGGTTGGCCACGTGGCTTCAGCAAATGAGTACGAGGTTTTGTTCCAGGATAAAGGCCATAGCTATACGGATGACAGCAGCAACCAACTGGATTTTCAAAGCCATTGTAATCCGCTGATCGTTTTAAACATCAGCACCGAATTATTCAGTCACCTGCTGAAAGAAAAAACAGCATACGAGGCACAGGAAATAACCTGGCTAAACGGTTTAACCAGGGAAAGGCAGATACAGTGCCCTGCACGATAACCGTACCGGTGTTTTATATTAATTCCAGCTGGTTTCGCAACGGTGTTTTTTGCTGGAAAAATATTTTAAAGGCATCAGCGTACAACAGAGCGTAGGCAATAATTTCACCCTTACCATAACAGGGGCTACTATATTTGAGGCTGTCAATTTATTGAACCTTACAGCGCTCTTTACGCACCTTACCAATATCGATGCCTTCAATACTTTTATTGATGACTCATTCGCGCAGAAATACCTGCGGGTGTTAACCAACCTGGAGCGCGTACCTTATTTTGTACACTATCTTTTTATAAGAAGAGCGGTAAAAAACAAGGCACAGTTTGCACTCGTAAAACCGGCACTGGAAACCTACCTGGCGCAATACGGTATTAAAGCCAATCTGATTAATGAGGATACGCAACGGTCGAGGCTGGGTTTTATTACCGAAGAAGCAGGAATCGATCACCCGGTGCTGGATATTGGTTGCGGCGAATTTGCTTATTACAAGCGACTGGTGAATAAAGGCATGCAACATCCGTATTATGCGGTTGACCGTAACGAAAACCTTAGAAGATTGGGAGAGAATATTATGAACCGGATGGATAGGGACAACCTGTTCTTCTATACAGATATTGAACAGGTAACCTGTAACGAAACAATCAATATCATTATCAGCGAAGTAATTGAACACAATACGCGCGAAGCGTCAGTGGCCCTGATACAAAAAGCAATGTCTTTTAATTTTAATCTAATCATCATCTCCACGCCGAATGCGGAGTTTAACCAGTTCTATTTTGACAGTGGTTTCCGCCATGATGATCATCACTTTGAATTTACCGGTGAGGAGTTCAGGTTATTTATTGAAGACTGTATGGCCAACGGCATACATGCGGAGGTAGCATATGCACAGGTAGGCGATGAATTAAATGGCATCCGCCCTACTCAATTAGTGATCATTAAAAAAACTGCAGATCATGAATAATAACACAAAGATCCAGGAGCTGAGAAAAATAACATCAAGGATCAACTGGATGAGTGAGCATAAAATTAATGCCTTCTCTCCTACCATCGCACCGGCGCCTAAATCGATAGCTCACAATGAAATTGAAAGCATTTATGAAGGGCTGCGTTACTATGTAAAGAATGGTGTACAGGACATCGTAATACAAAAAAGTATATGGGCTCTTATTGCGATATTTACCTGCACAAAGACCTGGACGAAACTTATTTTGTAAGCCGCAATGGACATAAGATAGAGCATATCAACCTTACAGAGGCAAAAATAGCCTGCGAAGAATTGTATAACCGGTTCGACTGGACAAACCTGGAATTGGTGATCATACAGGCCGAGCTGATGCCCTGGGATGTATTGGGAAAGGGGTTGATTAAAAATGAATTTGAGGGCTACTTGAACGCGCATCAGCAACACCTGGCATTTATACAAAAATCGAGGTTGTTCGAAAAGCTGTTAAAGGTGCAATCTGGCAGCGCTTATACAGCATTTCAAAATGACCGTAAGGCCCTGCGCGGTAAGGCCTTCAGGGAGAAATACCCGGGGCATGTAATTCGGCAGCATTCCGCTTTGCAGGAACTGAATATACCGGACATGGAACAATATGCCCATGGCATCAACATTTTTGAACAGCAGGTAATGCACTATGGACAGGAGGCGGTTCTTCATTTCAAGCCTTTCAATATTCTGAAAAAGTATATGCTGACGGGCGTGAAGAAATACCGAATGACAACAAAACCTACAGCCAGGTAAACGACGACGAGATGCAGGTGTTGCATATAACTGATGAAGCTGATATAGCCGCAAAAGCGGCGTTGTTATACGAATGGTTTGACTCCTTAAGCGCTGAAAAGGAAGAAGGCATTGTGATAAAGCCCGCTCAGGCATTTGTAAAAAATGTAGCGCCTGCGCTTAAAGTAAGAAATAATAATTACCTCACTATGATCTACGGTGTCCATTTTCAAAGTGAGCTGGAGCAACAGATCAGAAAACGTAGTATCCGCGCCAAATTATCCTGTTCGATTAATGACTGGGCGATCAATTACCAGTTATTGCAGATTCCTTACAGGGAAATCAACCCCGAGAATTACTATTATAAAAACCTGGTGCTCGACCGGATACTGGAAGAAGCGGCAGAGAGCCAACTGGATCCGGCTTTATAAACAACATAAAAAAACAACAAATGAAAAATAAGAATCCTCAATTAATGATACTGATAGGTGCGCCTGGAAGTGGCAAAACCACTTTTGCAAAGTATCATGTACGTACTCACGTAAACTGGGTACGGGTATGCAGGGATGATTTCAGAACCATGCAGTTTTCGCAAACCTTTCTTACAGATGAAATGGAAGCGGCGCTTACCGATATGATCTTTGCAGCCATTGAAGGTATGTTGCTGAAAAAAATAAATGTAATAGCCGATGCTACGCATACCAAGGCTGAATACCTGGAACAATACATAACCAGCTTTGGTAACCTGGCAGATATAACCTTTAAAATATTTGATGTAGACAGAACCACTTTAAAGCAGCGTTGCGAAGCCAGGAAGCCATGACGGGAAAATGGATACCGCCTAAAGCCATCCATCATCATGTGGATGCTTTGGAAAAACTTAAAACTCAGTTCGATCTTTCCGTAAGGAACCGGCGCCGATTGCAGCATATGGTTAAGGAGCAGGAGGCCCATCTTCCAAAAGCTGTTATCTGCGATTTGGATGGTACGCTTGCTTTAATGGATGATCGTGATCCTTTTGATGCATCCGGTTGTGAGAACGACCGGTTGAACCAGGCCGTTGCTAACACTTTGAACTTTTATCATCAAAACGGTTATCAAATTTTATTGGTGTCAGGCCGAGAAGACAAATACCGGGAGCCGACATTGCGCTTCCTGGAAAAGCATGCCATCCCTTTCAATGGCTTATGGATGCGGCCTCGGGGCAATTACATTAAGGACAGCGTGTTGAAAAAGAGCTGTTTGAACAGGAGATCGCAGGCCGGTATCATGTATCGCTTGTATGGATGACCGCGACCAGGTGGTGGATATGTGGCGGAAGGAATTGCAGCTGCCTTGCTTCCAGGTGTTTTATGGAAAGTTTTAGAGTATGCAGTACTGTCATGCTGAGCCTGACGAAGCAAAGCGTGGGCTATCGTCTTCGAATACCCTTCGTCAGGCTCAAGGTGACATATGAGTTCGGATAGCGCAGCATTTTCAAACTGAGCATTGAACATAGCCCATTCAATCCTAACTTTATACTATGAAGCGCTACTATGTTTATATACTAAAGTGTGCTGACGGCTCCTATTACACCGGCATTACTGGTAACCTTGAACAACGACTACGCATTCATGAAAGCGGCGAGAATATTGGTTGCTACACTTATTCCAGACGTCCCTTGACACTTGTTTACTATGATTACTTTACATGATGTCAGAAAAGCCATTGCATTTGAAAAGCAGGTAAAGGGTTGGTCGAGACGTAAGAAGGAAGCTCTAATGCAATCTGATTGGGATAAGCTAAGGCTGTTTTCCAGGAACTATACGCAATATGGAAAATCGGACTCGGAGTGATTTAACGGCCTTGCTCGATTAGTGAACACCCTTCGGCATCCCGATAGCTATCGGGACCCCTTCGTCACGCTCAGGGTGACATCTGGATCGAGATCAGAAGCGCTGTCATGCTGAGCATGACGAAGCAGAGCGCAGGCTTACTGTACGTTGTTGAATACCCTTCGTCACGTCAGGGTGACATTTGGATCGAGATCAGAAGCGCTGTCATGCTGAGCATGACGAAGCAGAGCGCAGGCTTGCTGTACGTTGTTGAATACCCTTCGTCACGCTCAGGGTGACATCTGGGGTGAGATCAGGGTGACATTGGGGTCCAAGATCGGCTCACTTCACCACTTCCCAGGTTTGTAAAGCAATTTCCAGCTCCTCGTTGGTAGGCACTACCAATATTTTTACCCGGCTATCAGCTGCCTGGATCTCTACCGGCTGCCGGGGATGATTTTTTGAAATATTGGTATTTTCATCAATGATAATCCCTAAAGCAGACAAGTTGCTGCAGGAAAGCTGCCGGGTTAGCGCGTCATTCTCTCCTATGCCGGCGGTAAATATTATGGTATCTACCCCGTTTAAAACCGCCGTATAGGCCCCTATATATTTCTTGATGCGATGGGTATACATTTCATAACAAAGAATGGCATGTTTGTCTCCTTCATGGTACAGCTTGCTAACATCGCGCGCATCATTGCTACCCGCAATACCCAGCATACCACTTTGTTTGTTCAGAGTATTTTTTATATTCTCTAAAGACATGTTCATTTCTTCAGCCATGTGAAAAATGACAGAAGGATCGATATCCCCGCTGCGGGTGCCCATGATCAGCCCGGCCAGCGGACCAAAGCCCATGCTGGTTTCCACGCTTTCGCCCTTCTCATTAATAGCGCACATGCTCGCGCCATTGCCCAGGTGTATAGTAATGGCTTTAAGGTTGTTTTTATTTAAATACTTTGAAGCCTGCTCGTACACATACTTATGACTGGTGCCATGGAAGCCGTAGGCGCGGATGCGGTCTTCCTGTAAAACTGCTCCGGTATGGCATAGCGAAAAGCTTTATCCGGAATGGTATGATGAAAAGCAGTATCAAATACTACCACCTGTATAGCATTAGGAAAAGCCTTTTCTGCTGCGTTAATACCTATAAGATTGGCGGGATTGTGCAGCGGCGCCAAAGGGATCAGGTCCTCAATAGCCTGCTTTACCTCGCTGGTAACAATTTGGGTTTGGGTATAATGCTCACCGCCATGCACCACCCGGTGACCGATTGCTTTAATATCTTCCCGTTGCGGTATTACACCGGTTTCCCCATCCACCAGCAGGTTGGATATGACGTTAAAAGCAACAGTATGATCCGGCAGCTCAGCAGTCAAGTTCTTTTTGATTCATTCCCGTCTTTTGTCCATGCATGATTGATATTACTGCCGTCCATTCCAATACGCTCTGCCAGGCCCTTAGCCAGCACCACACCGGTTTCTACATTAATAAGCTGGTACTTTAAAGACGAGCTGCCGGCATTAATTACCAATATTTCCATTAAATCCTTTTGATATTTTTATTTAACTATTGCCCCGACTGAATGGCAGTGATCACTACGGTATTATAAATATCATCGACAGTAGCCCCACGACTCAAATCGTTAATGGGCTTGTTTAAGCCCTGCAACATGGGACCTACCGCCAAAGCGCCGGTTTCTCTTTGCACGGCTTTATAGGTATTATTACCCGTATTCAGATCGGGGAATATCAATACGTTTGCCTGTCCGGCTACCGGAGAGTTTGGCATTTTGCTCCGGCCTACAACCGGGTCCACAGCCGCGTCGTATTGTATAGGCCCCTCCACCAACAGATCAGGCCTTTTTCTTTAACAATAGCTGTTGCGGTTCTTACTTTTTCCACTTCAGCGCCACTACCGGATGCCCCGGATGAATAAGAAAGCATGGCTACTTTGGGAGTAGTGATACCAAAAGCTTTTGCGGAATCGGCCGAAGACATGGCTATTTCCGCCAGTTGTTCTGCAGTTGGATTGGGCACAATGGCACAGTCGCCATACACCAATACCCTATCATGCAACAACATGAAAAATATAGAAGAAACCGTATTAAAGCCGGGACGCGTTTTTACAAATTGCAAAGCCGGCTTAATCGTATGCGCTGTAGTATTGACCGCACCCGATACCATTCCATCTGCCTCCCCTTTATATACCATCATCGTTCCATAGTAAGACACATCCAGCATCAGGTCTTCAGCGGCAGCCAGCTCCAGCCCTTTGGATTTGCGCAGCTCATATAAAGTATTGCTGTATTCTTTATACTTCTCACTATTCTCAGGATCGATAATTTTGATTCTTTCATCATCCCAATGCAAGCCCAGTTGGGTTACTTTGGCCTTTATAGAATCAGGGTTACCCAGTACCGTCAGGTACACAATTTTATCCTTCGCCAGGTTGGATGCAGCCGTTAATATACGGTCATCCGTCCCTTCGGGTAATACAATATGTCGCTGTAATTTCTTGGCTGTAACCAGCATATTATACTGGAACATGCGCGGAGTAATACTTTCCGTTTTTACAGAGTTGATCTTTTCACTTAATGCTTCTGCATCAACAGCTCCTTCAAAAGATCGAGGCATAGCTTGATCTTGTACTGGTTAGCGGGATAGATACGTGTTTTGATATTCGCCACTTTATTGGCGGTTTCAAAAGTACCGGTAGGCACAGCCAGTATGGGTAAAGGCTTTTGAGAGCCATCCATCAGGTTAACGATGGACCGCTCGGGTAAAAATCCTGCTGATAAAACGATACCTGCTACATTAGGATATTTTGGTGATATATTGGCCAGCATGGTGCCTACGATCAGGTCGCCCCTATCACCGGGAATCACACAAACGCAATCTTCCTGCATGCGGGGCAGGTAATTGGCCAGCTGCATACCCCGATGATAGAACTCTTGGCTACATTTTCCAGCTTGTCGGCTCCAAATAGAACATGCGCTTTTAAATGATCGGCAATCTCCTGCATAGATGGTTTGGTCAGCTCCTCATCATTAGGAATAACGGACACTACGATCTCATTACGCAGGTGCTTATCAATCTTTTCTTTTACCTCCTGCACATTTTTGGTACACCTGCTTACAAATAAGCCGATAATATTTAAATCTTTTGCCAGGAAAGAATGCACTTCTGCTATTACATTGTGTACCAGGTTGGCAACTGTAGCAAAACTATCTCTGGTAACCAGCAATACCGGCATCGCCAGGCTTTGCGCTACGGAAGCATTAAAGTCGGCTTCAAAAACGGAGCCTTCCTCTTTAAAGTCGCTGCCCTCTACCAATACAAAATCAAATTGTTCTTCGAGCCTTTTGTATTTATTATTGATGATGGTTTCATACACTTCGTTCAGCTTGCCCTGGTTCTCCATCTCGCTCAGCTCCGACCTGGTAAATGCATACGCCTCTTCGTATGCCATATTAATTTTGAAATGCGTTAATATGGTATCGATATGATTATCCTTTGGCTCATGACTATCAATCAGCGGCTTGAAATAAGCTACTTTAGTGGTAGTACGCTGCAACATCTGCATCAGGCCCAGGCTGATCAATAATTTCCGCTCTGCGCAGTAGGGGTTATTACATAAACGGAACGGTTCATTACTATAAGTTTTGCAGCCCAATATGCTGCGTTATTTAATCAGCGTTGCCGGAAAATCATGAACAGTTTCACAACATACCTGTTCCATAACCTGCTTTAACTGCGCTTTCAGCATCGCAATGGTATGATCGCCGCCTTCTTTACCTAAAGCGCCCACGCCATACATAAACGGACGGCCCATAAAGGTGAAATCGGCTCCACAAGCCAGGGCACGTCCAATATCCGGACCCGAACGAAGCCCGCTGTCGATCATTACTTTGTATTTGGATCTGAATTTATCGGCAAGGCCCTGTAATGGTTTAATGGTAGACTCACCCGCTTCAATCTGGCGGCCTCCATGATTAGAAACAATAATACCATCTACACCGATATTGGCGCAAATAGTTGCATCTTCCTCACTTACTACTCCTTTAATCACCAGTTTACCTTTCCACTTGTCACGGATAGCCTGCACTTTTTCTGCATCCACCCTTCCTGTAAAAGTGGCGTTCATAAACTTACCCAGCTGCTTCATATCCATACCCTTCTTCATATAAGGCTTTAATGTAGCAAAGGAAGGAATGCCCACTCTTAAAGTTTCAATACCCCAGGCAGGGCACATAGCGGCCTGTATAAAATTGTTGATCGTTTGTTTGGGCGGCATCGAAAGACCCGCTTTGATCTCGCGGTAACGAAGCCCGAAAGAAGGCACATCGATCAGTACTACCAATACCTCGCAATTCACCGCTTCCAACCGGCGCAACAGGTCATCGCGCAACTCATTTTGAGTTGGATGGTACAGCTGGAACCAGAATTTACTTTCCGTTAATTCAGCTATCCGTTCGATACTACTGGTTGATACCGTACTTAATATATACGGTATATTATATTTTAAAGCAGCTTTGGCCAGGATCTCAGGAGCATTGGGCCACATAAGGCCCTGCAGGCCTACCGGCGCAATACCAAAAGGGGCATCATAGGTATGACCAAAAAGTTCGGTTCTCATATCTACCCCGTTGTGCTTTTTGAGATACTGCGGCATCAGGAAAACATTCTTAAAGTCTTCCTCGTTGCGCCATACGTTCAATTCATCGTTGCAGCCGCCTTCGAGGTAATCGAAAGCAAATTTTGGAATTCTCTTTTTAGCTTTTTTCTTCAGATCCGCTACCGACGGATATTTTGTATTGTATTGAAACAAATTTGTGCTCATAAAAAAATAGATGGGTGCAAATTTAAACTTATAAAACCCACAAGATTACTAAACTAATCTTTTTTTGTGTCCTGTACCATCCGGCAGGCATAATATCGCTTGATGGCTGTACCGGCCACAAGCTTATTATCCTTAAAATAATCGCTTATGCAGCTGCATTTACCGGCGCTATAATCCATAAAGTGCCCGGTGGTTTATGGCTGCTCCGGTTGAAATACCTTCTTCAGGTAGGCCACATTCGCACCGTAATTGTACTTCACATTCCTGGGTTGACTGGCATCGCGGCTGCGTTCTACCACCAGCCAGCCTTTCCATTTCATTTTATCCAGTGTTTTCTTAATCTTATACAGGTTGATCTGCGGGTCATTTTCCAGCCATACGCTGTCTTTATTAGTGGCGTGGATCATGGCGATATTTTTGGCACCCAAAGTTTTTAACTCTTTATACAGGTTCCTGCCTCCTTTTAAAGGATTTGAAAAGTTGAAGTAGATCTTAATAGCCGGTGAACCGATCTCTTTCAACAGCTGCTTTTCCTGTTTAGCAGAAAGCGCCGTTTCAATGGCGATTACCACTCCAGCCTCCTTAGCCATTTTGCCTACAACTTTTAAACGATTGATCACCGAATCCCTGATGCTCTTGCTGGAAGCAATATCACACTGAACACCCATGGGAAGGAAAGCCGTTTTAATACCCATCAACTGCATGGTTTTAATACAGGATGATACCGATTGCAGGTATTCTTCCCTGCCACAAAAAGATTGTGCATAATAACCGGTCATCGCCAGGGAGAACAATTCAATACCCTATCTTTTGCCTCCTGCAGGTATTGTTGCCGTATTGAATCTGTGAGCAGCTTATTATCAAAAGTAGCCCGGTTACCAAGGCCACCCATATCTACTTCCAATCCATCTGCTTTCAATTCTTTAGCCAGGGCAACTGCACTGAGCTTCTGGCGCTTCAATAACATCAGATCTATCAAACCAATTTTATAACGGCTTTTTTGTGCTGCTGCAGGTAGCGTCAATAATGCTATGACACTACTTAGCAAAAACAGCTTTTTTATTTGTTGCTTCATTTCTAAGGAAGAAGTCCTTGTTTCACGATGCTAAACCAGCACGGGTAAGGAATTATTTTTATGATTATAAACAGGTGGATGAATGAGTATGTCCATTATTTTATTGCCGCAGCAAACACTTTCTCCAGGTTGGCAAACCCTTTTACGGCATGTGCCGGTAGTTTTTCGCCCTTATCACCAAACACATACATATCGGTCATTTTTTCGATGGTAATACCCGATTCATCTATTTGCCCGTTCTTTTCAATGGCGGCCAGGTTCAGGTTCAGGTTTTTGGCCATAAAGCGGTATACGGCCGTTCTTTTATTAATGCCAAAATCATGTTTCTCATCAGGCAGGTGCACGTTGGTCACATTCTCTTTTTTACCATACCAGCTATACATTTTCTGCAGGTAAGGGAAGTCATGCTCAGGCATTTTGTCGGTCCAGTCGCCGCCATCGGATACCAAAAGCTGTGGATTAGGAGCCGCCATAGCCGCCAGCTCCAGGTTATCCGTTCCACCGCCACACATAAATACCGGCATACCACTTTCGCAGGGGCAACCGCCATACATATAGGAAGACACTGAAACCACCGGGGCAGAAACTTTAATACGTTCGTCAATAGCAGTCATCAGAACAGTATGGCTACCACCTCCCGATCCGCCGGTGATCCCCACACGATTAGGATCGGCTTCTTTCAACGTTAAGAGGTAATCCAGGATACGGATAGCACCTAATGTTTGTATGGTTTGCGACAGCGCTTTCCTATGATCGGCATATTCAAATTGCAAGCCCGATTCGCCCCATCCAAACAGATCATAGCTGATCGTGATAGCCCCATTTTAGCCAAAGCTGCACAACGCAGCTGGCAATCGGCTCGAAAACGGTGGTCAGCCCAATGCCCATCAGGGTTTAGAATTACCGGAACCTTGCCTTTAATCTTTGCAGGACGATAAACAGATCCATTAACCCAAACGCCTTTTAATATTTCGATAGCAATATTCTCTACTGTGTAACCATTATGTTTTCTTTTGGGTGTAATAATGGGCTGACTGATAGGATAAGCGGGCAATTTTGATAACTGTAAGGCTTCCATGATACAAGGGCGTAGCATTTTCTTTCGCGCTTCCCATTCGGTAAGATTTTTATACTGCGCAGCAATACGATCCAGCTCAGCCCATCCTTCCGCCACCGGCCAACGATAATATTCAAACTCGCTTACCTTGTACTTCTTATTCCCATCGGGTTTTACTTTCAAATCAAAAGGCGCCAGTACATTTTTTAAAGTCTCATCTACATCCGTACGATAACGCCATTTAGCATATTTCAGATTTTTTCCGGCTACCAGTTTCTCATCAGCCCGAATAGTTACGCCATAATGCTGCTCGATATCTTTTAAAACATCCTTTAAAGGCAATTCATAGGCTCCATCGCTGTTATTGGATTGAGCGAAGGTAGTAAATGAAACCGCCATAAGCATTAACAACATTGTTGTCACCTTGAGCCTGGCGAAGGCTACCATACAGGTTCTCCCTATTTCGTCAATCTTAATATGACAACCCGTTTGTAATGGACTATAAATTCTATTTCTTAAATATGTTGAATGCTTCGTCATAACTATTTTATTTTTCGTTTGCTTCCAGCTTCCTGTTCTTTTTCCAGTTGCTGAACAGCAGGTTGGGCGCTACTTCCGGCTTGGGGAAGAAGAGGCTGGCCACGTATCCAACTCCAATTAACACCAGGTGACTGTATACGCCCAACATGAGCTTATTATGTGTAAAATTATAGGATCCCAAATCAAGTAATAGCTTAGGTTCTTTTAAACCGATAGGCGTAGAGGTAAGAAACGCATAAGCCGTAAAAAGGATACAGGTAATAATACCGATATTAACGCCCTGCCGGTTGGCACGCGCACTGAATAAGCCCAGCAGGAAAATGCCCACTATACCGCCCGAGAAGATGGCATAGATGGTAAAAATAATTCCCAATACACCTTCATCGCCCGATAATATATACAGCGCTCCAATGCCCACTGTTAACAAACCAGAAATCACTACAAATAGTTTACTGGCTTTCAAATATTGCTTATCTGTCTTACCCGGAACAATCTTTTTATAGTAATCTTCCACGCCTACTGCAGCCAGCGAATTCAGATCAGCGCTCAAACTGCATATTGCCGCAGATAACAGGGCTGCAATAATAAATCCGATAACACCCGGTGGTAATTGGGTCATAATGAAATGCGGAAAGGCAGCTTCTGCTTTCATACCAACCGGTGCACCATTCTGTTTATAGTATACAAATAAAGCCGTACCGATCAGCATAAACATGGTCCAGATAGGAACGGTTAACGAGATACCCAGGAAAGAAGCTTTAATAGCATCTTTATCTGTTTTTGCTGTAAGGTATCTTTGTACTACTGTTTGATCTGTGGCGTATTTTTGTATCGCATAAAAGGCTCCGTTAATGATCATAACGATCAATGTAAGTTGCTTAAAGTCGAAATCATAGGGGCCGAAACCTGTACGATTGTTTTCTGTGGCAATCCTAATAGCTTCAGGAATACCACCTTTAATAGAACTTAACAGCACCGTTAAACATACAATACCGCTGAAGAAGAGCATAAAGCCCTGGAATACATCCAGCCATATTACAGCCTGAATCCCTCCTTTAAGGTTCACAATTATTAGTATAATCCCTACTACGGCTAACACAATAAAAGGATCGACATGGATCATTTCTTTAATGGCAATAGCAATCAGGAATAATACAGTACCCATGCCTGCAAATTGCCGTATAATAAATGAAAGAGAGCTGTAATAACGGGCAAAGCTGCCAAATCTTTTCTCGAAGTATTCATAGGTACTTAACCCAATCGATTTCCTGAATAAGGGAACGATAAACCATATGCATCCCAATAATACAATCGGAACCATTAGTCCCTGTACGAGCAGGATCCAGTTGCTGGTATACCCCTGTGCAGGGTAACCCAGGAAAGTAACACTGCTGATCAAAGTGGCCAGCAATGATAAACCTAATGCCCAGGAGGGAATATTCCCTTTGGATAAAAAGAAGTTTTGAGTGGAGGTTTGTTTTTTCGAAAATTTAAATCCCAGGAATACGGTTATTCCCAGAACGAGAATGATAATGGCAAAATCAATAAAATGCAATCGGCTCATGTCGTTATTTATTTTTGCTGGCCTTAGCCAACTTTGGGCATGTTATTTTTACAGGGTTAGGATCAATTCACAATCGAACAAAAGACTCTTTTATAACAACCTTTAGACACCTCTAAACTGAAGGGAATGTTCAGGAGTTGCCCTTAAACATCTTCATACAATTTATATTTTTGCCTGATAGGTTGCGGTAAATCATAACTGCCTGGCTTCACGGTAATCAACATATCACCCCTTTCATCTGCACCACCCCGCTCCCACTCGTATACCGGTTCAAAGCAGTTCATTCCGAAAGCCTGGAAGACCGCTGCAGCAGTAGCGCCTCCTTCAATTAACAACTCGTCTATCGTAAATTGGCCGGCAAGCATTTTAACACGCTCTGCCATTTTAATGCGCAGGCTGGCTGCTTCAAAAGCAGACGAGCTAATCGTTTCATCGAATGCCACAATCAACCGTTGATGTTGCCGCAGTATCTCTACAGCGTTCTCTATCCATATATCCGGTTTGCTATCATCAGCCATCATACCGCTATCCATATAGGCCGTATAGCTGCTGCCAAAATACCTGATCAGCTCCACGCTCTTATTAAATGAGGTGCCGCTTACGTATACATGAGCATTACTTAAAACAGGACTACCGGGTTTTGCATATTTCTTATACCTACGTTTTAGCAAGGCCTCAAAAAAATCGCCTGATCCTGCGGCGATACAAGAAGCATCTACCTGTGCCGCCCATTGATCTACCTCATCGATCGCTGCAGCTGATGACACCATATTTAAACCCTCCGCTAGTTTGTCCCCTTTGTTCAATACTGTAACGGGATGACCTAACATTTCTGCAATATCTGAAGACTGAATGGCAAATTCAGGATCTTTTGCGAAGCTGGTATGGCTGATTGCAATACCATCGATAAAATACTGCCTGTTCCTGATCGTTCTGCCTAAAGAGGGATTAGCCGGTAAGATCAGGGCTTTATCTATACCCAGCACTTCCAGCTGTATATTCAGCTCATCTGCGACATAGCCTCTTAAAACAGAATCGGTCTTTTTGAATATGAAATCCGGCTGCAGTTGCACAGCCACCTGTGTAGCCGATTTCACAGCCTGCACGGCATCATTCTTCTTCATCGACCGGCTATCTGTTGAAACAATATATACATCGGCATCACCCTGCAGCGATCCGTCGAGGCAAAGCGAAACCTTTAAGCCGTAGCCCAGGCTAATGCCCGCCAGCTCGGCTGCCCCTGTAAAATCATCTGCGATAATAACGATCATAAAGTGAGAGATGAATGGTGAATGATGAGTAGTGAGTTGTGAATGGACACTCATTACTACTTACTGATTACTCATTTCTTATTGTTCGCCAGCTGAACAGCGCTTTCTATCGCCAGTATCATGGCATCCGGGCTTGCAATACCTTTACCCGCAATTTCAAAGGCGGTTCCATGATCAACTGATGTTCTTATTATCGGCAGGCCCAGGGTGATGTTTACACCTTTCACACTTTCCATCTGCTGCTTTGCTGCATTCCACTTAAAGCCGGCTAATTTGAAAGGAATATGTCCCTGGTCGTGGTACATGGCTACTACCCCGCCATAAGCCCCGTGGCTGCTTTGGCAAACATGGTATCGGGAGGCACAGGCCCTTCCACATCATAGCCACGGCTGCGCGCTTCTTCAACCGCAGGCAATATTTCCTGGTCATCCTCGGTACCAAATAGCCCGCTATCACCGGCATGTGGGTTTAAACCCGCAACGCCGATTTTTAAGTTGGTCTTACCCAGGCTTGTAAGCCCCTTACGCAACAATTCAATTACTTCCAATATGCGATCTTTCTTAACCAGGTCGCAAGCCTGCCTTAATGATACGTGTGTGCTTACGTGAATCACATTGATATGATCCTCCACCAGTAACATGGCGTATTTTTTTGTATTGGTGTAGTGCGCATAGATTTCGGTATGGCCTGCAAAATGATGACCGGCTTCATTGATCGATTTTTTGTTGATCGGTCCGGTAACCGTAGCATCTACTTCACCTGCCAATGCCAGCTGTATCACTTTCTCCACTGACCTGAAACTGGCTTCGCCGCACATCGCATCAATTTTACCGTACTCTAGCTTTGACGTATCCACATTTTTCAAATCTACCACATCGATCGTACCAAAAGCAAAGCGAGCATCTGCAGGCTTCTCAATACGGTTTACTTTTACATCCAGGCCTAACTCAGTAATGACCTTCTCAAACACACCGGCATCACCCGCAATCAGTGGTCTGCATATCTCGTATATTTTTTTATCTTTTAAGGCTTTCAAGGCAATCTCGGGACCAATACTGGCCGGATCGCCCATTGTAATAGCTATTACCGGTAAACTGCTCATTATTACTAGTTGAAGTTTATTTGCTTTAAATGTTGTACTAATTCCGCGGCCTGTTCTTCACCCTGCGGTTGCAAAGGTGGCATCACCACTGCCTGGCAAAGTCCGCGCTCCTGCATCAATACTTTTAATGCCCACAGGCTCTCCCCAGTGTTCGGCCAGACTGATACAGGTTGCCGCCTGTGTCGCTATGCTGCTGCATTTCGTAAGCCAGCTCCTTATTCTCAGCCTGAACCGCTTCCAGCATTTTTTTATAGATGCCTGGGAACACATTGCCTGTACTCGGTATCAGGCCATCGCTGCCGCCCAACAACGCATCCGCAGACCTGGCTGCCCATCCCAGGAAATGCCCAAAGTCCGTGCGGCCTTTCCACAGCTGCAATGATTGCTGCAATCTCTCATCGCTACGCTCCGAGTCTTTGGTAGCTACTATATTAGGATGATGACTCAACTCATCTATTATGGATAGCGGAATGCTCATATGCGTAGTAGCAGGTATATTGTAGATGATCAATGGCACGGATATCGCATTGGCCAGGTCTTCAAAATATTTACTCATCTGGCTTTCTGTCAACACATAGTAGGAAGGCAAAGTAGCGGCTACTGCATCTACGCCCTGATCAGCACAGAAATTCGCAAAATCAATGGACTCACTGATGACATTGGAAGAAACACCTGCATAAAGAACAGAGCCTGGTTTTTTAAATTTCGCAGCAGCTGCTACGTAATCTTTCTTTTGCTGTAAAGAAAGAGAAGGCGCTTCCCCGTAGTTCCCAATATAAAAGGTGATGTATTGTGCGCGTAGAAATTATTAAATATTTTTTCTACTGCTACCTCGTCAATAGCAAACGCTGGTGTAAGCGGCGTTACAGCCGGCACAATCACTCCCTTAAATTTCTTTTTTATACTCATTGATCTATTTTTATCTTGTTTCCTGGAGGCAGGAAACATAGCTTTAAAATTTTGTTTCGTGTGGACACGAAACAAGGTATTTTATCCCATTGCTGCCTTATAAATCGCTATTGCATCCTCCTCTGAGATCTCTCTTGGATTATTCTTCAGCAACCGCTGTACTTTCATCGCATCTGCAGCCATTTGAGGGATCGCATCCTCCGGTACATTTACCTCTTTTAATGTAAGCGGGATACCACAAGCTTTAATAATAGATTTGATACGCTCTACACCCGCCGCTGCTGTAGCTGCATCATCCGCTTGTTTGTCGCACCCTAAAGCTATAGCCACTTCAGCGTACTTCTTAGTAGCTGATGGGATATTATACTCCATCACATACGGCAATAACAAGGCATTAGATAAGCCATGCGCCAGGTGAAACATACTTCCCAGCGGATAAGAAAGTGCATGTACCCCTGCTGTATTCACGGGCCCAAGGCAGAAGCCCCCAACAGACTACCCATTGCTACTTTCTCCCGGGCTTCTACATTATTTCCCTGCTTTACTGCCGTTTCGATA
Source organism: Paraniabella defluvii (assembly GCA_019316985.1). Lineage (GTDB taxonomy): Bacteria > Bacteroidota > Bacteroidia > Chitinophagales > Chitinophagaceae > Niabella > Niabella defluvii. Next base: position 5,558,028 of record CP079215.1, read on the forward strand.
TGGACGGCAATTAAACGCATGCCCTCGTAAGCCATCATATCTATAAACGGCTGCGCAAATTTATTGGTATAGGCTTCCATGCAATGCGTCAGCGCATCAATACCTGTAGCAGCTGTGATTGCCGGGGAACCGAAATAGTCAGTAAAGGATCTACATAAACAATATCAGGCACCAGGAAAGGACTAATGATTCCTTTTTTTCTGGTTATCTGCATCATCTACAAGGATCGCATTAGGTGAAGCTTCGCTGCCGGTTCCCGAGGTAGCCGGTACACAAATCAGTTTCTTTTTCCTGCCCTTCAACAAGCCAATACCTACGTATTCCCTCAACTGTTGCTCATTATCCAGTTGTGCTGCAACCAGCTTGGCGATATCCAATACGCTACCACCACCAATACCGATAACCACATCAGGATTAAACTGATGAACAGGTTGCATCAGTTTTTCAAAGTCGCTAAACGTAGGTTCCTGTACAATACTGGTATCTGTTTGTACTGCAATACCTGCATCCTCCAATTGCTTTGTAAAACCTGCAATGGCATTTTGCAAAGGGATAATTGTTGCAATAAATACTTTAGATGGCTGTAGGCCTTGTACTTCTGCTGCTAATTGTTCTAAACTTCCATTGGCAAAAACCAGCTTGCCCGGAAAAAATATCTTTAAATTATTCTTCAGTTCCACTCCTATAATAGTTCGTTCTTTAATCTTTTACCTATGCAAGGCTCTTTGCGGAAACAGGTTCGATATTTAACCGTTCGCACCAGCCTAGAAATTTATCATATAATGCATCTACTTCTTTTTTTCTGATCTGGTGTCAGATGCAAAGCGTAAGCACGACTGATCGTTCTTACCGGCAGCCCTCTTTTCTGCAAAAAATATTTAGCGCTCATGGGATAAGCAATATGGATCATGGGATCTACCGCTGTTAACTCTTGTTGTAGCCATTGCACTTCGGCCTGCTTTTCCGGGTTATTAGCATGCTCTACCATCCACACCAATACTTCGGGGTAAAAATTACCTGAAATAGAAGACATACCTACTGCGCCATGCTGCATGCTGAACATAGCATTGGGCGTGTGTGCATCATAAAATTCCAGTTTATTGGGCACTTCTTTTAGTATATCCAGCTTCGCTTTTACATTCTCATGCGTAATAGAGGTATCTTTATGATAGATCAAACGATCTGCCTGCAATAATTTCCTGAATACATCAGCTTCAATGATCCGTTTGTACGGAGCAGGACATTCATACATTCCCAGTGGGATATTTCCGGTAAGCGCGAACATCTTTTCAAAGTTCTGCAATAACACGTCATTGCTATCCTCAACTTTAGCATAATGCCCCGTAATCAATATCACCGCATCAACACCCGTATCATAAATACGTTTGGTAAAATCTGCCTTATCTTCGATTGTCAGACCAAATGATCCGGTTGCTACAATGGGAACACGTCCATTTACATATTTTACGATATGCCGCGTTAGCTGTAATCGCTCTGCCTCGCTGATGCTGAACATTTCACTGCTGAGGCAATTGGCAAAAATTCCTTTTACGCCTGCCTGGAGGTAAAAGTCTAAAAGGGTATTTACTGCATCAAAATCTATATTAGCCTTCAGATCGAAAGGCGTGATCATTACTGGTACAAATTTTCCGGCAATCGTTTGCATCGCTTTTTTGCGTTAAAGTTGAAAATTTTTATCTATAAACTCATGTAGGAAACCATTATTGTAATGGAAGATTTTGCTATACAATTCACCAAGACATAGTAGTAGTTATTTACAATTATCCCAACTCATTTGAATGATCTCAGACATGTATTGCTCTAATTTTTCTCTAAGCTCTTATTCTTTTTAAATGCCGTTAACAACACGCCTGTAAGGAAAATAGTGAGCGTACCTACCACGATCACCATGTTGATATGCAGCACCGATTTAAATGCATCATATGCTGCAGGCAATTGCGGGGAAAACGTTAACCACAGAATTACCAGTATCCCCACTATTACTGCAACTATAGCCTGGCCACTTTTTGTTTTCTTACTCATAATACCCAGCAGGAACAGGCCCAGCATGCCACCGGCAAAAATACCCGACAATTGCCACCAGATATCCAGCACACTCTTAATCCCCAGCATGGCCAGCCCGGTCCCCAATCCAATCAAACCAAATATAACCGTTGTGATGTACAGCAACCTCAGCTCGCCCTTGCCTGCCAGATCTGGTTTAAAGTAACGTTGATAGATGTCTTTGGTAAATACGGTGGCACATGCGTTCATTCCAGAGCTGATCGTACTCATACCGGCAGATAAGATCGCAGCTATAATCAATCCTAAAAATACTTTAGGGATCTTGTGTACCATAAAATGGGGCATCACTTTATCGCCATAATCGGCTGGTTGTAAAGTAGCCGCCAATGAACTTATTTGGTCGTTGGTAGCGCCTGCTCCCAACTTTTCCAATGCTACTGTATGCTTTAACCCGGCTATCAAATCAGGATTTAACTGGTAATAGGAAAACAATGCGGATCCTATTATAAAAAACAATAAGGAGGCGGGTACATACATGGCCACGCAAAGCCAGATGGATTTTTTTGCCTGCGCGGTATCGATTGCCGTATGATAGCGCTGTACGTAATTCTGGTCCATACCAAAATTATTGAGGTTGATGAAGAAGCCATAGAGGAATACTACCCAGAACCCGGATGTGGTAAAATCGAGCTGCATGGTACCCAGGCTGAATTTATCCTGGGCCATTCCGATTTCATAAGCTTTTTCTATGCCACCGGGAATCTCCTGATCACCAGGTATAATATTAATAAGGCACCCAGTGTTTTTAAAATACCCTGTACCACTTCCGTCCAGATTACGGCTTCCATTCCTCCCAAAACGGTATAAATAATAATGCAGACCCCCATTACGATCATAATAGACGCCATGGAAAACCCCAACAATGCCTGCAGACTTAATGCCATACCAAAGAAAACCGACCCCATTCTGGCAAACTGTGTCAACACAAAACATACTACAGCGTAAGTACGTGCCCAGGGACCGAAGCGGTGCTCCAGGTGTGTATAAGCAGACACTTCGCCGGTACTTCGATAAAAGGAAACAAAATACTTAGCAGCAAAAAAGCTGCAAATGGCATCGAAATGCTGAATATACAAAAGAATTCCAGTTGCTGCCAAAAGCTTTGCCCGGCACACCCAGAAATGTATTGCTACTTAAGAAGGTTGCATAAATAGATAAGCCGATTGCCCAACCGGGAATACGGCCTGAAGCTTTCGTAAACTGGTCGGCATTTTTATTTTTCCGTGAGAAATAAAAGCCGATCCATACCATACCTATAAGATATAGTACAATTATACAAACATCGATAAGCGGTATATTTTTCACATCTGTATTTTATATGACAAGTATTCTTATTCAGCTTTCCCGAATATTGAGTTTATTAGAAAGACAACAGCTCAATAAACCCATCAATTCAGCATCTAACTCACTCAATCGCAGTTCTACAATAACGAGTGCGGACACGCGCTTCGGCTTTCAGGATGCTAACGAACTCTTTTAATTGAATGCCAGATTACAACCGTAAAGTCGTTATGGCGCTAAGAATACATCCCTGTTCCCTATACAGAAATACCTCGCGCCGTTGCGCCTGCCCACCTGCAGGTGGGGTTAAGCCTTTGCCAACATTAGAGCCCCGTTAATCATCTGTAACTACACCTTTACTAACCTTTATCTTACCCGGCCATTGCTGGTTTTTGATTTCGGTAAGCTTCAATTTTGACGGGTCAATCTTTACATATTTGATCCGTTGCCTTCTCCAGGTGTATACCACATGTACCATTCCATCCTTACTTTGAATGATTGACGGATAAGAATACTGACTGATCGGTGAATCTTCCAGCACCAAAGCCGCATACCATTTTTTTCCGTCTTTAGATACCGAAATATTTAAAGGCGTACGCGGTCCTTTGCCCTTCACCCATGATGAATCGGGCAACACATGATTGTATACCAGCAAATGCCTTCCATCTTTTAAAGTTACCGCGTCAGTGCCTGAATTGTTATTAGGCATGTCCAGCGTCGTCATTTCAGACCAGGTTTTACCACCATCCTTACTCCAGCTCTGGTAAAGTACCATATTCCTGGTTCGCCCCAAGGTTTGCAGATCGCCGTTTTTATATTTCAAAATAGATGGCTGAATGGCCATTATTTTTTTACCATCATTGATAGGGTCTGACTTGGTCCAGGTTTTACCCCAGTCTTTTGTATATTCAAAATGAACCTTCCATCCATCTTTTTCGGTACTTGAAGGGCATACCAATACACCGTTGATCAACTCAGGCTTGTTTTTCACGGGCCCCAGATACCCGGCCGGTAAAGCCTCGCGTGCGCTCCAGGTATGCCCATTGTCCGTAGAACGCTTTAACCAACCCGTCCAGCCGGCAACGTTTGGACCAATCTTATAGAACAGGATCAGTTCACCGCCGGGCACCTGGAATAAAACAGGATTATAGCAGGCATAGCGTAGTGTATCGTTTAGTCTGCCATCTGCGGCCATAGCTGGTTTCGTCCACTTGCCATTTTTCAGATGGCTGGTGTAGATACAAACATCCTTATTCCCCTCCTTTGTTCCACCAAACCAGGCAGCTACCAAACCTTCCGGCGTTTCTGCTATGGTTGCCGAGTGGCTGGATGGAAAACTTGCAGTATCGAATATAAATTCGTCTATAACAATACCCTGTTTCCAACGGTTCTTTTGTGCATTAGACGATATAGCCAACAACAAAAGACAAAAAGAAATAAAACTGATTTTCATGGAAATATTATTTTTGTTCTGAGCCGCTTTTTCGGCGTTTCTTTTATTTACGTAATCTTTGAATAATTGCTTCCAGTTACGGCCATTGCTATTCAGGTATTGTTCGCATTTGGTTTTATAGATCTCGAAAATAGCTGAGATCTCTTTCATACTTTTATAATCAACCGCCCGCTCGCGTGCCTGTTTCAGGTTTTTAAGAATCTCAATACGCTCCTTCTCTGTAAGATCTGGTACGATAGCTTCATAACCCTTTAAAGTAAAAGCTACTTTACCAATGGTATATTGATCCAAAATGGCTTCTACCTGTTCGGGCGTTAATTCTGCATTTAGCGTATTCATCAGGTTCTCATGAACCGTTTTAGGCTTCTGCGAGCAATAGATCACTTCCCAGTCTAAATTGCTCAATGCATTACCTGTACCGGGATTGATGCCTCCCGGATTATCTTTTACCGGATGTGCATTATGCCAATCTCTTACTTCGGTAAGATGTTGCGTAATAGCAGCCTGAACTTTTTGTTTTTTACCTTCGTCTGACAACTTTAATTCATTTACCCATTCAGCAGCCTTTTTTGTAATTTCTGGTTGTCAGCGGGCGCTTGTGCCAAAAGTTGGGCAGATGCTACCGCCATCGACAAAGCTATTAAACTGATATTTTTTAAGGTTGATCATATGAGCTGTTTATGTAGATTAATTCGTAAACTGATATTTACCGCTGCCTATACGCAGCGTAGCGATTCCATTTTCCCACTTTAGCAAAGAACCCCTTCAACGTTACTTATAGCTTTTCCACCTTCCTTTATAGATGTTGCTGTAGCCGCAGGAATATGAATAACTGCTGAACTGTTAGCCGGTACTTCAATCTCCCATTGTATTTGGTTTCCGTTTCTTTTCCACTGGCTTTTAATATCACCCGCGGCAGATTGATAACCTGCTTCAACATCATTGAGCTGTTGCACAAACGACGGCTTCATCTCTATTTCTTTAAACCCGGGCGCTGCGGCTTTTATACCTCCCAGGTCTTCAAACATCCAGATCAGTAAATCGCCCAACAGCATAATGTGATTCTGAGAATTCATTTGCGGATTAGCGGTGTTGCCATTCCAAAGTTCCCAAATAGTAGTTGCACCATTTTCGATCATGTATCCCCAGCTCGGATAGGTTTTATTAGATGCGAGGGTAAAAGCTGCATCTGCTTTTCCATATTGTGTTAGTCCGCGCATCAACCATTGCGTACCAATTACCCCGGTGCTGATATGCATATTATCTGATTGCAGCTTTTTAAGGATGTTATTAAACACCTGCTGGCTTTTATTACCAGGTGTCATACCAAAATATAAAGGCAGCAGATTAGCCGTTACGGTGCCATTATCATATTGGCCAGTTTGCTCTCTGAAAAACTTTTTGTTGAATGCTGTTTTGATATTGGCTCTCAAGGCAGTAAACGCTGCAATATCACGATCGTTACCCGATATTTTTGCAAACCGCTCCATGATACCCAGCAGCCGGTAATAGTAGGCTGTTGCCAGTAACTGTCCATCGGTAGTACGCGTACTATCCTGCGATTTGATCATCTTAAGATTTTCGGGAGGCACACACCAGTCGCCATATTTATCCTTGGTTACAATGAAATTTTTCATGTATTTGTCTTTCATGTAAGCCAGCCATTTTTTCATGGAAGGATAATGCTTTTTAATACTTTGCTGATCCCCGAATTGCTGGTACAGCATATCTGCTACCAGAATATAAGTGCCCGGCCAGGTAACATTATCGCTATAGTAGTTCCAATATGCGGGGCTACATCAGGAATCGCTCCTTCTGCTGTTTGCGACTCTTCAATATCATCGAGCCATTTAGCATATAATGACGCGTTATTGAAAAGAAAACTTTCTCCATAGGCACCCTGTGCTCGATCTCCCAGCCAGGGCTGTCGCTCGTTTCTTTGCGGGCAATCCACCGGCATGCCTTTATAGTTGGAGGCTATTCCCACCAGGCGTTTTTAACAATGTTATTGATCACTTCATTTGAAGTTTTCAATGTTCCGGCAGTTGTCATCTGGTCGTACACCAGATGCCCTTCGAAATCGTTAACCGTTGGCACTCCGGGCCAACCCGTAATTTCTACGTAACGAAAGCCGTGGTATACAAAAGTGGGGTGCCAGGTTTCTTCGCCTTCACCCTTTAATGTATATACATCTGTAACACGCGCATCGCGAAGGTTAGCAGTATATAACTGTCCGTCCGGCTGCAAACTTTCAGCAAATTTCATTTGTACCCGTTCACCTCTCTTCCCTTTCACTTTTATTTGCAGCCATCCCGAGAAATTCTGACCCATGTCCAGGATATATACATCATCTTTCAATTTCTTGATTGAAACGGGAGCCAACTTTTGCATCACTTTCATAGGGTGGTTTGGCTGGGGCGTTACTTTACCAGAGGGAGCCGTAACCTGCAGCGCTTTCAGCCATTTGCCATCATTATAGCCCACATCTGCCCAGCCACTCAATTCCTTAGTAGCATCATATTCCTCTCCATCATATTCATTATTGGTGCGTATGGGGCCATCAGCTGTAAATTTCCAGCTTTCATCAGAAATAATCGTTTGAGTGGAGCCGTCATCATAAATGAGATCCATTTGGAACAATAATTTGGGAAAACCAAAATTGTTGATCTTTTGAGGCTTATAGTTCTGTCTCATGGTAAAGAAACGGCCATTACCCAGCACAACACCAATGGCATTCTTACCCGATTGAATATGCTCAGTTACATCGAATGTATTGCTCAACACCGATTTCCTGTAATCTGTTGGCGCCGGGGCCAGTACCTGATCGCCCACTTTTTTGCCGTTGATATGTAGTTCATACATACCCAAACCCACCAGATTAACAAAAGCCTTTTTAAGTTTCTTTGCCGATGTAAATTCTTTACGGTAATAGCGGGCGGATAAACGGGACCATTGAGCAACGCTGTCCCATGGGAAAGCCTTATCATAACCGATCCATTTCGCTTTCCAATCAGTCTTATCTACAAAACCCAGGGTAAAAAACATGGGCTTGCTCCAGGCTGCTTCTCCCTTATTGGTAATAACTTTTATTTTGGTATAATAATATCGATTAGGCTGTAGTGCGCTTCCTTGTAAGGTATTAAAAGTGTATTATCACTATTAATCTTTCCCGAAGACCAGGCATCCCCTGTATTTTTTTCCAGGTTTGCTTTAGAAGTTGCCACTAATATTTCGTAGGCTACTTGCTTTACCGCTCTTTTACCGGAGCTGATCTGCCAGCTAAAGCGCGGTGTTGCTGTAGCAATACCAATAGGATGCGATTGCTGTTCCACCAGAACATTCTTTACTTCCAAATCCTGCGCACTAACCTTATTCTGCAGCACAAAAATGGATGCAACAAAAAAAAAAAACGTATTTAAAACTATACTTCATTTATAATAATTCTTTTAATGCTTTGGGATCAGGTAAAATACCTTTATACTTCGCAGGAAGCTCTTTACTGGTTTTATAAGTGGCAACACCCATTGATTTATTAAAATCACGGAAGGAAAACTCCACCACTTTATCCGTTTTGCTTTTGCATAGCACAATTCCTATTGAAGGATTTTCATGAGGCTGTTTTACCAGTTCATCTAAGGCAGATAGATAGAAATTCATTTTGCCGAGATACTCAGGCTTAAACTTCCCTTTTTCAATTCGAAAGCAACCAGGCATTGCAATTTCCTATTAAAAAACAGCAGGTCAATAAAGAATTCTTCCTCGTCGACCAATAACCTGTACTGGTTACCGATGAATGCGAAGTCACTTCCTATCGATAAAATAAACTTCCTGATATTACGTACAATGGCATCTTCCAATTCGCGTTCATCTACAAGATCAGGATCTTCAATATTTATAAAATCTAACAAATATTCATCCTTAAAAACTTGGAGCGCTTGATCACGATTACCTTCGTTTGTTATAGTTTTTGCAAAATTGTTTTGAATTTTACCTTTTGCATAAAACAAGTTATTATTAATATGATTTTCTAAAGTCGTTACACTCCAAAAGCTATTTACAGCATTCTGAATGTAAAAGGCTCTTTCCTCTATAGCATTGAGTTTAGTTGCTATTAAGAAATGATGAGAAAATGACAATAAAGCAAAGTCGGAAATAAATTGGTTCGACAGTGTCGAACTAATTAAAGCACCCGAAGATGGCAACGCTTTATTATCAACAATTTGGTTCGTTGATGTCGAACTAATTTCTATAAATCCATCCCATGCTTCACTAACCAATCGCATTTTTTTTAAGGTTGGACGCAGAAAATCCTCTTAACCCTGGCAACTCTTTTTGCAAATCTGTCGAAACCTGTTCCAATACTTTTGCACCCCATTTTTCGGCTTTTGTTTTTTCTGAGATTAATTTTCCGATAGAAAAATACAACAACAATAATTCCTGATTAGCTAATGCCGCAGCCCGATACCTGCTTGTGAGGATCATGGACTTTAATTCCTTGATGGTTTGTTTGTAGTGGGATAACATAGGTTTTTATTTATCTCCAAATTTAAACCATAAAATAATTCTTAATGCCCGTGTCGGATCTTTTTCGTAGTCATAATAAATATTATCCAGGCCCGCCGGACCCGTAGTTTCGCGGGTCTGCGTTCTCGATCCAATCGAAGGAATTGCATTCATAAAAGAGATATCACCTTTGGGAAACCAGGGCTCATAGTTATGCCACTGATCGGTTTTCCATTTGGCGCCATACAAACGCAGGAACAGGTCCTCCGTCTCTGTAGCTACTGTAAAACTTTGCCCTTCGGTGTTAATGATTCCACCATAAAAGTTGGCATGATAACCCTTAAACTCGGGATAATCCCATTGCTCACCTGTTTCCGTATTGTTATACTTTTTATTCCAAACACCAAATGCACCTCCTTTTAATCGGTTCTTCCAAACCCGATAAGGACCTTTGCCCATATACGTTACAGACCGCATTTGACGCTCGGGCAGATCGAAATTAATACCCAGCATTTTGGTATGTAGTGAATCGGGGAAGTAATTGACTTTTAATTGCACCCAGCCACTGCGATGGATGATCCACTGCAGGGTATTGAAACTTTTTTTTTGTCAAAAGCAGAACTTATCACTAAATTTCTATCCTGTCATATTGGTAAGAAATACCCCAAAATTATTCACGCCTTCCTGCACCACGGGACCATGGGACAAAGGCACTATGCCCCTGGCGTTCCGCACCTGTTTTAACAAGCCATTGGTTTTATCAAACAACAATTCAATATCCTTTACCTTCACCTCATAGTTGCCACCATTTTCATGAATCTGTACGTCCTGCAACTCTTTGCTCGATGATACCAGTTCCTTTGCTTTTTGCTCAGGGTGGCTAATGGTAAAGCTCCAGGTAAACAACTCCTGCTGATATTGATCCTTTACTGTTATATATAATACATCATAAAAGTCCCAGTCTGCAGGTAACGGTATCTGTAACTGTCCCTTACCACCGGGGCAATATCAGGTGCCTGTATCAGGCCCTCTAATACTTTCTCTTCCTTAAGACCGATACGTTTTAGCTTCCAGGTGTAAGTACAGCTGTTAGCATTAGTAAAGTGATACCGGTTTTCTATATTGAACCTGCCATCGAAACCGGCGGCGATTTCCCTGCGCTCCATAAATATCGGGCTCCACACTTCCTTAATCGTAAAAAAGCTACCTTCTTTTTCGTGATGGGGTCCTACTATGCCATCGGCACCACGATGCTTATCGGTGTCTAGCGAATCCTTTTTATCCTTTCTCACCACGCCCTGATCTGCAAAATCCCAAAGAAAGCCGCCGGCACTTAAAGGGTTATTCCACATTTTGTTCCAGTAATCTTCCAGGCCTGCACCATGCCCGCCATCAAACCAGCCATGCAAAAACTCGGTAGGCATCACTATTTCACGGCCATTATCAAAATTACCCACACCATAGTTGTACTGGCGGTAATGCTGGGTTTCGATACCGTTATGTAATTGCCAGGGATGAATTACTACCCGGTTCTGCAGATCATACCGTCCGAACAATTGATCCAATTCAGGATTGCTGCCGCCTTCGTTACCATTGGCCCATATCACAATAGAAGGGTGATTACGATCGTGCTCTACCATTTCTTTCACACGTAATGAACCTGTAGGCGTGTCGTAATGGCCATGCCAGCCGGCTAATTCATCAATTACATAAAGACCGAGTGAATCACAAACATCCAGGAAATGGGCATCAGGCGGATAATGGCTCATGCGTACGGCGTTCATGTTCATTTCTTTGATCAGCAATACATCTTCAACACTGTTTTGATAACTGGTGGTCCTCCCGGTTTCAGGCCTGAAGGAATGCCTGTTCACGCCCTTAAACTTCATCTTTACACCATTCACATAAATACCATCCCGCTGTTTTACTTCCACTGTTCTAAAACCAAATTTCTTTTCAACTGTATGAACCGCTTTTCCTCCGCTGGATAATGTATAAACAGCCTTATACAAATTCGGAAATTCGCTGCTCCATAAGGCAGGCTCCTTAATCTTGAGCGTATACTCCCGTTCATTATCAGCAGCCGATTCCTTTTCCGCTACCAGTTTCCCCTGCTTGTCAAAAATTTTGATGTTGAGCTTATTTTGCTTGCCGTGAATTGTTGCTTTTGTACGGAATCCTCCATCGGCTTTTGCATCAATGCTGATATTGTCGATATAAGTTTGAGGCAATATCTCCAGCCAAACCGGTCTGAAAATACCGCCAAAGATCCAGTAGTCCGCCTCGCGTTCAGCTGCATTAACGCTCTTATTAGATGAATGCTTATCTACTTTTACTTCCAGTAAATTTTCTTTCCCGTAATTCAGCAATTGAGAAATATTATATTTAAAAGCATAGAAAGCTCCCTGGTGTTTAGCGCCCGCCAACCGGCCGTTAATCTTCACTTCCGCATCTGTCATCACACCTTCAAAAACAATATTGATGTTTTTACCTTTCCATGAAGCAGGCACTGTAAATTTCTTTTATATAGCCCCGATTCCTTCCCCGGACACTGTCCTTTGCAAAACCGTAATCGTACTTACCAAAACCCTGTAACTCCCAACAGGAAGGTACGCCGATTGTAGTCCATTTACCTGCATTCATACCTGCCGTACAATAGAAGTCCCATGGCACCATATCGTCACCGCCTTTTCCACTCAGGTAGAGCACTTCCGTTTGCTGTGCCTTTACCTGCGTGGTAATCAATAAGAGAAAAATATATAGAAAATTGCGCATCATTATTATTAAATCATTTCAGGTTCTTCATCGAATCTCCTTTTTACTATTTGACTTAGCTATAGTCAAATGTAAAATGGCGATCTATTATTAATTATTATCGAGGATTAAATTGTTCCTTTAACTTATTATCTGTTCTAAAAGGTAAAGCTGGTAATCCTTCTGTATTATACAAATTCGCCCTAGCATCCTCTCTCCAGGCAAAACGAACCGAACGCGGATTTTGTATACCCGCAGCACTCACCCAAACCTTATTATTTTTTATAATTGCCGAAGCAGTATGATAATTACCTTTTTCATCTGCAACTTCAAAATAGTTCAATGGAGCACCATCGTTGCTTTTGAGCCCTTTTCCTTTATAGTCAAAATCGATAATAAAGGATTGACCGCTTTTACAGCCGATTTAAACAGCGGGCCCATGGCAGGTTTGTCATCCATTTTGTAAGTATTGCTTAATGCGGAAGCTGCCAATCTTTCGCCTACGGCCCATTTATTTACCGGGTGCAGATCTGCCGGATCTTCAATCAGATCAGTAGTGGCTATCATCACTGTGTTTGGAATGGCAAGCGCTGCAGCCTGAGCTTCCCAAAACTCGGGTTCGCTATAAACAGTGTAAGGACGATCTTTTGCTTTGGAATAATAATAAGGCGCAATCTGTACATAATAAAACGGTAGCTTGTTATTCTCCCATTTGGTTCTCCAGTAGTTAATCAGCGATTTCATCTTATAGGTGTACTCTAATCGCTCCTGCAGGAAGCAGTTGTTCTCTCCCTGGTACCATAGAAAACCTTTTAGTGAAAACGGGATCAACGGTTCTATCATCGTCGTGTAAAACTTACCCGAACCATCTTTGATCCTGCGTGTAGAATCCCCTGTGTTATTATTAAAGAAGCTTTCCTTTAACATAGCTTCAGCCGGCATCCAGGGCTCTATGCCACTGCCCGGGATGGCAGCAGAGATCACTCCTATGGGAACCTTCAATTTTTGACTCAGTTCTTTGGCAAAAAAATACCCCACAGCAGAAAAACTACCCAAAGCAGGAGCCGTTGCTTCATACCATCCGCTGTGTGTAGAATCAGGATTCATTTTCTTTCTTTCCACCAGGAAAATACGCAGTGACTTATTGTTGGCCTCGGCCACTTCATTAACAGGCCAGCTGGCACCGGCCGGGGCTTCAGCTTGGCAAGCTTGCGCATTGCAAATTCCATATTCGATTGCCCGGAACATAACCACACTTCGCCTACCAGAATATGATTTAACTGTATTTGTTCTGCACCCGCTTTAATATAAATAGAAGCATTATCAAAAGAAGCTCTTAACGGGTTTAGATAAAGTTTCCAGTCTCCTTTAGTATCAGCAGTTGTTTTTTTAAGCTGACCTTTAAACTCAACCACCACTTCCTGTCCTGCATCAGCCCAACCCCATACAGCTACGGGAGCATCTCGTTGCAGTACCATATTGTGCCCTAATATTTTGGGCAGCACCAGTTTTGCATGGCTGCTTTGTACCAGGAAGAGGAATAAAAATATGGAGAAAAAAAAGCTTCATACTGATTTTTAATATTGCCGGATCAAACGGCGCAAAAATTACATTAGCTTATAAAGCACCTGTCAACTTTGACACTTTTTTTTGAACTGGCTACCAACTTGCCATCTGCCCAAACAGACAAGCCTTTGCCTTTTCCGTATTTCTTACCCGTCTTGTCCCAGATAATTGTAACAATTTTACCGTGATATAAGATATTATCCAAGGCAAACCAGTCCCACTTACCCGTAGGCAGCAAAGGGTTCACTTCAATGATATTATCAGCCCTGGGACGCAAACCTATCAGGCCACTAATCACGAGGTCGTTAAAAGTGGAATGATTATAATAGCGACCACGCTTATCATCAGTTAACCACTGCCCGGTTTTCTCATCCATATATTCACCTATGTAAGGCTTACCATCTTTGTGCTGAGACTGCGCATACTTTTGCAATTGTGTATAGTAGTCATTTTTAGAAACGTACGATTGCTTATAATTATTCAGTAAATTGGCCATAGCTGTTAATGTTTGCGCACTGGCAAAGGGCCATACGGCGCCGTCCCACTCGCATTTGCAGCAGCCATGGGTTCTGAAACCCGGGTGGCTACGATCCGCAGTAGTAATACCGATCGGCGCATTGAAATGTTTGGTATCCATTAGTTTCTTCCAGGCTACACTATATTTAGCATCGGGCAGATTAAAATACCAGGGAATAAATCCAATCTCCTCCATTACCTGTGCCAGTGTGTCGCCTTTCTCTTTTCTAACTTCAAAGAAATTACTTTTTGTATTCCAGAGCTTTTGCTGTGCTTCCACTTTAATGCTATCTGCTTTTCTCGAATATAAACCAGTACCGGTTGAATCGCCTGCCAATTTTGCAATGGCCGATAATGCCCTGGCATTGCCATACATATAACCATTGATAGAGGGCCTGGGGTTCTTTTCTTTCCGTCCGCCGCTAATGGTTTCTTCCATTGCATCCCGTACATCAAACTGCCAGAAAAGTCCTCCGGGATTACGTTTTCAGATTCCCATCCTGCATAGTCAGCAGTTAGATCCGGATAATAATCTTTTACAAATTGGGCATTACCGTTCACCAGGTAACGATTATAAATCGCATCCATATTCCAGCTACTGTAAGCGCGCAATTTTTTAAACGGTTTACCATCATTACCCCGGTACCATATCCGCAGGTTATCATCCAGGTATTGCTGATCGTGCAGCCACCGGGATTCATAGATATGATGGCCCAGGCCGCTACTGATAAGGTTATATTTATCAGCATAAGAACGTTGTACCAGGAATTCGGTTAATGCAAACCCTTGTTCCGTTTTCCGGATATGCTTTCGCAATGTCCACCAGCGGAAATAAAATATTTCCTCGAAATTCTTATCAGGAGTTTCCAGGAGCGGAATATTTTTTTGCATCCACTGCCAGGACTCGCTATTGGGAATCGCCTGTACGATGGGTTCATCTTCCATTGTATTGAAACGATCCGCATAATGTTTGAAGCTTTCAAATTTCAATACCGCGGGCTGCGCAAAACCGCTAAAACCTGTTATATAACCCAGAAAGAGGAATATTGATCTTCTAAATAATAGCATTACTTCTGTTTTTATTAAATTCTGAGCAGACTATTTCATTCTGCCGATTCTGCTCCAATTTGCATCGAGTATTTGAAATAGCTAATATTATAAACCGCTTCTTTATCCTTTTCCCCTGCGTTGGGTAAATCGTACATCTGGTCGGTAGGAGTATCGGCATTAGGGAAACGCCTTACGCCGCCTGTTCTGAAGCTCACGTGATGTACCTTATGTATGGGCGCAAATATGATATTGTTGTTGGGCTTACTGCCGTTGATAGAAACAGTATATAATCTTGTAGCCGTGTTCAGTTCAATAATAAAATTGTAGGCTTTACCCGCTTCATATTTTGATAAAGCTTTATCGCGGTAACCAGCTTTGGTTATAATATTACCAGTTGAATCGAAGGACAAACGCAGGCAAGGCATATTGCGGGCATCCTGTACTTCAATATCCAGACGTCCATTGGCTGTTTGCTGTGGTGTAACGCTAAACTCTATCTTCACCCGGCTGGCTTCCGGCACTACACGTTCTGCCTTGCCCAGGTCGAAAGGATCAAAGTCTTTTAAAGACAAAACCTTTTACCATTTTCCTTTACAATGGAAACAGGCGCCCAAAGCGGGCTGTACAAGTTCCAGCTATTTAATTCTTCACCGTCTTTCAATGAAGAAAACTGGTCATTCACATTTCCCGGCACCTGGCTTTGAACAGGCATGGGAATTTTGCAACCCACATATCTTCTTTATTGACACTGTAAGTAACCCAATTATTCTTTCCCGGAGGCGTTCCGTTCATTTCCTGGATGCCGCGTACATACTGGGGTCCGTAGGATTTATAGTTACCTCCGTAGCGCATGGAAGTGATCTCACCGTTAACCAATAAAAGATTTTTATAGTTTAATCCGTCATCACTTACCGATAATGCCAGCGGCCATCTGAATTCACTCGGGTTATATACTGTCATATACTTTCCGTCGATCGTTTTCTGCCCCCAGATCTTGGCGTTGGAATTCACAAAGCCCGGCGCCCTGAGAGGATTGTAGAGCCAGGTTTTGCCGTTATCAGCAGACATGCTGGTTAAAGCATTTTTCCAGAAACCTATTACACGGCCATTCGGCAGATGATAGTAACTAAACGCCTTTACTTCTTTCTGCAGTGGAATCAACGGATCATTTCTATCCGCTTCTTCCACCCATTGCTGCATCTGCAGGGGTTGTGCCAATAATTCATCACAGGCAGCTATAAAAGCCTTATCCTTTGAATTTTTTTATAGAAAGGGTAATTGGTATTTTCTCGTTAAAGTCATGATTGTATCTTATAAAATAAATAGGACCTAAACTACCATCTTTATTAATTTCCCGTACCACACGTCCCACACCATTACCATCATTAGGATCATCTTTGGCATACAGGGCAATACCGTAATAACCCAATGCCAGCAGCTTATTATTTTTAGCCGTATAGAATCCCATGCGCTGGTGCATCACGGCATCAATATTTTTAGCTACAGCCGTATCGTCTTTCTTTTTAAATCCATCAGGCAGGCGGTAAACAGGAAACAGGTCGATGGGTTTCGACCAGTTATAGCCATCTTTAGAGGTGAATAAATAAGTGGCCCGGAGCAATATGCTCGCCAACGGGGTTACTCAAAAATGCATGTAAAAAGTATTGTTCCAATAAGCCAGCATGGGCTGATGGTTATAAGTCCAGTTCATACCTCCTGCCCACTCGGGATGCTCTCTGTTGGCCCTGAACACCTGGATATTATGCACTCCTACCACCGGTGTTAGTTGGCCATGATGGTAGTCCACGTTAGATAAGGTTGGCCCGATATAGCGCGCTGTATCCTGTTGCGCGATACCGGTAAGTGCACTAATACTTAGTAAATATGTAAAAAGAGTTTTCATTATAATATTTTATTCAGTTCATTGTTGATAGTTCATAGATCATGTCAAAGTCAAGGCTATGAACCATGATCGATGATCCATTACCTATTTCTTATGAACATCCCTCAACAGCTGCTTTACTACTTTCTTCTTCACCGGTACAATAGTTCCATGCTTATGCCCTTCGGGAATGCTTATCCTATTATTGGCATTTTCAAAGTGAATAAAATCTTTAGTTGCTACAGCTTCATAAGTTTTCTTACGATAAGAGTCGAAATAAATCAGCCATTCCTTTTTTAATTTTACGGTGTTGGGGCCTTCGGTAAAATTCTCTGTAAAAGGTTTTGAAATATTTTTCCAGGGGCCCATGGGTGAGCTGCCAAAAGCTACTTTAACATTTCGCTCAGGCCTGGTATTGTCTTTCAGGATCAGGACATAATCATTGGCTTTTCTTTTAACAATTTGCGCATCAATTACACTAAATTTTGGATCCAGGAATAATTGGGTGGGCGTAAATGTTTGAAAATCTTTGGTAGTGGTGGCATACAGGCGATGATTATTACTATCCGGTTCAATACCTCTTTCGAAACGGCCGGGTATGGTTGTAGCCCATACAATAATAAATTGATTTTGCACATCGTCATAAAACAATTCCGGCGCCCATACATTTACAGCACCTGGCTCGTGCTCCATTACCGGAACATGTTTTTGAGCGGTCCAATGAATTAAATCTTTTGAAGAGGCAGTGCCAAAACCCTTGTCCTTTTGCCAGCTACTGGTCCATACCAGATGAAAAACACCGTCAGGCCCCTGTACCATCGACGGATCCCGCATTACTTTTTGTGTTCCCACTTCAGGTTTCAGAGAAAACCGTATCAAAATCCTTCCAGTGATATCCATCATAACTATATAACATCCGTAAACCCGCATCGGCAGGCTCGTGAAATGAGGTGAATAAATATGCCTTGTTAGAGCAAGACACCGCGATAATAGCAATCGCAATCAATATGGCTATATTTTTTTCAAATCGTTTATTTTATTGGTCAATAAACCCGGGGTCAGTTAAATTATAAATGTGGTTCGTCAGGCTCACCACGACATCCGTTTTATTTCTGCAAATTCTGTCAATTAAATCACTGTGTATTATTGAAGCTATTTCTTTAATACCAACACCCAATCGTTACCATTTTGGGGTTGCCCCGGAGGATCAAAACTTACAATACCTGTTTTTGTTTTTAAGCTAATAGATTGTGTAGCCCCATCAACAGGACTATACCACTGTGCAGATGACAATTTAAAACCCAGCTTTGCCGTATTTACTTTAAATGTTCTCCCCGTATAAGTATAAGCCATAGCATAGCCAGGGCCTTTTGTTGCTATGATGTAATTATATCTTTTCTGTGTGTTATCGGCAATGATTTCCTGGGCAGGCTTGCGGTCGAAATAACTGTAAGAAAGTACCAGGTCCTTCAGGTACTTCATTTGTAATGCACCCGGCGCATTGATGGTCTCTTTCCAGTTATTGAATACCCCGAAGTTGGCATCGGCATCACCCATTTTGTTGAACTGCATAACAGCATTCTCTCCGTAAGTAAATCCTGCACCACCCGCAAAAACACTCCAATAACCGTAGCGGCGTACTTCCGCAGCTGTCCAGCGCGGCTGCAGGCTGTCATGCAGACCATAAGGGATGTTTTCGTAAGAAGGTTCGCCATCCAGCACAGGCTTGGCAGGCTTCATATTATAATCAGTCACCACGAATCTCCAGTTATCTTCTCCATGACGATGTTTCTCTTTCATTGAGGTATCCTGCGCATAAGAGCGATGCCCGCTCTGGAACATATTAAAATCCAGCCATTTTCTATTGTGAAACCAATCGGTTGAAGAATAACGGCCTCTGGGGTGATAGGTCATTAAATGAGCATTATCATACTTTTTAATCGTGGTCCCGATAGCTTCCCATACATCCGTTTTAGCATTACCTTCAATATCTCCACCGTTCAGCCAGATAATGTTGGTATTATTTTTATAACGCTCTGCCAGGAACTTTGCATATACTGCAGCCTTAGCGGCAGTTACTGTTTTTCTTTAGCGGCCGATCCCCAAATCGGTACCAGGGCCATATAAATACCGCGCTTTTCGGCTTCCCTTACAACAAAGTCTACGTGGTCCCAGAAATCATATGCTGTTGTATCGCCGAAAGCATCTCCGGGTGTTGTAAGTGGCTGACTGATATCTGCCTCCTTCAGTGCTTTGGAACCGTATACATTCTTTGCTCCCAAAGTATGTAGTACCATCACCTGCACTACATTAAAACCCTGTTGCTGACGTGTATCCAGGTATTGCAAAACCTCATCCCTGCTGCATTTTATAAAGAGTAACCAACCGGTATCTCCCAACCAAAAGAAAGGTTTACCATCGGCCGTCTGGAAAAAGCGTTGGTTCTGTGAAATTTTCAACGGCTGCATCTGTTGCGCCATCCCATCATTCCATAAATAAACCACTAAAAAAACTAATACCAAGAATCGTTTCATAAACACAAGCAAAATATGAGTTCGTAAATATTAAAAGCCCTGCCCCTACTAATCCTGGCATTCGGCGTTTCTAAGATAAAGCAGACAAGGAGAGAAATTGTATATCTAACAATTATTTCCATCATCTTGGAAATTTATTCCATCCCTCCCTGCTGCTCCATCAATTATTCCCATTTCTTTCCGGAATTAATAGCCTGAATTCTGGGTGATCTGGTCGTTTTGTAAACGAACGATATCCGGGATAGGGAGTACCAGTTTTTCCTGTGTAACCGGTTTTCCTTTAGCTGTAAGCACGGGAATAGCCCGACCTGATCGTTTTAATAAAAACCATCTTTTGAATTCACCTGCCAGCTCCACGCGGGCTTCGTGCTCAAGGGCCAGTGCTACGGTTCCGTATTTATTTACAGGGTAACCGGCAGCGCCCCATAATGACAAACCAGCCCTGGCTCTTACCTGGTTCATATACTGAGCATCCCCGTGGCTTCAGTCAACATCAGCAACACATCTGCAAAACGATACACCATAAAGTCATTATTAGCTAACAGGGTTGTTCCGTTAATAGCAGCATTGGGATGCGCCCATTTCTGGAAATACTTCTGCTGTAGAAAAGTTGCACCACTTTGGTAACCCGGCGCTATAGTGATATCCCTTCTTGGATCGCCGGGTTCATATTCATTATACAGGTCGTCAGTAACCTGGTTCATGCCTACTCCCGAAAACCCAAGGGCGTTTACATTGGGGAAAAAGAATTGCTGGTAAGGACTATGAGTACCCGTAGCAGCGTTGGCCGCATATTGAATTTCAAAAACAGCTTCCTTAGTATTCTTAACCGTAGGCCCCCAAACCCCGGCAAAGGTCGGCTGCAATGCATATTGCCCGCTATTGTATACTTCCAGCAAATTGCTTGCAGCAGCTTGCTTGTCTCCCAACGTCAGGTACACTTCTCCCAATACGGTTTGTGCGGCCCCTTTGGTTGGCCTGCCCATCAGCTTAACATTGGCTGAAAGAGGCAGGTTATCCACCGCGTATTGCAGATCGGATTTTACCAGGTTGTACACTTCCGCCTCAGATGATCTTAATATACTATAGGCTTCCTGGGCAGCAACAGCTTTGGTTACCAACGGAACTCCTCCCCATAAACGAACCATATTAAAATAATAAAGCCCCTTAAAAAGCGCATTTCGGCTTCTGCCACCTTCTTGTATTCTAGGTCCAGTTGAGTAGCCGTTTGTAGTTTATCCAGCACCGTGTTAACGGCAAACAAGGCACTGTAAAACTGTCTCCAAAAAGCATACACCATCGTATTGGGAGTTTGAATGGCATAGTCCCTGAACGCATGCTTGTCCGCCTGCGCACCCGCTATAATATACAAAGTGGCATTGTCACCCATTAATTCCCCTGTATACGAAACCGGGCCTTCCGGCGCATATACTCCATACAAGGTATTCATGGCGGCGGTGATACCCGACTCAAAATCTGCTTCCGTCTTATAAAAATTATTGGTATTCGCATTGGAAATAGGAGCCAGATCGGTAAATGATTTTCCGCAACTGACAAAAAGAACAACAAACAGCAGTAATGCTATTTTTTTGAAATGATGTATTCCTTTCATAACTGATTTTTTAAACATTGCTGAAGATTTCTAAAATGAAGTTTTCAAACCAAAAGTGACAACCAGTGGCAAAGGATAAGATCCATAATCCACACCCAGCATTGCGCCCGTTGGTAAGGACGAGCTGGATACCCTGTGTTAGCAGCTGATGTACCTGCACTGTAATTGGTGGCCTTATAAGTGGTATTCTCCGGATCATACCCTGTATACCTGCTAAACAGCTTCACATTGTCGGCGTTTACGTACACTCTTAAATTATTGAAAGGTGTTTTACGTAGAACCGTTTGCGGGATATTATAAGACAGGGTAATATTCTTCACCCTAAGAAAGGAAGCATCTTCTACCCAAAGCGTAGAAAAGCCCTGTTGAAATGGCCGCCTGTTGGCTGAAGGCCTGGGATTAACGCCATCCCCTGGGTTCTGTTCAGATTCCCAGAAGTTTGCAGCGCCCGCATATAGCCCTCTCCCGCTATTCCAGAATCCGAGAAAGCGGTAGTTTTGATTTACAATTTCACCACCATAACGTCCCTGTAGTAAAACAGACAATTCTACTCCTTTGTAACCAAATCGATTGGTAATGCCGGCAATAAACTTAGCCTGGTTGTTTCCGATAACCGTTCTATCATCGGTAGTGATCTTGCCATCTCCGTTAACATCCACGATAATCGGATCTCCCGGTCTTGTAGTGGCTTCATGAGGACTGTTCTCTATTTCTGCAGTGTTATTGTAAACACCATTAAATACATAGCCGTAAAAATCAGAGATTGGCGAGCCTACTGCAGTACGTACAGTAGTTTCCCAATCTGTATAGTAAATAGGTGCATTGCCTGGCCCCAGCTGCAATACCTTATTTCTATTCAAACTAAAGTTTACATCGGTAGCCCAGGTAAATTCACGCTGGATATTTTTGATGACACCAGTATTTCCAGACCAGTGTTACGCATTTTGCCAATATTGGTCAACTGGCTTGAAAAGCCTGTGATATCCGGTATGGGCACATTTAACAACATATCCTGTGTAATGGAGCGATACACCTCAATAGTTGCAGAAAGCCTGTTCTTTAAAAAAGCTATATCAATGCCTATGTTGGCCTGGTTAGTTTTCTCCCAACGCAAACCAGTATTATCCAGGGTGATTGGCTTTAAGCCAGCTATAATATTTCCATTCGATACATAATTAACACCTCCTAATAAGCCAATAGCACCGTAGTTAGGTATCTGGTTATTACCTACGCTACCATAACTGGCTTTCAGCTTTAAAAGATTCAATGCACCTGCTTCTTTCAAAAAGTTTTCGTCAGATATCACCCATCCCGCCGAAACCGATGGAAAATAGCCCCATTGATTGTTGCGGCTGAACCTCGAACTGCCATCCCGCCTGATACTGGCCGATAAAAATACTTATTACGGAAATTATAGTTTACCCTTCCCAGGTAACTTTGTATCGCCCACTCTGATGCGGTAGAAGTACCGCCGGTAACCGTGCCCGCGTTAATGGTCTGCACCAGGTCATTGGGAAAATTTGCAGCTGTTACCGACTGAAATTCAGTACGCTCTTTTTGAGAAGTGTAACCCGCCAGCACATTGAAATTATGTTCGGCTACAGCAAAATCATACGTAGCAGTATTTTCCCAAAGCCAGTTCAATTTATTCCCGAGCTGGCAGTTGCTGTTGAAGTTGCCAGGTCCTGGTTATACCCATATCCCTGGTTTTTAAACCGGTAAAAATTGTAAGAATTATTGGAAACGTTTGCACTCAGGCTCGATTTAAACTTTAAACCTTCAATAATATTATATTCAAGATATCCTAAAGCAAAAGTGTTATACGCCTTATTTTTTTATCGGTAAACCTGGTAGTAGCATAAGGATGCCAGAGATTTACGGGATTATACTGCAGGTAACGGTTCCAGATAGAATTGGGGTCTACAATACCCAGGTTGCCGTTTTCATTGTAGATAGGAAAATGGGATCACTTTGCAAAGCCAGGCTGATCACATCACTCTTTCCATCGATGCCATCTGTTCTGTCATGAATGCCGGTTAAACTCAGGTTCAATCCAACAGACAATTTATCTGAGATCTTTTGGCGGATATTGGATCGCAAAGCCAGGCGGCGATAATAGTTTTGATCTAATACGGCGTCCTGGTTGAGTAGGCCGGCAGAGAACAGGTACTGGGTTTTGTCGGTACCACCCGATACAGATAGCTGCGCATTGGCCATGGGTGCTGTTCTAAACATTACATCCTGCCAGTCGGTACCTGCACCAAACTGCTCAGGGCTATTGATAAACTCTTCCGGTATTTTATACAATGTAGAACTACCCCGGGCGCTATTAGGATCTGTAGCTTTATTAACAGCCGGGTTCAGATCAACCCAGGCATTATTTTTGCCGCTACATAATAACGGATCCATTGCTGCGCATCCATCATATCGATCTTACGCGTTACTTTTTGAATGCCATATTCAAAGCCCGCCGTAACAATAGCTTTACCAGGCTTACCCAGCTTGGTAGTAACCATTACTACTCCATTCGCACCCTGGAGCCATAGATGGCTGCGGAGGAAGCATCTTTCAATATTTCTACTGATTGAATATCCTGCGGGTTGATCATGTTCATATTAAAATCTTCCAGAGGCACACCGTCTACCACGAATAAAGGATTGGTACCCGCCGTAACAGAGCTGATACCCTGATCTGGATTACAGGCGCCACACCCGGCGCACCCTGTGACTGGGATATGTTCACTCCCGGAACTGTACCGGTTAGCGATTGTACCACATTGCTAAAAGAGCGGTCTTTGAACTGATCGTAGTTAACAGAAGCTACTGAACCGGTGACCGATTTCTTCCGTTGGGTGCCATAACCTATTACAACCACTTCGTTCAAATTGCCACTCGTACTGGTCAGCAGGATGTGTAAGTTGGTTTCGCTGCCAACATTTACTTCCCTGGTGACATAGCCTGCATAACTCACCGTTAAAACGGTACTGGTATTGGCCACCTTAAATGTAAATCCCCGTCTGAGGACACGGGAATATTCTGATTGGTTCCTTTTATCACCACGTTGGCTCCGGCCAAAGGTTGCCCGCTTGCTTCATCAAGTACCAGTCCCGTCACCGTTCCTTCCTGGGCTGTAGCCACAAGGGAGCCAAAACACAGCAATAACAGTAATGCCTTTTTAAAAAAGTGTAGATATTTCATATGCTTTACAATTATTAATGACAATTTTTTTGGATCGTGTAAACGTTTACATAAGCAGCTAAAAAAATCAACGCGTGCCGCATGATTTTCTGATCATCAGTTCCGGTTTTATAATAAAGCTGGTAGGCGGCGCCTGCGGGTTAGCCAGCTTTTTATATAATAATTCTGCAGCCTGTTGCCCCATTTCGTAGCCAAACTGCTTTACCGCAGTTAGAGCCGGGTTTAAGGAGGTAGCCCAGTACACATCATCAAAACCAACAATTGCCATCTGCCTGGGAATTTTTACCTTATACCCGTGCAGCACTTCCAACGCGCCTAATGTAAGCAGGTTGTTTGCGGTAAAAATAGCTGTGGGCCTGTTTTTGAGTGCCAATATCTTCTTGGTCAGCGCTACCCCACTTTCATAATCCGATTTTTTACTATAGATCAGCGACGGATCTATCTTTAGCTTGTGCTTTTTTAAAGCCGCTTTATAACCTGCGATACGCTCGTGAGTAGTAGGGATTTCCATATCGCCTGCAATATGCGCAATACGCTGGTGGCCCAAGCTGATCAAATGTGTGGTGGCCATAACGGCGCCGAGCTCATTGTCTGTTTTTACTACATCTGCCTTAAGGCTTTTCAGTCCCCTGTCGATACAAACCACGGGGATACCATCTTCTATCAATTGTTCTACCTTTTTTTCTGTACCCGGTGTAGTAGCTACAATCAGGCCGTCTACCGACTCACTTCTCAGTATATCGATATACAGTTCTTCTTTGGTAGGGTCCTGGGAAAAATTCCCGATGATCACGGTAGTATTCTGGCTGTATGCGAATTCTTCTACCCCCTGATAATATCTACATAATACGGATTTTGTATATCCGGGATTAATAATCCCACCAGGCGGCGGCGTGCGGTTGTAGCCCTTAATCTTTGGGCAACCCGATTAGGCCGATAGCCTAATTCCTTAATGGCTTTTTGTACTGCCAGCGCCGTCTCACTTTTTACCTTGGGGTCGGCATTGATAACACGGGATACAGTGGCAATAGATACGCCGGCATAGCGCGCCACTTCTTTCAAACCTGATGAAATGTTCTTTGGCATGATCACAATCGTTAAAAATGTAAGCGTTACCAATATACTACATAGCCAGCCTTATTCCAAATAAGCTTCTTGACTACACGATAATAACCCGGATGTATCCATATAGTAAAAACAACGGCTCTCCTTTTGATGGTAAAAGAGCCGTTGGCGAGTGCCAAATCTGTTTAATATCCTGCATTTTGCCCAAACTCAGCCGCGTTCGTGATCGCATCGAGAAACATCTGCGGGATGGGCCGCAATACATGAAACGGCTGAATCAATGGAATATCTTTATTATACGCTTTTACATAATCATACAATTTGCCGGTTCTTTTTAAGTCAAACCACCTGATATGTTCGCCACAAAACTCCCTTGCCTTTTCCTCCAATAAAAATCTATCGTCATCTGTGATTCAGTAACCATCATCTCGCCTTCTCTCCCGCAACTGCCGCCCGTTTCCTGATTATATTGATCAGCTCGGCAGCCCTGGTTTTAGAACCACCAGACATCATTATTTCACATTCAGCAGCGATAAAATACATTTCGGGTAGCCTCATTACAATAACATCCTTTGTACCAAAGTTGGAATTGGGCGCCGGAAGGTTCGGGTCATCAAATTTTGTTAAAGCAGGAAAGCATATATTGAACCGGGCATTCGTAGAAACTCTGTCACCGGTATAAATATCATCAATATCCACTACTGCATAAGGCCTGGTTCTCTTATCAGCGATTTTCTGTTTAGTATACATTAATGCAATCTCCCCTGGTTGATTCGTGTACCCAACATGCCTGCCGGTTTTTCAAAAGCCGCCAGGTCATCGGCCGTCCATGCATAATTGCTGTTATTTTGATTATAGGTTTCCCTGAACCAGGCCTTGTATCGTCCATCTACCTGCTCATTATACAATTCAAGTAACCTGCGTGTGGGCATCATACACATGGAGCCCGACCGGGCATTGTTATCATTTCCATACGCCAGGCTTTGAACCATACCCGCCTTGGCCGAATATTTTGCTTTAAACCACATATGCAGGCGATTGGGATTGTTGGGCTGAGGATTTAGAGACTGAACAGTAGAATGCGTTACCACGAACATGGCTTCCTTATTTATCTTATTATTGGCAGGTGCAAACACTTCTGAAGGCGTGGCATACAGCGACACTTTTAGGGCCGACTGGTGATTAATTACGTAAGTAGCAGCGTCCTTCGCCATTTGATAGTAACGATCCTTTTCGGCCTGTGATGTCTCATAAGCCACTCTTGTTAGGGCTGCCCTGGCCTTCAATCCGTAAGCAGCTTTTAAAGTAGCCCTTCCGATATCCGTTGCCGGCACCGGGTCCACCGGCAGATTGGCTATGGCTACATCAAGGTCCTGCAACATTAAATCGTAAAATGCAGATACAGGGCTCCGTTGCGCTGTGAGTACGGCTGTTTTTGTTTCCTGCGTACGTAAATCAACTCCCCGTAAAACTCAACAATATGCCAATAAGAATAAGCCCTGAGGAAATGTAATTCTCCTTTGCGCGCCTTCTTTTCATCCGCTGAATTATAAGGTACTGCGTCTATCCGCTCAATGCCTGCATTACAATAGTTGATAATCTCATATAAACGGTTCCAGGTATTCCTGAGCTGTCCCGTTCCCGAAGTGAGTTCTTCGTACTTGGTCATTTGCCGGCCATAGCCGCTGTTCGCTATATTGATCCAAAGATCGGTACCTCCCTCCGTCAGCATTACGATATCCTCCCGGCCGTAAAATTGCCCGCCATAATTAACATAGGCCGAATTAACGAGGGCATTCATGCCTTCCTGTGCAGCAAATACAACGTCGGCTGTGGTACCTCCGGGATTAAACTCCTTTAAGCTACAGGAAAATAACATCACCGAGCAGTACAGGGGTATCAGTTTTTATGAGAAATGTATTGAATCCAATTTTTCATCTGTATATTTTTTAATGTTTTTAGTATGAGTTCCCGCTTGACCAAACGGGCAGGAAATTCGCCATGTAATCATTCCTCTGTAATGAAGATCGCTGCGGCACATTTCATATCACTAATTTTGAAAGCTGATTCACGCAACCTGAACTGGGAAGCCCGGGCCGTTTACATCTTATATCTGGCAGCATTTCTATACTTCTATAAACTTACGTTTAAGCCCAGTACAAACTGGCGCTGAAGCGGTGATTTGGCAGAACCACCTCTCTCCGGATCATAATTTTTTACAAAGTGGCTTCGCGCATGGGTAAACAGATTGTTACCAGAAGCATAGATCCTCAGGTCAGACATTCCCCACCGGCTCAATGCAGAAGAAGGGAATGTATATCCCAATGATACCGTTTTTAGCTTAACATACGATGCGTCTACATAGTTTAAAGCCAGGTATCCCCGGTAATTATAGAAGTTGGTATTATCTGGTCTTGGAAAATCATTGGATGGATTTTCCGGTGTCCAATAGTCCAGGTAAGCCGGCGCATTACCTTTACCAGACGGATCATACGCTCCTGTGAAGTCGTATGCCATCATGCCCCCAACGGCTAATGATATATAACGTAAGATCTATATTTTTATAACGGAATGTGTTATTCAACCCAGCTGTCCAGCGTGGTGATGTTGTACCGATATACTGCACATCATTGATCTCGTCTATCACAAAGTCTCCATTCAGATCAGCCAGCTTTATATCACCCGGTTTGAAAGGCTGTGTTTTGGCTGCATCTTTGAAGTATGTAGCAGCCTCGGCAGCTTCATCGGTTTGCCAGATACCCAATCTTTTAAAAGTATAGAAGGTTTTTAAAGGACGCCCGATCAGTAAACTTTCGGTTTCCCGGTTTACCGCACCTATAATATCCCGGCCATCAATCAGGTCAAGGATCTTTTCTGTGTTATGCGCAAAAGTGATATTGGTTTGCCAGTTAAAGTTTTGCTTCCTGATGTTTACAGTAGTCAGATTTAATTCGATGCCTTTATTGCTAGTAGATCCTATGTTTTGATAGATCTGGAAAGGTGTGTTATTACCACTACCCATCGAAGTGGGCAGGGTACGCGGCAGAAGGATATCAGTGGTTTTAGTATAATAATAATCTACGCTACCCACTATCCTGTTATTTAAAATCCCAAAGTCAAGGCCGATATTGGTAGAAGCTGACTTTTCCCAACCCAGATCAACATTACCCAGAAAAGGATTATATACATAGTAGGTAAAACCTCTGTCCTGGAATGCAGAGTTAGTGAGTGCATTTAAATAAGACTGGGTGCCGTATTCACTGATACCGGAGTTACCGGTCATACCCCAACTGGCTCTCAACTTTAACTCGTTCAGGTTTTTTACATTTGTAAACCATCCTTCATCAATCAAGCGCCAGGCCAAAGCCGCCGATGGAAATGCAGCCCATTTATTACCTTCTGCCAGCCTGGAAGCACCATCCCACCTGTTGGATACAGTGAGCAGGTATTTACCGAGATAATTATAGTTCAATCTGGCCGCATAAGAGAAGGTCTGACTTTGTACATAGCCCGATCGTATCACATAAGATTCTTTTGCATTCGCAGCGAGGTTATGCCAAAGCTGGCTGGGTATTAACTGGCCGGCGCCTTCACTATAAGAGCTCCTGAATTTAGATTGGGTCCAGGAAGTCAATCCTGTTAAAGCAAAGGAATGATCACCCAGTTTTTGGTATAGTTCAGGATATTGTCCCAGGTTATAAAGCTTTTTCTGTAGCTAATACGGACGCGATGGCGCCGGTATTTAACTCTGCTCTATCAATAGACTGGGCGCCCTGGAAATCATTGCTGCGCCTGAATGAAAAATTGGTCCCCAGATTAGAGCGCAATGAGACTCCTTTAACAGGTCGCAGCTCCGCATACCCGTTTGCAAAAACATTCGTCGTTAAACGCTGGTATTTTGCCGTATACTCACTAGCTTCGTCAGCCAGCGGGCTCACTTTTCCGGCTGTGCCAAGCGGATAGAGAATTACCCTGCCGCTATCATTATAGGCACGGCCCAAAGGTTCGTTGGTAGCCGCGCGCCATAACACATTCTCGGCCCGCTCATACCCCGTATAATGGGTCAGATTTACAGACGCTCCGGCTTTAAAAATATTGCTGAAATTATGATCGATAACGGTTCGGATATTATATTTATCCAACAAATCGTCCTTAAGCGATCCTTTTTCGCGGTAATAGCCTGCTGATAACAAGCCCGTTGTTTTTTCCGTACCGCCCGAAATACTCACCTGGTGGTTTTGCACTATGCCGGTATGATTCACCTCATCCACCCAATTGATCCACTGATTGTTTTGTATGGCCGACCATTCTTCAGGTGTAAAGAGTATCTGGTCATCAGCCGGAGACGACCATTGCCCGGCGGTTTTATAGGCTTCACGACGAAGCTTTATATAGTCATCGCCCGTTCGCATTTTAGGGTACTGGGCCCAGCCGTTTAAACCAACATAGCCATTGTATGCTATTTTGGCTTTCCCGGATTTAGCTCTTTTAGTGGTTACAATGATCACCCCGTTTGCGCCTTGTGAACCATATATGGCAGTAGAGGATGCATCTTTCATAACATCGATGGACTCTATTTCCTGGGGAGGAATATCAGTAATATTGCCCCTTGCACTCCGTCGATAATAATTAAAGGATTATTTGCTATTAAATTACCATATTCATCTTTGGCGGTGGATAAAGATCTTTTACCGCGAATATTCATAGTAACACCAGAAGTAGCTTTTCCCGAGTTACGCACGATGTCCAATCCCGGTACCTGCCCCTGCAATGCCTCCATGGCATTATGCGCCGGCGACCGAACTATATCATCGGCTTTTACACTTGATACAGCACCGGTAAGATCTTTTTTTTGTAGTGCCATAGCCTATTACAACTACTTCATCCATTTTATTTTCGGCGGCATAGAGTGTAACCTGGGAGTAATTGTTGTCTTTAACTGAAACATCCAGCGCGTTATACCCTACTATGGAAAATGTCAATACGGCATCTTCATCTTTTACAGTGATGCGATAACTCCCGTCTTCCGCAGTTGATACGCCATTGTTCGTTCCTTTTCCACAACGCTTACGCCCGATAAAGGATCTCCAGCCGGGTTGGTTACTTTCCTTCAATTACAATGCTGAATTTTTCACCCGGCTTCCCGATGATAACAACCAGTCCCTTGTTTATTTTCTTATAGGAAAAGGCTGTCGCCTTCAGCATGTTTTGCATGACATAATCGAGCGTGGCATTTTTGGCATACAGATCCAGTTTCAGGTTGCTGCTCTTCAATTCGCTGTTATAAACAAAACGGTATTTGTAATCATTCTCGATTTTTTCGATAATCTGGGGTATGGACAGATTCTTTACATCCAGGTTGATCCGCTGCTGCGATGAAGCATCAAAAGCGATAGCCTGAAATGATGAAAGAATGATGATAAAAATAACAAGCTTCATTAACAACAAGAATTTTACAAGCGATAGTAATGGGCACAATACTCCCCTGCAAGCATATTTTTTCATATATTGCAAATAGTTTAAGATGAATAAATAGCTGGTTCTAACAGCTTTTTGTCTTTTCAAGAGCGAAAGGTGGTCGCAACATCTTTCGCTTTTTCATTAGTATTGATGTGTCTCTTATTCGTTCATAATGGCTATTGTTTAAAATAAGCAATACGTTAATAAATAACTACTTTATCTTTCTGAATTATATAGCTGAAATTCCCGATCATTTTTAAGGATTCCAGTACATCTTTAAGGGAATCGTTTTCAAATGCCCTCTGTACAATATATCACTGTCTTTTACCTTTTTTAATTCAATGGTTATATTATACCAACGCTCCAATACCGGGATAATATCCGCGAGCGTTTCCTGTTCAAACACGAGCCTGTTTTGCGTCCACTGTGTTTCTACCGATAACGAATCTCTTTTACCGGTGGTAAGCTTCAACAGTTCCACATCCGCCACAGGCCTCAACGGCAATTCCTGTTATCAGTTCGGCCTTGGTTATTGCGTACTATGATCTTTTCGTTGGGAACCAATAAAACTTTCCGGTTGTTGTCTTTTTCAACATCACTTCTACCGACCCTCTTAATAAAGTAGTTTGTGTATTAACTTCATTACCATAAGCGCGCACATTAAAAGCAGTGCCTAACACTTTAACGTCGATATTATTAGTGTGTACGATAAATGGCTTTCTTTTATCCTCTGCCACATCAAAATACGCCTCACCTTCCAGATAAACTTCCGTAATTGATTGCCAAAGTTTTTACCGTAAGAAAGCCTCGAATCAGCGTTGACCCAAACCTTTGTTCCATCAGGCAACACCAAGTTGGTTTTTGACCCCTTCCTGGTTGCCACTACATTATCAGCATGAGCCGACCGGCCGGATACCTGCATCCTGTAAAAAAAAGCGCATGCTAATAGTACGACTACAGCAGCGGCAACAGCAAGATAAGGCCGCAAGCGCCTGTATTTAATACCAGCAGGAGGGGCATCAGATTCGCGCATCCTTGCCCTGATCTTCTCCAACGCCTTGTTAACCGAACCCGGCTTTATCTGATGGTCAGGATAAATAAGCGAACTGCTGAAAATCTCACTCATCGCTTCCACAAATAGCCTGCTATTTTCATCATTCCCGGTAAGTTCTGAAAATTCAAGCTGTTCCTCCAGTGTCATTTCACCGGATTGCCGTTTCATTAGTAGATATATCAGCCTATCGTTAAGCACCTGTATAAAATTGCATTACCTATACAGACGCAAATATTGGGGATACCCCAAATAAAGATTTATTTTTTTAAATTTTCTGAAATTCAGGAGGCGTTTCTTTTATGCGCTTCCAGCATGTGATTAACAGCTGCTGCCAGCTTTTTAATGGCAATGCTCATTTGATTTTCAACGGTTTTAACAGAAAGATCTAACAGTTGCGCTACTTCTGCATATTTTAGTCCATCCTCCTTGATCAGCTTAAAATCAGCCGGCACCTGTCGGGCAGTTGGTTAATTGCCGTATTAAGCTCTTTTAGTGTTTCCTTACTGATCAGTTGTAGCTCGTGGTTGCTCAACTCATAGGTGAGCGTTTCGCCTACATCGTTTAAAGAGGTATTCTTTTGAGCCTCTTTATACCCCCTGCTTCGTGTATGGCTGATAGCCGCATGCTTAACTGAAATATACAGGTAGTGCGAAATATTTTTTATGGTGGGTAATGTTTTTCGATTCTGCCACAGGTTAAATAGCACATCACCACAAATCTCTTCTGCCACATAACTATCCCTGAGGATAGAAGAAGCGTAAGAAATTAATGCCGGATAATAGATCCTGAAAAGCTCTTCAAAAGCCTGTTCGTCACTGTTGTGAGCAATAGCTTGGATCAGATAAGGCAATCGTTGACTATACATCTGTTACCAAATATAGACATAGTATGACAGATATGATAACGTTTACACGATTTTATCACTAATAAAACTTCTGCATTGTTTACAATGCGCGCAAATTCGTCCGCATAGCTCCCGGGCATACTCATCCAGCACATCATCTAAATGGTTACTTCCAGTTGCATCCCTGTGCAGGCGCCAGTTAAATACACTTCCGCCATACGCATATTCATAATATTACCCGGCTTCTGCCGGAAATTATCTCGCAACCACCGCCATCAAAGTTGTGGTTGAATTTCATCATAGCACACCATCTGCAACTATTTTTTGATCCATACAATCGCGCCCGGTTGAGGTAGTTGCACAGTAACGGCCTTTCCTGCTGTGATCATTTTTGAGCCGGGAATCAACATTCCTGATGCCGTATCTACGAAAGAAACATTATAAGCTCCTGAATAAGCAGACAGATCTACTTCAACAGCTTGTTTTCCGTTACCCCATACAATTACCCCTCTTTTCCAGCCAGTGCATAGCCCCGATTTTGTCTGAAGGTTGCATCAATGCAGCTGCCTTCAAAAATTGCCGGTCGGTATTTGCGGGAAGAACAGGCAGCGACCCGCCGGCAATTAAAATAGCCCAGCCAAACTTATCAGCGCTCTCAGAAGAATACATCACCGCTTTGCCGGGATATTTCATACGGTATTCTTTTACGGCGCGGTATACCTGGTCAAAAGATGTACCTTTTGATTTTATCTGACGAGCCCACTGACGTGGCGCGAGGTTTTTTCCACCTTGGGGTGCATAAGGTGTCCCATCAGTTTGATAATACCAGTAGCGTATATCAATCAAATCTACTACTGATGCATATTGGGATTTCTTAAGATGGCATCCTGCACATCTTTAGTCGTACTTAAACCTATAATTTGTTTTGCCTGGTTCTTCCTTTCCCAATCAGCTATAGTTTGTAACCAGAACTCCACAAAATGCAGGGGCCCTGTAAACTCCTCACTGGTGAGCTGAATAACGTTGGGTGTGTTCTTAAAATTATCCAGGCACTTTTCAATGTATAGCTGGTGTATTTTTTTCTTACCGGATTGGACAGATCATAAAACTGCTCAGCATAAAAGATCCTTTTATCTCCTGCGTAGTTAACCGGCTCGTTAAACCCTGTATTATTGATATTATTGGCAGAGCGCCATGGGAAATCGGCGTAATGTGCGCCGGCTTCTATAATGTTGTGCTGAAAGTAATTCTGATGAATGAGCACTAACTTATTTAATGAAGCCAACAATGCAAAGTCCCGAAGCCTTGTCCAATACCAAGCATTGTATTTTGTGAGATCATATTTGCTCAGGCCATCCCAGGCTGTATCTTTTCCACTGCGGGCAAACGGCAATTCGTAGAATGGTGGCCACACTTCGCCTGTCATACGACGTATACGTTCATGATCATCCCTTCTTCTGTCGTACCAAAGAGCATAGTTATGCTCCAGCGCTACAATGTTCCTGCTTTTCATGGTATCTATTACCTGGTCCAGCTCGTCGGTGAGACCTGCGCCTACCCTGCCCGGAACAAATCTTGTAACTGATAGCTTATCCCTGGCCTGCTCCAGGGCTTTTGCTTCCACGCCTCCGGTCCACCAGGGAACACTTTGTCTTTTGCCAACAGCCACTTTCTGCCCCAGCATCAGCCAGCCGTTATGTATTTGAAGGCCAGTAGCAGAAAGCGGCGGATAAACAGACCAGCCTCCGCTACCTTTAACTATTTCCGCTTTTATTCCTTTAGCATCTGTGCTGATGGGGTTGCGTTTTGCTGCCTGGTTAATCCACTCATACATGGTTACTTTGGGCTTTGATGCTTCTGCCGTCAACTCCTGTGCAACCGCAACCGTAGGACTACTGGACGCTTCCTGGCCAATATCCAGCACGGCGGCTCTCTGGCTTACATCCTTGCCCAACCGTTGAGCCAGCTGCAGGTAATAAAAGCTCCTTGGACTAACATGGTTATTGGATTCAGCCCAAAATCCTTTACCGGCAAATTCGCTCCACGATCCGTAAGACCAGTTTTGTGCTGTTGGCGGCTTATCGCATTCAATCAGCGAAGCCGTACAATTCCATAAAAAGCTGTTAGCGCCCGACCAACCCGCGCCGCGTCCATCCTGGCCACGATTGCCCAACCGGATGGCATTACCATCCACCTCCATTATATCAAACAAGATACCGGAAGCCCAACGACCTATTGTACCACTGAAACTATAGGGTCGTTCGGATACGCATTGCACAAAAGCATTCGGCCCTGGCGTTGCATGCCCTACACTATAGTCATGATAACCGTTGGCGGCAAAACATCGTTGAAAAAGCGTTTGCTGCCCCGTGTAAAGAAAGTATAACGTCTTTGTCCGCCAACCTCTGAGATCGGTTGAGTAGAAATACAATCTTCCACTGTAATACGGCGTGCTGTTTCGTTAACAAAAACTGCAGAGCCTGCAAAATGTTTAAAGGATAATTGTCGTACCCAGGCATCTTCTGCATTAGTAAAAGTAACCGCCATCCAGCGGTGCTCTTCATCTTTGGCATTGGTACGATCAAAGTCTGATATTAAAGTCAGGTTTTCTATTCCAACATTATTAATACGCCCGGGCCAGCTGTACTTTACGATGGTGGCCCCGCCATATTTCTGATCGAGCGAAGTAGTTAAGGGCGCATCAATAGTTATTCTATTGCCCTCTATCGCTACTATAGTACGATCGAAACTGAGGTCCACATCGCCGGGTTTCCAGCCCAGCGCTGAAACGCCTCCGCCAAAGTCATCGGTACCCAGGGCTGCAATCCATTCCTGTGTAGAGGGTCTTTTAATCAGCACCCGATCACCTGCACAAAAATCTGCTGGATCAGCGATCTCAAAGGACAATGCCCCAACGGGTACATATTTCTGGGTAATTGCTTTTTCCCCCTCTGTCTTTTTATCGTCTTTTCCGAAAAACCGAATCAGGCCGTCCCGGTCAACTCCTTTGCCCGTAATCACGGTTTGTCCTTGTGCACCAAAGCCACGCAATACAATACCAGACACGGTAATTTTTAATTGTCCGGCCACCTCGTAATTGCCTTTTGAAAGCAGTACCGCTCCTCTGAAACCGTTTAGATCCGGCTGCATGGCCGCCACTCTATCAATTGCACTCTGAATGATGGATGTAGCATCGCCTTTCAAAAGCGGGACTACCACCTTTACAGGCACTGTAGGTATATCCTCTCCTGATGCCTTATAACCGCAATAGGAGAAGTCAGGTACACGATCGCCGGTAACTGTATCTTCATTATACACAACCCTTCCCGCTCTATTACAACCGGCAGGACAGGCTTAGGCGGTTTGGGCTTTTGTGCATATACCGTACTACCCAGGAGCAGCGTGGCGGCCAGCGCTATATTTTTTAAAAAACGGGTAGTTATAAGAGCGGGCTCCGCTGCTGCTTTCCTTTCTATAAACTGACTAATAATAGACTGGGACACTGCTACCTGGTTTACAAGATTAATATTTACTGATTCCTTTCGATGGTTTTACCGTTGCAATATCTACTAAACTATTTAAATAATTTTCAATATTACTATACCCGTTTTTAGCAATCTTTACTGCATCACCTGCATCTTTAGGATTCAATTTATTCTTTTTTTCATAGTCATCGGGAATGCCGTCGTTATCGCTATCTAAATAAGGCGTTCCTTTATATTCGGGGTATCCACCTACCTGGGAAGGATGTGTAATGATACCTTGTTTATAGGAATCTTCGGGTAACCTTCTTTTAATAAATCTGCCGCGGTAAGGTTGTGCGTCAGGCGCAACATAAACCTTTCCGGTTTTCACTGTTTCAACAATACGTTTATCCACAGCATCGCGTACGGGTAAGGTAGCTCCTACATTTTTTAACACATAGTCGTAAGCATCCTTTGTTGGAATAACCGTTACCGGCGCCAACTGGATAGGCTTGTCGCTACGAATGGAAGCCAGCAATTCTTCTACGTTCTTTGATTCTGGTTGAACACCACCATCCCAGTTATCAGCAGTTACTTTTGCATTACCCTCAATATAGTTACCTGCCACATAGGCTTTACCAAAAGCATTCTATTGGCAGTATCACGCCCCGATTCCGGTTTTAAGATGCGATAGCTGATCGGCTCTCCTGCGGGAGTTATGGGGCCTGGCTTATAATAATTATTAATAAAGTTGTAGAACGAGCGATGATCGCCACCATCCGCTGTTCGGTTCCACCAGTTGAAAACTACATTGTTGACAAAGTTGAAGTCCCCGTACATGCCTACTGAAGGATTACGGCTGATATTATTCGCCCATAAATTACGGGCAAACATATTATTCAATCCTCCTATTGTACTTCCAAATGCATGATTATAGGTATCCAGCGCTTCAGAAAAAATAGAATTCTGGATGGTAACGTTTACAGTAGGAAGCTTGTCCGCTTTACCTTCCCTGTCATACACATGACGGTACATGCTCATATTCTCATCCAGTCCCCAGCTTGCTGAAACGTGATCGATAATAATATTACCAACGCCATTGCCTCCTAATCCATCGTCTCTGCGGGTTACTTCAGTAGCGCCCCTGCGAAACCGCATAAAGCGGATAATCACATCATGTGTATCAATTAATACAGACTCTCCCGCCACACAAACACCATCACCCGGCGCACTTTGCCCTGCAATGGTTACGTAAGGTGCTCTTATACTAACCGGGCTTTTGAGCTGTATAATACCCGAAACATTAAATACGATGATCCTTGCGCCACCTTGTTCACAGGCCCAGCGAAAGCTACCAGGACCGCTATCGTTGAGATTGGTTACTACCAACACTTTACCGCCGCGCCCCCAAAGCTAAACTTACCGCCGCCCTCAGCGCCCGGGAAAGCAGGAATTGCAGATTGAGGCAAATCCGAAGGTTTGGCGGCCCAGGGAATATAAGGCTTTCCAGCCTTAGCTTCTGCTTCAACTACTTTCAGGGCTGCAGCCCAACGTTCATTGAAGCCTTCCGGTCAGCAGCAGATGCTGCTTCAGCAGAGTCTTCTACCGATTTTGGGATAACGGGATACTGTGCAAAACTCTGATTTGAAAACGCAACAAAGGAAGCCAGTAATACCGGCAAGCAAAAGGATCGTTTCATCTGTTTACTTGTTTATTGTTTATAATGATCAGATGTAATTCGCTATCGTAGGTTAGGACTAATATTATCGGTAAATTGTCAGGAATATCACATCCTGAATGATAATTCAGCAGGAAAGATGCTTATCGCTCATTTCACAAAAATTATTTTTGTAGATTATAAATAGAAAACGGAACTACTATAAAAACAAGCGCGAAACAGTAAAATATTTCGCGCCTGTCCGTATTATTTTTTAGCCACAGCCGGTACTACATTGGCTACGTTTACCAGGCTATTCAGGTACTCTTCTATATTGGTATAGCCAGATCCTGATTTAGACAATTTAGAAGCATCCGTTGCGTCGTTAGGATTTAAGCCTTTCTTTTTCTCATAGTCATCCGGCATACCGTCGTTATCACTGTCTTTATAAGGAGTCCCCTTATATTCAGGATAACCGCCCACCTGGTTGATATCGGTAATAATACCCTGCTTATAAGAATCGATAGGTAAACGCCTGTGCTCAAACTGTGTTTCCGGTAATTTTACACCTGCAACAGGTTTTACCATACCAGTACGCGCCTGCTCTACTATTCTGGTATCAACCGGATCACGCTTGGGTAATGTGGCACCGGCATTGCTGAATACATAAGCCTTGGCGGCATCTGCACTCAGAATCGTTAACTTGGGCATGATCAAAGGCTTGTTTTGCTTCATATACCCCAGGTGCTCTCCCACTCCATCTTCCTCTTCAACCTGTACACCACCAGCCCAGTTATCCTGCGTAATTTTAGGGTAGCCTTCCATTACGTTACCATTCACATAAGCCCGTCCATAAACTTTGTAACTTAATTTACTGCGACCACTTTCAGGTTTCAGGATGCGATGACCTACGTTGGTATTTTTAGGGGTGGCAGGACCCGGCTTAAAGTAATTGTTGATGATATTGAACTGTGCCCTGTAATCACCGCCATCAATAGAACGATGTACCCAGTTGTACACCACATTATTTACAAAGTTGAAAACACCATTCCAGCCCACTGAAGGATTACGCCCCGCGTTATTGGCCCAGAGGTTACGCATAAAGCTGCAATTTTCACCGCCCAATGTGCTGCCGAATGCATGGTTCCAGGTATCTAAAGCTTCCGCAAAAATAGAGTTCTGGATCGTAATATTCACCGTACCAAATTTATCCTCGATCTTACCGGTGCTATCATTGTACATGTGCCGGTACATACTCATATTTTCATCTAATCCCCAGGTAGCAGATACGTGATCGATCATGATATTACCGACCGGATTACCGCCTATAGCATCATCTCTTCTGCCTACCCATGTTTCGCCCCGGCGAAAGCGCATATAACGAACAATAACATCGTGCGTATTGATCCAAACGGTTTCACCGGCAATACAAACGCCGTCGCCGGGAGCTGACTGTCCTGCAATGGTGATATAAGGAGCCCTGATAATCAGGGGATTTTAATTTAATAATACCTGCCACATTAAACACTACCGTTCTGGCGCCTCCCTGCTCACAGGCCCAGCGAAAACTACCCGGCCCGTCATCATTTAAATTAGTTACTACAATCACTTTTCCACCACGGCCACCTCTAACGAACTTGCCGCCGCCTTCTGCGCCGGGGAACGCAGGAATATCGGCGTAGGGCAGCTCGTCGAAACGTGATGCCCATGGAATATAAGGCCTGCCTTCTGTGGCTTCCTTCTTAATAATCGGGTAGGCAATCGCCCACATAGAATCGGAATGCGCGTCGGCTGCTTTCATAATAGCAGCAGAACGTTCCTGGTCTTCTTTGGGTATTTTCGGATATTGAGCCAGCGCAGCAGAAGTAGCACCAGCCATTAAAAAACCTAACAGTACTTTTTTATTCATAATAATAACAAATAGCTTTATTGAAGATGATGATTAAACTTGGACGCTACAAAAACACTATTCCTTCGCAACACCCCGAATATGAACCCGCAAACCGGGCAAGGAACAAATATTATGGCTGCAGGCATATGACAAACG
The DNA here is from genome assembly GCA_019316985.1 of Paraniabella defluvii. Lineage (GTDB taxonomy): Bacteria > Bacteroidota > Bacteroidia > Chitinophagales > Chitinophagaceae > Niabella > Niabella defluvii. The sequence goes on from CP079215.1 coordinate 5,598,052, forward strand.
CTTAACAGGATAAAATTAGAACGGAACCCTTGAGCCGGCAATGCAATGATTCACTAAGCAACTGTAATATTTTACTGATACCGGAAAGATTTGGGAAAAAGTGTGGTATACAACTGCAGGAAATCGCTCCAGTAGCATTCTGTAATAGGAAAAGGTCATCGCTGACCAGCGATGACCTTTTGAATGTATTTGGGAATTTTATTGTTGATAATCGAATGTGCCCTGTATGCCGGAATAATCTAACCAACCAATGGTTTGCTGTAGCCATGGGTTGTTTCCAAGTAATGCACCTGGTAAACCTGATAGATAATAGTTAGGGCGGAATAAAATTGTCGTGGCAACATTGTTTACCCTATCCCAAGCCTGATCTAACGGTGTCATCACAAACTTAGTTCTAACTAATGCTTTTAATCTAGCTATTTCAGTTTCGAAATTAGCCGCATCTGGATCAATTAAAATATTCCTGTCTGCCACAGTTAAAGGATTAGTAGTAGCAGGGCTATAGGTAATACTTTGCCAATAATAGCCAGTTCTCTGAGTACCGTTTATTGGTGTAAGGCCTAATTTTTGAACAGTATTGTAAGGAGCAATATTGTCATAAAGTAACCAACGCTGTACATCCCAAAAACGTTTCCCTTCATATGCTAACTCTACTCTACGTTCATATAAGCAAGCTTCTAAAGCTGCATATTTGCTGCTGGGTGTACCGATACCATAATTATTGGCAGAAGGAATACCTACCCGCGAACGGATTTTACCCAAATAATTAACTGCATTTGTTATGTCACCTTTTGCAGCATAACATTCGGCTATATTTAATAAAAGTTCAGCATAGCGATATTCAAAAATATCGGTTCCGGAAAACTGGAATGATAAACTATCAGCCGCAGGGTTTGACATTTTGCGAACCAATCCTGGACTATTGGTTTGATTGTTATTGTAGAATGTACCGGATGAAGCCGTTGCACTGGTCTTCCATCTATAAAACCAGGTAGATTTTTATTGGCGTTGGTTGCAATACCCCATTTTGCTCCAGAGAAAGCAAAAGTTCTGTAAAAGCGAGGATCTCTTTTTTCAAAAAAAGAAAGTATCTACATAACCATTTGCTACTGTAGGACGAGAGCCATCTGCTAAAGGAAATAAATCAAGCATTTCTTTCGGAGCAGCTAACCCTCCGCCTCCTTTATAGTCGGTTGGCCGTACTGAATTTTCCCAACTGTTATTGATACCAATAGTATTTGTATTGGTACTTGAGAGCAACTGAACGATTAGTGCTTCTTTATTAAATGCATTGTCATTTTTAAAGGTCATCTCAGACCAATCTTTTGCATTAGAGCCGTATAAACCATAACCTGCTGCTGTTAATTTACTCTCGGCCTCTAAGCCTGCATCCAGGGCCTTTTGCCATTTCTCATTACCTGTATTATCCCAATCTGAGTTGATAAAGGGCTGGCAGCTGTAAGCAAAACACGACTCTTCAAAGCTAAAGCTCCTGCTGCTGTAAGCCTTCCATAATTAGCGGCATCCCACTGCATCGGGAGAAGCGACGCAGCTTCATCTAAATCTTTTATAATTTGCGCAAAGCATTCTGAGGACGTCGCACGTGGTATTCTGATCGACTCATCCGTTAGGCTTGCATTCTGTACTGTAGTTACAATAGGTACTCCACCGTACACACGAACCAAATCAAAATATTGTAATGCTCTAAAGAAATACATCTGTCCTTTAGCAGTCTTTTTGAAATCCTCGGTTATATTTTTCCCGTATTCGTCAATTTTTTGTATGAGAAAATTGGCAAACCTGATACGCGTGTAAGGATTGTTGGGAGCGCCTGAGGTAGCTAACGCGGTACCGATATAGTTGTCAGCTTGGGCCGCCGTTTGTAAATTAATATTCGGATTAATATAATTGCTTACAGTACCACCTATTTCATCAGTCATTCTAGACCTGCTGTCATTATATTGTCCAACTACCTGTTGAAGCGGATTTCTGTAAGCTGAAAAATAGAAGTTATACATCCTGTCGATGTATGCTCCTGTAAGAGTTTGACTTTCGAATACAGCTTCTTCACCATATTTATCGTAAGGTTTCATTTCTTCCAGAAACTTCTTACTACAACCTGTAGTAAGTAACACTATGAAAGCACTCAGAAATAAAATTTTATTTTTCATAATCATTTTAATAATAATATTTGAACTACATGTTTAGAATCCTAAGTTTACTCCAAGCGCCCATGTCCGTAAGGTTGGATAGGGTGTTCTGGGATCGTCATACATATTACGATACTTATTGGGATATGGGTTATAGAAATCCCAAAGATTCTGCCCAGATAAGAATATTCTTGCATTTGCAATCTTCGCTTTTTCCACCCAAGCCTTAGGTAATGTATATCCTACACTAAGGCTACGCACAAACATGCGGAAGCTGGGTAACAGGAAGAAGTCAGAGTTAGTTCCCCTGAAATCATCAGAATAGGCTATATTAGGATACTTCCCACTAGGGTTACTTGCAGAATCATACATATCATTCATATAGATGGGTGGAGACCACATTGCGTTGGTGCTACCAGTACCCTGTTTGATGTAATCCAGGGTAGTAGATCCTCCCCATGAAGTCGTAAGCAAAGCCATGAGAGAAATACCCTTCCATTGAAAATTGAGATTCGTGTTAATAGAATAAGTCATGCCCGATCTCAATTTCACAAAGTCTTGTCCATCGTCTGATATCACGCCGTTAGGACCGGCAATCGTTTTATTGCTCGCGTCCAGTTGGCCAGCCACATCTTCATACACCAACATTCCCTTTTTCAAACCAGATTTATTGCTTATATCGAAGAATCGCGGGAAGCACCCTCTACACCAGAATTATTTGCATTTGCAGTTAAATAAGCCCAATAGTTATCTATATCAGCATCTGTACGCAATATACCGTCTCCACCTGAAGTACCTTTCCAGGTTCTGTAACCCCAGGCCGGAAAAATGGTAGAATTACCCACATCTCTCCTTCTTTCCATTATACCCGGATAGCTGAAAGGCTGGTCGATATATTTGGTTACCTTATTGTTGCCAATACCAAAGTTCATCCCTATTGAGTAACTAAAGTCATTGATATTATCCTTCCACGTAGCAGAAACTTCTGTCCCCAGAAATCAAAAGAACTATAATTTTGCTCGGCGAAAGCTCCACCCACAGAAATAGGAACATTGATGGCACCGGCCATATCCGTTAACACATCAGAGCTGGTATTATAATATGCATCAAAGTTTACCGACAGGCGCCTATTCAGGAAGCCCATGTCTAAACCAAGGTTACGCTGCGTAGTTCTGTCCCATTTAATGTCTGGGTTCGGCGTTACTTCTGGCGTTATACCCGGAACAAATGTACCGCCGCCAGTAGTGGTGCCTGCCGGGCCAAAGCCCATACCTGTACTGGGTAATATACTATATAATTGTAACCATTTCCAAGGTTTAACATTATCATTACCTGTGCGAGCAAAAGATCCCTAATCTTTAAATAATTCATCCAAGAAATATTGTCTTTAAACCAGTCTTCGTCTGATATCACCCAACCCGCGGAAACACCAGGAAAGAAGCCCCAATAATTGGCCGGCGCAAATCTCGTAGAAGCATCTGTACGGAAAACAAATTGCAATAAATACCTGCTTTTGTAATCGTAACTTAAACGACCTAGGTATGAGAGCGTTCCGCTTTCATTACGATAAGTGATTGAGTTTTGCGGATCAATGGTGCCTAGCGTACTAACAGATGTACCATTGTATATTCCCGGTGCCGGGTTCGTCCACAATTGCGTTCTTTTTCAGAACCGTTGATAACCTTCTCAACGCTACCCATTGCAGCAATGTTGTGATCACCAAACTTACGGTCATAGGTAATGAAGAAATTGGTTTGCTGGTTTTTAGTTGTTAAGTTGTCATAAGAAACCCTTGAACCAGATCTGTTTAATACCGGAGCATCCCATGCGGTGTTATCAGTAAACAAGTGATTATTCAGCTTATTACCTTGTCCGTTTCTTACCAGCGACATAGGCATCATTACCTGCTCTGTCTTACTTGAACTTTGGGTTAGACCGTAATTAAATTTAACAGCGAGACCCTTTATAAACGGTATTTCATAGTTTAACGAAAAATTCGCATTGTAGTTGAAGTTCTCGTCAGATTGTTTAGAGCCATTATTCAACAGAGCATAATAGTTCCAGTTGCTAAGCGAGTTATTCCCCGATACGTTACCCAGCCTGTGAGGACCTAAAGGTGGAGAAACATACTGGTCTACCCCATTAATATTGTATACCCATGGAATATATTTAGGCATATGCAGCAAAATGCTGTAATCATTTTGCTCATTACCGCCACCACCAGCATAACCGTCGGTAATGTTAACTTTGGTAAATGACTTTTCAAGATTAGTATTAGCAGCTGCAATAGTTGCACCCAAACGCAAACCATTGAGTACCCTGATATCAGTGCCCGCCCTGTAAGTCCACCTGCTGAAATCCTGAGAACCAAGATTCGCTCCTGTGTATAGTAAGAGCCTCCGGCAAAATAGGTAGCTCTCTCAGAACCTCCGCTCACATCTAAGGAATGTTGCATGGCATTAGCAGCTCTCCAATCGTTGGCCAGCCAGTCGTAATTTAAAGAGTCCATAGTGGCTAACTCTGCATCAGAAAACAACTGGTCAACCGTCCAACCTAAAGCCTTTCCAAACCTGTTCGCATAGGTACCAAACTCACGGGCATTCATTACTTTACCGTGACTTACAGCATTGTTGGTTTCAAATTTACCATTATAAGATATACGGGGAGGACCAGCTTTACCACGTTTTGTTTTTACTACAACCGCTCCTTGAGACGCGCGCGAACCATAAATAGCCGCACTTGCGTCACGCAATACAGTAATGCTTTCAACTTCCGAAAGGTCTAATTGGTTAAATCTATCTAAACTAGATAATCCCGTTTGAGGATCCACTTGTATTACGTCGTCGATAATGATTAAAGGATTTGTTCCACCACCGTCTTTACCCCAATTGAACTGCTGCCTGATGCTTAAACTAGGCATAGATCCCGGGCGAACACTACCACCAGATACATTTACACCAGGGATTTGCCCTCTTAATGCTTCAGTAATAGACGCAACGGGCATGTCAGTCAGTTTTTAAGGTCAACATTTACAACAGAACCCGTTATATTTCTAGCCGTTTGCGTTCCGTACCCTACCACAACCACCTCATCGAGATTATTTACAATTCTCTTAAGCGAAATACTTACCGGACCTTCGGTTTTTACCGAAATTTCTCCAAACTCGTAATTCACATGTGAATACAGCAAAACCGCACCACTGGTTGGTACGTTCAATGTGAAAACGCCCTGGTCGTTGGTTACGGCCGTTTGAGGACCATCCTTTACCTTAATGGTAACACCGGAAACCGGCGCTTTCGTGGAATCGTCCACCACCGTTCCTGTAACAGTTCTTGTTTGTGCTGTAGCAGTCATCGTTATCAACAATGGCAGCACAAACAGGAAAGCAAATCGTACAACAAGCTTCACGTTCATATCAATTTTCGTTTAATAAGAAATGTATAGAATAACAGAGATTATTTTTTTGCGCCTTCGTTCTTTCGTACCAGTCCTCCCGCTCCTTCTTGAGGTCATAGCCTTTTGCAGCGAGGTAGTTGTTAATACGTCCTTTATATTTTCCAAACCAGCCATGCTTGGCATCGCTCGATCCCGCGGCCATGGCGTGCTCCCGCGCTTCAACCAATGCATCGTAAATGTATTTTTTTCGTCTTCCCTTAAAGAGGGAATCATATCCAGGTGTGCCTTATAGGTTATCGGCAACACGTTATAAGTGAGCCCGTCTTTCACTTTTTCTATTTGCTGCGCGCTTAGATCTTTCGAAAGCGATTGAACGAATTTTTTATTCAATGCAGCCCGGCTTTGCTCAGATGCATCATTTACTTTTTTAAATTCGGCTTCGGCAGCTGTTTTTTCAAGGTTCTTTGCTTTTATGGCAGCCGTTGCGGTAGCCTTCTGGTCGTCGATCCTTTTGATGTCGGCATATTCCTGAGCAATTTTATCCCGAACCCTGTAAAATTTTACTGAATCTCCTATTTCCAGGGGGCTACGATCTTATAAGCGCGTTCGCGCGCCACTTTGAGGTAATCATCATTACCAGGCGCCTGGGACCAGGCATTTAACGCCGCAAAAAAAAATCAATAGGGACAGAACACATACTTTTGAAACTCTAGCCATGCAATCGTTTTATTAGACGATAAAATTAGAACGCCGGACTTTGGTCAACAATGCAAGGTTTCACTAAGAAAATGGAAAATTTTACTAAATGAAAAAAGCTGCTCCGTATTGAAGCAGCTTTAACAGTTTGTTTTTGAATTTTATCGCTTACAATTCATATTTGATGCTCACGTCTATAAACGGTTTATCTCCTGCAGGACTTAATTGATTAATCAAAATAAGTCCATACTTGCCTTCGGTAGTTATGAAAGGTATGACCTGATTAACTGTAGCATTAGCAGTAGTAGCAGTCAAATTAGGATTTCTACCTCGAACGTAACTATTTAAAGCAGCGCCTGTGGTGTAACTGCGTAAAAATTACTATTTTGTCCATTTTGAGGATTTGCCAGCTTAGTGTCTCGTTTGCTCCAAGATGAAATATTGAATGCAGTAAAGGGTAATGGCGAGGCGTTGAGTGAGTAAAACCTCAGTGCATTTGTACCTGTACCGCCGACTCTATAAATTCCCAGATCAATTTTAGAAGCGTTAGCAGCTCCGGTTTGATAATTAAAGGTTTCGCCCGTTGTTAAAGAAATATAGGCATTTGCTGAGCCATTAGCACTATCGACGTCGGGAAAATAGATCTTACGATTCACTATATGCATAATTTTGTTATTTACGTTAATCGTAATCGTTTTGTATCCATCACCCAGGTAGATTCCTTGTTTGTCGTAAGCCCAAATTCTAAACGTATTCGCTCCGTCTTTTAAGGTCCCAAATCCGTTAGAACCTACTACACCTTTGATAACGCCTGTATATGTATGCCTGTTTTGATCACCTAAATTGATGCGGAGATTGGGAAGTGCAGAACCTACCTGAAATAGCGCAACCTGATACATCTCTTTGGTCGGCGAGTTAATAGTAAAATCGAAGTAAATACTGTCCCCTTCATTCAAGGTTTGGTTTTCAGTAACACTATAAGGGCTGTTTTGATGCAAATCAAGCGTTACATCAAACATATTAAAAATATTAGGCGCTGTTTTTTTGCAGGAAGTAAAACTGATACCACTAACAGCATCACCATTGAAATGCAAAGTTTATTTTGATTTGTCATTGCTTAAAAATTCATTGTTTTCAATAATTATTTCCCCTCTTATCTCAGCGGATCAAAGTTTCCACCATCCCAGCCAATAGTTTGCTCTAATAACGGGCTTGAGTATAGGAAGAAATTAGAAAGCGAATAAAAATAGTATTCCGGAAGTACGTTGAAACCACCGGTACCGCTCGGTTGCCCTACTGCATAAGAAAAATATTTTTGTAAGGTATCTTTATTATTCAAGTTCAAAAGATCACGGTACATCGTACCAGTAGCGGGATCTACAATCCTTTCCAATTGTGCTTTCAGCGCATTTCTTTGAGCATCGTTGGCCCCGTTTAAAACAACAACAGGACTTGTTAATTGCCCGGATAACAGATGATAGCGACGTGTTCTTCTTAAATCTTCGGTTCGTTTCCCCTCAAAAGCAAACTCTACCATCCGTTCATTCAGTATCAAATTGCGCATTTGCTCAACAGAAGTAACCAATCCTAAACCATAATCGTTCGCGCCTGCAATAATACCTGCTCTTTGCCTGATGCGTCTTACCATGTCCTTGGCAACAGAAATGTTTCCTACTTCATTGGCGGCATCTGCATAATTCAACATCACTTCTGCCAAACGCAGTTCTATCCAATCCATACCACTCCCTCCGAAATCGTTAGAATAAGGAACGGCCGCATTGCAAGATCGGGTGTAGTAAACCTCTTACAATATACACCCCTTATTCCGGTTTCACCTACCGCATTATTATAAGTCCATTGTTTTCTGTTCGTACTGCCTCCCAGGTTCCAGGTACTGCCATTGTAGGCGATACTGGCTTCAAACCTGGGATCCCTGTCTTTCCAGAAAAGAACCGGATCATATCCGCTACCCGAAGCGGCTATGGGTGTTCCATCTTTCATTGTATAGGCATTCATCAAATAGGTGCTTGCATAGTAGTTATCGGCTGGCGATCCGCCGGCAGAGAGTGGCCTGCAACGGGATTCTACATTGTGACCACGCTTTGCCACAGATGGCGAATAAGAGCGTACAATAATAGCCTCTGTATTGGCAGCTCCTCCGTTCTGAAAATACTTTCGTAGCTAGACATTAAACTTTTCCCATCAGCCAAGGCAATATCGTAAGCTGCTTTGCAGGCATCAAATGCGGCTTGCCAGCGGCTGGCATCATAAGGATGTGCGGAATTATCAGTAGGATTGAACTGCGGACTGGCCCATAATAACAAAGCTTTCCCTTTGAGTGCTGCTGCCGCAGTTCTGGTTAGTTTTCCCCTCTCGGTTCCATCTGACCAGGTAACGCCCTGTAAATTTGCCATAGCGGAATCGCAGTCCTTTACGATCTGCGCAAACATCTCCTGGCACCGGCCCTGCCAGACAAATTCAAATTGTCGGGATTTTGCGGTTCCAGCACAAGTGGCATTCCTCCATAAATTTTCGTAAGATCCAAATAGGCCATTGCACGCAGTGCATAATACTGCCCCAGAAATCTTCTCTTGCTGTCGTATGGAATAGTTCCTCCGGAATGTATTTAATTCCATTATTGCACCTGGCTATATCAAAATAAACATTGTCCCCGTAATTAGCACCCTGGTATTTAAATCCAACATACCTTACATCATTAGCTGCCAAAGTACCGTTTACACCTATTGCCTTGCGGGCATTGGCATTGGTAGCAGACCAATAATTTTCGTCGCTCGCAAAATGGATTTCCCTATTGGTTCCGGCAGGAAAAAGTTCGTAAGCAAATTGTGGTATAATCAGATCATACGCCTCATTCAAATGATACTGTATGGCCCCTCGTTACTCCAAATAGCGCCATCAATTCCGCCCCTATCTCTTAGTTGGAAAAATTGGTCGCCCTTTTACCGCAACCTGATAGTAATGCGCCAATAAATAAAACCGTTGATAATCTTGTGTATAATTTCTTGTTCATTGCTTGAATATTTATTTGTGTACTATTTATAAGCCCAGGCTTAAGCCCACCGAAATCGTTCTGATGGTAGGATAGTCGAATGCATAAGACTGATAGGGATCCTTATATGGTAAAGGATTTTTAAGTACCCATAAATTATTTCCTGTTACTAACAGGCGGGCCGAGTTAAGACCAATACGAGACATGATAGATTGCGGCAGCGAGTAGCTTAGCGTCATATCATTCACTCTAACCATTGTGCCGTCTACCGCCCAAAAATCAGAGTCCTGGTTGAAGAACTGCGAGTCAAACCGCGGGAATTTGCCATTAGGATTCTCCGGGGTCCATCTGTCGTTCATAAACGCGGGTAAGTTAGAAGCAGTAGAAGCTGCTTCCCTTGCTTTGGAATCATAGAACACTTTTCCGCCAAAGCGACCAGCGATATTCGCCCGTAATTGGATGGCTTTATAGGTTAAGCCAAGCTGTAAACCCATTGCGAACTTAGGATCGATCCTGTCAAACATCGGTACTTTATCTCTTTCAGTAATCACGCCGTCACCGTTCACGTCTTCGAAATACAACCATCCTAGCTGAGGAGATACATTGTTGATCAGGTAATTCGGATTTTTAGCCATGAAGTCGTCTAACTGTTCCTGTGTTCTGAAAATGCCCAGCGATTTATAACCCCAGTTGCCGCTGGTGTATCTCCTCGGATCAGTTCCAAAACCCACTTGCCAGTCGGGAGGAGATGTTTCAAATAACTGAAAGGGATTATATAACATTCTTGTAGTAACGGAATTACCAAAGCCGAAGTTGGTACTTACATTCAACCGCAGATCTTTAGCCAAATTGGCCCTGTATCCAATCGTAAATTCCGACCCCAGTTATACCGCTCCATGTAATTTACCACCGGTGCAGCAAATCCGGCAAAAGCGGGGAAGGATGCGTCCGCCCCTTTATCAAACATATCGTAGCCACGGTTCTGAAACACATCAACATTTAAAGTTAATTTATCGTGCCACATTGCCATCTCTAAACCCACGTTGAAGGTTCTTTTACTTTCCCATGAGATATCCGGATTGGGGATACGATCTGGATTCAAACCGCCCTGTAATGTATTATTATATAAATATCCAGCTACATCTACCCTATAGCGTTCCTTCCACAGCCATGCGTCAATAGAACTATTACCTACAATACCATAACTGGCCCTCAGTTTGAGGTAATTTATAAATTCTATATTATCAACAAAAAGTTCTCCTTGCTCACAATCCATCCGGCACCCACGCTAGGGAAAACACCCCAAACCTTCCCTAACGCAAAATTGGAGGATGCATCTAAACGGGTAACAGCGTCGATTGAATACTTGCCCATATAGTCGTAATTCAAACGACCAAAGAAAGATCTTCTCACACCCACCGTAATTCCCTGGAAGGCGTGATCGTCGATTGATCAAAAGCCCAATAGTCATCTAAACCTGGTAATATCTGGTTAATCCATCTTACACCAACAGATTCACTATTGTTTTCAGATTGTTCAGCACCTAGTAAAACAGTAACGTTGTGATTATTAGCGATCGTTTTTTTGTACTGCAGGGTAAAAAGCCCTGGTAGCTGTTAGACCTGCTCAAGCTAGGCTCATACAACGAATTGCCCGCTGCGTTCACCGTGGTGGTGCTAATTACACTGTCTCTCGGTATAATGTTGCCCGGTCCAAAACCGGCAAAATTGTATAAGACGTAAGGCGGACGATAGGTAGTATTGCTAGCGTTGTCTGATGCCTGAGAAATCTGAAATCTTGCAGTGAGTCCATCAAGCGCACCAGAGAAATCATAAGAAATCGCAGTATTGATACGGTACCCGGCTGTTTTATCTTCTCTGTAATAGCCGGAACCAATAGCCGCCAGAGGGTTAGGATTAGATCCTCCGATATTTACATATTTACCGTTAAAGTCGACGGGAATCCACCGTGGCACCTGTACCATGGCTTCTATAAAAGCCTGGTCTTCATTAGCTGTTGGATTGCCGCTGTAACGTATGCGGTGGTCTACGTTAAAATTAACATCAGCCTTTAAACCTTTGGCTATGGTAGCAACTACGCCAGCTCTGAATCCATATTTATCCTGTTTAATACCGGCGTAGTTTCCATTTTCGTTCTGGTAATTTCCTCCCACAAAGTAGGTTACTTTATCACTACCACCCGACATGCTTATGTTGTGACGATGCAGTGAGGACGGTTTCCAAAGCTGATCCAGCCAAGTAGGGTTGTTAAGTGTTTTGAGGTAAGCCAGGTCTGCATCAGAAAAAAGAACTGGCGTTTGCATTACCTATTTTGAAACCATCGTTCAGTGTAAGCGCGTGTTCGTAAGCCGTCATCATTTCCGGCAGCCGCGTTGCATCAGATACCCCTAAATAACCATTATAAGAAAAACGTGGTTTGCCGGGTCTACCTCTTTTGGTAGTTAATAAAACTACACCATTGGCGCCAGACGCTCCGTAAATGGCCGCTGAACCAGCATCTTTTAATACAACTATGTCCTCAACCATTGATGGGTCAATATTGTCAAAAGCATCTTTCGTCACAGTTATACCGTCAATAACATATAGAGGTTCATTACTAACACCTAATAGTTGGGCCTGATCTGAGTTTGCCGCATTGCGGATATTAAGGGTTATTCCAGCACCTGGTCTGCCCGAAGCCTGGCTCACACTTAGGCCTGCTATTCTACCCCTTAAAGCTCCTGCAATATTTGGTGACGGTACATCCTGTATCTCCTGGCCTTTGATACTGGCAACTGCACCGGTAAGTTGTGACCGCTTTTGTGTACCATAACCGATCACCACCACATCATCCATGCTTATATTCAGTTTCTTTGCCCTTATTACCAAAGGACCTTCAGCCGGAATTATTACGGTTCCGATTTCATAACCTACATGAGAGTATTCCAGCTCTCCACCTCCCGTAGGCACATTTAGCGTAAAACTTCCCTTTGCATCAGTAACGGCGCTCTGGGGCCCTCCTTTCACGCGGATCGTTACTCCTGATACGGGCTCATCGGATGCGTCGTCTATAACGTTACCGGTAATTGATCTGGTTTGCGCATGTACATTACCACTGAAGAGCGCTAATAACACAAGCAGACACGTAAATTTCAAAATGTGCTTGAAATACATATGGCTTTAGTTTAAAAAATAATACAGTTAATAAGTCTATAGTTTGGCTTAAACATTTCTACAAGGCAAAATACTCCTCACCCGCCGTTATAATATAGAGAACTGCAGAACACCTTATCTGTTCCACACAGCATTCAACTCCAATCGACTACACCGGCATATGGCCCTACACACCATAATCAACGATGAAGATTGTGATGATAAAATATTTTATTTGACGAAAGCAGTTTTAAAAACAAGCAGAAGTCAATCGTTTACCTTTCAAAAGTATACTGTTAAGATTCCATTAACAATGTAACCTTTCACTAAGAAAATGGAAGATTTTACTATTTATGTAAACGATTTCATTAATTACTGCTTTTAGCGATCCAGAGTGGTACAAATGCCCTAAAAACATTCTTATAATATTTTGTAAGGATGCTATTGAATGGCCGGCAAACGGAAGGAATATTTAAAGAAAAGTTACGCTTTCAGTAAACTGAAATGCCGAACCAAACATAAAGTAGCCAAGTGGCAGGAAGGAGGCCGGCCCTGGTACACACAAATTCTTCTCCCAAAAAGCTCTTACAATGTTTAGGAGATTGATATGCTTTATTATTGTTGCCGCTGCGGCAAGCCCTGAAACGTTAAACGTTATTTCTCATAACAGCGTTCAATGTTTTTGTCCTCAAAATTACTTGACAATAACCAACGTGGTTGCCGGAGGAAGTCCTTCAGCGCTTAAAGTAACTTTCAGCGTACCTGGTTTTAGTCCTTTTACCATTGCCAGTAATAGTCCTTTATAGATATGATGTTGCGCATCTTTTAGGGAGTGCGTATCGGCGGGGTTACCGTTATCCATCCCTTCTACCACACCGGCGCCATTAATATTCACTTTTACCAGTTGAGCCGCGTCGGGAACCAGGTTACCCTCTTTATCCACTACCCTAGCGCTGATGAAAGCCAGTTCGTTTTTCCTGCTGTCAATTGTCTTATTTTCAATGGAAAGCTCCAGATGATGGGCTGCACCGGCGGTTCGAATTACTTTTGTAAGTACCTGCTTTTTATTTTTATAGGATACAGCTTTTAATTCACCCTTTTCATAAGGCACGCGCCACATTACATGAAACGCTGTATCGATCTTTGTTTTACGCCCTAAAGATTTACCATTTAAGAACAGTTCCACTTCGTCAGCATTATTATAATAAGCTTTTACATCAACCACTTGTCCGTGTTTCCAGTTCCAATGCGGGTACAGATGCAATACAGGCTGGGTTGTCCACTCGCTTTGGTACATGTAATACACATCTTTGGGGAAACCGGCCATATCAATGACACCATAGTAGGAACTGCGCGCAGGATAAGGATAGGGACCGGCTCGCCCAGGAAATCAAATCCACTCCATACAAAAAGGCCCGACATATACCTGTAACGTTTGACCTGCCACCAGTTATTCTCGTGGGTTACCCCCAGTAAGCGGCCACATTGTCATAAGCTGACACGGTATAATCCGGGTTTCCATTTTCTACATATTTGAATTGTGAAGAGGATGGCCATAAACGCAGTGAATCGGAAGGCATATCGTAATGCCCACGGCTTGCCAGTCCCGAAACATTTTCTGAGGCTATTACTTTTACACCCGGATAGTTTTTTTGAAAGTCTTTATAAGAATCGATCTTATAATTCAGGCCAACCAGGTCTAATGCCCCGATTGATAGATATAGTTTTTAGCGGGATCACTTTCACTTAATGCACAGGTAACCGGTCTTGTTGTATCCAGGTCTTTAACAATTCTAACTAATTCACGCGTTAGCGATATACCCGTTGAGTCAAACTGCTCGCGGATCTCGTTACCAATACTCCATATGATCACCGAGGATGGTTACGATCACGTTTTACCATATGTTCAAGATCCCTTTTATGCCACTCCGGAAAATCGCTGAAGTAATCAAACTTATTCTTCTTCTTGGCCCACATATCAAAACTCTCATCCATTACCAGGAAACCCATTTCATCACAGAGATCCAGCAATTTAGAAGCAGGTGGGTTGTGCGCCATGCGAATGGCATTGACGCCCATTTCTTTTAATATTCTTAATTGCCGTTTTGCCGCCGATACATTAAATGCAGCACCCAAGGCGCCTAAATCGTGGTGCTGGCATACACCCAGTATTTTTAGATATTTACCATTTAAAGAGAACCCGTTATCCACATCAAAATTAAAATAGCGGATACCGAAAGTGGATGTATATTCATCCACCCACTTATCATCCTGGTAAACCCGGGTAACCATCTTATACAAGTAAGGACGATCTGTCGACCACAGCTGGGGCCGGTCAACTGTTAATGTCTGATAATATTTCTGGTTCCTTTTAGTAGCAATATCTGCCTCACTAACCTTCCTTCCCTGTGCATCGTAAATGGCTGATACAAACTTCAACGCACCGTTGCCTTCCTGGTTAACGTCATGTTCTATTGCAACCGTAGCACGGTTGCTGCTTGCATCAGGTGTAGCAATAAAGCTTCCCCAATGTTTAATGGCCGTTTTGCTGGTAGCAACCAGTCGTACATCCCGGTAAATACCCGACCCGGTGTACCAGCGCGAATTAGGGTGTTGCGAATTATCTACACGCACCGCAACTGTGTTCAGCTGCCCGGCGGGTCTCAGCCATGGCGTTAAGTCATAACGAAAAGCCGTATAACCATAAGGCCATTTACCCAGGTACCGGCCGTTGATCCAAACCTCACTATTCCTATGCACACCGTCGAACTCTATATAGTGTTTCTTATCTCGTGCGGTAACAATAAAGGTCTTTCTGTACCAGCCGATCCCGCCAGGCAAAGCACCTCCTGCATTACGTGCGGGATGGGTAGAGTCGAACTGTCCTCAATACTCCAGTCATGGGGAAGGTTGAGCTCCCTCCACTTTTTTGTATCAATACCTGGCTGAGCATAATTACTGTCATCATCCAGAATGAACGACCAGCCTTTATTAAAATCCGTTATTTGCCGCGGACTCTGTGCGCTACCCATAAGAGCAACAAACACATCAGTACCACTAAACCCTTCAAACCTAATACTTCCCTAATCATAGAATAATATTTTTTTGACCAGACACTATATCCTAACTATAATACAACCTCTTCAAAAAAAAAGCAACAAATCCAATCATCTTAGAATTTAAGGTTGCTTTTCCCTTTATCAACTGAAGTGGCAACAGCAATTCCCCTGTTATCTTTTGCATCTACAGCACAATAAAAATGATACACTGTTCCCTTATATTTTAGTACAAAAGACTTATGTGCATATTTCCTGTCTATCTCTGTAGTTGAGTTAACCAGATCAGCGCCATTCCAGTCTGTCCAGTTAATAAGGTCGTAGGAGCAGGCAAACCTGTTGAAAGTTTCCGATTCTCTTCCCTTCCAAAAAGCACCGAAATAAAACATTACCCACACGTTACCGATCTTCTGTATCTGGGGTCGCCTGTAATCCCCGCGAATGGTGTACTACCGGTTCACGTTGATACCTTTTCCAGTTCACCATATCATTGGAAACCGCCATTCCTATGCGTTCGTACCACCGTGTAGGCTTGTTGTTCGGTAAAGAATCTCCTACTGCGTTATAATACATGATAAACTTGTAGCCTGTCTTTCCAACCCTGTCTTCTATTATATAGCTCTTAAACAGCTTATTCCTGTTTTCCCACCAACGCACATCAGGATCGGATGAAGAAAGAACCGGATGATCCAGTCGTTGCCATTCAAATGCCTGTGTTGGCTTTTTTACTGTGTAGGCCATTCCAATAGAAAGCGGTTCAGGCTCATAACCAGATGAAGCACCTCCAAAATACGACATCCAATATTTGCCGTTGTATTTACCTAACTGATAATTTCCTCCCCATTTGGTATCAACTAATGCATTGTAACCAGCCTTCTGGTTTTGGTCCCACCCTTCTTTTGTAAAGGACATCTGGCGACCCAGGTTCTTCCAATTCAAAAGATCCTTGCTGCTGGCCAGCCAGGTTTCATACCCTTACCATCAAAAAGCTATATAAGTCATGTACCAGGTGTTGCCCGATTTGTAAACAGTGGGACAGTCAATCTTTTTCCGGTATCGGGCGGCAACAACACCAGTCCATATTTATAAGGTGTTTTTACCTCATCATACACTTTTTGCATTTCAGCCTCCGAAACTTTAAGCGGCTGCTGAGCGTGTAGTAATCCTGCCATTATAATGCAAATCAGACCCGGTATAGTAAACTTCATGTATTATTATTTTTTGACCGAAAATTCGTAGGCGCCCGAGCCAATCTTTACAGGTGGCCTGTTGTAATCCGAAGGAAAGTAAATAGTTGCTTTTGCGTTGGGTGGAATCACCACATTTAGTTTAAAAGAAGCTTCGTCCGTCTCCATTGAACAGATACGAGACCATTTACAGAATGGTAAGTGGCTCTTGCTTCCTTCAGGTCACCAACAGGCTGAGGTTTTATTTCAATATCCTTAAAACCAACCGAGCCCGGCGCCTGACCAATGCCACAAAGTCCCGTATAAAACCACTCCATAAGGTGCCCTAACATAAAATGATTATTAGACACGCTCGGTAAAGCCTGCCATGATTCGGTGAGTGCGGTGGCTCCTTTCGCCAATTGATACCCGTAGCCAGGAACATCAATGCGGCTGTTCATGTCATAAATAACATCCGACCTCCCGGCATCTTCCAGCGCCTTTAACACATACCGGTAACCTATATCGCCTGCCGTTAGCCTGTTATCCTTGCTGCGAATATCTTCAATCAAATGTGCCAGCACAGCATCATAATCCTGTGGCGCCACCAGCTTCATAAACAACGGAATCGCATTTGATGCCTGACTGCCCGACCCGTATTGTTTAGTTGACGGATTAAAATATTTCTTATTAAATGCAGCTTTGATATCCACTGCAATTTTTTGATACATTCGGGCGTCTTCTGTTTTGCCAAAAGAGCCGCTATCTGTTCCAGCAGGTGGGCATCATAATAATAGTAAGCCGTAGCTGTTAAACCCATTGGCGTTAGTTGCGAGAAGCCCGGCCTGTTAGGGCCCAGGTCATACCAATCACTTAATCCATGCATCAGGATAAAACTGCTGTCTTTAGATTGCAGGTATTTAAAATAGCGCTGCATGGTGCTATAATTTTCCGTAAGCAAGCGCTTGTCTCCGGTCCATTGATACATATACCAGGGAAAAATAATAGAAGTACTTCCCCACTCAGGAGAATCCCTGAAATAGCCGTCTGCAAAATGCATCTCTGTAAACTCGGGTATGGTAGCGGGAACTAACCCATCGGCTAGTTGTTGCGTACGTATATCCGCATTATTTTATGTGCAAAAGAAATGATATCATAATTGTGCTGTATGGCATTACCCATCAAATGCACCTGTTCCTGCCACCCCAGCTTTTCCCGGTGCGGGCAATCGGTAAACACACTGGTGAAATTACTGTTCATCGCCCATTGAATCAGTTGGTGCGTTTTATTAAACAAATCACTGGAGCTACGGAAACTGCCGTTAGCGGAAGCGCTGTTGCGTAAATGCCATCCTTCTATTTTTGGAGGGCCGGATATTCTTTATAGGCCGATCCTTTAGGCTCTGCACCTGTAACCTGTAAATACCTGAAACCGTAATAGGAAAAACGGGGATTCCACTTTTCGACGCCATCGCCTTTTAATATGTAAGTGTAGATATGAGGAGAGCCGGTATGCTTCTGATTGGCCGTTCCGCTATCTGTTAAAAGCTCAGCAGGCATGATGCGCACAGTATCCCCTTTTTTTCCCGTGCACTTCTATATACGGAATACCCGAAAAATTCTGGCCCAGATCGTAGATCCACACACCGGGCCTTAGTTTCTTTTGAGTAACGGGTGTAAAGCGCTGCATTAGTTTTACCGGCATGCCCAGCTGTGTTACCAACTCAGGTCCGGTTGTGATTATCACATGCTGCCAGGCAGCATCATTGAAGCCCATTTTATCCCACCCCTTCTTCTCCAGGTTGGCATCATAATCTTCCCCACCATAGATACTTGAAAAATAAACAGGTGATGGCGCTGTTTTCCAGGAAGCATCAGAAACAATATCTTCTGTTGTACCATCTGTATATTCTATTAATATACGTGCAATCATTTTAGGATAGCCATAAGCGCCCGTCATCTTACGGTATCGCTCTCCCGGGATATAATAAAATCCGTTCCCCAACATCACACCTAATGCATTCGTTCCGTTACGTAATTGATCAGTGATATCAAATGTTACATACTGGGCCTGTTTTGCATACTGTGTCCATCCCGGATCTAAAAAATGATCCCCGATTTTACTTCCATTAACACTCATTTCAAAATGGCCCAGGCCCGAAATAAATACGGTAGCTGCTTTGATGTCTTTTTTATAATTATATCTTTCCTGAATAGGGGCAATACATCGGGTCGTTTGCCCCATTCCTTTTACCGTTACCATGCATCAATGGAACATGCCTGCTGCTAACCGGCAACTCGCTGTAGGCAATCCAGCGAGCGCCCTTCCAGTCACCGGCACTCCAGAGACCTGTTCTCCAGGAAGCAGGCCTGCTAAAGGACGATTCCTGCCCCTTCTGATCCCAAACCATTACTTTCCAGTAATACTTTGTAGCGGGTTTTATGGAAAGGCTTTGAGGTAGTACCTGTTGATTATCGCCTCTGGTTACTTTTTTTTGAATCCCAGATATTAGCCTTATCATTTACCAATAGCATACTGTCATCTGACACCAGGATCCGGTACGCCGCCTGCATGGTATTTTTTTCGAAAGCCTGTATTTCCCAGGTCAAAAGAGGTTGGGCTGTTTCAATACCAAGCGGATTGACGGTATACTCGCAACGGGTATCAACCACACGTAAAAAAGCCAACTGGGCGTTAACCTGAGCAATACTCCAAACAAAAAATATTATTAAACCATATTGTTTCATGCCTGCTTTGTTAACTACTTATTGTATATCAATATTAGACACAATCAATCCGTTTGCATTCCGTGTGATCAGTTTTACTTTGTAGCTTCCCGCATTGATCATACTTCTTGTATTTATAGTAATATAATTCCATTTTCCCGGCCTGGTTGTCTTAAACACTACTGCTTCATCCACCATTTTATTATTGCCTACATCGAATAATTGTAGCGTACCTGTTACATCCTGCTCCAGCGGACTATTATACTTAACGGTTATCGAGTACACATCAGCAACACCGGTAGCTATCGGCCAGGTTATTTCTGCGGGTTCATTGTTCTTCACCACGGTACGCTCACCACCGGCCACCATTTCTTTACCCACATTATTATTCAAGACAGCCACAGCCGCCTTATAAGAAGTAGTCGGTTTAAGGTCGTATGCAGGTTGCATGTTGGTAGCTGGTAAAATACCAATCAGCCCCATATCTTTTGAATCTATTACTACCTCACTGCCGGCTTCAAAACGTTTGCGATATATATCATACTTTTTACCGCCCGGTTCATCACTTACTATCGAATCGCTTAGCCGCTCAAAATCTTTTAATGTGGATGCATGTTCCTCTGTAACACCTACATATACATCAATAGTGTCATTAGCGACAAATTGCAGCTTTGTGTTATTATTTCGAGATGTGCGGATCCAGTCGGCCCCAAACAATGCCGGAGCCAGCTTATATATGCGGGTAGCCTGATTGGTAAATAATTTATCTCCCTCGTCCAGCCAGGCATTGTAAACACATCCGTTACATTTCAAATCCCGGATCATTTCAAAAGCAGGTGCGGGTTTTACCTGCTTGTTGGCTGCTATTGCAATAGCAGCAATAATAGCCTGCCCTGCCTTTGTATTGGGGAAGGATATGCGCAATAAGCCGTTGGATACTTTTGCTGTCACCGTCTTTTTTAATGCGTGATTAGCCCCTGCTTCCTTCCAGATATCCAAATCTTTTATTACAGTCTGACCATTAACGGCAACATCAAACAAACGCATGCCTGCTGCTTCCATAGATCCGCCCATTCCCAGCCAGGGTTCAGCAAAATATAATTCAACCTCGTAATTACCATTAGGAAGAGGAAACTGGTAGTAGAGCTGATTGAGTCCATACCTGAATGATTGAAATAACTCCCAATCTTTTGTTCCTTTGATAGCGGCATTCGTTCTTCGCTGGCTCGCAAAAAAGCCGGCATATTATCAAAAGCACTGGTCCAGGACGAAGAGCCCCAATACTTATTTCCTACATTTGCAGGCAAAGCTCTGTCAGCACTCCATTTACTTCCCCATTCATCAACATAATCAGCACCGCCACTATTCACCCGGTAAACATAATTCAAACCGGGCCTGGGTTTTAACAGTGCGGTTCCGGAAGGTTTTAGGATAGCTATGCCAGGAGCTTCCGGCAAATGATCCAGGAAGACCGTATCCCTGGCCACAGGTTTTCCGTTTAAGAAGCCAATGGCATACAAAATGTTATGCTGAATGTTTGCCTTATTAAAAGTAAAATGTGTTCCGAAGCCACCACGCTTTTGCTTGCCCAAAGAAACCTTGCCTAAATCATTGAAAAGCGCTACCTCGTCGCAATTCGAATAAACCATGATCGAATCTTTCAAACCCGGTTTCATCCAGCGATTGGACCAGGTATGCGAAGCAATATATACCATGGGTTCTTTTTGGGCAGACACATAATTGCTCCTGAACATGTAAAATAAATCGGTAGATTCCTCCCAGGGCGTTAGCATTCCTTTGTAATTTACCGGCCCTATACGGTCCAGCTCCCTTAAACCTTCCCCACCCTGTACCCGTCCCGGGTTGTCGTGCGAAGTCAATAACCAGAAGAAATGCCCCGCCACGCTGTCTTTTACAGATTCGGCCAGGCGTACTTTTTTTCCATTAACTGCGTAAAACGGTCTTCGCTAACAGGGCCGTTTTGCTGGTACCCACCTTCCGTATGAAGATCGAGCGTACGCCAGGCGCCGTACTCACCTACTAATACCTGCTTCTTTAAATCTTCACCATAAGTATCCGGGTTACCTCCGTAAGTACCCGTCCAGTTTTGGGGCACATCCCAATCGGTGCCCTCTCCTCCATTACAGGTGGTTACCAATCTTTGTGCTGCAGATGTGGGATCAAGACTCCTGATCAATTCAGTACATTCTTTTGCAAATGCTTCAGGTATTTTACTTTCATTTTGCAAACCCCAAAGTACTACGGAAGGGTCGTTTCTTCTTTCGACAACCCATTCTTTAAGCAATTGTTTAAAATTAGCTTTAAATTCGGGCGTATCGTACCAAACATGCGCCGACAGCTGTGTCCACCATAATATACCTTTCTGGTTAAACAGCTTCCCGTACAAAAGATTATGGGGCTGATGTCCATCGCGGAAAGCATTGAACCCTGCTGCTTCCATCCACTTAACCCTTGCCACCACCTGCTCTTTTGAAAATGCATGGCTCTGCCCTATTAAATGTTCATACTCTGCTACTCCGTTAATGAAAACCGGCTTACCATTCAGGTAGAACTGGTTAGTGGCTGTTTTCCAGTTTACCGTTCTGAACCCGAAGTCGGTTTCAAGGCGATCGATTTCCCGGGCACCATCTTTAATGACAGATATGATCTTATACAGATACGGGTTTTCAACCGACCAAAGATTCACTTTGCTAATCGGGATATCCTTTACCGGAAATTCATTTTTTCCGCTGACCGGAGCGTTCCTTTTTCATTTATTGTTGCTACCGCTCTACCATTTTTATCAATAAGGTGATGGACAATAGTAAACGCTCTTTGCAGCGCACCATAGTTCTTTACTGTTGTATTGATGTTTAATCGAGCCGTATTCCCGCTGAGTTCGGCCCAGGCATGTACTCCAAAAGGTTCAATCCGCAGCTCGTTGGTGACTACCAGGTGAACCGGCCTGAAAATGCCCATAGGCTGAGAGCCTTCGCTAAAGCCTCTTTCATCACTGCAACCGCCGCATACCCAGGGAAGGTCTTTGATAAACGGGGATGCCAGGCCCGAACGGCCAGCAAATTGCCTGTGCCGTCGGTTTTAATATAATCTGTAACATCTATGGTAAAAGTAGTTCTGCCGCCTGCATGTGCCCCTACCTTTTGCTCGTTCAGGTAAACGGTGGCGTAAGATCCAACACCTTCAAAGAAAAGAAAAAATCGTTTACCTGTTTTAGGTTGTTTAATTCTAACTGTTTTCCTGTACCAGGCATCCCCATGCTTGTTGCCATGCAATAAGCGACGGTATCCGTGATAGTCATCCCAATTATGCGGAACCGTAACCTGTTTCCATTTACTATCATCCAGTTTACGTTGAAATGCAGGCTTAACAGGGCTTTCATCGTTGCCGGCAATTGTTCGCCAGCTGCTGTTCAAATCAATCACCATTCTTTTGGCCGAAGGCTGACTGTGCGTAACATTGCCCAACAAACAGCTGCCTATAACCATCAGCAACGCTATTCCTGCTGTTCGGAAACGACGGCTGTTTGTGCGGCTCACATTTGCTGCCGAAAACCTGCTTACTATACGTCAGAACACACAATAAGATGTCATGAATAACGTTCATCCATCACTCTTAAACCAGTTTGAACGTCATTTATAGTAATCACAAGAACAGCCAGCTTTTCTCCTGAACTCTGCCAACTTGATCAATCAAATTACACATTTTTAAAGAAGAATGACTAGTAACATCAGTCAAACCAAACCTGCTCATAATGGCAAGATCAGATTATAGATCTTGAACTAGAATGATAAAGAATCATGAACAACACAGGTGCCAAATAACCATGCTTTGTGTATAATAATGTTTACAAAGATCACAGTTAGAAACAGCTCAGAACCCAACATTTCTGCATTAGGTATGATGAAGGCATCTTTCCTCCATCAGGTCCAATAGATAAATGATCGTTGATATTGTGGAGCCGTTGCTTGCTACAACAGAAGTTCTGATCAGTCAAAGACATACAAAGGTCATAATCAAATGATCACACCAGCACCATTCATTATATTGTATCATTTCAAGAGCACAAACAGGTCATCACATCTCAGAAATATACAACTATGAGCAAACATCACAGGAACAATGCATTAGTAGAAGCTTCACAAACCGCAGATTAATATCCAGTAAAAAACATGAAGACATTGAAATAAAATGAGCAAATATTTATGTTTGATAAATAGGGTAATTGAGGTGCCTTGTAAATATTATTTTCACAGAGTATTAACCAATCAGCTCAGTTATTTTTACAGCTACATCTCTGCTCAATGCTGAATGAAAGGTTAATAAAATGAATCCTATCTTTTTAATCTACTAATAATTATTAAACACAGGAATCAATCATCCTGACACCATTGATTCTATTTCTTGAACTAGCACAGATCCCTCCATTGCTGTAATGAGAACGACGTTTTTCAAAAAGAGACTGAACATATTCTCAGGTTTATAATGTTATCGTTTTTAGTATATCAACCACTAGATAATTATTGATCAGATAAATGATATTATTAATAGAAAGAAGAATTAAATTGATCATACTGAAAGATAGATCTACATGAGAACCCACATGAAGTTAGTAAGCTTCGGAAAAAAGAATAAATTAAAGACCAAAGGCAGAAATAACCAAAATCGATCACTGACATCACAAAATTGTATCCTCTGAAACAGAAGTTACAACACAATAAAGGCATCAGGTCCTGAAAGCACACACCAAATATTATATTGATTTTTCCAACATATCACAGAATATAACTGAAGATTTAGGCACTTGCCTGTACATCTCTTGTTAAAAAAATAATATCATATTACATGGTGTTTTATTATTAAAGACTGTGGGTTAGAATTTCAGCATCTAGGCTTCCGCCTGATAAATTCAACATCAACCCAATATATAAATCATCCAATTTACAATATCCGCTTCAGATCTTTCTCCATCTAGGGAAATCAATTAGAGTAATAAACCAGCCATCATCAACTGCTCATCTTCAAAGAATATTGTTTTTCGAAGACAAATGTAATTAGTCAGAGAAGATTATTTAGTTGTTAGAATAAAACCAGTCCATGATCTGCTTCTCATTATTTGAATATGAACTTTCACAATACCTGCCATTGGCTTCTGCAGCAGTAACTTCTGGTATTAGAACCCAGCCTTTGTTACAGGCCAGTAAAATTTCCAATATCATAATGTCACTGAACTGAATCCACAAACTTAAGAATCACACCATTGTTTATCTCCGTTACTAAATGTCAACTATTGATAGCAACATCACAAAGAACTAAAAATGGATCAAACCATCAGGCCAATCAACGATAGTTAGTGATTTAGGAATACGTTAATTTTAGCAACTTCTTATCAGCTTCTTTCCACAGTAACAACCCACAAGAAAGATATTAAACTTTATTATTAAAATAGTTATTTAAGATACTTTTATTGTCATGAATATTGAGCAATATTCAGTGTTATTCAAGGATCATGATTTATTCAACCATTGATTGTCAAATCATCACGACAGTGTTCTGTATACATCAGAAAAGGGTAATATTGCTTTTAAAATGTATAGGACCTGTTAAATATTTGCCTGCAGGAAAATATACGGTACCGCCACCGGCCTTTGCGGCCGCATCTATAGCTTTTTTATAGCCAGCGTAGCCTTAGCACTACTGTCTCTTTTGGCTCCAAACTTCGTAACATCATAGTACTGTTGTGCTGCTGCAGCAAAGCCGATACCACCAGCTATTAAAAACAAAAAGATGCGGATTATACCGGGGCAAGACCTCTTCATATTATCGAATCGTTTTAACTGAATTCATCTTAACTTAATTACGCTGACAACGTGTAATAATATTAGATTCAAAACGTTGTGCGAAACGCAATAAAGATACCAGCCATTCTTTTAAATTTAATGGCGATATTTATTTTCAGCTTGTACTTTTTACTATTTGACTATGGGACGGGCTACATCTATTAATTAGGTGCCACTCTTGCGGAGCTTAAAAAAATACTCCTTCTCTTTCTACCAGCATTACTGTCCCTACGCAACCGTACGAGAAATTTAAAAAAAAAAAAACACCCGGTAAATTCCTGTGGAGATCTAAATACTCTATGTAGATAGTATTGCCCAGTAATATACCGTCCCGGGAAATTTAACATTGGTATCATTAATCGGAGCAGACCAATAACCAGTCCTGTAGAGACATCTTACCAAATCGTTATTCCAAATTCCAGGCTGCCTATTCAAACAACCAGTCTACCTGTTTCCTGTTGCCGCTTTCATATAAACCGGCATCATAAATACGCAGGGGTACATTACTATCAACAAAACCCAGTATTAAAGCCACGCCTTTAGCGAGTTTCAGGGTATTGGTGCCCGGTTTAAACTCATAGCTATGTATATGCATTTGAGGCAAACCCGGAATGATCATCGCATTGGCGATCTTAGTATCAGCTTGTCCATAATCGTTGGCGCTGGCATTGGTTTCCAGCTCTGGTTGCTTCAGGTAAGTAGTATCAACTGTAAAAGCCGCCTTTTGTGGCTTTAAGAAACCAACTAAAATCTTTACCGGACGGTCATTTATAAAGGTAATTTGGGTGCCCTTTTCTATCTGCTGTTTAAATGAGGTTTTCAAACCTCTGAGTCCCTTTAAATCGGCTGCGAACGACCTTACAGTAAAGCTGGTATCTGTAAAAGGTTGAGCCAGGCTGTCTATCATATAGTACTCAGCTTCTTTCGCTAACTTAACCCCGGCATTTGGTAGCGGCGCAACTTGCTGAGTCAAACCCGGCTTAACCTGTTTCAACGAATCTATTTTATGTTGAAATACAGATAGCTCTTTCTCAAAAACAGGTAATACTTCATACCAGTTCTTATACTTTCCCCGGAGCCTGACAATGGAATTTTCCTGGCGCCGGTTTGCATGCTATTGGCATACAGGTAAGCGCCCTTGGTAAGCTCTACCAACTGCTGATACCATTTCACACTCTCCTTTAATAAAGGCAAAGCCCTGTCCAGGTCTTTAATATCATTAGAGTACTTGTACTTCAACACCAATAAGGCAGCTTCAGCTTTCAGAGCAAAATGGTAAGCCATTGCCCTGTAGCTATATGCATCATTCTTCAGTCGCGTAAATTCTTCTTTTTCTTTTTTACCTGCGTTACTGCATCAATAGCTGCTACGGACTTGTCTCCATGTGCTTTTACTTCCTTAATAACCTGAACAGGTGTTTCGCCTGTATGTGGTTTACCGTTCCATTCTTTATCGGCATATTCGGCGAGGACTCTCCTTCAGGGCTTTCTGCCTCATATAGCAGGGTAAACAGCCCAAAGCGATAAGGATTGATCAACTGCGTCATCAACATGCCGAGGTTAAGCGTTTGACGATTACCATCTGTAATACCAAAACGTCTTAAAAGTTTAGGTGATATTTCACCCATCTCTTCATAGGATTTTAAAATATTGCCGCCGTCAGCTTCTGATACGCCAAACTGGCCGGCAAGGTTGCGATTCCAATGAGTAATTTCGGCGGCACGGTCTCTCTTCGCTTTCCAGGCATAACGGCTCCAGGCTTTATACCAAAGCCAGTCACGCTCGATCTGTAAAAGTCTGTTGCCTCCGCTTACGCTGTCTGCAGCATAAGGCCAGTCCCAGTAAGAAGCCTGTGGATATAAATGCAGGCCGTTTCCACCCATCACTTCATGCATGCCAATTACTGATCGCTGAATAAAATCAGCTGAACCATATCGGAAAGGTTCCAGGTTAGCGAGGATATGCACATTCTCTATCTGAACCGAGCCCAGCTTACTTAACTTTTGATGCAAATCGGCCCAGGCACCCGCGGACGGTCGTAAGTAAGTGCTTCTCCATTAAACTTGGCCTCCGTATACAGGTTTTTATACATCGGTAACGCAGCCTTCATCACCGCGGGAGCATCGGTATCATGGGCCCGCAATACTATCGGAGGCTCTTCCGTTTTACCCAATGCTTTTAAGCCATCTTTTACACCCGGTATGATGGTCTTCGTAAACCAGTTGATATCATCCTGTCCTACGCCTTCCATCGCCTCACCCAAACATACCATCAAGCCAACATTCGGATATTTTTCTACAAAAGCGGCAATAGATTTTTGTGTATAATCTGCAATAACAGGAATGATAGGCCTTTCACGTTCCTGCGTTTTAATACCATGTTTCTCGGCAAATGGTTTGGATACAATAATATTATAAAACATCTGGATCACCCAGATACCGCGCTTATCCGCTTCGGTAGTAAGAAAACGAAAAATATCTTCATTCTTTTTAAAGGTCGCATCATCTACTTCCACAGCATACGGATAATCTTTTAATTTTACCAGGGATGCAAACGGATGCCCGTTCCACAAATAAAGAGAGTTCATACGGTTATGTACCATTGAATCCAACACCTGTATCCATAACTTTTTATCGTATAACCAGGGGAACGTTTGTGGCGTGTAAGGATACTCGTAAACCGTACGACCAGGTAAGTAGTAAGGCTTCTGCAGCCCGATACATTCGCCCCGCAATACCATTTCCGGTGCATCCTGTAAGTTAACCAATGCCGGCAGTTTTTTAGTTCAGCTGCCTGGTCTGCCAGCTCAAGACATCCATATAATATACCAGATGCATCGGCACCCGAAATACGGGTTATATTTTTCGAAGATTGAATGGAAAAACCTTCTTTTTAAGATTGCTCTTAAAGCTTCCGTCAATGAGAATCAGTTGCTGGTTAGCGGGATTATTTTTACCGTTGGCGGTCACTACAGATACGATGTATCCTATTTTCTGCAATTTGTTTTTCAACAACTCAACCCCATATACAACCCTTTGTTGTTTTGGAAGCGGGTTAACAATTATTACTTTTTCCGCTACGGCAGCTAAAGAGGTATTCGTCCAGATAAAAAATACCAGCAATCCTATTAATTTGTTCATTCGCCTGAATCCATTATTTTGTTCAAAAAAATCATCTGTTATTATGCCCCCTTTTCATTACTGGCATATGCCGCTTCCACGCAGATCATCGTTTCCAGAGCATCATCAATACTGTTTTCAGGTTTATCAATGATGCCGGCTTTTGCCAGCTGCATTTGCTGCATGGTTCCGATAAAAGCATGAGGGAACCAGGTGCCTTCTATCGTTTTTGTTTGCCACTGCGCCTCATTACCCTCTTCCAGCATTATATACTCAAAATTGTCGGCTATCCCGTACGGATAATTGATAAGAGCGCCAAAAGTTATTTTAACAGCACCCTTGGTACCTTCGATTTTTACATATGATTCCTGTTTCCGGTAGCTGTAATTATGGTTATGGTTGGTGTGAATGACAGCGCGCACCATATCACCATAGTCCATTATAATATTAGACTTTACTGAAGCTAATTGCGTTGCGTGGGGATGCTTAAAAGTTCGCGCATATACTTTTGAAGGAGTACCGAGGAAAGAACGGATCAGATCTACATAATGAATGCTATGATAATTGATCTCCATTCTTTCCTTGGAAAATAAAAAATCCCACAGGTTCCAGGGTGTATGCACATTAACATATACTTCCAGGTCGGTTATCGCTCCTATCTTCCCGTCAGCGATCATTTTCCTTGCTTCCAATATATAAGGAGCAAAACGCATCTGGAAATTAACTCCAGCCAGCAATTGCTTCTTTTAGCAAGAGCATGAATGGCTTTTGCTTCTCCGAGACTTTCACCGTAAGGCTTTTGGATTAATACGGTTGCTCCATCAGGCAATTGCTCTAATACCGGAATGATCTCCGAAGCCGGTAAGGCAAAATCGTATATTGCACCAGTGCCATGCTCTGCCACCATTTTTCCCAGGCTATCATAAACTTTTTCAATCTTAAACTTCTCAGCAAGTGCGTCTGCCTTTTGTTTATTACGGTTCACAATACCGGCAACCTTAAACCCGGCAATCTCGTAAGCCGGTAAATGTGCATCGGCTACTATACCGCCTGCTCCAATAATACAAATAGGTGCTCCCGCTTTATCGTTTGTCATATCAGGTTCCTCCAAGATAATTGCCGTAGGTAAGTACTAAAACGGCCAGTAAAAGAATAAACAGTGCAAATGCCAACGCCCGCCGTGTTACGGCTCTGGTAGCTTTCCACTCCTTCAAAATAATACCCACCAGCGAGCTAAAAAAACCAGCATGATCATATGTATGGCCCAGCTTGAAAATTCATACTTTCCTAATCTTACATGACCTAATCCATAAAAGAAAAACTGGCCATACCAAAGCATGCCTGTAATTAACGCCATCAGGTAATTAATGCCGAGTCCCCTTTGTCCGTTCGATGCATATTCAGACAAGGTTTTATTTTTAAGATGAAGCCACAATGTATATATCAACGTTGTTACAAATGCACCTGTATTGGAAAACAGGTATACTACATTTACCTGGAAATCGCCGGCACCATAATTGGCCGCAATATCTGATATAGGTTTACCCGCATTGATCGCAAAACCATAAAATGCAGATAACACACCGGCCAGTAAGCATAATGGCAATCCTTTTTTAAAAGAAAACCCGCCCTGCTTTGCGAAACATCTTTTTCCTTCAGTCGTCCCGCCACTCCGCAAAAGGCTATGCCTGCAGCACCCAGGATGACACCAGTTAAAATCCATTGTCCACCCGTACCACTCAAAGCCTCACCTAATGTGCCTGCCAGCATAGGCGGAACCAGGGTTCCTAAAACGCAGGATATGCCAACCGATATTGCATAAGTTAAAGAGAAACCAATATGTTTGATGGCCATGCCAAAAGCTGTTCCCCTATACCATAAGCCATTCCCAGCAAAAAGAGTTTCGCATGGCTTCGCCCGGGGCTTCGGCCAGCACCTTTCCCAGGGAAGGGATAGTGAGAAGGGCTACCAATACAGGTAGCAATAACCAACATACAGATGCCTGCGCCAGCCAGTAAGTCTGCCAACTCCATCCCTTTACTTTCTTTTCAGGGGTATAGCATAATGATGCCGAAGCAGCCCCAACTCCATGAAAAATATACCGCCCAATAATTGCATGCTGAATTATTTTAGAATGCTATCTGCCTTCGCCATTCAGAGGTTAAGATTATAAAATGCTACTGCGTTCTCGCTAAATATCCGGTTCTTTGTATACGCATCCGA
The DNA here is from genome assembly GCA_019316985.1 of Paraniabella defluvii. GTDB lineage: Bacteria > Bacteroidota > Bacteroidia > Chitinophagales > Chitinophagaceae > Niabella > Niabella defluvii. The sequence continues at coordinate 5,628,603 of CP079215.1, forward strand.
TACCAATTCGTTAATGGCCTGTTGATAAACAGTCCAGGTATGCCGGTAAGAACCACCCAGCAGCGCTACCGGCCAGTCGCCCCCAGGAAACACCGTTCCGGCCCAAATACGGTTAATACAAAATCTATATAGGGTTTAATACCTTCTACTGTAAAATGATCTTTACCGGCTGTTGTTCCCAAGCCGGAAATTTTTGCATAAAACTGCGGATGTGTTGCCGCATCTTTCATCAGGCTGCCCCACCGTCCGAATTTCTCACCCGATTGAATGGGAGGCTGATTCAGGTGATCAAATACCATTTTCAGATTGGGGATTTTCGCCGCTACTCTAAGCGCCGTTTCAATATGAGTTGTTTTTATCCCCACTACATCATAAGGCAAATAACGTGATGCCAGGAGTTGTAAACTTTCGATAACAGCGGGCTGCAATAACCACCTGTCATCGGGCTCCTCGTGAATCAAATGCCTGACACCTTTAAAATATTTTTCTTCAGGTATCGCTGTTTGGAGCAGCTGCCCCGTTCTTTCCGGATCTGACAAAGGCAACCAGCCAACCACACCTTTAATCCAGTTGTGAGCTACCGCTGCTTCTATCATCAATGCTGTATCTTCCAGGGTATTGTCTGCCTGCACCAATATCCCAGCATCAACTGCCGCAGGTACGCGCGCTTCTTCCAGGTCGGAAAGGCTATAATTTTTATTCAATAGTCCAGGAGCTGCTTTCAGCCAGTCATAGGCCGAACGTTCCAGATTCCAGATATGTACATGCGTATCGATTATCATAATGGACTTTCAATCATTGAATACCGATACCAGGCCGATCAGCCTATTTGGCATCAATAATTTCAGGTTTTACGCCGATTTCAAATTTAAGATCAATTTCGTTATTATGTTCTCCCAAACCGGGCGCCCCTTTACTGTCAGAAAGCTGTTCGCCGTCTATTGTAATAGGCGATCTTGTTGTCTTAACAGAAATACCATTATTGGTTTTAACCACTACTTCCATATTCAGGGCCTTGTATCCTTCTTCCTGAGTCAGCTGCTCGTAATCAAACACCCTGGAACACCAGATACCCGCCGGTTCGAGAATATCTAACCAATAAGACGTCGTATTGTTGAGAAGATGGCGCGCTAACACTGATTTTATTTCGTCTCTTTTCTCAAACCAGTCCTTTTTGTCGCTGTACAGTACTAATTCGCTACAACCGATTAATTCTCCCAGTTCAACTATATCAGCCATAGCTAAAGCCATATAATCGTCCTTTGTTTTATAGATGCCGTAGGGCGCTGCCACATAGGCATGGCCACTATTTACAGCGCTACGACGAGGTAGTTGTCCTCCATCGTTAAAATAGCAGGTTAACACCTCAAATTGAAAGTCGAGGGCGCTTTCCAGCATACTTACCTGTATACGCCCTCCTTCACCGGTAATACCTTTCTGATATAAAAGCGACAGTATTCCCTGGGCCAGATGGGCGCCTGCCAGCATATCCACTACCGAAACGCCCATAGGCGTTGGGTTGGCACTGCTGCTGTTATTCAGCCAGGCCAGGCCTGAAACAGATTGCAACAACAAATCCTGTCCCGGTAGTTTTGTCCACTCCCCTTCTTCTCCATATCCTGTTATGCTGGCATAAATAACAGAAGGGTTTATTTGTTTCACGCTCTCATAATCAAATCCAAGCCGTTCCATTACACCAGGGCGAAAATTATGCATCACCACATCCGCCCTTTCAATCAGTTTCCTGATCTTAAACACATCGCCAGGACATTTCAGATCTGCCGTGTAACTTTTTTATTTCGGTTGATGGCATGGAAAATAGAAGATTCGCCGTCTATTACAACATCAGAAACATAGAGTTCCCTGCAAATATCGCCGGTGCCGGGCTTTTCAATTTTTATCACATCAGCGCCGAAGTCTGCCAGGCATAATGATGCCGAAGGACCAGATAAAAACTGGCTGAAGTCAACAACTAATATATCCTGTAGCAGTTTCATTATTTATAAAAGTTCTTCCTTTATTTTTTCAGTATGTTGTCCTAAAAGCGGGGCGGGCGTATCCGAGAACAGGCGTTGACCATTGATCCTGATGGGACATCGTGTTGTTACATAGCTTTCAGTGCCGTTTACAACTACCCTGTTCTCCATCTGCGCACTTTTGTACAGATCTGTTTTCCGTAATGCATTCCAATCATTCACTTCCGAAGCCCATAACCCCGCCATCTTCAAACGTTCCAGCCAATATGAGCTGCCTTGGGTAAGCAGCTTAGCGGCAATAACTGCTTTTATAGCATCCCTTTTTCAAAAACATCCTGCTGCGAATAATGATCCAGCTCTTCGATCAGTAATACCTGTTTTAACTGGGGAATACTCATCATAGCTAATGCTATATAGCCATCTGCTGTTATAAATACCATATGGGGCACCCAGCAGCGGGTTTCCATTACTCACCGCGCTTCTTTTAATTCCGTTCTTACTATGGTAGTGCGTAGTGAAAAGTTCAAACTGGAGGCTGATAGCAGACTCGAGCAAGCTGAGCTCCACATAAGCTCCAATGCCGGTTCTTTGCCTGCGGATCAAAGCCGCCAGTATCCCCTGCACGGCATGAATACCACAGATACTATCCACTATAGATAAGCCAAAAGGCATGGGGCCATCTCCCTCATCCCCGTAGTATAGGCAAGCCCTGATAAAGACTGTAACAGCAAATCCTGGCCGGGCTTATTTTTCCAGGGTCCTTTTCTTCCGTAACCTGTTATTTCTGCGTATACGATCCGCTTATTGATCTTCAAAACATCGGTATAAGCCAGCCCTATTTTTTCCATCACCCCGGGCCTGAAATTATGTGTCAGCACATCGGCTTTGCCAATAAGCTTTTTAACCAGCTCCAGGTCTTCCACATCTTTTAAGTCGGCTGTAAAACTTTCTTTGTTACGGTTGATGGCATGAAAATTCAATGCATCATCGCCGATCCAGAGGTTTTTTATGGAAAGTTTCCTGCATGGATCGCCGCCGGCGGGCCGCTCTATTTTAATGACCCGCGCCCCCAGATCAGCCAGGCGTAAACCAGCTGAGGGTCCCGACAGATACTGGCTGAACTCTAAAACAATTAAACCTTTTAAGGGCAAATACATATCAGGCAAATACTTTTGATAAATTTTTCTTTAAAGACATTGCATATATTTCGTTGAGCTTTTCTAAAACGGCTCCGGCATCTTTTGTCTTCCCAACAAAAACTCCTGTATATACAACCCTGCCTCATCCTGAAATGAAGGTACCCGTGATAACGGGGCGCAGATAGCCATTTTCCATTACCGGCAAAACGCTGCTGAAAAAATGATTGGTTAGCTGATTATTCAATTCACTGGTCCAAGCCTTTAAATAACCAGGCTGACCTTCATTAAACGCATATCCGTTGGTTTGAAATACTCCTGAACATACCAATTCGGCGAAGGCAACTGCTTCTTTTTTGTGCGGTGAGAAAGAAGATACCGACAAGCCTGTACCCCGATGGTTGTTCTCAATTTTTGTCCGTTATAGCTTACCACATCTGTATAAGTTAGTAAGTTTTTTGCGTAGCCCGGCCGGGAATAATTGGTATAACCATAAGCAAACGGACAATACCAATATTCATCCGAACCAGATAGCGCTTCTGCCACGGCAATAGGATTCTTTTCAAACATGGAACGATCTACCAGAGACCAGAGTTCATACATTGTATTTAATGCCGCTGTTCCTGTTGCATTGTCAATCACCTCTCCTGTTGTTGCAAAAGGGATTTTTCCATGTGCAATACAGAAAGTGTAAAAATTCATCAGCAGATCTATCGGTATTGCGGGTACTGCCACCCTTCCCTTGCCGGCCAGATGGATTACATCATTCCAGGTGGCGGGAACAGGAGTCTTATTAGCATCCAGGAGATCTTTTCTGTAGCTGGCTGCCGGAGTGGCGGCATCTATAGCGAGGGCCCATTGATGACCGTCGTAAAAATAACTCCTGTGAGAAGCTCCAACACTGTTTTCCGACTGATCCTTCAAATAAGCTTCAGGCAAATATTCATCCAATGCCAGTACACAGCCAGTTGCGGCGGCAGTACCTACCCATGGATGATCTATAATCAACAGGTCATATTCCTCAGTTAATTTCTCGATGGAAAAATCGGCAAACTGTTGAAGACTACGTTTGTGCCACTGCACTTCAACATTAGGGTGCAGTTCCGTAAAACGCTGGGCAGCTGCCTGCAGGGGCGTTATACCCCGGCTATGATTCCAGGTAATTCCTTTTAAAATAATATCAGCCATTCGCTTCCTTTTTTTCAACCAATAATAAATGCTCACAAACCATTACCAACTCTCCGTTTTGGTTGAACACTTCCAATGCCTCAAACACGATACCATATCCCGGCTTTTTATGATCCTTTTTATCTTTTATAGTAACCTTTGCTTTAATGGTGTCATTTATATACACAGGCCTGATAAAACGAAGCTTTTCATACCCGTAAGTCATCGCCACTTCATTAATTAAGCCTGCCGACAACCCCACACCCACACTAAAAATCAAGGTTCCATGGGCAATCCTTTTTTAAAAGGCTGGGTTTTACACCACTCTTCATCCATGTGATGGGGTAAAAATCTCCTGATTGTCCGGCATGCAGCACGATATCTGCATCAGTAATAGTTCTGCCTGTGGTAGATCTGGAATCTCCTATAACAAATTCCTCATAATATATTTTAACGCTCATATTGCAAGCCTTTTATCGCTGATCGAAAATAGATCAAGCCCCTAGGTTAAAAATGTGTTGTTTCACTAATGTGATGGAAGATTTTCCTAGTAGAATCCGGAAACTTTCCCTAAGTTTCAAGACAAAAACAGCATTTCTGCACCTATAAAATAATTCAGAATCCGAAAAGATTGATAATTTTACTATGCTTGTTATGGAAACATACGGTAAAATATTACTGATTGCAATGCCGGCCTTCCTGGCCTTGGTACTGTTTGAAAAATGGTATGCATGGAGAAAAGGAAAAGACAATGTAAGAACAGCCGATATGATCAGCAGCTTACTCAGCGGCGTTACCAATGTAACCAAGGATGTACTGGGATTAAGCGTTGTAGTTTACGGATATGGCTGGATGGTCCATCATCTGGCGCTCTGCCACGTAAAAGCCGGCTGGCTTACTTATATGATAGCATTCCTGGCGCTTGATTTTTCGGGCTACGTGGTGCACCGGATTCAACACACTTATAATTTCTTTTGGAACGGGCACCTGGTTCACCACAGCAGCGAAGAGTTTAATCTTGCCTGCGCGCTCCGGCAAAGCATTTCGGGTATCGTTAAAATATTTGCCGTCTTCCTGCTTCCTGCCGCGCTGCTCGGCGTTCCTGAAAAAGTTATTGCTATTGTGGCGCCGCTACACCTCTTTGCGCAGTTCTGGTATCATACTGTCCATATAAATAAGATGGGGTGCTCGAAAAAGTTATCGTAACGCCCTCCCACCACCGTGTACACCATGCTATTAATCCTGAGTACCTGGATAAAAATTATTCACAGATTTTTATTTTCTGGGACAAATGGTTCGGCACCTTTCAGGAGGAATTGCCAGCTGTACCGCCGGTTTATGGTATTACCCGGCCTGTACGTACCTGGAACCCGGTTAAAATTAACTTCCAGCATTTATGGCTATTAATAAAAGATGCGTGGCATACACAACGCTGGCAGGACAAGTGGAAGATTTGGCTGGCGCCTACCGGCTGGAGACCAGACGATGTGGCCGGGCAATACCCTGTATATAAAATAGAGAACGTTTATCATTTTAGTAAATATGAAACCGAACTGGCACCGTTAATGCGGGTATGGCTCTGGATCCAGCTTGTGATGCTATTGCTTTTTCTTTCCTACCTGTTTGGAAACATTGCCCTGATAGGCGTTCCAGGTATTTTTATCTATGGACTATTCATTTTCCTGTTTGTATACGCTTTTGCGGAACTGATGGACAATAACCCCGATGCATGGGGTTGGGAGCTCGCAAAGCTCCTTTGCGGAGGCCTGATCATTTTGTATCAAAAAGACTGGTTTGGCCTAAACGGGATATCAGGTTTTATTAAATATTTTGTGGGAACCTACCTGCTATTTTCGGCGGCAGCCAGTTACTATTTTTGCCGCAATTTTAAAAAACAGCTATACCAATAAATCGCTAATATTGTTGTTGTAAATTATTAATGTGAAACTAAGAAAACGATTAAGGCGATACTAACCATAGGACTAGCAGCAGCCATTTGTAATGCCGGCGCCCAGTCTTTTCCTCATCCCGTTCGGGGCAACTTAAGCATTAAAGCAGGCTTTGAACATCGAAAACCAATTTCCGGTGGAGCATTGCGGACAGCGATGGCGAACCTAATATTTACTCTGAGCTTATTTACAACCCCATTCAGTCGAGGGGTTTTTATGCTGAAGCCAACTACCGCATATTTAAAAAGCTCAATATTTCAGCCAGCTTCAATCGTTTAACTACTTATAAAGGATCTGCTACTGATATAGATTATAACGGAGACAACCGGACAGATTATATTCCTCCGCAAAGAGGTGACACGCTTTTTAAAAGCAATAATGGCAATATGCAGGGATACGATATTTCATTGCGTTATTCCTTTATTGATAACCGGATTTTTGAAGTTGGCGCAGGTATAGCGTACCATTTTTCGAAAGAATTGTTTTACCTGCGCGACGATGAAATGCCTGATTTAAATACAACATACCTTGCCAGGTGGAAAGCAGCCCGTTTTTTTTTTACAGGCAACAGCACAATTAAACAGCATGCTGTATTTAGGCGCTAACGTTTCTTATCTGCCCGGAAGATACGATGCTACGGCAAACTGGAATATTCAAACTGATTTTCAACAGCCCGTTAGCTTTATTCACCAGGCATACAGCAACGGGTGGAATTATAATGCCAATCTTGGCTACAGGTTCAGCAGGCATTTAGACATCAATATTGCATGGCTGCACGCTAACTGGAAAACAAAAACAGGTCTGGATCGCCTTTTCAAAAAAAAATGGCGAAACACCGGAAACACAAATGAACGGTGCGTTCAAAAAAGCAGCGGCTGGCAATTGACTGCCAATTATACTTTTTAAAAGCAACAAAAGTTGTACTTTAGGCGAAATTGTATTACCACATGAAACAATGTTCGCTATTGCCTCTGATTGTTCTTTTATTTCTGGCACAAAAAATCAATGCACAACATACCCTTGTAAAAAAGTGGGAAACCAAAGATTCTATCCCTGTTCCTGAATCTGTATTACCTGTTCCTGGTAAGAATGAGCTGTATGTTTCACTGATAGATGGTAAGGGTAATGAAAAAGATGGCAAAGGTGGCGTGGCCATCCTAAACAAAAATGGCTCTGTAAAGGATTTGAACTGGATTGAGGGGTTGAACGCCCCAAAGGGAATGGGGATATACAAGAATAAACTCTATATAGCCGACCTTACCGAAGTGGTAATAGTAGATGCCCAAAAGGCGAAGGTGATTAAAAAGTACCTATACCGGAATCTGTCTTTCTTAACGACATTGCCGTTGACGCGAATGGCATTGTATATGTTTCGGATACCCGCAAAAACAAAATCTACCGGCTTATTAATGATGCTCCTGAGTTATACCTGAACAGCGTTAACAGTGCCAACGGGCTTACTATTATAGGGTCCGATTTATATATACTTGCCGGAAAAGAGCTCTGGAAAATAAACAGGAACAAATCAAAAACAGTAATTGCCTCCGGCTTTGAAAGCGGCGGCGATGGCATTGAACCTGTAGGAAATGGCGATTTCCTTGTTTCCTGCTGGGCGGGTCTTATATACTATGTAAAAGCAGATGGCGAAATAAAGAAACTGCTCGATGTACAGGGAAAATGAATACTGCAGATTTTGCCTTCGAAGCTGCCACTAAAACACTGTATGTGCCTACCTTTAACAATTATAGTGTGATAGCTTTCGAACTACGCTAACCTCTTAAAAGGTCATTCTTCTTTTGGATAAGCCAGCTATTACAAAGGTGCGGCTTTCCTGCCCCGCATATTTTCCCAGGGAATAAAGCCCCCAGCGTGCCGCGGAATCTTTTAAATTGCTTCTCGCGTTCAACAATAGAGATAAACCCGGCTTTATAAGCGGGAGAAGGATCTATTTCCACAGTCACATCGCTTAATTTCCTGAGCGTGTCAACGATAAATGGTATATGCTGTATTGAAGTTGCAAAACGACGCTTCGTAAATCTGCCGGTAAGCGCCGATTGAAACGGGTCTGTTACCAGGGCCACTGTTTTAAAGCCCAACTTTCGGGCCATTTCGTATGAATAATAAATATTCTCAGTGCTATGCTCTGCCAGCGTATCGCAGAACATATGCGTTTCAGGTATTCCTAATTGACGGCCATACAAACGCATGATCCCTGCTTCATAATAAGGTGAATATACAGCTGCTCCTGAAAAAATAATATTCCGGATAATTCCCTTTTTATAGAGGAAGTTGGCCCAAAGCACCCGGCCTTTCATTATAGAGTCCCATTCGTTATTAAACGGCACGCCCGGAACAATAGCTACATCAAAACTTTTATTATTGTTAAGCACTTCCCCGTAAAGCCGGGCCGGGCGCTTACGATAAATCAGGGTTTTACAACTCCATAAAGAAGTAATTATAAAAGGATAAAGGCAATGCCTAATACAGACCGATACATATAAATCTAAAATAGCACATTTCTGTATACCGCCTTCAAATTAGAAAGATTCTAATACGAATAACGGCTAATGCATTGCAGCGCTCATATCTACAGCCTCTTTACTTTTTCTCTTTCTTACCATTAAAATAAACGGTATACAAATAAGAAACATTACACCGAGGTATAAAAATACATCCATGTAAGAAAGCACAGCCGCCTGTTTGGTAACCGTAAAGTCCAGTGCCTTATAGGCAGAGTTCAAAGCCACATCGGGAGCCATACCCTTTGCCATAAAACCCTGCTTTAAAGCCATTACCCGTTGCTGTACATCCAGGTCATTAACGTCTAATTTTGAGATAAGGTCGTTCCGGTAAGACATATTCTCATTACTGATAAAGGTAGTAATAGCAGCTACTCCAAAAGAGCCGCCCAATTGGCGCATCATGCCTGTAAACGCCGCGCCCTGCCCTATTTGCTGCCCTTTTAATGTTGAGAGCGCCATTGTTGTAATAGGTATAAATAATAAACTAAGTCCCACCCCACGAACGATCAGCATCCAGAAAAAGCTGTCCTTACCGGTGTCGGGCGTAATGATCTTATATCCCCAGAAGCTGTACACAAAAAACAGGAACAAACCAACTGCCACCATATATTGCTGCGATACACCCTTTGAGATCAATCTACCCACCACGGGCATCATAAATGCTGTAGCTAATGTAGCCGGTATCATTAACATGCCCGACTGGAAAGCAGTCCATCCCAGTAAGCTCTGCGTATACAACGGAATGATAAATGTGGAACCATATAATCCAAATCCAAGTATAAACGACATTACAGTACCTATACGCAGGTTCCCATTTTTTAGAACACGCAGTTCCACAATGGGATTTTTATATGTTAGCTCACGCCATATAAAAAAGAACAAGCCAAATATTGCCAATGCTGTAAATACTGATATTACAGGGCTGGCAAACCAATCTTCTTCATGCCCACGCTCCAAGATAAACTGCAAAGAACCTACGGTAACGGTCAGCAAAAATATTCCCAGCCAGTCTATTTCCCTTGTTGATGTTTTGGCGGCGTATTTAGGGCTTTTTATAAACTGCAGCGTCAGCAATACAGCAATAATACCTAAAGGAATATTGATATAAAAAATATAAGGCCAACTGAAATTATCTACGATATAGCCTCCCAGGGCGGACCTAAAGTGGGGCCTACAATTACACCCAGCCCGTAAATAGCCTGTGCCATACCTCGTTTTTCAGCAGGGTACGACTCTGTAATAATAGTTTGCGAAGTAACCAGCAAAGCACCCCCTCCTACGCCCTGCAAAAACCTGAAGGCGACCAGCTCCCATATATTCGTAGCGTTACCACACAAAAATGAACAAACCGTAAACAATGCAATAGAGAAAGCGAAATAGTTTCTTCGTCCAAATTGCTGCGACAACCAGCTGGTCATTGGAACAATTATTACGTTACCAATAGCATACGCCGTTATCACCCAACCCACTTCTGAAAGCGTTGCTCCCATATTCCCTTTCATATCATTCAGCGCTACGTTGACGATCGTTGTATCCACAATCTCCAGCAACGCACAAACTATAGCTGTAAGGGTTACTATAAACCGGCGAAAGCCATATTCCACCAGCGAATTTTGATCTTCCATTTTATTATTATTTCAGCAGTGGCATCAACTCATTCGTGAAATGACATTGCAGGATTTTCAATCGTATTCCCCAACTACAATACCATTTACTTTGTCTCCATCTCAACTTTACCAGGCTCTTGTTTCTACAACCTGTACCACTCATTACTGCTATTACCATTCACTAATTCAGATGCACATCTACCACTACGTTCAACCCCGGACGCAATTTCTGAATCAGTGAATCGTTTTTATCAGTAAATTCAATTTTTACCGGTAAGCGCTGTACTACTTTTACAAAGTTGCCGCTGGCATTATCTGGAGGTAATAAGGCAAAACGTGCACCTGTCGCAGGCGAGAACGAAGTTAAACGGGCCTCAAATTCATGCCGGGGAAATGCATCTACTTTTACAGACACTTTTTGTCCTTCCACCATTTTGGCTATCTGGGTTTCTTTAAAATTTGCCACTACCCATTTTTCATTGCTTAGAACAATATTGAATAATTGTGCTCCAGCCTGAATAAATTGTCCTACCTGTACCGGTACTTTGGACACTACACCGCTTTCTGCAGCTGTAATTACAGTATAGCTCAGATTCAGTTTTGCATTTTCTACCTCCACTTCTTTTTGCCTGATGCCTGATCTGGCAATAGCAGATTGCTCCGAGCTGGCAGCTACCTGGCTTTTTACCACGCTGGTTTGCGCAGCCGCCTGGTTACGTTGGGCTACCAATATTTCCAGTTGTTTATCTGCCGATTGCTTAGCCGCCAAAGCCTGCTCATACTGTTGTTGCGTGATGGAGTGATCTTTTATCAGGTTTTCGTATCTTTTAAGATCTTCTCCGGTACGCCAAACATTTACTTTGGCAGCCTCAATCTGTGCATTGGCTGTTGCCACCGCCGCATCGGCAGTACCAATATTTTTATGAGTAGCGGTTGTACTGGCTTCAGAAGACGAAAGATTGCTGCGTGCGGTACCTAAAGCAGCTTCGGCCTGCTGTAATGCCATAGTTAGATCCCTTTTATCCAATATCAGCAAAGTATCACCCCTGTTTACAAATTGGTTATCACGTACCCGTACTTCACTTACATATCCCGATATTTTTGAAATAACCGGGCTTAAATTAGCTTCCACCTGGGCATCATCGGTTTCTTCATGGCGCTGGCCGTGAATGTAGCCCGATATACCAAAATAGGCGCCCAACACTATCATCACTGCCAGGATTATAAAAATATAGGACTTCTTTTTTTTAGCAGCAGGAGCATTTGCCGGTGCCTGCTCATTGGATTCTGTTACTGTATGATTTGCCATCTTTAATGAATTAATGTTTTATTGATAAAGTACTCCTGTTGTTTCTAATAATTTTCTGTAGGCTAATGCCGCATCAGCCTTTGCGTTTAAAACGTTTATTTTGGTAGACAATAATGCTACGTTTGCATCCAGCAATTCGGTAATCGTTACCAGGCTGTTATCAAATTTGTTTTTGGTGATCCTGTAATTTTCCTCGGCCTGGCGTTCTGCTTTTTCATATACCTCAATTTTTTCTTTTTTGCCACAAATGCATTTTGATAATCCCGGTTGATCTCCAGCTTTATGCCATCTATCAATAACTCTCTCGAAGCTAAAAGTTGCGTTTCCCTTGCCCGGGATTGCTTGAGCACCGCATTACTTTTCCAAAGATTGGCCAGATTATACTGTATGCCTACGCCGGCATTAACCGCATTAGTTACGGTTAAAAATTAGGAATATCAGCAGCCACATAGCCTCCCGTTAGCGCCAGCGTAGGTAAATTTTCAGCCTTTGCAGACTTAGTAGCCAACTCGGCCGCCCGTTGTTGAAAACCTACAGCCTGCACGTCTTTCCGGTTTTGCAAAGCCTCCTGCTGGTACTCTGTAAATGTTTTTGCATCAACCTGCTGGTTTACGAATGAAGTATCTACTATTAAAACAGTTTGCTCAGGCAAACCCAGCAGCAGGTTCATATTCATGTTGGCTATATTGTAATTATTTTCGGCCTCCAATAGTTGCAGCTCTATGTCGGAAGTTTGTAACTGCGCTTTTAACCTGTCGTTTCTCGCTATGATGCCATTATTTTCCTTGTTCAGGAAATCGGCATCCCTCTTTGAGAAGCCGCCAGGTTTTCTTTCAGCACGCCCACTACCTGCGAAGCTTTAAAAGATTTACATAAGCCTGGCTGATGTTATAAGCTATTTCATTTTTATCGCTTCCCGCATTCAATTTGGCCGCCTCCAATAAGTATTTTGCTGATTCTATGCCATATTTAATACGTCCGCCCGCAAATAAAGGCAACGAAAAATTAGCCATACCGTACATGGCCTGGTTTACTTTAGGAGCAGCAGATGCACCCTGAGCTTCTCCCTCTCCACCAGACGATTGCTGTCCTGTTTTCAGGTTAATGTTGGCATTGGTTAACCTCAGATAGCTGCCACTGACTTTCAGATCGGGCAATTGGCGGTTCTTTGCTTCGTCGATTGCCGCAGCCGCCTCAACAATCTTCGCATCATCTATTTTTAAATTCTTGCTGTTGGCAATGCCCAGTTCAAGGGCCTCCCGGAGTGTTAATTCCCTCCTGTCCTGTGCATTGATATCTGCAAAGACAATAGCGCTGTTGAAAAAATCAATAGCGCTTTAGCTGTTCGATTCATACCCTAAAATATTTCTTGTAATTGTTTTTAAATGCTCTTTTACTTTTTCGAAATAGACATCCCTGATCCATTCTTCAGTGACTTTCACCCCATAGTGTGTAGCATATAAGTGTTTATTTAAAAGCGATTGCATTATGGTGCCGGTAATAGTGGTAATAAATAAAACAGGATCCACCCTGTTTTTAAACGCACCTGAAGCATACCCCTCATTCAACACCGATTCAAAGAATTTAGCATAAGTTTCCTTCAACCTGCTCATGAACCTGATCACACTTTTATTTTTATTGGTTGCCTGTTCGGCTAAAATCACTTTGTAAAAGGATTTGTTATGCTTTACCCGGTCCATATAGCCTGAAAGCGCTTTCTCTAATTTTTCAACAGTTGTAAGCATTGTATTTTCTGAAATCTCCTTCACAGAAGCCAAACCAGCACTCATGCGCATCTTAAAAAGCTCTTCCATCAACTTTTCCTTTGAACCAAAATAATAGGAGATCATCGCTATATTAATCCCTGCTGCTTTTGCAATATCTCTCACCGACGTGGCATCAAATCCTTTCTCCGAAAAAGAGCTTCTGCCCTCTCCAGTATATGTTCCTTTTTGTCATTACAACCACAAAGTTAAACAAACGTTTAAGTTAATCAAACATTTGTTTAACTTTATTTTTAAGTAAAAAAGAAATGTTGATGTTAATCAACATTTCTTCCTGCTAATTGATATTGTATCGATGCCGGTATTTTTCGTAAAGCTGGTTTTGTTTATTATCCAGATTGATCTTCCGGCCCTGTATAAATGCATCGGTGACAACACTGGTTCGCATATCCAATACATCTCCCTCGCAAATAATAATGTTAGCGTCTTTACCTTTTTCAATTGAACCGGTTTGCTGATCGATACCCAGTATTTTAGCGGGGTTGATGGTGATAGCGGCAAGCGCCTGCTCCTGGTAAGACCAAATCCCGCCGCTGTACCTGCATTAAAATCCAGGTTACGGTAACGTGCATTATCAGAATTGTCATTAATAGCGAACAGCACCCTGCTTTTTGCAGAATTGCCGGTGTTTTGAACGGCTGGTCAATATCGTCATCCTGCATTGTTGGTAAACTATGTAATGAATTAAGAATGACGGCTATATTATTTTGCCTTAAAAGATCTGCAAACAGGTAACTATCTGATCCACCTACCAATACCACATCAATATTAAATTTCTTCGAAAAATCTACCGCTACCAGTATTTGCCGGGCAATATCGGCATGTACGAAAAGCTTTTGCTTTTTGTCGAATAAAGGCCTCAACGCTTCGAATTTCAAGTTCCGCTCTTCTTTTTTGGTTGTTTGAAATACGCCTGCGCCTGCAAAAAGAAAGACTCTACTTCTTCAATCGTTTGGATACCGGCTTTTACCGGGTCAGATGCATCGGAAGTACGGAACGATCTGCGAGGCGACCGCATCAACATAGGCATATTGATATGCAACCCATTATCAGCTTTATAAATAGCGTCCTGCCAGGTCCAGGCGTCGAGCTGTACCACAGAGGAGGATCCTGTTATCAGCCGTCCCTGCGGTACCACGCAAGCCAGTAAAATACCATTTGCCCTTAATGTGTTGATAATTTTTGAATCAGTATTATAAGCTACAATAGAACGTACCGAAGGGTTATATTCACCCAGTTCAAAATAATCGTTACTCCCCTGACACCACTTCCAATTTCGCTGAGCCCCAGGTCTGTATTCGGTAAAATAAGACCGGGATACACATTTTTGCCCTTTGCATCTATGATAGTGGCACCTGCTTCTTCCGAAACAGTTGTACCAACTTCGGTAATTTTCCCATCCTTTATCACAACAGCTCCGTTATGGATTACATTACCTGTTGCTGTATAAACAGTACCATTTTTAATAACCAGAGTACCTTTTTGCGGACCGGCCGGATAAACATTGTCCTGCGCCTGCAAACCACTATAAATAGTAACAAACAGAGAGACTATTATAAACTTCTTTAGCATAATTTACAGTTTTTCTTCGTAAGAATCAATTTCAAGGATACCCGTGTGTTGCTCATTATCCTCACAATGTAAAATAACCTGGGCTGTAGGTTTTACCGGTACCGTTGGTGTGCCTGTTTTGGCATCAGCAAGCATTTTTGTACCAGCCTGTTTCTCTCTGCAGTGATATGCGTTCTTTGCAGCAGATCTTTTTCACGATCAAAATATATAGTGCCATCTACAATGGTATACAACGCTTTCGCGTATACGCTTAGCGGATTCTGATCCCATAACACCACATCTGCATCTTTACCAACCTTGATACTTCCTACCCGGTTATCAATATGAAGCGCTTTTGCCGGATTTAATGTTACCATTTTAAAGGCATCGTCTTCACTTACTCCTCCATACTTTACAACTTTGGCAGCCTCCTGGTTTAAGCGGCGCGCCATTTCGGCATCGTCACTGTTGATACAAACATTTAAACCCATTTTATGCATAATAGCGGCATTGTAAGGAATGGCATCCTGTACCTCCGTTTTATATGCCCACCAGTCAGAAAAGGTAGAAACATGGGATCCGTGTTTTTAATTGCATCCGCCACCTTATATCCTTCCAATATATGTGTTAAAGTATTTACTTTAAACCCATACTCATCGGCGGTAGCCAGCAAAGCCAGTATTTCGCTTTGTACATAGCTATGGCAGGTAATGAATCGTTTGCTATTTAATATCTCCACCAAAGCATCCAGTTCCAGGTCCCTGCGAACTGTTTTATCGCCGGCTTTTATTTTAGCTTCATAATCTTTTGCCCGCTGAAAAGCATCTGCTAATACAGACTGTACGCCCATCCGGGTATCCGGGAAACGGATATTTCCTGTGTCTGCGCCGTTCGCTTTACATTCTCACCCAGGGCAAACTTAATAAACGGATCTGCGCCCTTAAATTTCAGTCCTTCGTCGTCAGCACCCCATCTCAACTTAATTAACTGAGTCTGGCCGCCAATTGTGTTTGCAGACCCATGTAATATATGAGATGTGGTTACACCACCGCTTAGCTGCCGGTATATATTAATATCATCGGGGTTTAAATTATCGCCTACCCTAACTTCGGAAGTTACCGATTGTGCTCCTTCATTTATGGAAAATGCTGCAATATGCGAGTGCTCATCAATGATACCGGGCGTTAAAAACTTTCCGGTACCGTCAATAGTTTTAGCTCCGGGAGCGGCTATACTTTTTCCAACGGCCGCTATTTTTCCATCCTTTAATAATACATCGGTATTTTCCAGCCTGCCTTCTTTTTCATTGGTCCATACTGTTGCGTTTTTAATTAAGATATTTTCGGCACGGGGAGTCACTTCATTACCATAAGGAGAAAACGGAAAATTTACCTTTGCCAACGGCAGTTCTGTTTTTCTTTTGCTGTTTCTGTTTTTTTTTTGATGCAGCAGCTTTAGTAAATGTAGCGACCCAGGTAACTGGCTGGCCATTATTATCAGAACCTACACCCTGCCAGCTTCCTCCGTAGTCCACACCGCTCAACCGATACAGGAACCCTGCCTGGGCCGCAGAAAAAGTAGAATCTTTTTTCTCTGCAGTGGGTGGTTTACCTGAAGGCTTCAATGAAAAATTTATTGAAACCAATGTGCCATCTGATTTAAACCTCGTAGTAAGTGTATCTTTTGCTATAAGATTAGCCTGGTTGTTGTTTTTAACATCCAAAACATAGTCTGTAACGCCTGTGACGCCCGTGATGGACAATTTATACTGGCCTGCCTGTTCTTTACTTGCCTTGGCTTTTATATCATACCTTTCACCGTTTACCCAATTTTCTACAATACTTGCTTTTTCAGAAAAAAGATCTCCCGTTGCAATTAAAAAGTTAGCCACTTTTCCCGGTTCAATGCTCCCTACTTTATCGTCTATTTTCATAAGCGAGGCAGGCACTGTGGTTAGGGCCGCCAGTGCAGCTTTGGGGGTCAAACCGTAGGCAATGGCTTTTCGCAGCGCCGGCCAGAAATTTTTGACGTCTTTAAGATCGGAGGCTGTTATTGCAAAAGGAATTCCTGCCTTTTCAAACGCTGCAGCGTTGCCGGGCGCCAGCTCCCAGTGCGCCATATCACTTACAGATACGAACCTGGCATCCATCGGATCTTCGATACCCTGCGTTTCGGGATAGTTGAGCGACAAAATATAAGCAGCCTTCGTGGCAGCTATTTCTTTTATCCGCTGGTATTCGTTGTCGCCTGCTTTTATGATAAACTGAACGCCAAACTCATCTCCTACCCTGTCTGCTCTCAAATCGCTCCATTTATCTCCGGCTTCAAAAACCTGTGGTAATGTTTTATTAGCATTCCATGATTCTAAAGATTTATTAACACCCTCTTTTGCCGGTTTATTTTTTGCATACCAGTCGGCATCTATAAAGGTTTGCCTGAGCAATGCTACACTTCCCATCATAGACGTAGGGTAAGATTGAGTGGAAGTTCCCTTGCTAAAAGAGTAAAATGCGGCAACCTTGTCTTTTAAAATATTCAGGTTCTCCTTGCGCCCCGACAACACAGCAGCTACGCCTGTGCCTCTTGCAATACCATCTTTCTGATGCGACACCACAGCTCCAAAGCCCAGCTCCCGAAGCGCTTCGGCCTTTTTATCATCCGTAGCAAAAAGGTCATAACCATTTACCTCGCTCTTAATGGCCTGGTTCCAGTTGAAAGGACCTTTGGTATTGGTGGCTAATTGTTGCGGACCGAAAAAGGAGCCCTCGCCACCTGCCCGCTGCGGTACGGGGATACCATAATCGCTGTAAATATCTACGAAAGAAGGGTAAATAAACTGATCTTTGCAGTTAACCACAACAGCGCCTTCCGGTACGGTTACGTTTCCAGCCGCAATGATTTTTCCGTCTTTCACCACCAGCGTGGCGTTAGGGAGAATCGTATTGCCATCTTTGACGATGGTGGCATTTGTAAAAGCAAAATAACGATTTCGTTCATCAGCAATGCCATTTACAGGATACGTAACCTGAGCACGGAGCTGCGCTACGCTCAGAAAGAGCCCGGCTCCCAAAAGCCATTTCTTCATCAGCATTAATTTTTCTGAAAAGTAATAAAATAAAATCAAAGGACCACAGGCAGAAGATCATTCTCTACTCCTTCCGCGTATATATCCAATAAAAAAGTGCAAACACTTTTACCTGTTTGCACTGTGTATGTGTAACCTCAAAAAATACTTACAAAGTTTCTCCCAACTGGCTTACATCTAAACCTTCCGCTTCTTCCTCTTCACTTACGCGCAACGGAGTAACCAGGTCGGTTATTTTTAAAATGATCATAGACATGATAAATACGCCAACCAAAACCCCAGGGCTACTAAAACGTGGGTAGTAAACAGCTTGGTTTCTCCAAAGAATAAGCCTTTGTCTGCTACTGCCGAATTAATGCCCGGACTTGCAAATACACCGGTAAGGATCATACCCACCAAACCGCCAACACCATGGCAGGGAAATACATCCAAAGTATCGTCAATACTTGTTCTCGTTCTCCATTCTACCATTAAATTACTAACCAGGAAGCAACAACACCGATCACTAAAGCATGTGGCAAACTTACAAAACCGGCAGCGGGAGTAATAGCTACCAGTCCTACCACCGCGCCAATGCTGGTACCCATAGCCGAAGGCTTTTTACCTCTTAACGCGTCAAAGATGATCCATGCAAAAGCCGCTGCACCGGAAGCTACGGCTGTTGTGGCCAAGGCAATGGCTGCAAGGTTATTAGCGCCCATTGCAGAACCGCCGTTGAAACCAAACCAGCCAAACCAAAGCAAACCGGTACCTAACAATACGTAGGTAATACGAGCCGGCTTCATTTCCTGATCGCTTCTTTTACGCAAATAGATAGCACTTGCCAAAGCAGCTACACCGGCGCTCATATGCACTACTGTTCCACCCGCAAAATCCAGAACACCCAGCTTAAATAAAAGACCGTCCGGATGCCATGTCATGTGGGCTAACGGAGCATAGATAAAAATGAAAAATAAACAAATGAATAAAATGTAGGAAGTAAAACGAACTCTTTCAGAAAAGGCACCTGTTACAAGGGCCGGGGTAATAATTGCAAACTTTAACTGAAAAAGGCAAAAACAGCTAGCGGTACTGTTGGAGCCAGCGACCATGGCTTACCGTCTAACACCCCGTTCATAAACATAAAAGTTGAAGGGTTACCGATAAAACCGCCCACATCTTCACCAAATGCAAGGCTGAAACCAAAAACTACCCAGATTACCGACACGATTGCCATGCAGATAAAACTTTGTAACATTGTAGAAATCACATTCTTCTTTTTCACCATACCACCGTAAAAGAAGGCCAGACCCGGTGTCATTATCAATACCAATGCTGCTGATGTAAGAAGCCAAGCTGTGTCCCCGGTATCTATTGCAGGATCAGTTGGACTTTCCACGGGATTATGCCCCAGGAAAAGACTCAGAACAGTAACTAACACGAGCAGAAGAAAAGGAACGATAGCTAGTTTTTTGGTCATGTGCATAATGAAAAAATTTAATGTGATAAAAATAAATAATAAATGAACAAATAGTTAATAATGGTTGTATTGAATCCAAAATTATATATTTAAAATCAAAATAATTTGCATTTTTGACAATTATTTTCAAATATATTTTATACTAATATGAAAATTTCAGTAGCTGAACGCTCCCACGCAGGTGAGATACGAGATATTTACGCACCCTTTATACACGACGGATTTGTAACATTTGAAACTCAAATACCTGATAAAGAAACATTTGAAGAACGTATTTTACATTATACCCAAAAGTTTCCCTGGTTAGTGATGGAGGAAAACGGGAAAGTGCTGGGCTATGCCTATGCTTCGGCTTACCGTGAACGGGTAGCTTATCAATGGGTAGCGGAATGTTCGGTATATGTACATGCCGATTACAGGAAAAAAGAATTGCCGCTACATTATACAATGCACTATTTGAGCTGCTGAAATTGCAGGGTTTTTATAAGGTGTATGCCGTGATTACCGTGCCTAACCCACAAAGCGTTGGTTTCCACGAAAAGATGGGATTTAAATGGTTTGCGACTTACGAAAATGTTGGCTATAAAGCCGGGAAATGGTGTGACGTAGGTTGGTGGCAGCTGACGCTGGCCGAACCCAATAACTCAGTTCCGCCAGCGCCTATACCTTTCCCGCAGCTTGATAATGCTACGGTAGCATTTATATTAAATAAATATATCAATTAATTGTCCTGCCCGGATAAACTCTTAATGCCTGTTCGAGGCAGTCCATCGCATTACTGATATCCTGTTTGTTAATAACATAGGCCAGCCTGATTTCATTCAGCCCTAGGCCCGGCGTAATATAAAACCCGGTAGCCGGGGCAAACATCACCGTTTGGTTATTATAGCTAAATTCTTCGAGCATCCATTGACAAAACTTATCAGAGTCATCGATCGGCAGTTTTGCCATTGCGTAAAACGCGCCGCCGGGATTGGGGCAATAAACCCCTTCCATTTGATTTAGCCGCGACACTAATAAATCCCTTCTGCTTAAATACTCCGCCTTGGGCTTATCAAAAAAATTATCAGGCAAATCTACAGCGGCCTCTCCCAGCACCTGGGCCAGGCCAGGCGGACTTAACCTTGCCTGCGCAAATTTCATAGCGGCGTTATACACTTCAGTATTCTTTGTAACAAATGCTCCAATACGGGCTCCGCAAGCGCTGTATCGTTTACTAACGGTATCTATCAGGATAGCATGCTGGTCGATTCCGGGAATGTGCATTACACTGGTATAATCCTGATCACTATAGCAGAACTCTCTATAAGCCTCATCACTGAAAAGAAAAAGGTCATGCTTTTTGCACATTTCTCCAATCGCAAATATTTCGTCTTTACTATATAAATAGCCCGTTGGGTTATTGGGATTGCAAATCAATATAGCCCTTGTTCGCGGTGTTATCACGTTCTCAAATTCGCTAACAGGGGTAATTTAAACCCCGTTTCAATAGTTGATGGAATGGGCACTACTTTAACACCGGCTTCGCAGGCAAACCCGAGATAATTAGCGTACAAAGGCTCGGGGATGATCACTTCATCGCCTTCATCTAGGCAGGTAAAGAAGGCAAATAAAATCGCTTCGCTTCCGCCAGTGGTGATCAATATCTGCTCATGGGTAACTGCAATACCTGTTTTTGCATAATATTCAGTAAGCTTTCTCCTGTAACTTTCATTACCGGCGCTATGGCTATATTCCAAAACGGGTATATCGGCCTGTTTAACGGCATTCATAATGGCGGGAGGTGTTTCAATATCGGGCTGGCCGATATTAAGGTGATACACTTTAACGCCCTTTTTCTTTGCCGCATCAGCAAAGGGAACCAGCTTTCTTATCGGAGAAGCCGGCATTTCAACGCCACGTTTCGAAACTGTAAGCATACTATTATTTGTAAGATTGATATTTAAAATTAAACCCCTTCAAAGTTTGAAGGGGTTTAAAAAGATTTTAGATTAAAACTTTTTATTTTTTTGCAACCACTTCGCCCGTAAAGTATACTATTTTAGGCTCGTTGTAACCGGCCAGGTAAATTTCTACGTCTTTATTTACAGGTCCAGCGCTAGGCGCAGTATAAGAAACTTTTATTTTGCCCGTTTTACCCGGCATGATAGGCTCAGTAGGCTTTTCAGGTACCGTACAACCGCAGCCGGCCATTACATTTTTCACCACCAGGGGCTTTTTAGTTTGATTTACAAACTCCATATAAAATGTAACAGGGCTGCCCTGTGTAACTTTACCGATATCATATTTCTCTTTCACCATAGTAATGGCTGCATCGGCACCGGTTGCTGCAGCTTTTACGCTGGCAGACTGCGCACCTGCCCAATTAACAGACATAGACATTACAAATAGTAAGGAAAGGATCATGCTGATTTTCTTCATACAAAAATTTTCTTAATTACTAAATTGGATTACAAAAGTATTTAAAAAGATGGAATTAGCTGTGCTAAAGTTGCATTAAAACCTTTTAACCCTAATTTTAAAGCATTCTGTAGTTGATGCTGCATTGTTTGTACATATTTTGTACACATAACCACCACACTAAAATGCTTATTAATTCGTTATATTGACATATTAAAGCTTCTCACCTATTTTTGTCGAATGGATATACTCAACTCCGGATTTGCAGAGCAAAACGAAATGCTTTCTTTTGAGAAATTTAAGGATGGCGTTTTGCACGATTACTATATCGCATGTTTAAGCAGGAAACCAGTTTACTTTCCCGCAAAGAAGTGCTTACAGGAAAAGCCAAGTTTGGCATATTTGGAGATGGTAAGGAAGTAGCCCAGGTAGCCGCAGCTAAATTTTTTTCAGCCAGGCGACTGGCGAAGCGGCTATTACCGCGATCAAACGATGATGTTTGCGATCGGGGAATCGAATCCGCTCCAGTATTTTGCCCAGTTATACGCTGATCCTGATCCTCAACGTGAGCCCTTCAGTCACGGGCGTCAGATGAACTGTCATTACACCAGTCGGAATACGTTGCCTGACGGAGAGTGGGCCAACCTGGTTGAGATCAAGAATACGGGCACAGATATGTCTTCAACGGCTTCCCAAATGCCCAGGGCGGTGGGCCTGGCACTCGCTTCCAAATTATTCAGGGAGGTAAACGAGCTAAAACAATTCAAGCACTTATCCAACAATGGCAATGAAGTTTGTTTTTGTACTATAGGCGACGCATCTACCAGCGAAGGACACTTCTGGGAGGCAGTTAATGCCGCCGGCGTACTGCAGGTACCGCTGGTTATTTTTGTATGGGATGATGGATATGGTATTTCTGTGCCCAGGGAATATCAAACCACTAAAGGCTCTATATCAAAAGCGCTGAAAGGTTTTGAAAAAGAAGAAGGCACTAACGGATTTTATATTGCGGCGCTGAAGGGCTGGGATTATATGAGCATGGTTGAAGTGTTTAATGAAGGAATCAGCCTGGCCAGGAAACCCATACACCCGTTATCTTTCACATTGAAGAGCTAACCCAACCGCAGGGCCACAGCACTTCAGGTAGCCATGAACGTTACAAAACCCGCGATCGCCTGGAATGGGAAAAAGAAAGGGATTGCCTGGTAAAAATGAAAGACTGGATACTCGAAAATGCTTTGGCAGACGAGCCTACCCTCAGAAAAATTGAACATGATGCCAGGAACAATGTAAAAGAAGCTAAAGATAAAGCCTGGAAAGAATACCAGGCGCCTTTAAAAGAACTGACGCAAAAAAGCAGCGAAATAGTTGAAGCACTTATTCCGGATAACCTGGAACATGAAGAGGAACTGAGAAAAATATCGAAAGACCTGAGATCTCTCCGGGAGCCACTTCGCAAGAACAATTTACAAAGTGTATATAAAGCGTTATTACTTTGCGGTGATAAAGCCACCAGTGAGGCACTCGACTATTATAAAGAACTTCAAAAGACAGTGCTGCCGTTTACAACAGCCTGCTGTACGATGATGGACCTAAAAGCGCATTAAAGGTAGCACCGGTTGCGCCTGTTTTTACCGACTCCTCGCCCAGCCTTAACGGGTACCAGATCATCAACCGCTATTTCGACAGTGTTTTCGAAAGCAACCCCAAGGTAATTGCCTTTGGTGAAGACCTCGGCCAGATCGGTGATGTTAACCAGGGCTTTGCCGGATTGCAGAAAAAATACGGCAGTGAGCGGATTTTTGATACCGGTATCCGGGAACTAACCATTATGGGGAAAGGTGTAGGCCTGGCCCTGAGAGGATTAAGACCGATTGCTGAAATACAATATTTAGACTACCTGGTTTACGGGCTTCAGCCGCTTACAGATGATGTAGCTTCGCTTTTTTACAGGAGCGGCGGCAAGCAAAGCTGCCCTATCATTGTAAGAACGAGAGGACATCGGCTGGAAGGCATTTGGCATAGCGGCTCTCCTATGGGTATGATTATTAATGCAGTAAGGGGTATGTATGTTTGTGTGCCGAGGAATTTTGTGCAGGCGGCTGGCATGTACAATACTTTGCTGAAGAGCAATAGCCCGGCTATTGTTATTGAGAGCCTGAATGGCTATCGTTTAAAAGAAAGACTGCCGGAAAACCTGAGTGATGTTACTGTTCCGTTAGGTATCCCCGAGATACTTCAAGAAGGCACCGATATTACTATAGTGAGTTATGGCTCCACGATCCGCGTTGTACAACAGGCTATAAAGCTGGTAGAACCTCTTGGCGTAAGCTGTGAATTGATAGATGTGCAAACACTTTTACCGTTTGACATCAACCACATGATACTGGAATCTTTAAAGAAAACGAACAGGATTCTGTTTGTTGACGAAGACGTTCGGGAGGAGCCGCTGGTTTTATGTTCAATAAAGTAATGGAAGAACAGGGTGGCTATCGTTACCTGGATGTTGCCCCAAGAACAATCACCGCCAAGGAACACCGCCCGGCTTATGGAAGTGACGGCGACTATTTCAGCAAACCAAATGCAGAGGAAGTAGCTGCTGCACTGATAGAGATGATGAAAGAATAAGCTTAAAAATAAATACCCGGGTTACATCATACAACAAAGCCAGGCTAATGCCTGGCTTTTATCGTTTAGTTTAGTGATTATTCGATAATAGTTATTGGGAGTGGCTACAGACTTGGTTTTATCTTCTGTTACAAAGATGTCTTCATTCTCTCTTTTCATGAGATATTTTTCACGGGCCAGTTTTTCGATAATAACCGGGTCGTTTTCCAGGTCTGCTTTCACCTTCCGCAACTCCGACAGCTCCTGCAAATAATGCTCTTTACTTTGATTGAGGTTTTGCAACTCTTCACGCCTGTCCATGGTAGTAATCAGATCATTTTTATCTAAAAACAACATAACCCTAGAAATCCGACAGAAGCAATAAAATATTTATTGGTAAGGAAACGGGATATCCTGCTCAATGCCTTTCTTTTCCTGGGCGCTTGCGGTATAACCGGTTCCTTTTCAGTTACAAAATCTACAAACTGTTCCATGCAAATATTTGAAGTTTTATGATTTCAGGTTCGAAGTTCGCTTTTAAACATCAAATCTGAAACCTCCAACTAAATTATTTACCAAATTTAATCTTCCCTTTCGGATAAATTGCGCTATCACCCAGTAATTCCTCAATTCTTATTAACTGATTATACTTGGCAATCCTGTCGGTACGGCTTGCAGAACCTGTTTTTATCTGCCCGCAGTTTAACGCAACCGCTAAATCAGCGATTGTAGTATCTTCAGTTTCTCCGCTACGGTGACTCATAATGGTGTTATAACCGTTATGCTGTGCTAAAGTAACCGCGTTTATAGTTTCGGTAATAGTACCGATCTGGTTTACTTTTACCAACAAAGCATTGGCTGTATTTTTGTCAATACCTTGCTGCAGGCGCTCAACATTGGTTACAAACAGATCATCACCTACCAACTGGCATTTGCTTCCAATTGTTTCTGTAAGCAATTTCCATCCTTTCCAGTCGTCCTCAGCCATACCATCTTCAATGCTGGCAATCGGATATTTCTTTACCCAGCTCTCCCAATATTTAACCAACTCTTCGCTGGTCATTTCTTTACCTGAGCTTTTATGGAAAACATATTTTTCTTTTTCGCATCCCAAAGCTCACTATTGGCCGCGTCCATCGCAATTACGATTTGTGAACCCGCTTTGTAGCCCGCCGCTCCAATAGCGTCCAGTACTGTTTCAATAGCTTCCTCATTGCTTTGGATGTTTGGAGCAAAGCCGCCTTCATCTCCTACGTTGGTGCTGTATCCTTTTTCTTTAAAACAGATTTTAAAGCGTGAAAGATCTCTACACCCCAACGAAGGCCTTCGCTAAAGGTGGGTGCCCTACAGGCATAATCATGAACTCCTGGAAATCGATCTTGTTATCGGCATGCGCACCACCATTCAGGATATTCATCATTGGAATAGGTAATGTTTTCGCATTGGTACCGCCTATATACCTATATAAAGGCAAACCGGCTTCTTCTGCAGCCGCTTTGGCAGCAGCCATACTTACAGCCAGCAAAGCATTAGCGCCTAATTTACCTTTGTTAGGTGTACCGTCTAATTGAATCATCAACTGGTCAATACCGGTTTGATCAGCTACATCGTAACCTAATAAAGCAGGAGCAATTACAGTATTTACGTTTTTAACAGCTTTTAAAGTTCCTTTACCCAGGTATTTCTTTTTATCGCCGTCACGTAACTCAACAGCTTCGTGTATTCCTGTGCTGGCCCCGCTTGGCACAGCAGCACGCCCTAAAGCGCCTTCGTCTGTAATTACATCCACCTCAATGGTTGGATTACCACGACTGTCTAATATTTGTCTTGCGAAGACTTCTGAAATGTAACTCATGAATTATCTGTTTAAGATGTATTTTATTCAATTTGTGGCGCAATTTAATTAATACTTTGCGTATCTAATACACAAATATTAGAAAAAGTAAATAACAGGTGTGGAAAACCTTACCTGGAATTGGCGAGAGGCGGCGATTCCCCACATACCGTCTCGCTATGGCCCATAGCGCATTCCCGGGAGGCAAAAATCGAAACATTACAAAAATAGAGGCCGGCAGGAACAGGTGGTTTCTCCTGGCACCGCAATAAAAAGCATAGCCGTTTGGCTATGCTCCATGAGATAGTTACTATAGAACTAAAGGTTATCATAAACATAAATAGGATCAATTACGGTTTCCCCTGGTTTTATATTGATAATTTCTTTTAATAAACCATCTTTAAGCCCGTACACCCATCCATGAATCTCCGGCCCTTCCCTTAGTTTCCATGCCTTTTGAATAATTGAGGTTTTACAAAGCTTTTCAGCCTGTTCTCTTACGTTTAGTTCAACAAGGCGATCTGCCCTTTCGTTGATATCTTCAATAGCTTCGAGCTCTCCCCTGTTATGCCTGTAAACATCCTTGATCACACGGAGCCACATATTGAGTATCTGGTTAAAATCGTTATTACCCATTGCAGCTTTAACACCACCACAACCATAGTGCCCGCAAACAATAACATGTTTTACTTTCAGATGCATTACCGCATACTCTAGTACGCTTAGCATATTAACATCGGTATGTATTACCAGGTTAGCTATATTACGATGCACAAAAATTTCACCAGGGGTTGTACCCGTAATTTCATTTGCGGGCACCCGGCTGTCACTACATCCAATCCATAAGAATTCGGGAGTTTGCGTTTCAGCAAGATTTGAAAAAAACTTGGGGTCTACAGACAATGCTGCTGCGCCCACTCTTTATTTGCTTCTAACAATTCAGTGTACGATTTCATTTTGCTTTCAATCTTTAAGGTTAATTAATTTTTATTCTTAGCATTATTATTTCCATTTCCCTGAATTACCGACTCAATAACTTCCTCATAGTTTCGCTGCAACGAAGCATCATCGTTGTTATTGGCCAGCACCTTGTAAGAAAATCCATGATCTACAAAACCGCTTGTATACAAGTCTACTTTTATGTTTTTAGCGGAGCATGAAGGGTGAAATCTTCAATCGTCTCCACCACATCCCTGTCGATATAATCAGCCCGTTTAGTGTCAATAATTACATGAGCATTTTCCGGCACTTCTTCCAGCTTCCGTTTTATGATGGCCTTGTTAAGAAAAGAAACGTCTTTACGTAGCCTGAACAAATAACGGGTTTGATCATTCACTACAAAAACTGCTTTCCTGAAATTAGATCTGAAAGAAAAGAACAAACCAACAATTATACCTAATATTACGCCTTTTAATAAATCTGTAGCCAGTATTGCGGCAATGGTAATTACAAAAGGCAGAAATACATCCCATCCCTTTTTGTAGAAAGCTTTAAAAAGCGACGGCTTAGCCAGCTTGTAGCCCGTAAAGATTAAAATGGCCGCCAGAGCTGCTTTCGGTATCAGGTTTAAGATAGTTGGGATAAAAGCCACCAATAATAGCAGGAAAACACCGTGAAGAATTGTTGACATTTTTGTTTTGGCACCTGCATTTACATTGGCCGACGAACGCACAATTACACTGGTAACGGGTATACCGCCGATCAACCCTGATACTATATTGCCAATACCCTGTGCTTTTAACTCTCTGTTGGTTGGTGTTACCCTTTGATAAGGATCAAGGTCGTCAACGGCTTCAATACATAAAAGACTTTCCAGGCTGGCTACCAGCGCCACTGTCACCGCCAGGGTCCAAACCTTAGGATCAGTTATAAAATTCCAGTCGGGCATGGTAAAGAATGATAAAAACTCGCTGGTTGAAGACGCTACAGGAATGGCAACAAGATGCCCGCCCTGCAACGCAGGTAATGCCTGGGCAGAAGCAAACAGGTAATTAATACCTACACCCAGAAATACGATTAATAATGGGGCAGGAATGAGCTTTATAAACCCCTTCTTATTCGCCACCCAAGCTTCCCATGCAAAATAAAAAACCAGGCACACTCCGCCAATTACAAATGCCGATGTGTTTATATTAGTAAATGCAGTAAAAAATTTACAAATATGTTACCCTTAACCGGAGTATTTTCATCTAACTCGAAAGAAGAGTCATCGCCCAGCAAATGAGGCGCCTGGTTTAAAATTAAGATAAGGCCTATAGCAGCCAGCATACCTTTAATTACACTATTAGGCACATAGTCGCCTATGATTCCGGCCTTGCAAAACCCTAAAACCAATTGTATGGCGCCGGCCAATACAACAACCACTAAAAAGCCTCAAAGGAAGCCAGGAAGTTATAGCTGCGGCAACAATTGCTGTTAAACCGGCGGCCGGACCGCTTACACTTAAATGTGAACGGCTTACCAGGCCTACTACTATACCACCGCATACACCGGCTATAATGCCGCTAAACAATGGTGCATTTGAAGCAAGGGCAACACCTAAACATAAAGGAAGCGCTACCAGGAAAACTACGATAGAAGAAGGCAGATCACTGCCAAGCGACTTTATATAACCTGTCGATCTGGTTTGATTTGTCATAAAAATTTTAATGCATTAGTAACTCATCCAGTAGGACTTACCGGATATAGCAATTTAAAAAACTCGGAAATTGAGGAAACTGGAATCAGGCAATAGCATTGGGCGGGGGCAGTGTTGCTCGCCGTGATAAGCTATATAAGTAGCCTCATGCGCATGTATATATGCAATGCTGATCTGATGAGGGGGCAGATGGAGGTCGTGGCGTGTTTCGTGAACATATTCTTCACTAACGCTTATCGATCCGGACGGTGTTTTTTCTTCGGTTGAATTGGAATAAGGGTTTTTATCACAGGTATTGCCAGCTACATTGTCTTTGATGGCTCGTATGGAACTATAGGTTACAGGCAGGCCCACGGTTAGCAGGAGTAATAATCCGGCTAAAACAGCTGCTGATATATAACCTAAAAACTTACCCATATATACTACCGGCGAAGATATAAGAAATTATGTTTTTAAAATAGTTTAAGAACAAAATCCTCACAATTAATTAACCTATTCGAAATTAAGATGATCAGAGTCTTCGGGTAGCTGCTCATATTCATTTGTAATGGCATACCATCCGAAAATCATCAAACCTATTGCAACCGGAACAAATATTGCAATAATGATCACCCATATAACAGGATTATTGATGTCTTTGTTGCCTGAACTATCTATATTTTTATTGCGCCTGCTATTAAAAAATAAATAACGGCCGGTCCGAGTAAAAACCAAAGCACGCCTAAAATCCTTTTGATAACATTCATCGTTCCAATTTTAATGTCGGTTAATTAATACTTTATTGCATAAAAAAACAGGAGGATCAATCATTGACCTCTTCATCAATTTTGTTGTTCAGATAGATCGCACCTATAATAAAGCATAATGCCGCAACCGCTATGGGGTACCACAAACCTACCAAAGGATCATCGGTAAATGTGGTTTGCAGCAATACGCCAATAAAAGGAACCAGTCCGCCAAAAACTCCATTTCCGATATGATAAGGTAAAGACATAGAGGTATAGCGTATCCGTACCGGGAAAAGCTCCACCAAAAAGGCTGCAATGGGGCCGTACACCATCGTTACATACAGAATAAGTAGAAATACCAATCCGATAAACTTCCAATACAAACCAGAAGGTAAAATCTTATCTTTTATAGTGGCCTTGCCAGTTCGCACTTCGTTGGCAGCAGTGTTAAGCGTGTCTACGCGTTCCTGCTTATAGCCTGCACCTGAAGAATAATGCATGGTTTGAACGGTTGTAATAAGGGTATCACCCGTGCCAGCCAACGGAAGCCTTTTAGTAATTTCCACTCCGCCGGATGTAATAGCCTGCCCCTGCCAGGCTTTGGTATCAGATTTATCAAGCAGGTAATTAAAGATGGGGCGATAAGTGAGAATAGCAATCAGCATGCCCAGGAGCATGATCCATTTACGGCCAATTTTATCGCTAAGCCAGCCAAAAAATATAAAGAAAGGAGTAGCGAAAAGAATGGCCCAAAGCATAATGGTTCTGCTTTGCTCAAAATCGAGCATTGCTTTGGTTTCTAAAAAACTCTGTGCATAAAACTGCCCGGTGTACCAAACCACTCCCTGCCCCATTACCGCTCCAAAAAGTGCCAGCAGTACCATCTTAAAATTAGCCTTATGGCTAAAGCTTTCTTTTAATGGATTCTTAGCTGTTTTCCTTCTGATTTTAACTTGGAGAACAGCGGAGATTCTTCCATTTTCATTCTTATATAAACAGATACGCCTACCAGTAAAATAGAAAACCAGAAGGGATACCGCCAGCCTCCCCATTCAGAATTGAACGATGCATCACTCATGTTAAGCTTTACCAGCATAATTACGCCTAGTGCCAGGAAAAGTCCCAATGTGGCGGTAGTCTGAATCCAGCTGGTAAAATATCCCCGCCTGTTAGCCGGGGCGTGCTCGGCAACATAGGTAGCAGCGCCGCCATACTCGCCGCCCAAAGCCAGCCCCTGAATCAATCGCAACAGCAGCACAAGCAAAGGGGCTGCAATTCCTATGGTTTTGTACCCTGGAACCAATCCTATTAAGAAAGTAGAGCCACCCATTAATACCAGGGTAAGTAAAAAAGTGGATTTTCTGCCAAAGATATCTCCCAGTCTTCCAAATACTAATGCGCCAAAAGGCCTTACAATAAAGCCTGCAGCAAATATGGCTAAAGTGCTCAGTAAAGCAGCGGTAGCATTGCCTTCGGGAAAAAACTCAGTTGAAATGGTTTGGGCGAGCATTCCAAAAATATAAAAGTCATACCATTCTATCATGGTACCCAGGAGGATGCAGCAATTACCCGTGTTATAACATTTCCTTGGCCTTTGTTACTCATACAATCGCTATTATGGTTTTTATGGGCTTGTTTATCAAACTATTTTTTCTCCATTTGCCTCTTTGCGCTATTCAAATGAAGCAGTGCGCTTTAGCCTATAAATATAGGGCAAGTTTGGTTAGCTTTTACACAATAAGTCCATCTTTCATTTGCAATACCCGATCGCTGAGGCGCGCCAGGTCGTCATTATGCGTAACAATAAGGAATGTTTGGGAAAATCTGGTGCGCAGGTCAAAAATAAGGTCGTGCAATTCCCTGGCGTTGGCCGTATCCAGATTACCCGTAGGCTCGTCGGCAAAAACAATGGAAGGCTGGTTGATCAGGGCTCTTGCTACCGCAACCCGCTGCTGCTCTCCTCCGCTTAATTCGCCGGGTTTATTGTTTAGCCGGTGCGAAACGCCCAACATTTGCAAAAGCTCTTTTGCCTGTTCTTCTACTTCTTTCTTCTTTCGGCCAGCTATCCATGCAGGTATGCATACATTTTCAAGAGCAGAAAACTCCGGCAGCAAATGATGAAACTGAAAAACAAAACCAATATTTTTATTTCTAAAAGCTGCTAACTTCTTTGAAGCCAGGCCCTCAATGCGGGTATTATTCATTATTACCTCCCCGGTCGGGGCGGTCTAATGTACCTAAAATATGCAGTAACGTGCTTTTACCACTTCCGGATGGCCCGACAATTGACACTACTTCCCGGTCTTTATCTCGATATTCACCCCTTTTAATACCTGTATTGTTCCGTAAGCCTTATGAATATCTTTCCCGTATATCATTAAAAAGAAGTTGTAAAGAGTTGTGCTGATAAATTATTATTTTCAAATGTAAAAGTTTTGAATTTGAAATAACGTCAAAAATGTTTAAAACAGGCTTTAAAAAGCAATTTGGTAAATTCAGTAATACAGTTACTTTTGCACAAATTTTTTTAAACCAGTTTGCAACCCTTTGTTGCATATTAACGTTAATTATAGAAAACCGATATACTATGTTTTGGACACTTGAATTAGCTTCTTATCTTGAAGACGCCCCTGGCCAGCTACTAAGGACGAGTTGATTGACTACGCCATTCGTAGTGGCGCTCCGCTGGAAGTTGTAGAAAACCTGCAGGAACTGGAAGATGAAGGTGATGTTTATGAAACTATAGAAGACATCTGGCCGGATTACCCCACGCAGGAAGACTTCCTATTTAACGAGGACGAGTACTAAATATTTCCAATAAATTTAATTCAGGCCGCTTATTATTAAGCGGCCTTTTTAGTTAAAGTATCATACCGGCCAGGTTTTCAATAAATTTCTGAGCATAAAAGTCTTTGTGTTTCCAGTTATGCCCCATTCTCACTATAATCAGCTTTTTCCCGGATTTATGTATACAAACTGGCCTAACATTCCCTGCGCAAACACCGCAGGAAGATTATTGTAAGCGCTGAAAAAAAACCTTGCCATTTCTTGCTCCCCTGCTTATATACCAATTTGCTTGCTGCGTGCCAACAAACTGAACTGCCTGTGCAGAATCGCTAAACCTCTTAATATTCCTGCTGCTCCACCAATGGTTTTTATATCCCTGGTATACGCGCATCGTGTCCGGATTTAAAATAGTTTGCACCCACTCCGCTGCAAGTATCTGATTACCGTTCCAGTTACCATTGTTTAAATAAAGCCGCCCCAGTTTGGCAAAATCTCTCAATGTGGCATTCAGGCAACAAAAAGCCCGTACTCTGCCCTTTGCATCAGTTTGCCAGGCGGCATCACTCTCCATACCCATTGGTAACCATAATTTTTTTGTAAGTAGTTTGCTAATGTTTCTCCTGTTGCCGATTCAATAATAGCGCCCAGCAGCTGGGTGTTTACACTTTTATACACAAATTCTTTCGATCCGGGAACTACTTTTAGCTTCTTCAACCTGCCCATCAGGTTGCGGGTAAACCCCAACTGAATAACATCGCTAAAAGGGCTGTTATAAGTTTCATCACTTTTTACCCCGGTGCGCATATCTAACAGATTTTGAACCGTAACCTGTCTCCAGGCTTTATCGCTACTGAGCAGCCAGGGTAAGTATTGGGTAACCGGATCCTGCAAAGATTTTATCTTCCCTTCCTGGTGAGCAATTTGCGCCAAAGTACCTACAAAAGATTTGGCTACCGAAAACGAAGGAAAGATGTTCGAAGAGGCGAGGTTATCAAAGTATTTTTCATATAAAATACTATCGTTCCTTATTACCAGGAATCCATAGGTTAAGCTATTTTCCAGATTAGAATCGAGATACGCTTTCAGAGGGAAGCTACTGCCCCAGCGTTAAAAAAACGAAAAGGCTGATTACTTTTTTGCACCGTTGCGGCCTTAAACTTTCCCAGATCTTTTAACTCGAACTTCCTGAACCGGTAGGCTTTTACCACATAACAGGACGACAGGATAATCGGGATAATTAGCAGGTTAAATTCTGCTAAAATTTGCAGGCTGCTTCAAATTACAATTTTATAATTGAAATATTTTTTTCATCAACACCCATTTTTCTCCTGGCTTTGCAAAAGGTAAAGCCTGTTGGTAGTTCCACATAAGCGCCTCCCATTCCTGCACTTTAACATCGGTATTGTCGGCAGCCTGCTTTTTCTCAAATGAAAAGTCGTCGTTTACTTCCATAACCATAAACAAACGATTTTCAACCCTGTAAATCTCCATGCTTTCTATTCCGGCATTTCGAATGCCCTGCTTTATTTCGGGCCATATTTTTTCATGATGCAACTCGTATTCGGCAATCAAAGTTGCATCATTTTTCAAGTCTACAGTAAGACAGTGCCTTTTCATTATTATCTACTTTAATTTGAGTTACGCGCTATTTCCTGCTCAAAACCAATATCAACCTTTAAATTTTTCTCATCTGCAGCAGCTGTTGCCAGTTGATCACACCGGTTATTGAAAGGATTATCAGCATGACCGCGTACCCAATGTATCTTAATATTCAAATTCTTAGCCAGCTGATGGTACTGCAGCCACAAATCTTTGTTCTTCTTCCCCCGCAAAGTTGGTCCGGATCCAGTTACGCAGCCAACCTTTGGAAACAGCATTAACAACATACTGGCTATCAGAATAAATTGAAACCGGTATTTCATTGGTTTTTAAGGCTTTCAATCCCTCAATAACAGCCATTAACTCCATCCGGTTATTCGTAGTACGCTTGAAGCCGCCAGACAATTCTTTAGCATGTCCTTTATACATTAAAATAACACCATAACCGCCTGGTCCGGGATTACCCCGCGACGCACCATCTGTATAAATAACAATTCCCTGTTCCAATTAAGCAAATATAAAGCAGAGAAAGTCAAACCTATTGCATGAAAGGAAAAGTTTAAAATACGACAAAAAACATGTATATTTGTGACAAATGACGCAAAATGAAAAAACCCACTAAAAAATATATTCCTAATATATCTACCAGCAAGGTTGAAGAACCTGCGGCCGTTTATCATATCACCCTAAACGGGGCCAGGTAGAAACCCTTGTAAAAGACTTTACCTATAACGATTTTAAAAAATTCTTACAAAAGGAGCTTTTACCCTCGGAGAATGGGCTGATATGCTTTTTATAAGTGAGCGCACTTTACACCGGTACGCTAAAGATGACGGCGGCTTTAACGGGCTACAAATAGAACGTATTTTATTGCTGGAGGTATTAATAGATATAGGCAATGAAACATTTGGCCAGGAAGGCTTTAAAAGCTGGTTGCAGAGCAGGCCATTTTCGCTTAACGGGGAAATAGTTAAAAGTAAATTAACTACGCACAACGGTATTCAGGAGGTAATTGATACATTGGGAAGAATTCAACACGGTATATCGGCATAATGACTATCTACAGACTTGTTCGATCGGAATATCATGACGACCTATCGGGCTATGGAGCTTTTTTATATGGCGGGCGATGGAATAGCAAAGGGCAGTACGCAGTTTATGCCGCAGAACATATATCGCTGGCCGTTTTGGAAATTGTAGTGAACTACGACAGAACAACTACAACGCTCCTGCCTTCTTTCCATCTGGTGGAGTTGGCCGTTCCTGACAATGAAATCATAGAAATAGATCGTTCCGTTTTAAAAAAATCCTGGAATACTGATATGGATTACACCAGGTATATCGGCGACGAATTCCTGCAGTCCAGGTCAGACCTTATACTAAAAATCCCATCTGCGGTAATTCCTGAGGAAAACAATTACCTGCTGAATCCAAGTCATAAAGATTTTAAAAAGATCGTTATTGAAAGAAGTAAACGTTATGGACTGGATAACCGTCTATTCTAAAACTACCGGGCGTCGAACCAAACAGCCTTGGTTGCGTCCCAGGAGCCGCTATAGTTGATAAACAACTCCTCTCCTGCTTTCACTTTCCTGACTGTTTTGATCGTAATGGTATTTTGCTCGTAGTCCATTTCGTAATCGCAATTACTTTTATAAGAATGATTGTATAGAGGCACCCACCCGAGCGCCATACAGCATTGGCCCGTGTCATCACCCCACTCAAAAATATAGTCGTGCAACAGGGTTTTATCTAACCATATTCTTTCCTGTGCCGACATTACCAAAACCGGTGCAATTTCTATAACAGATCCTTTCGAAATATCTTCTGCGGTAAAAAACCCCTTCCCATTTCTTCGGTTGCTGCTATATATAAACAATGAGCGATCAAATCAATTTATTTTCAAGCAAAAATAGCTTTATCTAACAAAGATATGGCCTCGCCAAAATCGGGTTAAATTCATTCATAAGCAGCAACAGTTCTACAGTAATATTAATTTATCAAAAAATACGTACAGGAAGGTTCCTGCATATTTGAAGTTCGTAAATTTGGCGAATGCAATTGGAAGAAGACGAAATATCCATATCAGCACAATTTGAAGCAATACTTGAACTAGGTAAGAGATCTGAAATAAAAGAATTTCTTGACGATCAAAATATTAGCGATGTTGTAGACCTGGTATATGAATTTCCTGAGCATGAGGCGCTGATCATTGCCAACATGTCGGTTCACCGCGCCGTGAACGTCTTCAAGCTGCTGGAAGTATCTGAGCAAAGAAACATTATACAGGAGCTCCCACCCAGCTATACTGCCGCTCTTTTAAACGAGCTGCCGGCAGATGATCGTACCGATTTCCTGGAGGAACTTCCTTCCAATGCCGTAAGGGAGCTTATCAAATTACTGGATCCTGAAGAAAGAAGGGTAACGCTTTCCTTACTGGGATACCCCGAAAACAGCATCGGGCGTTTGATGAACCCCGATTATGTATATGTTTATTCGCATAATACGGTGGAGGAAGTTTTGGGATTATCCGCAAATATGGAAAAAACAGTGAGGCCATTAACGTTATATATGTGATTGACCAGGCCGGTGAGTTGCTGGATGATATCCGGATAGGAGAATTTATATTAAGCTCGCCCGATACAAAAGTATCGGAACTGATGGACGAAAGGGTTATATCCCTGAAAGCCTATGACGACCAGGAATCGGCCAGCGAGATCTTTAAAATGAACAACCGGGTTGCCCTTCCGGTTGTAAGCGAGAGCAATAAACTGTTGGGAATTGTTACAATTGATGACGTGCTTTGGGTAGCCACCGAAGAATATAGCGAAGACATGCAGAAAATGGGGGTACGCAGGCGTTTGAAGAACCGTACCTTGATATTCCCTTATTAAGGCTGTTTGCCAAACGTATTCCCTGGCTGGTGGTTTTATTTTTAGGGAAATGCTGACAGCCACTGCTATGGCCTTTTTGAAGATGAAATTGCGCGTGCAGTGGTGCTGGCATTATTTATCCCGCTGATTATCAGCAGCGGCGGCAACAGCGGCTCCCAGGCGTCTACGCTTATTATACAGGCCATGGCCGTTGGTGAAGTATATATCAGCGACTGGTGGCGTGTAATGCGTCGGGAAATCATCTCGGGAATTTTATTAGGTGCGGTTTTAGGCATTATCGGCTTTTTACGCATTTTTGTATTTCACCTGGTTACTCCTACGCTGTACGGCGAACATTGGCTCCGCTGGCGTTCACACTGGGTTTAACGCTGCTGGGCGTTGTACTCTGGGGCACTTTATCCGGCAGCATGCTTCCCATACTGCTTAAAAAAATGGGAGCTGACCCGGCGGTTAGCTCGGCTCCTTTGTGGCTACCCTGGTAGACGTAACCGGACTGATTATTTATTTTTCGGTGGCTTTCATGCTTTTAAGAGGCACACTGCTTTAATATCTTTGCTGTTTTTAAATACCCCATCGTCATTAACTGCAGTACATTCTGCGCAAACGGTTGCGCAGAATTGTAAAAACCTTATTTTCGCCTTTCCTAAAACTTTATACTATGTGTGGCATTGTGGGCTATACGGGTACCAGGCAGGCCTACCCGATTATTATTAAAGGTCTGAAAAGGTTGGAATATCGTGGATACGACAGTGCAGGTGTGGCACTACAGCAAAAAGATGCGGTAACTATTTACAAAAAGAAAGGTAAGGTTGCAGATCTTGAAGACAATATCGGCACCAGTAATGTGGCCGGCACCACCGGAATCGGTCATACCAGGTGGGCTACTCATGGCGAGCCCAACGATAAAAATGCGCATCCTCATTATTCAGCAAGCGGTAAAATAGCCATGATACATAATGGCATTATCGAAAATTACGCACAGCTAAAATCAGAACTGTCTAAAAAAGGATATACATTTAAGAGCGACACAGATACTGAAGTGCTGCTGAATTTCATCGAGGAAATTAAAACCAATAACGAATGTACGCTGGAAGAAGCCATCCGTATTGCATTAAAACGCGTTACAGGAGCCTACGTTATTTTACTGATCGACAATGAAAACCCGGACACCATTATTGCAGCGCGTAAGGGCAGTCCGCTGGTAATTGGAGTAGGTAAAGGTGAGCATTTCCTGGGTTCTGACGCCTCTCCTATGCTCGAATACACAAAGGAAGTGGTGTATGTAAACGATTATGAGCTGGCGATAGTAAAGCCCGACGAACTTATTTTAAAAAACCTGGGTAATGAGAAGATCACTCCTATGTACAAAAGCTGGATCTGGAACTGGCCGCTATAGAAAAGGGAGGATACGATCATTTCATGCTCAAAGAAATTTTTGAGCAGCCCACTACTATCTATGATTGTCTTCGCGGAAGATTAGACGCAGCAGCCGGAACCATTACTATGGCAGGCATACAACAATACGCCGATCAGATCATTAATGCGAACCGCATTGTAATTATTGCCTGTGGAACCAGCTGGCATGCCGGTTTAGTAGCAGAATATATTATTGAAGACCTTTGTCGCATTAATGTAGAAGTGGAGTATGCTTCGGAGTTCAGGTACCGGAACCCTGTTATCAATAAAGGCGATGTAATTATTGCCATTAGCCAAAGTGGCGAAACAGCCGATACCCTGGTTGCTATTGAAAGTGCAAAAGAAAAAGGGGCCATCATTTTGGGAGTGGTAAACGTGGTGGGCTCTTCTATATCAAGAGCCTCTCATGCCGGCGCCTATACGCACGCAGGCCCTGAAATAAGCGTTGCGTCTACCAAAGCATTCACGGCCCAGCTAACAGTACTCATGATGATCGCCCTAAAAGTGGGCTACATGAAAGGAACTTTATCGAGCGACAGATACAGGAGATTGTTGAACGAGCTGGATGCCGTTCCGGAAAAAGCGGCATGGGTACTTAACCATCACGATCATATTAAAGCGATAGCCGAAAAATATAAAGATGCCCGCGACTTTTTATACCTGGGGCGCGGCTACAATTTTGCCATTGCATTAGAAGGAGCTTTAAAACTTAAAGAAATTTCCTATATACATGCAGAAGGATATCCGGCTGCCGAGATGAAACACGGTCCTATTGCCCTTGTAGATGAAAACCTTCCGGTTGTTTTTGTAGCTACCAAAGATATGTACCACGAAAAAGTGGTAAGTAATATGCAGGAAATAAAAGCACGAAAAGGAAAGCTGCTGGCGGTGATCACGGAGGGAGACGAAATGTCGAAAAGCATTTGCGACGATGTTATGATCGTTCCTGAAACCGACGAGGTAATTGCTCCTTTAATCAATGTTATTCCATTGCAGTTACTATCTTATTATATCGGTGTGGCAAAAGGCTGTAACGTAGACATGCCCCGCAACCTGGCCAAAAGCGTTACCGTTGAGTAACGTTTTTAAACCGATAAACCAAATTGTTCACGAACAAGAACCTCCTGCCTTATATACTAAATGAATCAAATAAAAAAACATAAAGCAGACCAACTTGGATACAACTTTATACCCAAAGAGTTTTTACCGGAAGGAAAAGACGAATATTATTTAAGATTTCAGCAGAACCCTGCCAGCGATTACCGGCCATTAACCAAGCAGGAAATTACGATACTCCAATCAAACCGAAACCGTGCAGGAAACTGGGAGGATGTTTTAGTAAGAGACGGAATAGACATACATCTCATTGAAGAATGCACTTTTTACGGCTTGGTTCGCATAGGCAGGCTGGAGCAGTATTTTCTTGAATTCAGCGAAGTAAAATTTCCGGTAGGTCTTTACCACAGCCAGATTGTGAGTTGCGATATAGGCGATAATGTTTCTATCAGCAATGTAAAATTCCTGGGGCATTATATTATT
The DNA here is from genome assembly GCA_019316985.1 of Paraniabella defluvii. GTDB lineage: Bacteria > Bacteroidota > Bacteroidia > Chitinophagales > Chitinophagaceae > Niabella > Niabella defluvii. The sequence goes on from CP079215.1 coordinate 5,668,590, forward strand.
GAAGACGACGTCATTATTGCCAATGTAAACGAAATGAGCTGCACCTCGCATGCTAAATTCGGAAACGGGATATTAAAGGAGGGAGAAAAAGAACAAGTGAGGATATGGATGGAATTATGCAATGAGAACGGTGGAAGAAAAGTATTGCCTTTTGATGGCATGCTTGCAGGAGACGCCTGGCTGTGGACGAAATACCGGGGCGATCAGCTGTTAATGGAAGCTTTTCAAAAATTTACAGAAAATCAGTTCGACGCTATTCATGGTTATTACGGCACTGTAGGGAAAAGAACGGTGATCAAAAATACCCATATTATTAAGGATGTTAAAATTGGCACAGATGCCTATGTTAAAGGCGCCAACAAACTGAAGAACCTTACGATTAATTCGAACGAAACGGCCAAATCTCAAATAGGTGAAGGTTGCGAAATGGTAAATGGTATTATGGGTGTTGGAAGCAGGGCGTTTTACGGAGTAAAGGCGGTGCGTTTTATTTTATCGCCTTTCTCGCAATTGAAGTATGGAGCCCGGCTCATTAATTCGTACCTTGGCGAAAACGCAACTGTATCCTGTTGTGAAGTTTTAAATTCACTGATATTCCCCGCCCATGAGCAGCATCACAATAACTCGTTTTTATGCGCAGCGCTGGTAATGGGGCAAAGTAATATGGCAGCAGGCGCCACCATCGGCTCCAACCATAACTCCAGGGGCGCGGATGGCGAACTGCAGGCAGGACGGGGCTTCTGGCCTGGCCTTTGTGTTAGCCTTAAGCACAACTCTAAATTTGCATCATTCGCCATGATAGCGAAAGGCAATTATCCGGCTGAATTAAATATTCCTTTCCCTTTTGCCCTTATCAGTAATGAAGAGCACAGCAATAAACTGGTTATCATGCCCGCTTATTGGTTCCTGTATAACATGTATGCCATACAAAGAAACGAACGGAAATTTGCGGAAAGGGATAAAAGGATTAACAAATTACAATACCTCGAGTATAATTGCCTGGCACCTGATACTGCCAATGAAATTTACAAATCGCTGCAACTACTACAATTATTTACAGGAAGGCATTTTATAAAGCCAATGAAATGGTGGGAAGCGATCAGGATTTTATCACAAAAGGAACGTCGCTTTTAGAACATAATTCCCCCGCCGTTGCCAGGTTAAATATCGTGGCCCATGGTTTTGAAAATTCGAAACGGGAAGTACAGATCCTTAAAGTTCAACAGGCATACAATGTGTATAAACGTATGCTTTCTTTTTATGCAGGTAGTGAGATCATAAAGTATATCAGTAAAAACAACCAGGAGCAATTTCTGGCCTATATTAATGATAAAACGCCGGAGGATAGCTTACAGGATTGGGTAAATGTAGGAGGCCAACTGATTGCAAAAGACCAGCTGGAAATTCTTCTTGATAAAATAAGAAGCGGAACGGTAACCGGATGGCATCAGGTACATCAATTTTATGAGGAACAGGGCGGGCAGTATGAGAATCAAAAATTGCTGCACGCAGTGTCCTTATTATTAAAGCTCGATCATTTAAGGTGTGAAGATATAGACTCCGGTTTTCTTAAAAGTCTTTTCAACAGGCGTTAGCTACCAAAGAATGGATCACTCAAAGTGTTTATAGCTCGAAAGAGAAAGACTATAAAAACACTTTTAAAAATATGGTGTACGACACTAAAGAAGAAATGGAAAGTGTTTTGGGCGCATTTGAGAACAATACTTTTATCTTACAACAAAATGAAGAATTTAATTCTTTTGCTAACCAGGTAAAAGAATTGCTTTTAAAAAGATGATGCTTGCGGCTAGGCAGCTTTTGCTTTGAAAGACCAGGTTATATTAAAGCGTGCTATGAGTTCTCCGGCTTCATTTTTGCCTTCAGAGCGAGCTGTAAATACCTGAGGTTCGCCGGATTCAATAGCATTGTTTATTGTTTGTTGAAAGGTATCGCCATCGGTACAAATAAACAATGTTACACCAGTAGCTTTTTTAAAATATTCAGCTTCCATTTTTACTACAAGCATTGAGATAGCAGGTATTCTTTTATATACATGCGCCATCGCCAGCGCTCCTGTGCTTAGTTCTGCGGCCATTGCAAGGCAGGCAAAATAGGTGGAGCGAAAAGGATTCTGGCTAAACCATTTAAATGGCACCGAAACCTGGCAACTGTCATTCGTTAAACTTTTCAGTCGAACGCCACTGAAATATGCCGAGGGTAATTTCCTTAATAGAAAAAAAAGTTAAACCTGGGGAATTAGCTAATTGAATAAATTCGTTTGAGGATCTCATTTGTTTTATCAATTCTTATAAAGTTAAGATATAAAATAAAAAACGTCACCTTTTAGTGGTGACGTTGCCTGGTTAAACTATCTTTCTTTATAATTTCCATTCAAGTGGTATGATCAAACGGGCAGTGAAGTTCCGTCCCATATTGAAAACGCCCACTCGGCCGGTTACAGGATTCCCGGCGGTATATTTTAACCGGCTCAGGTGACTTTGATATCCTACATCCCCGATATTTTGTAATCCCACGTTGAAAGAGAATCGCTTTTTATTCGCAATTTTCACTTCAGCTCCCAAACCCGCATTAAACAAAACATATCCCTTGGTTGCCGTTTCTGTTTCATAGCCTGCGAAAAAAATTATTTTGGGCTGCCACCGCATTCATTTCCATTTTTATGTACAGGTTAGAAAACAGTTTCAGCACATCTGCAAACTCTCCTCTCAGCTCGGTTAAAACACTTGCCGGAGCTATAAGGGGTAGATTGTATGACCCGTCGACAGGCTGAACAAATTTCCCCTGACGAAAGAAAATGTATTTTCGAAATGCAGCCAGTCCAGCGGATGGGGATGCACATCAAAACGAGCTTCAATACCCATCAGCCGCGCACTTTGTTGATTAAACTTAAAAGCCGGCACTCCATCTATCAGGGAATCTGCGCCGCTACCCGTCAATAACCTGTTGTAAAATATGTAATTACTGATATGATTGAAATAAGGGGCTATGCTTATATCGATATGATTAGTGGTAATTTCAATCCCGGCATCCACGGCCGTTGATATTTCGCTTTTAAGATCCCGCTCCCCTATTTCGTAACGGTTAGTGCCTTCATGAGCCCCATTAGCTGCGAGTTCTGACAAATTAGGAGCTCTGAACCCGCGGGCAATATTCGCTTTTAACGATACATGCTCACCAACGGCATGTGTTGCCCCAGGCTGGCAGAAATATTGGAAAAGGTTTTAGAAAATGCCTGGAATCTTTCTGCTCCGTTTTCGTTGCTCATAGCCCTGCTATGGAGATCTCTTATGTCATAACGCAATCCTCCGCTTACAGTAGTCTGGTTCCATGTTTTGGAAGCCATTCCATATACACCAAAATCAAATAAACCATAATCCGGGATAATAGCTTCCGCCGCCTTGTTCCGGTTTTGCTGGCCCATTCCATTAACACCCCAACTAGCCTTCCATTTATTCCACTCGGGAGCATGGTAAGCGATACTATAGTTGATCGTTTTCAAATCAAAATAAGCAGAAGGCTGGCCCGTTTCTTCATGGTGATGATCGTCATGTTCTTCGGGGTGCTCCTCATCGGCGTGTTCCTCTTCATGATCATGTCCAAACTCTTTACGTTCATTACGCTGGAAACCTATCAGTGCGGTAATTCTCCCCGTTCTCCAATGAGAAATTATTATCGAGTGCTATTTTAAGATGTTTAATCCTTTGGTTAGGATCTAATGGTGTTCTGCTTTTAATAAAATGGCTTGAGGGCAATTCTCCGTCATAAGTGAATTGTCCGGCGTTATTACGATCGCCTTCAATCATTCCAATATGCTGATCAAAATGAGAAAAAATAAGGTGTGAAAATCCCCAGCGCCTGTTTAAACCCACATAACCACCAAAGTTTTTTCTCCAAACCTGCTGTTTAAAACTTTGCCATCGTACCTGTTGCTGTAATCTCCTGCAGTTTTGATACTACCATAGGCATTAAAATTAAAACCATTTGTATTTCCGGCCACGTTTGCATACTGCCCGAACATCCCGTTATTGGAGTTTACAGTAGACTGTAAATTTCCTTGTATGGTATTATTGGCAACCGGTGTATTCGTAAGTATATTAATAACACCGCCAATGGCGTCACTGCCATACATGAGCGATGCCGGTCCCCGTAAAATTTCTACCTTCTGCGCGCTGTATTCATCCACTTCCAGTCCATGTTCATCGCCCCATTGCTGGCCCTCCTGCCTGATACCATCGTTTACAGTAACCACCCTGTTATAGCCTAAGCCTCTTATAAATGGCTTAGCTATAGCAGGCCCGGTTGTTACAACAGAAACGCCGGCTTCCTTTGCCACCGCATCCAGAAGAGTATTGCCAACAGATTGCTGAAGATCTTTTCTGGAAATAATAGAAACCTGAACAGGTGTAAGTTTCAAACGTGTTGCGGAGGAAACCCTGTAACGGTAACATTTTCATTTTCAACTACTGACCTGGAGAGAGAAAAGTTATAGGTGGTTTGTCCCTGAATAGAGACAACTTCAACTTTCGACCGGTAGCCCACATAAGATACCTGCACTGTTAAGCGTCCGCTGGTAAGGGCACTAAACTCATAACGGCCATCGGCACCGGTGGTAGTGGTTAGCTTCAGGTCGGGTATCGAAATAGTAGCACCGGCAAGAGGCGCCTGGGAAACAGCATCGGTTACCACGCCACTTAAACCGGCCCGGTCATCGTTTGCAAATAAAGTAAGAGTACTTAGTAAAAGTATAAAGGAAAGATAATATCTGGATTGCATAACCTGATTAGTTTTATTGTAGAACAACATCTACACAAGAGTGTACAAAGTGAAACGGCAATCCCACAACGGGTTGCCCAAAGGAAAAGTAACTTCTTCAGAAACTAAGCTAATACAGGAGGCCCCCGGTGCTGTGTATGGTTTGAGCGCAATTCTATCCAGTTATTCAGATGAATAAAAGGATAACTTTTATCAAAAGCCTGAGCAACGGGCTCGGAAAATATCTGCTGCACTTCCAGGAAGGGAGAAATGCCTTCCATGTTTACAAACCCACAATTGAACTGATAGGTTGTGAGTTGTGTTTTTCCGGAGTGGTTGTTGATGCAGGAATAGTCTGTATGATTTGCAAAAAGCTCGTGAAAATAGAATTTAGGTGTAACCCCTATTGTAAAAGCCAATAAGAGGGTTACTGCTAAAAATTTTCTTATACTGTATACTGCCTGCAAAATGAAACTATGTTGCAAATATAGTTTTTTAAAAATAAAACCTCATTAAAATTGAGGTTCTATTCAAAAATAAATTAAGATATCTGCATCTATTCCACTTTTAAGTTGAGCACGATATTGTCTTCCAGTATTCCCTCCAGCTCGTCTCCGGGAAGGGCTTCTCCACACCCGAAGGGGTTCCGGTAAAAATAACATCGCCGATATTTAAAGAGAAGTATTTAGATATATTAACCAAAAGCGTATTGAAACTGTAGATCATATTACCGGAATTGCCCTGTTGAACCAGCTCATTATTTTTATAGAATCCGAAATTGATATCCTTAAGGTTAGGAAAATCGCTAACGGGCTTCCAGTCTCCTAACACGGCAGAATTATCCCAGGCTTTTGCTTTTTCCCAAGGCAATCCTTTTTGTTTAAGATCGTTCTGAATATCCCTGGCTGTAAAGTCTATTCCCAGCGTTATTGCATCATAGTATTGATGCGCATATCTTTATTGATATAGCGTCCATTTTTACAAACACGCAAAACCAACTCACATTCATAATGCAGTTCGTTGGTAAACTCGGGATAATAAAAAGGCAAATGAGGTTTTAGCAGTGCTGTTTTGGGTTTCAGAAAAATAACGGGCTCGTCGGGAACTTCGTTACCCAATTCTTTGGCATGCGCCACATAATTTCTTCCGATACAAAAAATTTTCATTATATAAGGGTTTTTCTACAAGATCAAAATCTTAATCAAACTCCAGATTATTAATACTGTTCATAGCTGCATTCAATCCCTGCGTAGCAAATACCTCAATAGCCTCTACAGATTTATCTATCTTAGATTTAACTACAGGCTCTTCCTGCTTTGTCCACTTTCCTAATACAAAATCAGACTGCATACCTTTGGGGAAGCTGCTTCCTATTCCGAATCGAAGCTTAGGATAGGCGACAGACCCAACTGACTCCTGTATACTTTTTAAGCCGTTATGTCCTCCATCGCTACCGCTCCCCGGATTCTCAGCTTGCTTATTGGCAGAGAAAGATCATCCAGAATAGTCAAGGTATTTTCCAGGGTATCTTTTCCTTATCAATCCAGTATTTAAAGGCCTTACCACTTAGGTTCATATAAGTTGTGGGACAGATACAAACCAATATTCTTCCTTTCCATTTTATATCAGCCACAAATGCCAGCCTGTCCTGCCTGAAGGAGCCACCATGCTTTTGCACAAATGCAGCTACCACATCAAATCCTATATTATGCCTGGTATGTGCGTACTCGTTGCCAATATTTCCCAGCCCTGCTATTAAAAACTTCATGTTGTACCATCAAATTTACAAAATAACTGTATAATAGCAACTTACGTCAAAAATACGATACATAATTGCAAACTAAAATTTCTTTGTAAAAATTTGTTCAATTTTCAAGCCGATTATCATTTTTATTTTAAAATGATCTATATAAACTCGCCTTGTGGCTTTGACAGCTGTAATAATATGCCGCTTACCAGTACTTACGGTCCTCTGTATGATATTGCTTCAGGTCTTATATTATTTTCTTTGACTGTCATTAAAGTATGGTGCTTGGTACGCTTTTACAGCAGGTTAGCTAGGTTATAATAGTATCCGCAGTTGAATATGGTTTTGGGGAGCGCAGTGTATGCGGGTAGCTATTACAGCTGTTGGGTCATATTAACTTAAAAACCTGCCGGGATCCGGGCACAAAAAAGCCCCACATTACTGTGAGGCTTCTAATAAGAATGGCAGCTACCTACTCTCCCGCATTGTGGTGCAGTACCATCGGCCTTAAGGGGCTTAACTTCTCTGTTCGGTATGGGAAGAGGTGAACACCCTTGGTATAACCACCATAAATTCTTGAGCTGAATGGTTTATAAGTATTTAATTAACAGGTAAGTCCTTATCAACTTGTGAACTTAGCAACTTTTCAACTTGAATAATATAACATATTGGAAAAAAATTTAAAAAATTAGAAGAGTACCTAACAAAATAAAATTAAAGCGTACGGGCAATTAGTACTACTCGGCTTTGATGTTACCACCTTTACACCTGTAGCCTATCAACGTAATAGTCTCTTACGGCCCTTAAAAGTAAACTCATCTTGAGATAGGTTTCACGCTTAGATGCTTTCAGCGTTTATCCTGTCCGTACTTAGCTACTCAGCATTGCACCTGGCGGCACAACTGATACACCAGCGGTACGTACGACCCGGTCCTCTCGTACTAAGGTCATGTTCTCTCAATTTACTAACGCCCACCACAGATAGGGACCGAACTGTCTTGCGACGTTCTGAACCCAGTTCACGTGCCACTTTAATCGGCGAACAGCCGAACCCTTGGGACCTTCTCCAGCCCCAGGATGTGACGAACCGACATCGAGGTGCCAAACCTCCCCGTCGATATGAGCTCTTGGGGAGATCAGCCTGTTATCCCCGGAGTACCTTTTATCCTTTGAGCGACGGCCCTTCCATACAGAACCGCCGGATCACTTTAGCCGACTTTCGTCCCTGCTCGGCCTGTTTGCCTCACAGTCAAGCTCCCTTATACTAATGCGCTCTGCGTACGATTACCAACCGTACTGAGGGAACCTTTGCAAGCCTCCGTTACTCTTTAGGAGGCGACCACCCCAGTCAAACTACCCACCATGCACTGTTTCCCGCTAGGGATTAGATTCTAAATCAAAGAAGGTTGGTATTTCAACGACCGCTCCACAATGGCTGGCGCCACTGCTTCATAGCGTCCCAACTATGCTACACATCCGTAATTCAAAATCAATGCAAAGTTGTAGTGAAGGTTCACGGGGTCTTTCCGTCCCGTGGCGGGTAACCGGCATCTTCACCGATACTACAATTTCACCGGGCTCGTGGAGGAGACAGCGTTCAACTCATTAGACCATTCGTGCAGGTCGGAACTTACCCGACAAGGAATTTCGCTACCTTAGGACCGTTATAGTTACGGCCGCCGTTTACTGGGGCTTCAGTCAGAAGCTTTGGATTACTCGAACATCCTTCCTTAACCTTCCAGCACCGGGCAGGTATCAGGCTCTATACGTCATCTTTCGATTTTGCAGGGCCCTATGTTTTTGTTAAACAGTTGGTTGAACCATTTTACTGAGACCTACCGAAGTAGGTACGCTTTATCCCGAAGTTACAGCGTCAATTTGCCTAGTTCCTTCTCCACGGCTCACCCGAGCGCCTTAGAATACTCATCCCGTCTACCTGTGTCGGTTTGCGGTACCGGCCGCTATGCTCGCTTTTCTTGGAAGAACTTTCACACTTACGCTTCACCCGAAGGATCCACTCAGCTAATCCGTCAGCCTGTAGTGCTAGCATTCTCCGTCACTTTTAATGCATAGTGGGCGCAGGAATATTAACCTGCTTTCCATCGTCTACCCCTTTCGGGTTTGACTAAGGACCGGGCTAACCCTGATCCGATTAACGTTGATCAGGAACCCTTAGACTTTCGGCGATAAGGTTTTTCACCTTATTTATCGTTACTTATGCCTACATTTTCTTTTGAAACCGCTCCAGCATACGTCGCCGTACACCTTCGATGCAGTTTCAATGCTCCCCTACCGATATACCACTTAGTGGCAATCATAGAGCTTCGGTTCATAGTTTAATACCCGATTATTTTCCGCGCAGAGCCTCTCGACCAGTGAGCTGTTACGCACTCTTTAAATGAATTGCTGCTTCCAAGCAAACATCCTGGCTGTTATAGAAGCTCTACATCGTTTGATTAACTTAACTATGCATTGGGGACCTTAGCTGCTATTCTGGGTTATTTCCCTCTCGGCCACGGACCTTAGCGCCCGCAGCCTCACTCCCGGTAAACATCTGTTAGCATTCGGAGTTTGTCAGGGTTTGGTAGGCGGTGAAGCCCCTAGCCCAATCAGTAGCTCTACCTCTAACAGACTTTATAAACCGAGGCTGTTCCTAAAAACATTTCGGGAGAACGAGCTATCTCTCAGTTTGATTGGCCTTTCACCCCTATCCACAGGTCATCCCAAGACTTTTCAACGTCAACGGGTTCGGTCCTCCAGTGTGTGTTACCACACCTTCAACCTGCCCATGGATAGATCACAAAGTTTCGCGTCTACCCCCACTGACTAAGCGCCCTATTTGGACTCGCTTTCGCTACGGCTCCGTTGTTTAAAACTTAACCTCGCCAGTGAGGAGTAACTCGTAGGCTCATTATGCAAAAGGCACGCCGTCACACCATTAAGATGCTCCGACCGCTTGTAGGCGTACGGTTTCAGGTACTATTTCACTCCCTTATTTAGGGTGCTTTTCACCTTTCCCTTACGGTACTGGTTCACTATCGGTGTCTGAGGAGTATTTAGCCTTACCAGATGGTGCTGGCAGATTCAAGCAGGATTCCTCCGGTCCCGCCCTACTCAGGATACCGCTCGTCCCTGTCAATTTGCGCTTACGCGGCTATCACGCTCTATGGCTCTATTTTCCAAAAAAATTCAGCTTGATGACAGTTTCTAAATGCGGTCCTACAACCCCGACTCCGCACGCGAAGCCGGTTTAGGCTCTTCCCTGTTCGCTCGCCACTACTTAGGGAATCATTGACTTATTTTCTTTTCCTCCGGGTACTTAGATGTTTCAGTTCTCCGGGTTGGCTCTCTTTCGAGTGATACGTCTTCAACGTACCAGGTTGTCCCATTCGGAAATCCAGGGATGTAATACTCGTGTGCAGTTCCCCTGGCTTATCGCAGCTTACCACGTCCTTCATCGCCTCTCAGACCCAAGGCATCCACCATACGCCCTTAATTGCTTTAAAAAAGTTTATTAAACTTAATTAATATGAGGCCAGCATCTCTGCTGGACTTGTTTATTTAGTTTGTTGTAGTTGTTACCCGACCACATTGCTTCAGACCAACCAAAATATTGGTGATATTTTACAATTATGATCGATAAACTATGTTAGGTACTCTCCTAACAATATTTTTTTCCAATATGTCAAAGAACTTTTAATCAAATTAACAACCAGCTATTACGCTAATGTGTCAATGATCGTAGCTGATAATATGGTTATGAACCATCAGACCTTAAGTACTTCCCTTAAGTCATTACCATCTTATTTAAAGAACTATTCTGTGAGGTTTCATGCAAAAACCTTACCTCCTACTTTGTGGAGGATATCGGAGTCGAACCGATGACCCTCTGCGTGCAAGGCAGATGCTCTAGCCAACTGAGCTAACCCCCAGAGTTTTGTAGACCCGACCAGATTTGAACTGGTGACCCCTACATTATCAGTGTAGTGCTCTAACCAGGCTGAGCTACGGATCTATTTGCTAATGTGCCAATTGGCTAATATGCTAATGTGCTAATGCTTATCAGCTGCTGGCTTTAGATTGCCGTACTCAAATTTGGCCATCAGGTCTTATGGAAAGAACTAAAATAATATTGAAAGAAGAGGAAACAACAGCACCAGGTAAGTGCTTGCTCTAAAAGGAGGTATTCCAGCCGCACCTTCCGATACGGCTACCTTGTTACGACTTAGCCCCAATTACCAGTTTTACCCTAGGCAGCTCCTTACGGTTACCGACTTTAGGTACACCCGGCTTTCATGGCTTGACGGGCGGTGTGTGCAAGGTCCGGGAACGTATTCACCGTATCATTGCTGATATACGATTACTAGCGATTCCAGCTTCACGTAGTCGAGTTGCAGACTACGATCTGAACTGAGAGTAGGTTTTTGAGATTAGCTTCACGTCACCGTGTTGCAACTCTTTGTCCTACCCATTGTAGCACGTGTGTAGCCCTGGGCATAAAGGCCATGATGACTTGACATCATCCCCTCCTTCCTCGCGTCTTACGACGGCAGTTTCACTAGAGTTCCCAGCGTTACCTGATGGCAACTAGTGATGGGGTTGCGCTCGTTGCGGGACTTAACCCAACACCTCACGGCACGAGCTGACGACAGCCATGCAGCACCTTGCTTTGTGTCTATTGCTAGAAATACCGCTTTCACGGTACGGCACTCGCATTCTAGCCCAGGTAAGGTTCCTCGCGTATCATCGAATTAAACCACATGCTCCACCGCTTGTGCGGACCCCGCCAATTCCTTTGAGTTTCAACCTTGCGGTCGTACTTCCCAGGTGGGATACTTAATGCTTTCGCTCAGACACACACTGTTTATCGCGTATGTCGAGTATCCATAGTTTAGGGCGTGGACTACCAGGGTATCTAATCCTGTTTGATCCCCACGCTTTCGAGCCTCAGTGTCAATATATGTGTAGCCAGCTGCCTTCGCAATTGGTGTTCTATGTCATATCTAAGCATTTCACCGCTACATGACATATTCCGCTAACCTCCACAATATTCAAGACTGATAGTATCAAAGGCAGTTTCGAGTTAAGCTCGGAGATTTCACCTCTGACTTACCAACCCACCTACGCTCCCTTTAAACCCAGTGAATCCGGATAACGCTTGCACCCTCCGTATTACCGCGGCTGCTGGCACGGAGTTAGCCGGTGCTTATTCATATGGTACCGTCAGTTGAACTAGAAAGTCCCTTTTTCGTCCCATATAAAAGAAGTTTACAATCCAGAGGACCTTCATCCTCCACGCGGCATGGCTGGTTCAGAGTTTCCTCCATTGACCAATATTCCTTACTGCTGCCTCCCGTAGGAGTCGGGCCCGTGTCTCAGTGCCCGTGTGACTGGTCGTGCTCTCACACCAGTTAATGATCGAAGGCTTGGTGGGCCGTTACCCCGCCAACTACCTAATCATACGCACACCCGTCTTCTAGCGTGTTGCCACTATAATATCAGTGAGATGCCTCACTAACATCTTACGGGGTATTAATCCAAATTTCTCTGGGCTATCCCCACTAAAAGGAAGGTTGTGTACGTGTTCCGCACCCGTTTGCCGGTCGCCGCCAGACCGAAGTCCGCGCTGCCCCTCGACTTGCATGTATTAAGCCTGCCGCTAGCGTTCATCCTGAGCCAGGATCAAACTCTCCGTTGTAAATGAGTTTGATTTACTGACTATTAAAAATTCTCAAGAAGAAAAATTAACGTGTCAAAAATCGAATGTTATTTGCTTTTTGACTTACCTTTCGTGTTACTCAATTAAGAGTAATTTGATTGTGCTATTGTTTCCAAACTTTCAAAGAACTTACAATCAATTAGCTAATTTGCTGATGTGCTAATATGCTAAATGATTAAAGTGATAATTATGGTTATGAACCACCAGACCTTAACGTCATTATCAAATATCTAAAGAACTAATTTCTAAAACTAAATGAGCGTAAAATACTACCCCGATCTCTAATACAACCTGCGGGATTAACCACTCAAACTACCTGTAAACTTTCTGAAGAACTAAACAACTTTCGTAGCGTTGTTTTTAATTGGGATTGCAAAGTTAGTGTTTCAACTTCAATCTGCCAAATTTTTTCGAAACTTTTTTGAACCCGCTTTAAAGAATCACTTCAAAACAACACTCAAAAACCTCTCTAAGAACTACCCGATCAATTATTTTCGGACGGCAAAGATAAGGAACTTTTTCGAAACTCAACCAACTTTCTTAAAACTTTTTCAAAGTTTTCCAAAGACGCATACTCAACTGCAAAGGTGGGAAATAAGCGGAATGTACTCGTAAGACATTCATTATTAATTTATTATCCAGTACCCTAAGGGCTTTTCTAAGAACTTGTTTGCCGCTGTATCTCTCAAACGGGATGCAAATGTAAGAGCTTATTTTTAATTGACCAAATTTATTTTTATAAATCCAACCCAACCATCTCTCTCCCAAAATATTACACCTCCTAAAGAACTACGCTAATCGCTAGCGGGGTGCAAATATAGAACTCTTTACCAAATTACAAAATCTTTTAAACAATTTTATTTAAAAGAAATAAGTAAAAGCCTTTCCGCTACTCCCGTACTCAACACGTCAATTCAACAATCAATTGATAATCAAATATTAATATCAATCACACCTTGTTCATTATGCAATTATCCGCGGAAATAAGCGACTGCTCATATCATTAGGAGCCAAACACTTCGTTATGCTGCTCTGCCACCCTGATAAATGTTGTTCGTTTGGTAAGTTCCTTAAGCCTGGCCGCTCCTACATAAGTACAGGTAGAGCGGATACCTCCCAATAAGTCTTTAACAGTTTCAGCCACGGAACCTCTGTAGGGTATTTTTACTGTTTTGCCTTCAGAAGCCCTGTAGTTGGCTACCCCACCCGAATGCTTGTCCATGGCAGTTTTCGAGCTCATTCCATAAAACAGTCTGAACTTCTCATTGTTTTCTTCAATCACTTCTCCCCGCTTTCATCATGCCCCGCCAGCATACCGCCCAGCATTACGAAGTCGGCGCCCGCGCCAAAAGCTTTGGCTACATCTCCGGGCACCTTACACCCCCATCTGAAATAATCTGTCCGCCCAAACCATGCGCCGCATCTGCGCATTCTATAATTGCAGATAATTGAGGATAGCCTACCCCGGTTTTCACCCGGGTAGTACAAACCGACCCCGGCCCTATACCTACTTTAATCATGTCGGCGCCGGCCAGCAGCAGTTCTTCAACCATTTCTCCTGTTACCACGTTACCGGCGATGATTATTTTATCGGGGTACAAGGCTCTTGCATCTTTTACAAATTGTACAAAATGTTCCGAGTAGCCATTGGCCACATCAATGCATACAAAACTAAGTTGGGGAAACAGGGCCAGCAGCTGGCTGAGCTTTGCTGCATCAGCTTTTCCTGTGCCCGTGCTTACAGCAATAAACTGGTAAAGCGAGGCTTCTTTTCCTTCTAAAAACGATGACCACTCTTCTACCGTATAGTGTTTATGAATGGCCGTTATGATCTTCTCTTTGCATAGCGCCAGTGCCATCTCAAAGGTTCCCACCGTATCCATATTCGCCGCTATAACAGGTACTCCTTTCCAAATTTTCTTTGAATGCAAAAAGGTAAAATCACGCTCCAGTTCTACATCTGCTCTTGTTTTCAGCGTAGAACGCTTGGGGCGTATCATCACATCTTTAAACCCTAACTTAAGATCATACTCTATTCTCATATCATTAAACGATTTATTGAAACAACAGAAAAGATATTTAATTTATCTGATTTAACCGATCGGGAGTTGCTTAAACCTATGCAAAAACCGGGGCAAAAAAATAGGCTGCCTCTATGAGACAGCCTATTTCACAGCTTTTGCTATAATTATTTTTTACCAGCTGCGGCTTCTTCCTGTTTCAATTGTCTTGTCATTACTACAGAAGCTACAGGGATACGTGGAGAGTTCAGGATCTCCATATCAGGAGCTACGATATCTTCGATTCTAATGTTACCATTGATCTCCAGATTATCGACAGGCACTTCAATTGTTTCAGTTAAATGCTTAGGCAAAGTTTTAACTTTAACCGATTTGATTTTAGAAACAAATCTACCACCGGCTCTTACACCTTTTGATGTACCAGTGTATTTAAGAGGTACAGTAGCGATAACTTTTTATCTTCTACCAGCTCTAATAAATCTACGTGAATCAAAGCATCAGTTACTTTGTCAAACTGAAGATCTTTCAAAATGCATTTGTAAGTAGCGCCGTCCACTTTAACTTCTGCTAACTGGAAGTTAGGTGTATACACTAAAGGTTTAAACGCTGCAGCAGACGCACTGAAGTTTACTTCTTTAGCACCCCGTAAATTACAGCAGGCACATTTCCTGAGAGCGAACCTGACGGGTGGCTGACTTGCCAAATTCGGTCCTCAGTTGTCCTTCGATTGTAATTGTTTTCATTTGTGTGTTTATTTTATTTATTTAAAAGATCCAAATGCAGTCGGCTCGCCTCCTGTCATTTTTTATGTTGTTTTAATATTTATTAACTCGTTCTCAGATTGGAGTGCACAAATAAACTTGTGATACTCTTGTTTTCAAACGCATGTTTTATTGCTACAGAAAACAATTCGGCTACTGAAATAACTTTTATTTTAGGACTTTCTTTTTAGCGGAATGGTATTACAAACCACCAATTCTTCCAGCACACTACTTTCTATATTCTCGTAAGCTTTTCCACTCAATAAAGGGTGGGTAATCATTGCCCTAACACTGCTGGCTCCTTCTCTTTTATCAGTGCCGCACATTTTGCCAATGTACCGCCCGTATCACAGATATCATCAATAATTACTACATCCCTGCCTTCCACATCACCAATCAAACGCATGCTTGCTATTTCGTTGGCCCGCTTGCGATGCTTATCGCAAATCACCATATCAGCGTTAAAATAACTCGCAATTTCCCTGATCCGATTGGTTGCTCCCACGTCGGGGGCCGCAAAGGTAAGGTTTTTAGCTGTAACTTTTCAATATAAGGAATAAACACCGCATGACTGTCGAGGTGATCCACCGGAATATCGAAATATCCCTGTATCTGGGGAGCATGCAAATCCATTGTTATAATACGGTCAGCACCTGCAGCTGTAAGCATATTGGCCACAAGCTTACTGCCAATAGCTACCCTCGGGCGGTCCTTCCTGTCTTGCCGCGCATAGCCGTAATAAGGTAAAACTGCAATAACCTTATAGGCCGATGCTCGCTTTGCGGCATCGATCATCAGCAACAGTTCCATGAGGTTATCTGCCGGTGAGTAGGTGCTTTGCACTAAAAAGATATAATCGCCTCTTACACTTTCCAGGTAATTGGGAGAAATCTCGCCGTCCGCAAAGCGTTGAATACTAAGTTTTCCGGGGTCGCAGCCAAAATGTTTTGCTATTTCTACCGCCAGTGCTTCGGATGCTGTTCCCGAAAAGATTTTAGCAGCATGTGGAATCGATTGAGCTTTGTGCATTGTGTTCGTAAATGAGCGGCGAAGATATTTTTTTATTTCAATTTTTAAGTTGAAAGGCGTTTTTTTATATGCAACCTGTTTCATATCCCAATTTTAGGAGTATGATACCGGTAGCCGCCTGCTACAGGCATTGCGGTACAAAGAAGTTAGAAAATATTCTTTTTAGCAAGATACACCCGGTAAAATATCCGTATTTTTAGGATAACTTATGGAACTGAAAAACACAATTAAAGAGTGGCCAAAAGACGACCGCCCGCGAGAAAAATTTCTGGCTATCGGCGCTAATAATCTAAGTAATTCTGAACTCCTTGCCATACTTATTCATAATGGCACCCCAGAAAGATCTGCTTTAGCATTGGCCAAAGACGTGCTGAAGCTGGGCAATGACGACCTGAATGAGCTGGGCACTATCAGCGTTAAGCAATTAACCGCAGTAAAAGGAATAGGAGAAGCCAAAGCCGTAACCATAGCAGCTGCAATGGAGTTGGGAAGAAGAAGACAGATGGGCCGTATGCCTGAAAAGCAGAGATTTACCACATCGAAGGAGATGGCTGTTTTTCTAAAGGAGCGCCTCAAAGACTACCAACACGAGGTTTTTGCCGTTATTTATCTAAACCGGTCTAACAAAATCCTGAGCTTTGATATTATCAGTACCGGGGAATTACCGGAACGGTTGCAGACCCCAGGGTAATTTTAAAACATGCGCTCGAGAAAAATGCTGTAAGTCTTATTTTAAGCCATAATCATCCTTCAGGAAGCCTGAAACCCAGTAAAGCAGATGAATACCTGACTGAAAAAAATCAAACAGGCCGCGGCCTTTCTCGACATAAAAGTGCTGGATCACGTTATTGTAAGCGATGCGGGATATTACAGCTTTGCGGACGACGGGCTGCTATAGCTGCTAACGACTAAAAGACATCTTATAATCAACCTTGATTTTCCCGGAAGAAATATCATTCAGCTTTCTTTTAAGCAATTGTTTTTTTAACGCTGGCAAATGATCGATAAACAGTTTCCCTTCTATATGATCATACTCATGTAAGATCACTCTTGCCGTAATTCCGGTATAAGTATCGGTGTGTGATTTAAAGTCTTCATCTTCATATTCAATAGTAACAGATTGGGCTCTGGTAATATCTTCCCTTATCTTCGGAATACTTAAACAACCTTCGTTGTACGCCCATGGTTTACCATTCAGCTCCTTTACATAAGCATTAATGAATACCTTTTTTACACCTTCGTCGCCAGGGTACTGTTGTTTCTCTTCTTCATCCTCCATCGCCTCGAAGATCTGAAGAGAGTCTACTACAAACAACCGGATAGACCGGTTAATCTGCGGCGCTGCCAAACCTACGCCATTGCTAGCATAGCATACATGGTTTCCCACATATTGGAAATCAACTCTTTTAAGCCGGTATAATCAGGCCCTATCTCTTCTGCTACTTTTCTTAAAACGGGGTTACCGTAAGCTACTATTGGGAGAATCATGGCCGCAAAGGTACTAAAAACTACACGACGAATATTATTGAAAGAATCTTATGTTGTTACAAACAACTTAAAACAACAGCTGTAAAGGGCAGCAATTAGCCCCATTTAGCGAGGTATTCCTGCAACATAATAGTGGCGGCAATTTCGTCTACAAGGGCTTTATTACGCCTTTGCATTTTTTTCAGCCCCATTTCCAGCATAGCGTCTTTTGCCATTTTGGAGGTGTAACGTTCGTCCACCGTTTCTAGCGGCATTTGGGGAAAATGTTTTTTCAGGTCTTTAATGGCTTTTTCAACCAGTGGCGTGGCATGCGTATCCGTATCGTCCCAGTTTTTGGGCAGGCCTATAATGATCTTTTCTACGGGTTCCTTAATAAGGTAATCTTTCAAAAACGGTATCAGTTGTCTGGACTCAATAGTGGTAAGTCCGGTTGCAATGATCTTTAACGGATCGGTTACCGCTATGCCTGTTCTCTTCAAACCGTAATCTATACACAGCAACCTTGCCATTGACTAGGGATTTAGCGTTTGATAATGATGAACCAACAGGTCTATAACCACAAATACCGCAAAAACTACTGATGCGATCCCGTTAGCGGTCATAAATGCCAGGTTTACCCTGCGCAGGTCGTTGGGTTTTACAATACTATGCTGGTAAAAAAGCATACCGGCAAAAACAGCAATACCTGCCCAGTATAACCAGCCAAACCGGCCAATAACACCCGCTACAACTACGCAGGCCGCGCTCAGCACGTGCAACAATTCCGAAACACGCAAGGCTTTCTTTTTACCCAATACGGAGGGGATGGAATACAGATCGTTGCTTTTGTCGAATTCCTCATCCTGCAATGCGTAAATGATATCAAAACCACTTACCCAAAAAAATAACAGCAAAAGAAAAAAGTATGGGCAACAGATCAAAACGCCCTGTTACCGCCAGGTAAGCTCCTATCGGCGCCAGAGATAATCCTGCACCCAAAACCAGATGGCATAAGGGGTGAATCTTTTGGTGTAACTATACCCTAATACTACGGCCAAAGCTACCGGCGACAAATAGAAGCAAATGGAATTAATAAAATAAGTACAGATCACAAACAGGAGTGAATTAATGATGGTAAACCATAACACCCTGTCGGCTTTTAATATACCCGCCGGAATTTCCCGAACAGCAGTACGCGGATTTCTGGCATCAAAACTCCTGTCGAGATAGCGGTTGAAAGCCATAGCGGCGCTGCGGGCAAAGATCATACACAATATAACCAGCAAAAACAGGTACCATTTTTCTTTAAAAAAAAGCCCGACTGCTATTTCATTTTCCGGTGTTCTGAACCACATTACTCCCAGGAAAAACCCAATTATTGCAAAAGGCATCGCAAAAATGGTGTGAGAGAATTTTATAAGACTTAAGTACTTTTTAGCTGTTGACATTTTTTGCATTTTTAATATTCGGCTTACCAGCTCCCACAATACAACACCCGCTGCGGTGGCTATGTTTAGTGAATGCTTCATCCCCAGCTGTGGTATTTCAATGCAGCCATCGCACAAACCAATAGTGGTTTGCTCTACACCTGTTACCTCATTGCCCAAAACAACAGCTATAGGTTCACCAGGCGTCCACTCCAGTTCATGCAGATGCGTACTGTTTTCAACCTGCTCTATTGCGTATACACTATAATTTTTAGCCCTCAAATCAGCTATAGCTTCAGCAGCATTGGCAAAATGCGTCCAGTTCACGAATCTTCGGCGCCAAGGGCTGTTTTTTTGATTTCCTTATGTGGAGGTTTTGCAGAATAGCCGGTTACATAAATAGCTTCTATTAAAAACGCATCGCTGGTTCTGAATACGCTGCCCACGTTATAGGCACTGCGTATATTTTCGAGTACTACAATAATGGGAATTTTAGCAGACGCCTTGAATTCGTCTACCGATTTGCGGCCCAATTCCTCCATACTTAACTTTCGCATCGCGCAAAAGTAGGAATGAAAGTTGAAAAAGCGGACAGGTTGGGAAACGATGGCTCATAGAAACAGTAATGATACAGCCTCTGTAAAAAAATAAATCCGGCTGTGGTTAACAGCCGGACTAGGATAAGATATGGTTTGGTTAGTATAAAAACTTTGTTACCTGCCTGTTCCAAGACCGATATTGTAGGCCAGCCCTACTCCTATAATACCTGTATTATATTTCTGAGAGGCATTACCTACATTTATAGTTCCTTTATCGCCGGTAAATACTTTTGAGTAGTGAGCAAATATGTTCCAGTTACGGTTATGGTAACCTACTTCCGGCTTTAAATAAAAGCCTCCATCAGGCCTTGCAACGTTAGAATTGGCGGCTACCCTTTCATCACCGGTTACCACTCCATAACCCAAATCGGTACCGATATAAATTCCTTCTGCCTTAGGGTAATATCTTACCAATGCCGCTACAGGCACTACACCGAAACTATTGTTGTCTAATTTTGTGCCGTTAATATCATTTTCTTTTGCGAAATGATGCTGATAACCCGTTGCCACCCCTAATCCAAAATGAGGGGTTACCAGGTTTTGATAAGCCACATCCAAACCCGCAGCTGCTGCTGCATTATTAGAAGGGACTGATGCGCCGGCCAGAGCACCAATTTTGATCATATTTTTCATGCTTTGTGCATGTACTGCTGCTGTTGTAAATAATAGGGCCGCTCCGATTAAAATTGCTTTTCCTGTTTTCATCTGTGTACTTTTTAAATTTTCAAATTATTGTGTGATCACGCTTGATTTTCTGAACAGAAAATATATAATTACTTCATCATCACTACAGATTTCGCATATGTAGACAAATGCCGTGCCAAGATGGTTGCATAGCTGATGAAACAAAAGTGCAGGTTTATGGTTGGCTCACAGTAAGATAATAACAGGCAGCAACGTTTTATTACGCATTCCTGATCAATGCGTTGCCAATGGCGCAGTTCAGGCATTTTTTCAGGCTGCAGTATTGAGTTTTTAATTCAACAAACGCCTGTGAGTCAAAAGCAGTTTTATTCAGCACTCTAATTGCCGGAAACCTCTCGTCACTGAATTTCGTTCGGCCACCGATTGTTGCAGCCATTGCATAGCTTTTTCTTTTATGCCTTCATTACAATGTATATTGCCATAGGCAAATAACATGGGCACTACGGTATTTATAATGATGTTATTGATCATATCTTCTCCTACAGGCTTATTCAAAAACCTGGGATCATCAACTAAAGTATAATGATAGCTCCAGAAATCATTAGGCGTAACCCTGAACCAGTTGCCTACGGTTGAAACATCGGGCTGCTCCAAGATACGGGAAAAAAGATGGGCCGAATTATGTATTAGTGCTGCCAGCTGTGCCAAACGGATAGTGGGAAAATTACCAGGTCGCATCCTTAAAAAATGTACCGGAAACGGCACCTGCCTTAACCTGTACTTTGTTTTTAAAAAACTGTATTCCCTCTCTAATAACAGCACATATTTATCCTGGTATCTGGCTTTATTTAACAACCCCGCCTGGCCCAGCAATAAAGCTTCCACCTGTATGATACTGCCTTTGTGCTTGGCTAACAATTTCAAAGGAATGCTTTTGGCAATAGCTTCAAATGTTTCTGCATTGGTTTTTGTTCCGAAATTACGGGCAAGCAACCACCAGAAACTTTCTTCCCAATGGCGCTTATTCTGCGCTAAATAGTTTTCGATCAGCATTTCTTTCCGGTGCAGCCTTTCCGCCACCAAACGGTCTTTCCAGCCGTTAATGATTAATGCATCTACTTTATGTATTAATTGCTCGCAGGCAATAAACCGCTGCGATGCCATCAGGCTGTTATAACGTCTTATAACAACGCCGGGTATCTGCCC
This sequence comes from Paraniabella defluvii, assembly GCA_019316985.1. Lineage (GTDB taxonomy): Bacteria > Bacteroidota > Bacteroidia > Chitinophagales > Chitinophagaceae > Niabella > Niabella defluvii. The sequence continues at coordinate 5,689,984 of CP079215.1, forward strand.
TGAAAGCTCCAGCACGGCAAACTACTGCCACTTATATCATTTTCATATACCACATGTAGTATGACATTTTTGTAATTGGCATCACCGCTATGCCCATGTTTCAGCCAATCAGATGTTTTCATATGCAGCTCAACCGTTCCGGCCCATACCGTACGACCAATTTTTATCTGGGCATTGCTGAAGTCGGGTCCCTGGTTGGTGTTGATACTACCGGGATGGATGATCTCTACAGGGTCTCCTGTAAAGTAAACAGGTTGAGTTTATTGAAGTATTGAAATCTCCATATAAACTGAAGCAGGTTTTCGTTCATAGGTATCTTTTATAGGTGATAATTCTCCCATAAAGATATTAAATATTGGTTAATGCCCGAACAACCCTGTTAACTGGTAATCCCATTACGTTGTAAAAATCCCCTTTTATAGATTTTATACCCACCACTCCTATCCACTCCTGTATGGCATAAGCGCCGGCCTTGTCGTAAGGCTGGTATTTCTCCACATAAAAGAGTAGTTGTTCCGGTGTAAGGGGTTAAAAGCAACTTCGGTTACGTCTGCAAAAAGCACCTGTTTTTCACCTTTTAGTATGGCCACTCCCGTAACCACCTGGTGCGTATTACCCTGTAGCCGGCTTAAAGTGCTCACTGCTTCTTCTTTGCCCGCTGGCTTGCCAATAATTTGATTGTCTAAAATCACTACGGTATCTGCGGCAATAATGGTTTTATTGCTTTCCATAGTCGTTTGCACAGCTACAGCTTTTTCAGGGCTATTTGCATGGCCGCTTCCGTGCCCGGCATACCTTCCGGAAAAGTTTCATCTACCGGTTTCACAACCACTTCAAAAGGAATCTCGGCCCATTCAAGCAATTGTTTTCTCCGGGGCGAGGAAGAAGCCAGTATAATTGTATCCGTCATAAAAATTACAAATAAATATAAAAAAGCAGCATCGATAAAATACCCGTGAGCATAGCCATCTTGGTATAGCTGCTTAGCTGGTGATATTCGGCTGTGGTTTGTGCCCGCGCAGTAATCTTCTGAAAATAAATAACAGCGGCGCTACAATAGCAATAAAGCAATATATCACCGCCCACCACCACCTGAACTGCAATACATAAAACTGAATTACCAGTAACATAACGATCAAAATAGTTAACCATACGGTGATGTACACTTTGGTAGCATTAATACCCCACACGATCGGCATGGTTTTGCATCCGAATTTCTGGTCACCCGGCATATCTTCTATATCTTTTATAGCCTCTCTTACCAGCGAAATGATAAAAGCAAACCCCGCATACAGTATCACAAACCTGAACAATCTTATCTGGCCCGGATCGGTGTGATTAAATGCGTGCTGAAGTGAATATTTAGAGAGGAAAATGATCATTATCGTCCACGCAGTTAACAGGGATACAATAATATTTCCAATCAGCAGGTCTTTTTTGAACCGTGCAGAGTAAAACCACAGTAAGATCACGCAAATCAGGTTTGCTACTACCAGGTACCACCGGGCAAAAACATTTACGGCTATTGCGGTACATATTATACCCGCTGCGCTCAGGCCCAGGTGCCATGCCAGGGCCCATCGCCGGCTAAGCTTTTTATCCAGTATCATTTTATCCGGTTTATTAACCAGATCGATATTGATATCAAAATAGTCGTTGATGATATATCCTGCAGCTGCAATAAAAACAGAGGCGGCTACCAGCAATACAAACTGAAAAGTATTATGGTCGGGGATATGACCAGCATAAACAGGCCTGTAAATACAAAATTCAAACAATACCTGTGTTAAAACGATAAACACAAGATTGGGCCAGCGTATAAGTTTAAAAAATGGCTTTATCAGCGCCATAAATAATTATTAAGTGTACGAAAGTAACTGTAGCAGTTACATGGAAGCGATAGTGGGTATAGTTTCCCAGTGACCGTTTATTTTAAGTACTTTTTCGATAACATCCCTTACACACCCTTCACCCCTCCTTTTGAAGAAATATATTGGGCTGCGGCTTTAATATCATTAACAGCATCAGCCGGGCAGCATCCCAGGCCTACGCTGCCCAATACGGGCAGATCGGGTATATCGTCTCCCATAAATAAGCAGTCGGCCAAATTAAACCCATGCCGGGCAGCCAGCCCTGCTATAAATGCGGCCTTATCTTTTACTCCGAAGTAAACATCGTTAATACCCAGGTAATTCATTCTTTTTCTACTGCACTGCGGGCTGATCCGCTTACAATAAAAATGCGATATCCTTTTTTAATGGCTAATTGCAAGGCATATCCGTCTTTTATATTCATGCTTCGCGCCATTTCCCCGCTTTCCAGTACCAGCACGGTTCCATCGGTAAGCACGCCATCCACATCAAAAATAAAAGTTGTTACCTGTTTAAAACTGCTCAAAACATTCATGCCTATCTTTTTATCATTTTATTAGTGACAGGCGCTTCACCTGTTGACCTGAAAAGAGCGCCATCATTTTGTGCCTACAAAAGTAAATGAATGATTCCTGTTGTACACTATACAATTAGCTAAGCGGTCGTCCTAAAATACTTTCACTTAAAAACTCATAAAGCTTTAACAGCTGTGGGTGCTGTTCCAGCAGCGCCTGGTGTTTATGAATCGTTTCCATGTCTCCCCTGGCAGCCGGCCCTGTTTGCAGTGTTGAGGAGCTGCATCATGAAGCCTGTAAAAGGTATTATCGATAAGCGGCAGCAGTTCGGTAAATTCAATTCCTTCTTTGCGACAATACGTTTCGGCGAGGGAAAATATATGGTTTGAAAAATTGTTCACCAGCACTGCCGCTATGTGCAACTTGGTGCGTTTGTCAAAGTCAGCATTAAAACAGGCTTCTTTATATACAGACCGTGCGAGTTTATTCAAAACATTATTTGTTTGCTCATTAACGCCTTCTATATATATAGGTATTTCGGGTATCTGTTCCTGCTCCTTTCTTAAGCTCTGCAATGGATAAAAAACGCCGTAATTTTCCGTCACCTCCTTCAAAACCTCCATTTTAACGGCAGCGGCAGTATGGGCTACTATTTTACCCGGCAGCCTGAGGTCGTTAGCCACGTCTTTATGGCATCATCGGCAACCGCTATGATATAAACATCCGCATCTTTATAGATCAGGCTCGAATAGTTAGCCGATTCTGTATTCCATTCGTAAGCAAGCTCTGAAGCAGCGCCGGCGTTCCTGCTTAATATCTGTACAATGTGGTGCCCGGCAGCCACAAATTTCCTGCCCAATACGGCCGCTACATTACCCGATCCAATCATTACAATGTTCATAAGGTAAAGATACATACTTAAACAGGCAAAACTTAATGGTTTACAGCACCAGCCAGTTAAACTGGCACATAGTATTATCTTATTTTGCTCCTTAGTACTTTTGACTTGTATCAATTAAAAATACCGGTCGAGCGCCGGCCGCCTGTATACTTTAACTTCGTTACTCCATGAGTGTGCAAAACATCATTGTTACCTATTTCCGTGCAAGGTTACAGTTGCTCGCTGCCCTGTCTAAAAAAAAAAAAGAGCAGGCAATGAGGCATTTCGTATTTTTGTACGCCTTATTTCAGGATGGCCTATCAAGAAACCCTGGTTGCAAACGCTGAGCGGTTGCTGTACAGGTTCGGTTCTACCAATACAATAGGGTATCGCTGGAACAAAGGGGCTGGTAAAAAGCTACTTATTGTTCACGGTTTTCGCTCGGCATCGGCCAATTTCTTACACTTTGTACCTCCTCTCATCCAAAAAGGTTACGAAGTTGTGGCTTTTGACGCTCCGGCACATGGCTTAAGCGCCGGTAAAAGTCTTAATGCCATAGAATACAAAGACTTTATTGCCGCTATAAATAAGCATTTCGGCGCTTTTGATGCTTTTCTCAGCCACTCATTTGGCGGACTGGCAGTGAGCATGAACCTGGCTGAATTACCTGATAGCCAAAATATCAAAACTGTGTTGATAGCTCCGGCTGCCAACTCCAGGCAGTTAATAACTTCCTTTTTTAAGGAAATGCGCATCAAAGACAAAGCCGTACAGGAGCACTTTTATGCCAATATTAACCGGCTAAGCGGTAAGGATATCGGTTGGTTTGCCATAGCCCGTTGTGTAAACGACATTAAAGGACCCGTTTTGTGGATACATGACGAGCACGACAAAATAACGCCTATAGACGACGCGCTGCAAATCCGGAAAACCCAACCGCATAATTTTCAGTTTCTATTTACAACCAACCTGGGCCACCGCCGCATTTACAGGGACAGGGACGTGGTTACTGCTGTTATTAATTTCCTGTAAAAAGATCGGTAAAACAGGCATTTATTTATAAATAACCGAGCATTTATAAAAAATGTACTAATCTTGTTGCCAAAAAACCGGCTGAATGCTTTTATTTAGCCCTCAAGCAGCACTGGCTGCATCAAGCGGATGGGGTTAATTAACAAAGTATGGGCAGGTGTGTCCAAAAACTATAATTAAGAGAATTTTAATAAATGGCTAAGAATTTACTGATAGTGGAGAGCCCTGCGAAGGCCAAAACAATTGAAAAGTTCCTGGGTAAAGATTTTCAGGTAAAAAGTTGCTTTGGGCATATACGCGATCTGGAGAAAGCAGGAATGGGCATAGACATTGAACGGGATTTTAAACCAAGATATGTTGTTAGTGATGGCAAGGAAAAAGTAGTCAGAGAATTAAAAACCCTGGCTGGTAAAAGCGAAGAAGTTTGGCTGGCAACGGATGAGGACCGTGAAGGAGAAGCAATCAGCTGGCATCTTTGCGAAGTTTTGGGTTTGAACCCCGACACCACTAAAAGGATAGTTTTTCACGAGATCACCAAACCAGCCATTAAAGCGGCGGTTGAAACGCCCCGCAAGCTGGACATGAACCTGGTGAATGCCCAGCAGGCCCGACGGGTATTGGATCGTATTGTTGGGTTTGAGCTAAGTCCTGTTCTCTGGCGGAAAATCAGCGTAAAAAACAATTTAAGTGCGGGTAGAGTGCAAAGTGTTGCTGTTAGATTAATTGCTGAAAGAGAAAGAGAGATCAATGCTTTTGAAACACAGAGCAGCTTTAAGCTGGAAGCTGTTTTCACGGCAACGGATACCACCGGGAAACAGATCCATTTTAAAGCAGAGGGGAAAAAGTACAACGACAGCCAAAGTGCTGAACAGTTTTACAATCCTGTATTGGCGCTAACTACACGGTAAGCGACATACAGGTAAAACCTGGTAAGCGAACACCTGCAGCACCTTTTACCACTTCTACCCTGCAGCAGGAAGCCAGCAGGAAACTGGGGTATAGTGTAAGTAAAACGATGTTGGTAGCGCAGCAGTTGTATGAAAACGGGCATATAACTTATATGCGTACAGACAGTGTAAATTTAAGTGACACTGCGCTCGGCGACATTACCAATACCGTGAAGGGAATGTATGGCGAAAACTACCACCAGTTCCGCCGTTATAAAAATAAAAACCAGAGCGCGCAGGAAGCGCACGAGGCCATCCGCCCTACGTACATGAATAATTCAACCGTGGAAAACCCTGAGTGGAAGCGGTTATATGAACTGATCTGGAAGCGAACCATGGCAAGCCAGATGGCAGATGCCCAGCTGGAAAAAACAGTCGCTTCGATAGACATTTCTACCAATAAAGAACAACTTACCGCTTCGGGTGAAGTGATCAAATTTGAAGGTTTTTTAAAAGTATACCGGGAAGATAAAGACGAGGAAGATATCAATGAAGATGAATCAGCTGAGGGTATGCTACCCCCTTTACAGGTAAAACAAAGCCTGCCATTGGTGCAAATGACCGCCACCGAAAAATTTACCCGTCCCTCGCCCCGTTATACAGAAGCTTCGCTGGTAAAAAAGCTGGAGGAGCTGGGTATAGGGCGACCTTCTACCTATGCGCCTACCATTTCAACTATTATCAAAAGAGAGTATGTTGAGAAAAGAGATAAGGAAGGTGTGGCCCGTAACTATCGCCTGCTTACATTAAAGAATGAGCAGATTGCCAAAGCCACACTTACGGAGAATACCGGTGCAGAGAAAGCCAAGCTGTTCCCTACCGATCTGGGCCTGGTGGTGACCGACTTTTTAAAGCAATATTTCGACGATATCATGGATTACGGCTTCACGGCCCGTATCGAGAATGAATTTGACGATGTTGCAGAAGGTAAATTGCAGTGGAATAAAATGATCGATGATTTTTACAGTCCTTTTAAAGAAGACGTAGACAAGACCATCGAAACAGCCGAACGCATCAAAGGTGAAAGGGAACTGGGAACCGACCCCAAAGCGGCAAACCTGTTATTGCCCGCATGGGCCGGTTTGGCCCTATGGTGCAGATAGGAAGCGCAGAAGAAGAAGAAACGCCTCGGTTCGCATCGCTGCAAAAAGGACAAAGTATTGAAACTATTACACTGGAAGAAGCTCTCGACCTCTTTAAGCTCCCGGCTGTACTGGGTGAATACGAAGGAAAGGAAGTGTCGGTAAACATCGGGCGATTTGGTCCTTATGTAAAACTGGGTGAAGACTTTATTTCTATTCCCAAAGGAGAAGATCCCTTTAGTGTAACCCTTGACAGGGCAATCGACCTGATCAAAGAAAAGCAACAGGCAGATGCTCCTATTGCTGAATTTGAGGGAAAGCCGGTAACCAAAGGCAAAGGACGTTTTGGTCCATTTATAAAATGGAACGATATGTTCATTAACGTGCCTCGCCGGTACAATTTCGATCATCTGTCGTCGCAGGATATCAGGGAGCTGATAGAAACCAAGGTTGAAAAAGAAGCCAACCGCTTTATCCAGCAATGGCCGGAAGAAAAAAATAGCGTTGGAGAATGGCCGCTGGGGCCCTTTCATACGGTTCGGTAAAAAAATGATCAAGCTGGGAAGAAAAGAAGGAGGAGAAAAGTACACGCCTGAAGAGCTTACCCAGGTTTCACTGGAGGAAGTAAAAAAATGATCATCGCAGAAGAGCCGGGCGCATTTGATAAACCGGTGAAGCCTGCCCGTCCGGCAGGCGGGAAAGCGGCTGCCAAGAAAAAACTGCCCGACCTGCAGGCGGGACCGCAGCTAAAAAGAAAGCCGCTCCCAAAAAGAAATAAAGGAATTACAGTAAATCGTAATCCTGTCAATCGTGCTACGCGTTGTTATGTATCTTTACCAGATCTACTACAGCGCGTTTGCGTTTATTTTAAACTGAAAACTACAACAAATGAAACAGTTATTTTGCATCACTGTTCTGGTAATGCTTTTCAGCTTTACCGTAGCAGACCCGATATCTGACAAAGACAGAAAGGACCTGCTTGCTTACAGGAAGACTGCCGAAACCACGCTATTAGCATCTGTAAAGGGCCTCACGGAAAAACAGCTTAACTGGAGAGCCAATGACTCAAGCTGGAGCATAGCCAATTGTATTGAGCATATCACCCTTACTGAAAAGTCTATTTTCGATTGGGCGATGGGTACTTTAAAAGAAACAGCGGATCCTGCAAAAAGGCCGAAGTAAAAAATACCGATGACCAGATCAAAGCGATGATTGAGAGCCGCGATCACAAGGCTAAAGCTCCTGAATCATTGAAACCAATGGGTAAGCTCGGCAATACGGGAAAAACACTGCAAACATTCGAACAGCAAAGCGCCAGCCTGGATCAATATATTCAAAGCACGAAAGATGACCTACGCAATCATTTTGCCCAAACCCCGGTAGGCACCGTGGATGCTTACCAGTTGCTGGTATTTTTAACCGCTCACACCAAAAGACATACGGCCCAGATCTTAGCTATAAAAGCGAATGCGGCATTCCCTCAATAAATTTGCTTTAAAAAATATTAAAAAGTGCCACCTCTGCAGGGACGGCACTTTTTTTTTGTGAGCAAGATTATCTTTTGAAAATTATTGAGCTAACAATACCTGGTCGATACGATGAATAACGCCATTGATATGATTAAGATCGTTGGTGCTGCTTGGAGCAGCACTTAATAGCACATTAGCTGCTGTTGCGTTGCCAACTCCTTTTACCGTAGCAGCAGTAACCCTGAAGCACCAAAAGTTGCCTTAAAACTAATGCCAGGGTGTGCAGCCACCGAAGCATTAACCAAAGTAGGCTGACTGGCTGCTTCTATCGGAAAATTCACTGTAAAATCCCTGTATCCAATTGTTGGAGTTCCAGGTTTTCCAACTATGTGATAAGCTACTACACCCTGCAAAAGAGCCGGGGTGATCTGGCTCGCCAGCAACTCGCCATAAACAGGTATTGTAGCAGGATTTGAAATAATAGTAACCCCATAGGTAGCTACCAGCCCCTGTGCAAATAATAAGGCTGCGGCCTGCTGCATACCCTGCTGTGTCATGGCAGCCTGTGCGATCAATTTTATCAATATATCTTCGAATGCAGCATTTGTAGGTGCCAGAACTGTAAAGTTGGCATTGGCGGTCATCAGGGCCGCCTGAAACTGACCTGTAGGCCCTTCTACCCCGTCTGCACGTATAACTGCAGCTTTAAAATAAGTATAGGAGCCTCCGGCATTGGCAGCAATGGTATACCATAACACTTTATCAGGGGAAGCAAGGCCGCATATACCTTATGCATTACGCCATTGGCTGTGGCAATATCAGCCTGTGTAATGGGTATATTATTAACAAATCCGGCAGACCCCTGCTTGCCCAAAAATATAGGCATCCTGTAACCGGGGGCAGGGCTGCCGCTGGTGGTGCCAGCACCAACGCACTTTGTAAATACATATTAAACGCCGGGGCAACCGGGTTAATGCGTGCTATCGTCAATTTCGATCCGCCGATAATGTGGTATTTGAGCATAGAGTCTAATTGCCCTGCTCTGAAAAAGTTCAACGATGAAGCGTCGGCAGGTAATCCCAGCGCGGCAAATGATCTCAGGATAGCTGCATTGTCTGGTGCAAAAAAGTCATTTCACCGGATGGATTACCTAAGATATCAGAAAGTTTTCCGGTTGCACTGGCAAAAGTGCTCGCCTTTTCCACAGCTGTTTTTAAAATAGAATATTCTGAGGCATTCAATTTTTGCAGTATGGTTTCGCCATCCGCCGGCGGCGGTGGTTCCAGAGGTACCGCCTGGGGCAATTCTTTATTACAAGCCTGTAATAACATTAAGGCTACCAGCAATTTCAGGCTTCTCCTCATAAATAATTTATTAATAACAATCATGTCTGTTATATTTAAGGTATGCGTTAAGGTTTACAGTAAATTAAAAGTATACGCCACATAGTATAATCCCCGATGCTTGGATTACCAATGGCATTAGTGTAGTATTGATTAAAGAGATTGTTGGCACCCAGTTTTAATTGCGATTTGATAGATGGCAGCCTGTAAAGCAATGCAAAATCAACCGTATGGATGGGATTTAATGTACCAGATGCGAAATCGCCTTCGAAATCAACTTTATCCTGCCATCTCCAGTTAATGTTAAAGCCCATCAGGTTTTTAGGGCCAAAGCCAGAATTGCTTAAACCCAGTACTGTTCTGTATTTGGGTGCATTAAAGGAGGAGCGGAAATTATTAGGCACATCCCTGATTTCGTCGGAAGACACACTGCCATTCACTGCGAAATTAGCAGGCAGCCTCCAATCCAGGCCAAGAGCCCAGCCAAATGTTTTTACTTTAACGTCGGAATTTACCACAACAGAAATGCCCCTGTAAGCAGCCGGATTAGCCGGGTCGGTAAATTGTACCACGTCACGGCGGCCAATAAAGTTTTCATATTCGCCGGTATACACGTACGCATCTACAAATAGTTTTTGGCGATTAAAGCTTTATACCCTAACTCGTAGCTCACTACACTTTCGGGTTTTACTTCTTTATAAGTTACCGGGATTCTATTGGCGGGGTTAGCAATAAATTCAGGTGCCGATATTCCAGGATTGTTGATCAGGTCGTAAGCTTCCCATATTACTTTGTTACCGCCAATTAAGGTACCGCTACCTACGGTAAGGTCGATCCACTGCTGCTGGGTACTTGGAAAACGATAAGCTGTTTGATAAGACAAAAGGATATTATGATCTTCTGCCGGCTTAATCACTGCTGTTATTCTCGGCGTGAATTTGCCCTTAAAGAACTCGTTTTTATCATACCTACCCGACGCTGTAAGCTTTAGCCTGTTCTTAATAAGCTCCTTCCTACCTGTAAATAGGCCCCACTTCGTTAATTTTTATAGGGCCGTTTACTTCATGGAACAGTGTATTTTCACTATTCAGCACAAATTGTCTCCAGTTACCGCCTACCAATAATTCTACTGCGTTATTAATAAGCGGAGAAATGTTGTATTGACCTTCAGCAACGTATAGATCTGACTTATCAAGAAACAGTCCCCGTTTTGATAGATCGGTTTCAGGCGAACTTCATCCCATAATTTATTAAACTCTGCAGAGCCTGCCTGCGGGCGACCTTCGTCTGCCGCCGCTCTTGCCATATTGTGTGCCTCCATATCGCCAATACCCGCCATTTTAGCGTTCAGATAGGCGAAACCGTACTGTTGGTACCATTGATTACTCGGTTTCCACAATTCATTGAATTGGCGGGCTGTAGCTGTTAAATTGTGCGATTCACCGGCATTTTCCTGCGTGGTGTAGGCCCGCAAAAACCAGTCGTCCGATTTAAATTCCAGTTTATACTGGCCAATCCTCAGGTCTTTTAGAGAGTAACGGTCGCTTCCGGTATAAATAGTATTGCCGGTTCCAAACTGCCCCATCAACGAGGCTTCTATCTTTGGCGTAATCTTATAATGTAAAGCCGCTCCTACTTTAAAATTAACTGTATTAGGATCAGCTAGCTCAGCTTCGGTATAACCCGTTCTCGAAACAGGAATATTTTCGGGCATCTGGTTAATATAAGACTGCCAGAAAGGAACCTGTGCGCCTATAGCGTTTAATACAAGAGAGCGCAAATTAATAGTGGTTTCATCGCCGTATACATTAATACCATCATAGTTAGGATCAGTTTCGCGCGTGCCATCTTTTATAACGCCGTTGGTACCCACCCTTCCGTAGTTGCGATAATCCCTGGCCAGCCAATCCCGGGCGTGGATATACTCCGAGGTGATTTTGTAAGCAAATTTTTCCGATACCTTCTGCGCCCACCGGGCAGCAAAATTGTAATAAGGCGAAGTACCCCTGTAGTCGTTCCCCACATTCATGACGCCACTTTTGGCCTGGAAGGAAAGACCTGTATACTTAAACGGGCTTTTGCTGCTTATCAACAAAGTTCCGTTCATACCTCCCGAGCCATATAATGCCGAAGACGCTCCCGGTAATAATTCCATACTCTCAACATCCAACTCCGATAAACCCACTACACTTCCTACAGAAAAATTCAATGCAGGCGCCTGGTTATCGATACCATCCACCTGCTGGTTGAACCGGGTGTTACCGCTACCTGCAAACCCACGTGTGGTGGGCGATGTGAAGGTCAGAGATGCATTAACTACATCCACCCCTTTCAGCTTGCCAATAATATCGTAGTAGCTGGCAGCGGGTGTATTTTTAATAGCTGCTGCACTTACCCGCTCTACTGTGACAGGCGACTCCAGCAAACGCTCGCTAAACCGGGATGCCGAGACTACAATCTCCTGTCCCAACATTGGTTTCAGAGAGACCGTCAGGAACGAACTACCCGTTACCGATATATCCTGTGTTTCAAAATTTACCGAACTGATCGTTAAAGTAGCCGGTAAAGAAGAAACGGTAATCTGGAATTCTCCTTTTTCATTGGCAACCGCTCCTGTGTGCTTCCTTTTAATACAACAGAGGCTGCTGCAACGCCTTCGCCGTTTTCGACATTTTTTACTATCCCTTTAACGGTTTGAGCAAAAGAAATGGAGGTGACAAAACATAGGATTCCGATTATGGCAGACAATCTTAATGCAATTCTCATAAAATACTGATTTGTTTGGACAATTGTTCTGTTAAAATAACACTTGTTAGTTTAAAATCAAAATAAATTGTACGGCCGGTTACAGAAACAGGAAACTGGATACAAAATGCGAATACCGATATTGGATACTTAATATCAGATGCCAGATCGGAGCACCTGCTTTTTGGTGCTTTTTCTCAACATTCCTCATTAATTTCGCGCCATGTCTGAATTGAACTTTCCCCAACAAACTCATTTTTACCGTGGTAAGGTAAGAGATGTATACACTATCGATAACAGGTTACTGGTGATGATCGCTTCCGATCGCATCTCGGCATTTGATGTAATATTGCCGGAACCCATTCCCTATAAGGGACAGGTATTAAACCAGATCGCTGCCTATATGCTCAATGCTACCAAAGACATTTGTAAAAACTGGCTGCTGGAAACACCAACGGCAAATAGCTCCGTTGGTCTCAAATGTGAACCTTTCAAAATAGAAATGGTAGTACGCGGGCATTTAACCGGTCATGCCTGGCGAACCTACAACAGTGGTAAACGGATTTTATGTGGTGTAGCGCTGCCAGAAGGATTAAAGGAAAATGACGCCTTTCCAACGCCTATCATCACGCCCAGCACCAAAGCAAGTGAAGGACACGATGAAGACATCAGTAAAGAAGAAATTATCGCGCAGGGACTGGCAACTGCCGATGAATGGCAGCAGTTGGAACAGCTGGCATTGTCTTTATTTAAACGTGGCCAGGAACTGGCTTTAAAACAGGGATTGATATTGGTGGATACCAAGTATGAGTTTGGCAAACTGGAGAGTGAAATTGTATTGATGGATGAGATACATACACCTGACAGCTCCCGGTATTTTTATGCAGATGGCTTTGAAGAACGCCAACAGGCGGGAGAAAAGCAAAAACAGCTAAGCAAGGAATTTGTAAGGGAGTGGCTGATTGAAAATAATTTTATGGGTAAGGAAGGACAGCAGGTTCCGGAGATGAAAGAAGAATGGATCAATACCATTTCCAAACGCTATATTGAACTATACGAAAAAGTAATTGGCGAAGCATTTCAGCCGCAGCAGGTAGGCGAAGAAGAACAACTGGAAAAAATAACAAAAGCATTGAGTAAATACTAAAAAACAAGGGCCGCAAATTTGCGGCCCTGTTTTTATAGAGAACGGATAAACTGCTTGCCTACTATTTTATACTTCTTTTGGGTGCTCGTAAAAAGTTTTCTTTTCTGCAAATCCATATCGATCGTAGTAATTATCCATTGCAGCTTGTGCCTGGGCAAAAGTGTTGTAAAATCCACGAACCCTGATATTAACATAAAAGCCACCATCTTCATTATAGACTCTGCTATCACGACCGTCGTAAAATACACCGGTAAGTCTTTCCTCGTTATAAGGCCAATCATCCTTATTATCACTCAGGGTTTCAATAAATGCATACGTGTCACCAAGATCTACAACAGCATACCAAGGGTAATCATCTGGAGCATCAACTACCCTCCCCGTTTCCACATCATTTCTATCATCATAATAATCCCTTTTTGTGCAGCTTGCCAATAATACAACTCCTGCAAAAAGCATCAGCGTCATTGAAATAAATCTTTTCATTTTTATAAGTTTAGTAGTTTTAATTAATATTGTTTGCTTCTTTGATATATAGAGTATTAAAAAAGCTCCGGGGTTTGTAGTGCATTGTTAAAAACTTATAATAAATATTCATGCCAACAGCCCTGGACATTATTTGTAAATCCATTCGGTTATATGAAATCAATCATTCTATCAATCATTTGTACCAGCTTTATGCTTCCTGCTCGAAACTTATCGGCGCAGCGCCTGATTATCGGCACCTATACAAATAACAATGCCAGCAAAGGTATTTATGTATATAATTTTAATACGGCCACAGGAGAAACCAGGAAATAAGTGCTGCTAAAGCAGGCAACCCATCCTACCAGGCTGTAGACCAAAGGGGAATTTCATCTACAGTGTTAACGAAAGTGATGAAGGCAAGATATCTGCATTCCAATACAACAAGTCTGCCGGAACCCTATCGTTGGTCAATAAGCAGTCCAATAACGGCAGCGCTCCCTGTTACGTAAGCATTGACAAAACAGGCAAATGGCTGTTTGCCGGCAACTATAGCAGCGGCAATTTAACGGTGCATCCCATAACATCCAATGGAAGCATAGGTATCATTCATCAGGTAGTACAACACAGGGGAAGCGGTCCCAACAAAGGCCGCCAGGAGTCGGCGCATGTGCATTGCACTTATGTTTCGCCCGACAACCGTTTTTTATATGTACCTGACCTTGGTATCGATAAGGTAATGATCTACCCTTTTAATGCCCAAACGGGCAGGTTGGATACTGCGCAAAGCAGCGCCATTACCATTCAGGCAGGTGGTGGCCCCAGGCATATTGTGCTCACTAAAAACGGGAAATTCGGATATATCATTGAGGAATTGTCGGGAGCCATTACCGTTGTAGGGCGCAAAGGCGACCAACATTCTATTATTCAGCGCATTAACAACCTACCTGCCCAATATAACGGAGCCAGCGCCGATATCCATTTGTCGCCCGATGAACGCTTTTTATATACATCGCACCGCGGTAACAGCACGATACAAATTCATAAAATAGACACAAAAACAGGCCGTCTCAGTTTCATAGCCGAGCAATCTACCAACGGCAATTTCCCGCGTAATTTCACCATCCACCCTTCAGGCAAATGGCTGCTCGCGGCTAATCAAAAATCAAACGATATAACGATCTTCAAAAGAAATGTTCAAACCGGTTTGCTTACCGATACTCAACACCGTATTTCAGTACCGGCACCCGTTTGCCTGCAATGGATTGATTAAAAAGTCTACCCCTTATTATCAATTGCCGGAGACCGCATATAAGTTTCAGATCGCGGCAAATTTGTCACAGCTTTTTTATGACAAAAATTGATGACAACAGTAATTCGCCGGTAAAAAGTTATAGTCTCTGTTGGCTAGCGTAAAGATTACTGAACAGGTAGTTCGTAACTTTGTGGCTTGTTACCACAATCGGCTCATACCTCATTTGTTAAGCAAACCGCTGCACAGCTGGGATTTGACTATTGCGGCATTGCGAAAGCGTGCCGCTGGACGAAGATGCACGAAAGCTGGAAGCCTGGCTGAATAAGGGCATGCACGGCCAGATGAAATATATGGAGAACCATTTTGAGCTGCGTGTAGATCCTACCAGGCTGGTGCCGGGGCACGTTCTGTTATCACTCTTTTACTCAACTATTTTCCAGCCGAGCAACAAAACGGCAACGCTCCTAAAATTGCCAAATATGCTTATGGTAATGATTACCACGAGGTAATAAGAGCTAAACTCAATCAATTCCTGTTTATCGTACGTGAAAAAATAGGTGATATACAGGGACGCGGATTTGTTGATTCTGCACCGGTATTGGAGCGTAGCTGGGCCAAAAGGAGCGGTATTGGCTGGGTGGGAAAAAACGGTAACCTGATTACCAAACAAAACGGCTCATTTTTCTTTATCGCTACCCTGATCACCGACCTGGAACTCAACTACGACGACCCGTTTGCCAAAGATTTTTGCGGTTCCTGCACACGGTGTATAGACGCATGCCCTACCAACGCGATCCTCCCTGATAAAGTGGTGGATGGCAGCCGCTGTATTTCTTATTTTACCATTGAACTAAAGAGATGCTGCTGCCGCAGGAAATGAGCGATAAGTTTGACAACTGGATGTTTGGCTGCGATACCTGCCAGGATGTTTGTCCCTGGAACCGGTTTAGCAAGCCGCATTCAGAATCAGCCTTCACACCCATACCCGAGATACTAAATTTATCTAATAATGAGTGGCATGCAATGACAGAAGAAAGTTTCGAAAAATATTTAAACATTCGCCTCTAAAAAGAAGCAAGTTTAAAGGCATCCAGAGAAACCTGCATTTCATCCGACAGGAATAACCAGGAATATCCAATGTTTCTCGCAGAGCGCGCAGAGATATGAAGGCGCAGAGAAATGGAACTTTAGATATCAAACCCGTTCCTAAATCACCTGATCAATTTTTTAGATCCTGAAGGCCACGGCTAATAAGGTCACCATAGCTCTTATCCAGCATTAAACTGGAAAACTTCTCCCAGGGATACCATTTCAATTGAAAGTCCATATAGCCCTGCAGAGCTAGTGAGTCATTGCGTTCATCTTTATTGATCTGCCAGCCGCTGATGATAGGGCTGGAGCCTTTTTGCATGGAAACTACCACACTGCTGTCTGTAGACTCATTAACAGCAAGCCTGATGCCATTAGCTGTTGCTTTCACTACCCTTCCATCCTGCACCAGTTCTTCGGTAAGCACAACATTCTCAAAGCCCGGGTACCATTTCTTCCATTGAGAGAGGTCGCGCACCTGGTTCAGCACGCTATCACGGCCATTTGCCAGGCCCGTCATTCTGAAAACCCTTATACGGGATGGAATAAAAAAGCCACTATACAAGCCATGGCAAAAAAAAACAAAGGCGCTGATTAATATGAGTTTAATAAATCGCATAAGAAAACAGTAAGTAGAAAATGTCAAATATTAAATGATGAACTGTTTAAACTTTTTAAATTAACCACTCCCTAAGGTTCGAAGAACCCTTTGGAGAGTTCTATGGATATAGATTCTATAGAAACCATAGCGTTTAGGGCTGCATAGATCATTCCCATTTCATCACTTTCATAACAATCAGGTATACAATTATGATCCAGATACCCAGTATACCAATTTCTTTCCAGCAATCATATAAATGCAGACCCTCAAACGATATTTTACGCATGGCATTGTTAAATTGTGTAAGAGGCAGGGCCTGGCAAAGATGCTGAAGCCATAAAGGAAACACGTTGATCGAAAAAAAGTTCCGGACAATAATATCTGGGGAAACCCGAAAAGATTGATCAACAAAGGAATGCTGGTATCAGATTTGGCCAGGCTGGCAAAAATCAATCCTACTCCCATCAGCAAAAACAACATGTACACAGTAAGCAGGATCATTTCCGCAAAAGTAAGCGCGCCGTTGATCAATGTGAATTTTAAGAAGAAATGCCCGAAGAGGATCAATACGACTACGTTGATCAGCTGAAACACCAGCCGGCTGGCCCCAATACCGATAAGGATATTTATTTTTTTAACGGGCGAGGCATAAAATCTTTTAGCACCAGCTGTTCCCGCAAGTTGAAGAAAACGAAAGCAATACCAAACATGGTGGCAAACAAAATAGAAAATCCCAGTTGCCCCGGCAATACAAAATCGATCTGCCTGTATTTTTTCCGGGAACAATTTGAGGGATAAATGCATATTCACGCTGTAACTTGTGGGCATCATCCAGCTCAATTTTTAGCGCCTGGTAGTCTAACGTACGCATCAGATTGTAAACGGCTCCCCACTGGCCTCGCTCGACAATAGTGATACTTTATAATACTTTGACGCATTAATGGTATAGGGCACAATATTCAGCAGCGCTGATATATTGCCTTTAATAAGGTCTTCGTTTTGCTTGGCGGTATCAGCGTAGGAAATTATTTCTATACGTGGATTTACCTTTAGGCTATCATACAACACGCTGGAGGTATCGCTTTGAGGACTTATGGCAATTTTATAGGCTTCAGGCGGACGCTCGCTAAAAGCGCCGAATATCAAAATAAAAATAACAGGAAACAGGAAACTGAAAAACAAAGAAGAAGGCTGGCTAAAAATAGCTTTGAAGCTTGCTTTAGTTATCGCCCATAAAGCTCTGGACTGACTATAGGACATTTAATGATTGTAAGTTTTTGTATAATTATTATTGTTTAAGTCAAGGCGAGCCTTTCCTGCCGTCATTCAATTAAATTTTTTAGTGGATGTCGCGCAGGAACGATTTTTTTGAATCGTGCATCTAATTAATAACAAACTCGAAAGGCAACTTAGCCTGCGCTCCTGCGTAAGGCTTTTTACCTGCATCAATTGTTTGTACACATTATAATACTCTTCGCCTAATTCTTTTTTCATTTTGCTGCCGGCTATTTCTGTTTTATCCATTCCCAGCACCCTTTCTATCAAACTGCCGGCTTTGGGATATTCTTTTATTTCATAACTATCCAGCTTAGCCTTTTTAGCCGCCGCTGCAATAGCAGTTTTTAGTCCTCCGTATGCGTCTACCAGTCCTACTTCTTTTGCCTTCAAGCCTGTCCAAACACGGCCCTGGGCAATGGTTTCAACGTATGCCGTATCTTTTTGCGTCCTTCGGCAACACGCTGTTTAAAGTCGGCATATATCTTTTCGATGCTCGCCTGCACCAGTTTCTTTTCCTGCTCGGTCATGGGATGATCTACACTTCCTGCATTGGCCAAAGGACCGGTTTTAATGCCATCAAAGGTAACCCCAGCTTGTTTTTGAAAAAGTGCTCATATCCGGCACCACCCCAAATACCCCGATAGAGCCGGTGATGGTATTCCTGGAGGCAAAAATGCTATCGGCCGGAGCAGCAATATAGTAACCACCCGAAGCTGCTACGTCGCCAAAACTCACTATTAACGGCTTGGCTTTTTTGCCAACAACATTTCCCGCCAGATATTTTCGCTGGCCAATGCGCTGCCACCTCCCGAATTGATCCGCACTACAATTGCCTTAATAGATTTATCCAGCCTCGCCTTGCGCAACAAATCGATATAATTTTCGCTACCGATATTATCTTCGCCACCTTTGCCATCTATAATGTTACCGGTGGCATAAATAACCGCAATATTATCTCCTTCCCTCCCAAACCACGATTGGATGATGCGTAGGTTGGCACACTAATGAAGTTGATCTTCGTATCAGCATCTAATTTCAGCCGTTTTTAATTTCATCTTTTATTTCATCATCATATTTAACGCCATCTATCAACCTGTGCGTAACGGCATCTTCAGGAGTTTTAATGGCGCCGGCGTCAGCCAGCTGATGCAGCGTAGCCGTATCAGTTTTTCGTGCTTCGGCTGTTTTTATCAGGAAGTCGTTATAAATATCATTTACCCATACAGTGGTTTGCAGCCGGTTTTCATCGGTCATCTTTTCAGCGCGCAACGGTTCCGTAGCGCTTTTAAACTTACCCGCATAAAATATCTGCGGCTTAATTTCGAGCTTCTCCAGCGTACCTTTTAAGAACATATAACTTACGCCAAACCCGGTCCATTCAAACAAACCTTTAGGTGATACATATATTTTATCAGCTACATTGGCTATGTTGTAAGCATTCTGAGACATTACATCGGCATATGCTATGATGAATTTTTTGAAGCCTTAAAATCAATCAGGGCGTTCCGGATCTCATCGCTGTTGCCAAAGCCGTTAGCATTACCGTTAGCCTTTAAAAGAATGCCTTCAATATTTTTATCATCCTTCGCTTTTTCTATCAGGCGAATAAGATCGTAAAAAGAAGGTGTTTCCTCCAATGCTTCTGCCTGGAGTACCGATTGAAAATCGGTAACAGGCCTTTCATCGTATTTTTACTCAGGTCTATCTCCAGCACCGATTTTCCGGCAATAGCCGGCGCCGATTTGGAGAGGGCACTTCCGGCAAGGCCGGCAAAAAGAAAAATATCGCGAAACAAAATACCACCAGTGCTAAAAAGGAAGCCAGGAAGATTTTAAAAAAGATTTCATGAGATGATAATTGATTGGTACAGGGGTATGGATTTAGTTTAAACCGCTCTGTTAATGGCTTCAAAATTAAAGATATTTACAATGCAATTTTTTAGTCCTTCAGGCTGATAGCTGTTTTATGCTATAAATCTTTCCGGCGTTACTAAGCCCTTCTGTATTTTTGCCGCCCTGCTTTACTTTTGCATGGCATATTTATGGATCAAAAATTGAACAGCACTTACCTTATAACGGGTACCAACCTGGGCGACAGACCCGCTAATTTAAGGCGCGCCATTGTTGAAATTGAGAAAATATTGGCAGCGTTAGCCGCTGTTCGTCTGTTTACGAAACAGAACCCTGGGGCCTTAGCAACCAGCCCAGTTTCTACAACCAGGTATTGAAGGTGAACACTACCCTTGATGTATGGTCGCTGCTTGCTACAACGCTTCACATCGAAGAAAAAATGGGAAGAGTGAGAACGGAGCGATATGGTGCGAGAGTTATTGATATTGATATATTATTTTTGAGAACCTGGTGATCAATTCTGAAAAATTAACCATTCCCCACCCCGCATCAGGGAACGAAACTTTGTGCTGGCCCCTCTTGCTGAAATAGCGCCGGAACTGGTGCATCCTGTACTGAACCAAACCATGCAGGAACTCTGGACAACCAGCGATGATCAACTGGGCGTAAAAAAATATCCCCGACCGCGGGCTAGGATTATATTTGCTACTGCATCGGCAAGCATTACAGCCTGTTTATCTTCATTATCATTATTATTTAAAAGTGAATTGCGTTACGAGTTTATAACCATAGAAGGAAATATCGGGGCCGGCAAAACCACGCTGGCAACGCTACTCAGCCAACATTATAATGCCAGGTTGGTGCTGGAAGCTTTTGCAGATAATCCATTCCTGCCGCAATTTTATGAAAACCCTAAACAATTTGCTTTCCCGCTGGAGTTGTTTTTATGGCTGAACGCTATAAGCAACTACAGGAAATGCTGGTGCAAAAAGATATGTTTCACCGGTTGACCATCAGTGATTACCTGTTTACCAAGTCGCTATTGTTTGCAAAAGTAACCTTAACTGAAGACGAGTACAAGCTGTATCAACGCCTGTTTGATATTGTACAGCAGCAGCTGATCCATCCGCAGTTACTGGTTTACCTGCATGCGCCTGTCTCCCGATTGCAGCAAAATATAAAAAAGGCAAAGAGCATACGAGCAGAAGATTCCGGATGAATACCTGTATAGCATACAGGAAACTTATCTTCAATACATTAAACAGCTTAATTTACCGGTATTATTTGTAGATGCTTCCAACGCCGACTTCCTTGGCAACGATAAACACTTACAGGTTATTATGGACGCACTGGAGCGGTCTTACGAGCGGGTCTTCATCCACTTACGCTACCCTGACAGGATTAGCAACCAGGATGATTGCCATTAAAGTTTATTATTTACCTCCCCTACCGGTCACGCATCATGGATCATTCCTTACTCATAATCATTGCTCCTCCTTACCTTTGCATACCTAATGGCAAGCGCAAATACCCCGAAGTACAGATCGTTAACGACCCTTTTGCAGCAGTTCGAATTCCGGAATACAGAAACCTGATGATAGGCCGCTTCACTTTTGTGATGGCGATGCGAATGATTACAACGGTAGTAAGCTGGTGGATTTACGAAATCACCGGCGATGAGCTGGCAATTGGAATGATTGGCCTGGCTGAAGTAATTCCGGCACTTACACTGGCTCTTTACTCGGGACACAGGGTTGATATAAAAGACAAAAGAAGGTTGATTTTACAAGGCGTTACAGGTTACTTGCTGGCAGGCATCACGCTTTTGCATTATCCACCCAACAAGCACAGGATTTCTTACATATACGGCATATTACCTGGTTTATATATGGCGTTTTTTTTTCTTTACAGGTATCCTACGTTCTTTTGTGGGACCATCATTCAGTGCTATGTTAGCGGCTATCGTACCTAAAAACTTATTGCAGAACGCTACCACCTGGAACCAGGGCACCTGGCTTTCAGCTTCTGTAACGGGTCATGCTGTGGGCGGTTTTCTGATTGCCTTTATAGGGATAAGCAATACACTGCTGGTTGTTTCCTGTATTATTTTCGCGAGCATACTATTTCTTTATCAATTAAAACCCAAGCCGCCTGTTCAAACCAATATGGAGAAGAAAACCTGGGAAAGTGTAAAGGAAGGCTTAAGCTTCGTGTTCAGAACCAAAGCCCTGTTAGCGGCTATGGCATTGGATATGTTTGCTGTTTTATTCGGAGGTGCAGTGGCCATGATACCCGTATTTGCAAAAGATATTTTAAAGATAAGTCCTTTGGCGTACGGATGGCTGAATGCGGCAACAGATATAGGCGCGATTAGTATCGTTGTCATTCTTACACTGTGGCCTATGAAAAAGGCCCAGGGCAGAAAAATGTTACTGGCTGTTGCAGGCTTTGGCTGTTGTATTATATTATTCGGGCTATCGAAATGGTTTTTGCTGTCCTTTTTTGTTATGCTGCTGGCCGGCATACTGGATGGCGTAAGCGTTGTGGTACGCGGTACCGTAATGCAATTGCTCACACCCGATCATATGCGTGGCCGCGTTAGCAGCGTAAGCAGCATGTTTGTTACCAGCAGCAACGAGCTGGGGCAATTTGAAAGCGGTTTAATGGCCAGGGCTATGGGCGCAATCCCTTCAGTAATTTTTGGCGGCTGTATGACAATTGCCGTTGTTGTTACTACCTGGTTCAAGGCGCCCACATTGCGTAAGTTTGAGTATTAAGTATTCCTCCCATTAATTTATTACAATATAAAGCGAGATGATCATTAAACGAATTACTGTAAAGGAGATGAACAGTGTTGTTCACCTGTTTGATCAATACCGGGTGTTTTATAAACAGGTTTCCGATATTGTCCTTGCGCAACAGTTTATTGCACAACGGCTCCACCATAATGAATCGGTTATTTTCGTAGCATTTAACGGCGATCTCCCAGTGGGTTTTACACAACTCTACCCCACCTACTCTTCTATGAGAGCCAGTAAAAACTGGATCTTAAATGATCTATACGTTAGCACTGACTACAGAAAGCAAGGGATTGGCGCTGCATTGATCGATACGGCTATGAACTTTGCCCGTGAAGACGGCGCTGCTTACCTGGCACTCTCCACTGCCGTAGATAACTATACTGCCCAAAGCCTCTACGAAGCGATCGGCTTTGTAAAGCAGCAACCGGATACTGCGTTTTTGATTACCGCATTAACCTAAAATAAGAAAGCCGGTAACAGGTACCGGCTCTCAACAACTTTAAAACAAGATCAGTTATATCACTCTCACGCGTAACACACCGTCTATCGCTTTTATTTTAGCGATACTTTCTTCGCTGCTAACGCTTTCCAGATCCAAAATAGTATAAGCATAATCACCACGGCTTTTATTGATCATATCCTTGATATTGATCTGGGCATCGGCCAAAGCTGTTGATATTTGCCCTACCATGTTTGGAATATTTTTATGAGCTACCGTAATACGCTGAACACCCGATAAAGGCATTTCGCAATTCGGGAAATTTACCGAGTTCCTGATATTACCTGTTTCGAGGTATATCTTGGTTTGTATAGCGGCCATATGTGCACAATTATCTTCAGACTCAGGTGTAGACGCACCCAGGTGAGGAATAGCGATCACGCCAGGCCTGTTGATCATTTTCTCATTAGGAAAATCGGTTACATAACCGCCCACTGTTCCGTTTTCTATTGCGGCCAGTATATCATCATCATTTACCAGTTCGCCACGGGACAAGTTGATCACACGTACGCCTTTCTTCATCTGGGCAAAAGCTTCTGCATTCAATGTACCCTTTGTTTGGGCATTATATGGAATATGCAAGGTGATGTAATCTGCTTTTTCGAAGATCGTTTTCAGGTCAGTAGCTTTCTTAACGGCTCTTGATAATCCCCATGCAGCATCTACCGAAATAAACGGATCATATCCTAATACTTCCATGCCCAGGTTAACCGCTGCGTTAGCGATCAATACGCCAATGGCGCCCAAACCAATTACACCCAGTACTTTCCCTTCAATTTCGGGCCCGACAAACTGCGCCTTTCCTTTTTCCACTTCTTTGGCAACATCCTGGGTAAGACCATTAGCCCAGTTGATCCCATCTACAATTTTACGGGAAGAGATCAGCATAGAAGTGATCGCCAGCTCTTTTACCGCGTTTGCATTAGCACCCGGTGTATTGAACACCACAATGCCTTTTTCAGCGCACTTATCCGTAGGAATATTGTTTACACCTGCGCCGGCGCGTGCAATGCTCAAAAGCGATTCAGGAAATTCCATCTCGTGCATCGACGCGCTCCTTAAAAGAATTCCGTCGGGGTTAGCGGCATCATCCGCAATGGTATAACCTTCACCAAATTTTTCCAAACCGGTTTTGGCTATTTTATTTAATGTTTTAATTATATAAGTCATCTTGCAATCAGTAATTAATAAAAGTAATTATTTGTTGTTTGTTTCGAATTGTTTCATGAAGTCAACCAGCTTCTGCACACCTTCTAGGAAATAGCGTTATAGATGCTGGCACGCATACCCCCTACAGACCTGTGTCCTTTTAACTGAACAAAACCTGCTGCTGTAGCTTCTTTAATAAACTTAGCGTCTATTTCCTCATTGCCTGTAACAAAAGGAATATTCATTACAGAACGGTCTTTACCAGCTACCGTGCTCTTGAACAAGGAAGACTCATCCAGGAAGTTATAGAGGGTATTGGCTTTTTCGATATTGATTTTCTCAATAGCTGTAACACCACCCTGTTCTTTCAGCCAGTTCAATACCAGTCCTATCAGGTAAATACCAAATGTAGGCGGTGTGTTGTACATACTTCCGTTTTCAATATGCTCTTTGTAATTGAACATAGTAGGCGTAAAGTCCATTGCATTGCCCGCCAGGTCTTCACGAATGATCACCACCGTTACACCAGCAGGCCCCAGGTTTTTCTGAGCTCCTGCGTATATTAAACCAAACTTCGATACATCATAATGTTTGGAAAGGATATCGGAAGACATATCGCCTACCAAAGGCACATTACCGGTATCAGGCAGTTCAGCAAACCGGGTACCATAAATAGTGTTATTGGTAGTGATGTGGAAATAATCTGCATCCTTATCGAAGGTAGCCGGATCCAGTTCAGGAATATAGCTAAAGGTTTTGTCTTCAGAAGACGCAATAACATTTACCGCACCATAACGCTTTGCTTCTTTGATCGCCTTTTTGACCAGGCGCCTGTATTTACATAATCCGCTTTTTTGTTTTTGTTCATCAGGTTCAGCGGTACCATCGCAAACTGCGAAGAAGCCCCCTCCTGTAAAAACAAAACCTTATAATTGTCGGGCACCTGCATTAATTCGCGTAACGAACTTTCTGCCGAATCAAGAATGGACATGAAATCTTTGGAGCGATGGCTCATTTCCATTACGCTCATTCCACTTGTTCCATAGCACAGCATTTCGCTTTGTGCTTTCTTTAAAACCTCTTCTGGTAAAGCAGAAGGGCCGGCCGAAAAATTGTAAACTCTTTGCATTGCCTATTAATTATTGTTTAAAATATTGAGGCGCGAATTTAAACTTATCTAACGTAATTACAATCCTGCACTGTCGATTTTTAACAGTTATGCACATTTAGTGAATAAACTTGCTTTAATATATAGCAGTTTTAATGGCTGCAGAATGGTTTTTAAAGGAGCAATCGGGGCCAGATGTACCTGATTACCGCCGGTTTCCGGCCATTTTTAATTATAATTTAAAGCTATAACCAGCCGCTAAAAAGCAGCAAACGTGTATAATGCGGGGAAGAAAAATAATGCACCCTGTTACCAGCGCACCCAGGGATACGATGAGTACTGCCGCAGCAGCAAGATCCTTTACCACTTTTATTTTTTCATGATATTGCGGAGATACAAAATCGCAAAGCTTTTCAATAGCAGTATTCATAATTTCGGTTCCCATTACTGCCGAAATGCAAGCTACAATCCATATCCATTCTATCTTTGTAATATGCAGCGCAATGCCCAGCAGGATGGCGAGCCCGGCGGCCAGCAAGTGAATCCTGAAATTTTGTTCGGAACGCAGTACAGACCTGAGACCACTCATTGCATATGCAAAGCTTTTCAGCATTTTCTTTAAAGAAAACCGTTGACTCATTGGGTACAAATCTATACAATTAAGGCTTAGGATGCCAATTGGGCATACAACATTTTCCATTTTTCCGTAACATAAATCAGGGCCGATGGAACTAGCGATATGAAAATCGTGGTTACCCGTAAACAGCAAACTTGAACTATTGATCTTTTATAGTTTATTTTGACATCAAATGAAGGGTAACATTATCGGGTACATTCTTCTCACAGTCATTTCCTTCGGGGTATTGCCGGGAGTATGCCAGTCCAATACATTTAGCTTAAACGGCAAGGTTACCGACAAGGAATCCGGGCTGGCATTGGAGGGTATATCGGTATATATCAATAATACAACCTACAGCACCCAAACGGACAAAGATGGCAGCTTCCGCTTAGCAGCTATTCCTTTAGTTAATTTCGAACTTATTTTCTCCGCCGTCAATTATGAAACACAAACCATGCGTATTGACAGTGCCGCCGCCCGCTCCTTTAAATATCAGGCTGCGGAAAAACACTGCAACACTTAATGAAGTAGTGGTAACTGCAGCGGTAGACAAAAACGGCTGGGCCCAGTATGGCAGCACGTTTACCAAAGATTTTCTCAGCTATTCGGCTTTCGCAAAAAAATGTGTCATTGTTAATTACCAGGCAATACGTTTCAGACGGATCAAAAAAGATAATATTTTAAAAGCTTATTCGAAAGAACCCTTAAAAATAAGAAATGAAGCGCTGGGTTACGAGCTCATTTACTGGCTCGATGAATATGAACACCAGTTTGCCCGCCAGGTTGTATTTTATAAAGGCAATGCCCAATTCACCGAAATGAAAGGCGGCAAAAGAAAAACTGAATATTGGAATAAAAACCGGCAGATGGCCTACGAAGGCTCGCTGACTCATTTTATCCGCTCTGTATATGAAGGTACTACAGCTAAAGAAGGGTTTGTTGTAAACCTTATAAAAACAGTTCCTTATAAAGATATTAACCTGTATATACCAGCGTTTACTGACACAACCAGCATTTACAGCGCTCCGGCCCTCACAAAATACATCGAAAGTTTGTACAAGACCAAAGACAGCATTCAGGCAGCGTTACAAATCAATAAGGTACAACAATGGCTGGCTGCCCTCCGCAACAGGATGCCATTTGTTATTTCTTTAGATACCGGAAAAGGTATACAGGCTTATTTCTTTTAAAGAATTCCGTTGTTTCAGACCAGATTTCAGTGTACCGGTTTGATGTAAGCAATACTGCCTCCGTCAGGCGTATACAATGGGAAACAGCAGCACGCTTATCCCTGACCAAAAACATTAAGCAGGATCAGCGGTTACGAAGGTATTAGTGCTGATCAACGCGGGCGCCTGATGGTGAAGCTGTTTTACTCACGCCCGTTAAACACCAGCCAATTTGTTACCCGGCTCAATGGCAACCTGTACCTGAAGTTTGATGACACCTGGCAGGTTACCTACAGGAAAGAACGGAAAGACAAAGAGTATATTGAAGAAAATGCCTTGCAAAATAATGATTCAGGATACCAGGAATCTACCATTTCTATGGTCGGTTCCCAACCCGTGATGATCTTACCGAACGGCTATTATATAGGAACCTATAGCCTTATTACCGGGGTATACTGGTCTTATGAAAAGATTGATAAAATGCTGCCTTTAGATTTTAAGCCATCAAAATAGCCGGCATTGCTTATTTGGTTTTGGACGATAGTTTTTAGCAGGCGCTGTTTTATTCTTCTTTTCCAGCTTCCTGGCTTCCGCTTCCAGCTCCAGGCTAAATAAAGCCATAGCACACTTGGCGCAACCTACTTCCTGGCCTGCTTCCAAAGACTCCCGGGCCGCCTCAATATCTCCTATTGCCGCGTAATAGCCGCCCAGCACTTCATAACCATTGGCATCTCCCAGGTCAATAGCACGATATATGATATCCACAATCTCCTGGTTGGCCTCCTGCTTCTTCATTTGCTTTTTAGAATCAAACAATGCAGCTATGCCCCTATATCTTCCAGGGTTTTCAAACCCGCATAATCCAAACAGGCCTTTGATAGCCCACTGTCACACAAATTCTTCAATGCATTTTCATAAGTGGTATCAGGACCTTCAAAAAGTAAGGAAAGCTCATTATCTCTTCTGTTGATACTATAGTACTGATACAGCAAACCGGCTATCCTGTCGGACACCGCAGGATCGGTACGTAAAGTTTCAACAGTGGTATCTTTCACTTTTTCCCACACACAGCCATCCACCCAGTCTGAAGCGCCGTATAATTTATCCCCTTTAACCCAAATTTGAAGATGCTTTTATCGGGATATACGATCAGGCTATCGTCTTTTTGAAAATAATAACCATTACCCATGCCGGTTATATCAACAGTACCGTTCCCGTCAAAACTAAAATACTCATATAACGCCGTATCCGAGCTGGCTTTGAAATAACCATGCAGCTCATTGGTGATCTTTTGCCCGGAAACTACCTGTATACTGCTCACCATCAAAAGGCAAAGAACATAAAACAACTTACTCTTCACTGATTCCATTTTAAGCGGCAAATATATACAAACAAAAAAAAATGCGAAGCATGGTGCTTCGCATTTCTAATAATTATTACCGGTATTTCAGGCCTCGTTTACGGCTGCAATACCAGGGAGTGTTTTACCTTCAAAAACTCGAGCATAGCGCCACCACCGGTAGATACATAGCTTACTTTATCAGCATATCCGAATTTATTAACAGCCGATACGCTGTCGCCGCCGCCCACCAGCGAAAAAGCACCATTCTCGGTAGCTTCAGCTACTGCATCAGCAATTGCCTTGGTACCGCCCTGAAACTTTTCCATTTCAAATACACCCATAGGGCCGTTCCATAAAATGGTTTTTGACTTCTTAATTACGTTGGCAAACTGTCCTCTCGACTCACCTGCAATATCCAGTCCCATCCAACCCTGCGGGATGTTGTTGCTGGGCGCTTCTGAAGTATCGGCATCAGCCGCAAACTTATCCGCGATCAGGCTTTCACCAGGCAGGTGAATGCATACGTTCTTTTCTTTTGCCTTTTCTAAAATTTCCTTAGCCGTATCCAGGCGCTCTTCTTCACAAAGAGAAGAACCAATATTACCGCCCATGGCTTTAAAGAAAGTATAAGCCATACCACCACCGATAATGATGTCGGTAGCTTTATCCATCAGGTTTTCGATGATCAGGATCTTATCGGAAACCTTAGCTCCGCCTAAAATAGCTGTAAATGGCTTCTGAGCATCGCTCAATACTTTTTGCGCGCTGTTTACTTCAGCCTCCATCAGCAAGCCGAACATTCTTTTATCGGAAGGAAAAATTTAGCGATCACGGCTGTAGAAGCATGGGCACGGTGTGCCGTACCAAAAGCATCGTTTACATACACATCACCCAGTTTGCTTAATTTTTCAGCAAAAGCTTCATCACCTTTTTCTTCTTCTTTATAAAAGCGAAGGTTTTCCAGCAATAACACTTCACCTTCACGCATCATATCGGCAGTAAGATAAGCCTGCTCGCCGATGCAATCATTGGCAAATAATACCGGCGCTCCATCCAGCAGATCGCTTAAATGTTTTACCAGGTGCTTTAATGAAAATTTATCCTCAGGCCCGGTTTTAGGGCGTCCCAGGTGAGACATTAATATTACTTTACCACCATCTGCCAATATTTTTTGATGGTAGGTACGGCAGCCTTCATGCGTGCATCAGAAGTAATTTCGAGGTTCTCGTTCAAAGGCACGTTAAAGTCTACGCGTACCAGGGCTTTTTGCCCCTTAAAATTATAATTTGAAAACTTTGACATATAAATATGTTTAGGGTTTTAAATAAAGTAAAACACGCCCAACAACAGTGCCCTTTTTGTTAAAAAGACACCTGCGGTTATCGGGTCTATAAAAATAAAAAGCGGAACGCTTGTTCCGCCTTTCAATTTGTTATCGCAATTACTTGCTGATTAAGCCTGCAAAATATTTCACAGTACGAACCAGCTGAGAAACATAGCTCATTTCGTTATCATACCATGATACAGTACGGGCAATATGCTTGTCGCCCACGTTCATTACTTTAGTTAAAGTAGCGTCAAACAGAGAACCGTAGCTGGTTCCGATTACGTCGCTGCTTACGATTTCGTCTTCGTTATAACCGAAGCTTTCGTTAGCGGCTGCTTTCATTGCGGCATTGATTTCTTCTGCGGTAGTGGGTTTACCCAGGATCACGTTCAGTTCAGTGATAGAACCGGTGATAGTAGGTACACGCTGAGCGCTACCATCTAATTTACCTTTTAAGTTAGGTAATACCAAACCGATTGCCTTAGCAGCACCAGTGCTGTTAGGAACGATGTTAGCAGAAGCCGCACGCGCACGACGAAGATCTCCTTTAGGATGTGGCGCATCCAAAGTGTTCTGATCGTTAGTGTATGCGTGAATGGTAGTCATGATACCGATTTCGATACCATAAGTATCATCCAATACTTTAGCCATTGGAGCCAAACAGTTAGTTGTACAAGAAGCACAGCTAATGATTGTTTCGCTACCATCTAAGATATCGTGGTTTACGTTGAATACAACTGTTTTCAGATCGCCTGTAGCAGGAGCTGAAATTACAACGCGTTTTGCACCTGCAGTAATGTGCGCCTGTGCTTTATCTTTATCTGTAAAGAAACCGGTGCACTCTAATACTACGTCTACATCATGCTCACCCCAAGGAATTTGAGCAGGATCTTTTTGCGCGTAGATCTTGATTTCTTCACCTTCTACTATAATAGAGTTTTCTGTATGAGATACATTTTTATTGAAAGGACCTTGTGCAGAGTCGTACTTTAATAAGTGTGCAAGTGTTTTTGGGCTTGTAAGATCATTAATGGCTACTACATCAATGCCTTGCTGATTGTAGATCTGACGGTAAACTAAACGTCCAATTCTACCGAAACCATTGATGGCTACTTTTACTGTGCTCATGATTTTTAGTAATTTAATTTATAAGTACTTTTTTGGAGGCGTGAAGTTAACGATTTTATGGCATTTAGTGTACCGGATACATCTTATTTTTTGTTCACGTATAAAAGTGGAAAAACATTTTAAAAAAAGTTTTGGCTGTTACAAAACAGCAACCTATATTTGCACTCCCAAAACGGATACGCCGCGTTGGTCAAGGGGTTAAGACGCATCCCTTTCACGGATGAATCACGGGTTCGATTCCCGTACGCGGTACGAAGGCCAGCTTTTTAGCTGGCTTTTTTATGCTTCGAATTTAAGATTTATGCTCCGGAGATCCGGTTGAGAAACTCCTCAAAAATTTGACGTTGATCTAAAGTGGGCTTTCGCGCTTTTATGGGTAAAATCTTATTAAGAATTGCGAATTATCAAAACGAAGTTCTCAACCCGGCGACGCTATCGTGGAGCATTTGTTTGGGTAACGCGTTATGGTTTGTTATGCGCTACAGCTATAGTGTTATACGAATAGCGTAAAACTACCTGCTTTTGACATTATCTCACCTCTTAAAAAGGTATGCCCTGTGGTAAGTTTGTGTTGGCAATAATTGATAACTCAAAAACAAACAAGTATGTCACAGATTAACCCGCACATTACTTTCAACGGCAACTGTCGCGACGCCATGACGTTTTACAAAGATTCCCTGAATGCGACCCTCGATATAATAACCGTAGGTCAGTCGCCGATGGCCGCCCAGTTCCCCGCTCACATGGCAGACTGCATCCTGCATTCCAGTCTCAAAAAGGGAGAAATGGTAGTGTTAGCGTCAGACAGGATTGTTCTAATGAAACGATAAACTCAATGGAGAGCGCATTGTCCTTATCATTGAACTGCAGTACAGAGGAAGAACTGAAAACTTACCTCCCGAATCTTTCAGCTGGCGGTGAAGTTATATACCCGCTGCATGATTTCTTCGCAGGGAAGATGGCAGTGATTCGCGATAAATTTGGCATCAAATGGACTATTGGTTATTATCCGAATGAACCTGTGAACTAAACAGCAGGAAAGAGATCACCCTACAATAGAAACCGGGCGATGGTCAGCTTTGACAAAGCGACACCAGGGCAACGTTCCGCGAAAACAAATGCTCCCCGGTTCAAACCGGCTAATCTCCAATGTGTTTACCATACAGATAGCTGGGGCGTATCCAAATCGTTTTTTAAAAGCAAAGGAAAAATGAGAAAGGTTCTCAAATCCCACTTCATAGCACACGTCCAGAGGCTTTTTTTCTTTTCGGTAAGTTGATAGTGTGCCAGCTCCAGCCGCTTTTGGGTTAGCCAGCGCTGCGGTGTGGTACTGAAGGCTTTTTAAAATCACGTTTAAAGGTTGTGAGGCTCCTGCCCGTAAGGTAACCGAATTGCTCCATAGGCAGGTTGAACATAAAATGCTTTTCCATATAATCCACCAGGCTGATCTTTCCGGGCTCGTCAAAATTAGCCAGTACGTGATCGATCTCCTTATCCAGGGTTCTGAGAATGCTAATCGCTTCCGTAATCTTAATGGATGCAATGTCTTCCGGTATATCTTTCATGTCGAAATACGGGATAAGGGAAGCCAGGCAGCTTTCCAGCAAGGGATGATTGCTGAAACTGTAGATCTTCTGGGACTTCAGGGACGGTGGTTTTATATTTTTGCCGGCATAAAAATCCCTGAGCCTTTCTACAGACAGATGCATCACCACCGTTTTATGCGGCTGCCCTCTTTAGGGTAGTTGATAATAGTGGCCAGCTGATTTCTTGGGATCAGGAAAATATCGCCTTTCCTGAAAAAAATAAGTTGCATCTGCCTGTACGATCTTGGTTTCGCCGGAGAGAAACCATACCAGCATATGCTGATCGAACATAATATCCGACTTAAAGAACTTATCCTCGTAACTGGAAAGCTTGATGTCTTCAGTAATATACCGGGCGTTGTATTCCATGTTCCTGTATTTTAAAGAAAGGGATCACTAATTACAAAAATATCAAATAGATTGTCCCCATCCACTAAAAAGTTAGCGCCTGTGAGGAAAGCTGCCTCTTCGCCTGCCAGATAGTGTATCATGCTGGCCACTTCGTCGGCTTTTCCCATTCTTCCGGCAGGGATGCTTTGTACCAGCCGGGTTTCCAGCGCCTCATCCAAACCTATTTTATTCATAATCTCCGTGGCTATTGGTCCCGGACTTACAGCATTGACACGAATTTTACGGGATGCCAGTTCAAGCGCGGCAATTTTCACCACCGCATTGATGGCAGCCTTACTCGCAGCATATACTGAGGCGCTTTGCGGGGATATGGTTGCCGAGGTGGAGGATAGCATGATTACTGATGCGCCCTCGTTGAGCAAGGGGATAAACCGGCTCAGCGTAAAATAGGCCCCTTTGAAATTAATGCCCATCATTTCATCAAACAGGCTTTCTTCAACCAGCTCTATGGTCGAGAATTTAGTAATGCCCGCATTAACCAGCAGGATATCTATCTTACCGAATTGATGTTTAACCTGCTTTGCTAACGCATCAATATCCGTTAATTTAGCCTGGTCTGCAACCAGGCCTTCTACATTAAGTTCCGCTGCGGCTTTTTCTACGGCCTCCTTTCTTCTCCCGGTTATAATTACATCAGCTCCGTATTCTTTTAATCTTTTTGCTGCAGCATAGCCAATACCGCTGTTGCCGCCCGTGATAACGGCAATTTTATTTTTAAGATTTTCCATCTTGTTTTTTTAAAATTTTAAAAAATTGAACAGATCTTACATATTGAATTTTAAACCCGTCATTTCCTCGGTGAGCGTCCATAATTTTTTGGCAGCGGCTTCATCCAGTGAATAAGGATTCACCCCTTTTTGATGAGAAATGTCTGAAGACAATACGGCGACATCACCGTCTTCACAGTACACACCACCAATATTGTTCAACAAGGGACTGGTAGCGCACCAAACCGTTGTAGCCGCCCCCTGCGGGATTGTTTTTAATGCGGCAGCCACTTCGGGCAGCATGTTACCTGCTGCATCTACAAAACCCATTTTCTGGAACAGCTCTAAGGGGCCTCCTTCCTAACTCGGTGCCGCCGATAGATCCGGGATGTACAGCATATACCCTGACATTATATGCTCGGGCGCGATAGTCCAGTTCCATTGAAAAAGATTAACTGCCGTTTTCGACTGTCCGTAACCTTGTAAGGTTTCGTATTCCCTGCGAAGAAAATTAGGGTCTTCGAAGTTAAAGGGAGCGAAATGATGCCCGTGAGAAGAGACATTGATCACCCTGGCGCCGTTTGCTTTTTTTAATGACGGCCATAATTTTGAAGTAAGCCGGAAAAGCGCCAGATAGTTAGTAGCCAGCTGTGATTCTATACCACTCTCATCCCTGCGTAGCGGCACCCACATAATACCAGCATTGTTGATCAGTATATGCAATGGCCTTCCGGAAGCAAGAAAATGGTTGGCAAATGCGTCAATAGATGCGGGCGACATTAAGTCCATTGCTGCTATTTCTACATTGGGGATGCCTTGTAGATTTCTACCGGCCTTCTCTACATCCCGCGCGGGTACAATAACAGTTGCACCGGCTGCAGCAAGAGTGCGGGTTGTTTCCAGTCCGATACCTGTATTACCGCCCGTTACAATGGCGATCTTGCCGGTAAGGTTAATACCTTTTATTACATCAGTGGTGGTTGATTTTGCGTTGAAGCCGGAACCGATCGGATGTTGTAAGGCTCCTGGTAATTGTTTTGTTTCATTTTTAATTTGTTTTTGTTGAAACAAAAGTAGAACGCCTTACGCCCGGCCACTTTGTTGAAAAGGCCTAATTTACTTTGTTTAAAAGACCGGCCGCTAGCTGGGTTAATCACCAGAATACCTGTTATCCTATACCGGCTACAACCCAAAACCTGTTATCGGTAAAGAACAGGATCTAATGAGATGACAAGATCTATAGCATGAAACCTGCACTTATGCTTACAATTGCTTTTTTATTAAAAATTTACCTGTTTAGTTACACTCTTCAACACAGCTCCCTATATTTGCACTCCCCAAACGGGTACGCCGCGTTGGTCAAGGGGTTAAGACGCATCCCTTTCACGGATGAATCACGGGTTCGATTCCCGTACGCGGTACGAAAAGCCAATGGCGCCAAACATTAGCAGTTGGCGCCATTTTTTGTTAAGCAATTGGTTTTAAATATTCATACCATAACCCAACCACTTCTTCTATTACATTTAGCCTTTATATTTTTGAAAATTGGTTCGACTTTGTAAGAACAGGTACATTAAGCGTACCGCCCCAAAATGAAGTGTGCGTTTCTTAGCCCTGGGAAACAGCCTAAGTATAGATGGAAGTATCTCAGCCTGATTTAGGATAGGATTGTTAACAAATGTTCCGGGCTTCACCACAATCGATAAGATTAAAAAAATCTTGTCGATTATTTATTTGCATGAGGTATGAATAGCGAAGCAGTCATAACTGTTTAGCTGGCGCTTTATTTTTACGAAATACTCAACTTTGCTTTTGATACAGAAGCAGGTTATTGGTGCTGAATAACAACACTCTTAAATTTTTTCGTAAAATTATGTCTTGTTCCTCAAAAGTTAAATAAGCAAGATCTTAACATGACAGTCCAAACATTACCATTCAGTACGCTTATCTCCATCGATCGAAAATCCCCTACTCCGGTATTCAGACAACTCGCAAATGGTTTGATTGATTTGATCAGGAAAGAACAACTTAAGGCAGGTTATCAATTGCCGGCAAGTCGGGATATGGCCTCAATGCTGAAAGTAAACCGTACAACGATTGTAGCTGCATGAAGAATTACAGGCTCAGGGCTGGGTTGAATCTGTGAAACGAAAGGGAAATTTCGTTTCCAAGTACTTACCTATTAGCAGTCCAAAGTCCTTCCAGTCCCCCATCTGAGCAGGGTTCCCGCCGGGCAACCTAACAAATTTTACAGAACCATCGCCGCTCCACCATCCGGAACAAGGAAATTGATGGCTCACCAAATGATGATCAACGATGGTTATCCTGATACCAGAATTGCTCCCTTAGATTTGATAATTGACCGATACCGGTTTCTTTCAAAGAGGATGAATACTTATAATAAACTGCTATCTGAAGGCTCGCTGGGAAGCAACTCGTTGAGAACCGAGCTTGCCCTGTTTTTATCTAAGACAAGGGCTTTGGATATAGCCCCGAACAGGTTCTGGTTACCCATGGCGCACAATTGGCGATCTCCATAGCAGCAGGTATGATCCTTCAGCCAGGCAGCTCGGTTATTGTTGGTGACATGAACTATGTTTTAGCCGACAGACTTTTTGAGCAGTTGGGTGCCAGGCTTATTAAGGTCAAGGTAGATCAGGATGGGATCGATGTAGAGGCAATAGAAAACATCTGTAAACAAGCACGGCCAAGCCTTCTATATATCATTCCCCACCACCATCATCCCACAACGGTAACCTTGAGCGCAGAAAGACGGGTTAAGCTTTTAGACATCATTAAACGCTACCAGCTTCCCGTGATCGAAGACGATTACGACTATGATTTCCATTACGAGAATGCCCCGATACTGCCATTGGCCAGCGCAGAACATAATGGTTATGTTCTTTACATAGGATCTATTTCTAAAACATTGGCACCTACGATCAGGCTGGGATATTTGATTGGAGGAAAGGACTTTGTATGGCAAGCCTCTAAGCTTAAACAAGTGTTGGACATTCGTGGTGATGCTTTATTCGAAGAATCTGTTGCCCATCTGTTCACAACAGGCGATATGCAGCGGCATCTTAGAAAGTCTCTGAAAGTATATAAAAAGAGGCGAGACCAGTTCTGTGAGCTTCTTCAATCTTCTTTGGGAGGTGTCGCCAGGTTTGTCGTGCCCAATGGTGGTATGGCTGTTTGGACCTTATTGGATCCCGGATATTCAGTACCCAAGCTTGCAGAAAGATTGGCGACCAACGGCATTTATCTGAATGATGGAAGCCTTCATAAGTATAAAGAAGACGTCAACGGGATCAGGTTGGGTTTTGCCTCGTTAAATACAAGTGAAATGCAAACTTTTGCCCAGGTCCTTAAAAAATCCCGTTGAGCAGGCCCTTCGTATCTATAAACTATTAGATCATGTCTTCTTTTGATAAGACATAATTGGAAAAACGTATGTTTATTGTTTTTGACCCAGTCACTAAACCTGATCTTACCAGGGAAAAATTCACCTGAAGGCACTAACAAAGATCTCGGAATATCTTCAAACATGTACTTATCATTGTCGTTGGCTATTACTATTATATCCGCTCCTTTCTCCCTCAGGTAACCTTCCACGAAATCAGTCATCAATCCGCCGTCAGGACCGGCTATTTCTACTATCTTGTTTTTAGGCTCCTCCAAAGAAAACCTCACTACATAATCTACAACGTCTTCCAATGCTATGGGTTGATAGTCTACTGTTGACACATGTACATTCTTCCCCTCCCCTGAACATCGATAATGGAGCCCACATGTTCGTGGAATTGAGTTGAGCGGATAATGGTGTACGGTATGCCAGATTCTACCACCGCATCTTCCTGGTGTTTTTTGCTCTAAGATACCCGATATGCTGTGCCCTATCTGTACCAACTATCGAAAGGACGAGGTGGTGCCTGATACCAGCAACTTTTACAGCCTTAACCAGATTATTGGCTGCCGTTTTGAAAAAGTTCAAGGCGATTTGCGCTTCAGGCGATGGAGAATTGGAAAGATCAATTACAATATCAGTTCCCTCTAAAGCATTTGCCAGCCCTTCTCCTGTCAGAATATTGACGCCATTTGACGGCGTTCCTACAATTACTTCGTTGCCGGTATTTTTCAGTTTTTCACATACGCCTTTACCTACCAGGCCGGTTCCTCCGATTACTAAAATCTTCATGACTAAAACATTTAAGTAAAAAATTTGTGCAATAGAAACAGACGCCATTAATAAGCAAAGCGGCTGCCGTTTTCAATGTCAAAATAATAGATAAAAATGACGACCCCGACCATCCAAAAACCAGATTTAAGGCAGTCCAGAGGCCAGGCCAGGTTCTACAGACATTATAGCAGGTGATCGTAAGGAAGTGTCTTTAAGAAAGTCAACCTATTCAAACCAGCTAAAAAATAGTTCGACATTTCGCTCATACAGGGTACAAACTTTTGGCAGATAGTAAACCCTTGCAGAAAATAAAACGGCAATCCTATAAAGAATTGCCGTTTTTAATATTCATCCAAAATGCCGGTAATTGATCTGACCGGTCCCGATTGCTGAACTCCTGGAAATACTTCTATTAAGAAGATGTAAAAGGTTGCACAGATCTTTTAAACTGTTTCATCTTCAGTAGCAGCACCGGGTGCATTTTCCTTAACGGATTCAATGCCTCCATCTCTGCCGGCAGCGCTATCATACATTTGACTACTTCCGATAACCTGCCCATTACCGGCTTTCAGGTTAAAATGAAATTTACCATTGGCAGCTGTTTTACGATCATAGCTGCCATCATCGCCAGCATTCTTTTTACAGATTCGATCCCGTTTTCGCAGCCGGACTTGTTGGCGTAGCCTTCGCTGGTTAATATAACCTGGCCATTCCCGGCCTTTAGATTGAACTGAAATTCTCCGTTAGTTCTTTTACTGATTACGAATTTCCCCATAGATATTTTTTTAGTGATGCACCAATATACACATTATTTATAATATACAGGTAGTATGATCTTTGCATTTTTGCCACATAATTAAGAAGCGCTAAAGCATCAATAAACATACGCACGCTCTGCAACTCCGTGTAAAGTGCCTGAGCGATTTGCTTAGCATTCATTTTTAAATAAAATATATTGCCTCGAATTCCAGCGTTCCTTGTAGGATGATAAATATTACTTAACCCCGCCTGCTGCAGTCGGGCAGGCGCAAGGACGGGAAGACGCAAGGAATTTAAAAATAATGCATGGCGCTGCACTTCTTCCGAAACCTGAGGCTGTTGCTCTTTGAGCAACCTGGCGAAAGCCATCAGGTATACTGTTGCCATTGCTGCCGGGTCTATCCCCTATTTATGTGAGCATGGCAGTGTAAAAAATGTAATATATTTAGTGGCTATTGTTATAACAATCATCACAATAGCCCCATACTACCACTGCAGGTTTTGCTCCGCTTATAAAGGTGGTAGCTGAATTGAAGTAGAAACCAATACAACCTAAACACGCTATTATGCAAAAGCTCCTCTTTTTCCTTACCATATTTGGCCTGAGCACCGCCTGCAACAGGCTTCCAAAGAAACAGCCTGATTCAACCCAGCAGGGCGCCGCCGTTATAGGCTGCATGCCTAAAACTACTGATAAAGCCTGGTACACTGCCGGTACAAAGGCACCCCTGTTAACGGGGCTCGAAGGCATTGATTTTAACATTTCGACTAACAACAAAGAAGCGCAGGCTTATTTTAACCAGGGGATGATGCTGGCCTATGGGTTTAACCACGCAGAAGCAGCCCGCTCCTTTTTGAGGCCAGCCGGCTGGACTCGACCTGCGCTATGGCCTATTGGGGCTTTGCCTATGTGCTGGGCCCTAACTACAACGCCGGCATGGAAGAAGATAATTACCAGCGTGCCTACCAGGCCATTCAAAAAGCCATTGCCTTTGCCGGTAACTGCACCACAAAAGAAAAAGCTTTGATCTCGGCCTTATCAGCACGGTATGTGGCTGCACCTCCCACCAACAGGGCTGATCTTGATAAAGCCTATGCTGCGGCCATGCAAAAAGTATATCATACTTATCCTGATGATGCGGATATCAGCGCCTTGTATGCTGAATCACTTATGGATATGCACCCCTGGGACCTGTATGATAAAAAAACAAAAATGCCGAAACCCTGGACGCCTGAAATTGTAAACATACTGGAGCAACTGATCCAACAATATCCCCAACATCCCGGCGCTCCGCATTTTTATATCCATGCCGTTGAGGCGTCTGCTCAACCAGAACGGGCCTGGCGGCTGCTGACCTGTTAATGACCCTTGTTCCGGGGTCAGGGCACCTGGTGCATATGCCTTCGCATATTTATATCTGGACGGGCGACTACCACAGAGGATCGCTGGCCAATATAGCAGCTATAAGAGCAGATAGCACGTATATCACTTCCTGCCATGCGCAAGGCGCCTACCCGCTGGCATATTACCCCATAATTATCATTATTTAGCTGCTACCGCAACGCTTGAAGGTAACGCCAGGCTGGCCTGGGAAGCTGCAAAAAACGTACAGGAAAAAACGGCTAAGGATATTATGCTACAACCAGGGTGGGGAACACTGCAGCACTATTATACGGTTCCTTATTTTGTTGCCGTAAAGTTTGCATTGTGGGATAGCATACTGGCCATGCCCCTTCCGGCAAAGGAGCTGATCTATCCCCGCGCTATTTTACATTATGCCAGGGGTATGGCTTTTTGGGCAAGCACCAAATAACCAAAGCCGAAAATGAGCTGGGCCGGTTGAAAGAGCTTGCCAGGGACACCGTACTAAAAACAATGACCATATGGAACATTAACAATATGCAGGACATTGTACAAATTGCCGTGCATGTGCTTTGCGGGGAGCTATACAAAAACAAAAAGAATAT
This sequence comes from Paraniabella defluvii, assembly GCA_019316985.1. Taxonomy (GTDB): domain Bacteria; phylum Bacteroidota; class Bacteroidia; order Chitinophagales; family Chitinophagaceae; genus Niabella; species Niabella defluvii. The sequence goes on from CP079215.1 coordinate 5,730,303, forward strand.
AGCAAAGCCTATAGCGAATACCATAAGGCTATTGCCATTGAAGACAACCTGAATTATAACGAGCCTCCCGATTGGTTTTTTTCTGTACGCCATCATTTAGGCAGGGCATTGCTTAACGCGGGAAGCTATGCGGAGGCGGAGAAAATATACAGGCAAGACCTGGATACCTGGAAAGAGAACGGTGGGCCTTAAGCGGCTTGTATGAAGCGCTTCAAAAACAAGGCAAGGCTACCGCAGCAGATGTAAAAAACGTTTTGACAAGGCCTGGCAATATGCGGATACGGATATTAGTGGGATACCGAAGAAAAAAAAGAAGGATAGAATGGTGAGCACAATTACATACGGTATAGTAACAGATATGTTGAAGCAAGTTAACCCGCTTCAATGAAAATTATGGCGGGCTATGTTCTCTTGTTGACAGGAAAGGCTGCACATTATTGTGTTTCACTTACCAGATAAAACTATTTAGACCGTTGAGACAAACATTACCATCGATAAAATTGCAAAAGCGTTAGTATTTACCCAGGAATCCTTTTGTTTCAGGGATAATAAGAATGTAATCAGTATTTCTATTTAAAATCCCGTTTGTTGTTAAAAATTGTATTATCTCTTTATGGTGTCAATAATTTTTCTATTTGATTCATAAAGCTGGATGTAATGCTCCATAAGTGCCTGTTCTCTGCTGGTAAATCCTTTGCCATACGAATAAGTTATAGTTGAGAAAGTGCCGTCCGCCGCGAATTGAGAGGCTTCTATAATAGCACCTCCAAACCTTTCTTCAATCTTTTTACTAATGAAATTTAGATTGTAGCCTTTACTTTCCATATTCAGGATTAATCGACTTTTTATCCAAACCAAAGGCAGACCTTCTGTAGTAGATTTAACATGCTTGTCTGACGTAAGTATAATACACTTCTGGTTTTCAATAACTGTATCTTTTTGTTTTTGTAGTCGTCAATCTTGTACTCCTTTAAAAATGGCTCTTCGTTCAATCCCATACCCAGCTGCTTACCATTTCGGGAAAAGAAATTCTCGTGAATGCTATATGGCCGAATTTTAGAAAACGAGTCTAAATCGAATTCTAATCCGTAGCCCTGGGGTAAACTGGTGATTTGATATTTTCCAACATACATCGAGTCGTCATAATTGTTGCCCCGACTCTCTTTGTTTCCTGAATCTTTGCTGTTAAGATCATTATTAAGAGTTAGCCTAATTGTCTCAATCGGCTCCAATACCCACTGTCCTTTAATAAACAATATTTTACTGAGCTTTAAGTCGCCCATTTCCGAATGGATGCTCAGATTACACTTAACGACAAGCTCCTTCTCTTTTTTGATTCGGAAGTCTGGCTTTGAGAAAGAACCGGGCTCAAAAAAATAAAGCAAATAAAATGAATCTCACTTGAGCCATTCTTTTCATTACAGTAGATTTACCCGGCCCGCTGTGTCGTCTTTTTATTTGCTTTTTTAACATCTCCAATGATTTTTTTGAAAGTTATTTTTAACGATATCTACATGATCCGTTTATACCGGTTCCGAAAAAGTTGCCAGCAACAGTAATTCCAAATTGACCATTCACCGTCACCGTTCTCGCAGTATCATTTACATTACCATAACCGCTTGTGTAAAGCTCGGTGTAGCTTCCTATCAAAACAGATCCGCCTAAATATGATCCCGTATGCAGTATACTTTGATATTTTCCACTACCGCCGGCATCTACTGTAACATAATCCTTTGATGTAATATTCCACAGGTTCCATTTGTGTTTAGCAACTGTCCATGTGTATTCATAGGGCGGTGTGTATGTTTTGGTATGTTGCCCCCACCGTTTGCCAATCAAGCATGTAGGGAACATAATCTGGAGATGTTGGATCTGGTGGAGTAGAACTACTACTTGCAGGTAATTTTTGAGCAAAACAGAAAAAAGTGGTTAAAGAAAACAATGTAGGCATTAGCAACATCCGGTAAAACCCAGAAAAGGCAATTCTGTTCATAAGTTTATTTTTTTAAAGGTTATAAAAAGTGGCAGAATACCACATATTGAAAATAGGCATTTTATTTAATAAAAAACATGAAGTGTAAAGGTCACGATTTGATCCTACGGTAAGGAATGATTTTTAATTTTTCAAAAGGGTTAGAATTAAAAATAAAAGTCACCGCTCCGATTTCATGGAGCATTTTTTTGCTCTGCTAAGTAAGGGAATGATGGATTAATATGACTAATAGCAGGTAAACATAGTTTTTTCACCTTCGGATGAAAGCTATTGTGAGCTATGTTCCCATGTTAGTAGGGAAAGGGCTATGCATTAATGTGTTTCCAAAAAGTTCAAACAACTTCAATGCCTAAACGCAACCAGGTTATTAATCTAGACAAATTTTCCCGTACTATCTCCAACTCTTTAAATTCTACTTCAAAGCCTTCTTCATACCTGGCGGCGCAATAGGATTTTTGAAGTAAGCGGAATGTGTCCTTCTCTTTTTGCGTTATGCCCCAAAAGCCTGCCGCCACCTGCGGCGCTAAAAAACTGAGGTACTGGTTGAGGTGGTGAATATTATGAATGCGCAGCTGTAAGCCTGTTTGAGCTTTAATAAAGGCCGTTAACACCAGCTCTGTAGCCTGGTGGTACATAAAAAGCGCCAGCTTATAGTGTTTGCGAACGGTAAAGAGCTGCGCCCCGGCCATATACTCGTTAAACAGCGTAATACATTTTTGAAAACCGGCTTGCCCCGTTGGCGGGGTGCTTTCTGCAAGCACATCTTTACGCCACTGTTCCAATTGCGGGTTGGTGTTATAAATAACCGGGGCGTTTAATACAACGGTTACTGCAAAAGCATTCTTTTCATGCAGCTCACGTATAAAGCTGCTGGTTTGCATTACCATGCAGCTAACCGTATGGTGGCGGCTGCAGTTTTGCTCCATTGCTTCCTGGTACATTTTAAGCCGCTTATCATCGCCGGTAATTAATACCAGCAGCCAAAAAGCGCTGGTGTGCGCAGCGGAAGCGCCGGGTGGTGCAAATATATTTTGAGCTGTATTGAGTTTTTTTGCCTAAAACAAAGATGGTGTTCACCTGTGTAATTGGGGTAATGGTGTCCACCACCTTTGTGGCTATGGCTTTATCTGCTTCGGTGAGATAAAGCGCTGTAGGGTTAGCAACGGTTTGCTCTTTCATGACTGGTTGTTTTTAGTATGCCGATGTTTACGGAACCATTTTTTAAACCACCAGTTTTGGTGTTGATCTCTCCACCGGGTATACCGGTTTATCGTTTTGCGATTGCCCTGGCCGGGAAACAGCAGACCCACGGCATCCATTTCTTTAAAAAGCTGCCGAATGTCGGCCTCGGTATAATGCTGCTGACCGTAGCCGTGTGCCATAAAATAATTAATGAGGTGCTCTTTGGCCGCGCCCCTGCCCTCGCGGTTCCAACTGCCGCAGCTTAGGTTATCCATAAAATCGGTGATCATTTCTTTTGGCGTTGTGCCCACCAGGCGGCAGAGCAGCAGGAAGGGATAGGGCAAAATGAAATGGTAATGGGCAACGCGATCCCAGGCGCCGGTTTGCCATTTGAGCTCTGGCTTGGGTTTGTGTTGTTTTTGTTGGGGTGTAGGCTTCTTTTTCATGGTATATGTTTCTATACCCTAAATTTCCACCCGCTGCCGTCGCTATCCTAATTGAAAAGGCAATAAATTATTGGGTAAATGAGGTATTTTAGCGGAACGGTTTGTTTACCTTTGAAAAACGTATAAAATAAGATCTTATGGAGAAAACAATACATCAGGGCAGAAATGTAAAACGGTTTAGGGAAATGCTGGGTATGAAACAGGAAGCTTTGGCTTGGGAATTAGGTGACGATTGGAACCAGCGTAAGATATCATTGCTTGAGCAGAAGGAAGAAATTGATGACCCGTTATTAAAGCAAATTGCTGATGTGTTGAAAGTACCAGTGGAGGCCATTAAGAATTTTGATGAAGAAGCTGCTATAAATGTTATTGGCAATAGCTACCATGATAACTCCACAAGTAATGTAAACTATCATTGCACGTTTAATCCCATTGATAAAATTGTTGAGCTATATGAAAAGCTGGTGGCGAGTGAAAAGAGAAAGTGGAGCTGTTGCAGAAGTTACTGGAAAAGGGTGCGGCGAAATAACGTCTTAAACTAGTATAGCACGAAAGATTCGATATAACCACCACTATTACTATTTTCCATAATCTTAACTTCCTTGCAAATTGCATTTAGCTGATGCCCAATAAAGCATGCTCCACTTAATGGTCCAAAATAAAATAACATTAATGTATCTGCCCCATTCTCTTTTACAAATGCCCGGGTCTTTGCTTTAATTTGTTCTGAAAATGCCGTAACATCTGCTGCTGTTTGAAAACAAGACGGGCCTAAATCAACCGCTGGTCTTAATAAAAGAAGAGCATCAACGCCGCCATGCTCATTTATATATTTCCTTACGTCTAATTCCAATGATCCTGTGACACTTATACCTACAGCAACAGTTTTGTTTCCCTGACCAAAAATCTCTCCGTTTTGATTTTCACTAATTACATTGAAACTCCTACTAGGTTGTTCATCAGTCCGCCACATTTTTTCTTGTTGGTTAACTTCAATGGTGTAACCGGCAACCTGTGAAAACGTATAGCCAAATGCGAACCAAGCTGATAGACGGGCAAAACCACGCGCCCGTATCAATGTGGGAGTTACCTCAGTATTTATACGATCTTCTAACAGTCTTAGCTCCGGGAGTAATGTTTTGTTCCAATCCTCTGCATTAATTAATTCATGACCTCCAATGCCCGCAGTCTCTTTAAAATACTGTCTCCAGTCGAGAATATAATCCGGAGCGAGATCAAACTTCCTGCTTTTAATGGTGACAAAATAGACGGAAGCTGCTTTTTCAGTATTACTTGGCATATATAGCTTGTGATTAAGTATCTCTTCTTCAAGGACGAGAGTAGAGATATACTCCTTCTTTTCTTTGATCCATTTTTTAATAATTCCCACTGCTATTAACATCGCATTTTCATCATACTGCAGCCCCAGCAGTTGCATTCGATCAGCAATCATTAGCTTAATTTCATCGGTAAAATTTCGGCCTAACTGAAATGATATGGATTTAGCAAAAGCATTAAAATTTTCATCAGTAGCGGAATGCGCTTTCTTCCATTTACTTTTTTTTCCTTACCACAATCTGATTTTGGTCCTGAATTAAAAAAGAGGTCACTTAAATGTCCATTATCCCCGTTTATACAAATCAATATTTTATCATCTGGATGATAAACCCAATTACTATAAAGGATAAGACGGATTTGGTCTTTAGAGTATTGTTTTATTAGCTCGTTCCAAGTTACCCAAAATTTTTCCATTAAGCTTTTACCTTCTCTGGCTGTAAGTAAGTCCAACATTGAATAGTGGCCTCCTCCAACATGATACTTTATTTGGTAAAAGTCTACAGTTCCATTACTTTTTTCAACGGTTAAATCGTCTACATGGCCCGCAAATTCATTTTCCAGTCGTACTCTTTTAACCACATTACCTGTTTTTAATGATAGTACATGATACCAACTTAACAAGTGTTGATAGTCAAATCCTTTTAATATTGCAGACGTTTGCCCAGCCATAAATTTTATCGTGGTTTAAAAATTAATATAGTATTTTTTCGCTCTTTCTCTATTCACTTTCGGCCCAAATGTATCGAAGTAGCTTGCCATTAAACAAGAAATAGATTCCTATATCATAATCTGCTTTTTGAATTTCTAAGATCATAAGGACAGGGTTATTTATAAGTACATTTTCATCCTCGGCCAGTTCCCTCATGGACTTAAGGTCTGTTTGACTTGGTACCGCCACATTATCAGGATGCGTATGCCACTCACCTACATATACCAGGTCTTCGTTAGCATAATATTGCTCCAACTGCTCCTTCAACCCATTTGAACCGCGCTCAAAATAATACCGGGAAGATCTAAACTTTTTAGGCAGGAGTGTTTCTTTAATAACAACTGTTTTTTTGTTATTGATATATTTACCTAACAATAGACCTCCAAACTCGTTAGGATACTTTTCTTTTCCATAAGCTGCCAGGCGGTTTATAAGCTCATTACTAATCAGCAGTTCTAATCCTGTATCTTTATTTACAAATTTCAAAATTGATTTAGCTTTATTTCAAAACAATCTTTTTCTGAGGTGCTCAGATAAAAATGCCTTACCGGCAAATTCTTTTTATAACAGTCATTTATATGATGAAGTGCAAACTGTACTAACACAGCGATGTCATTGTAAGAAGCCTTAAAGGTAGGGCTCCAACAACCAATGGGATTGTACATATCGTCATCATCGCGTTTCAATTGGTGAAAGATGTTCTGAAGCCAATTGTATAAACTGTGTTTGGAAGCACATATCAATTCACGGGCATGGTTGGTTATGGATAGCGAATATATGTCTCCATGCAAACCAAGACTATCCAAAAGAAATGCAATGTCGTTATCTGTAGAACAATCTATAATAATATCAAACTCATCCAACCGATCTCTAATTGCAGGATGCCAGCCATTATCGGCTCCATGCATAACTACTTAAAAAAATCAGTCAGTGTTTGATTAATTGCAACGTTAACGAAAGGGGAAACTCCTGCCAGTCTGTTTGCAAGTTCTGTTGCTTTTGCGGTTACACCAGGAACAAAGCTGTACTCTGAACGACATACATTTTCAGGCTCTTTAACATCATAATCGACCAGAAGCATATCTGTTGCACCACACCGGACAAGCGTTGTAGCAACCATACTCCCAATGGCTCCGATTCCTATAACAAGAATTTTTGCGTTCACAAAAGTAGGATGAAAGGCTCCCCGGCCAAAAAAATACTTATGAGACGAATTGCGGGTCTGCCCCATATGATAGGCTGTTTTCTTAGCATACTAACCCAGGTATTCGTTCCTGTTATTTTTTGCCCGTAGTTAGGAAGTTCATCAAATGGAATTAGCATTACCTGCCAGTGAACCTCAGCCTTACCAACAGGATAACCCACAAGCAAGGGAAAGTGATCCATATAACAAGTACCTTTAAATTGTTTACTAAAAGTATCCAGGTACCGTAAAAACGGCTGGGAAAAATAACTTTCGAGTTGATGAAAGTTTTTAACCGCGAACCGCTTGTGTTCAACAGGAGGTGCGTCGCTAAAATAGAATAGCCCTTCAATTTCTTCGCCTGAGCAATATGTGCTACTCCAAGTACAAGCAACCTTCTCTTTGTTTATTAAAAATTTTCGTACAAGTAACGTTGTATAATTTACGTCTCTCCAATGCCCCTGATTTAAAATGGAAAACGTAAATTTTCCATACATTTTATTTTTAAATTCATAGTCAACGTCAGTAAACAGAAACACGCTTTTCCGACCACTAACTGCTGTATCGCTTACTAATATATGCTCATAAGCTCCATCAACTTCTTGCTTAATATAATATTTAATAATCCAATGTTTTAAACCATTTAGATCCAGCGCTAACTTTTCTGTTAGTTTAGGGTGGTGCAGGGTATGCACACAAATGGAGCCATCCTCATTTACGTGACCATACTCTAGTAGGTCCTCATTAATAAACCGGATAGTTTCACTGTCATGTGCCTGAAAGGGGTATTGTGGGTATATCTTCACATCAAAGTCAAGTACAACTTGTTCCACTCTCATCGAAATCCTTCCACAGATTATACTTTCGCATAGCATAAACGGATTAATAATTGAGGCTCCTGCAAAATCCATAACAGCAGCCTCAATTTGCTTAATTCTGTTATCCATCATATTAGCCAAAACGTTTGGGTGGAGGTATAGACAATCCAGCAGCTTTTTCACCATAACGGTTATCTTCTGCTTTTTCTTCTTCGCAAGGGAATTCGCTATTGACAATAAAGTAAGATTTAATATTGTCGCTGTTAGCTTCAATATTTGAGATCATCGCCCGCATTTCGTCACTCATAATGCCCTTGTCAAAATCACTCAATGTATCGGCTACATCATTGTTGGTATTACCTGGATCAGGTAATGACACCGTTTTTACATTGTCCCGTATATATTCCAGAACAGCTTTTAGCCTGTCCCATATGGTGCCTGTAATATCCTTTTTATCAAATGCCCTAATAGCGATTAATTCAATGAAAAAGGACTTGTAAGGTTTGCTCAGGTGAATTTTCCATACTTTAAGCAGCCTTATTATTTCTCTTAATGAAGCTTTGTCTGCGTGGTTGCGGATGGTTTGTATTTGAGCCTTTACATTACTCTGAAGTCGATCACTCCCAGCAGCAATTTTACCAAATTGGCTATACACGTAAAGATTCAGTTTATTGTCGTCCTTGTATTGATCTTTGTTTAACTCCCGCCCGGGCACCACGTCAATTTTACGATATCTCCGTCCGCGTCTGCAAAAAACTCAATTCCTATTGATACTTTTTGTTTTCTAATATACGCGACATCGCGGTATGTTTCATAAAGGAAGTCATGTACCTCGTTATACATTTTCTGCAGCGTATCAAATGCCCCTTCTTAAAAGGAGCTATAAGATCAAAGTCGAATTTTTATTTACCGCGGTGTTTTTCGCGTATGATCCTGAATTGAATGGTTCATATAAGTCACTTTGATATTCCTCTTTAAGAGCATTAATTACTTCATTGCGTTTTGCAATATATTTATCCAGGAGCTCCTGTTTTTTACTTATTTTTGTGTGATGCCAAAACACACTCTAAATGTTTATTTTTATCCGTTGCCATATTGAAAAATTTTTACAATAATTACCTGTCGGCGCTCTGAAAGCACCGTAATATCAGCCCGGAAAAAAATGAAGAAAATCTGAAATAAGTGTGTTACTTTCGCATTGCCTTTAGAAGATATGTTCAGTTATTTCATCTTCAGTTCTTACCCGAACCCATTTTACTTTTTCTATTTCTTTTGTGCGTTTATGAGGAATTCATAGTATTTAATATCTTTTATTTTTTGTTTATAAAAATCAGTAATTGAAATTGTTGATACGCCAAAATAAGCTGCTATATCCAGGATTAATTGTTCATCATCTTCAATTATTAATGTGCATTGCATACTTCTACATAAATGCATGAGAGCAAGAACTCCTTTCCCAGCATATCCGAACGCCTCCGAAAATTCTTCAATAAATAATGCCAAATCATCTGACTGATCCACCAACTCAACTAATCCCTGCTCTATCATGTTTCTTACCTGGTACTGTTTAGTGCCTGAGTAGTATGACAACCTGAATTCCGATGTAATGATCCTGCAACCATCCTCAATTATCGGTTGCAATAATTTCAACTGCCCCAGCAGTATAAGATGTTCTATGGTGTAAAACAAGTGCACTATTGTATTTCAAGCATTTTATTGTTATAGATTTCATCTAATTGATCAAGCGGTATATCCGTTAGCTCCACAGCTTTTTCTCTAGATATCCTCTTTTCTGCTATTGCTTTTGCTATTAGATTTTCAAATCTTTTAGGTGCTTCGACACTTTTCTCATAAGCGCCGAAATCTTTTTTGTTATCATGCCAGGAATTATAAACATCAAGCCATTTTCTTTTGGTCGAATCATCTATCAGGCCAACATTTTTGACCCTATAAATAATGGCTTGTATAGAAATACCGTAGGTTTCTTTAAGATATACAAGTTCTTTTAAGGACAAGGACGTTCTGTCTTTGCCAATGTAAGATACAAGCACCTCATCTACAAGCAGCATAGCAGATGCAAAATAGTGGCACATTTGCTCTTGAAGATCTTTGCTTATACTTTCATTAAAAATCAACACTAAATGCCCAAGCTCATGCATAATTGTAAATCTTTTTCGTGTTACTTCGTTGTCCTGAAATGTATTTACAATAATAACCGGGATATTACTTCCTTCATCTTCTATATAACCACAAACTCCTGGGAGTTTGTGGGACGTTCTATAGTAAGAATAATAAATCCCTGGATTCTAACAAGCTTGTTACATTGTCAATCGGAGAATCACCTATCTTCCATTTTTTACGAAGCTTTTTTGCAGCTTTTTCCACGTCGGAAAAACTACAAATTTCCGTATCTGCTATAGGATTCTCAAACGGAACCTTTTCGTTCATTATAGCAATCAGCTCAATGTATTTCTGGGCATAGCTTTTTACATCATTTAGAATAATGCTCTTTTCCAGATCTTCATTGATGAGGGTGTGCCCATCTAAAGTCTATAAGTCTTAGTTTTTTTGCTTGCCAGAAAAAAATACCATACGCCTACACCAAGAGCTTCTGAAATTTTCTTTAAAACTTTGTTACTGGGGCTTATGGTATCATCCTCGTATTGTTGTATAGCAGGTTTTGAGACACCTACCATGTCAGCAAGAGTTTGAATAGAGTAGCCTCTTTTTGCCGTAACTCCTTTATTTTTTCTCCAAATTGCATAATTGGTCGTGTTTCGTATAGTCAAAATTAAAAAGATAATTTTACTATACAAATGTTTTTTTGAGATTTATTTCTTCTCCCTATACTCAGAAAGATAATTTTCTTCAATTCTGTCAATCAACATACAGCTCCCCTACCGATACAGCAACGATACACGAAGGATACAGCCAGGATACAGGAGCGATACAGAAACGATACAGAAAGGATATACAAAGGATACAGAAACGATACAGCCGGGATACAGAAAGGATACAGAAAATATGCGTTTAGAGATCAGAAGGGATCACAAGGGATCAGAAGAGATCACAAGGGATCAGAAGGGATCACAAGGGATCACAAGGGATCAAAAAAATAAACCGGCTGTTTAATACCCCAACTTTATACCAGCAAATATTTATTTATTCATTTTTAAAAATTATAGTTATGGGAAGAGTGACTAATTCTATTTTAAGCGGCACATCGGGCCGTACAGGGCGCGTGGTTATTGCCAACGTACATGGTGTGGAAGTAAGCCGCGCCAGGCCCACCACGCGCAGCAGCTCCACCGACCAGCAAAATGCCCACCGCGAGCTATTTCGTTTTGCAGTGGCTTTTTTAGGTTTGTACAAATCGTTTGCGCGCCTGTACTTTGGCAAGCGTAAAGGGCTGGTAACACCCTATAACCAGGCACAGGCCAATGTTATGGAAAGCATTCAGCTTATAGGCCGCGATATAACCATTAATTACAACCAGGTGCTTATTTCAAAGGGTAACCTGCTGGAAATGATTCCCGGTAGTATTAGTGCAGGAGCGGCGCAGGCTGTTACGGTTACCTGGACGAATAATGCGCCACCGGCCAGCAGTAACGAAACCGACCTGTGCTCGGTTTTTGTATACATACCCTCGCGCAGGGATGGCCAGTTTTTTAACGGCGTGGCAACGCGCCAGGCGGGCACGGGCACGGTAAACATGCTGCCCTTTTACGCGGGCGAAGAAGCGCATGTATGGGCCGCCTTTACCGATGAAGACGGCACTATGGCCTGCAACTCAAAATACCTGGGCGCTATTACACTTACCTGATCCTTTTAAAAAAGAGAACTAATGCCGGGGTGCTGTGTAAGCCCCGGCATTTTGCTGCATACCCATGCGGATGTTAACAACAAACCATTGAAAATTAGCTTTTTATTATAATTTAAAGTTTGTACATTCATAGTACAGTTTTCGTTTGCTGATCTATGACCAGCTAATCATGATGAACCAAACGGAAACACGGTGCGCCTGCTGATTATTTAATGAACATGATTTGCCTTTGTACCCTGGTCTTTGTCATCCCGATAGCTATCGGGACAGACGGGTCTTCGTCATCCCGATAACTATCGGGACAGACTGACAAAAATTGACACAGCTTTTTATAACCTTTTCAAAACATCCAACATGGCAACCAAAGTAAACCTGTCTGTACACCAATTAGAGCTGCTGCAAAAAAGTATGAAGCATCTGACGCATTTGAGCTGGTGAACAATAAGGCAATGATGCGTATGCTGCATATTTCTAAAAGCACCCTTTACCGGCTACGCACAGAAATGTATATACCCTATATTAGGGTGGGCAGGCAAATATTTTATATACGGGGCCTGGTGATACGGCAGCTGCTGGCGCAACATGACGTGCTGCCGCCCAACCGGGCGTAGTTGCGGGAAAAGGGGACCGCTAAGACAGGAAGGCACGAAGAAACACAAAGAACAAAATTAATACCCGTTCGTTTTTTCACCGGCGGCCAGATGGGTAAAAAAGTACAAACAAGCCATTGGTTGGTGAAAACACCTAACCAAGGCGAAAGGAGCCACGAAGACAGGAAGACACCACGGTTGGTTGGTGAAAACACACAACCAAGGCGTAAAGAATAAAATCAACCTTAGTGCTGCTTAATGCCTTAGTGCCTTGGCGGCAAGAACGAGCCACGAAGACAGGAAGGCACCGCGGTTGGTTGGTGAAAACACACAACCAAGGCGTAAAGAATAAAATTAACCTTAGTGCTGCTTTGTGCCTTAGTGCCTTGGCGGCAAGAAGGAGCCCACGAAGACAGGAAGACACCGCGGTTGGTTGGTGAAAACACACAACCAAGGCGTAAGGCACAAAGAAACACAAAGAACAGTCTGCAAAAATACTGGCGGACCGGAGAAATGCAACTATTTTTATTACCGGACAACCCATAAAAACAGTAAGATGGCTAAAAAGGAAAATAAAATAAATGAAATTACGATTGACAACTATTTAGACAGCCATTACATTAACCGCAGCAACTGGCTGAGGGCGGCAGTACTGGGCGCTAATGATGGTATCATTTCAATATCGAGCCTGGCTATTGGCGTGGCAGCTGCAAGCGCCACAAGAGCGCCTATACTGCTTGCTGCCCTGGCGGGGCTTGTGGCGGGCGCCTTATCGATGGCGGCAGGTGAATATGTATCAGTAAGCTCCCAAACCGATATTGAAAAAGCAGACATTAAAAGGGAAGCAACGGAGCTGGAGGAAATGCCGGAAGTGGAACTGAGTATATTGGCGCAAATATATGAACGGCGGGGCCTAAAGAAAGAAACCGCTATGCAGGTGGCCAAAGAACTGACAGAAAAAGACGCTTTGGCAGCGCATGTGAAAGATGAGCTGGGCATTAATGAAATAAGCCAGGCCCACCCCATGCAGGCGGCACTGGCATCGGGCGCCTCCTTTACCGTTGGGGTGTATTGCCTTTACTGGTAACATTACTGGCGCCCGTTGCCGGAATGGAATACTGGCTTTACGGTTTTACTGTTGTTTTTCTTATTGTGCTGGGCATACTGTCTGCCAAAACCGGTGGCACCGGCATTAAAAAGCCATTTTAAGAATTACTATCTGGGGAACCATAGCCATGGGCTTATCGGCATTGGTGGGTTACTTATTTGGGGTGAATGTGACGCAAATTAAATAAATTACTGTGTATGGTTAATTGCCTAAACAGGAATAGCCTATTTTAAAAAAACAACATGAAACTTCTATTTCTTTTTACACCTTTCCTTTTCGCAACGTTGCAAGGATTGACGCAAAGTATTGATTCAGTTGTTGCCGGCCTAAACAATATTGCAAGACCCATATTAACCACTGACCCAGACTATAATTTTGGAGATATAGAATTCTTAAAGACTACATTGAAAGGTTCGGCTATTATTGGACTAGGAGAAAGTACACATGGAACTGAAGTGTATACCCGTTACAAACAGAGGCTTATTAGATTTTTAGTTTCAAATATGGGCGTAAAAACAATAATTGATGAAGGAGATATTTTGGCCGCCGAAAAAGTAGATGATTATATAAATGGCCGCACAGACGGCCTGGCGAGTGTAGGAAACCTTAGGCCTGCAATAACGAAGATAACTGAACTGAATTGGTTAAGAGCATATAACAGAACCCAGCCTGATGACCAGCGGGTTCATATTTATGGGGCTGAAGTGAGAGGTTACCATGATATAATAGAGAAGGTATTGAGCACAGTACCTAATATTGAAGATAGCGATAGGAAAGTTCTAAAAAGATTCACGGAAGACGCTGGTATCGGCTATTCAAATTTTTCTGAAGCAGAATTTAAATCATTAAACAACATAATTACAAAGCTCAAAACAACCCACAAAGAACTGCCCGGAGAAAGATATCTGAACCTTTTATACCAGCTTAATGATTTCGCCTATAAAGACAGGTTTACTAAAAGAGGTTTTAAAACAAGAGACAACTACATGTTTGAGAATATTAAGGCTATAATTAGTAAGGCGCAGGGCAGGGTAATTATTAATGCTCACAATGGGCACTTACAAAAAACAAAATTTGGGGCTCTAGCTCTTTGGGCTACCTGTTAAATAAGTTGTATGGCGAACAGTATTATGTAATTGCCACTGATTTTAATGAAGGATCTGTAAAGGTTTTTGACAAGATATCTGGCCAATATGTTAACAGGTTTTTTGGAACGGTTAATGATAAAAGTGCAATGGAATATTATTTTAAGCAATGCAAATTGGAGAATTTCATCTTGCCGTTTACTGATGCTAAAGATCACCCGGCTATTAACAGTTTTTTACATCGCAAATTAAAAATGTTAGGAAACATGGGCTCAATGGGTGATATAATTGACTGGAAAATTATACTGGCGGAAAATTATGATCTAATTGTTTTCTTTCAAAAAACTTAATCATTTAGAGGCCTTACTACATTAATGGGTATCCAATTAGGGAATTTCCTTGCAAGCAATAAAAAAGTTTTTCTATAAATATACCATTCGGTATATTTATACTATCTTTATGATTGATCACCCGCCTATAACCTTTATAGTAATGAGTAAAGCAGAAAAAACAAGACAGTTTATAGTGGCGCAAACCGCACCTGTTTTTAATGAAAAAGGCTATGCGGGTACCTCGCTTGCTGATTTAACCAACGCTACCGGGCTTACCAAAGGTAGCATATACGGCAATTTTGAAAACAAAGACGAAGTGGCCCTTGCTGCATTTGATTATAACTTTAACCGGGTTACCCATTATATTAAGGAACAAATTTTAACAACCGACCATTCGATAGAACGGCTTTTGGTTTACCCGAAAGTATACCGCAACTTTTTAACCATACCGTTTTTGAAACCCGGTTGCCCCATTTTAAATACCGCTACTGAGGCTGATGATACGCACCCACAGCTGAGAGAGCGGGCGGCAAAACCCTCTCCTTTTGGAAAACATCCATAGAAAACCAGGTTAAAAGAGGCATAAAAAGAGGCGAAATAAAACCGGGTACCAAGCCAACCGAGGTAGCTGTCATTGTAATGTCGTTGATTGAGGGGCCATTATGCAGGCCAAAGTTACCGGCAAACCCACCGAGCTGTATATTGCTATGAATTTTTTAGCACAGCATATTAATAGTTTGAAAGCTTAATTTTTTAACATAAAATATACCGATCGGTATAATCAATAACAAAATGGCTTCTCTTAAAAAACTACTTGAAAGTAAAACGCGGGTTCAATACCAGGATTGCGACCCTTTCAATCATTTAAACAACTCCCGCTACATAGATTATATGATGGCCGCGCGTACAGAACAATTACTTGAACATTATGGATTGAACACATTTGAAATAGCTACCGTACAAAGAACCGGGTGGGTGTCTGCAGAAACAAAGATCTCATACCTGCTTCCGGCCTTATGGATGGAGGTGGTAACTATTGAAACCCGGCTTATTGCTTACTCTAACAGCAGCTTGCTGGTAGAAGCTATAACCTATAATGAAGATAAAACACATATCAAAGCCATTATGTGGGCCAAACTGGTACATTTTGATATAAAAGCCCAACGCAGCCTAAAACATTCAGACGAGCTAATGCGTTTTTTGGAACAGATACATTACCCGGTAGACCATCATCCAACATTTGAAGAACGGGTACAAACAGTGAAACAATTAAATCAAAAGTTATGAAACAAATTATTTTAATTACAGCAATGTTTGCAGGTATTGCCGCGCATGCACAAACATTTACGCTAAAAAGTAACGAACTGGGCGGGCAGGCTACCAACAAACAAGTGCTTAACGGTTTTGGGTGCAATGGCGAAAATAAGTCGCCACAGCTGTTTTGGGAAAATGTGCCCAACGGAACAAAAAGTTTTGCCGTTACCATTTTTGACGAAGATGCACCAACGGGTAGCGGCTGGTGGCACTGGCTGATTTTTGATATTGCAGCTTCCGTTAAAGAATTAAAACCGGGCGCGGGAAATGTAAAAAGCGAAGCAGCACCTAAAAATGCCATACAAAGCAAAACTGATTTTGGAACACCTGGATATAGCGGCCCCTGCCCACCACCCGGAA
Source organism: Paraniabella defluvii (assembly GCA_019316985.1). GTDB lineage: Bacteria > Bacteroidota > Bacteroidia > Chitinophagales > Chitinophagaceae > Niabella > Niabella defluvii. Next base: position 5,746,584 of record CP079215.1, read on the forward strand.
GTGGTTTTCATAAATATACCATTACAGTATATGCGCTAGATGTAAAAAACCTGGGGCTTGATGCCAATGCCAACCCGGCATTGGTGGGCTTTACTTTAAACCAGCATTTGATACAAAAAGCATCTATGATCATGTATTTTAAAAAATGATGAAACGCTAACTTGCACTTATTATTCACCAGCTTTCATTATTTAAACAAATCAGAAATGGAATATCATCAATCATTTATTCAAAACATCATCCGGCAATTTGAGTATTACAAAATGCTTGGCGAAAAAACATTTGCACAAGTGCCTGACGAAAAATTGTTTTGGCAATACAACGAAGACAGCAACAGCATAGCCACCATTGTAAAACACTTGTGGGGTAATATGCTGAGCCGCTGGACCGATTTTTAACCACTGACGGAGAAAAAGAATGGAGAAACCGTGATGATGAATTTGAAAACGATATTTCTACAAGAGATGAGCTACTGCAAAAATGGGATGCCGGCTGGAAAGTGTTCTTAGACACGTTAAAATCGTTAAAAGAGCAAGACCTTGAAAAAATAATTTACATACGCAACCAGGGCCATACCGTAATAGAAGCTATCAACAGGCAGCTGGCGCATTACCCGTATCATATAGGGCAAATTGTTTTAATTGGTAAGATGTGCGCCCCTAACTGGGTTTCACTTTCCATTCAAAAGGCAATTCAAAATCGTTTAATGACGATAAGTTCTCAAAACCCAAACAGAGGGCTCATTTTACAGATGAATTTTTAAATAAACCGAAAGCCCAGCAAACATGATAACAGAAGAAATGGCAAAAGCATTTGCAGCAGCATGGATCAATGCATGGAATAGCCACAACATTGAGCATATACTGGAACATTACGAAAATGATGTTGAGTTTTACTCGCCTCTTATACGGTTGCTGAACTTTAATGATGAAAGTGTAATTAAAAGCAAGGCTGATTTAAAAAGTATTTTGAAACAGGTTTAAAAACTTACCCGGATCTACATTTTCAATTGCACCATTGTTTTGCGGGGGTACATTCTATTGTTATTTACTATACCTCTGTTAATGGAAGATTATGCGCCGAAGTTTTTGAATTAAGCAAAAATGGCAAGGCCAAACGCGTGCTTTGCAATTATACCCAATAAACAGGAGCATTAGAATTCATATGAATATCCGCCTATATAGAGAAACGAGAATTTCCAATTACACAAAAGAATAGCCAATGAAATTTACATTATTAAAATCGCTGGAAATTATTGAAAGAACGCCAGGGATTATTTATGCCATGCTTTGGGGTTTATCAAACGAATGGGTAACAGGTAACGAAGGCGATAATACCTGGAACGTTAAAGAAGTGGCACACCTGATTATTTGTGAAAAAACAAACTGGCTGGCACGGGTAAAAATTATTTTATCGAATGACGCCGATAAAAACCTGGAGCCCATTGATATGACCACCCATTTTGAGCTTGCAAAAAACAATTCGTTAGAAACATTGCTCCATGATTTTAAAATGCTTAGGGAAGAGAGCGTTACAGCACTAAAAATTTCAATCTTCAACATGATGATTTTACAAAAACAGCATTTCACCCGAAAATTTTTGAAATAACTTTACAACAGCTTATTGCTACCTGGGTTACACACGACCTAAGCCACCTTACCCAAATTTCAAGAATAATGGCCCAACAGTACAAAAGCGAAGTGGGCCCGTTTGAAGCCTATTTAAAAATACTTAAATGAACATGCTGCACAGATGCCCATACCGGATATTTTTAGTTGCTTAAATTAAATGTTGTTACTGCCTTTTGGGCCTGGCAACAATAATTAAAAAACTAACCCATGAATGACCACGATTAATTCTTTTCGGTATTGTGACTTTATTTGTCTATCTTTGCATCCTGTTAAGAAAGTAACAGAAAACTCTTTCAAAGTTCGTTGCAAATTGCAATTAGTATTTATCCTGCTTTAAGGCAGATCTTCTCTCTTAATACTTCCTCCCTTGTAATAAGTTGCTGCTTTATTAGAAAATACGGATAGGCCCACTCCTGTTCGGACTTATTATTATTTATCAAATCTTCTTTTATAAAAAAGTTATCATTTAAAAAATCAGAAGCTGCTGATTTTTCTACCACCCTGAAAGACCGTGTTGCAGCCTATTTAACAACTAAAGGTAAAAACCGGTACGGCAACCGGGCCCTGATATTTAAGACAATTTTCATGCTATCGCTGTACTTTGTTCCCCTGGGCATTATTTGCTTTGGCGGTATTGTACATACATGGCAATTGTTTGCCTTATTTATACTTAGCGGGTTTGGAATGGCCGGCATAGGTATGGGTATTATGCACGATGCGCTGCATGGCTCGTACTCTAAAAGTAAAAGGCTTAATAAATGGATGGGGTATACCATGAACCTGATTGGAGCCAGCGATGAAGTATGGAAACTACAGCATAATGTGCTACATCACAGCTTCACCAATATTGACGAGCACGATGACGATATTAATGCTCCCTTCTTTCTGCGCTTTTCACCTCATGCCAAAAGAAACCGCCTGCACCCCTTTCAACATTATTATGTTTGGTTATTTTATGGCTTATCAACAGTGTCCTGGATAACCACCAAAGATTTTATAAGGCTTAACCGTTACAGGAAACTGGGACTGATTAAAGGAAAAGCTGAATACCGGAAACTTTTGTTAAGAATCATCTTCTGGAAACTTATTTATTTCTCCTACGTTCTGCTATTACCGCTGTTGCTTACTTCGTTTGCCCCATGGATGGTGATCCTGGCCTTTTTAAGTATGCATTTTGTAACAGGCTTTTGTATATCCATCGTATTTCAAACGGCTCATGTAATGCCTGACACGTCTTATCCCCTGCCAGACAGTGCTGGTAAACTGGAGCATGAGCGGCTGGTGCATCAACTAACTACTACCTGCAATTTTGCTCCCGGAAGCAAATTATTTTCCTGGCTGATTGGCGGCCTGAATTTCCAGATTGAACATCATTTATTCCCGCACATATCTCATGTGCACTACAGGCACCTGGCACCGATTGTTAAGAAAACAACAGAAGAATTTGGCATACCTTATTACAGCTATTCTACATTTTTTTCTGCTATAAAAAGCCATGGTATAATGTTACGGCAGTTAGGTACGATGACTTGTAAGCCGGTCACCTAAATAAAAGAAAGGCTTTTTACACAATCTAAAAACAGTTTGATAAGCTGATGCTTTATCAATCATAAAAATAAACTAATGAAATACATTACAAAAAAATAAAAAGAACAATAAGCAACCGGGTACAGCTGGTAAAAAGAAAATAAAAACAATAGACCCGGCTTTACTGCAGGTAAAGCCTGAAACGCAGGAACCGGCAGGTTTTGAAGCAACATTGCCTTTTTCAGATATGCCGGTTCATCAGCTGTTAAAGCAAAATATACAAAATAAAGGCTACAAATATCCAACAGAGATACAGCAGCGCGCTATACCGGCCCTAATTGAAGGCGCGGATATAATTGGTATTGCGGCTACCGGCACAGGCAAAACAGGAGCTTTTCTGATACCTTTTATTGAACAACTATTACACAACAAAAATAATACAGGTTTGGTAGTGGTACCAACGAGAGAGCTGGCCCAGCAGGTTGCTGAAGAATTTAAAGCGCTAACAACAGGTATGAAGTTTCGTGCAGCTTGTTTTATTGGCGGCACAAGCGTGAACGCCGATGTGGCCCGCGCAGGTGGAACAAATCATTTGATTATTGCTACACCGGGCCGATTGCTGGACCTGGTAAACAGGAAGGCGCTGCACCTGAACGCAATAGAGGTGCTGATACTGGATGAGTTTGACCGTATGCTTGATATGGGTTTCATCAACGATGTAAAAACTATTGCATCCCTCACCCGTACGCGCAGGCAAACCCTGCTATTTTCGGCCACTATGAATGCATCCCAGCAGGCACTGATTCGCCAGATGGTTCAGGATCCTGTTACTATAAACGTGAGTAGCGGCAAAAGCGCCAGCAGCACTGTAGAGCAAAACGTTCTTAAAGTGGCCCCCAACGAAGACAAAATGGAAGTATTGTTTAACCTGCTGAGCGGCGACAGCTTTGAGAAGGTGATGCTTTTGCGGAAACCAAGCGAACGGTAGATAATATCAATAAGCAACTGGCCCGAAGGGGTGTGAGATCAGATGTGATCCATGGCGATAAATCGCAGTATTACCGTACAAAAGCCATTCAGCAATTTAAAACCGGCCACACGCGCGTGTTGATTGCCACTGATGTTGCTTCAAGAGGTTTGGATGTACAGAATGTTACCCACGTAATCAATTACCAGCTACCCCAAACTATGGAAGCTTATATTCACCGGATTGGCCGTACCGGAAGAGCCGGCAAAAAGGAATAGCTTATACATTTATCAATTAATACTTAAAATAGACAATTATGAAACAGGGAACAGTAAAATTTTTCAACGACGAAAAAGGATTTGGCTTTATTACACCACTTGAAGGCGGTAAAGATATTTTTGTACATAAAAGCGGCCTTATACATCAAATTGACGCGAGCGACCAGGTAACCTATAGTACACGCGACACATCAAGAGGACTGGAAGCCATTGAAGTAAAACAAGCTAGATAAAAATACCTGCTAAGGAACGCAGCGCTGCGCTATGATATTTGCGGGATTACCTGCAAGTATTATAGCGCTTTGATCTGCTCCGTTCAGGATATCTTTCGATCTCCGCTGCGCTCCGCTCAAAGTGACGATTCTTTTGTCAGACCTCATTGATTTTGCTGGCAAATTCTTTAGCTGAAATAACCATTGCGGGCGTTTGATACGGCCGCTTTCTTTTTAGTGCACATGCTCGCCAGCACCTTGTGCCCTGGCGCTCAAACTATTGAAAGTGGTATAAAAATACCACATCGCCAACATAGGCGGGTTTTGTTTGATTTTTGATACTGAGGATTGCTTCTATAACAACTTTTGTGGTTCCCTAAGATCAATTATCGATTTAAGCTTAGCCTTTAACTGAACTTCGCTGTCGACCAAAACAGGCTGGCCAAATTTGAGGTTCTCTATACCGTAGTTAATTTCCATTTTAAGATTGCGGACATCAGCAATCTGTTTCACAAATATGGAATTAACGACAATGTTAAATAGCCATGCGCAATGGTGACTTTAAATGGTCCTTCCTTTTCAGCCCTTTCCTTGTCAACATGAATCCATTGGTGATCTAATGTGGCGTCTGCAAACCTGTTAATTTGAGTTTGATCTATCTTATGCCAGTTAGAGGACCCCAGCTCTTTACCCAGATATGATTTATACTCCTCAAAGTTGTTAATTACCAGCATATGTATATTTTATTTTGATGAACAGCACCTGCTACCCGCCTTTACCGGATGCGTTACCAATAGGCTGGCATTTACATTACCAGTTGAATTGTGGTACCTATTGACCTATTGTTATTACCGATTTGTAATCTCTAAAATAAGTATTCCTGATCAAACCCGGCCGATTCAATTTTCGCTATGATTGGTTGACAGATCCTTTGGGGTTTAATTTACGAATGGGAACGTTTGCCTGGATTATAGTAACCCTACCTCCAGTTGCCGGATGATAATTTCATCCTGGTTGAATTTGCTTTGAAGCTGCTTTTTATACTTATGCCAGAACGCCTGATCGGACCGGCCCGCCATCACTTCGTAGATGATGATTCTGTCTTTAACAATGTTTTGATCATCGTCCTTCCAAAGCCCTGACGCAGGAGATTGAGTATACACGGTAACGCCACCAAATTCTTTAACAAGCTTATCTTTTACCCGTTGGTAATAACCAGCGGGAAAGGGCTTACCGGCGGCATCGTAAAGCGGCAGCAACAACTGAATGAGCTTGCCAGGTTTGGCCTGCTTCTCTGCTTTTTAATCTCCGCCATCGCCCGGGCACCTGGCATCTTTGCTACTACATCCAGTTGTTTTCCCTCCTGCCGGTTATATGTAATAAAGAATACCTCAAGCTCTTGCAGCAGGTTGTCAGGAGCTGGCTTATTTCGGTAACCGCCCTGTAGGTTACTGATATGACCGGCACCGCAATATACCGGTCGTTACGTATTGGCCGGCCGTTTTTTCGCGTTGAACAACTTTAAGGCTGCCTATTATACGGCAATCGACCGAACACCCGGGAAACAATTGCATTTCAGATATCATTACCACGTCTAACGGGTCGCCGTCCTCTCCCATTGTACCAGGTATATAGCCAAAATCAAAGGGAATACCAAACCAGCCGGCAGCCGTTTCTTAACAAACAACCTGCCCAGCCTGGGATCGTAGTCATATTTAATGCCATAACCCTTAGGTGTCTCAACAACGCAATTGATACTTTTTATTCCTTTCATAGCATATACACAATAACTGATAAAAGCGTGCCACTTCGATCCACCTGTGTATAAGAACCGGAAATCGTAGCTTGTAACGGCTCTTTAGAAGTATGATTTTGAGCTGTCTTACAGCCTTGCCCCTGGTCAACAATAAGAGCATTCCATGTAAAAAATTGGAACGATATTTACGGTAAAGCTCTGTTTCTAATTATATTTAATGTTTGACACAACATCGCTTATTAATTCGGGAGGCCTGCTTCTTTTACTGATTATGGCATTTAGCCATACGGGCCTTTTTTCTGTTTTTTCTTGCCCGTTGGTGGCTTTATGTTTACAACCGGTGTGCTTATTGCAACCGGCAGCTTTGCCTACAATATTATATGGGTATGTGGTCTTCTGGTAATAGCCACAGCTATGGGCAATTTGAGTGGCTATTGGTTTGGCAGGAAAACGGGCCCATTATTATATAAACGCAAAGACTCCCGCTTCTTTCGTCAGCAGCATTTGCAAACAGCCGGAAGATTTTACCATCAATACGGCGCATTGGCGCTTGCCGCGGGTTTATTTCTCCCCTGATCCGCACGTTTGCCCCGGTAGTTGCAGGCATGATCGGCCTGAACTTAAAACGCTTTTTGTTGTTCACCACTATAGGTACTATTGCTTACGTGTTGAGCTTTGTATTTGCCGGTTATCTTATTGGCAGTGTTCCGGCCTTAAAACCGTACCTGAAATACCTTGTTACCGGCGTTATTGTATTGGTTACAGTTCCGATTGTGATGCGTATTGTGCGCGCGTTTCGAAAAAATCAGTTACCTGAATAATTGCCGTACAATAGATCAAACGGAGGCTTCATCAGCCAGTTGTTGAGTGAAGTAACGCCATGGAAAAGGAGAACTTCGAACAGGAAGTTCCGGCCGGTGAAACGGTAAAGTATACCTGCCTCCAAACTTTACCCCAGCACCTGGTTCAATTTGCCTCCTCTATACTACGGGAAGCCATCTATTTCAGCCGGCTTTTCAAATGCACACATATTTGCTTACTGCTACTAATGGGTTTCCATTTTTATGGATGCCCGCCTCCTCCCCTGCTCCATAAATCTGCCCGTTGGCATAGCTGGCATCGCTTGCAGCTAACTGCACATAAATAGAAGCCAGCTCTGCGGGTTGCCCCGGACGCCCTAACGGCGTATCTTCTCCAAAGGTCTTTAATTTTTCCGGTGTAGATCCCCGCCTAATTGTAATGGCGTCCAAATAGGGCCGGGTGCCACACCGTTTACGCGTATACCTTTTGGCCCGAGCTGCTTGGCTAACGACCGGACGAAATTGGTGGTGGCCGCCTTGGTGATGGCATAATCAAAGAGCTCAGGGGAAGGATCTTCTGCCTGCACCGACGTGGTGGCAATAATACAGGCGCCCGGCTTGAGGTGAGGTACTGCTGCTTTTATAACCCAGAAGGGTGCATAAATATTTGTTTTCATCGTCCAGTCGAACTGCTCGGTGGTAATATCCCCGATAGACTCATGCGATTGCTGGCGGGCGGCATTACTTACCAGAATATCTAAACCTCCCAGCTCCTGTACCGCTTTTGCCACCAACTGTGTACAAAAATCCTCACTGCGCAAGTCGCCCGGAATAGCCACCGCGCGCCGTCCTTCCTTACGAATCAGTTCAATCACCTCCTTTGCATCGCTTTCTTCTGCCGGCAGGTAATTAATTGCCACATCGGCCCCTTCCCTTGCGTAAGCAATAGCCGCAGCACGCCCCATGCCCGAGTCGCCACCCGTTATCAAAGCCTTTCTGCCGGCCAGTCGCCCCGACCCTTTATAAGTTTTTTCTCCATGGTCGGGCCTGGGTTCCATCTTATTAGCCAACGCAGGCCACTCCTGGTGCTGCTCCTTAAACGGGGGTTTGGGGTACTTTGACCGGGGATCTTCGAGGCTTAACATAAATTGCTGAGAGGGCGCTCCCTCTTCTGCCCAGGCAGTATGTATAGCCATTGCAGCTACGCCGGTGCCGACGCTCAGAATAGCTTTTCTACGGGATATCCAATTTTTGTTGATCATTGGTTTAAAGTTTATGTTTACTTTTTTGAGACAAACTTTATACCATGGGCCATATCAAACAATTACCGGGTAAATAATAAAACGCTATATTTCCCATCAGAAATGCCGAAGAAAAATTGTTCGGCGCACCGAAACTTACCCGGGTGCATATCATTTGGGGTCGATATTTTTTTTACCGCAAAGGCTCGAAGTTTACGCAAAGAACGCAGCGTTGTAAAAAATGTTATGTACCTATTACTTTGACAATAGGCCAAAAGATCTATTTTACAAATGTTCTTATCTTCTAAAAAGATAATTGCCTCCTGCAAGTTTTTTCCATGCTTAGTGAAGATAAAATAACATACTACCTAAAACTTTTCCAGGGTCTTACATTTGGCGACCTGCAAAAACTGTTTGAGCTGGCCAGGGTAAAACAGTTAAAGGCGGGGATTGCTATATAGATACCGGAAGCAGTTCCCGGCGATTAACTTATGTAAAAAGTGGTTTAATAAGAGCTTATACCATCAATAAGCAGGGTGCAGAGATCACCGTATTGCTGAGATGGGAAGACCAGTTCTTTTCCAACTTTGACGCTATTCTTTGGGAGCGGCCTTCTCAGTTTACTTATGAAGCATTTGAAGATTCGGTTATACTGGAAACCGACTACCATGAATTTATGAAAGTGATTGACAGTGACCCGAAATTTGCCGCTGCCAAAACTTACTTCTTTAACAGCATGCTTGCTGAAGCGCTGGAACGGATAGAAGGGTTTGTGTTATTAAGTCCTGAAGAACGATATCTTCACTTACTGACCCAGAAGCCCGGCCTTGCACAGCGTGTATCTTCGAAACATCTTGCTACTTTGCTGGGCATTACACCCGTATCTTTAAGCCGTATTAAAAAAGAATTACCACCCGGCTTTCATCAAAGAACAGTTAAAGATGTCCTTTTCGATGGATCATTATTCCACTTTTCTAATTTATTATCTTTTGTAAACTTCCTGGGGCTGATTTGCAAATAGTTTTGGATAAAATATTGAATCATGAACGATATTATCCAATTCATTGTATCCCTCTTTTCCATTTCTGTTGCGAGGTATTTTATCATCGCCGGCATTGCATTTTTATTGGTTTATGTGGCGTTTGCCGGTGTTTTGCGAAAGAATAAGATACAGCATAAAAGGCCGACGCATCTGATTTTAGAAGAGAGATCGTGCACTCCTTATCTTCCAATCTCGTAATGGTAGCTGTATCGATTCCATTTATGCTTAGCCCTATAAAAATTACACATTACTTTATAATAATGTTGCCGACTACGGCATTGCTTATTTAATATTTAGTGTTGCCCTGGCGCTGATCATTCATGATACCTATTTTTACTGGATGCACCGGTTATTGCATCACCGGAGGATATTCAGGCATACGCATTTACTGCACCATAAATCTACCAATCCCTCGCCCTGGGCCTCGTATGCGTTCAGCGTGTTTGAAGCCTTTACCGAGGGTTTATTCTTTCTATCTTATTATTCATACTTCCTATGCATCCTGTTTCCATATCACTTTTTGTTACAGCCGCTTTTATTATTAATGTATATGGACATTTGGGTTATGAAATTGCCCCTAAATGGTTTAGAAACAGCTTCCTTTTTGAAATATTGAACACGTCGGTACATCATAACCTCCACCACAGCAAATTCAAGGGCAATTATGGACTTTATTTCAGGATATGGGACCGGGTTATGAAAACAGAAAATCCGCAATATGTGGCTTATTACGATAAAATACAGGAGCAGCGTTTTGGCTGCGCTACTCCCGGCACAGCCTCACAGATAAATACTATTTCGGATCTTTCGCCAAATACTGGTAACGAAACAACAGATAGCCCCTGGCAATTGCTGATCGTAAACGTTCGGCCTAGTAAAAAGAGCTGTTACTTCCTATAAGAAGCTACCGGACCTTTCGTTAAACTTAACATCGTTAATACGGTTACCGGTTTACCGGCCGGCACGGATTTATAAACTCCACCAGTATCCGTTTCAACGCGGCCGGTTCAGGCAACCAATAAACTCATTAATGCGCAATTATTACTCCAATATATTTAGGTAACCCAAGCAATTATTGCAAAAAACCGGCCGTGGTAAAAACCACGCCGGAATGTATTTCATCAGCCTAATAAAAAACGCACTCTCCAGTATATGGTTATGGTACCTGGTAGCCCGGCTTTAAAAAACATATTGCAAAATCCCCGTGAACTAGCGTGACAGAATCATTTCCTTTACAAAAGTTATTTCGGGGTCTTTGCCGCCTTTCATATAGTTGATAAATTGTTCGATCGGCAGCTCTTTATCGGGCATCACTCCCCGCCCTTATCGGCAACTGCATTGAAAAAATAAAGCTCCGACATGGGAACGGTTAAAACGGATCTGGTACAGGGCAGCTCATAGGTGAGGAACCAGGCAGCTGTGGTGGCATTTTCCCCGCTTCCTGTTTCTTTGCCTACAATTACCCCCTGCTGTTTTTTTGAACCAGGGAGGCAAAATAGGTGGCCGCAGACACGGTTCCCCACCCGTTAATACATACACATTGCCTTTGAAAGCATCCTTATCGGGTGGGAAATTTTCCAGCTGCCCTTCCCTTAAACGCGTGTTGCCTATATAAAAACCTGTTTTATCATCCCTATCATAGCGCTGGTATAAAAAATTCTTCTGATCCTGGATATCCTCGTCTGACATTTTACGACCATTAGTAATGGCATATTCGGGATAAGCAATATCGATAGTGCGGGTTCGATAATTAAAAATATTATGAAAAGGTTTTAAGGAAATAAAAGAATACAGCAGGGAGGATATATTAGGATTACCGCCGCCATTGCTGCGGATGTCGATAATAACATTTTTATAGCCGCGCTTATTGACTTCCCTGAAAAAGCACTGAACTCTTTATAGGCATACGACTCGTTCAGGTTAAATGAATTAACGGTTAATACGGCCGATTGGGCGGGATCATCAAAATCGCTATAGATCCAGAAACTGCGCTGCAGGATATTTACGGGGAAGAACGCATGCCTGGAAGAATGGGTACCTTCAGTAGCATTCTTTGATAACAGCGTGGCCTGCTTTACTTCTTTTCCAGACGCCTCCTTATAGTCGATTACATAAGTTTTGCAATCATAATTGTTCAGGCTGAAAGCGGTTTGAAATTCAGAAAAGAAGCGATCGGTAGCGGTTTTTATATGACCGTCTGCATAAATCTGCGGGCTCATTTTGCCTAAAATGGATGCTACGGGCTGGTGATTGATGGCGATGATCTCTGCCCCAAAAGGTAAGGGGTCTCTTTCGTATTCACAAACATTCTTTCCCGTTCTATTAAAACCGGAACCGGGAAAAAGCGGGTGGCTTTAATGGCTTCTTTCCCGTTATCTGCCGACCATCTTAAACTCAGGTGCACATCTTTAACGAGGTAAACAGGCGAATAATTGGCCAGCGCCCATACATTATCCTGCTGAGCCGCCTCTTTCATGAGGCTATCCGTTTTGCGATTGAGCGTAACAGAATCAATAAATTTATAAGGGTTGGGATGCTGTTTTTTCAGTATATCCATTGCCAGCCGATAATCTGCAATGACAGCATCCTTAGACAGACCAGGTAATTGCTTTACCTGGGCCTGCGTGGCTAGCCAACAAAATAACATAAAAAATATTGCAGCTGATCGCAAATCACACTTCATTGTTAAAAGGTTTATAGTAGTTGAAATATTGTTTAAGGGATCGTGACGCTAATCCTGCGCATTTAGCAGCTCCAGGATTCCTTCATTATTAATGATCATCATTCCCTGCCTGTCTTCCGTGATGCCTTTTTCCAGCTTGTAAGTATACCGCGGCACCACACCTTCCATAACTGTTGGCATATATACAAACTGCACATTATCTTCTTCATTCAGTGCAGCTGCCACTTCTATGATATGGGTAGATACAATAAAGAGACAATCCTGGTAGTGAGCAAAACCCTTTGTAACGGCCAATGTACCGTCATAGGCATCCTTAACATTAGTACCTTTAAACAACTCATCAAACATTAACAGGAGCCGCTTGCCGCTGGCCGCTGCCACTGCTGCCTGTTTAACACGTACTACCTCTGCATAAAAATGACTGTAGCCTAAGCCGATATTATCTGCCACGTTGATTGAAGAATACATGCCCTCTCTTACAGAAAAAACCATTTCCGTTGCAGCTACCGGGAAACCCATATGGGCCAGATAGAAATTAATACCTATAGCTTTCATCAACGTAGACTTGCCGGCCATATTGGCGCCCGTCAAAAACAATACATTGTTTTGTACATTCAACTCAGGTTGTTACCAATGGCTTTATCTATACAAGGGTGCGCTAACCCCTTTGCCGCCAGCAGGTTTTCTTCGGGCGCCAGCGCACGCGCATAGCTAAACCCTTTAGCCCGGGCTACATCACTTACAGCTATATATAAATCAACTTCATAAACAAAATTCAGCAGCTCCTGCATTTCTTTGTTTAACACCGCTTTTAAAAGATGATTATAGTAGGATAGCTTTTTAACTGATAAAGACTGGTATATGTTAGTGTCCCTTAATCGTACCAGTTCCTTCCTGGCCAGTATTTGCTGCACCGCATGCATACGATCTGCATAGGAATGATTGGCAGATGGAACGGACTGAACAAAAGCGTTACATTTTTGTAAGGTTACAATAGTAGCCTGCAGGCCCTGCACCATTTTTTTGTAACGCTCATCCCGCGTAAGGGATGACAGCATTTTCTTAATAAGCGTATCACCCAAAACCAATAACCCGTTGCCGGGTGTAGCAGTATCCTGGTACTCGCGCATCAGCGTTACCTGTTGCACATCAAAGGGAAAAGCAAGCCTGGCCGATTGGAAAAAGACAATATACTACTGCGCCTGTTAATAGCCTGTGCATCTGCCAGCAGATGCCTGAACATACCATCGAGCAGCTGCTCCCGCCACGTGTTTTTACACGGTTGAATAAATGGCTTACTGAACCCTGGCGAAATTTGCCTATCAGGTTCAATTCATCTAAGGTTTGTTTATCTATAAGAAAGCTCATCGCAAAAAAATTTCATTTTTATTTTTGGCAGTATAATTCCTAAAACTTGTTTTCTTACACCTGCCACCGGATTATATTTTATCATTGGGTAACATTTATTGGCTTCTTTCCGTTTTTTAGTATATCCAATATTCCTTCATTTCGTATGATTATCATGCCATGCCTGTCATCAGTAACACCAGGTTGCAAAGTGTAGGGATATTCAGGTACATTGCCGTTCATGCGGGTGGGCAGGTACCAGAAATCTATATTGCTATTTTTACTTAACTGCCCGGCCGCTTCAATAATATGCGAGGAAATAACAAACATACTATTGCGCTTACCTGCAAGGCCTTTGGCAACAGCTACTGTAGCTTCATGCGCATCTTTAACATTGGTACCCCTGAATAACTCATCAAAGAGTATAAAAATGATTGCCCCGTCCTTAACTCCTGAGCCATCTTCTTCACCCGCAATACTTCTACATAAAAATGGCTGGCGCCTATACCCAGGTTATCCGGCAGGTTTATTGTAGTATAAATACCATCCAGCACTGAGAACTCCATTGCTTTAGCTGCCACGGGGAAACCCATATGAGCAATATATAGGGCGGTACTCAGGGAACGCAAAAAAGTAGATTTTCCAGCCATATTAGCTCCTGTTAAAAAAATAAGGTTTTGGGAGGCATCCATCGATACATCATTTCCTACAGGATTCTTTAAAGACGGATGGTATAAGCCCACCAGCTTTAACTGACACTTTCCTTTTCAAGCGCCTTTGGAAATATAAAGCCCCTTTCGCGCGCTGTTATACCCACTGATATATATACATCCAATGCATAAATTGCCTGCAGCAGCTGCTTTACCTTTTGTTTCTCCGACACACGGAACAGTGCATCATAAGCAGTAACGGCGCTATACGACATTCTTGTTTTAAGCGATTCTTTTAACACCGGTTCAAACGCATCTGCCGTTACCAATAGCTCAAGCGCCTCCTTTCGGAATTATAATTAGTAATACTTTGTATCTCGGGGCGTTGCGTAAAGGCTTTGGTAAGCTGTATAATTTGTATAACAGATAGCACACCGTTTTGTATTTCCTTTTCACCCATCACCGCCTGGTTGTTTTTGCTTTTACCCTCATCTTCGGCACTCACTAAATATTTTTCTGCAGTATCAAAAAGGGCACTGTCGTATGGAAATTTTACTTTTAAGGAAGCAAAGCTTTCAATAACATTGCTACGTTGGTTAATGGCTTCCCTGTTGGAAAGTGGTTGGCGAAAGAGTTCCCCAGCAAGGCTTCTCCTCCTGGTATGTGCCTGGTTGTATATATCAAAAATACCACTGCCGGTTTTCTTACCAAAAATCTCCAGGTCGCCAATGGTTTGCTCATCCGTTCTTAATAAATGCATCATATCCTATTTTCTTTTTCTCCTGATTAATAAAATAATTCCCAGTAACAATATCAGGCCGGGAAGCACCCATATAAAAGCTATCTTTTGCACTTTAGCCGCACGCTCTCCAATATTCAGCAAAATGTCCTTAGGCATTACAATAGGTATCTCGACGGGAAAATGATTGTACGTAAGCCAACTGTGCGCCGCCCTGATAAAATCGATGTTTTGGCTCAATCTCATGTTGCTGATAAAATCAGCGCCGCCAAAAACTAAAATACGTTGCTCCTTACCTTTTACCCGGCGGGTTAAATGCACCGCTGTTGTAAAACTATCCTTCACTACGTCTCCGGCAGCAGCATTAAAAGGCGGTAATGTGGAGTCAATGACAAGATCGCCTGCCTTCAACCAGGTTTTCCCTGTTTGTGTTAACAGCAACGGCTTGTTGGTATACCCGGCGGTATTACTATCACTATCACTGAAAATGGCTGTAACGGTAGATGTTCCAATGGGTCCGTCTCCGCTTCAAACGACAGGCTAGTTGCTTCAGGGTGAAACGTGATATTACTTTTTCATGTGTCTCATCGTAGCTGGGTTGCACCAGCTGCCCGGGGTGCAACTGTATACCCAATTGTTTTAATACGGGGTTTATTACATGTTGCCTGCCCGGCTTACAAGCAACATCATATTGCCTCCCGATTCAATATAGCTTTTTAGTTTTGCCTGAACCACGGGACTTAAATTGATAATAGGGTCTGCCAGCACTAATACGGTAGCATTCGCCGGGATATCTTGAAAGTTCAGGTTAAGCGTGTCCACATCCAGCCCCATGTTAATTATAGATTGCCGCTCCCATTTAGCGGTATGTGCCGAATAGCCACGTTCGCCCAGTATATGAATATTACGCTCCAAATGGCCCGTAACAAAGTATGTTTTTGAAATTTTTTCCGGTTCCAATAACCTCTTGAATACTGCTGCAACATTCGACAAGCCGGGCCAGGTTTGTACATCATCCATGGTTCGTAGTATTTCTGTACGTCCGCGATACTTTAACTGCATTACCATACGGTTGTACTCGGGAGCCATATTTGCTATTTTATATGTTTGGTCCGGTTTTTTAAATGGTGTAAGATCAATATCGCTTCGCTGCGCCACTTTGGTGGCTATTTCATGGACAGATTTGCCAGGATACCGTTGATACCAGATACTATCCGATGTACGGGGATCAATGTTATAATAATATTCATATTTAAAATCAATACCGGGTTTAAAGCGCAGGTAAGGCTCCCAAAAGGCTGCCAGATATTCAGGATTGCGGGATACAGGAAGTCCTTTTTTATTTTTGAAGTTGTGCTTAACAGGTTATCAAACAGGGTCAGCTCCAGGCTACTGTCGCCCATTGCCTTTATCAGGGCCTGCATTTCTTTGGGTATCGTGTTTTTTTGAGTAGCGGTAGTATCCATGTAACCTGTTAGTGCCGGCCTCGAGCTGGTATAGCCCACTGCTAACGCTAATACCATTACCAATGCGTAGCGCCCCGCTTTGATATACCAGGGCTTAGACTCGCGCTCTGACCGTAATTTGATGATGGTAAAAGAAACGAAAATAAAAGTCACTACCAGGAAGTAAAAAATATCGCGGGTAATAATCAATCCCATTACCATTGTTTGAGTACGATGCTGCAGCGATAGAAACCAGGTAAGATCCCTTATAAAATCATATTCCTGCCAGAGCATACCAATACGGTCGAGCACAAATATGACCATAAAAGTACCTATGCCCGAAATAATAAAATGTACGGACAGCGAAGACATGTAAAGCCCGATGGCTGCGTAGGCACATACCAGCAGGTAAAAGCCCAAAGCACCGGAAAAAATAATCCGTAATCAACATCACGTATATTAAAAAAACCCAGTACCATAAATAACATTATCACAGCCACCAGCAGTAACAGGTAGCCAACAATACCGAGGTATTTGCCCAGCACTACCTGGCGGGTAGTTACAGGCGAGGAAAAGAGCAGGCGCATGGTATCTTCATTCCTTTCACGGCTTATTATTAACCCCATAGTTAAAAGTGGAATAAACAGGTACAGATAGGAGGCTGCATTTTTATAGAGGTCTGTAAAAAGCCCACTGGTCAGGGAGTTAGGCAACCAGTTCCACCGGGATTGCTGTTCCTGATCATAACCTCCTGGGTGTTAGCCATGCTGTATAAGCTATTGCAATAGGTTAAAGAAGCTATTACAAAAAACACCAACAGGGTGAGCCATGCAACCGGCGAGTAGAAAAGATTGCGTAATTCGTTCTTTGCTATTTTAAGTATAAGTTTCATTCTTATTTTTTTTTATTTACAGGCAATAGCTGTATTATTTGCCACTCAGCTTTCCGTCCATTATTTTCTCTTTCTTCTGGTAAGCAGCACAATGCCTGTCAAAAGCAGTATTGATGGGATTACCCAGGTGTATAATAATTTTTCTAATTTGGCCCAGGCCGGGGTCATTACCAGTATATTATCTTTAGGTATGGGAAAAGCGGTGTATACCGGATACTGGTTATAGCTAAGCCAGCTAAAAAGCGACCTGGGGAAATCATACCCCATTGATGAAACCCTTAATATGCTTAAAAATCTGCATCGCCGGCAATCACCATACGCTGCTCTTTACCATGAACCTGCTTTGTCATTTGAATGGCAATTGGCGAGGAGATCTCTTTCATATCTCCTGAGGCCGGGCTGAATACCGGTGCTATTGAATCTATCACCAACCTATCGATCTTTCGCCAGGATGCTCCTTTTTTGTCATCAATAAAGGGCAGATCGTATAGCCATTACCTGCCTGGTAAGACAATGCGGCCACCCCGCAAACATTTTATAACTGGTATCACCTTGCGGCAGTTTTTTACCATTATATTTCATAAAATTCTGAAAGCCCAGGTTTTCATATTCTTTGGCCAATAAGTAGCTGTACTGTGTTTTATAGGCTGCTATTTTTTCTGCCGTTTCGTGCTGAGATGGTTGTACCAGCTGCCCTGGTAATAACTGAACCCCAGCTTTTGTAACAAAGGATTTAAGGTACCTTGTTTGCTTGGTTCACCCAGTATAAACATGTTACCGCCATTATCCATATATTTTTCCAGTTTTGCTTTCACTACAGCGCTGAGCGCTTCCTGGGGTCGGCAAGTAGCAGCATCGTCATATCCGCAGGAACTTCCCGGGTAGCCAGGTTAAGCGTATCCCCGTCAAAACCCAGTGCATAAAGAGAGTTTAGCCAGCTATACTCCCGCTCCCCGGTTTTAAGCACGCTGCGCTCAAGCTGCCCGGTGACAAAACCAATTTGGGGCATTTTAGCGCCGCTCAATCGCCTGAAAGCTGCATTAAACGGAGGTTCACTGGTATTCCTTGCAGCAGTAAATACGCTCTCCCCGGTTTGAGACGGAAAATAATCGATGAAAACAGAGCGCCCCTTCCAGCTTAGTTGGGTGCCTACACCATAATCAATTTTTGAAGATCCACTATTTTACTTACTTCTTCCGGTCCTATAAACATAGAGGAATCAACCTTCAACATCCTGGCAACGAGCCCGGCTATTTGTTTCAGGCTTTTCCCGGGAAAGGTTTTGTATAAGTTATCATCACCTGGCTTAACAGCATAATAGTATACATATTTAAATTGGATATCTTTTTTAAACCGCCTGTAGGGTTCCCATAGATCCAGGTAGGAGTTGATATTTGCCGGAAACCCGATATAAGCATACCGTGGTTCATCAGGATCTCCAAACAGGTTGGTATAAAGCGTTACTTCAAGCGGAGCACCTTGCAACAGGCCCAGGTTTTGCTGTGTGTTGGGATGGAGGGTATTGGTTTGCCTTGCGGTCAGATCAAAATAACCGGTTAGCGACTGGCGCGAGGATATATATCAATACCAAGCGCAATAATGATAACCACTATGTAGCGGCCTATCTTTTGGTAACCGGGAAGCGCTTGCATTCTACCTTTGAGCACGAATAAGGTAAAGGATATAAACATGGCTATTACTACCAAAAAAATAAATAATATCCTTAGTAGTGAGCAGCCCGTTTAAAACGCGGTTAGTGCGGTTTTTTAAACTGAGGAAATAAGTAAGATCTCTTACAAAATCATATTGTTGCCATACCTGGTCTATATTACCTAACACGATAAGGATTACAAAACTAATAAGCGCCGCAGCAATGGGATAACGGGTAAGACTGGATGCAAAAAAACCAACGGCCGCATAGGAAGACAGCAACAGGAAAATACCCAAAGCAGCCGATATTAAAAGCCCGGTGTCAACAGATTGAATATCGAATGCTGCTGTTACCATAAACACGCCCAATATCAGCAGGAATAACAAATTAAAAACAGTAAGGCCCAGGTATTTGCCTATCACCAGCTGGCGCAAACGCAAAGGGGAAGCATATAATAACTTAAAAGAACCCGAATTAAACTCCCTGCTGATAACACCCATGGTAAGCAGTGGTATAAACAGGTAAAGATATTGCAGTATATTGGCGCACATACCTGATAAAGGACTTGTAACCAGGCCGGCAGTAAGATTTGCAGGCGATATGTACTTAATGTACGGATACTCCTGTATTGCATTATACATGTTGTTAGCCAGGCGCGGAAAGCGCTGCACATAAAATAAGGAACATAGCACCCAAAATAAAATCAACAGGAACCAGGCTACAGGCGTATAGAACAGGTTTCTTAATTCATTTTTTGCAATTTTAATGATCAGTCTCATCCGGTAAATGGTTAATATTTTATATGATGTGGGCAACAAAAACCTGTACCGTTTTTGCGAACAAAACGGCTACGTTTAATGCTTCAACTAACTTTGAATTTATTGCCCGGAAGTATCTGACAATTGCTTAAACACCTCATCGAGCACACCCTTATCCAGGTTAATTTCTTTAAGACGCCAGCCACCGGCTATACTGGCTGCAATAAGGCGGTCGGTAATTTCCTCCTCGCTGCCCTCAAAATGAATGCGGGCCTGCTTATCAGAAATAAATTCTACCTGGTTAACTCCGGGTATATGCTCCAGGTCGGCCTTTGCAGGCGGGTTATCCATACGCATCAGCACAGCGCTGGATGAGGCGTAATTATTAAAGGCATCCATGGTATCAGAAAAAACAATCCGTCCCCTTCGATCATGATTACCTCCCTGCAAAGCAGGTTCACTTCAGAAAGCACATGCGACGAAAAAAGCACGGTACGTTCTTCCGCAATTTCTTTTATAATTTTCCGAGCCTCGATCATCTGGTTGGGATCAAGCCCGTTGGTAGGTTCATCCATCACCACCAGGCTCGGTTTATGAATAATGGCCTGTGCGATACCCACCCTCTGGCGGTAACCACCCGAAAGATTTTTAATAAGACGCGAGCTGAAATGCGCCACACCGCAACGTTCCTTTACCTCTTCCACGGCGGCCTTTATTGTGCTCTTTTCCATCAGCCGCAATTCGGCACAATACACCAGGTACTCATCAATTGTGAGATCGGTATACAAGGGAGCTGTCTGTGGTAAAAAGCCAATTTGTTTTTTTGCTTCCAAAGGATGTTTGCGCAGGTTGATGCCATTGATATATACATCACCCTCCGTTTGATTCAATGTACCGCAAATAATATTCATGGTAGTAGATTTACCTGCGCCATTGGAGCCCAGCAAACCAATAATACCGGGATGTTCAATCTCAATATTGATATCCCGGATGGCCCAGGAACTGGAATATCTATGCGACAGGTTTTCAGTTTTTAATATCATAATTGCTGGTTTCTTATGCTTGATGTTTGATGCTTGATATATTGCGCAAGGGGACCGCTATCTCCAGTATCTCGCTACCTATTATCTTTTATGTTTTATAAATGGCAAAACAATTCCTCCCGGGCCATTGAACCCGTTTTTGGTCCTGCTACTTTTGTGGTAAACTTTAAGTCTTACTATTAATATCCCGTAATCGCACCGGATAGCTTCTTATTGCCGGCGCTGGTAAATCAGTTGTAAAACCATGGCCGGATTTTCATCCATATTTGTTCCTGAATATAAATTGCCGGAATTTTCATAACCCAACTTGTGTATGATATATAAATCCTCATGGAGTGTTTTTGTATTACTGATATTGAAATAAAAAATGTTAAAAAAGCAAAAAATACAGATCATGGTCATATTGCTTTTCACAAAACGGTGCGCCCGCATGAGGTGCACTTTTACTGTGTTAGCCGATATATTAAGGAAGCTCGCAATTTCATTACGGTTTAGCCCTGCTTCACGATTAAGCCAATACACTTTTCTTTGCATCTGCGGCAATCGTATCAATATATTTTCGAATTGTTGCAACTGCTCTTTATACAACAAACGGTTTTCCTTCATCCGGTAATGGTTTATCAACCACTTTTGAAAGATCTGCCTCTTTTAAATACCTGGCTTTTTTTAAGGTGCTTGTATGCTTCGTGGGTGGCCACGCGGTACAGCCAGCCGCCGGGATTGTCATAGGTCATATCCTCCCTTCTACTCCATAGTTTCAAAAAGCTATCTTGTAAAATATCTTCTGCTGTATGCATACATTTGGTAATAGCATATAGAACAGGTAATAGTTTGGGCGTATATAATTCCACCATCTCCTTAAAAATATTTTCCTGGCTCAATGCAATACCTGTTGTATAAGAATTATGTACGCTCATTGTAAGATTTGATTATGACGCTGCCATCATTTTCAGACTGCTATTTATATTGTATTAATCGGCAAAACGAAATCCTATCTCTTTTGCCAGCCCTTTAACAACTTTAAACTTTTGAAGTACCAATGGGTATGCGGTATAGACAGCTTCAAACTGTGCTGTAGTATCGTAAAAAAATAATGCCTCCAGGTAAGCAATTAAATCGTCTTGCTGATAAGGAGTCCACACCGCTGAAAGGTTCGTGGGGTTACGTTTAATAAAACCAAAATCTTCCAGTGTAAGGGATTCATCCGGAGACAATGCTGATAGTGGCTGAACATAAACCGACATACCGGGGACACTGTTCACGGATATGCTGTGAAAATCGGCGTTTAAGCGCGTGCTGTACTCAACATGCAGTTTTTTCAGCATCAGCATTGCCAGTACAGAGGCTGCATTGCTCTTCTGGCTCAATACCGACATAGTATCTGCGGGAACTGCTTTTATGATAATAGTATTAAAACCCACATAAGGCTTGTTCACCGTTGTTGTAGTACCGGAACCGGAGGTTCCCTTAACCGTATAGAATCTACGAGTAATATGCTATGTATAGGTAACGCACCGTTAATACGGGGCAATACCTTATCCTTTAAAAAGGGTAACATTGCCAGCACTTTTTCTTTTTTGTTAACCGTTTAAAAACAACTTTGTATCAGTTCCTGACGGGGAGTAAGCCGTTGCCAACCTGATATAGGTGTACCTGGCCACACCGGCGCTATTACCCACCGGCAGCCTTGCAATGGTATCATTATAAAACACCGGCAGCCCGGTTGCCTGGTAAAACTGGTAAATGGCATGATCTACGGGATCCGAAGGGTTATCTTTTACCACCAGGTAATTTTCATCCTGGTTGCCGGGCTGCAAGGCCGCTTCTTTTTTGCAGCCGGCCAGCAACAGTAGCAAAAGCATTGTTAATATATAGTAATTCAATTTATACATAGCATTATCATTTACGATGTATGATTAAAATATTATACCGGATTCTTTAGATCGTTTTTCTTTCCTCATTATTCTTTACTCTCCCGTTTTAAGTGGTCGCTCCGGCCTTGGCTCGTTGGTAATTTCTCCTTTATTAAACTCAATTTCTGCTTCGGGTATAGGTAATATGTATGCAGCTTCATCCTGTGCGTATGGCTTTAGTTCATAATACCCTGTATATATCTACCGTCGTTATCATAGGCAAAGGATCGGTGCCGTATATTTTTGCTAAAGGGATATTTACTGTTTACCCCATAGCGTCTCAGATCAAACCAGCGATGTTGCTCAAAACAAAGTTCGCGCCGGCGCTCCTCCCGTATAAAGCTCACCAGTTCCGCCCGTCCATGTTTATCCTGGTCAAATCCTCCGGCTTAAACCGGCTTTTCCGCAGCTCCTGCAGGGTGGCGATAGCCTCCGCACTTTGTCCTAATATGGCCAGGGCTTCTGCTTTATTCAGGCAGATCTCCGGCAGGCGGATGGTTACCTGGTCATATAAATCGCCTGATTTTCTTGCCACATAGTCACCTTCATTGGTTGTTTGAAAAAAACGGTACGCCTCAGGTCCTTGTCTGAAAAACTATGCAGCAAATCATCAGACACCCGGTAATTATGAGGCCCGGATACTATATCAATTGCTCTCATTATAGAGGCTATATTACTACTTGGGCCAGCGCCTATGATGTTAGTGGGAACTGTATATATTGTTTCAGGAGAGGCTTGCACGATAAAAGGGCTGCCTGCTTGCAAAGCATTCATATCCCGCAGCCGGTACTGTTTTTGTAATACTTTATCAGCGTAGGTTTGTGCTTTTTCATACTGCTCCATATACAGGTATACCCGGCTTAGCAGTGCCTGCGCTGCTGCCTGGTTAGCCCTTATTACCGATTGGGCATTGACACCCTCCAATTCTTTTTCAGCGTCCAATAAGTCCATCTCTACCTGGCTGTACACCTGCTGTACCGTAGCCCGGGAAAAGTATTTCAATTCCACATCAGGTATCACTTTCAGGGGTACGCTATAATCCGTACCGGCAGTTGCAATGCGGTAAGGCTTACCATATGTATTAGCTAATACGAGGTAAAAACAGGCTCTTAAGAAATGGGCTTCTCCGCAATACGTTGCAGCTCTTTTCGGGTGCACCTTTTTCTTTTAGTAAAGGCACGTTATATAAAATCGTATTAAGGGCCGCTATTCTTTTATATAAAGCTGTATAATCTTCCCCGTAAGAAACATTAAACTTTCCGTCATCCTGTATGGATGGCATCTTTTGCCAGTTATAGAAGCCAAATAGATAATAAATTGTAGTATTTGTCAGC
This sequence comes from Paraniabella defluvii, assembly GCA_019316985.1. Classification (GTDB taxonomy): domain Bacteria; phylum Bacteroidota; class Bacteroidia; order Chitinophagales; family Chitinophagaceae; genus Niabella; species Niabella defluvii. Next base: position 5,770,493 of record CP079215.1, read on the forward strand.
GGCGGGTTCTGTTCCAGATCATCATCCAGTAAATACTGGTCTATCCATTGCGGACCGTTAGGCGAATAGCCGACACCCACCAGCAGCTCATCCAGGTCGGAAGCAGACTCAATAAAGGTTTGATTTTGCGAATATGCGGCTAAGAATTTTTTGCATGAAACGGCCGTTAAAAGCAATATTCCTGTTATTAGCATTATAATTGGTTTCATGTATTAATAATTGGGAGTGTAATCTCTAATGAACGATATAAGATTTAAATGGCCTCTCCTGATCAGAAGCTCACATTGACTGCAAATACGTATACGGGGCGCAATCCCAGGTTGATATTAGCGCTTGAACCCGACTGACTAGGATCCTGTCCCCGCAGATCTTTATGCGCCCAGGTAAACAGGTTGGACCCTGAAAGGCTGAAATTGGCAGCCTTCAGGCGCACCTGCTGGCATAATTGCGAGGGGCATGTATAATTAAGCGTAGCTGACTGAAGCTTCAGGTAATTACCATTTACTACCCGTATATCTGCATTGTCGTACATCTGGTAATAATCTGAACCAATACCTAATGACGCATCCCACCATCTTACGGTTACACCCTCCGGAGCCAGGCCAGGGATATTGGTTGTTTGTTCATCTCCCGGGTAACGCCAGCGGTCTACGAATTCCCTGCGCAGGTTTTGCTGGGCACTGGGCTGGTAGGTGCCATAACTCCCGAAGCAATTTTCAGAAGACGGGTTTTATTGCCTAAACTGTAAGTGAGCATTGTATTTAGCGACCATGGGCCATAAGCTATATAATTGAATATGCCCCCTGGATCACTGGCTCCCGCCTGCCCGCCTCTACCATTACTTCCCTGAAAACCTCTTCCACAGTCATATTACGATACTTATCTGTAAGCGCTGCAGCATTTTCTGCTTCAGCTCCATAAAAAACCGGCTGGCCGTCCCTGTTAAGCCCTTTAAAATGGTAAGCATAAAATGTATTGACGGTTTTGCCATTCACGGGTACCTGCCCCTCCAAATAGTTACTATAACTTATAGCACCAAGGTCTATTATTACATTTTGCTGGTTCTTATTTAGCGCCTGATCAAGTAGTTTATTAAATACCTGTCCCAGCTGCGGGTCGATACGCCATACCAGCCTTTTTTTCTGGCTGCCCAGCGTGGTGTTTAAGGGTACAAAATTAAAACTGAGCTCCATGCCCTTATTCTCTAAAGTGCCTGCATTTACTACATAATTGCTGACACCATTTACTATTGAAACCCTCCTGGTTAAAAAGGCATTGCTGGTTTTCTTATAAAAAAACCTACAGAGCCATTTAACCTGTTGTTAAAAAGTGCAAAGTCTAATGCCGCATTATAAGCATCTATTTTTTCCCATTGCAGGTTAGGGTTGGGAAAATAAGCAATGGTGGAACCAAATGCACCATATGTACTATATAGCGTCCCTTTTTCAATAATAGTATAAGGCGTTTGCCCTTTCAGCATGTTACCCTGCGTACCGTAGGATAAGCGCAAAGCAGCCCCATTCACCCATTTCATCTTTTTCAACACATCTTTGTCCAGATTCCAGCGGGCGGAAATACCCCAGGTAGGCAGGAAGCGTTCATTGCTGCGGCTGCCAAAGGCGTTGGAAAAATCGCTTCTTGTATTAGCACTTAATGTATACCTGTCGTCATAAGTATAAGTTGCGGTAACATAAGCTGCCAATAAGTTGGTAAGACCTTCTGTAATTACGGGTTGTCCATTGATTTTTAACCAATTGGCGTACCTTGTATAAACCACAGGATCTATCTGAGCAAAGCTATAGCCTCTCTCAGGGTAATACCCCTGTTCATTTGTGCCCGGTCGCTGCTTTTTTCAGAGAAGGCTTCGCCGCCCAGGAGAACATTTAATAGGTGCTTTTTATGGGCATCGACAAAGCGGTTGAAAGTTGCCTGGGTGCGTATGGTGTAAGCGTTTTGCCTAGTGTTTTGCTCCCGTAGCTCCCCGCCAAAGGTATAGGGTCTTCAGCCGGAGCTGAAGGATATACACCCCTCACGACATCCACCCAATTGGTTTTTTCTCCAAACCAGGTTTGTTGTTCTGTATTGGAAGAGGTGTACGACAAAACTGTTTTTAGTTGCAGGCCGTGCATCAACTGGTAATTAATATCAGCTACCGCTGTGTAACTACTCCCATCCAGCGTCTGGCCTGTATGATTCATTTCATTGAGAACATTAAAAGAGGGTCTCAAACCAAGGGTGCCGTCAGTACCGGATGTGGTGAAATAGTACAGGCTGCCGTCTTCATTATACAAAGGAATAGCGCGGCTGGTTCCATAGGCATAATTCAGTATACCCAGCTCCTGCGGGGTGTACTCCCGGTTATTTTTGTTGGCCATAATTCCAAACTGCGCTTTAAGGTTTTTATGATTGATATCAAAACCTAACTTGCCTGTATACCGTTTGCTGAATTCTCCTTTAATAACACCCCGCTCATTGGTATAACCTGCCGATGCATAAAAGCGGCTTGCCTCGCGACCACCTGAGATAGCCAGGGTATGATTGGAGGATAATACATCCTGCGTTACCACCCCAGCCAGTCGGTGTTCATGGTCTCTGCTCTATTCACCCGTTGCTTATACGTATTATAATCAATACTGCCATTGTAATAATCGATTATAGCTTTTTCGTAAGCTTCGGGAACACCTTTTACAGGGATCTGCCGCTGTATCAGCTCGCGGGATACATCCACCCGTTCCAAAGAGTTCATCATATAAACATCCCTGTCGGTATACCGCGGGCGACGGGTAACATTTACGTTTGCATTATAAGTAACAGTTGGCGGACCGGGCGTACCTCTTTTAGTTGTAATTACAATAACCCCGTTGGCAGCCCTTACTCCATACAACGCAGTAGCTGCGGCATCTTTCAACACATCGATACTTTGGATATCAGCAGGATTAATACCAGAAATGGCGTTCCCAACCAGGTTTACGAAATCGAGGTCGTTGATACGGTTAGCAGCAATGGGCACGGGGTCCACCTGAACGATTCCATCAACCACCCAAAGCGGTTCCCGATTGCCCAGAAAGGTAGAAGTACCACGGATACGCAGTTTGGGCGCGGCCCCTGCCTGCCCCGAGTTCTGCATCATAATGAGACCCGGTACGCGGCCTTCCAGCATTTTATCCACCGTGGTAAGGCCCGGCTGATAGATGGAGTCCATATTTAAACGGGTAACCGATCCAGTTAAATACTTTTGCTCAATTTTCTGGTAGCCGGTAGAAATGGTCACTTCTTCCATACTATTTACATTGGGCGCCATTACCACATCAATCACACTACGGTCTTTCACCGCTACCCGCTCCTGCTGATAGTTTACAAATGAAAAGATCAATTGCTCACCGGGTGCGGCGTAGATCCGGTATTCCCCGTTGGCATTCGTCATCATCGTCCTGGCCCTGCCTTCTACCTGTACAGAAGCGCCTTCCAGCGGCTCCTTATCCCTGTTGGTTACCCGGCCCGTGATCAACTGCGCCGGGCTCTGGGCTACGGCTGCCGAAATAGTGACCGTAGGCTTATCTTTTATAATAATGATATGATCTGCCGCCTGTATTTCGTAACTTATTTTCTGATCATTAAAACAAAGATCGAGCACCTGCGTTAACGGCTGGTTGGTGACGTTAACGGTTACCGGCTTAGCCGCATCCATTTGCGATTTGGTATACACAAACCGATAAGAAGTTTGTTTCTGAATTGTTTTTAATACCGCAGTTAAAGGTTGGTTTTTGACTTTCAATGTTACTGTTTGCCCGCTTACATGGGCGCCACAGAACAAGACAGCGCAGCATACAAAAAATCTCAACATAGCAGATTGTGACATATAATTAATAGTGGCTTTACATCAAGAACATAAGTTTCTCCTGAGCTTATCATAAGCTCCTTAATCCTATTGCAACTGTTACAAAAATTTGATTAAGGTTTTACAATCACTTTTTCCCTTCTACTGTAAAATGAATACGCCCGGTTTTTTCTAAAAATCCCAACACTTTGGAAAGCGGCGCATCCCTGGAGATAGCAGCGGTAAACAGTTCTGTTACTTTATTGCCGCGATACTCCACTTCAATGTCATACCATTGTGACAGCAGGTTCATAATAGATTCCACATCTTTATTTTCGAACAGGAACAAGCCTTCTTTCCAGGCAATAACTTCCTCCATATCTACGTTCTTATTCACTTCGAGAATATCACCTGCTGCTACCGACTGCTGCCCCGGGCTTAGTAATTTTCCCTGCCCCGGTTGAGTACCTTTACAGCACCTTCGAACAAGGTAGTACGCACCGCTGCTTCGTAGGCATATGCGTTGATGTTAAAATGTGTACCCAATACCTCTGTAGCAATGCCATTGGCCATCACCACAAATTTTTATGCGGGTCTTTGGCTACTTCAAAATACCCCTCTCCGGTCAATTCTACCGTACGATCGGCGCCTGTAAAGGCAACAGGATACCTGATAGACGACCCGGCGTTTAACCACACATGAGAACCGTCAGATAGCGTGATATCAATAACCTTACTACCACGTGGATTAGATAGTGTATTGTATTGCAGTTCTTCCAGTATTTGCCCCTCAGCTGTCTGATAGGCAATTTGCCCGCTGGCCAGTTTTACCAACCTGATATTACCTACCTGCCCCAGTTGCCCGTTACCTGCACTGTCCAGGTATACCTGGCTGCCGTCTGCCAGGGTAATCGTAGCCCTGTTGGTTACAGGCGCTACAATATTCTCCATCGAACCGGCAACCGTGTGATCTACTAATTTATTCTTTTTATAAAAAAATACGCCCAGGTTTAGTAGGATAGCAACTGAAGCCGCTGCCCAATACCATCGTACTCTCCTTATCCGCAGCCTTTTCAGATTACTACGTTCTGTTTCGATTTGCCTGTTCAAAGCTGCTTTTATACGCTCTTTTACTTCCGGAAAAACAGCCTCACTTTGTTCCCACTGTTTTATGTCGTCCATCATCAGCAAATCGAGATCCGCTTCCTGCTCCTCATGCTGAAGTAATTCCAACAACACCGCGGCTTCCGCTTCGGTCAGGGTACCATTCTGGTACCGCTCCACATAGTAGGATAGTGATTGTTTAGCCATGCTCTAATGTATATAACCCCGGTTTTTAAAAACAGGACAGGTCAATGTTAATTTTTTTAAACAAGCAGGTCGCAGATCAGCAATATCCACCCGGTATGGCTTACGATCATACCCAACGTTTCTTTCAGGTAGCTTCTTAAAAACACCAGTGCTTCAACAATATGCTGACGCACAGCGCTCCTGGAAATATTTAACTGAGCTGCTATCTGGTTGTAGGTAAGATTTTCTACCCGGCTTAATAAAAACACTTCTTTTCTCCTGGGGGAAGATTTTCTATAGCTTGCTGTAATACCCGGTGCAATTCCTTTACTTCGAGACTAACCGCCTCTGCGTCAGCTAATATATCACTCAATGGGTCTATCACTACTTTAGCACGATCGGCTAATTGCTCTTTAAATGCAGTTTTTGCCCGGTTACGCGTAATAATATAAACATAACCCGGGAAGTTTTCCATGGCGGCCAGCCTGGTACGATTATTCCAGATTCTTAAAAAATGTCCTGCGTAATTTCTTCTGCCTTCTCTGCATTTTTTATATATGATAAAAGATGGGGTAAATAATATCGGTATAGTGATCTACTATAAGCGCAAATGCCTTTTCATCTCCTTCGGCTACGCGTAAGAGAATTTCATTTTCATTATTTAGATAGGTAGAAGCCACAATGACTGGATGAAAAATATGATTTTTTCCTAATACTTTAAAATATAGACCAAATCTTAAGCAGTTTTGATTACGTTGACGTGTTCAAAAATAAGGTTTTCAATTAACACATGGGGCCACTCTTACCAGGCTGCAACAGGTACGCTGCAGATAGTTACCTGCTGCACTTTGCAACACGTGTGGTAAATATTAATTTAAAATATATTCGTACGCAGTCATTTGAAACGAAAGCTGAACAAATTACACGCGGCTTTATTAAGTAAAATTATCTATTTTGCTTCATCTTGAACAACAGGAAGCAGCGTTGCAACCGGTAAACCGGTATCCGGGGAAAACAACGTAAAATAATTATTTAAAACAAAAGCTTTATTGAATGGCAATACAACAACAGGAGATAGAACATCTTTTATCACAACTGAACAACAGGGAAATCAAATTTTCTGATGTGCTGCAATTTATAGATGCACATTATACACATACTCCTACTGCTTTCAGAAATGGCGGCCAGGTGAATGCTGCAACAGAAAACCAGGGAAGCGCCAAGGTTTTTAGTTTCGCGCAAATAAACCGGTTATCGGAGGCAGATACATTGCGGTTATTTGCAGAACACTATGATGATGTTATAGCAACTCCCGGCGCTGCCAATCATCAAAACATCAGGCAGTTCATGCAGCAAGGCTGGGACGGTATTCAATTTGACGGCCAGGCGCTGACTATAAAGTAAAAGCAATATGCTTAAACGGCAAAGCCCCGGAAAACCGGGGCTTTTGCCTATAACTACCAAACCAAACTACTCTCTTTTAAACACCTTTTTGTTCACCCCATTTTTTAAAAATGGCGTTTACAATGCGGTCTGCTTCGCGCGAAGTTATTTTACGATCGCTGATCTCATCCGTAGCCCACCCCTGTAATATTGTTCTATCAGTTCGGGCATCTACCATAGTTATAGTAATGGTACCCTCCCTGGTTGGAATATTATAATTATCGTAACCAACAAACCTCTGGGGATAATAAACCCTGTAAAAACGTCTGGCATAAGGGTTATAAAAGGTTCTGAAGCCACCCCAGGTATACATGGGTTCTGAAGCCACCTTCGTTCCCTTTTCAACTAGGACATCGTAGCTTAAAATAACATCAGGATTTCTTTTCACTTCCTTCCAGCCCTGCACGCGCGATAATTCTGCGCTTACCGCATCTTTAATACGTTGTTCAGCTATGCCGTTTTTTGCGCTACGCTCACTCTTTTGAGCCCAGGCAAAGGTTTGATAATTATTTAAATTTATGTTTCCGGCTCTTTCTATATGTGCTGTAGGACCACAACCGGAAACGATAAGAACTAATAATGCAACTACACCCAACAGCGCTACTCTTTTCATCGTCTAATGTATTGTTACATCTATTAGACGCAAAAACAGTAAAAATGATTACAGTGTTATTGCAAAAAAATGTGAAAGAAAAAATGGCGGATTTAAGAAAAAATTATGGAATTACTTCAAACAAAAAAACCTGTTGTTTTTCCTTAATATTGAAATTATTGTCTGCAACCAAAATAAGAGAAGCATGGCCGTTAGGTAACACAGGCCCCAGGTAATTCCTTCAACATTGTCAATATATCTTCCCAGGGAATTGAAATTAAAAAGCAGGTTTTTAACAGCAGGTTTATAATTTGTATTTTGATACAAACTGGCCGTGGTGCTTACGTCAGTTGCCTTAGAAAAATCAGCCAGGTATATTTTGATCACACAATTCTCTACACCAGTGGAAAACGATCGCTCTAACACTAAAAACCGGTTCTCCCCGATATTTAATATTTCAGGTATCCCGTTAATACTAAACGCTGTATTGGGAACAGGTTCAGCCGCTATCGCATCCAGCAAATAGCCATATTGCCCTACCGCTTTTTTGGTTTTGACATCAAACTTTGTAAAGCGAACCGGCGCATTAGCATAAGAAGCCGTTGCCAAAGGGCCATCTTCGTGAATAGCGCCTTCCATGCTGGCCCAGAGGTGCCGGTAATCAAGGGAAAAGCTCAATCCCTCCAAAACATCATTTTCCCTTGCCCCGCTATCGCCTACATACATGTGCAGGTTGGCAGGAATCAGGAAACTATCTTTAAACCGGCCTTGCAGGTCCATTTCATAAATCCAGGGATTTTGGTAGACCATTCGATTACTACGGATGGCTTTATCGCCCTCGCTACTCCAAACCAGTGTTTTTGCTTTTTTATTGTAGCGGATCGACTCGGGGTCTGCGGCATGCTCGGGCATCATTTTAAGCGCCGGAAATGTATCATTGTACGCGTTCTTAAGTGTTTCAACCGAAAGAAACCTTACCGAATCAATTTTATAATTACTGATGTCAATTGCTGCTGTGTAAAACCTTGCAGCGCTTGTTGCCGAACGCTCATCGCTGATAATAAAATACCTGTTTTCAGCAGCATCATAGTCAATACCCGACAAGCCGCCCACCCAGGTGTTTTGCAACCGCAGGTCGTGCGGGATAACGTATTCGTCTAAAAACTTCAGCGATGATATACTTGCGCCTCCAGCCAAACCTCTGGTATCAGGTTTTGCAATACGGCAACTACTGCAGGCCGCGGATATCAATACTGCGATAAAAAAGATAACGCACAGATTATGTTTTGAACAAAACTAAGGGAATCAACAGGTAATGAAGATTAAAAATAAATAAAGTTACAAGCCTGTAAGCCGGATTCTGTACTTTATCATACTTCGACAGGCTCAGTATGACAAGGTGGTTATCATTTATCTGTTCCGCAAGTTACCCTGCGGAATCAATCTGCCTACCCTCCCCGATAGTTTTGCAACATTTTGCCGGGCCGGCAAAAGATCGGGGTTTACATGGCATTTCAGCACACAAGGTTTACCCAAAATACTTATTACTAAATATTCCCGTGAGCTTTTACCTCACATTTTCACCTTTTCCCGTAAAATACAGGTAGTTATTTTCTGTGGCACTTTCTATCCCCGCTTTACGCGAAGCCCGGCTATTCACCGGTGTGCTGCTGCCCTATGCTGTCCGGACTTTCCTCCTTTTAAAAAAGGCGATAACCCGGCTTGTAACTGTGCAAAGATAGTTGTTATTTGTTAGCCAGCTGAACTGCAGCAACCAGCGGTATTGTGTCACTCACTTGTACTATTGAATATATGGCCTCTCTAAACTGCAGCTAGTCTTTTATTTCAGTTATAGTAACACCTGTAAAGCAATCATCAGCGCAGTTTTTGGGGAAGTACCCGCATGTTGAAATCATGCCCTTATTGTTGGCTTCAAAAAAATAAGGTTTTCATCTTCATCCATGCGCAGCCACACATGTTTAGCTTTATCATATATTTCATCCAGTGTTAAAGAAGCATCATAACCTTTATGGGTATTCAGTGTTTCATTGGTTTCTGTCCACTCCGCGTATAGTTTTATTTTAGTTCTATCCTGTTCATCCGGGCCCATACTTTTATAAGTTCTGCCAGTAACTTTCCCATTATTAACCTGCACTACCATGGAAGAAGAGAAACCCGTCCAGGAACTCCAGGTTTGTGTATACGTATAACTGTTGTTGCTAGCGGCTTTAAAATCGAGCCAGGTCTTATAACTCCGATGAAATGCATCGCTGCTATAAAAGCGCTCCTTTTTACAGGACTGTATTAAAAACAATAAGCTTATAGTAAAAGCCATCCAATATTTCATAAAACATTTGCTTTATTTATTGAACGTGCTTTAAAATAGCAACGCAACTAATATTTAAAAAATATTTCTGTGGCCCCATACCCGTAACGGGAATCGTATTGATTAACAAAATAATTCACTTCTTTCTTTAACCGTAACGCATCATGAATCTCATCTCGTAGCTTACCGGTACCTACTCCATGTATAACAACCAGTGTGGGTTGCATATGTGCCACTGCCAGGTCATAAAACTTTTCAAAGGTTTTTAATTGCAAGGTCAGCATTTCAAAATTATTCATTCGCTCATAATTATCCGAGAGCTTCTCTATATGCAGATCAACAACGCTGCGCGCCGGCTCCAGGTGTTTGCGCGCTTCCTTAGCATTGTATATTTTAAAGCCCTTATTGGCCAGCTTATCCAGCGGCAATTTTATCTCTTCGGGGCTTTGTCGGGGTATTTCTCCAATAACAAATACGAAAAAGAAGCTTCATTTTTTTCTTCAGCTCTTCTATGCGATTAAATAATTGCTTGGGCTTTAATTTAATTACACTCTCAAAATGGTCTGCTTTGTTCTTTTCAGCAACCGGTAATGAAAAATCGAATTCAAAAGCAGGACTATCGCTCATGTCGGAAAAGTCAACATCGTGGATGTAGAAATTTTCAAAAGGCTGAACCGTATTCTTCAATTCAAAATCGGCGTCGCCAAAGAAAGTAAGCTTATAATCGAATTTGTAAACAGCGTTGCTATTGTTCACCAAGTATACCTTTAGCTTTTCTACATATTCATCGCCAAATTCGTCGGTATCCATTACCGGTAAAAAATTCAGCCAAACACCATTCTCCACCCGCTCTTCTTTTGCTGTTTTTTCTTTTCGGATATCGTCTACGTATTTTTGGGTGCGGGTTGCGGGTTACTTTTTTTCTTTTGTGTAAAACGCTTGTAATAAGGAAAGTCAACCTGGTCGAGGTGCACGGGAAACTTAACACCCCGCACTTCGATCATCGCCATATTTTTATTGATAAATTCTACGATCTCTCCTTCTTCATCGGAATGAAGCACTAAAACTTTATCTCCTACCTGATATTTCATAATGCAAAATTACAACAATCAACAGGATTTACCGGTAATCGAAAAAGCAGAAACTGCAAGTCATTTTCATTACCGTGCATGATTGCGGGATAAGCATCAATCGAGGCGAAGGCATGGCTTATTTGCCACGATGCGCCGACCAGTGATTTTTACAAAACTTAAAACCCGGTAAGAATTTGCTTAGTTTAAAAGTATAGCCCGTTTATATGCGGTAATAGCCCGGAAGCGTTTTATTTTCCTCCCGCCAGCTTGCTATGCCGGTACCCGTATAAAAAGTAAATAACCAGTCCCAAAGCCATCCATACAAAAAACCAGAACCAGCTAATGGCCGGAATTTCTATCAACAGGTACATACAGGTTAACACTCCCATTACAGGTATGAATGAATACTGTTTCTGAACGGTTTTAATAGTGATAACCAGGGCTATTAAAAGATACACCAAAAACAGAATTTCCTGGTACGCTTCGGTACCGATATTTGCCACAGCACTGGTTAGCCGGTTTCTGAACAGGTATATAAACAAAACATACAAAACAGGGATAATGACCCTTCCATTGATATAGGGTATCTTGAATTTGCCGGGCTGTTTGGGCATAGGCGGCAACAAAAGTACGCCACCACATACCAGTATAAACGCAAACAAAGTGCCGATACTGGTTAAATCGGTTACCAGGCCACTCTGCAGGAACAAAGCGCCGGCGCCCACAATTACCCCTGTAACGATGGTTGAAAAAGACGGCGTCTGATATTTAGGATGGATCTTCTGAAATACTTTCGGCAACAAACCATCGCGGCTCATACTCATCCAGATGCGCGGCTGACCGATCTGGAACACCAGCAACACTGAAGTGGTGGCTACCACGGCGCTTACTGAAATGATCTTTTCTATCCAGGGGCACGCTTTTCAAATACAAAAGCCAAAGGATCATCTACCCCATCAAAGCTGCTGTAGCTTTCTATCCCGGTAAGCACCAAAGCAATAGCTATATAAAGCAGCGTGCAGATCAGCAGTGAATAAATCATACTGCGGGGCAGATCGCGTTGCGGATTTTTACACTCCTCTGCTGTAGTAGAAATGGCGTCAAAACCAATATAGGCGTAAAATACCGCGGAAACTCCTTTCAGCACGCCCTCGAAACCATTGGGCATAAAGGGGGTCCAGTTATTGGTATCTACAAAAAAGCACCGGCTACAATCACAAAAATGATCACAGCGATCTTGAAGATCACCATATAATTGGCAGATTGCTTACTTTCTTTAATGCCGATATAGGCCAGCCAGGTAACCAGGCATACGATAATAAAAGCCGGTAGGTTAAAAACACCGGCGAACCGGCAAAGCGCGGCGCTTCATTGTACGCTTTTATGGCAAACTGGTAGCTTGCCATATCTTTAGCCGAAAGATTAGCAGCATTTTGTTGCAGCTCCGCGGTTGCTTTATCAAAAGCCTGTATAGCGGTTTGCGGGTCCACCAACATCCAGTCGGGCAAATGAATATGAAATACATGCTCGAGCAGGTTGTTAAAATACCCGCTCCAGGATATGGCTACAACGATATTGCCTATGGCATACTCCAGTATCAATGCCCAGCCAATGATCCAGGCTACCACTTCCCAAAACTCACATAAGAATAGGTATAAGCGCTGCCCGAAACCGGTACACGACTGGCAAATTCGGCATAGCAAAGCGCCGAAAAACCACAGGTAATAGCGGTAATAATAAAAAGTATGGAAACACCCGGCCCACCATTAAAAGCTGCGCCGCCGATGGTTGAAAAATACCGGCGCCCACCACGGCTGCAATCCCTAAAAATGTGAGATCCTTTACGCCCAATATTTTTTTAAGCCGGCATCATGACCATCTCCGTAGCCTTCCTCCGCGTCTTTTAAAATATTCTCATTTTCTTTTTTCGCAGTATAGACATTATTACGTTTTAAAGTTTGTGGTTTAGGTTTGAAGTTAAAAACTTCACCTTCAATCGAACTGCTAATAATCGCGCTTCACCAACAGCAAAGCCAGGTCTTTCAGCGGCTGTTTGCGTTTGGCTGTTACCGCAATTTCTTCTATATATCCCAAAGCTTCATCAAGATACAAATCTTTTTGTGCTATGGCCCACTCGTCTATTTTACAATCCTGATATATTTGTAATACACGGGCTACCTTATCAGGGGTATTCTCCTTCAGCAAAGCCTGTAATTGCTGCTTTTGTGAAGCATTAGCCACTTCCAGTGCCTGTATCAACAAAAAGGTTTTTTTATTGGAAAGGATATCACCGCCCGGCTGTTTACCAAATTTTTCGGGATCACCAAAGGCATCCAGGTAATCGTCCTGCATCTGGAAGGCAAGGCCTATTTTTTTCCTGCTTCGTATAGCAAAGCCAGGTTACCGAGGCTGCCTCCGCCTAATATGCCGCCCATTTGAAGACTGGCCGCCAGCAAGACGGATGTTTTAAGCGTGATCATATGCAGGTATTCTTCAAAGGATACGGTTTCACGCAACTCAAAGTCCATGTCGTATTGCTGTCCTTCGCATACTTCTGCCGCCGTTTTATTAAACAGGCCAAGGATACGGGGAATGAAATCGGGTGTAAGCCTGTTTATATAATCGTAAGCCTTTACCAGCATTACATCACCTGCCAGTATCGCTGTAGGCTCATTATATTTATTATGAACGGTTGGCTGGCCGCGTCGCAACGGGGCCTTATCCATTATATCATCGTGGATCAAAGTAAAATTATGGAACAGCTCTATGGCCGTGGCAATATGCCAGGCATCTGGATGTATTTCGCCAAACAGCTCATTAGCCATAAGGCATAAAACCGGCCGGAAACGCTTTCCTCCCAACGAAAGAAAGTAATTGTTAGGCTCGTACAAACTTACGGGCTGGCCCGGGAAATGAGACCTGTTAAAATGCGATGAAAACTTCTTTGATAACTCCTCGAATGATTGCATGCGCCAAAAATAGATAAAATAAGGGCGAATATGTACTGTTTTTACAACTGACTGCCAAGCACCGCAAATTGCGCCCGGTAAACGGCAAATAATACGTACAACTTTCAGCAAAAACGGTTTAAATTACAAACTAAACAACGCCCTCCCGGAATGAAAAAGATATTTGCGATTATTTATCTGCTACCGGTGCTTTTAAGTAGTTACGCCTGCAATAAAAATGCAATAGCCCAGGCACCCGAACAACCTAAACCCCAAGCAAGGAGTTTGCCTCTGCAGCAGTCATCAACCAGCGGCTGGGGCGGGGTATTAACCTGGGCAATACCTGGGAATCCAGCTGGGATAAAAAGGAAAGTATACCAGCTGATTTCGAAAAGATTGCGGCTAAGGGATTTACCAGCGTCCGTTTGCCCATACGCTGGGAAATGCCGGAACGAGCGCAATTCACCGCTCCCTATACAATCAGTAGTACTTTTTTAAACAAAATCAAATCAGCTGTAGATGACGCGCTCAAAAATAAGCTGCATGTTATTAATATGCACCACCACGACAGCCTGTATGCCCGGCCCGATGAATTAAAACCAATGTTTTTAGCTCAATGGAAGCAAATAGCATCTTTTTTAAAGCCTATCCAGACAGCCTTTTATTTGAAGTGCTGAACGAGCCGCATGGAAACCTGGATGCCGGCAGGTGGAATACTTTTTTGCAGAAGCGCTGCAAACCATACGTGAAACCAATCCGCAAAGAACTGTTTTATTAGGACTCGCCGAGTGGGGTGGCGTAAGTGCGCTCAGCAAATTGTCGGTTCCACAAGATCCACATCTGATACTTACCATTCATTATTATAACCCGTTTCATTTTACACACCAGGGCGCCAGTTGGGTAACAGGCGCCGATGCCTGGTTAGGTACCCGCTGGAGAGATACCGAGCTGGACCGGCAGGAAGTTAAAGATGATTTTAAAGCGGCCGTTGAATTTTCCAAAACAAAAACATTCCCATCAATGTGGGTGAATTTGGTGCTTATAGTACTGCTGACATGGATTCGCGCATTAAATGGACCCGTTTCATGGCCCGTTACTTTGAACAGCAGCAATTTAGCTGGAACTATTGGGAATTTAATTCAGGATTTGGCATTTATGATCCTTCCAAAAACACTTACAATACCGGATTGGTAAACGCACTTATGTCCGATGCAATGACTGCACCCACGCCGGTTACTTTTATCAGTCTTTACAGCAGCAACTTCTCGAATCCGCAGGCAGACGGCTGGAAACTTTATAACAATGATGCATCAGCATCTTCTACCCTTACGATCAACAATGGTAAGGCCGTTGTTACCATTTCTTCGGCGGGAACACAAACCTGGTATATACAGCTGATGCGTCATAATACCCCGATAGAAGCCGGAAAAACGTATCGGCTAACATTCAATGCCGCTTCTGACAATAACAGGAACATTTCACTTGCATTTCAGCAAAGCAGCGCTCCTGGCTGGTTTATGGAAGTAAGCAGTTCAGCATCACCAAAAGCGAAGAAAATTACCAGTTTGTTTTTACACCGGCGAGTACCGATGCCAAAGCCAATCTCGTTTTTTCCTGGGCAACAACGGGCTCGCTCCTGTTACACTTTCTGCTATTAAACTGGAAGAAATTAAGTTTTAATTGCTACTGGTATTTTCGCAGATCAAAGAGTAATTATTAACCTTTAAACCCCAGGTTGGCAATATGTGCCCGAATCACCTGCTTTTCCGCATCGGCAGTGGTTAAGGTAAGTGCCTTATGAAATTGGGCTAAGGCCATTTCATTATCAACACCTTCGTAAAGTTTACCCAGCAAGGTAAAATAAAAATGATTCTGTGTTACTTTAAGACTGCCGGCTTCCCTGATAGCCTGTTTTTTGCCATGTACTTTAGAGTAAACATACACCCGGTTTAATGCGGCCATGGGCGAATAGTCGATCAATAACAGCTGATCGTACAGTTGCAGCACTGTTTCCCATTTTTGGGAACGTCTTCCTTTATAGTATGCCAGCTGGCAATGGCTGCTTCCAGGTGATATTTGCTGACCTCTTTACCGGTAAAAGCTGTTTTAAGATAAAACCGCCCCTTTCAATCAAAGCCTGGTCCCAAAGATCTGTATCCTGGTCTTTGTATAGAATTAATTCGCCCTGCTCATTTAAACGGGCTTCAAACCTAGAAGCATGAAAACACATGAGCGATAATAATGCATTTGCTGATGAAGTATTGGCCACTTCATTTGTTACCAGGAAATGACAAAGCCGCATAGCCTCCCAGCACAGCTCTTTTCTGAGCACACTATTTTGTGAAAAAGAATAATATCCTTCATTAAACAATAAATAAAGCGTGGACAAAACAGCATCCATTCGCTCCCTTATCTCCTTAACCGTCGGGTAAGCGACGGGTGCATTTTCCTGTCTTAGTTTTTCTTTGGCCCTTTGTATTCTTTTGTAAATAACTTCCTTGTTGGTAAGAAAGGCATCAGCAATTTCCTGTATTCCGAAGCGCAAAGCAGGTTCAAAGAAAGTGCCACCTGGGACTCGGTATTAACAGCAGGATGGCATATGGCAAACATCATCGCCAGCTGGCTATCGTTGATATTTTTATCCGACAGATCAAGCTCTGTCTCTTCAGAAAGACCCTGGTTTGATTGCAGCTCCCGGCTTACCTTTTGATCGAAGATAGTGCCTCGCTTCAGGTGATTTTTCGTTTTATTTTTTGCTACTGTGTACAGCCAGGCTACGGGGTTCCCGGGCACTCCTTTTAAACCCCACAATTCGGCAGCAGATAAAAAGGTATCGCTGACAATATCCTCAGCGGTTTCGATATGCTGCAAACCAAAAAGGGAACAGAGTACAGCTACCATCTTCCTGTACTCCGTTCTGAATAAATGAGGTATCAGCTCCTGCTGCACTTTACAAAGTTTTTATCGCCCTTACTTCCACGTTACCGCCGTAATTATAAACCGGGCAACCTTTAGCTAACTCCACTGCTTCGTCGATCGTTTCCGTTGTTACAACAATATATCCGCCGATCGCTTCTTTTAGTTCCATAAAAGGTCCGTCTGTAACAATACCATTGGGTCTAACCACCTTACCTGTTCTTTCAAGGCGGTTACCACGGTTATTCAGTTTACCCTGGGCGGCAATACCGCTGATCCAATCGATCCACTTTTGTGTGTCGGCCTGCATTTCTTCTGGAGAAAGCCTGGGTATTTCATTTTCATCTCTTCTGAATATAAATAAAAAGTCAGTCATTGTTAAAAAGTTTAGATTTTAATAAAGATAGTTTCTTCGCTGATATACATTTATTAACCGCCGAGAAAAGAAAAATAGAGTTAGCGCGGAGTGAATAAGTTTAATGAACATAGCAGGTTTTACATCATAAAAACCGAATGTTTCCTCTGCGTAATCTTCGCGTCCTCATTTCTTCGCGGTTAAAGATATTCAACTTAAAAAGTTATGCGGCTTCTTGTTTCTGCGAAAATTGTCCCACCTGGTAAGTACCACAGCAGCACCAAATGCAATGTTAAAACGGTTGTAAGTATTAATGGTGGTAACAGCCAATGTAAGATCTATCAGCTCTTCTTCAGAAAACTGGCGAGCCGCTTCGTTATAAATATCATCCGGTACCAGGGTCTCATTCAACTTTGTCAGCGCTTCGGCCCAGGCCAGGGCGGCCCTTTCTTTATCAGAATAAAACGGTGCTTCCCTCCATGCATCTAACACCAGTAAACGCTGTACCGATTCGCCCGCAGCCAGCAGGTCTTTAGAATGCATATCCAGGCAGAAAGCACAACCGTTGATCTGCGAAACACGGTAATAAATAAGGTGTAAGATATTTTTGTCGATGGTGGTTTTAGCCAGGTGGCCCGCAACCCCGTATAATGAACGCATAGCAGCGTTCCTTTCTGAAATAAGTTTAATCTCTGTTCCATTTTTCTGAATTTTAATTGTTATAAAACTGTATAACAACCGGCATTCTTTGTTCTGGACAGAAAAAGGAAACTTTTTAAAACTTATTTGTCGTTCACCCATTCGTAGTCTAGCTGTCTCTTTTCGAGGTTGGCAGCAATTACTTTAATGCGTACTTTATCGCCCATGGTAAATTTCTTACCGGTACGATGTCCTACCAGTGCATAATCACTTTCTGAATGGCGGAAGCTGTCATGCTCGGCAAGACTGGTTATCGAAACCAGGCCTTCACACATATGGTCTACAGTTTCGGCCCAGAAGCCAAATTTGGACACACCGCTTACAATTGCATCAAACTCCTCTCCTATATAATTGCTCATAAATTGCACCTGCTTATACTTATTGGCAGACCTTTCGCACTCCATTGCAGCCCGCTCCCGCTCGCTGCAATGCTTGCATTTTTCTTCCATCCGCTTATCGATCTTCACACTATCCTCCAATACATCCTGCAAAATACGGTGCACCATCACATCGGGGTAGCGCCGGATGGGGATGTAAAATGGCAATAATGCTCAAAGCCCAACCCGTAATGCCCCACATTACTTTCGGTATACTTTGCTTTTGCCATAGTACGGATGCCTAATTGTTGCAGCACCGCTTCTTCCGGCCTTCCTTTTACATCTTTCAATAATTTATTGAAGGATGCCGCAATAGCTTCGGCACTGGATATATCGAACTTATAGCCGAACTTATTGGCAAAAGCAATAAACGGCAGCAGCTTTTCTTCATCCGGCGTATCGTGAATACGATAGGGAAAAGGTATCGACTTGTTATTGATCTTTATTTTTGAAACATGCCGCGCTACATAACGGTTGGCCAGCAACATCAGTTCTTCAATTAACTGGTGCGCTTCCTTGCTTTCTTTTAAGACAATGCCAATGGGATTCCCCTTTTCATCCAGCTTAAACCTTACCTCGGTGGAATTAAAATTGATCGCACCCTCATCAAAGCGGTATTTACGCAGGGTTTGCGAAATATTATTTACAGTAAGTATTACATCAGCGTGATCGCCCTCGCCACTTTCTATAATTTGCTGGGCCTCTTCATAAGTATACCGCCTGTTGGAATGTATCACCGTTTTACCCAGCCAATACTGTTTTACCTCTGCTTTGTCAGTGATCTGGAAGATAGCTGAAAAGGCCAGCTTGTCCTCGTTGGGCCGCAGCGAACACAGCACATTGGATATGTGCTCCGGTAACATCGGATTTACCCTGTCTGGCAGGTATACCGAAGTAGCTTTTTGATAAGCCTCGTCATCGAGTGCATTGCCAGGCGTTACATAATGACTTACATCGGCAATATGCACACCAATTTCATGGTTACCGTTTTTCAGTTTCCTGTAGGAGATCGCATCATCAAAGTCTTTCGCATCCACCGGGTCGATAGTAAACGTAAGCACTCCCTGACGTCTTTACGCCGGCTGATGTCTTCTTTGGTGATCACTTCAGGCATGCGTGCGGCAATTTCCTGTGCCTCATCGGAGAAATTTAATGCAAAGCCATTATCTAATAGTATCGCCCTCATTGCCTCGTCTGCCGCATCATCTCCGCTTAATACGGATACTATAGTTGCCGAAGGCTTTTTGCCTTCACCACCCCAGTCCAGTATACGCGCTACCACAGTTTCTCCATTCTTCACACCATTCAGGTTTTCTTCAGCTACATACAGATCCGGGATATTTTTATCCTTATCGCCCAGTATAAAAGCAAAGCCCTTGTTCATTTGTACTTTGCCTATGAACTCACTTCTTTTTCTTTGTACCACTTCAGTAACCTTTCCTTTGGGCCGTCCTTCATAACCGGCCGACAATTTTACGCGAACGGTATCGCCGTCCATAGCGTCTTTCAAACCATCAGGGGAAATCATAATATCTTCTTCCAATCCCTCTACAATTACAAATCCACGGCCCGAACGTGTTACATCCAAACGTCCCTTCAGGGTACTGCTATCCGACTCGCGTTTGGTACGCCTGGTTTGCTTTTGTTGTCCTGCCTTCTTCTTAGGTTTATTGCTTTTACTCATGGGTCTATGGTTTAAATATATACGATCAAATCATTGATCTTTTTGTGACAACGTCTTCAATTTTGGGTCCAAAAAATGGATAATTCTCTGGTCGAAGACGTTTCCTTCGTTAAACAAAAACTGATGCTGTACTGGTAACGCTACCACCGGCAAATTTTCCAGTTCTTTAAAATCAGCCAGCCGTACCGCATCCTTTTCTGTTGTCAATATAATTTTATTTGTTTGATTAATAGCATTGTATGCTGTTAAAATCTTTGCAACATCCTCATCCGAAAAATGATGGTGGTCGGCGTAAGCCATATGATGCACCTGTATGGGTTTTAATTTCAGGTATTCTAAAAGGGGCTGAGGGTTTGCTATTCCGGTAACCAGTACTGCATTTGAAAGGTTCTGCCAACCGATAGTCCTGCCGGAAAAAATATGGTAGGGCTCCCCGTAGGCAATAGCAGTAAAGAATACCTGCTGATGTGGAAATGGTCTTATATCATTAATAATCTGTTGCCTATTGCTATCGTCGAGGTTGGGGCTGCATTTAGTTACAACGATAACATCAGCTCTCTGATAGTTTGATTTCAGGTCGCGTAAGCTACCCGCCGGGAGGTAGCCATCTTTTGTAAAAAGGTTATTGTATTCTGTGAGCAGTATATTAAAACCGGGCGTTACAGCCCTGTGTTGAAAAGCATCATCTAGTATAATAACACCAATGCCGGGTTTTTGTTCGATCAATGCCTCTATAGCTTTGGCACGCTCTTCTCCAACGGCAATAGTTACCGCAGGAAATTTTTGATGAAACTGCATGGGCTCGTCGCCTATATCCGCTGCCGTGGTAGACGCATCTGCCAATACAAACCCTTTTGTTTTTCTATGGTATCCGCGGCTGATTACTGCTACCGATGTTTTATCCTGCAACAGTCTTAACAAATACTCCACCATGGGCGATTTTCCGGTTCCGCCTACAGAGAGATTACCTACGCAGATAGCAGGCACTTCAGGCTGGTAAGATCCAATAACTTTCCAATCGTATAATTTATGAAAAACAAAAGCGCTGGCTTTATATAACCAGGAAAAGGGAACCAGTAAAATATTTCGTTGACGGATAAGTTTGCTAAAATTCATACATCCTTTCGGGTGTGATACAATAGTCTAAAGGTACGTCAAATTCGTTGAGGTCCTGTATTTTATCTATTGGTTCATAATAGCTTAACCCAACTTTAATCACCTGGTCGCCTACCTGTTCCAGAAACTTGTCATAAAAGCCCTTGCCGTATCCCACCCTGTAGCCCAGCTTATCAAAGCACAGCAGGGGTACAATAACCAGGTCGATGGCCTCAGGCGGAATAACTGAAGCGGCTTCAACTTCCGGTTCGGGCGTACCATATTGATTTTTGATAAACGGCGTGTCGGGGGTAACCAGCACAGCCTGCATCGTATAATGCTCAAATTCGCAAACGGGTAAGCTACCTGCATGGCAGGGTTCCTGAAATGAAGATAGTCTACGATAGGATCGGTATTTACCTCTGTTTCCATGGCAGCGTAAGTGAACAGCATATCAATATCAGGCAGCGGCAGACTCTGAAACCGGATCAAAATAAGGTCATCCCATTTCAACCTTTGCTGAGCTGTGGTAGTTGTTCTTTTGGCAGAAAATACTTTGCGTGCTTCGGATTTTAGCATAAAAATTTAAAGTTTCAGGTATAATATATGATACCAAAAATCCAATACCGGGGAGTTTTACGCTTACTCTGCCTCGTTTCTAAACACCGAAAAAATGGTTGTCCGTAATTCTTTTCAAAACTATATTTTTCAAAAGTTTTATAATTGTTACGCGGTGTATGCTCCAGCACAAACATCCCACCGGGTGCGATCATATTCTGGGCGACGATGATTCGCGGCAGCTCATCAATCTCCGTTAAAGCGTATGGAGGACCTGCAAAAATAAAATCGTACTGCTGGCTATGGCCCTGTAAAAACTTAAACACATCCATTTTTACGAACCTGATATTATCTATTTTCAGCGCAGCTGCCGTTTTCTTTATAAAATCGAACATCTGGTTATCCTTCTCCACGATGGTCAGGTCGCCTGCACCACGGCTGGCAAGCTCATAGCTGATACTACCGGTTCCGCCAAAAGATCTAATGTTTTAATGCCCTCAAAATCCATGCGATGCTGCAGCGTGTTGAATAAACCTTCTTTAGCCACATCGGTAGTGGGACGGGTATAAGGCATTTTTGCAGGCGGATGTATTTTACGACCACCTAGGCTTCCTGAAATAATTCGCATCCGATCAGTTCGTTAAGAGAGGTGAAATAATGAGCCGGCAAATCAGTTACAGTATCTAACCAGCTGGCCGTTTTAAAAGATATATGGAGGAAGTAGTCGTATAATTCCCTGTATAATTTTGATTGTACATCAATCAAACCCGATAGCTGTACAACAACCTGTTCCTGGCTGAAACCAAAAACCTCGCAGATCTTGAGCAGGTAAAAAGCCACATCTGCCGTAGCTTTATAAGAGTAGGTTTTGCTCAGCAAGAGGTCTTCATTTCTAAAAGCCTGGACTGTAAAAGTTTTTTCGGCAACATCTACCCTTAAGCCTCCTTGTTCAAACGCACCTTCAACGGCCTTTATTTGCACAGTATGTGCATGTACATATGCTGAAGAAGGGAAATTGTGCACCAACCAGGTTAAAATACCAGGCGCAACGGTGTACATATTCGTGATCTGCCGTTCTTCCATTACCTCTGTAATAACATGATCCTGCTGATCAGCATTTTCGAGATACATCAAAGGCGCCGCGTCGCCGTTATTTAATGTCGCGGGCAGCAGCGAGCTGAAGCCAAAATCCAGGCTGGTAACAATTTTATAAAAGCTGCCCTGCAGGCGGGGATTTTGGGTAATGACCTGCTGCAATTGCTTTTCTTCTGCATTACTAAACACATACCTCTTCAACTCCAGCAATTTCTGATCATCGGGGTTATAGATACAATAACTAAAATGCTTATTGCTAACCTGCATAGCAAGGCAACTATCCTCCGGGTATATTTCCTCTTCTATCGAAAAGCTAAACTGTTCCTGCAAAATGACGTGGTTTAATGTTAACCGGGCAAATATCCTATTTTAAAATTGAATATTAAAGACGAATATTCTGACCCGGATTTACGAAATTTGACGTCTTTTTACTTTCATTACCATGGCGCAGCTCGAAAATTTAAGGGTAGGTATCAGTAACCGGCAGATCATTAAAATTGCTACCCCCATCGCATTGGCAATGATGGTACCCCAGTTGAATTTCATTGCCAACACCGTATTCCTGAGCCATTTAGGTGAAACAGAATTAGGCACTGCAGGCATCACGGGTGTTTACTATCTGATATTTGCACTGGTGGGCAACGGATTGAATAGCGGCCTGCAGGCATTAATATCAAGGCGGGCGGGTGAAAACAAACCTGATAAAATAGGAAAGCTGTTTTTACAGTCTATTTACATCGCACTTGCATTTTCTTTTGTCATAATTGCCGCTAATTACCTGCTTGTTGATTTATTTCTTTCGTCTGTGCTGAAAAGCGATGCCGTTCGGGAAGAAGCCGTTTCTTTTTAAAGATCCGGGCCTGGGGTCTTCCCTTTCTCTATGTTTTTCAAATGGGTAACGCCCTTTTAGTGGGTACCAATAACAGCAAATACCTCAAATATGGTTTTATAGGTGAGGCCCTGGTTAATGTATTTTTAGATTACACGTTAATCTTTGGCAAACTGGGCTTTCCTGCAATGGGGTTTAACGGCGCCGCCTATGCTTCTGTCCTCGCAGAAGTAACAGGAGCCTTTATTGTATTTCTTATCATTGTAAAAAAGGCTTTGTACAACGGTTTTTACTGTTTCAAAGCAAACAACCCGATACAAAAACAATAAAGATCATCTTCAACCAATCGTTGCCATTGGTGATGCAATTCGTATTAAGCGTCAGCGCATGGCTATTATTTTATGTTTTAATTGAGCATCATGGAGAACGTGAGCTGGCCATCAGCAATACCATGCGGAATATCTTTGCGGTATTCGGCATTTTCACCTGGTCGTATGCCAATACTACGAATATGATGGTAAGCAACATTATCGGGCAGCAACGGCAGGAGGAGGTTTTATACCTGGTGCGAAAGATTGCATGGCTCAGCTTTTTACAATTGTTATACTTTGCATTACGCTTAATCTTTTTCCCGCCACACTTTTGAGTATTTATGGGGCGGAGCCGGGGTTCATAGCAGATGCTATACCGGTGGTACGTACTATTTCGGTTTGCCTGATCATGATGTCGGTGGCGGTTGTCTGGCTGAACAGTATCACCGGTACCGGTAATACCAAAATGAACCTGAGAATAGAAATAGCGTCGATAGTGGCCTATACTATTTATGTGTTTCTTGTGGTAGAAAAAATGCAGTTATCTCTTGTTTATGCCTGGGCCAGCGAGTTTCTTTACTGGTTGGTAACATTCATTTTTGCATGGTGGTATATGCGTAGCGGTAAGTGGAAGGGGAAGGAGGTTTGGAGATAGGGTAATGTTTAACTGATTAGTTTAAAGGTTGACTGGTTGACTAGTTTAATGGTTTAAAAACCTGCCTGGCGGCAGAACGGTCAACAAGGATCGCCTTATTAACCTATCAACTTTTCAACCATCTTTTGCGTCCCGTGTGCCAACTCTTATGTTCATTTTCTTTGTATAAAAGCCGTGTCAGTTACTGATTTTTCCAGTTTGGATTTAAATAAAACTTATTCTTATGCTGATTACCTTACCTGGAAGTTCCAGGAGAGGATAGAATTGATCAAGGGAAAGTTTAATTATTGAGGATTAGTTTACCGGTTGAAAAGTTGACAAGGATAACCTTATCAACCAATCAACTTTTCAACTAAACTAAGGGTACAACAAATACTTCTTCCGCATTTCTTTATACTGACTCAAGCCTGGCTCCCAGCTTTTGCGGATCTCTGCTTCCGGCACTCCGTCAATGATCTGCTGGCGAAACAACCCTGATCCTATCTGCACTTCAATCGTATTCATTTCCTTGCTTAGCTTTGAATCAAAAAATTTTTCTTTATGAGGATGCGCCTTATATAATTCCATGATCCATTGCAAATTGATCTTTCCGCTTTTCCGTAGTTTTTCCGTATCATAATTTCTCAGATCCAGTCCGTAACAAACCTGGTTCATAAACAAAGGTGTTTCAGACATACCTTTTATAGAGGTAGGCGTGTAAGAGAATGAATACTTTCCTTTTAATTCTGGGCTACCCAAAACAGTAAAAGGAAACTGCGTGCCACGGCCATGATTCACATACACGGCTTCAAACATACAGGTAGAAGGATATAATAATATTGCCTGCTGTGTATTCAAATTAGGCGACGGTTTTACTGGTAAGGTATAAGGCATATTGTGATCGTAGTTAGCCACCTTAATGATCTTTAATTTGCATTTTACTTTATTGGTAAGCCAGCCCTCTCCATTGGCCATTTGAGCAAATTCGGCTACTGTTAACCCGTGCGACATAGGGATCGGGAACATACCGATACCCGATTTGTATTTCATGTCCAATATAGGGCCATCGATCAAATAAGCGTTGGGATTAGGCCGGTCGAGAATCAGCATTTCTTTATTGCTTTCCGCACAGGCCTCCATCAACCGCGACAAGGCGTTGATATTGGTATAGAAACGCACCCCTACATCCTGCAGGTCGTAAAGCAGCACATCAACATCGGCCATATCCTGCCTGGAGGGCTTGTTCTTACGGCCATACAATGAAATAATAGGGATACCTGTAGCTGCGTCCGTTTCATCTTTTACCTGCACGCCCGCACTGGCATTGCCCCTGAATCCATGCTCGGGGCCAAAAACTTTTACGATGTTAATCCCCAGGCTTTTTAAACTGTCTACCAGATGCTTTTTCCCTATAATGGTGGTAGGATTAGCCATTACGGCCACCCTTTTTCCTTTTAAATAGGGAACATATAAATGTGTTTGATCGGCGCCGGTAATTATTTCCTTTACAGGCTCCTTAATATTTCCGATCCTGTTAAAAGCCGATACAGCAACAGCCAGCACCAGCAACAAAGCAACATTTAATTTCATCCTTTCCTTTTTAATTTCCTTATTAAAGCCATCAATCGATGCCTGGCAAATCTCTTCAAACTTACATGTTTTTTTCATCCGGGACGTCAGCTGGCTATGGTGCAAAATAATTAAAAAGAAGAATTGAAGACCAAACCTGCATGCGCATTGAACAGGTTAGAGCAGGAACTCAAAGAAAAAGCATCGTATTCCCTGGTCTCCGCACCCGCTGTCCCTCAGGTAGTGTCGTACCCTGACAGTCCTACGGTTAATGGTGCTGAGTTAATAACCAATCGGTAACAGTACTATTTTAAAAAGAAAACTACATTTGCAATTAAACTCAGCTATATGAATAACAAAGAAGTTTATATCCTTTCTGCAGTGCGTACCCCTATGGGTAGTTTTGGTGGCAGTTTAAAAGAGGTTCCGGCAACCCAGTTAGGCGCTATAGCCATAAAAGCAGCGCTAGAAAAAGCAGGTATTGCACCTCAACAGGTTCAGGATGTGTTAATGGGCTGTGTTTTACAGGCCAACCTGGGGCAGGCGCCGGCAAGACAGGCTGCTAAATTTGCCGGCTTGCCCAATGAAGTGAATTGTACTACCGTTAATAAAGTTTGTGCCAGCGGAATGAAAGCTATTGCCCAGGGCGCCCAGAGCATTTTGCTGGGTGATGCAGATATTGTAGTAGCCGGCGGTATGGAAAGCATGAGCAATGTTCCCTTCTATACACCTCATTTAAGATGGGGTAATAAATATGGCAACACGAATCTTATAGATGGCTTGGCAAAAGACGGGTTGACGGATGTATATGACGGCAATGCCATGGGTATGGCGGCAGAATTATGCGCCAGTGAGTGTGGCATCAGCCGGGAAGAGCAGGATGCTTTTGCCATCGAGAGCTATAAAAGAAGCCAGGCAGCCTGGGCCGAAGGCCGTTTTGCGGAGGAAGTAACCCTGTAATCATTCCGCAACGAAAGGGAGACCCGGTGGTTTTCGACAAAGACGAAGAGCCCTTTAACGTAAAGTTTGAAAAAATACCGGCATTAAGCCCGGCATTTAAAAAAGATGGTACCGTTACTGCAGCAAATGCCAGTACTATGAACGATGGAGCTGCCGCAGTGGTTTTAATGAGCAAAGAAAAATGCGAAGAGCTGGGATTGCAACCTATTGCCAGGATTGTATCTTACGCCGATGCAGAGCAGGCGCCTGAATGGTTCACCACTACCCCTGCGCTGGCTTTACCCAGAGCTCTTGCAAAGGCGGGGCTTACAAAAGAAGAAATTAGTTTTTGGGAACTTAATGAAGCTTTTAGTGTTGTAGGCATAGAGAATACGAAGAGGCTGACCCTTGATCCGGCCAGAGTAAATGTAAATGGCGGCGCTGTTTCGCTGGGCCATCCGCTGGGAGCCAGTGGAGCCAGGGTTATTGTAACGTTGATCCACGTATTGAAGCAACACCATGCAAAATACGGAGCCGCCGGTATCTGCAATGGCGGCGGGGAGCCAGCGCCATGGTGATTGAAAAACTATAAATGTATGACAGATCCGACACAACGCTTCTCCAACCGCGTTGCAGATTATATAAAATACCGGCCAAAGTATCCCAAAGAGGTTATCGATATATTAAAAATGACATTGGTTTAAGCCCGGCCAACGTGGTGGCAGACATAGGTGCCGGTACCGGTTTTTTAACAGAGCTGTTTTTGCACCATGGCAATTTAACTTATGCTGTGGAACCGAATGAAGCTATGCGCCAGGCCTGTAACCATCTGTATGGCGCGGATGCCCGTTTAAAAATTGTTGACGGCTCGGCGGAAATGACACAACTGGAAGACCAGGGTATTGATATAATAGCAGCAGGAACAGCCTTTCACTGGTTTGATCCGGTAGCAGCTAAAAAGAGTTTGCCCGCATTCTTAACCTGGCGGCCATATCCTGTTAATATGGAATGTACGAAAAGACGACGCCTCCTTTACTGCCGGTTATGAAGCCATCCTCTACCGCCACATTCCGGAGTATAGAACGGCTCAACATCGCAAATTCGATATAGAAGCCATCCGGTCTTTTTTCATCCGCGCACGATGAAGAAGCAGGTACTGGCTAACAGCCAGCTGTTGGATTGGGAAGGCTTTAAAGGCAGGGCGCTTTCGTCATCGTTTATGCCTCGGCAAGGTGGTTTACACAACGAAGTACTGCTCGCCATGAAGGACCTGTTTAACCGGCACCAGGAAAATGGAAAAGTGCAGTTTCAATACGACACCCTTATGTATTACACTTTGTGATAATACCAGTGGTAATACTATTAAATACTTATACTACTAACAAACTGATTTCATGTACCTATCTTATAAAACTGAAGCCAGGAACACTTTAAAACTGGCGCTTCCTATTATTTTTGGCGAACTGGCTCAAATGAGCCTTCACCTGATCGATACAGCTATGATCGGCTACACGGGCTATAAGCAACTGGCTGCAGCAGCTTGTTTTAAATGTAATCAACATTCCTTTCATTTTCGGTATCGGCGTTACCATCTCTGTCGCGCAAATGGTATCCCTGGCCCATGGCAAATTCGATAAGCAACTCGTGTCTCACTACTTTTACAACGGCTTTTGGCTTTGTGCCGTTTTTGGCGTATTAATATCCCTGGGATTATTTTTCGGGCGCGATATATTGCTGCATCTCAAGCAGGATCCTGAAGTGGTAAACCTGGCCATGCCTTTTATGACGCTAATGAGCTTCTCCATTATTCCCATGGTATTATTTATGACCCTGAAACAATTTGCCGATGGGTTACAGTACACTAAAACAGCAATGGCCTTATCTATAGCAGCGATACCATTAAACGTATTCCTGAACTGGCTGCTGATCTACGGCAACTGGGGCTTTCCCAGGCTGGAGCTGATAGGCGCCGGTTATGCCACGCTGATTACCCGTGTTACCATCTTTGTTTTGCTGGGTATTGTGATACTCAATCACAAAGTTTTTAAAAAATATATGGCCGTTTCCAAAACCCAGTGGAAGATCAAAAAAACACGCTCCTACAGCTTTTAAAAATAGGTATTCCCAGCAGCTTACAAATAGGCATGGAAGCCGGCGCTTTTGCGGTGTCTGGTATTTTGGTAGGTACCATAGGCGCTGCCGAGCAGGCCGCCCACCAGATTGCCTTAAGCTCTGCTGCCTTTGCCTTTATGGTGTCCCTGGGCTTATCGCAGGCCGGCTCTATCAGGGTAAGTCACGCGTTTGGCAGTACCAACTGGCAAAGAATATCGGTAATTGGTAAGAGTACGATTCTGTTAGCCTTGGTATACGGAGCTGTTTGCTGTGTGCTGTTTGCATTATTCAGGCAACAATTGCCACTGCTTTTTAACCATGAAGAAAAAGTAATTAATATCGCAGCTGCCTTATTACTGTTTGCTGCCGCCTTCCAGATACCCGATGCAATACAAGCCACCAGCGCGGGGCTGTTAAGGGGTATTAAAGACGTAAATGTTCCTACCCTTTTTATTTTTATCGCTTACTGGGTATTGGGCATCCGCTGGGCTACCTTGCGGCGTTTCATTTTGGAATGGCCGAGAAAGGTATATGGATAGGCTTTATTAGTGGTTTAAGCTTTTCGGCTGTTTTTCTTACCATCCGCTTTTTGAAGAAGACAAGACAACATTTATCATAGTGCAGGAAAATACAGATCCCCGCGTATGCCGGGGATTTTTGTTAAGCTGTCTAAATAATTTTAAGCCTTTCTTCCTCCAGGTCTATCTGATATAATTGCTGACGAATGATGTCTTCGTCTATCGATGGATCTTTATTCAGCTGCGTAAGGTACTGCCGCTGGCATTCCAGTAATTCAACAAAAAGTGCTTTGGTCTTCTCATTCATCCAGCTATCGTCTGATGCTTTGGCCCTATCCTCCCATTGCTTTAATATCTTTTCAATACCTGCATGGCCATTTAAATCGCTTTCGTAACGACTCTTTAAAACCTCGTACACATGCTGTTTCAACCCGTGCTTCATTTTCCGGCGTGTTTCTTCTTCGGCTTCTTCGTTAAAAATACCGTCGAAAAGATGAGTTCGTTCTATAATAATGGGCAATGTAAGTCCCTGAACCAGCAATGTTAGTAAAATAGCTACAAAAGTGATAAACAATATAAGGTCCCTGTGCGGGAAAAATAACCCACTGTCTAAAGTAACAGGTATCGACAGAGCAGCGGCCAGCGACACTACGCCGCGCATACCCGTCCAGCCCAATAGCAATGGCATTAAATATCGTCTCTTCCAGTTGGTCACATGGGGTATTGCCCGTCTCCTGAAAATAAGCGTGGCTACCAGAGCGGCATAGCTGCTGATCATTCGGGAAACGATCAGCACTACAGTTACCAATACACCATAACCTATGGCAGTGTTTAAAGGAATTCCCTTGGAGCGAATGCCATCCACAATCTCGGGCAGCTCCAATCCTATTATTAAAAAAACTATACCGTTTAAAATAAAAACAAAGCTCTCCCATACGCTGTACCCCTGATGCGGCTGGCGCTGTTGAGGAAAACCAGCCGTTTGGAAGACATATACAGTCCACCTATTACTACCGCTAATACGCCTGAACTATGTAGCTGCTCGGCTATCCAATACATAAAATAAGGCTCTATCAGTGTGAGCGCAATATCAGAAGGCGCATCCGTTGGCAACCGTTTATGCGCCTGTACAAAGATCCATGCCAGCAATAAACCAATACCTGCGCCCCCAACTACCATCCATAAAAACTCAGGGCAGCATCCTGCCAGATAAATTGTCCCGTACCTACGGCAACTAAAGCAAACCGGAAAATGATCAGGGATGAGGCATCATTCAATAAACTTTCCCCTTCCAACACAGCTGACGTTGACCGGGGATCTTTACGAATTTCGTAATAGCCGCTGTACTTACCGCGTCGGGAGGCGACACGATACCGCCTAATAAGAAGCCTAACGCAATCGTAAATCCTGGTATAAAATGATTGGCAACAACAGCTACCGACATGGCGGTAAAGAATACTACCAGAAAAGCAAAGCTGGTGATAATACGATACCATTTACGCATTTCTTTAAAAGAAATACTCCAGGATGCCTCAAACAACAAGGGCGGTAAAAAATAAAAAGATCAGGTCGGGGTTGATCTTCACTACCGGCAGGCCGGGTATAAAGCTCACCAGTAACCCTGCCACCACCAATAAAATGGGGTAGGCAATTCGCAGTTTTGTGGCCCACATCTGCAATAACACGATCGCCGCTATCATTGCCAGAAGAAAAGGTAACAGACTATGCATCCGTATATTTAATTTATTAATTGCGTTGAAGGTGTGCACCTCCGCACAGCATTCCTACCGAACCAAAGGCGCAACCAGGGCAACAATTTTTTCGTAACCAATCAGCTCAATTCTTCTTTTCTGAATGCCACTATCCCCTGATCAATTGTAAGGGCAGTGGCTTGTCGTTGGGAAATTGAATAGCCGACTTCGATACTTTCAGCCCTTTCAGGTCCGCCTCAAACCGCTGTAACAAAGCCTGGCTCCAGGGACTGGACAAGGTAAGATGTTTGGCAAATGCCGCGTAATAGATCAGAAATTTTTTCCCTATCTTAAATGCAGGTATCTGGTAACTGATTACTTCCTCTGCCTCCGGAGCTATTTTTTTAATAATACTCCTAACCTGCTGTAATCTTTGCTGCATCTCGCCGGGAAAAGCACTATGGTATTCATCGATGTTCTGGTAATCGGTTTTCGCCATTTGCAAAGGTTTAATTGAAATGCAATTATATTATTTTTTTGTATATCATCAGCTGCTCATCAATTTTACAGTAGGCGCCAGCGTTATAATCGCCTTATATTTTACAAAATGCCCCTATCCTTCGTCGCTTACGTTTTTCAACACCATTAAAAGACTGTAGGCCCCTTTACTACCAGCAGTTGTTGAGCCAGGTCGGCCGGGGAAAGAATTGCCGTATAGCCCAGCTCTGTAATCCCGGTTTGCACTTCCCGTATTTCAAATTGGTTTCTACCCTTTGCTATAAACACATATTCTTTATTATCGAATCTAACAACCGCGTCTTCCGGCAGTGCATAGACTGTTGCCGCATTCGTCTCAATCTCCGCACTCATAAACATTCCGGGCAAAAGTGCCTTATCATAATGATCAAAATGGCCGTGCACTTCCACCGTTCGCTCCCCGAAAGATTCTGGTTGATCAGCCTGATAGTGCAGTTATATTTTTACCGGGATCAATATTGGTATAAGCTACCAGCTTTTGCCCGATGAAAAGCCGGTGCACATCTTTTTCGAATACAGTAAGTGACAAGTGAACACCGCTGGGGTTAACCAGTTCAAATAAAACATCTTCAGGTCTTACATACTTCCCTATGTTCACATTTACCGAAGCCACAAAACCATTGATAGGCGATAGTACACGAATGCTTTTAGAAATATTGTCCGGGTTAATGCCATCAGGGTTCAGGCCGATCAATGATAGCTTCTGGGCTAATGAGCGTACCAATACGTTTTGCGTTTGATAAGCTGCTTTCGCCTGCTCATATACTTTATCGCTTGCTGCCTTACTTTGATTCAGGTCTTTTTGCCGGTTGTATTCGCTTTCATTAAATGCCAGTTGAGCTTTCGCTGTCAGGTAGTCCTGCTGCAATTGTATATACTGCGGATCTTCAATAACGGCAAGCACCTGTCCTTTGCTCACAGGCATACCGGGCAGTAACCGCGTGGACCTGATATATCCCCCAACGGTACGCCGACGGATATCCTGTTTGCCGGCGGTACATCTATTTTCCCGTTTACCTTCAATATCGATGAGATATTCTTAGTCTCTAATTTCCCTGTAACAATGCCCGCATTCTTTAATTGAGCATCTGTAAGTACAACTATATTTTCCTGTTTCACTGAAGGAGGCTCTTCTTGCGCCGTCTTTTTTTTCGGTGCAGGAAAAAAGAGTAAAAATGGCTGAAATGAATAAAGCAATTTTCTTCATTGATATAATTTTATGGGCTTATACGAAAGCCCGGTCTTATAAATTGTTAGCGGTAAAATAGTTAAGGTCTGCCACCGCGTTGGCGAGATGATACAGCACCTCTGCATAATCACTTTGAACAGAAACGGCCTGGTTAACCAGCATTACCCATTCGAGGTAATTAATATCTCCATTGGAGAACTGTTGATTTGCAGTTGCCGTAATAGCCTCTGCGTTCTTCAAAGCGGTTGTTTCATAATACCGTTTACCACTCATGTACTTCTGATAACGGGCAAAAGCCGCCTGGTAATCACTTATAAAAGCCTTTACAGATGCTGCGTATTCCTGCTTACTCAACCGCTCATTCAATCTTGCCGCATGGATCCTGGCTTTTTGTGCGCTGTTAAAAATGGGGATACCCAGCCCTGCCTGCCACCGAATGAAAGCGAAGAGCGTTATTGTACTCCTTATTATCTGCCCCGTTACCTTTCATACTCATACTGTTGTAACCCAATATTAAATCAGGCAACAGCTTGGCTTTTTCAGCTTCTGTTACCGCACTGGCTGTTGCCTGTTGCTGCCTGAGGTATAATAATGCCGGGTGCCGGGTCAAAATAGCGGTATCATTCACATCAATAAAAGCCGGTGTTATTTCCTGTGCTACAGGAACGAATTCTGTGGTTGAATTAAGTAAAAGCCGGAATTGAATCTTAGCCAGTTCCTGCTCCTGCATTAGCTGTGTTAACTGCAGCGCTATCTGCCCCGTTGATTTTCCGCCGTCTTTTGCTCCAGCAAATTCGACTCGCCCTTATTGAAACGCAGGTTAGCTTTTGCTAAAAAGGCTGAAAACAAGGTATCTGTTCGCTCCAGTATCTTTTTCTTTGCTTCCAGGTAAAGCAGCTGGCCGTATAGCTGTGTTACCTGCTTTTTTAATAAA
The DNA here is from genome assembly GCA_019316985.1 of Paraniabella defluvii. GTDB lineage: Bacteria > Bacteroidota > Bacteroidia > Chitinophagales > Chitinophagaceae > Niabella > Niabella defluvii. Next base: position 5,804,023 of record CP079215.1, read on the forward strand.
GCCTCATTCACTCCTATATTCAAAACACTGCTCTCCCACTCTTTGATAAGCAACGCCTTTTGCGAGCGGTGCACCTGGGGGAAACTGAGGGTTTGATTCAACCCTATCCTGGCATCGGGATATATGCTGTTTATTTGACCATACTCGGCTACAACATTTGTAGGAGCCACTACCTTGCCCGAGCGGGTCAGTACCTGATGATACTCCGATCGCAGCTTTTGATTATTAATATTCAGATTATTGGCCAATGCTGTATCGATAGCACCCTGCAAACTAAGAGGCACCTGTGCCACAGCTGGCGGTACATTTAATGATGCCGCAACAATAATAGGAACGATGATATTTTTTTGGAAAAGCCCTGTTTATTCTGAAACATAATGTATAAAACAGGCAAAACAAAAAGGGTTAAGAAAGTAGCCACCAATAAACCGCCGATGACTACCGTTGCAAGAGGACGCTGCACTTCGGCCCCCTCACCGGTACTTATCGCCATCGGCAAAAGCCCAGCGATGCAACAAAGGCTGTCATTAATACCGGCCTTAAACGAATTTTAGTGCCCTGTATAACAATACGTGAAAGATCTTTCATTTTTTCTTCTGTTTTTAGCCGGTTAAACTCTGCAACCAATACAATCCCGTTTAATACGGCTACACCAAACAGCGCAATAAATCCTACGCCCGCGCTGATGCTGAAAGGAATGCCCCGGATGCTCAAAGCGATGACACCTCCGATAGCGGAGAGCGGGATGGCGGTATAAATCAGCAATCCCTGCTTTACCGACCGGAAAGCAAAGAACAGCATCAGGAAAATGAGCAATAAGGAAACCGGTACTGTTACATACAATCTTTTTTCGCTGCTTCCAGGTTCTCAAAAGCGCCGCCGTAAGTAATATAATAACCTGCCGGTAATTTTATTTGCCGCACTACTTTTTGCTGCAGCTCTTCTACGGTACTTTGTATGTCCCGGCCTCTTACATTGAAGCCTACAATAATCCTCCGCTGAGAATTTTCGCGTTGAATCTGGTTGTACCCGTCTACGATATCAATATCGGCCAGGGTTCTTAAAGGGATCTGCATACCCTGTGGCGTAGCAACCAGCAGGTTTTGTACATCTGCCAGGTTCTTCCTGCTCTCGCCCGATAAACGAACCACCAGGTCGAAGCGTTTTCTCCTTCGTACACCAAACCGCTGCTCTGGCCTGCAAACGCCGCATTGATCACATTATTTACATCACTTATATTCATCCCATACTGGGCTATAGCCGAACGGTTGTATTGAATTAATATCTGCGGCATACCGGTGATAGCTTCAACATATAAAGCGCTGCTTCCATCCACACTGTTGGCAACATGACCCAGCCTGGCTGCATAATGCGCCAGCGTATCGAGGTTTTCACCAAATATTTTACACACCACATCCTGCCGGGCTCCGGAGATCAGCTCGTTAAAACGCATTGCCACGGGGTACTGAAAACCAAAAGTGACACCGGGTATCTCTTTCAGCGCTTCCGTCATTTTTGCCTCCATTTCCGCGTAAGTTTTAGCGGAAGTCCACACTCTCCTATCTTTCAGAACAATAATCATATCCGAAACATCGATAGGCAGCGGTTCGGCGGGCACTTCGCTGGTACCGGTTTTAACCACCACCTTTTCAACCTCCGGGAATCTTTCCCTTATAATCTTTGAAGCTTTTGACACCGCTTCTATGGATACATTAATATTGCTGCCTGGCAATACCCGGGTCTCTACAGCATAGTCACCTTCCGGAAGTGAAGGAATGAACTCGCCTCCCATGCGGGTCAGCAAAACTATCGCCAATGTAAAAAGAGCTGATACGGTTATAATGATGGGCTTTTGCAAACGCAGGGCTTTTATCAAATAGCGTTGATAAAAACGCTCCAGTCGGTTCATCATACAGTCGGACCAGTTTTTTTGTGTGTTATCTTTTTACTCAGGAACAGCGTACTCATCATAGGAATATAAGTAAGCGAGAGCATAAATGCACCGGCCAACGCAAATGCCACTGTTTGCGCCATAGGTTTAAACATTTTTCCTTCTATACCCTGTAACGTAAATATGGGCAGGTACACCATCAAAATAATGATCTGGCCAAAAACTGCGCTGTTCATCATGCGTGAAGCCGAATATTTTACCTCGTGGTCCATTTGCGATTGCGAAAGCTGGTTGATCCTGGCAAAATGCCTGCTGTGAGTGAGCCGGTGCATAACAGCTTCCACTATGATCACTGCGCCATCCACAATCAAACCGAAATCCAGCGCACCCAGGCTCATCAGGTTGCCACTCACACCAAACAGGTTCATCATGATAATCGCAAATAACATGGAGAGCGGTATAACAGAAGCTACCAATAAACCAGCCCGCAGGTTCCTAAAAACAATACCAGAACAAATACAACGATCAATGCGCCTTCTACCAGGTTTTTACTAACCGTTCCTATAGCATTATTTACCATTTTAGTGCGATCGAGAAAAGCGTCAATGACCACCCCTTCAGGCAGGGTTTTCTGTATCTGGGCAATCCGTTCTTTTACTCTTTTAATAACCTCGTTACTATTGGCCCCTTTCAACATTAATACAATCGCTCCCGAAACCTGGGCTTCTCCGTTATAAGTCATTGCTCCGTAACGGGTAGCATTTCCCAGCTTTACTTCCCCACATCTTTTATCAGAAGTGGTGCCCCGCCGTCCAGGTTTTTAACAACAATATTTTGTATGTCGTCCATACTTCCCACCAATCCCTCACTCCGGATAAATAAAACACTGGGGCCTTTTTCAATGTAAGACCCTCCGATATTCTGATTATTCTTTTCCAGGGAAGTAAATACATCACCGATGGTTAATCCGTTAGACGCCAGTCTTTCGGGGTCTACCGCTATCTCATATTGCTTTAACAGCCCGCCAAAACTGCTTACTTCCGCTACGCCGGGAACACCCAGCAGCTGCCTCCTGACGATCCAGTCCTGTATGGTACGCAGCTCCACGCATCATACTTATTTTCATATCCTTTTTGGGCCTTACGGCATATTGATAAATTTCTCCCAAACCGGTAGTTACCGGTGCCAATGCCGGCACACCAAATCCTTTCGGTATTTGGTCCTGTACCTGCTGTAAACGTTCGGTGATCTGCTGCCTTGCCCAATATACATCTATGCCATCGTCAAATACAAGGGTTACTACAGACAACCCGAATCGTGAAAAACTACGCAGCTCCTGTAGCCCCGGAATATTACTATTTGCCTGCTCTATCGGAAAGGTGATCAGCCTTTCTATATCAGTTGCACCCAGAGAGGGAGATACAGTAATTACCTGCACCTGATTATTGGTAATGTCAGGTACCGCATCAATGGGAAGGCGTTTTAATTCATACGCGCCATAACCTATTAATGCCGCAATAAACAACCCGATGATCAGCTTATTCTTTATGGAAAACTCTATAATTTTTGTAAGCATATTTTTTTAGTTAAGCATTCATACCACACGTACCATTATCAAAATGCTACGATGCGTTTTAACCGGCAAAACATGGCTGTTTCGCCTCAACAGTAATAAATAATAAATGATTAACTAAGCCCTGGGAGGTTGCCAGATATTATCGAGGTAGGCAGAAGAATGAAATTGCCGGGGTTGCAGAGCTTTTTGCTTTTCAACATAGGCAAAAGGCGGCCTGCTTAAAGAAAAACCGGCGTAAGGCTCGATGCTTACCACCTGTAATATAGAGTGATCTACCGACTTTAAAGGCAGCCTTTGGTGATCTCCATGTTCATCATCGGGGTGATTGATCTCGGCGGCGTAATGCACCGCCATAAAATCAAGGAAAGAAGTGTTGTTATCCCAGATAACGTGTTCATTGTAGTGATGGATCAAGCGGGGCAACCTGAGCAACTCGCCGAATAAAGTATTGGCGATCAGGATAAGCAAGAGGAAAAATATTGCCACAAGAGATCTCACGCCTGCGAAAGTAAAGAACTATGCATAAAAAACAGGCTTAAAAATATTTTTTGACCGGTAAATGCTATTGATCCGCTGTTTTTTAGCAGACATTGCAGATATCAACTAAGTATCATCAATCCAAGTATTTCCGGTTTTACAAATACTTACTGCGTACTCCACTCATACATGAAATTGCAGCGTTCTTTATTTTTTAGAATCAATGCCACAAAAATGCAGGAGGCTATGCTGCGTCGCTTCCCGATTGCAACAGCATAATTTACTGCAATCCGGGCCGGCTTTTTCTAAAAAAAGGGGCCGACCTTTACGGCTGGCCCCGGTGAATATATACGGTGTGCATTTATTTCTGTATTAATACCCTGTGCGGTACGGGTCCCTGAACGCCGTTGGCATCCCAGGCATTTTTAACCAGCTCCTGAACACCAAAATACACATCCCAATAATCGGGCTGAGTGGTATAAGGACGAATAGCCAGTGTTACCATGCCATCGCCAATTTTCAGCACACTTACTTCGGGCGTTGGTGTATCTAATACTTTAGGATGCTGCTTCATTGCAGCAATGGCAACCTCCCTTGCTTTGGCAATCTCCATATCGGGTGCAATGGCCATTGTCAGATCAACCCTCAGGTTTCCGTGAGATGTATAATTAACAATAGTGCCTGTTGAAAGCGGGCCGTTAGGCAGGATAGCCGTTTTATTGTCAGCCGTAAGAATAATCGTATTAAAAATGCCCTGCTCCAGTACCACCCCGGTCTGACCCTGGGCTTCAATCATATCCCCACTTTAAACGGCTTGAATAGCAGCATCATTACACCACCTGCAAAATTGCCTAATGAGCCATTGAGTGCAGCTCCTACGGCCAGGCCGGCGCCTGCCAGTAATGCTGCAAAAGCGGTGATCTTTACGCCGATCATCTCAAATACGGAAAGCAGCAGCAGCACGGTAAGCGCCACCCTTATTAAAGACGATAAAAAGTGCGTAAAGAAGCATCGTAGTTCCGTTTTTGAAAAACCTTGTTTAGTAATCCGGTCAGCTTTTTAATAATCCAGGAGCCAATAATATAAACTAAGATGGCCCCGACCAGTTTAGGCGCATATTCTATGGCCATTTCTTTAGCCTTTACAGCAAAATAAGAAGCCTGGTTGGTAACTGTTTCAATTTGAAGTAATGTCATTGATTGGAGTTTATGGGGTGAAAGTTAAAAGCTTCCTGCAGCTGTTTTATTAACTTTCGACGAGTGCCCCCATTTCAATGCCGGTTCCCACCATTATTCGGTAAGCACCAGGATGCTATTCCAAAAATCTTCCCTGGCCGGAGTAAAAGCGTCGATCAGCACCCTGCCTCCTTACATAAGCAGCCATGTAACACATCGGGCGGTACAAAATAGCCATCTCCCTGTCGTAAAGTTTTGACTGATCCCCTATAGTCAGTTCAAACACACCACTTTCCACATAGCTTACCTGTATATGGGGATGCCGGTGCATGGCTCCCACGGCGCCGGATTCGAATTTAACCTTAACCATCATTATCTGCCCGTTGTGCCCCAACATTTGCCGTGACACGCCGTTGCCAAGGTCTTTCCACTCAATATCACCATCTACCTGGAAAAAATTTTTATCATACATACTACTAAGATAATACAAAAGCCTAATAACCAACCGCTCACAAAGCATAACGAAGTTTCCTATCGAGGGCAATAAAAACTTCAATATCATACTTCGCGGGCAGTGATGATTCTACAACGCTCCTATGCAGTATCCCATGGCGCTTTGCCAACATCCGGATATCCATCGTCGGCATCCCTTCTCCTGAATTATTTTCACAGAATCTGACAATCTGACCTTTAACCCATACCGGTATCAATTTTGATTGAACTGCAAAAAAATAATTCAAAATATGGTTCAGGAAAAAGGTACTATTTCGATCCACACAGAGAATATCTTCCCCATTATTAAAAAGTTTTTGTACAGCGACCATGAAATTTTCCTTCGTGAGTTGGTGTCCAATGCCGTAGATGCTATACAGAAGGCAAAAAGACTGGTTTCTTTAGGCCAGTTCCAGGGTGAATTAGGCGAACCGCTGGTGCAGGTAAAACTGGATGCCGATGCAAAAACCATTACTATTTCCGATAATGGAATTGGAATGACCGCAGAGGAAATCAAAAATATATCAACCAGGTTGCTTTTTCGGGCGCCAGTGAATTCCTTGAAAAATTCAAAGAGGCCAAAGATGCGCATGAGATCATCGGCCAGTTTGGCTTAGGTTTCTACTCTGCCTTTATGGTAGCCGACAAAGTAGAGATCCAGACTTTAAGCTACCAGCAGGGTGCAGAACCCGCACGCTGGATATGCGACGGAAGCACCACTTTTGAATTGAGTGAAGGTAACCGCACCGAGCGTGGTACAGATATCATACTTTATGTAAACGAAGAAAACAAAGATTTCTTAGAAAAATACAAGCTGCAATCTATCCTTGACAAGTATGCTAAATTTTTACCGGTTCCGGTTCAGTTTGGTACAAGAACAGAAAGCGAGCCCGATGGTGAAGATGAAGAAGGCAAACCTAAATACAAAGAGGTTGAAAAGCCCAATATCATTAATACCGTTAAGCCTATCTGGACAAAAGCGCCATCTGAATTAAAGGATGAAGATTACTTAAGCTTCTACAAAGAATTATATCCTTTTACTGAAGATCCTTTATTCTGGATCCATTTGAATGTAGACTATCCGTTCAACCTTACAGGTGTGTTGTATTTCCCTAAAATTAAAAACGATGTGGAAATACAACGCAACAAGATCAAATTATTCAGCCGCCAGGTGTTTATTACCGATGATGTAAAAGATATTGTACCCGAGTTTTTGATGCTGCTGCACGGTGTGATTGATTCGCCGGACATCCCGCTGAACGTATCGCGCTCATTTTTACAGGCCGATGGCAACGTAAAAAAGATCAATACCTATATTACTAAAAAGGTTGCGGATAAGCTAGCTGAGCTGTTTAAGAACGATCGTAAAAGCTACGAAGAGAAGTGGAATGACATAGGAGTGTTTGTAAAATACGGTATTGTGAGCGAGCCCAAATTTGCGGAACGCGCAAAAGATTTTGTACTGTTAAATAATGTAAAGAAAGACTTCTTTACACTGGCCGAATACCGCGAAAAAGTAGCGCCGGTGCAAACCGATAAAGATGGCAATGTAGTTTACCTGTACTCAGCTAATGCCGACAGGCAACACAGCTATATCAGCGCAGCTGAGAAAAAGGATACGATGTATTGTTATTAGATGGTCCTTTAGACAATCACTTTGTAAGTCACCTGGAGCGCGACCTGGAAAAAACGCAGATCAAGCGTGTAGATGCTGATGTGGTTGAAAAATTGATCGATAAGGGCGAAAAAATCGAAAGCAGTTTAAGTGAAGAACAAAGCAAGGAGTTGGAAACCGTGTTTAAGGAAGCTATTACCAAACCGGGCATGGAAGTAAGTATTGAAAACCTTTCAGCGGATGCATTGCCGGTTACGGTTACTATGGATGAGTTCATGCGCCGCATGAAAGATATGGCGGCCATGGGCGGTGGAATGAGCTTTTATGGCTCAATGCCCGATCGCTATAAAGTAGCGGTTAATGCCAATCACCCGTTAGCTACCAAAATATTGGCCGAAACCAATAACGACGCACAGAAAGCACTGGCGCAACAGGCATTTGACCTGGCGCTATTAGCACAGGGTATGTTAACAGGTGCTGACCTGACGGCTTTTGTTGAAAGAAGCGTGAAGCTGATTTAATTTAGTTTACCTGGTATCATACAAAAGCGCCTGGCTCACTTTGCCAGGCGCTTTTGTTCTTCTGGGAAAATACCTGAAAAGCTGATTTAAATTTAATGGATTTACCGTTCGCCGCCCTGCGATGCGTCGTGTATAATATTGTGCACTTCTGCTGACCTGCCTATACCTGTAAATTCCTTCCCATCCAGCAAAATCTTTTTAACCGCCATACCGTTCATAGTCATATTCCCATTGCCATCAACTTTAATCAGGCAGTTTATTTATCAAGCCTGAAGTTTCTTTTTCCTCCTCAATTTTTGGCGGAGGAAATTTCTTCATTTCAATTGTTGGGGGCGGGGGCGGTGGCAACGGACTAGCCTTTTGTCTCTGTTGCAATGTCATTTTCTTGTAAACAGGAAACAGTTTATCTGATTTGCCATCGATCCATTTGTACTTGTTCTTTCCCCGTTACGCATTTGTTTGATCACTTCTTCATACATCGCTAGTTCATTGGCAGAAGCGCCCGGTCCTTCAGGCATATCCTTTACCACTTTGGGAGGAGAAAATTTTTTAACTTCAATCTCGGGCTCTGTTAAGCCGGCTGCTTTTCCTGAATCAGCGGCTGATTGACCTGGGGTATGGACAAAGATACCGTGGTATCTTTTGATATTGTACTAAGCGCATCATCCTTTACCTCTGCCAATTGCTTCTCTCTGTCTGCATTCAAATTAGTGTCTTTCTTTTCTACCGTATTACAGCCTACAAATACAACCAGGGCTGTAACCGGAATCAAAGCCAGTGACATGAGGGTGGTTCTTTTTTATCAGGTTTCTTTAATAACATAGTTAAGCGTTTTTTTGTAATATAAAATGTAAAGCTGCTTGCCAACGCCAATGAGCTTTGCATAGCAGCCCGTTGCAATAACACAACCTGGTAACTACGCACATCGCCCAGCTGCTTTATTACCGCAGCATCAGCCAGCAGCTCATGGTTAATCATTACAGATCGTTTGTACCAATAAATAAAAGGATTGAACCAGGTAATAATTTTCAGTAATTCCAGAAATAGTATATCCCAGCTATGTTTTTGACGTATATGCGCTAATTCATGTGCCATCACTTCGGCTTCAATCTTACCGGTGTCATACTCCGTTTTAGAAAAGTAGATGGTATTTAAAAAACTATGCGGCGCAATGGGCCCGTTTAGTAGTACTACCCTAACACCATTCCTATAAAAATGAACCCCGCTTTTTCCTTTCGCTTTCAGGTTTAAAATATTGATTAAAAAACGCAGCAATAAATAGCCACTTATTATAAGCGCCAGGATGATCGCGCCAGCGTTGATATACGCTATCCATTCAACACCTGATGGCGGAAGCGGTTGCATTTCCTCAGAGTAGCCCGGAGCTACATATAACTGCTGCGCCACAACAGGCACTTCAACAGTGATCGTTATCAGCGGTATAAGAAAAGAAGCTACTAAACTACTAAGCAAATAAACGCGGTTAAACACCAGCATTTTTTCTTTATTAAATAGTGCAGCATAAAGGGCATAAAAGACGCCGCTGCAAACAATCATTTTAATCAGATATACAAACATATTACCTGTTTTATTTTTTTAACGATACCCTTTAAAAATTATTTTTCACAGGGTGGCTATCAACTCCATCGGCAGGAGACGATTCTTTCACTATTTTTTGAACTTCCTCATCCTTCACTATAACAGGTGGCGCGAACGGTTTTACTTTCTTTGTAGCTACAACAGCGGGAGGTGTAAACGAGTGCACTTCCTTATCTTTTACAATTACGGGTGGTGTAAAAGACACTGCCTGCTCCTTTGGAGGTTTAGGCGGCGGAGGTGGCGGAACGGTTTGCATTTTTTTGACGGGATTGGTGCGGTTGGTGGCGGCAACGGAGCTTTTGCCTTCGTTACTGCTGGTGATGGAGGCAGTGGTGGTGGAACATTCGCCTGCTTTTTGCGGCTTGGAGGCGCAGGTGGTGGCGGTGAAAGCTGCACCCCATATTCTTTTTCGAATGCCTCTCTTTTCTCTGCTGTAGATACATCTGCGCTTATTTTCTTTCCGTTTTTATATTTAATTACCGCCTTGCTATTTTTCCCCTTTGGGTTTTCAACAATAAGAAGCTCTACATCGGAGGGCTTTCCTTCAGAAACAGTGCCGGTAGCGGGCACCTGTGGCGGCGGCAACTGCGCATATACGCGCTCACTGAACACGAAAACCAGCAGCGCTAACAATGGCAGGCTTAGCATAGCTTTCAGGCCGGCAATAACCGGATTGGCTTTTTTTTGTAACATGATGATTCTTTTTTGGTAATGAAAAAATGAAAGCTGCTTGCCAATGCCGGCGTAGGTTGCGCGCCTGCCCGTTGAAGTAAAATATGCTGGTAACCGCGCCTGTTATCCAGCTTTTTACTACCGCAGCATCGGCCAGCAGCTCATGGTTGATTTTTATTGATCGCTTGTACAAGTAAATGAATGGATTGAACCAATAGAATATCTGTAATAGTTCAACAAACAAAATATCCCAGGAGTGTTTTTGCCTTATATGAGCCAGCTCATGCTCTAATATTTCTTTTTCGATGTGCTGTGCCTGGTATTCATCGCTGTTTAAAAATATCGTGTTCAGGAAGCTATGCGGCACCACTGGTTCCTGTAAAAGAACAATTCTTACCCCTTTAAAAGCTATCCGCTTGTGGTTTCCACTGGCTATTTTTTTAAACCTCAATAAATTTTTAGTAAATCTTACTAATAAAATAAAGCTTACCAGTATTGATATAGCAGCCAGAATAATCATTGCATAATCAACCCAATCGTGCTGCTCTTTAACCGGCTGCGCTACTCCATTCACAATATAGCTGCTTAAGTATACGGTAAATGTAATAAAGGGTATAACGCAGGATAGTATTAAAGCAGTTAACAGGTAAAACCGGTTAAAGACCAGCATTTTTTCATTACGGAACAGCAGCGCGTAAAGCCCATAAAAAGCAGCACTGCAGGCAATCATTTTTAAAAGATAGATAAGCATATCATTTCTTTTTTTTTGATTTCAGAATCGATGATCTTTTTCAATTCCTCCAGCTGAGATTTACTCAAATTGGTTTCCGTGGTAAAAAAGGAAGCAAACTGTAATACAGAATCATCAAAATAGTTTTTAATCATGCTGCTTACATGCTTTGAAAAATAGTCAGACTTCTTTATTAAGGGATAATATTCACGGGAATTTCCATATTGGTTGAACGCAATCACACCTTTATCTGTCATGCGTTTTAAAAGGGTAGCCACGGTGGTACTTGCAGGCTTTGGATCAGGAAAGCTTTCGATCAGGTCTTTCATAAAAGCCTTCTCTTTTTGCCAAATGTACTCCATTAACTGTTCTTCGGATTTCGATAATTTAACCATTCTACAATTATAGATTTATTTCTACAAATGTAGAACATTTTATATTCGCTCCAAATTTTTTTGACCCGGTCAGATACAGATGTTATCCATAAAAAACGCCGGACTTGGTCCGGCGCAATTTGTTATAAGTTTGCTGAAGGCTAAAAATTTTGCTTATTGTTTTGCCGGTTGATATCGGCCATTCGCTGGCTTGGGTCAATTTCTACAGTAGCAATATCTTCTTTCTTTAAATCAGTAGTAACTGTATAGGTTTCGCTGGTCCAATGCCATATGGGATGGACTTTTCGCGCCATGTTATTTTCGGCAGGCTTTAAACCAAACATCAGGTCCATCGGTATGTAATGCAGCTCCTGCTGCCCATCTTCCCTGGTTATTACCAAATCAACAGGCATAGGCATCAATCCCCTGTTGCGGAGATGGATACTTATTTTTCCATCCGCTTCCCCAATACTGTCTACTGCATAATCTATCGTTTTGGTGCTGTTTACCCAAAATTCCTTATACCAATCCAATTTCATATCGCTTGCTTTTTCAGCAATGCGGATAAAGTCGTTAACATCTGGGTGTTTAAACTTCCAGGTATTATAATAGTCCAGTAAAATTTTGTCACGTGTTGCGTTGCCAACGATATAGCCTAATTGCTCTAAAAATACAGCACCTTTCGAATAGCTCGCAATGCTGTATCCCATATTCGTATTAAAGTGATCGGCATGTGTGGCCAGTGGTTCTTCAAAATTACTACGGGCCAGCTTATAGTAACTATTGTAATCGGCCAGGTTAGCGGTGTCCCTGTTGCCATTCTTTAGCCAAACGCTTACGATGTTTTCTCCATAAGAAGTAAATCCTTCATCCATCCAGGGATACAGGCTTTCATTAGTAGCCAGCACGCCCTGGTACCAGCTGTGAAACCATTCGTGCAACCAGGCCCCGGGCTGGCCAGCAAAGTAGCCATTGGGTATTCCATACCGCCATCGCCACCGGTTATAAAGGAGTATTGTTTGTAAGGATAAGCCCCGAATTGCTTTTCCATAAAAGGGTAAGCTTTTTCGGCCTGGGTTAAAATATGCTCCCAATCCTCCGCTTTCTTTCCTGCTGTTTTATATAAAAGGTGAAGAGTGATGCCGTCTTTAATCTGCCTGGTTTTATGAATAAATTCCGGGTCGGCGGCCCACATAAAATCATGTACATTGCTGGCAGTAAATCTCCACGTGAGCTTATCTGTATTAGGCACTGCCGGCTTCACTCCTGCTGCCTCATATCCATAGCCGATCTGATTGGCATTTTTCAGATAGCCGGTGCCTCCCAGGATATAATTTTTGTCGATGGTGATATTTACCTCAAACTCTCCGAATGGCCCGTAAAATTCACGGCCTACATAAGGCGTGGGATGCCAGCCTGCTTTATCATATGCGCAAATGCGCGGGTACCACTGGCTCATAGAATAGCGTACTTTGGTAGTAGGATTATCCCTGCCACTACGCCTGATCTGTAAAGGCACCTGGGCTTCAAATTCCATATCCAGCACTACTTTCTGTCCTGGCAAAATAGCCTGGGTTAGTGGCACCATCAAAATGGTTTCAAGCTCTTCAAATTTCTGGGGAACGCCATTCAGTTTTAAAGACTTCACTTTCTGATAGCCTATTTCACCGGGTTGTAAGCTATCAATGCGACCTCTAACCCGTGGGTCCCAGTCTGGCTTGCCATTGATACTGATCTGGCCCTGCCGGCGGCTGCGATTATCCATCATACTGCCCGGCTGGAAAGCATTCCAGTATAAATGATAAAAATTTTTTTAAGGTGTCGGGTGAATTATTCCAATACTCCAGCTTTTGCTTACCTGTAAATTGGTTGGACTGAACATTCATGTTTACATCCATTACATACTTCACTTTCTGCTGCCAGTATCCCTGTTGAGCAAATGCAACTGTTCCCAAAAACCGGCCAAAGCAACCGTCACAACTTTCCTGATCATAATCGTTATCCTTAAATGCGAAAAGCGCAAATATAAAATATAAGTTAAGGGAATCCTAACCGTTCCAATAATAAAGCGCCACGACACCGCAGCGCTTACAACATAATTTTAAGCTTATTTAGTACCGGACTGAACCGATCCTGGCATCGTCAGCTATATAATTTAGCATATTAAAAGAGCAAATCATTCATTTAGAATCATTTGCCAATGAATTATGCCAGGTAGCCGCTCATTATTTATTAGCGCTCTCATCCCGTGTTCATTTCTCTTTTGCCCTTCCACCACAATCACTATCTCGCCCTTTACTGTTTTTTGCAAAAATAGGCTGCCAGCTCTTCCAGGGTTCCCGCTTTGTTTCCTCGAACATTTTGGTGAGCTCCTGCTCACACTGCATTGACGGTCAGCGCCAAAATAGCCACCCAGGTCGTTAAGCGTTTTCACCAGCCGCATAGGAGATTCATATAAGATTATTGTACGCTCTTCATTTTTCAGCTTTTCAAGCATTGTGTGCCTTCCTTTTTTAAAGGCAGAAAACCTTCAAAGCAGAAGCTATTAGTAGGAAGTCCGCTGTTGACCAACGCCGGTACGAACGCTGTTGCGCCGGGTAAACTCTGTACTTCAACACCTTGCTGCACGCAGGCCCTTACCAGTAAAAAAGCCGGATCTGAAATGCCGGGTGTACCGGCATCCGTTACCAAAGCCATTTTTTACCGGCTGCCAGCTGTTGCACCAGGTGCTCTACAATTTTATGCTCATTATGCTGGTGATAAGGCGTAAGAGGCTTCGAGATCTGGTAATGATTGAGCAGGTGTGAAGTAGTGCGGGTATCTTCCGCCAAAATAACATCCACCTCCTGCAGCACTTCGAGTGCCCTTGGTTATATCTTTCAAATTCCCTATGGGTGTTGGCACAAGATATAACATTATTAAGCTTTATTAGGTCTGAAAATTAAAGATAGCAGTACATAAGCAATAAATATAACAGGTACCGCCAGCCACTTTAAAAAAATGACCGATAGCACAGCAATCAATAGTAAAATAAATTTATCGGTATTGCTCTTTACACTGAAGTTTTTGAATTTGAGACTGATCAACGGAAGATTGGATACCATTAAAAAAGATATTACTGCAATCATCCCATATAAAACATAAGGATTAGAGAGCCAGGCTCCTGCCGGGCTATCGGTAGTATTAATAATGAAAGGTAAGGAAGCTATGGTTAAACCAGCTGCAGGCGTAGGTACCCCTTTAAAATAATAGGTTTGTTCTTTATCCAGATTAAACTTAGCCAAACGCCACACCGCGCAGCAGGGAATGAGCAATGCCGGCAACAGGTACCATAAATTATCCGGGGTAATTCCGTTTTAGTTAACGCCAATTGCAATAACCGGTACATGATCATACCGGGCGCTACCCCGAAAGTTACCGCATCTGCCAGCGAGTCTAGCTGTGCTCCCATGTCTGACGTAGCATTAAAAAGCCTGGCTACAAAACCATCCAGGAAGTCGACCACAGCCGCCAGAAATATATATACACCAGCCACTATGAGTCCCATAGAAAACGTACCGGCTTTACTGGTAAACAGAAAACCATCATCTTTAAAAATATAAATGATGGCGATGCAACCACATACCAGGTTGAGCAGCGTAAATAAATTAGGAATCTGTTTCATTTTAGTTGATGGGTCATAGCTGACAGTTCATCGTTTTCTCTTGCTATTAACTACTAACTTTTTTCATCAGTCTTTCAATATCATCGGCTTCTATCGGTATATTCTTCATCAGGTCGATATTGCCGTTTTTAGTGATCCAGAAATTATTCTCAATACGGATACCCATTTGCTCTTCTTCGATATAAATGCCTGGTTCGATAGTAAATACCATACCGGCCTTAATGGGCTGATAAAAATTGGGGCCCAGGTCGTGCACATCAATGCCTAAGTGATGAGATATACCATGATAAGTATATTTCCGGTAAGCCCTGTTCTGCGGGTCTTCGTTCTTAACATCCGCCTTTGTCAGCAAACCTAATTTCAGGTATTGCTTGGTAAACTCGTCGCCTGCTTTTTCATGATACTCCGCGATAGTAATGCCTGGCTTAAGTATACCGGCACAATAGCGGTGTGCACCTGCAGGCAGGCATTATAAATTTCTTTTTGACGTGGCGTGAACTTACCGTTAACAGGTACGGTTCGGGTAAGATCTGCATTATACCCGCCATACTCAGCTCCAAAGTCCATCAAAATTAATTCTCCATCTTTACACTGGTTATTATTGAAGATATAGTGTAGCACCCGTGCATTGTCTCCACTGGCAATAATGCTGTTATATCCTTCACCCGTGGCCCGCTGGCTTAGAAAAGAATGAACTATTTCTGCTTCAATTTCGTACTCCCACACGCCTGGCTTTATAAATTGCAATAAGCGCCTGAAAGTATTTTCGGTAATATCAATAGCTTTCTGAATTACCTCTACCTCATACTGTGTTTTAATAGAGCGTAGCTCGTGCAAAATGCGAGCAGCACGCAGATAGTTGTGCAGCGGGTAGCGCTCCTGTATATGTTTGATATAGCGAGTTTGCGCGGTATCCAGCCAGGATCCTTTACGGTCGTGCTCATTAGAATCTAAATATACATTCTCGGCTGCATGCATCCAGGCCTGCAATAATGCAGGTAAAGCATCAGCCCATACAATTGTTTTGATACCATTAATGGCTGTAGCTTCGGATGCCCGCAGGCGTTTGCCATCCCATTTTTCTTTTAATTCGTTGGGGCGCACCAGTACCAGCACCTCCTTATACCTGGGATCGGGGTTGTCCGGGAACAAAATCAACATCGAATCTTCCTGCGTGATGCCTGTTAACCAAAATAAGGAGCTGTTAAACTTATATTTATATAAAGCATCTGCATTATGGGGCACTTCGTCATTGGCAACAAAAATTGCAATAGAATTTTTCTGCATTTTTTTACAAAGCGCTCCCTGTTGTTAATAAACAGCTTGGGATTTAATGGTAGGTATTTCATGTAATATTGAAGTTGAAAACTGAATACAAACTTAAGACTTGAAACATTAATAATATCGCATAAAAGTAAACACTTCCTGCCGCTATAAGAACTTATCAGGAAGGAAACGCATACCGTTATCAGGGAATACCCTGAAGATGGTCAAAATAGACAGCCCAATAACCAAAGAACGGCTAGAACAACCCGTAAAGCGTGGAATCTATTTTAGTAATAATATCTCCGAAATGTTCTTCGTTTTCGCCGAATTTGTTTTTATCTACATCAATAACCAGCAACGGACCTTCTTTATACCCGGCGATCCATTTGTTGTAAAATTCGTTAAGCCGCTTTAAATAATCCAGGCGGATATTTTCTTCGTACTCCCTGCCTCTTTTTGTATTTGCCCCACAAGCGTTGGAACAGAAGCATTAAGATAGATCATCAGATCCGGCGGCTTTACCATTTTTTTGAGTGTCTGGAAAAACTCGAAATAGTTATCGAAATCGCGCTTGCTCATCAAACCCATTTCATGCAGGTTCGGTGCAAAGATATTGGCATCCTCATAAATGGTGCGGTCCTGTATAATAGTTTCAGTACCCTCCTGAATATCGAGCAATTGTTTTAAGCGGCCATGTAAAAAGTAAATCTGCAAATTGAAGCTCCACCTGGGCATGTCCTCATAAAAATCCATCAGGTAAGGATTGTGATCTACATCTTCAAAATGTGGTATCCACTTGTAATGTTTGGCCAACATTTGTGTTAATGTAGTTTTACCGGCACCTATGTTACCGGCAATTGCTATATGCTTAGGTTTCGATTTCGACTTGGCCATTTTTGCTAAATAGTGCCTGAAGTAAGCCAGGCTGGTTGGTTTAATTTAAAACTCGGCAATAGTAGCCTTTTTTTTATGCTCTAAAAATATTTTAGCCCAATGGCCTCCCGTACCGCACTTATCGTTCTGTCTGCACTTTCGGCAGCTTTTTGTGCACCTACTTTCAATATAATATTCAAATCAGATTCGTTGGCCCTGATATCTTTTGCCCGCTGTCGTATTGGAGCTATATAGCTCACCATATCTTCTGCCAGTTGCTTTTTCATATCTCCGTACCGGATGTTACAATTATTATAATCCGCTTCAAACTTATCGATGGTATCCTGCTGGCTTACCAGTTTCATCAGGTCGAAAACATTCTCAATATAATCCGGCTTTACGCTGTTCAATTCAGTAGGACCTGAATCGGTTTTTGCCTTCATGATCTTTTTCCGGATGAGCTCGTCATCGTCAGACAGGTAAATAGTAGCGTATTGATTTTCGCTTTTGCTCATCTTTCCTGCACCATCCAGGCTGGGCACTTTCAGCAATTGTTCGCCGAAATTAAAAGCCCGGGGTTCGGGGAAAACTTCGCCATAGCGGTGATTGAAACGGTTAGCAAAAGTTCGCGTCATCTCCAGATGTTGCTCCTGGTCTTTACCTACCGGCACCAGCCTGGCACGATGGATCAGTATATCGGCCGCCATCAAAACCGGATAAGTCAGCAAGCCGGCATTAACGTTCTCCGGCTGTAAACGAACCTTATCTTTAAATGTTGTAGTTTTTTCCAGCTCTCCCTTATAGGCCATCATATTCAAAAACAAATACAATTCTGATGTCTGGGGCAAATCGCTCTGGCAGTATAGCACTACTTTATCAGGATCGAGACCACAGGCAAGATATTCAGACACTACATGAAGCACATTTTCTTTTAATTCTTTGGTATCGGGATGGGTGGTAAGCGAGTGCAGGTCTGCTATAAAGAAATAGCAATTATACTCGTTCTGCATTTTTACATAATTACGCAATGCACCGAAATAGTTACCCAGGTGTAAATTACCGGTGGGGCGTACGCCACTTACTACGATATCTTTATTACTGCTCATAGAGCGCGAAGATAAATATGAATCGAGCATTAAAATACGCCGCCATTATTTTTTATTCCGATATCGGTACGTTTTGGAAGACGCTCAAAGCTTTAGTTCTATTGATAAATGTACAACAGCAGGGGTTTGGGCGACTTATCTACAATTGCCTGAAGTGTACGGAGAAAAGAGGGGCTTACCGTTGGGCAACCATTGCTTTGACAAATATCGTCTGTGGTTGCTTCATCGGGTACACAGGTATGTGAATGCATCACTACGAAACGCTTTAAAGCGTTATTATTGGTAGAGTCCAGGCCATATAGTTTATAGGCTAACCCAAACCTGCCGAAATAAGATTTACCCACCCTGTATTTTCCCAGGAAGTGCAGCCGCTTCCCACTTTATTGCTGTACCTCCTGCCCTCTAACCAGTATTGATAACAGTTGCCGTGCGTTACCAGGCCGGCGTTTACCACCGAATCCTTCTTAAGATCATAAATAAAAAACCTTTTGTACCCTGACGGTAAAGACATATTAATAAGGAAACAAATCCCGCTGTTATAATCATTAAGGCGTACGAACTCTTTTATAGAGGTTGCCTGTTCATGAACGATTACCGGCTTTGCAAGCTCAACCGGCCTGTTATCGCTCACTGTTTGCACCCGATGCTTCCCGTTATTAAAAGCAAACATCATCCAGCCGGTAATGCAGGTTGCCAGTAATATTTTGTACTTCATAGAAACGCAGTTGTTTTACTTTGACGCAAAAACCGCAGTTTCCATAATTTTAACAAAGAGATTTAAGGAAGCCGTTTGACTGCAGCCCTTACTTACCAAAGCCTGTTGAATTTTTGAAGGGAGAAAGAAGCGCCTACTACGAGTGAATAGTAACGATTCGGATTGCTTACTGTTTCGTCGGGATAGTTGTCCAGGTTTTTAGCGAAGAAGCGGTAATTGCCTTCGGCAAATAACTTGATCCTTTTGTTCAACCGGTATTTGATTCCACCACCAACAGGAGCTACAAAACCCCAGCTTTCGCCAGTGGTTTTAGGATCGCCCTGCTGAGGCTCATAGTCAAACAAATAATAGGCGCCAACGCCTGCATTTACATAAGGTGAAAATTTGTGACGGTATAAGTCTAAAATTTCATATTCTACTTTACCCGATCCCTCCAGCAAGTAACCCCGGAATGCGCCCCTTGAAGGATCGGTGGAGGCACCTCTTCCATATTATCACCTGCTACCTCTCCCAGCATCAGCTCTCCACGAATAAATAGCTGCTTGGGCAATATAAGGCGGTGCCCGTAAAATACTGAAGCAGACATGGAAGTATGGCTGATCAAGGAGGCGCCTTTACTATACATACCCGTATAAGATAAGGTTCCCACAGTGGCCCCGGCATAACTTTTTTGACCGATGTACTCCTGCGCATTAATTTTGGCTACAACAACGCTGCAAAGCAGCAGGCATAAATACTTTCTCACTAGTTTTAAGTTTGATTTATTTCATAGGCCGCCCGATAACTACCCCGGCAAAGTTAGTCACCCATTGTTAAAAACGGTTACCTTAACGCCAGCCATTTCCCTAACCGCGGCTGCAATACCCTGTGCATCATAACCACACTCGCGGTGCAGTTCTTTCGGGCTTCCATGCTCAACAATACGGTCGGGTATTCCCATAATTTTGATTTCGTTTTTATAGCCATGCGCGGCCATAAATTCCAATACAGCCGATCCAAAACCACCCACTACGGTTCCGTCTTCAACAGTTATGATCTTAGGATAGGTTGATAGCGCCTCATGTAATAAAGCTTCGTCCAGAGGCTTTACAAATCGTATATCATAATGGGCAGGATCAATTCCCTCCTGCTTTACATTACGTATGGCTGCGGCGGCAAAATTTCCAGGGTGTCCCAAAGAGAGAATAGCAATATCCTGGCCGCTTTTCAATTTCCTTCCCTTTCCTATCTGCACCGGCTCCATAGGTGTTTGCCACTCGGGCATTACACCTTCGCCACGCGGATAACGGATCACAAACGGAAGCTGGGTAGATTCCAGTTGCGCAGTATACATGAGGTTGCGTAGCTCGGCTTCATTCATAGGAGCGCTGATGATCATATTGGGAATACAACGGAAATAAGCAATATCGTAGCAGCCATGATGCGTAGGCCCGTCATCGCCCACGAGACCCGCACGATCTAAACAAAGTACTACCGGCAATTTTTGTATGGCAATATCGTGCACCACCTGGTCGTAGGCGCGCTGCATGAAAGAAGAGTAGATATTGCAATAAACCCTTAATCCCTGCGTTGCCATACCTGCGCTCAGCGTAGCAGCGTGTTGCTCGCAAATGCCTACATCAAAAGCTCGGTCGGGCATTTCCTCCATCATGTATTTCAGCGATGAACCCGAGGGCATGGCAGGAGTAATGCCAAATATCTTGTCATTATTTTTAGCCAGCTCAATAATAGTTTTGCCAAACACGTCCTGGTACTTGGGCGGCTGAGGCGTATCAAATTTCTTTTTATAGATCTCACCGGTTACTTTGTCAAACAAACCCGGGGCGTGCCACTTGGTTTGATCTTTTTCGGCCAGGGCATATCCCTTTCCTTTAGTAGTGATGATATGCAGCAATTTCGGACCTGGAATATCCTTCAGATCATTTAAGGTATCTACCAGTTTGCTGATATTATGACCATCTATAGGTCCGAAATACCGCAGCTTTAGAGCCTCAAATAAATTGGAACTGCTGCTCACCATGCCTTTATGCCCTCGGTAAGCTTATGCGCCATTGCCCGGGTAAAGCTTTTGCCTACAGGCAGCTTACAACAACGCGTTCCAAACATCGTCTTTGATCTTATTATAAGTGGGAGAAATGGTAATATCGGTGAGATACTCTTTTAAAGCGCCCACGTTAGGGTCAATTCCGATACCATTGTCGTTTAAAATGATCAGCATATCGGTATTGGCAACACCTGCATGGTTCATAGCTTCAAAAGCCATACCTGCTGTCATTGAACCATCTCCTATAACAGCTACCACCTTACGATCGGTTTCACCTTTATATTTTGCAGCCATGGCCATACCCAGCGCCGCCGAGATGGAGGTAGAAGAATGCCCTACACCAAAAGTGTCATATTCACTCTCGGCACGTTTAGGGAAACCGCTGATACCACCATATTTCCGATTCGTTTCAAAACTATCCTTTCTGCCTGTGATGATTTTATGACCGTACGCCTGGTGTCCAACATCCCAAACCAACTGGTCGTAAGGGGTATTGTACACATAATGCAGGGCTGTTGTAAGCTCTACTACACCCAAACTGGCCGCAAAATGTCCTCCGTGAACACTTACAACATCAATGATAAATTGCCTAAGCTCTTCACAAAACTCATGCAATTTTTCCATCGGGATCTGTTTAAGATCTTCCGGATTATTTACAGACTGTAGTAACGGACCAGGGGTGATAGTCATTCAGGAAAAAATTATTGTGCAAAAATAAGTAATTTGTTAATGCGTATGGCTATTGACACAACCAAACTGAGCTATATAATTGTTTAGCTCCACTTATACCCCGGCTACCATTAGTAAACTTTAGAACCATAATAAGGTCATATTTTAATTAGATTTGTTACATGATCATAGGAAAAAGACATTATTGGCTATTGCAGCTGGTTGGTTGGGGTTGTTTCTTTTTTTATGGCACATATTCGGTGCATGGTCGTTTGATAAAATGAGCATCCCGTCAGAGCGGTTGTTAATCATTCAACGTGCTGCCGGGTTTAGCATACTGGGTTTGCTGATGACGCATTGCCTCAGAATTGTTCTTTTGAAACTCAAGGTATTAGCCAAGAAAGCCTCTACGCAAATCTGGATTTTCCTGGCGCTTACCTTACTCACATCCTGCGTAGCCGGTGTTGTGGAAATGATCGTGTACCAGTCGCTGGGGTTACTGAGCAAAGTAGAGATACTTATAACCAACAAGTCGCTCATTCTCATATTTCTAAATAACTCTTTAGCCTGGTTCTCCTATTTTATCATCTGGAGCGCCGTATATTTTATTTACCACTATGTGAGCGCCGCCCAAAGAGAACAGATCGACAACCTGAAGCTCAAATCGCATATCAAAGAGCTTGAACTCAAAACTATAAAAACCCATATCAATCCCCATTTCATTTTTAACGCGCTCAACGGCATCAGGGCTATGGTAGATGAAAACCCGCAACGGGCCCGAACTGCCATTACTGAGCTCAGTAATATACTGCGTAGCAGCATCAATATCGACAAATCGGAAACAGTACCCTGACCGAAGAGTTGAATATCATAAAAGATTACCTTGCATTGGAACAGATGCGATTTGAAGACCGGCTGATGGTACAATATGTTATTGAAGATGAAACTACCAGCCAGGCGGTACCCCGATGATGCTGCAAATGCTGGTGGAAAACGCAATCAAACATGGCATCAGCCATCAAAAAAACGGGGGCTGGTAAAATTAGGAGCAACATTAGCAAATAATACACTGGAACTGAAAGTTGAAAACACCGGCCGTTTGAAGGAACAGCAGCAAGGCGGAGGCTTTGGAATAAGGAGTATACGGGAAAGGCTTAAGCTGATGTATGGGAATAATGCCATGTTTAACATTAAACAATCATCGGATAACACGGTTACCGCCACGCTTAAGTTACCTGTTACTTTATAAAATCAAATATCTACATGAGAACAATTATCATTGATGATGAAAGACTTGCGCGCAGTGAACTCAATAAAATGCTGCGATCGTTCCCAGAAATGATGATATCGTAGATGAAGCCTCTAACGCCGACGAAGCAATAGAAAAGATAGCGAGCCACCAGCCCGATCTGATTTTCCTGGATATACAGATGCCGGGCAAAACAGGCTTTGAAATGCTAACGGAACTGGAATGGGTTCCCAGGGTAATTTTACAACTGCGTTTGACGAATATGCTTTAAAGGCATTTGAAGTAAATGCCCTGGACTACCTGTTAAAACCTATTGATCAAAAAAGGCTTGAAGCGGCCATTAAAAAGATTGCTACAGCTGATGCCAGAGAGCAGAAGCCGGAGGAAACTTATACTAATAACGAAATACTTACCGAAAACAGCCAGGTTTTTGTAAAAGACGGAGACCGTTGCTGGTTCATTAAATTAAGCGATGTAAGGCTTTTCGAAAGCGTGGGCAACTATGCAAAAGTTTTCTTTGGCCTTCACAAGCCATTAATCCTAAAATCTCTGAATGCCCTGGAAGAACGGCTCGATCCCAAAACATTTTTCAGGGCCAACAGGAAGCATATTATTAATCTCCACATGGTAGAAAAAATTGAACCCTATTTCAACAACGGGTTACTGGTTGAACTAAGAGGTGGAGAAAAAATAGAGATAAGTAGACGCCAGACAGTGAAATTCAAAGAAAAAATGAGTTTTTAATAAAATTTAATTCAATATAAAAGTCAACGAATAATATGTTATTTAAGAAGCCATTAATACTAACAACCGGCATTCTCATTACATCAGCAACTGCGTTTGGTCAGCCAGTCAAAGTAGCAGATGTAACCAAAACCATTAGCTTTCTTGCTTCAGATGAAATGAAGGGCCGGGCCGTGTACAGCCCGGAAATTGACAAGGCAGCGGAATTCATAGCTTCGGAATTTAAGAAAGCAGGATTGCAACCCCTGGCAGGAAGCAACTATCTTCAGTCTTTTGTTATGGTAAGTGCCACCCAGCTTTCGATTAATGCTCAAAGCGGGGACAAGGAAATAGACCCGAAAAATGTTGTTGCATTAACCTCCAAACCGGCGTTAAATTTCTCATCAGCTAATGTACAAACGGCTGGCATCAGGCCGGGAGATAATCTCTTTAGTAAAGCTTTTGAATATGCCGGAAGCAACACCTCTTTGCTGGTTACAGTAGATGAAAGCTTCAGCAAGCAGTTTCAAGGCTGGCTGTATTAAAAGGAACTTTTTCAAAACGGGCGCAGATGTCATTTTTGTTTTGGGAAATGTTGATACAAAAGATTTTTCTGTTAAAGCTACTCATACTATAAAAGAAAATAAACTGGCTAACGTGGTTGGGGTGCTGCCGGGCAAAAAGCTGAAGGAGGAGTACGTAATTTTTTCGGGCCATTACGACCATATTGGCGTCGGCAAACCTGAAAACGGCGACAGCATTTACAACGGTGCCAATGATGATGCCTCCGGTATTACTGCCGTAATTGAGCTGGCTAAACATTTCCAGGCACAAAAGAATAATGAAAGAACATTAATTTTTGCTGCTTTTACCGCGGAAGAAGTGGGTGGATTCGGATCACAGTATTTCAGCAAGCAGCTTTCGCCGGAAAAAGTAATCGCCATGTTTAATATAGAAATGATCGGCACTGATAGCAAATGGGGAAAAATTCAGCCTATATCACCGGCTACGAAAAAACCAGCATGGGAGATATTCTTCAAAAAAATCTGAAAGGAAGCGGCTTTACTTTTTATCCAGATCCCTACCCCGACCAGCAATTGTTTTATCGTTCAGACAATGCTACATTGGCCCGGTTAGGTGTTCCGGCCCATACCATATCTACTTCTAAAATGGATAGCGAACCCAATTATCATAAAGCCAGCGACGAAGTAAAAACCCTTGACCTGGTTAACATGACTGAAATCATCAGGTCGATCGGCATCAGCGCGCAAACGATTATTTCGGGAAAAGACACTCCAACCAGAGTGGACACCAGGGAATTAAGATAACGGCTGCTGTTATAACCAGCAACATCAAACCGGCAGGAGCCGCAAATGAAGCTTATTATCAGCTTTTACCCGTCTTACCCCTCACCGGTGTACTATATACCCCCTGTATGAAAAGATGAATGGCCGAAATTGAAATCTACTATTTTTGCTGACATATTTTCAATTTAAAGAAATTACATTTTGGTTAAAAGCAAAGTCCCGTCTGGTATCCGGCTTTATAATGATATACGTCTCTGACTGAAAGCAGTAAGCTTAAAATTGCGCAGACAGCTAACTCTACACCTAAGGAACAAATAGAATTGCCGGAACCGGATAAATCGGGAATGAGGGTAGCCGAATATTTAACTGAACTACCTGAAAAAGTACTAAAAGAAGTTAATCGAGACTTCTAGAAAACTGATTGAGAACAAATGAGTATTTTCAAAGAGATAGCTGGTAGAATTTGGGCTACCTGGGGTTTGCTGAGTTTTGTTGTAACATTTCTTATCATTCTGCCGGTTTCGCTTATTTCGTACCTGATACCTGAGCCGGCAGGTACCCATTTCCTGATAAGGATTTCCCGCGTATGGATGCGTATATGGTTGTTCCTGATCGGCTGCCCCTTCAGTGTGAAAGGCAAGGAATACTTTAAGAAGGGCAAAAGCTATATTGTAACCTGTAACCACAATTCGTTGTTGGATATTCCCCTCTCCTCTCCTTTTATACCCGGCCCTAATAAAACCATTGCAAAAATGAGTTTTGCCAAGATACCATTATTCGGGCTGTATTATGCCAAAGGCTCGGTATTGGTAGACCGGAAAAATGAAAAAAGCCGCCGGGTAAGTTTTGAAAAAATGAAATGGGTGCTGAGAACCGGAATGCATATGTGCATTTACCCCGAAGGTACCAGGAACCGTACCGGGAGCCCTTAAAGCCCTTTTATAACGGAGCCTTTAAACTGGCAGCCGAAACAAAGGCCGATATTATTCCCGCCATTATTTCGGGTACCAGGAAGCGGTTCCCTTACACAAAACTTTTTTCTTTCTGCCTAAAAGACTGGAAATCCGTTTCCTGGAGCCTATTTCTTCACAAAACGCTTCTGCATCCGAGCTAAAGGAAAAAGTATTCAATATTATGCACGACCATATTGCAAAAAGCAACGCTTAAAACATCAGCATATTATTTCAGCCCCTACCCACCTGCACAGCACGTTAAGACTATATTCTATACAAGAAACAACAGCAGTATGCTTCAATCAGGTATCGGGCGCAACCAACTATTCATGGCACTAATGCCGGTCAGGTTATTGGCCGGTTGATTCAGTAAAAAGAAACTGAATACACATATTTTCCCGGGATAAACTGGGGTTTGCTGAATTTGTTTTCGCGCAAAAGAAAATGATCTGATAATAATACTATTGTCTTCCACCAACAAAAGACCGGGTACGATTGATCTTCAGATCCTGTAATATGCCGGCCTTAGGGCTGATGGTAAAATTAAAGAAGCGATACAACCCAATAGGAGTAACATTAATGGCCATTTGCCAGCAATGCAGGTCTCTTGAGATAGCCATGGAGAAGGTTTGTATCTTAGCCGTAGAGAAGTCGTAAAAACCGTTTACACTAAAGTTCCATTTGGGTGTAAGGTTAAAGCTGCCATTAAAGTTCACACTTGAAGTAACAGGGCTACTGGTACTTTGCAACGTTAGCAGATTACGGTTCTGGCGCGAATAATTTAAAGAATAAGATAAACTGATAGACCAGGGGTATTAAAATCTACAAACTGCGCCGGATTTTGGCGCATGTATTCGAGCAACCGCGTTTGATCGCCCTGAAGCATCGGGTCGTTCAGGTTATCGTTAATGGCTTTTTCCTGGCCTTTGCTTTCTGCGGATCTTTGGGTTTACTTTGAAAGCTGGTGCTCATAGAGATACTGGCATTGGTTACCGTACCTATTTTAAAGCCTCCGTCGCCCGCCCATGCATATTCAGCCGTAGCATACCCGGTTTCATTGAGCTTATAAGGCACCAATGTGGCAGAGGCGTTCAGGTTTATTTTTTCAAACAGGTTCGTCCTGAAATACATACTGATCGGCGACAATTTCAAACTATCCGCAAGAAAGTTATATGAACCGTTAAAGCCAAATCCATCTATTAATTTTATTTTCTTAATGCCATTTTCAGCATCTTCTTTCTTTGTATCTACAAATGAATCCTTTTCCTTATCGGCTTCATCTCCATCCGATTCACTGGTTGTTTCCTTCTTCTTCTTAGGCTTTGCCCTGACTTTCATTTCAAGGTTATTATCCAACCCGAAACTGATACCACCAGACTCCCTGCTATTGAACTGGCTAACCGGCCGCGAATACAAACCTTCTAATTGGTTATACAGGGCTTTGGTGCCCAAACTGTCAATAACAACCGTTTTCCAGTATTTGCGGGTCAGATCTGGTGTATAATTCAAACCGAAAGTGGGACGCATCACATGTCGTATAGCTTTTACCTTCTCTCCTTTAAATTCATAGCTCCCGTAGAGCGCCGTGTTGAACGATATGCCAAAAGAGGTTTGTTGCTTAATATTAAATCCCCGGGCTACGCGTGCCACAATGGTATCTTTTTGATAAACGCTATCAGCCGTGTTTGCCAGATTACGCCTGTAAAATGTTTTGGGTCCCCAGTTCATGGTAGTAATTCCATCCACCCACTCCTGCGAGTAAGAAACGGAGGAGCAATAACCAATGCACCACCCAATATAGGAGGAAGCGATAAGGTGATTGGAATGCTGTGATTAGCGCTCCAGCGGGCCGTATCCATCAAAAACTTTAAAATACGCCTGTTGCCTATTAAGTCGTTGCTTTTTGAATAAGAGAGAGAATCGTAGAAATTAAAATCGTTCCTGAAACTACCATTATAACCAATCCCTAACTGCTCATACCACTTTTTCTTTCCTACACTTTCCTTTTTCTGTAAAGGATAGATAGTAGTAACCGCGAAGTTGGCGGTGGGGAAATTAATAGTCATTAGCCGGGAAGCATTGTTCTGGCTATGGTTCATGGAAAGCGACAAGTTAAAAGGCTTATCGATCCATTGTTTGGAATAGGTAATAGAGGAACCAAAAACGTTATTATACGGCGCCATTGGCACATTGGAAAGATTCCGGTTATATCCTGTTGAACTAAAATTTACATTAGCGCCAAAATTCACACCGGGCCTTGAACGGTTATCGGAGCTATGCGACCAGTTAAGCGAATAGGTCATGCTTTTATAATAGTCCGGGTCATCTTTAGTATTTCTCTTGGTACTTTGAATACCGATATTCATATTCCCCTGGTACTTGTACAACTTCCTGTAGGTAGGATTGGCGTTGGCTCTCCAGGTTCCGAAAGAATAGATATCGCCAAAAAACTGTACATCCCAATAGTCGCTGATGCCCAGGTAATAGCCTAAACCTGATAAACCCACCCCTTCCTGGTCGTTGGTTTCAAAGCTGGGCGCCATCAAACCTGAGTGCCGGCCCTGGTAAAGCGGATAAAAGCCAAAAGGAAGGTAAATGGGTACAGGAACAGAGTCGAATTCGGGGCGAACGGCTCCTGTAACAGCCAGTTTTTTATTCACGATCTTGGCACGGTTGGCCCTGAATCCAAAGTGGGGATGATCTAAATTACAGGTAGTAAAAAGTTGCCGGTGGCATATACCGTATTTTCGTTTACTTTTTAGCGATCTGGGAATGCACAAACATTTCACCCTGTTGGGATATTGTTCCGCGTATTATGCCTCGCTGGTTTTGAAAGTTATAATCAAGGCTATCCGATTTATACTCGCTTTGCCCGTCATTCATCTCAATATAGTCGGTAACCGCGCCCGTACTGTCTCTTCCCGCCCGTGCAGTTACAATGCCCGTTGCCTGGTTCAGCTTCATATATGGAGCCTGCAGTGAGCTGGTTTGATATTTTGTTTTGGCTTTACCGTAAAGCTCTATCACTTTACTCTGGGCATACCCTACAGCAGAGTCCCGCGCTTCGTATTCTACCGGCGCCTCCAGGCTATCCTTTGAAATTTTTAAGGTAAAGGTATCCACTCTTTGCCTGGATGAGCTATCGGTTAATGTGCTATCCCGTAACAGCAAACTATCCTTTGCTGAAGGTATAGTATCTTTCAGCCTGGGGAACAGCGTATCCTTCGCCCGTGGAGTAGTATCTTTCGGTGAAAAAAAAAAGCAGGAGCCTGCCTGTTAGTCTGGTTATAAGCAGGAATTCTTTTGAATAAAAAATTGATAGCGCCAATTTGTTTACTGACCGTTAAAAGGAAGATAACAGTAAGTATAAGTACGGCATGGTAAATTCTTTTAAATTTGCGCATTGGTTTTCAAAGTTCGCAAACGTACAGTAATTTTTTCATTCTAATTTCATGCGTCCGAATGAAAAATGGTGTATGTAGTCTCATATATTGATTTTTAACAAAAAATATGTTAGCAAATAGTATGTAAAGGAGGTTAGACGGGCTCTGTTAGTTAATGTAAATTTAAATCAGGGTGGCCATTGCAAAAATGACGCCTAAAAAATCTTGTTTGATAAATTAATGATCCGATTCTTATTTATTGCTGGTTGTTTTTTTAGTTATTGGGGAACAATTTGGGGCCAGCCGGCTACTTCATCAGTAAAAACAATCATTGTTGACGCCGGCCATGGAGGAGGCGATGTTGGAGCAAGAGGCACCGAAACCAACGAAGCCACCATTACACTGGCTGTGGATTAAACTGGCCAAAGCCTTGCGGGAAACATTTCCAACCATTAAAACCCTGGAAACAAGGCCCACTTATCCGTTGCCGGGCGGCAACACCAACGCCAATGCCGCCAACAGATACCGGGCACAATTCGCCAATGAAAATCACGGCGATCTTTTTATTTCGCTTCATTGCAACGCGGCAGGAAGAAAACCGGGAGGCTGGTATACTAAAAGGTAGTAGGCAGGGAAGCCCGTACCCGCTATGTAAAGAAAGGCAAAAAGAAGATAAAACAAACCTACTACGTAAATAGTTACCAGGATGTATGGGTTGAAAACAAGGCCAAAGGAACGGAAACCTATATATGGGCCGTGAACAAAAACGACCAGAAGCTTTCTTCTTTAAAAAATAATGTGCCTGACGATGATGAAGATTATTATACCGAAGAGGGAGAAGAGCAGGATGCCGATAGCTTAAAACTGCCCGATCTTAATGATCCTGCTGAAAAAGCCCGTATGCTGATTTATGCCCAGCATTATTTTCGGAAGAGTTATGCCCTGGCAACATTGGTAGAAAAAGAGTTTGTGGCAAGCGGGCGCACGAGCCGCGGGGTACAGCAACGCAACCATAAAGGCATCTGGGTTTTGCAGGCCACCGGGATGCCGAGTATCCTGGTGGAAATGGGCTTCATCAGCAATAACGACGACCAGGCTTACCTTATGAGCGAAGAGGGACAAAACACTATTGTTAAAGATATTGTTAATGCTGTAAAGGTTTATATCGAAAAATATGGTTAAACCAACTTATTTAAGCTACTTTGCCGAATGATAACCAATAACTGATCAAAACAAAAATCAGGCATATAATTTGTCTTAGGCAGATATTGTAATACTTATTAATTTGACTATCAGAAATATGTCGCACGCTACCCGGCGTTCAAACCTAAAGTAAATTTGTACAATGAAAATTTCAAATGAAGTAAAAGTAGGTGTTCTGGCACTTGTAGCTATAGCTTTATTAATTATTGGTTTCAGGTTCTTAAAAGCGAAAGATATCTTCAACCGCACACCCAAAATCTATGCTATTTTTAAATCGGTAGGCGGACTGGAAAAATCAAACTTCGTTAAAATCAACGGGCTTAC
This sequence comes from Paraniabella defluvii, assembly GCA_019316985.1. GTDB lineage: Bacteria > Bacteroidota > Bacteroidia > Chitinophagales > Chitinophagaceae > Niabella > Niabella defluvii. The sequence goes on from CP079215.1 coordinate 5,834,624, forward strand.
CGTAGGAACGGTTTACTCTATGGAACCCGCAGATGAGAACGTAACTGCGGTGAAAGTAGTGTTGAGCATTACAGAAGATGTACATATCCCGTCTAATTCGGTGGCTTATATTGAAGGAAGCCTTCTGGGCTCCTCCAACATTGTTATCGAGAGAGGTAACTCCACTACACTTATGGAAGACGGAGGCAGAATTGCAACCAAAGAAGAAGCAGGCCTTTTGGGCAATTTGTCATCAGAAGCAAAACCTTTGATGACCAAAATTAAAACGGTAGCCGACTCTGTAACCCTGCTGCTATCTAACTTCAACCATATTTTAAATGCCGGTACGCAACGCGATGTTCAGAATGCGATTGCTAATTTAAATTACTCTACGGCTTCCCTCAATGCATTGCTGAACGGGGTAAATAAACCCCTGGCTGCTACATTGGATAACGTTAGCGCCATTACCGGCAATCTTAAAAACCAGAATGAAGCTATAGAAGGTATTCTGGTGAATGCAAATACCTTTACCGGTAATTTAAAACAATTACAATTTCAAAGAACAATAGATAGCCTGAATGGTACAATTGCCGATTTGCGGTCAGCTATCAATAATATTACCAGCCCTAATGGAAGTCTGGGCGCACTTACCAGCGACAGGCAGCTGTACAATAAGATGAATGACGTATTACTAAGCATGGAAATACTTTTAGATGATGTGCGTGTTCATCCCAAGCGTTACGTAAATATTTCTGTATTCGGCAAAAAAAAATAAAGCAGGCGAACTAACAGCTCCAGCAATAAAAGATTCAGTACCCCGGTGATAACAAAAACTTCAAAATCGCTCCAGCTTTTTTTTTCCCCTTGCGCTTTTGGTGTTAGGATGTTTCGTGGCCTACAGTACCACCAGCGCTCTTTCAAAAACTGCCAACAGCTTCGGGAAAACCGTTCTGAAAGATACCATCAAAATAATAAAGGCCAATACCCTGTCGCTTAAGAAAGAGTCAGACACCAATAGCCTCCTTATTTTGGAAGGCAATGTGGTATTGCAGCAGGGAAATACGATCTTCAAGGCCGATAAAGCTATTAAAAACGATCAGCAGAACACATTCGAGGCCTGGGGACATGTTCACATCAACGATGCGGATACCACCAATATTTATTCGGATCACCTGAAGTATTTTGGCAATCCTCAGGTAGCCAACCTCGATGGCAATGTTCGTTTAACCGACGGCCAAACTACTCTTACAACGCCAAGTCTGGTTTACAACATGATTACCAATACCGGCGTTTATAAACAGGGCGGAAAAGTAGTTAATCAAAAACAGTTATTACCAGTAAAGAAGGTGAATATTATAGAGATGTGCAGGACGTTTTTTCAAAAAAATGTTATTGTGAATGATCCAGCCATCACATTACTACAGACTCCCTGCAATTCAACACCGCTACCCGTATTGCTACATTTTTAACAATGACGCATATCAGAGACAGTGCCCGCAGAACCATTGATACTAAAGACGGTTATTATAACCTTAAAACCGGCGAAGCTAAATTTGGCCAGCGGCCTTTTATCAACGATGATAATAAATCTACGCTGAATGCAGACGATGTGTACCTGGATGATAATATTGCACGTGCAGAAGGTAACGCTATTGCCGTGGATTCTGTGCGTGGCACCATTATTATCGCCAACACTATATTCCAGAACCGCCTCAATGAAGCTATATTGGCTACCCAAAAGCCGGTAATGATCATCAAACAGGATAACGACTCCATTTATGTAGCTGCAGACACACTTTTTAGCGCCAAACTTTCAGACCTGTTTGAAACAAATGTGCTTCCGCCGCCAACTGCTATGGCCGATACATCTGTTGCGGCTGACAGTTCGGGAGGGGCCAATGAGGCAATGAGAAGAGATAGCATTGTAATTAAAAACCGAAAAGACGCCAGGGTAATTTCACAAACATTTGAGAAGGACCTGAAAGCTTCTAACGACAGTACCGACCGTTATTTTGAAGCTTTTCATAACGTAAGGATCTATTCAGATTCCATGCAGGCCGTATCAGACAGCTTATTTTATTCGTTCAGGGATTCAACCTTCCGCCTTTATAAAGACCCGGTGGTTTGGGGTAAAGAAAGCCAGATAACCGGCGATACGATCCTGCTTCATACGAAAAATAAACAACCTCAATGGATGGAGGCCTTTAAAAATGGTTTTATGGTAAGTTACCTTGGTGGTAACAGCCAGGCATATAACCAGATAAAGTCTACCCGTATTGACGCCTTTTTCACCGATGGGAATATCGATTCGGTCAGGGCCAAGGGCTCTCCGCAGAGGATCTATTTTCTGCAGGACAGCGACAGTGCCTATATCGGCGTTCACTATGTTACTGCAGATTTAATGTTGTTTCATTTTGCCGATAAGCAGCTTTATAAAGTTGCCGACATTTCAAACGTGAAATCTACCATATATCCGATGAAGGAAAAAAAGCCTACAGAAGCCAGGCTGGAAGGGTTCCGTTGGCTGGAGGCAAAACGGCCTAAAACAAAATATGAGCTGTTTGAATAAACAGCCTTCCATTCCCGATTTTAAATATTAAATTGCTCTATTAAATTTTCGGAGCTATACGTTCTACATTAGAAATAATAGGCAATAGTTTTAAAATGGCTTTGCAGGAGCTGTTGAAAAACAAGCTACGCACTTTTTAAGTTTGTTTGGCGTAACCATCGGTATATTCTGCATTATAGGCGTGTTGGCAACCGTTAACAGCCTGCAGCGAAATATCCAGAACGAAATAAAATCGATGGGCGATAATATTATCTTTATCGATAAATGGGTTTGGAGCGGCGGGCCGGATTATCCCTGGTGGAAATTTGTGAATCGCCCCTACCCTAAATACCATGAGCTGAAACAAATCAAAGAAAGGTCACCCAGCACGCAATATGCAGCTTTTTTTTACGATATTTCTGACAATATTGAATTTGGCGGCTCTGTTTTGAGTGGAAAATATACGGCGCCAGCGAAGAATATAACCAGATACAAAAGCTCACCTTTGCCCACGGCAGGTATATTTCTGATGCAGAATTTAATTATGGAACCAACGTGGCAGTTATCGGAGATGAGGTGGCCACCAAATTGTTCACCTTACCGGAGGCAGCCCTTAATAAGGATATAAAACTTAAAGGGCGGCTGGTAAAAGTTATCGGCGTTATTAAGAAGCAGGGCAAGCAGTTAACAGGCGGCTGGGACTACGACAAAAGTATTATCATACCATATACATTTGCCAAAACTATTTATCTCGAAAGGTTCTCCGATCCTAAAATAATGGTGAAGGGTTATGAACACATCAGCAACACTATTTTAAAAGATGAACTCGAAGGGGTGATGCGAAGCATTCACCGCCTGAGCCCTACCAAAGAATCAGATTTTGCACTCAACGACCTTAACGATATCAGTAAAGAAGTGGAAGCGGCCTTTGTTGGACTGAATATTGGTGGTGCCATTATTGGAGGCATCAGCCTGATTGTCGGGCTGTTTGGTGTAGCCAATATTATGTTTGTAACCGTTAAGGAGCGCACTCCTCAAATAGGTTTAAAAAAGGCTATTGGGGCCAAGCGGCATATTATTCTTACCGAATTTCTCCTTGAAGCAGCATTTCTTTGTATTATAGGTGGTATCATAGGTTTGGGACTGGTAGTGGTATTGGCTGTCATTCTTACCAAAGCCCTGGAGTTTCCCATATACGTTTCTGTAGCTAATATGGCATGGACCTTCTGCATCTGTATTCTTGTAGGGATTATTGCCGGAGTTATCCCCGCAATGCAGGCAGCCAAAATGGATCCTGTTGTGGCTATAAGAAGCTAATGTTAGGGTCTTTTTCGGCTTTGCATCCGGAGTTTTCAATTCTTTGCTATTTTTGTCCAATGCCTGTTATACTAGCTATAGAATCAAGCTGCGACGAAACCTCCGCAGCTATTTGTGACAACGGAAAGATATTATCCAACAATATTGCCACCCAGGCAGTACACGCCCAATACGGTGGTGTAATACCCGAGTTAGCCTCAAGGGCTCATTTACAAAATATTGTACCCGTGGTAGATGTGGCCCTGAACAAGGCCGGGAAAACTTTGTCTGACGTTGATGCTTTTGCGTTTACACAAGCCCCGGGTTTGATCGGCTCTCTCCTGGTGGGCGCCGAATTCGCCAAATCGCTGGCCATGTCGTTAGACAAGCCGTTGATCAGCGTCAACCATATGCAAGCCCATGTGCTGGCCAACCTGATACCTGACGAAAAGCCATCCTTCCCTTTTTTGTGTCTTACGGTTAGTGGAGGTCATACACAAATAGTGCTTTGTAAAAGTCCGGTAGACATGGAAGTAATCGGCGAAACTATCGATGATGCCGCCGGTGAGGCTTTTGATAAATGTGCTAAATTATTAGGCCTTCCGTATCCTGGCGGCCCTTTAATTGACAAATATGCCAAAGAAGGCAACCCCGATCGCTTTCAGTTTCCGGAACCCAGGATTGCGGGCTATAACTTTAGCTTTAGCGGGTTAAAAACGGCTATTTTGTATTTCCTCATGAATGCGGGCAAAAGCCAGGTGTATAAGGAAGAGTTTACAGCTACGGAAGAAGAAAAAAAGCAATTTATAGAAGACAACCTGGCCGATATCTGTGCCTCTGTACAGAAAAGGATCATCACTATTTTGCTCAACAAGTTTGGCAAAGCAGCCAGGAGCTGGGCATAAAAGATATTTGTATTGCAGGAGGTGTTTCTGCCAATAGCGGCCTTCGCACTGCATTTACTGAACTGGGCAGGCAAAATGGCTGGAACGTATTTATCCCCGAGTTTCAATACTGCACCGATAACGCAGGTATGATTGCCATTACCGCCTACTATAAACTACTTGCGGGAGACTTTGCGTCATTAAACGTGCAGCCCGCCGCTCGTGGGTTCCGGTAGCGAGGCGCTCCCTACTCGTCATTTATTACTCATCACTCATTATTCCCCTTGTCCAATACTTATTTCCGGTTCAAGCAATTTACCGTACATCACGACCGATGCAGTATGAAGGTAACTACCGATTCCTGCCTTTTTGGTGCGTGGGTTGCAGCTCAAATTAAAAACCAGGAAACGAAAAGAAGTGTATTGGATATAGGTTGTGGCAGTGGATTGTTAAGTTTAATGATTGCCCAGCAGTCAATACTGGCAATTGAAGGAGTAGAGATACAACAGAACGATTACCTGCAATGTCTCGATAATATTTCAGGCAGTCCTTTTAAGGAGCGGATCATCATTCATCACGCTGATGCGTTGAAATTTCATTACGATAAGAAATTTGATATTATAATAAGTAATCCGCCTTTCTATGAACAGGATCTTAAAGGCAAGGTTACCGGTAAAAATATTGCCCACCATGATGAAGGATTAAAGCTGCCGGAATTGCTGCATATTATAGCCTGCCAGCTGAATGCAGATGGTAATTTTTACCTTTATTACCAGACAGGAGACTTCCGCAGCTACAGCAACTGGTTTCAAAAGCAGGACTTTTTATAAACGAATTAGTAAGGGTACATCAAACGGAAAACCACGGACCTTTTAGAATAATGGTACGCGGATCTTTTATCGAAGACGGACTTCAGGAGTATAAAATGATCATAAAAGACGGAAATGATTATAGCGCGCCATTCAGGGAGTTGCTTAAAAATTATTATCTTTACCTATAGAGCTTTTACCCTGTTGGGCCGGCTATAAAACTATCTTTTTCCCGCTGGCTACTGCTTTGTAAATAGCTTCTATAATCCTAAGGTCTTTTAATCCCTCTTCCCCGTCTACAGCTACAACCGGCTTTTTACCGTCTAATAGAATAGCCGCCATCTCATCCATTTGCACGGTTTGATGTACCACAACGGGAGCGTTGATCTCTCCTTTGTTGGTTCTTCCCTTAATAGGCCCATAGCCTGTCGAAGGCTGCATTTCGGCAAAGCCTTTATCACCATTCAGAAAAAACTTATCGAGGTGATTCATATTATAGGTTGAAAGGCAGGATGCAATGGCCCCGCTTTTAAAGCCAAGCTGAAATTGTATGGTTTCGTCAACACCCTCCTTAAATTTTACGGCGTCGGTTTTAGTTTCCTGGGCCGTTACCCATACTGGCTCTTCTCCCACCATATAACGACTGCCGTTTAACGCATAAATGCCGATGTCCATTAAAGAGCCGCCACCCGCCAGTGCTTTGTTCAGCCGCCATTGGGTAGGATCCCCGATTTTAAAACCGCAAAGCCCCTGAAAAAATTTTATAGTTCCAAACGCGCCTTCGTTACGCATCCGTATTACCTCTAAGGTTGTTGGCTCAAAATGCATGCGGTAGCCTACCAGCAATTGTACACCTGCCCTGGCGCACGCCTCTATCATTTCCCGGCCTTCTTTCACACTAATAGCCATCGGTTTTTCGCAAATAACATGCTTGCCGGCTTTTGCGGCCCGTAAAGTGTGAGCATGATGCAATGCATTGGGTGTAATAACATACACTGCATCTACCTCCTTATTCAACTTTATTGTATCAAAATTCTGGTAGTTATAACAGCTTTTTCGGGCACATTATACTTTTTGCCCCAGGTTTGCAGCTTTTCAGGAGTACCACTTACCAACGCTGTTATTTTTACGCGCTGACATTTTTGTATGGCTTCTGCCACCCGGCCGGCATAGCCGCCTAAACCCATTAAAGCGACGCGTAATACTGGTTCCTGCTCACTCTTTACTTTGCTCAAATTCCAGCTGGAAAGTCCGGCGCTTAAAAACGGGATACTTGCCGAAGCCATGCCTATTTTTTGTAAGAATGCTCTTCTGGTTTTCATATATATCAGGTTTAAAAGTGCTGTGTAAACTACCTTCGACCCATCCAGCGGTTGGCTGAGGATACGCGTTAGTTCAGAAATTTCCCGGCAAGTTCTAATACCTTAGCCAACTGCTCTTCCTGTGTAAGGTTTGTGTTGTCTATTTCAATGGCATCATCTGCTTTACGTAAAGGGCTTATTTCACGATTAGCATCAATATAATCGCGCATTTCAATATTATGCGCTACTTCCTCTATCGTTATATTAGGATTTTTCTGATATAGTTCTTTGAACCGTCTTTCCACTCTAACTGCATTATCAGCAGTTACAAACAGCTTTAATTCGGCCTGGGGAAAAACTACGGTGCCTATATCGCGGCCATCCATGATAACACCTTTTGCTTTCCCATCTTTTGCTGCTGGCTCACCGCAAAATCCCTGACTGCCCCAAGAGCAGCTACCTCGCTTACTTTCTCGGCAACGATCATTTCACGGATCAGGTATTCAACATTTTCATCATTCAAAAACATTTCCACCTGTGAGCTTTGCCCGTTCAAACGAAAGTCGAGCTCTATCTCCCCAAGAGCATTTTTCACCTGGGCTTCATCGGTAATATCCACATTATTTCTTAAAAAATAAAGTGTGATAGCCCGGTACATAGCACCGCTGTCTACATATACATAACCCAGCTCTTTAGCCAGCTGTTTGGCAATTGTACTTTTACCGCAGCTCGACTTTCCATCTATCGCTATTATGATCTTTTTATTGCTCATTAAAAGGCAGCTGATATTTTTATAAAGGTAAAAATTTAATCCTTATTCGCTCCACTAATTTAAACGGCTGGTTAAGTTATCATTAAAAACTGGTAAGCCTGTTGGTTTTCTTTAACGAATGTGATTGTAAGGGTTTAACTAAAAAGCGGCAAATGCCAGCCTCCAGCTTCTTTTTAACACTAAAAATCCTTAGTTTCGTGGCTTGTTTTTATGAAAAAAATAGAATTAGAAGTCGTAGCACTTTCTCATAGCATTACACAAACGCATTCGTATGCAGTAGTTTTAGGGAAGTAAATGGTTTACGCCGGTTGCCAATAGTTATTGGCGGCTTTGAGGCGCAGGCTATTGCCGTTGCTTTAGAGAAAATGAATCCGAGCAGGCCTTTGACACATGACCTGATGAAAAATTTCATGACGGCATTTTCAATTGATCTGCACGAAATCATTATTTCCGACCTCCAGGAGGGTATTTTCTTCAGCAAATTGGTTTGCTCTTCCGACCATGACACTATTGAAATTGACAGCCGAACTTCTGATGCTATTGCATTGGCAGTGCGTTTTGGGTGCCCTATTTATACTTATGAAAACATTTTAAGCAATGCCGGAATTGTAATGGACGATAAAGCTCAGACACAGGCAAACGAAACAGCTGAAGCCATCACCGCAGCTGCAACCGAAAGCCCTGACGATGATCTGAAGACCATGAGTGTGGAAGAGTTGAATAAGCTGCTGAACGACGTACTGGAAAGTGAAGATTATATGAGGGCCATTGCTATAAGAGATGAGTTGAACAGCCGGAAAAAAAGTAATGAAAAGCATTTCATTTTAAATGCTGCTTTCAATATAAAAACCGCCATCTCTTCACCCCGTTATATTCAAGGTTTTGATCCGATTTTCAAACTGTAAAATAAACATTGGTTTATATATTACCGGTAAAAGGCCCGACGGTTATCACGATCTTGAAACTGTTTTTTTCCTGTTCCGCTTTACGATGTATTGGAGCTTATTGACGCTCCGCAAACCGGTATTACCGTAGTGGGCCAGGACATACCCGGGCTACCACAAAACAATATAATAATTAAAGCCTGGAACCTGCTAAAAGCAGATTTCCCGGCGCTCCCTCCTGTTCATTTTTATCTTTTGAAAAATATTCCGGCAGGTGCGGGCCTGGGAGCAGGAAGCGCTAATGGCGCTTATGCCTTAATGGCGCTGGATGATAAATTTGAATTGGGGCTGACTCAGCAACAGCTCATGGATTATGCCTTGCAGTTGGGAAGTGACTGCCCGTTTTTCATTTTAAATAAACCGTCGCTGGCCAAGGGACGCGGTGAAGTTTTTTCAGACCTGGGAACCAACCTCGCGAATTATAAAATAGTGATCGTTAACCCGGGTATACACATTTCAACGCCCTGGGCTTTCGGGCAGATAAAGCCACGGCCGGCCGCAGCAAACCTTGCAACAGCAATAGTTCAGCCGGTTACCGAATGGAAGAAACTTATTCACAACGATTTTGAAGCCGTAGTGTTTGAGGCACATCCCGAAATTAAAGAGATCAAAGAATCCTTATATGACGCGGGCGCAATTTTTTCACTGATGAGCGGCAGCGGCAGCACAGTATTTGGTTTGTTTGAAAAGAACAAAAATATTATATATGCAGGCCGAAACAATTATTTCCTGAAAATCATAGATCTTTAATCTCTACGCTGTCTTAATCAATGAAAATCTCACTGTATGACCGAACTGGAAAAGAAAAGGCTATGGGAAGATATAGATCGCGCCATTGATACCGGCGTTCGTTTTTAGAAGAACACCAGCTTCACAACGGCGAATTCATGACCTATATCTCCGCCGATGAAAAGATGATCGAATGGGCAGCACCAGAAAGTACCACTTATATAACAGCCATTATTGGCCATTGCTTAATTCATTTGCAACAAAGGCCTGATGTAGATCATATGTTATCAAAGAGCACAGCTTTTCTTAAATACCAGGCAATGAGAAGCGGTGTTTGGAACTACTTTACCAGGTATCACTGGATGTTTCAGCTGACACCGCCCGATTCGGATGACACCGCAATTATTTCGGCGCTGTTAAAATTAAGAAACGAACCTTTTGTAAATAATGAAAACCTGTTACTTCAAAACAGGTCGGGGAAGGGACTGTTTTATACCTGGTTCACTTTACATCCAACATTTTATACTTATTCAAAGTCGTTCTGGCGGTTGATTGCACGTGAGCTCAAGCAGCCTCTAAAAAATCTGGTCTTTTGGCTGCGGGACGATGTAAACCGTGGGGATACCGACCCTGTAGTTAATGCCAATGTAATTGCTTATCTGGGACACACCAAAGGCACTGAGAAGGCGATTAATTTTATAGCAGACCTTATCCTGAATAAGGTTGAGAACGATTCTGATAACTGGTATAAAAATCCTTTCGTATTCTATTATTTTATAGCGAAACTTGTTCCCTTACATATTGCTCCCATAGTAGCCCTCAAATCTGTTATCGAACAGCGTATACTGGAAGAAGAAATAAAAAAAAAAGACAATGAGTTTTTCAGCTGTGATATGCAAATGGCTATAGCTGCATCTTCTTTAATAATGCTGGGATCTAAAACGAATTAACCCAAAACATAATACATAAAGTCATTTCCCTGCAGGCTACTACAGGATCCTGGAAACGGCAGGCATTCTTTACCCTTCCTACAAAAAGTTTTTTTGGGGTTGTGAAGAATTAACAACCGCTCTTTGCATAGAGGCGCTGCATTTATATAAAACAGCAGCATCCGGTTAAATACAGCATCAAACGCCCGCATATGGGCTATTTGTCGGCAGAACAATTTATATTTGTTGATCTTCTAATCGCAAATTGGGCCTCGAAGCTTATGAGATAATATTATGTCCTCAATACGTAACCGGATCTCTTATCTTAAAAATAGTTTAAATATTTCAGCAATATTTAGGCTGGTAAGAACAGCCGCGCCGAAATGGTTTTCTATCTCCCTGGTTCTGATACTAATAGAAAACCTGTTCTTTTTTAGTTCGCTTTATTTAATGAAACTGCTGATAGATGTAGTTGCAAAAACACAGCTCCATTCAGCAGACGCCCAAAAAGAAATTATCATTTACGTGGTTTTAAGCGGCGTGGCCGGCGTACTTTACTTTGTAATCCGGTCGTTCAGCTCTTATTCAATCGAAGTACTTTCCACAAAAGTTGCAGAGTATATTAATAATAAAGTGCATGAGAAAGCAGTGAATCTCCAGCTTTCATTTTACGAAAGCCCTTCTTATTATGATATATTGAAACGCGCAATGGAAGCCGGAACTGATAAGCCGGGCCTGGTAATTACCACGCTGATTGAAATAATGAAGAACAGCTTATCATTAATAGCGGTTGCATCTGTGCTCCTGTTAATTAACTGGCTGTTACTTCCTATCATCGCCTTGTTTATTCTTCCTACCTTGCTGATCCGTTTGAAATTTTCAAAAAAGTTGAACGAGCTCCGCATAGCTCAAACCCCACTCGAGCGTAAGTCATCTTATTACAGCAACCTGATCACCACCGACACGGCCGCCAAAGAAATCCGCACTTATTCATTAGGTCTTTATCTCAAAGATAAATTCAGCGCTATAAGATCTGCTCTTATAAAAGATAAACTTTCTCTCAGCCTGAAAAGAACACAGCTGGAAGTAGTTACTACCACCCTGTCATATGTAGGCATTTTTTTCTGCATTGGCTTTATTGCCTTAAAAGCAGTATCGGGAGAAACAAGCACGGGAGATATTACCCTTTTCCTGGTTGCTTTTCCACAGGCGTTTGGTATACTCCAAAACATTGCCGGCGGGGTTTCCATTGTATACCAGAACACCATCTATCTGAATAGTGCGTTTGAGTTGATGGAACTGGAAAATAATTCGGAGCATCAGCATGGTTCCAGGCCTATTCCCGTCAATGATGAAGTGAGCATTCAATTAAATAATGTACGCTTCACTTATCCGCATGCAGAACGGGAAACTTTAACCGGTATCAATCTGACCATTCCTTCCGGGAAAATAATAGCGCTCGTTGGACTGAACGGCGCCGGGAAGTCTACTTTAATTAAGCTGCTATGCCGGCTATATGATCCAACCGAAGGAGAGATCCTTTATGGCAATACAAACATCAGGACATTTGAGCCACAAGTATACAGGAGACAATTGGGTGTAGTTTTCCAGGATTTCAATAAGTACAGCTTTAGTGCGGGGAGAACATTTTTTCGGTAATATTCATGAGCCCTTTGATCTAAACCGTGCGAAAGATGCTGCCCGAAAATCCGGGGCGGCAGCTTTTATTGAATCTTTTCCGGCGGCTTATAACACAGCTATGGGGCGAATTTTTGAAGACGGGGAAGAAGTAAGTATAGGGCAATGGCAAAAAAATAGCCCTGGCCAGGTGCTTTTATTCTGATGCACGCTTCCTTATATTCGATGAAGCGTCCAGCGCATTGGATGCCGTTTCTGAAAAAGAGCTATTTGGTTCGTTCAGGAAAGAATTGGTAACCGCGGAGCGGTAATTATAAGTCACAGACGCTCAGCTATCCTGCATGCCGATTACATCTATGTTTTGTCCCAGGGTAAAATTATAGAAGAAGGAACTGACACTCAACTTATGCAACGCAATGGCGCCTATGCAGCTTTGTTTAGCGAGCATGTAGAGGAGAACCATTCAACACTATGAGTAACAGCATCAAACATATAGCCATTATTACCTGCTGTACCGACGATTGGGGAGGTAGTGAAGAGCTATGGGCTCAATCGGCGCCATTGCTATTACAACGGGGATACAAAGTTTCTGTATATAAAAAACAGTTCAACTTTAGCCATCCGGCCGTGGTGCAGGCACGAAATAAGGGTCTTCGTTTGATAAGCTTTAAGCCTGATAAAAACGGAATTGCTCCAAAAGCATTCAATAAGATCAGGAACTACTTTGTTAAGCGCACTAATCCTATTCAATATAATAATGAGCATGTAAGGGAACTTGGCCTTTTACTCCATAAAGATCAGCCCGACATGGTATTGATCAACCAGGCTATCAATTTCGACGGACTGGGTTATGCTTATCAGTGTTTGTTGCAAAATATTCCGTATTCCATTATCAGCCATAAGGCAGTAGATTTCTTCTGGCCCCAGCCTGCCGAGCGCCCTTATATGACTGAGGTTTGGAAAAGGGCCGTGAAATGTTTTTTCGTTTCGGAACAAAACCGGCGCATTACAGAAGAGCAGTTTGGACTGCGCTTGCCCGAAGCATCAGTCATATGGAACCCGGTAAAATTCAATCGCTCCATCGTTCCATTCCCGGAATCAAAAACGGTTTATAACTTTGCCTGTATTGGCCGCTTTTTTGTTATAGATAAAGGCCAGGACATATTAATACGCATATTATCCCGCGAGCCCTGGAAATCGCGACCCGTTCAGGTAACCTTTATAGGCGGAGGTCCTGATGAAAAAGCATTAAAAGATCTGGCCGGGTTACTGGATGTAAAAAATGTTGTCTTTCTAAACTACCAGTTCAACGTCATGAAGCTTTGGGAAACACATCATGCTTTGATCCTTCCTTCAAGAAGCGAAGGAATGCCTTTGGTTACTATAGAAGCTATGGCTATAGGGCGCCCGGTTATTGTTACTACGGCCGGTGGTCATACCGAAATTATCCAAAATGGCATTAATGGCTTTATTGGCGAGGCTACCGAAAAAGCTTTGCCGAAGCCATGGAAAATGCATGGAACAACAGGCACCAGTGGAGCACGATTGGTAAAAATGCTCACTCTTATATAACCCAACATATACCCGAAAATCCCGAAACCCTTTTTTTCCAACGCCGTTTCTAAACTGATGTAAAAAAATGACCCAACCTCTGGTATCCATAATAATACCCACCTATAACCGGGCGGCCACAATAGGTAAAGCCATCGACAGCGCACTCCATCAAACCTATAAAAATTTTGAAATTATAGTAGTGGATGATGGTTCTAAAGACGATACGTCGGACGTGCTTAAAAATACGATACGATCACCCGTATCTATCAGCAAAACGGAGGGCAGGCCAGTGCCCGGAATGCCGGTTTAAAACAGGCTAAAGGCAGCCTTATCAGTTCGCTCGATTCTGATGATATATGGTACCCCAATTTCCTGGAAGAATGTGTTAACAAAATTGTTACCGATAACCTGGACTTTGTATTTGCCAATTGGGACCAGCAGGATCAGGACGGCAGTGTAAGTGACTTTCTCTCTACAAATATTTTTATTGAGCCGTATTTCGACCGGATGAAGAACGGATGGGTAGATCTTGAAAGTGAAGACCTCAGGACCATTTATGTACAGGGATGCCCTTCTCCTTCCTCTTCTGTAGTGATTAAGCGCGAGCTGATACAAGGCGGATGGAACAATGATATAAGAATAGGTGACGACTGGTATTTATACCTGTCAGCCTTATACTCCGGCGAGAGAACTGCAGCTTTTACCCTTAAGCGACTTTGGAAAAAACACGCTGGCTTTTCAAATGTTTACGACGGCAGGAAGCGAAAAGAAATATTAGAACACCTTTACATTGCCGATCTTGAAAAAATAATGCGTGATTTAAAACCCAGGATGAACAACTCGCAGTACAAAGCTTTACAGAATAAGCATGTTTACAGTCTTGTAGAACTAGCCAAGCACAACCTGATACGTGAGTTTAATATTATAAAAACAGCCCGGCTTTTATTAAAATCGTGTTATTTAGATTTTATGCAAACACTTAAAAGCATACCGCAGGTCATACGATTTGGTATGCAAAGGGTGAGAGATGAAAAAGCCAGCAAAGCCGGCAAAGCAGTAAGTCAATGAGTTTCTCAAGATTTATAAGATCGCATGATTGGTGGGATTATAAACTACCGCCCATACTGGCTGTGGGTTATGCCACCCTTCTTTTAGGCAACAAAAGCATTTTTGATTATTACGGCTATATCGCTCTTATACTGCTGTCTGTTATTATTGGTGCGGTATATGTAAGCGTTATTAACGACATCAGCGATATAGAAGTAGATCTTAAGGCAGGGAAAGCTAATAAAATGGCATCACTTCCCCAGGCGGTTCGCTGGCTCATTCCGCTAACCTGCATTGCAGCTGGTATAGGTTTTATTTATTTTTTCTACTATCCCGATACGGTTTCCTGCATTTTTTATATGCTGCCATGGATCACATTCAGTATGTACAGCTTCCCTCCTTTTCGCCTCAAAAACCGCGGCATATGGGGTGTACTGGCCGATGCAAGCGGCGCGCATATCTTTATAAGTCTTTTAATGGTAAGCAGGCTTTCTTACCTGTCGGGCCAGGCAATTGACTACCGGTGGCTTATAGCTGTTGCCGTATGGGCCACCTGCGGTGGAGTGAGGGGATTTTATGGCATCAGTTTACCGATAGGGACAACGACATACGGTCTGGAATTGAAACATATGCTACCCGCCGGAATCCGGCTGATTTTAAAAATATAGAATGGATCATTTTAGGAATAGAACTGGCCGCCCTGCTCTTCATGCTATATATGATCAACAACGTTTTTGTATATCTCGCCATGGGAGTGTATTGGGTATTAATGTTGCTGAAATATAAAAGACTGTCTCAAGAACCCATTCCTATTTTGCATCAGCGCTCGTCTTACCAGATTCTTTTGCTGGATTTTACAGACCTTTTTTTCCCGGTGGCGCTGCTATTATACGCATCTGTTACCCAACCCAATGCCTGGATTGTTTTATGCGCTCAGCTGTTATTATTTCCTGCCAGGTGGATATTGATGCTCAAAGACGTTTACCGGATTGTATTTAGGCCGGCTAATACGTACAAGGCATGACAAGCGTTATAAGCTAGATTACAGCACCATTTCAGTCATTAGCTTTTTTATCGCAACGGGCAGATCGGCAGCAAGGCCCGGATGAACTTTCGAGCACTGTATCATAGTGCTCCTGGTAGCAGTAAGCCATCTGAAGCGCGAGGGAGCATCCAGCTGTGCAATGGGAGAAGTGCTCGACTTATCTCCCAGGGCAATCTTTTCAAATGCCTGAAGATTTTTTGCTATGAAAGATACATCCACATCGGGATCCAAACAACGTAGTCTTTCTGCAGGCAACGAGATGCTGCAATCTACATACCTTGCCTTTTTACAGAACAGGATGATGCCGGCGTTCACAAACTCCTCACGTTCTACACGCGGCACAATCCGTATTACCGCATATTCATATAATTGCTGCTCTTGCATCGATGGCTTGTTTTAAAAATATCCCGCTATGTTGTAATCTGAAATTTAAAAATTCCCGGTCACCTTTTTTGTATCGCTGGCTACTCCCTGCGTTTCCTCATATGCCAGCCAGTCTTCAGGCAATACATTTAGTATATCATCGATAACCGTTTCGTTCAGCAGATCTTTACATACCTGGTCGGCCTCGTGTAGCAAAGCTGCTTCTTTCAGCAATACATGATCTTTAACCAATTGAAAAGGGCTTTTCATCTGGTTTTCCCAGCTCTGCCAATTATGATGAAAATACAAACTGGCACCGTGATCAATCAGCCAGAGTGCCCTGTTCCAGATCAGCATGTTGGTATTCCGCGCTGTTCGATCCATATTGGTAAGAAAAGCATCGAGCCATACTATTTTAGACGCCAGCAAAGGATCTGTTTTACTCAGGGCCGGGTCGTAAGTAATCGCCCCGCTCAGGTAATGGAGCGCCAGGTTCAACCCCTGGCTGGCTTTTAAAAGGTCCTGTATTTCTTCGTCAGGTTCTGTACGGCCAAAAGCTTCATCAAAAAAGCAAATACTATTCGGGAACTTTTAATCCCAATACTCTGGCTATTTCTCCGCCAATAAATTCCGATACCAGTGCTTTGATACCCTGGCCGGCGCCCCTGAACTTTAGTGCATACAAAAAGCCATCATCGCCTTCGGCTATGGCAGGCAGCGATCCGCCCTCGCGTAACGGCGTTACGTAGCGGGTAACATTTATGGTTCGTATTTCTGGCAAAAGCTATATTTTAATGAGTGACTATTTATCAGTCAGAGAAAAATAAATAAATATATACCTAAAATTAACGGATCCTCATTCTGTAACCAACCGAAAATCCCAACTCTGGCAATCCCTTATCAAATTTGGCAATTCCCCTTTGCTCTAAATTATCCATATAGCCATACACTTCTCCGGCATTTCTTACAGGCATTGTAATTGCTAACGATAAATAGTTCTTTCGGGAAGCACCAACACGCCAGTCAATTCCGGCTCGAAAGTTACTCCGTAAAATAATTTATTATACTCAGCAGCGCCCTTACTTTTATGGCCGAATTGTATCCATACATGGCCATTACAAATGGCGTAACCGGAGATTTTTCATTTAAAAAGAAACGGCCCTTTACACCTGCATTGTACCCCAGGCCAGCAAGAGCATAACCCACTCCGCCAAACAGACCTACATTTTTCTGAGGGTAGAAAAGAAGGTTTCCACCAAAACCACCGTAATCGAAGCCTATGCCGAGTCCCACATTGAAACGCTCCATTTTAGGATCGACTGGTTCAGTTTGTGCATAAATATTGTAAACAGAAAATACAACAAGCGCGAAAAGTAACATTAGTTTTCTCATAAGTTTTGAATTTATATAGTTTTATATTAAAGACGCAACAATATTAATTTTTACATATTTATAACGTCGTTCAGGGCTATTTATAACAAAAATAAAGGCAAGTTAATTCCCTACCAATCACCCCTGTTTCACTTTACAAAAAAAGTTGCCCCAAGAAATTGAGGCAACTTTCATACATAAATATCAATACTCTTACGATTGAGAATTATCGCCTTCCGGCTTTCTTTCCGGCTTCGGAATTAAAGCTTTCCTCGAAAGTTTAAACTTACCTGATTTTGGATCTGTACCAATCAGTTTTACTTTCATCGAATCACCTTCCTTCACCAATCCTTCCAGGGTTTCCAAACGCTTCCAGCTTACTTCACTAATATGAACCAACCCTTGCTTACCAGGTAAAAACTCTACAAATGCACCAAATGCAACTACCGATTTTACCGTGGCATCGTAAACGTCACCTACAACCGGAACGGCAACAATACCTTTGATCCAGTCTTCAGCTTTGGCAACCGACGATTTCTCTACGCCAAAAATGCTGATCTCACCCATATTGTTCACCTCTTCGATATTGATCGTTGCACCTGTTTCGCGCTGAATTTCCTGAATTACTTTACCACCTGGTCCTATCACCGCACCAATAAATTCTTTGTCGATAAACATTTTCACAACACGTGGTGCATGAGGCTTCACTCGTTTCTGGCCTCAGGTATTGCCTTGTACATATAATCAAGGATATGCAATCTGCCTGCTTTAGCTTGTTCCAGCGCCTGCGTCATCACTTCCATAGAGAGACCATCCACCTTAATGTCCATCTGCACACCGCAAATTCCGTCGCGGGTTCCTGTTACTTTAAAGTCCATATCTCCCAAATGATCCTCATCGCCTAAAATATCACTTAAGATAGAAAACTTATCTTCTTTGGTAATCAATCCCATAGCAATACCTGCCACATGTTTTGGAACAGGTACACCTGCATCCATCAATGCCAGGGATCCCGCACAAACGGTAGCCATAGAAGACGATCCGTTAGATTCTAAAATATCGCTCACTACACGAACGGTATATCCAAACTCGGAGTCGGCCGGCATCATTTGTTTTAATGAACGCATAGCCAGGTTACCATGCCCTACTTCTCTACGGCCTGGTCCGCGCATAGGCTTTACCTCGCCGGTGGAGAACGGAGGGAAATTATAATGCAGGATAAACTTGGAATACTTGGATGAAGCTGCAGTTTCAATCAGCAACTCATCTAAACCAGTACCTAATGTAACTGTTGTAAGTGACTGGGTTTCACCTCTTGTAAACAATGCTGATCCATGTGGAGAAGGCAGTACATCCACCTCCATATCTAACGGGCGTATTTCATCCAGTTGTCTTCCGTCCAAACGGATACGGTCGTTCAGCACCATATCCCGCACTACATCATATTGCACATCATGGAAATATTTAATAGCCAGCTTTTTCTCAACATCAGTAAAAGGCAGCTCTTCAGTTGACTCCTCTACCAGTTTAGCCAATAGCTCTTCTTCTACCGCTTTAAACTGGTCTGCACGATCGTGCTTGGCAGACTTGCTTTTGGCAATTTCATATACCTTAGGACTCGCAAATGCATAAACGCGTTCTTTCACTGCTTCGTTGATAGCAGGAAGCGTATATGTTCTTTTGGTGGTTATCCCTTTCAGGTCTCTTAACTGTTGCTGCGCTTTAATTTGTATCCTGATGGCATCGTGAGCTACTCCCAAAGCAGCCACCAAATCAGCTTCAGAACATTCCTGGGATTCACCTTCCACCATCATCAGGTTCTTTTCGGTAGCTGCTACGATAAAGTCCATATCGGCAGTTTCCAGTTCGGTTCTGGTAGGGTTTATTTTAAAGGCGCCGTTAATGCGGGCTACGCGCACTTCGCTCAGGATTTCTTTGATGGGCACATCAGATACAGCTAAAGCAGCTGATGCAGCCAAACAAGCTAATGCGTCGGGCAAAATTTCAGGATCGCTGCTTATTAAAGTAACCAGCACCTGCACTTCGCAGAAATAATCATCAGGGAATAAAGGTCTTAGAGCGCGGTCAATCAAACGGGAGATTAAAACCTCATAATCGCTTAACCGGCCTTCACGCTTGAAAAAGACCCAGGGATACGACCTGCAGAAGCAAATTTCTCCTGGTAATCAACGGTTAAAGGGAAAAAGCTTTGTCCCTCTTTGGGTTCTTTATTGGCAACTACGGTAGCCAGCAAAACGGCTTTGCCTACGCTTACCGTAACCGAGCCATCTGCCTGGCGGGCAAGACGACCCGTTTCTATAGCAACTTCGCGGCCATCGCCTAAATCGAAGGTGGTTCTTAATGGTTGTTGTAACATAAAATATTTTTGTAAGTATTTGATGGTGAAGCAATCAGCTCTGTAAATCGCACCTCGTTCAGGTTTTCACCGTTCAGGAATTCCCGAAGGAGGTATGAGTAAACTGTAGAGGTAAAACTGCAAGCAGGTTAAAACACGTATTCCCAACAGCGAATGTTGGGAATACAAAATATATAAATAAGTCTGAAATTAATGCATCAAACCCAGGATATAGAACCGTTTTCCCAACTCTGCAAGATGGAAATACTATTTTCTTAAACCTAGTTTCTCAATTAAAGCACGGTAACCAGCAAGGTTGTGTTTTTGCAAATAACCCAGCAAGCTTTTACGCTTACCTACCAGCTGCATTAAACCGCGATGAGTAGAGAAATCTTTTTTATTTTGCTGTAAGTGCTTACTGATCTGGCTGATACGCTCTGTTAACTGCGCAATCTGGCCCTCAATAGAGCCTGTGTTAGCGGCGCTTCCACCAAATTGTTCAAAAATCTGTGCGTTTCTTTCTTTTGTAAGTGGCATACTGTCTTTTTAAAAGGTCATCCTGTTTTTGTATCCTATAATTTAAGGCGGCAAAGGTAAGGAATAATTTCGGATTTCCTGAATAGCCTGAAGTTTTTTTCGCGCAATATAAGCCTTTATAAATCCGTGTGCTACGGTTCTTCCAAACGCAGGATTTCTCCGCTAGGTCCTTTTAATTCGGTAGAGGACTTAACCTCAAATTCATAAGAAGTATCTATCGACTTCAGCGTTACTTCTTAGTGGTCACCTTATAGGAGCCGTCCCACACAATATCACCTGAACCAGGATATAGAAAAGCGCGGCCGTCTGTACGCAATTCCAAATGCATAGGCGCTACCCCGGCGATAGGGTCGCGTTCACCAGGCGGTTCTACCCAGTTCACCTGTTTAAAATACATGTCTTTTTTAACCTGGAGTGCCTTGCTGCATGATAAACACGCAATACAAACCAATAAAATGACGATGATTTTTCTCATAGCTATATCGTTTAGATCATAAACGCATAGGGATCCAGCAACGCAACTCTATTGAGCATTAAATCAATGATATATGTCATTTAATGTTAAACCTCGCCTTTAAAACATATTTTTACCGCATGAACTTATCCCAGGATACTAAAAATATATTAGGCCTTCAGCTCCCTACCGATCCGCGCTGGGTAAATCTTGCTGAAATATCACTGGAAGCTATACTCACCGATCATGCTTATTGCGAGCAGAAGGCGGCTACTACCTGCATTACTTTAATACAAAGATACAGCGACCGAGAGAAACTGGTAACGGCCCTCGCACCTATTGTAACTGAAGAATGGGGCATTTCCGTTTGGTATTACAGGAACTGCATAAACGAGGTTTAAAATTAGGCAAACAGCGAAAGGATTTATACGTTAATAAACTCATTGAATTTCAACAAAAGGCGGCTCTCCCGAAGATCGCTTTTTAGACCATCTTTAATGATGGCGATGATTGAAGCCCGTAGTTGCGAGCGTTTCAAACGCCTTAGCGAAGGCCTCAACGACGCTTACCTGGCCAAATTCTATAGGCGCTTTATGGAAAGCGAAGCCGGGCATTACACTTTATTTATAGAACTGGCAGAAACCTATACCTAAGGAAAAAGTGCGTACCCGCTGGGCCGGGTGGCTGAACCACGAAGCTGAAATAATGAAAGACCTCGAAATACGGGGAGACAGGATTCATTGATGCCGGATGCTGGGATATTTTATCCCGGATGCATGATATACCATATATGATCTACGATGAAGGCAGACAATACACAAAATGTAAAGTGTGCAGCCAACTACCATCTCAAACTATTTGAACATTTAAAAATTCAAACTGCCGCCCCTCTCCTTGGCTACCAATTGCTGTGTTAATAAAATGTTTAGTAAAATTTTTAAAAAGTTTTTTAAAAATTAAAAAAGGTTCTATATTTATGTAGAATTGAATACACTGCCGAACGAAAAAAAAGTTAACATGATTGCCAATATTATTTCTAAAAAGCAGAAATTCTATAAAGAAATATTAAAGCACCTGTTTTTTAACAAGCAGTTGTCCTGCGCCGATTTAAGCAACCTTATTGGTAAAAGCATACCACTAACCACCCAATATCTGAGCGAGCTGATCAGCATGAAGATGGTGATCGAAAAAGGCTATGCAGCTTCCACGGGGGCAGGCGCCCTCAAACCTACAGTATTAAAGCCGGTGTTTTTATGTGGTGGCGGTAGCTATGGACCAGCTGGTAACCCGGGTAGCGCTTATTTCTAATGACAACAGTATTGTTGGTGAGGTCGAAAAGTTCGACCTGGTATTAGCTATAATCCTAACAGCCTGAACGAGCTGGTGGATCACCTGAAAACTTTTATCAGCAATTCCAATATACCCGTATCTAAAATTGCCGGTATTGGCATTGGCATGCCCGGCTTTGTGGACGTGGCCAAGGGCGTTAACCATACTTTCTTACCCACTTATGGCGGATCGATTGTAAGCACTATCCAGGAGGCCCTGCAGATCCCAACACTGATCGATAACGACTCAAGCCTGGTAGGGTTGGCCGAGCTTAAATGGGGCGCTGCCAAGAACAAGCAGCATGTTATGGTAATTAATATTGGCTGGGGAATAGGCCTGGGCATTATTGCAGACGGAAAATTGTTCAGGGAAAAGAAGGCTTTGCAGGCGAATTCAGCCATATCCCTCTTTTTGACAACAATAAAATATGCAGTTGCGGAAAACACGGCTGCCTGGAAACAGAAACCTCAATGATGGTGGTAGCTCAGAAAGGCATTCAGCAATTTAAAAAGCTTTCCCAACCTTCTATTTTAAAGGAGCTGAGCAAAGACCGCATAGAAGAATCGGCAAAAAAATTATTGAGGCGGCCCAGAAAGGCGATAAATTTTCTATCGATCTTATTTCCGAAGCTGCTTACAATATCGGCCGTGGGGTAGCTATACTGATTCATTTATTAAATCCTGAGCTGGTGGTGATCAGCGGCATCGGGTCTCTTGCCGGGAAAGTTTGGGTAGCTCCTATTCAGCAGGCAGTTAACGAGCACTGCATTCCTAAAATAGCCGAACATACTGAAATTAAGATTTCTTCCCTGGGCTACAATGCCGAACTGGTTGGGGCCACCGCTTTAATTATGGATAATTATGAACGGCTGCCCAGGCTACTACCGGAAAAAACGATTGCATAATAAATATTCTCAAACATTTAAAATCCATTGAAGAGATCCCATTCTTACTAATCAATTAGTTTACTACTGGAACCGATTTCATAAAAATCAAAAACAACAGGTATGAAGAAAACAATGCAAAAATTGCTGTTCGCATTGCTCATGAGCTGCTGCGCTTCTCTCGCATGCTCAGCAGCGAACAGTAACCGGCACCGTTACTGATGATCAGGAAGCCCTATTGGAAATGCGTCATTTACAGTGAAGGGTACTACTATTGGTGGCGTAGCGGATGCTGATGGCCGTTTTTCCGTTTCAGTAAACGGCAATAATGTCATTCTTGAATTTAGCGCAGTAGGTTATGCTACAAAAGAAGTAGCAGTTGGAACAAACACAACACTCTCTATCGTGCTTACAAAATCTGAAGCGACGGGCATGGAGGAAGTTGTTGTAACAGCACTAGGTATAAAAAGAGAAGCCCGCGCCCTGGGTTATTCTGCACAAACGGTAAAAGGAGATGACCTCACCATTGCGCAGGCACCTACTATAGCACAAGGTCTGATGGGTAAAGTAGCGGGGTTGCAGATATCCCAATCAGGCGGTGGCGCCGATGGCGCCTCATCAAGGCTTGTTGTGAGAGGAAATACTTTACTTACCGGAGACAATCGTGCTCTAATTATTATTGATGGCGTCGCCATCAATAACGATCCGGTAAACGTGAATAATAACAACGGAGGCAATGGTAAATCTGTTTTAGGTGCCGTTGGTGCCGATGTTTCGGGCAATAACGATTGGGGTACCGGTATGAATATGATCAACCAGGAAGACATCGAAGATATTACGGTATTAAAAGGACCCGAGGCTGCAGCCCTGTATGGCGCCAGAGGTGCCAATGGCGTAATCCTTATTACCCGTAAAAGGGTGGCAAAAGGCCCGGCCTCGGTGTTGATTATAGTTTTTCTTACAGAGCGACCAAGCCCTGGGAATTGTTCGATTATCAGAATGAATACGGCCAGGGCGGTGTTGCCAGTATGACTACTGCAGATCAATCTAAATGGTTTCCCATTAACAGTAAAGGCCAGCGTATGCAGGTGGGCAACAATACCAATCCGGGAGGTAATTATGTCAACAATTCACATGGTGGATTGCCCTACCCTAATGCTTACGATTTTTATACCTATTTCAGCTATCCCGGCAGTTATTCATGGGGGCCAGATTTGACGACCAGCCCATTATGAACTACGATGGCGTATTACGACCTTATTCAGCGCAGCCGAATAACTGGAAAGCCTTTTTCCCCGATGGCTCGGTGTCAATGCATAATGTAGCAGTATCGGGTGGTAGTGATAAAGCCACTTTCAGAGCGTCTTATACGCGGAATAATACCACGCCTAATATGATTAACAGTAAGATGCACTCCAACAACTTTAACCTGGGTGCAACCTTTAAAGTGAGCGACAGGCTACGTGGTGAGATCACATCCAGTTATGTTAATTTTTACAGGTTAAACGCGCCTCAGATCGGCGCTGCATGGCAGGCCGGTCCTACCTATTCGATGGCAAGAGATTATAATCCTGAATTAGCCTTCTCACAGCAATTCGGTCCCAACGGAGAAAGAGTTAACGTTACTGATGGCAATGGACGGTACCCCGGAACTGATGTTCCCGCCTACCCGTACAGCACAGGTTATTTAAACAACCAATACTGGAACCTAATGAAAAACAATAACGATTTCACCAGGAATCAATTTTTAGGGGACTTAAACTAGTAGCAGACCTGACTAATTTTCTAAGTATTACTGCGCAGGGCGGTGTAGACAATTCTAATGATGCCGCTACTTTTATCACTTACCCCACTGACGTATTGGGAAAAGCCGACGGTGTTTACAAAGAAACAATGGGACGCAATATGAGCCGCAACCTTTTGGCTTATTTAAGACTGTATAAAGATGGATTCATTAACAGCGATTTCAACGCCAGCATCACTTTTGGTGGTGAGAATTATTACCGTAACGATAAGGCAATCAGCAATGCTACCAGGGCACCTTTTGTAAAACCTTTTATTTTTGCATTGAACAACGGTACGCCTCCTAACGATCCGGCGGAAGAGCTTAAATACGAAAAACAGATCAACTCTATATATTCTTTCCTGAATCTATCGTACAAAAATCTGTTGTTTTTAGAGGCCACTGCACGTAACGACTGGTCGAGCACCTTACCCTCCACCGACAATAGCTATTTCTATCCTTCCGTAAATATGAGTTATGTATTTACAGATGGCATACCCGGCTTAAAAGAAAATGCATCGTGGTTGAGTTTCGGTAAATTAAAACTTTCTTATGCAGAAACAGGTAGCGATACCGACCCCTATGCTATTCATAATTTGCTGGAAAGTAATACCTACAACGGCGTATTGGCATCAAGCCTTCCGGATGCGGTTAAAATACCCGGTGTAAAACCAGCACGCAGCCAGGCTTTTCAGGCAGGTTTGAATTTGGCATTCCTTAAAAATCGTATTACTCTTGACGTTACCACCTATTGGATGAAGAGCTTCAATCAGATCTTAAGCAACCCGTTGCCGATCTCATCCGGCTTTAGTTCTATTACTATTAATACAGGATCATTAGGCAATAATGGTGTTGAAGTAGTGCTGAATGCAACACCTGTAAAAACCAATAACTTCTCGTGGAACATTGGCGTAAATGCGGCACATTCCAAAACAAAAGTATTACAGCTTTCCGAGGGTATTGACGAACTCAATTTGGGTAATTTTTTCGGAGGCGCAGGCGTATCTCAACGGGTTAAGGTGGGCGATTACTATGGAACGCTTTATGGTAAAGATTACACTTATCTGAATGGTGAAAAAGTAGTAAAACGTGCTGTAGGCACGGATGGTAAGCCGGTTACATATACCGTTAACGGTCAAACTTACTATGCGGGTACCCAATGGGTGCTCTCGTCCAGTGAGGTTCCTATTGGTAACTCACAACCACTTCTTACCGGAGGTATAACCAATACTTTCAGATATAAGAACTTCTCGCTTTATGTATTAACAGATGCTAAAATCGGAGGTGATACTTATTTTGGCTCTTATGCGGCGGCAATGGGAAGTGGTAACCTGAAAGAAACACTGAAAGAGCGTAATGGCGGTGGTTTACCTTATGTATACCCTGATGGAACGACCGGCAATGTAGGCGTTAATTTTGGTGGTGTATTTGCAGACGGAACACCCAATAATGATGTCGTTCACTATCTATGGTATTATGCAGGCACTTACTCTGCATGGAACCATATTGGTGTACCCCGGTCAGCTGCAGTATTCGAAAACTCCTGGATGAAATTAAGAGAAGCCTCACTTTCTTACCAGGTACCACAGCATATAGTAAAAGCTACTAAAATCCTGCAAAACCTCAACCTGTCAGTATATGGTCGCGACTTGTTTTACATATTTACTACCATACCCAAAGGGTTAAATCCGGAAGGTGTGAATGGTATTGGTAATGTTCAGGGCATTGAATATTCTTCCATGCCTAAAACCCGCTCATTTGGTTTCACCGTAAGAACATCATTCTAATACAGTAACAGATTCGTCAATTCAAAAAAGTCGTTCATTATGAAAAAGAATATATCAACCAGGATCTTCACAAAGCTAACGGGCAGTGCCGGCCTTTTCGCACTGCTTTTGTCTGCCTCTTGTACAAAAGATTTTGAAAAAATAAATAGTCCTTACAAAGATGTATCTGTTGCTACAGCATCGCCGGTAGCACTCTTTAATCAGCTCAGCAGAAGAGCCACTGAAGAAGATTACACACTACATATAGGCGTTTTAATGCCCATAGCTAACCAGCAGGGAGTACAAAATGTAAGCGTACCTTACACCAACTATGTTTCCAGCTATTGGAACAACTATTACCGCGATCTTGCTGATTATAAGCTACTTGTCAAGTTAATAGCAGCTGATGTTAATCCCGTAGCATACACAAACCTCCGGGCGATATCCACTATACTGATTTCTTCCCGAACCTTATCTATGCTTGACCGGTATGGTAATATTCCCTATTCCAATGCAGGTGATGCCAGCAGCGACCCAAGCAAGTATCGCCCATCTTACGACAGTGATCTAAGCGTATACGAATCTGTTTTAAACGATCTGACAACAGCCGTTAATTCCATTAAAGTTGGCGCTGCTGCTTCAGACCAGGTAGCGTTAGGCAGCAACGAGTCGTTCCTGAATAATAATTATGATTCGTGGATCAAATTTGGCAATGCCCTCCGTCTGCGCTATGCCGTTCGCTTACATGCTAAAAATGCAGCGTTAGCTAATCCGATCATAACTGATATTATCGGAGGCAATAAGCCGCTGCCTAATGCCGTAACATATGCCGACATGGAAGCTATGCGGCAGAACAACTATGGCAACTACCCTAAAATTGTTGTACCTCAAAATCCTGATTATAACGATAGATTATGGTATGCGTTCAGAGAAGTATCTGTAAGTAATATTCGTTTAAGCTCTAACGTATGGAATGAGATATCGTCCAGCAATGCAGATAACGGCTCAGGTATTTTTGATCCCCGCACCTATGTATGGTTCATGCCGAATAATGCAGGCAAATGGGTACCTCAACCTCAGGACAAATCAGTGGCAGAGGGTTCAAGTACTTTATATCCTAACACCGATGCGAATGCACCTGCAGCACCTAATACCTTGGCAGACAATAAATTTGCCGGCTTTAATTTTTACCTCGTAAGAGACCATACCATGCTTCCCTATATAATTATTTCGGAAGCAGACGTTCATTTGTTAAAAGCAGAAATTTATACGCGTGGTATGGGTGTTGCTGCTGACTTTGCAAAAGCCAACCAGGAGTACCAGGCTGGATTGACAGCTTCAGTTAATTTTGGTATACTTATGTGGCTTCCTCTACAAGCGGCATATGGCCATCCTCAAAGCCAACACTAGACGCCAACGCCATTTCGAATTTCCTGGCAAACTCTAAAGTAGCACTTATACCGGGTGATAATGCGGGCAATCTTAAAAAGATCGTAACGCAAGCATGGTTAACAGCTCTATGGCAACAGCCTGAAGCCTGGGCTATCACCAGGAGGACGGGGTTAACTCCTAAGGCAGCCGGTTATAACCCACAGGTATTTAACAAGCTTCCTTATCCTAATGACGAGGAAACCAATAACCACGATAATTGGATGAAGGCAACTAATGGTGCCAATCCCGATGCACAGGCCTTACAAAAAGTATATTGGGCTCCATAAGGCCTCAATTTAAATTGCAATTAGTAAAAGCCGCCTCCGGGCGGTTTTTGTTTTCGCTGTTCCTCCGATTTTCGTTTTCCCCGACGAATTCGCGAAGCTTTTACCGAGTTGATGCAGCCCGGAGGTAGGATCCCCTCACCCCGGAAGTATCCCCAGCCTACTTAATGCATTTTTCGAAAAGCAGACCAGCAGCGGTTTCCTTTTAGGTAGATGAGAAAACAGCCAGGTAAATTGGTGGTTTGAAAAATACCTTACTTAATTGGTCTTTACACATTACATAAATATGTGCTGGTCAAGGCATTTAAGGCTGGAAGATTGTTAAGTTGATTAAGGGATAGAGAAGAAAACTTATACTTATAAATCAGAAGGCAATTATTCCCATAGCCAACGCTACAAGTAACAACGTAGCACAGGTCGGTAAGGCGCAAATATCCCAGCTATAGACCTACGCTAGAGAAGCGCTATCAGGAAGGCACTATTCGTTTATTTGCAGAAGAGCATGATGTGGATGAAAACGGATCAAGCAAACTGCTGATTGCAAATACACCTTATAGAATTGGTCTCTATATTTTACATAAAATGTGTGTGGTCAGGAATTTAACGCTGGAAGAGTTTTAGGTTGATTAAGTGGTAGAGAGTTGCAATCTCTCTAACTAGCGCTACAATTGTTGGTGAAGCTCCCGCACATATGCCAGGCACAAACACCAACAACGGCGAAACAGCGAAGCTCCACATGCCGCTGCCGAAGCTGATCAACAGGCCGGCATAGGTATTACTCCCCAGCCGATGCTTTTTTGCAGAACACCGACGGTAATTAATGCCCGGCCGAAGGAAACTGGTGGGTTGGACCGTTTAGTTTATTTTGATCAACGGTAGGAAACTTATCAAAACCCTTTTTACAGAGAAAACAATCAGGCAATTGCTGATTTTAAAAATACACCTTACAGAATTGGTCTCTATACTTTACATAAAATATGTGTGGCAAGGCATTTAACGTTGGACGATTTTGGGGTTGATTAAGAGATGAAATAATAATCTTTCAAATAGCAGAAAGCCGTCCTTCTGCCCTACGCTTCAGCGAGAATGCCACGAATGCACATATGATTAGTTACCGGTAAATTTCTTGTTAAAAAAACTTGCAGTTTGACTCATACAGATTGTCAATAGAGGACCTTAAAAAAACAACATGCCCGATTGATCCAATAACGGATTACTACAAATAGATTAGGCACATCAATTAGTACATAACCTCTCTCCTTCATTCGTGCCTGCCTGTCCGTTCAGGCGGGCATCTGTGGCAATAAGAACATGCGGTATCTTATAGATTAACTTTTTCTTTATAAAATCGGTTTGCTTTCAGCTAATAAAATATATAACTTAGTACTAATAACTATTTGAAAAAGCTGATCGTTAACCTGACCTGACAACGCAACCATCGTTCATTCATTTTTTAAAAACAAAAATAAGACCCCATGAGCAACACAATGATTAACCGTGTGAATGCCACTCTAACACCCGAAGCTGCACAAACCGTGAAAAATGCGATCGCTGGTATACAGCAGGCATTACCTTTTTAGTAGGACTTACGCCTGGCGAAAGAATGAGCCTTCCCAAGATCAGCGTAAGCAACAAAGTATTTACCGAAGATGCCATACAGGCAGCGCTTAACAATCCTGAAATTTTGCCGGGATTTATTAAGCCGCAGGATCTGAAAACAGACCTGGACCTTTATCATGCCCTGGATGAGTTGGTATTATTGGTGCACAGATGGGCGAAAAGCTGGCCGACACCCAATTACTGGCCGGTAGTGAGGCGTACGCCAGTGCACTTACTATTTACAAAATGTTTGCAGCCGCAGCAGGCACCGGTGTGGCCGGAAGCAAAACCGTGTACGAACAATTGCGCCAACGCTTTACCGGCGCAGCCGCTCCCGTGACGCCCACACCCGAAACGCCGGCTGCCTGATCCCTTTTTTTTAGATGGTTACTGTTCTCATTATTTGCTAAGAGCTCCGCTTGTGGGGCTCTTTTTTATGGGGGGGTACCTAAAGGTGGGGGTACCTAGCCTAAACCTACGCTCGTGGGGGTATTTACCTGCGTTGCACCCATGGTAAGCTGAGCTGTTGCCGGTGCTTTGCTTTACCGCCGGTATGCGGGGTGAGCCCCGGCTCTGTTTCCTTCGCCCAAGCCTGTTTTACCTGCGGCCAATGGGTGTGTACCAACGCTGCAGGGGAGATACCCTTCGGCTACAATGCTTTTGTACCCTCCGGCAAAGCTTGGCACCCCAACCAACTGCCTTAAACCCATCCCGGCGATGGTGCGTATTGCATCAGCAAAGCCCCATATCCCAAAGCCGAAGCTGATCAACAGGCCTGCGCAGGTATTACACCCTCAGCCGATGTTTTTTTGTGAAACGCCGATGGTAATTACTGCTCCGCCGAAGGAAACTGGTGGGTTGGACCGTTTAATTTATTTGATTAACGGTAGGTATTGTAAAGGAAAGCAATTATCTTATGACGATAGAAACATTGGAAAAATGTGTTTGGCGAGGCATTTAACCCTGGAAGATTTTTGGGGTTGATCCAGAGGTGGTATTTTCTACACTTTTCCAGCGGTTCAATGTTGTTCAACTTCTTTACACGTACCTAATACTGTTTGTACAGCACATTTACCTGAACGTTCAACACCATAGCTTTTAACTACAGCACCTTCAGGCGGTTTGCATACACTGTCTGCACAGCCTATGCGGTACGCCAGCTCCAAAGGAGTACTTTGGACTCCCATCTACTATTCAACATTCAAAGACATATACAGGCTTTGACTTGTGGCACACCCAACAACGGTAAAAAAGTTGCTTCTTAGTATAGCCTGTTATTCTTCTATTTGGCATAGTAATGTCCGATCATTCATCTCACCGCAAAAACCAACACTAACAGCACACAAATATAGAAGCTTACAATCCCATACAATCACCATTATCTTCTTTTCCTTCCAAAAAACATCCCATAAGTAACAGAAACAATTCCTACTAATAGAAAAACCCCTATTGCAATAAATTCTCCTGTCATTTCTTCCCCAACAAATAAAATCGACTCTTCGCCTTCCAAATATTTTATTTGGATCAACTCACCTACTTTATGTTTATCACAAAATCCAGCAGGTATCCTTTTGATAAAGATTTCGCCTTGATAATTCAAATCCATATAGTACTTACCCTAGTTGAACCACAATAATTTGGAAGCTTGATAATTTGCGCTTCCACTATTTGACCATCCCGTTCAACCTTATAAATATCTAGCTTGAACTTTAAAAATATCAATGAGAAGACTATTATAGTTATGCCTAAACCTAAAGAAGTATATTTCATTATTTTATCGAGTAGAATTGACGCGCGTATTATCACTGACAGATATTCTTAATTTTTCAAAATCAGGTAATTGACTCGCTTTAAGAGTAAGAGAGTTTAATATGTTGCTTACTGCATCACTGGTTTTCTGCGAAGTACTACTTACTGCAGCCGATACCAAGTTTGCTTTAGCCTGTTGGGTTGTGAGATTGTTTCCCGCATTAACTACATTTTGCTTTCGCCCAGCACTTGTTGGACCACCTGCAGCAATTCTAGAAACCCTATCTAATTTATTTTCGGCAGCTTTTATCGAACCAGCATTCACATCTTTAGTTAGACTCCTCCAATCTTACCCATTACTACATCAGACATAGTTTGCTCGAAGTTTACTGATTTGTTCTCTATATATTGATGTGACGCCGACTCCCCGTTCTCCTTAGTCTTCCTCCTATTTCCTTTTTGAAAAAGTTATGCTTCGTTTATAACGAAGCATTGGCCACAAGGCTATCAAACCAATTACAGAAAAATCACCTCCAGTAAACCGCATTTTTTTGTATAAAAATAATCTCTTGCACTACTATAAAGATATTCCTCGGCCTTTTCTACTATACCCGCTTCTACCGGATTTTGATGAATGTAGTTCATTTTCTGAAAAACGAATGCTGCGCTATACAATTCCATTGGCTGATTGTCTTGCCTCCAAAATTGATATTCGCTATTCCGGCTGTTTGTAATGCCCGCCTTCTTAAAAATATCAAGCATCCACTCCCGCCTGCTCTCGTGTTTATTTTCTGTTATAGCCTTCATTATTTGTTTGCTCGTAAATTTTTTAAAATCTCTCAATACATCACTCAGGTTGTCATTTTTGCCGATACTTAAAATGTACATGATTGCTCATGATGCACCAGCTATGCACTTGCAGATTTTTTTCTTTTTGACAATACCTGATGCTGTCCAGAAAAATATCGCGATCATCCTTTCGTGTAAAAACATCTACCCCATCAACTACGGCAAAAGTTATAAAATGTACTGCTGCCTAATTACGGATTTAATAATCTCCTTCGCTCATTTTTCCTAAAGATACCAGTTCTAACGGCTTTTGAAAAAGCCGATGCTTGGTTGCAAACAAAGCATAACCATTCAAGCTTTTATTTATTTATTTGGAAGACTACCGACAACGGCGGTACTTTGGACTACCATCTTCTATTCAGCATTCAAAGACATCTACAAGCTTTGATTCGTAACACACCCCGCAAAGGCAAAAAAACCTCTACGCATATCTACCGCCTGGTTGTAAAAATAATATTGAACAGAAGTAGAAAGGTGTAGCATGAATCAGCCTATCAATGCTTTTAAAAATCTGCACTCACCGGCTGGTGGAACACCAAACCCCTGCCATCGCTAAAATGCAATTCCACATTTTACTGAAACGCAGGAGACAAATTTAAGGTGTAATCGTCATTACTTAATCTGACATGTTAGGTTTTTTAGGCATTTACAACAGAGATGAATTTGAAGAAAAGGCGGTTGGATTTTTAATCGCTGAAAAAAGATTTTGCACCTTTTATTATTGACTCGCTCTCTTCATAAGCGAGATTATAATTTTCATAATTATTATCCTTTAGCTGCGTTAGCCAATCAGCTAATATCAAAAACCTTTCACTTAATGTCCCTCCCTGCAATAAACAATAGTTGACTTCCGTGATAAGTTTTTCTTGACTTGCTTCCCGGTATTTCGATTTAATCTGTTCAACTGTTTCTATAAAATCCATAATTCTTATTTTCCTCCAATTACATTAAATGCATCTAAGTATACGTCCCCGGTCTAACAACTACTTCAACTGCACCACCACTATTAGCACCAACACCAGGAGCCTCTCTGGTTATAAAGAAGCCGGTCTGTCTTAATTTACCTGATTCTATAAAGAAGCCACCTGACTGTAAATTTTCTTCAGGTATACCGAATTTACTTGCAAAGGCTTTCATATCATTTAGGTATTTTGCAGGATTTTCTAAAGACCAAAATTGAGCTTCTCCAGCTTGACTCCTGCCCAATGTACCCATACGATATAATGTAGCGCCTTGCTCCACTTCAAATGCTGCTCTTGAAGCGGCAGTACTTGCGGATTGGGTTGCTGTTCCATAA
This sequence comes from Paraniabella defluvii, assembly GCA_019316985.1. Classification (GTDB taxonomy): domain Bacteria; phylum Bacteroidota; class Bacteroidia; order Chitinophagales; family Chitinophagaceae; genus Niabella; species Niabella defluvii. The sequence continues at coordinate 5,868,150 of CP079215.1, forward strand.
GGTGTTTCAATTCCTACCAGGCTATTTCGCCCAATGACTATGGATTCGGTAGCTCCAACTTCAATACTCGTGATTCCGCCCTTATTCATCCCGAACCAGCCTCCCACTTTTGTACCGGCAAACAATGGAGCAACTTTAGCCCCAAGGTAGCCTAAGCCGCCCCTAAAGCACCTGAAATACCGACCTGACCCCAACTTATTTTTTTACCGTCAAGAGCCTGATCTACTATACTGCCAGTGGCTCCAGAAAGAGCCCCTGCTGCCACCAAAGCAGCTGTTCCGGTCCCAGCCGTAGCTATCGTTAAGTCAACTACTGCCCCTGCTACGGCGCCCGACAATGCTCCTTTTCCTATTCCTTTCCACACATTTTCTCCCTTAACTGCCGCTTTGACTCCCCAACAACAGCGCCTATAGCACCCCCAATTAATGTTCCGATAAATTTACCATCTTTATCAACATAAAAAATTGGATCATTATTAGCGTAAACGTAAGAGCTCCAACCATACAACATTTCAGTTTTCGGATCAACAACCATCCATCTCCCAATTTGACTATCATACATCCTTGCACCATAATCTAACCATTCTAATCCTAATTCTGTCTGCTCTTCTTTGCCATTATATTTATACTTATTTGCAAGTAAACCCACTTGCTGCGTCGATATTCCTCTTTGCGTCAAGCCAAATGGATAATAATGCGTTTCTTCCAGTGGAGTTGCTATATCATTAAGCATTACCCTTACATTACCCAGGTGATCTTTCAAAAAGTAATCGTACCGCCACTGGCCGGATTCGAGTCTTACCCTACCCTCTTCGGTGGCTACATGCTGCAATACATTGTTTTCAAAGATCATTCCACCCAGGTATTGGGTGGTTTTTGAGGCCTGGCCGGTTTCACTTACCGTTTTGCTGAGCTTATTGCCTGCCGCATCATATGTATAGCTAATGGTGCCCTTATTAGCTACAACAATTTGCTCCGGTAAATTTAAGATATCATAGCTAATGCTGGCAATACCTTTATTCTGGTCTTTGATCAGGTTGCCATTAACGACATAATCATAGTCGTCATCGGCAATGCTACCGTTTTCGGATGCTGTTGGTAAAAAAGACACAACAACGGCAGGATGAAGACCAACAACTGCAAAAACTGGGAGATTTTTTTGGGTTGATTGAGAGGCAATGAATTGCAAACTTACAAGCCGGCTCCAATTGTTGGTGCAGCTTATCGCCACCCGAAACAGCGAAGCCATTCTTCCTGGGCCAAGCTACAGTTGTTGGTGAGGCCACGGCAAATATGCCATGCACGAACACCAACAACGGCACAAATAACAATGTTTACTAATAAGAAAAAGAGAGCTTTGCACGATTGGCTGGCAAAATCTGTAGTAATAAAAACTAATATCGTTTCTTAAGCCACATTGTATCTGTAACAGCATTTTCATCTACTCTATTCAATCCCCTTTAAAAATATAATAATTTTTGTTGCTTCAAGTATTTGCGTACTGATAAGATTCGATTTGTAAAACTCCAATTCTTCTGTAGACAACTTCTTAGTAGTTTTTAAAAATATCAAATCAAACACGCAAGGGCTTTTCCAATTTATTTTCCAATAAGAAGTGTCATTAGTAACAACATTTATTTCCCTTTGTAACGAATCACTTCTAAGAATCACAAAAAACTGTTTGGTGTTTTGAGGATAAAAATAAAATCTTCCTGTTTTTATGTTCGCACATATCGACTGGCCTAACACAGCGAAAGATAAAAAAAGCTTATGCAACAAAAAGCGACAGTTCGTAAAATCATGTTTCTGTAAAAATTCTAAAACCTGAATATTTGAGTAAAGGTAGTCTTTCCTTGTTTTTGTTGTATTCCAATACCTATATATGTTTTTTGCTTTGTACCATCTGTTCCGTGTTGCAGACAGCCTATTGCTTGTGTAGTAGAAGATTTGCCAACACCTATTTGTAGTGTCGCCTTTGATTCACCAGAAGTGCTAGTGGACATAGTGGCTTCTGCTGACACAGCTAATTGCATTCTTTTGACTTTCACATCGCCCGACATTTTCCCTCCTATCTCTGTTGTGAAATCACCTTTGCTGTCATTCTTAGTTTTGCTTATTGAAGAAAGTGTCCCTGCTTTAATTTCTGTCTTTGTATCCACAGACGGAACTACCGTTGTTTTTAAAAGTGGTTCCTTATTTCCTTCTAATGTATTGTTAGCTATTAAATAGTTCATTTTGCCGCCAAAATTAGTACTCGTAGTAGCGGTAACAGTTCCGCCTACACTAAATTTGGCAACCGGCGTAGACGACACTTCGGTAGAACTGCTGGTTTTAGAAAAGTAGCTAACCGCATTATCTATCCTGTTAGATAAATTTTGATACTCATCGGCTATCGCCCTTTTAAACTTACCAAATATATACTCTGCCTCTAACCCCTCCAACTCAACGTGCACTGTCACCTTATTTTCGCTAAAGGCATAAGTACTATTATGTACATAATCTTCACTTAATGGATCAACCTCTATAAATCTCCTTATCTGTGGATCATGATTGCGATACTTAAATTGCACCCAGTTCAGGTCCAGGTCTTCATCTATCTGCTGATCCTGGAACGTTTTTTCCTTATTGTGTAATGCTCCCGTTTGTCTTGTACTTATCCCCTTTTGCGTCAACCCGAAAGGATAATAATGTGTCTCTTCCAATGGCGTTGCAACGTAAACTGTTGCAAAGTCCAATTCTACTTGAACACAAATATTATCATTTGATTTTAGGATTTGAGAAGCTCTCTATTTCACTTGGTTAACTATCATAAAAGTTAGTTTTGTAGCGAAACTAATTATCAATTCATAAAGTTCCAAAATTTTCAATCAATTTTAGACATCTCTTAAACCATACCAAAACACAATGTGCGCCTCTCATCATTTTTCATAGCCGTTTAACAAAAGTTATAAAAAAATTTAAAAAGTATTTTATTTTATACAAAAGATAGTTTACATTTACTTAACAATTAAACCAAAGAAACTGGTGTGTGCCATAGAAAGCGTTGAAACGATTGATACATCAGTAAAATAGAGCGATCAAACTATAATACTTCTAACAAAATAGAAAAAGAAGACGTAAGAAAACTGAATCATGAACTGTAATGCTGCGCCCGATAATGCCGGCAAAGCGGCCGGCTGCTTTTCAGCCGGGCAATGAATAGGCAAACTTTTATTAAATCAAAAACAACAGGTATGAAGAAAACAATGCAAAAATGCTGCTTGCGTTGCTTGTGAGCTGTATATCCACACTCTTATGGGCCCAGCAAAGAACGGTAACAGGTACTGTTACAGACGATCAGGAGCTGCGCTTAGCGGAGTTTCCTATATCATTAAAGGAACAACTACAGGAGGAGTAACTGATGAAAAAGGCAACTTTTCTATCCTGGTAAATGGAAATAATGCCACAATTGAATTCAGTTCCGTTGGCTACAAAACAACAGAAATTTCAGTGGGTCAAAGTAGCAGCTTATCGGTAATCCTGCTCAAGGCAGATGCTACAGGAATGGATGAAGTGGTGGTAACAGCGTTAGGGATCAAGCGAGAGGCCCGGTCATTAGGCTATGCCACATCTACGATAAAAGGCGACGAATTACTGCTGGCTGGAGCTACACAAAATCCTTTTTAGCTCTATATGGTAAAGCAGCAGGCGTAGGTATTAATATAGGTTCTGGAGGCCCCACCGCTGGTGTAAACGTGCGTATTCGTGGCGCAGGCGGGTTAGAGAGCAACTCCAATACACGTCCGCTATTTGTAGTGGATGGAGTTCCTATTTATGACAGGCCTACAGACATGGTAGACAGATCTTATGACCCATTGAATTCTTTTGACAGAGGCTCAGGTATTAACGATCTAAACTCTGAAGACATTGAGTCGATTGAAATTTTAAAGGGAGCGAAAGCATCTGTTTTATATGGTAGCCAGGCGCTCAATGGTGTGGTGCTAATCACAACAAAAAGTGGAAGAAAAACAAGAGGTTTGGGAATCCAGGCTTCTCACCAGCTTACTTTTGATAAACCTTTCACTTTCATTGACTTCCAAAATGAATATGGATCAGGAGCCAGCGTTTTAGACACTCAGTTTGCGGTTGTTAATGGGCAGCGCATCAGAAGGCTTCCTCTTAGCCGGCTGAGTTTTGGACCAAAATTCGATGGCGTTCCAATGATGCTATACGACAGTACAGTTGGTCCATATCAGGCTTATCCGGATAACTTTATTGACTTTTTCCGTAATGCAGTGTCAAATAGAACGAATGTAGCTATTGCCGGCGGAGGAACAATGGGAAGCGTAAGAGCTTCTTATACGCATAATAAATATGAAGACATATTACCCGGCTTCAATCAAAAACAGCATAGCTTTAGCTTTAATGGCAATTTTAAAGTTTCAGAATTCGCCACTTTTGAATTTATCAATAATCTGTATAGCGTTAATACGGTAAACCGGCGTCCTAACGTTGCACAATTTGTAGCCACAGGTTTGAACCGTGATTATGACTATAACTGGATGAAAACATTTTATAGAGATGCTGACGGTTTCAGACGGGATCTGGAGCCTTACGGGCTCAATGCCAACACTCCGGGATTCTGGCCTAATGCAGTTGCCGGTATTTTGTGGGAGCAGAATGACAATCAGGATATAGATAAAAATTTCACCTGATAAGTTCTGTAAGATCTACACTTCAATTTTCGAAATCATTTTCATTCATAGGTCAAGCATCAATTGATTATACGAATACAGACATTATTACACAAAATAAAATTACCCGTCTCAACCCCGTTCGTATGGGAGGAAAATATGCATGGAATAAAACTAACAGCATGGTTCAGAACTATCAGGGTTTAATCAAATTCGACAAAAGTATTTCTGACTTTGACCTGTTCGCATTTGCCGGAGCAGCATATCAAAAACGGGAAGATAATAATGTGTATGCCTCTACCGGGGATGCCGGACTATTATTTCCCGATTGGTTCTCTTTGAGCAATGCAGATACCAGACGTTGGGCTACGGCGGGTGACCGGGGTAAAGTTCTTGGTTCAGGAAGAGGATCAGATGTATTATACAGTTTGCTCGGATCCGCAACCTTATCTTACAAAAACAAATACTACCTGGAAATACAAGCCAGAAACGACTGGAACTCTACTCTTAAATACCCCAATAACTCCTATTTCTATCCCGGAGCTTCACTTACCTGGAACTTTAGTGATGATTTCAAAATACCAAAATTACAATTCGGTAAATTCAGGTTCTCGTGGGCTGATGTTGGTGGTGGACCTTCTACTGCGTTAACCAACAGGTACTTTGCTAACGATGTTATTAGTGTTGGCCAGATCCCCTATCCTTCCGGTCCCATAGTGGTTACTCCTAATTCATCGATATTTCTTGCAGACATAGTTCCATTCAGAAAAAGAGAATTTGAAGCAGGTTTTAATACCAGATGGTTTAAAGGCAACAGGTTAGAAATAGACTTATCATATTACACCAATAATCTCTATAACCAAATAGTTTCGCAGCCGATAACACCTGCTACAGGGGCAAGCTCAGCCAGCATTAATACAGGTAATCATAAGAACTGGGGATTTGAACTTTTTGTGAAAGGCGCTCCGGTTAGTACGGAAAAATTCCGGTGGGAACTTACTTACACGGCAGCTAGTCAAAGCTCCAAGGTAATAAGTCTGTATCCGGGTCTGACTCAGAAGTCCATAGGAGGAGCCGGCGGCTTCCAAATATGGCAGATTGAAAATCAAAAAATCGGACAGATACGCGGATACGACTACAAACGTGATCCCAACGGCAACAGAATAGTGGGGACAGACGGAAACTATGATTTGTCAGAAGAAGCTACCGACATAAAAGGAAAAACAGTCAATCCTGCATTGTTTGGAGGGCTATATAGTGATTTCTTCTTTAAAGGATTTAACTTCCATTTTGGCATTGACTACAAGTTCGGAGGCACCATTTTCTCTTACACAAACAATTACCTGCTTGGATTAGGAGTAATTAAAGAATCATTGCCAGGACGAGACGAGGCCAACGGAGGTCTTGCATATTATATAGATAATGCTACCGGCAATAAAGTTCCATGGCAACATAACCAGGCGGCACCTGCTGCTGCCAGAGGTGGAATTGTTTACCATGATGGTATCGTATTAGATGGAGTAAAAGAAGTTACCCAAAACGGGAATACAACCTATGTTAAAAATGATATTATTGTATCTGCACCAGCTTACTATCAAACTTTCATAAGTGATGTTGGAGGATTTTGGCCAACCGATCGTCTCTTTAAAAACGATTACATTAAGTTCAGGGAGATATCAATGAGTTATACGTTGCCTGCAAAAGTGTCTCAATTAGCCAAACTTCAAAAAGTCACGCTAACAGCCTCTGTCAGAAACCTGGGCTATTTGTATAAAACAGTTCCTAATATAGATACAGAATCAGCTTTAGGATCGGGCGAGTTTGTTGAAAACTCTTTTTATCCTTCGATGCGTTCGTTCATATTTGGTGTAAACATTAGCTTCTAAAAATCAAAAAGAATTTTATGAAAAAAATATTTTTCTTAACAGCCATCGCCTTCTCTGTAGCGTTTTCGGGTTGCCAGAAAACCCTTGAGAAGGAATTTTATAATCCCGAAGTTTACTCAAAAGTGGGCAGCGCTTTCTCAGGTTACTTTACAAAAACACTATACACCTGGAAGCTATATGTACAAGATTACGGTGAATGGTGGTGGGAAATAGCAGGTACTGGCGCCATGGGTGTTGCAGGATATTCCCAGGTTGCTCAAAGATACATTACCGACAGGTATGCATGGTTTTCTGGTTATGATGACCTTTCAGGTACCAATGGGTTTGGCAGTGAAGGACAGCTTTACAACAACCGCTTTGGGTCATTTTATGTAGGTATGAATGCATGGCCGGCCATGAAAAACTTGATCGGTACTGTCAGTGGGCAAGAGCTTGACGATAACCAAATATACTATGCGTTAACAACTATGATGAAAGATTACTATGCGTTGATGACGGTAGATTTCTATGATAATATCCCGTATAGCGAAGCTTTCAGCGGTAAAAATTCTATTTTCTTTCCTAAATATGATGATCCCAAAGAGATATATGTAAGTGTTTTGAACGAACTCAAAACGATATCGGAGCAACTGCCAGACATGTATAATAAAATGTCTGCTTCGGCCAAAGCAACATTCTCAGTTCAGGATATTGCTTTTCAAGGGGACGTTAATAAATGGGTACAGTATATTAATGCAATAAGGTTGCGCCACGCTATACGGATTTCCGGTGTGGAAGAAGCTACTGCAAAAACTCATATCCAAGACCTGCTGACAAAAATAATTTTCCAAAACAAGATCTGACATGGCAAATGCCCTATGCTCTTTATGGTAATGCAGGTGGGGAATGGATCAGAGGTATCTCTGAAGGTTGGGCTGGTACGTTTATTCCTGATGTTATTCTTAAAAGAATGAACCTGGGTGACAGTACCTACCAACAGGGTATTGACGACCCCAGACTGCCTGTTATTGCCATGCCAACGGCAACCAGCGATTATACCAATAGTAAAATTGTTTACAAAGGTGTAAGTATGAATGCAGACGGACAAAAGCCCGGGTACGTTGGGGACAGACCTACTACACTGGTGGGCCTTATGGTGACGTAAACAGACACTTACGCGAAAACCATAGAAGCCTTTATAATCTTGCTACATTTTACCGCAATGAAAACTTTCCGGTATACATGATGTCATTGGCCGAAGTTGATTTGTTCCTTGCAGAAGTTGCCGCAAAAAACCTTGGAAATACAGGTAAATCGGCAGCTGATCATCTTAAAGACGCTATTACTCACTCTACAGATTTCTGGTATATGGTAAACGGCAAAACACCTACCAGTGCTGGCTCGCCAGGTTCGTTTGCAATCTTAAAACCTGCCAAACCTGCATCAGCTATAGTGGATGCTTTCGCAAACAGCGTTGTTGCTAAGTTTAATGCCCAATCTACATTAGATAATAAAATGGAAATTATTATGCAGCAAAAGTATGTCCATTTCAATTTGATGTATCCTTATGAATTATGGGCCGAACTCCGCCGGACAAGACATCCCAAATTGGAGCCGCTCACTTTCGCAGGAAAAGTAATGAAACCTTTGCCTGAAAGACTCCGGTATCCGGTTTCGGAACGAAACAACAATCCGGATAATTATGAACTCAATAAAGCAAAAGACAATTTCACTACACCGATATTTTGGGTACCACAAACGCTTCGCACAGTGAGCCCCTACAAAGACAATTACATTTACGACTAAATATCCACTTTTTAAAAAGCCGCCCCAGGGCGGTTTTTTATTTCGGTTATTGTACATTTAAAGCGCAAATAATATCTTTAATAGTGTTTTAATTAGGTTGAACATGAAATTACCTGCCCTTTTAGTTCTCGTATTCATCACGCTGTTTTCCCACGCCCAGCAACAAGGCGTCCACCCTCCTCCACCCAATACGAGTGGCCAACGGATCTGCTGGTGAAACAAAAGCTGGATCAGTGGCAGGATCAGAAGTTTGGTATGATCATCCACTGGGGTCTGTACGCCGTACCGGGTATTATCGAATCATGGTCGCTATGCTCGGAAGACTGGATCACGCGCGACAGCAACTCTTACTACGGTGATTATAAAAAATGGTACTGGGGACTGCAAAAGATTTCAACCCCGTAAATTTTAATCCGGAGCAATGGGCTAAAGCGGCTAAAACGGCAGGCATGAAATACCTGGTGTTTACCACCAAACATCATGATGGCTTTTGCATGTTCGACACCAAAGAAACGGACTTTAAGATCACCCACGGTCCTTTTAAAAATCACCCTAAGGCCAATGTGGCTAAATATGTTTTTGACGCTTTCAGAAAAGAAGGCATGATGATTGGCGCCTATTTCTCCAAACCCGACTGGCATAGCGAAAATTACTGGTGGCCGGTATATGAAACTGCCAACCGGAACAATAATTATGATATCCGGAAATTTCCTGGCGATGGGAAAAGTTCAAACAATATACTTATAACCAGATCAGCGAACTGATGACCGATTATGGCAGCATGGACATCCTCTGGCTGGATGGCGGCTGGGTACGTCCTAAGGAAACGGTAAATGCAGAAGTGCTAAGCTGGGGAGCTCCCATACCCGAGTGGAGCCAGGACATAGACATACCTAAAATTGCAGCCATGGCCCGCAGGAAGCAGCCCGGCTTATTAGTGGTAGACAGAACAGTGCATGGGCCTTACGAAAACTACCAGACACCGGAGCAGCGTATACCCGATCATAAGATTGACAACCCATGGGAAAGTTGTATGACACTGGGCGGAGCCTGGGGCTATGTACCTAATGAAAGCTTTAAATCTGCGCCTAAGGTGATTGCCAGCCTAATTGAAATTGTAGCTAAAGGCGGCAGCCTGTTACTGGGTGTAGGCCCCGGCGCTGACGGTACTTTACAGCAACCCATTATTGACCGCCTTACTGAAATAGGTAAATGGATGGACGCAAACGGAGAAGCCATTTATAATACGCGTTCCACGAATATTTACCAGGATGGTAATGTATTTTTACGCGTTCTAAAGACAGCAGAAAGATGTATGCTTTAATACCCTAGCAGATGGCGCTACTACCCCACCGGCAATAGAATGGAGTGGCAATGTCCCTGCAAAAGGCAGTGCTATTACATTATTACAAACCAGGCAAAAGTTAAAGTGGAAGATGGTCAATAACAAAGTAGTGGTACAATTACCTTATTCCCTTAAAACCGCAGCTATAGCACTCTCATTTTCCCCGCAAATTAAGCTGCAGGTTTTTCCCAAAGTTAAGTAAATAACCAAAGCTATACAGGAATCAAAGGCGCATCCAGGGCCCGCCACAGGTACCGGCAGGCGTATGTTCTGTACGGCGCCCAGTTATCGGCAATGCTGTTCATTTTATCAAAGAGGTCCTTCTGGTTCTCATATTCCACTTTATAAAGCTTAATGATGGCTTTTTGCAAACCCAGGTCGCCGGTAGAAAACACATCTGGTCTTGCCAATGTAAACATCAGCAACATTTCTACCGTCCACCGCCCTACCCCTTTATTTGAGTAAGCAGCGATAATATTTCATCATTACTCATTTTATAAAGCCGGGCATCAGTCAGCTTTTGCTCAATAAAAAAACTGCAGACATTTTTTATATAGAGTGCTTTAGCATTCGAAAGACCTATGCTTCTTAGTGTTTCATGAGGCACCTGTAAGATAGCAGCAGGTTGGGGTGATTTTGATTTAAAAAGATTCAGGAACCGGTTGTAAATTACCGTAGCTACTTTGGTGCTTAGCTGCTGGCTCATTATAGACGCGCATAACTGCAGGCAAACATTCTTCTTTTGCTCAATTACGTACACGCCCTGCGTTTTAACCAGGGCCTTCATTATTTTGTCTTTATTTAGTTGCTTTCGATAAGGCATCGGCCGGATATTGAATACCTGATATTGATGCGGGATGCCGGATCCACCCTTTTCCCTATTCACTATTCACCATTCCCTACACTTTCAATTCCCCCAATCTCATTAGTGCATACAGCATACAGGTTACATGCATGGATTGTATGAATTCGTTGTTCCTGAATTTTTCTTTGAACACTTCCAGGTCCATCAGTTCTACATGTATCTCCTCGTTTTCATCGAGATGTTGATCAGCTGTTTTTTCCCGCCTCTTGCCAAGAACATATGCATCCAGTTATTATTGGTAGACGGGTTGGCACAGGTTTTTCCTAAATATTCAAAGCGCTCAAACTCGTAGCCGGTTTCCTCCAGCAATTCTCTTTTAATAGCTGCTTCAAGATCCTGGTCAGTATCGTCTACACATCCCCGGGAATTTCCCAGCAGGTTTCTCCTATCGCATGCCGGTACTGCAACTCCATTACCACTTTATTATCCTCGGTTAAAGTAAAGCAGGTAACCCATGTAGGGAATTCATATACATAATAAGGGTCTACAATTTTACCCTGAGGTGTTTTGCAGGTGTCTTTTCTCACCTTAAACCAGAGATCGTTAAACAACTGCTCCGATTTCAGTATCTCCCATTTCAAATCCATTGTAAATTATTTTAGATCATGGTTCATCGTTCGTGGCCGATTGTATGCAGCACTAGCCAACCAGTCAACTTATCAACTTCTTAACCTGTCAACCAATCAACCAGTTAACCAACTACCAATACCCCCATCCCATCTTTTCCCTCAATCCATTTACTTGTGCCACATGGTGCCTGCCATGCCATGCATAAGACTGTAGCAAATACCATAAAGACAGCTCTTTTTGCGATTCGGGGTGAAAAACGGTGCGCTCCCAGGCCTTGTCGTCCAGGTCTTTTATAGCCGAATACCAGCGTTGGTGCAAAGCAAATAATAAAGTGATTGATACATTAATGGGTATTACTGCAACATCGTTTAATTCAGCCCACAATTTTTCCTCGTATGGTTTTATTGTGGGAGTTTGCTCGGTTAAGGCCAGCTTAAACCGGATATAGGCATTCATATGACTATCAGCCACATGGTGTACCAGCTGGTTAACCGTCCATCCGCCTGCACGATAAGGTGTTTGTAACTGCTCTTCATCAAGATTTAAAATAGCAGCTTCCAGCGCATTGGGCAAAAATTGTATATCGCCCAATGCTCTTTCTTTGCTGCCGTCGAAAATTCCGTAAAGGAAGCAGGACCAATAGGGTACTGGTTTTCGATTTCCACGGTATTATCTGTTTACTTTCAATAACTCTACTTCAAACAATAAGGTAGCGCCGCCAGGAATATCAGCACCGGCCCCTCTGTCACCGTAAGCAAGATCAGAAGGTATCCATAACCTCCAGTGGCTGCCTTCCTTCATAAGCGGGATAGCGATCTGCCAGCCGCGGATCAACTGGGTAAGGCGTGCAGTAAAAGGTTGATTGCGTTTGAAAGAGCTGTCGAACTCCTTGCCACTTAATAATGCTCCCTTATAATGGGCTGTAATAGAATCAGACAATTCGGGCTGCAAGCCTGTTCCTTCCTTAATTATTTCATATTGATACCGCCTTCCAGCTCCTGCACTCCTTCTTTACCTTTGTTAGCTGCTAAAAAATCGCGGCCTTCCTGTTTTTGCTTCTCTATTTTTTCATTCATAGCGGAACGTAATTTGTGTTGTAAATTCAAATCCATAAAAACATTTTTCCAAAAATAATTCATAAAATCTATAAACCGCAACAATTTTATATTCAGCCAAATCGATACTTTTTATACCGATTTGGCTGAATATAGTTCAACGACTGCCATTCGTTTCGGATAATATAGGGTCAATTGATATTAGTGACTTTTAACAAGTATATGTAGCCAAATCGCATTTTTTAAAGTAGATTTGGCTAAATATAAACCATGAATAATGTTATCGGAAGAGAAGAGGAAAAAGAACAACTGGCAAATGTGCTACAGGAAGAAACTCCTCAGCTGGTTGCCGTGTACGGGCGCAGGCGCGTAGGAAAACCTTCCTTATCCGCAATTATTTCGAGCAACGAATTGTATTCGAAATATCGGGCATTCACGATGGTTCTTTGCAGGAGCAGCTGGATAATTTCTCGCGCTGCCTGTATAAATCATTTAAAGTGAAAACGCAGCACCTTACTACATGGTTTGAGGCTTTTGAGCAACTGAAAAAGCAGTTCAAAACAAAAAGCGCCCGGCAGAAACGGGTACTTTTCTTCGACGAGTTTCCTGGCTAGACACACCCCGGTCGGGTTTTCTGAAAGCTTTTGAAAATTTCTGGAACAGTTGGGCTACCCGTCAGTCCAACCTGGTTATCATACTTTGCGGATCGGCGGCAGCCTGGATGATACAAAAAATCTTGAACAACAGGGGCGGATTGCATAACCGTGTAACTAAAAGGATCAGGCTGCTCCCTTTTACATTACAGGAAACCGAAGCTTATTTAAAACACAGGAAAATTAACCTCAACCAGTATCAAATACTGCATATTTACATGGCTATGGGCGGCATACCACAGTACCTGAACGAGATACGCCGGGGAGAAAGCGCCATGCAAGCTATTGACCGGATATGTTTTTCGAAAGACGGATTGCTGACAGAAGAATTCCCCAATCTCTATACTTCTCTTTTTGATGAAGCTCAAAAACATATTGCCATTATCAATGCACTTGCGAAAAAGCCCGCTGGCCTCAACCGTAACGAAATCATCAAGGAATGTCATTTATCTTCAGGCGGCACTGTTAGTAAACTTTTGGAAGAACTTGCAGAATCGGGTTTTATTACCGTTTATGTACCTTTTGGAAAAAACATCAAAGACAGCTTGTATAAGCTCACCGATGAGTACTCGCTGTTCTATTTAAAGTTTATCCGGAATAATAAAAATGGCGGCAAAGGCACCTGGACCCGGCTGTTTACTTCCAGCTCCTGGAAGAGCTGGAGCGGCCTTGCTTTTGAAAGTATATGTATGAAACATATTGTTGCGATTAAAAAGCACTGGGAATTGAAGGCGTATATACCGAAATTTCCTCCTGGCGTAAAACCGGCGGCGCCGAAAAAGGAGCCCAGATAGATCTGATCATCGACAGAAACGATAAATGTATCAATCTTTGCGAGATGAAATTTTCTGATCATCCCTACGAGATCAATAAGACATATTCAGACACTTTGCAAAGCAAGCTGCATGTGTTTCAGCAAGCCAGCAAAACCAGGAAGGTGTTATTTAATACACTTATTACTACTTATGTTCCGGTTAACGCCGGTAAATATACCGGGCTTATACAAAATATCATTACGATGGATGCTTTATTTAAAAGCAAGTGAATATCAGGCTTCGCGTAAACTTTTCCCGGTTAGCTGGATAAATACATCTTCCAGGTTGGCTTTTTAACTTCCCGCGGCCTTTCGAAGCCAGATGCTACCAGGTGGTCTATCAGGTTATCAGGCGTATCGAGCGCTACTATCTTTCCTGCATCGATAATGGCTATACGATCGCATAAATACTCTGCTTCATCCATATAATGCGTTGTTATAATTATCGTAGTGCCCTGGGCTTTAATTGTTTTAATCAGCTCCCATAAATTACGGCGGGCCTGCGGATCAAGGCCGGTAGTAGGTTCATCCAGGAAAATAACCTTAGGCCGGTTAATAAGTGTAGTAGCCACTGAAAAACGCTGCTTTTGCCCTCCACTCAGCTCTTTAAATTTAGCTTTGGCCTTTTCCTCCAGGTTAACTGAGCGCAGCAACTCCATTCCATCTACTTTCTGGTTGTACAAACCGGCAAATAAATCTATCAGCTGAAGTAAATTTAAACCCGGGTAATAACTGCTGGCCTGTAATTGCACGCCAATCAGTCCTTTTATTATATTCGGGCTTTCATCGAGATCATACCCTGCCACCTGCACAGATCCGCTTGTTTTTTTACGGAGCGTTTCAATGATTTCCAGCGTGGTAGACTTTCCTGCCCCGTTGGGTCCTAGCAGTCCGAATATTTCATTTTCGAGCACTTCAAAGGAAATGCCCTTAACAGCATTAAAATCGCCATAATTTTTAACCAGGTCTTTTACAGATATCATCACATTTGCCATGCGATAAAACTACAACTTAATTATCATTCAATACCAATGGCAGCCGTTCCGGCTTATTCCGCCAAAAAATAAAATTTAACGTGACAATTATTTATCTTTATCCAGCTAAAAATTATGAGAAATTTATACATTTTACTTTTGCCGGCTCTTATATATATTACCAGCTGTGGAGATAAGGAAGCCGGCATTGACAGTTACCAGGGGTATATAACTATTGACATCAGCAATAAAAACGAGACAGACGGCGCCCGCTTTGTGTTAGTATCCAACCAGGGGAGGAAACCTTTGACGTTATACCGAAAAAGGATGTAACGAAACGGTTTAAGGCTATTCCCGGAACGATGTACCATTTAAGGGCCATTAAAGGCGCGGAAAATATTCATGTAAAAATAACCGATAACAAAGGCAGGATAGCGTTAAATGCAAGTTCCATTATTTATTACCCCGGTCATTCGGGAGCGCCTCCTTCCTTAATGGATTTTGCCGCACTCATTTATGATCCTAACGACAACGAAGAAGATCCTTCAAAATACAAGACCGGGTTCGCCAGGGACGCCTTTTGGCTGGCCGGGAAAACATTTAAGTTATTTCAAAGATATTACGAGGATAATGGAGAAAGCAATATGAAAGACGCGCCGTCGTGCAGCTATGATGATACTTTCACATTTAAGCTTTCCAATATTGATGGAAGTTCAACGAATATTTCACCACTTTATAATCATGGTACAGTATTGATAGAAGAAAAAGCCGATGCCTGTTATCCCAACCCTGACGGATTTAATACGGATAAAGAGATTCCATGGCAAATAATTGACAACCTCTTTTTATTCCCTGTATATAACTCCAAAGTTCAATACGGGTCACGTTATAATACCATTGTACAGTTTGCTATGCAAAAGATAGACCAGCAAAATGGCACCATTACATTTCATACGGGTGGTGCAAACGGATTTAGAAAAGAGATATTTATTTACAAGCTTGTTCCTTAGTCTTTATCAGCTGCGGCAAGCTCCTGCTAAAGAATGTGGTACCCCGAAGGACCGAACGGCGGCCGGGAAAAGGCAGGATTACACGCCCCTCGAAGTAGAAAGCGGCCATTTTCATTTTATTGCCTACAAACCACGACATTTGCACTCTCTAAAAGGTTCAAATGGTTAAAGTTTTTAAGTTTGGCGGTGCTTCTGTAAATAGTGTGGAGCGGGTAAAAAATGTAGCTGATATTTTACAGCAGCATCAAAACGGGCAGCTTTTAGTTGTAATTTCCGCAATGGGCAAAACCACCAACGCCCTTGAGAAGGTAGCGGAAGCTTTTTACCAGCAAAGAAAAGAAGAAGCCCTGCAGCTCTTCGAACAGGTAAAACAGCAACATTTAACCACGGCCAAATACCTTTTGGTAACCACCTACCTGGCTTGCGAAGCACAGCTAAAGGATTTTTTTACGGAAGTGGAATGGTTACTGCATGATCAACCCGTAAGGGAATATGATTATTACTACGACCAGATTGTTTGCGCCGGAGAATTGTTATCTACCGCTATCGTAAGTCATTACCTGAACGAGGCAGGCGTTCGTAACGAATGGATAGACGTAAGAGATATTATAAGAACGGATGATAATTTCAGGGATGCCAATATTGACTGGAACTTTACGCAAGCCAAGGTAAACGAGTTGATCCGGCCGGTGTTAGAAGAGGGTACTTTGGTATTAACGCAGGGATTTATTGGCGCCACCGATGAAAACGAAAGTACCACACTGGGACGGGAAGGAAGCGATTATACCGCAGCAGTATTCTCAAACATGCTGGACGCCGAAAGCCAGACCATATGGAAGGATGTGGAAAGTGTAATGAATGCCGATCCGAAAGAAATAACGGATGCGGTGCCCATCCCTGAGCTAAGTTATACGGAGGTAATTGAAATGGCTTACTACGGCGCACAGGTCATTCATCCTAAAACGATCAAGCCATTACAAAACAAAAGCATTCCGCTGTTTGTAAAATGTTTCCTCAACAGTGAGTTGCCGGGCACTCATATACACAACAATATAGTGAAGCATCTCCCTCCCATTATTGTTATCAAGCGGAACCAGGTGATGGTAGAATTAAAATCGAAAGATTTTTCTTTTATTGGAGAGCATAATACAGAAATCTTATACGAGCTGTTTGAAAAACTCTTTATCACTCCTACCCTTACACAAAACGGAGCGATCAGCATTACTTACGCTTTTGACAACCGCGAGGAAAAGATCAGCCAGTTTGCCGCTGAAGCTTCCCGGAACTTTGACGTACAGGTTACGCCAGGCCTAACCCTGCTTACCATAAGGCATTACAACGACGCCTCTTTAAAGCAGTATGCTGAAGGCAAGCAGTTCTTAGTGAGACAGCAAACGGTTCACAATATGAGATTATTATATAAAGAACAGGATTAAAGAAAGGTTCGCCATATCATGGGGTTCATCCACTTTGTGGAATTTTTCCACTCCTTTGCCCTAGACTTACCTACTTCCGTCAGAATTGCCAGCATTTCCGACTCGGTTTTTTTTTCCCTTCGTAGGTTCTTTGATGGTTGGTTCACCCAAAACAACCTGGGTTGCTATCCAACTGGTATACATGCGTGGGATCGTTACTCCCAATATCATACCGGGCAGACCATTCAGGCTCATAGGACCACCACTGATGGCTATTTCATCGGTGTAATAGGCAAATACGTACACGCTATCAAACAAAACTGTCTGGGCTTTACGGCAATTTAATCCCGCTATTACGGTAACGTCATTAGGCACCAGCTTCCACTTAATATTCTTTAAATCGCCGGAGATAATATAGTTATCATCAATGGCTTTTTGGTTTACAAACTTTTTATTCTGATAGTCGTTGTACCATAAATCATCTTCGTTTACATTACTAAGCCATGGCGTTACTTTCTTGGTATCGCCCGAGCGATCAAACTTATACTCAGCCTTATTATTATTAAAGACATATTTGTAATAATTAAGAGTAAATTGGGGCTGGGACGCAATTAACTGCTTGGCCCAGTCGCCCTCCTCATCACCCCACATGGCGTTGAGCGACTTATGTAAATTCGTTTTCACCTCAAATTCTATAGTTCCGCTTTCAATAAATTTCTGGGCATTTATCCAGCCTGCACAACACAATAGAATGACTGATAGCAATATTTGTTTCATGATAGTTATTTTGCGGCAGGTGCCGGTGTTCCGTTTTTGTAATATTCCAAACAAAAGATACGAGCCAGAAGCGCTGCAGGGTGGTTCTGTAAGTTTCGGTAAAGCTATAGTTTCCAAAATTCCGGTTATATCCCCTGTTTTGATTTAGGATATCGTATATGGACAACCTTGCTTCAAATTGATTTTTATAGATCTTCTTGGTTACAAAACCATTCCATATTATATAATTATTATTGGCCGGAAAACGGGGATCTTTTTGTACATAATTAGCATCTACATCTGTTCTGATCTCGATCTTTCCGGGCAATTGCACATTTACCCATATATTTAAACCACCGCTCCAGTAGTTAGCATTGGCAGCGCTGCTTATGGTGGCTTTGGTGTTGTTATATGCTGCATTAGGGCTTACTCCAAAGTCATATTTCTCGTCTACGCTTTTATAAAGATCGACAGAAAACCGGTATGCATTGGTTTTGGTGATATTTTTAGCACTACTGCCGTTGGCAGCAGCGAAACTGCTTACAAAATCTACATTCCGGTTAAAGCCATATCCTACGCTTGCTCCCATGCGGATAGCAGGACCTTTTAATTTGAAATTATAGCTGAAGTTCGTATTAAAATTGGCAATGCCGTTGGTATTCACCGCATAATACCTTCGCACACCATCGTTAAACTCACTGAACTGCGTAAAGGCATTTTGCGTGAAATTATAACTGGCATAAGCCCATATACCGCGTTCCTTAAGGTTTTGTAATTATTATAGTAAACATTAAAATCATGACTAAAGGAAGGCTTTAAAAAGGATTACCTACGCGGATATTCAGCGGATCTGAGTTATCCGGAATAGGCTGCAGCTGGTCAAGAGAAGGCGCGCGCCCGGCACCGTTGTAGTAAAAATTAACTGTTTCACTTGGCTTTATCTTGTAACTCAGGTTAGCCCGGGGCGAATGATTAATAAAATTGTAACCACGCGTGGTTCCTTTCGTAAGATCGCGCTGATCCAGGCTGGTGAAAGCAGCTGAAGTTCCCAGAGAGAAGTTGAGTTTCTTTTTATTATACCTGAAATTAATTCCGGGGCATTACTTAACGAATTAAACTGAAAGTCGTTACTCAACGAATCGATAAATTGATTATAGTTACCCGCCCCATCATTACTAAATATATTTCTGTTATTCGCATTCCGGGTTAAACCAAAAGCATAGCTTAATTCGAGATAAAAATCTTTCACTAAAGGCTCGGTATAAGCAATGCGCGTATTTATGCTGTTAAGCACGTTGTCAGTAATGGTATTCTGATCCAAGGTGCGGGTACTATCTATCACTCCGTTCCTGTAAAAATCTATATTGGAATAGAGTAATGCCGTACCCTGTGATTCAGTATGATTGAATCCGCCATTGACGGATATGGTACGGTACAGCTTCTTAAACTTGTGCATCCATAGCAGGTTAGCCCCAATGTTACTGTTGTCGGTTTTACTTTGGCCATGCCTGTTATTTACATTAATGAAGGAGCTATCCACATTGCGGTTCTCGCTGTAATAATTATAATTGGCATCGAGGTTATTGAAATTACCCTGGGCTGTTAATTTCAGGGTATTCATAGAGTCGATCTTAGTTTCAAATATCAGGTTGGCTCCTTGCTTCAGGTTAGAGCTAAAACCGCTGTTGTTATTATAATTCAACCAGGTTGAATCAGGCAAAAAAATTCCTTGAGTAACTTTTCGTCTCGCCGGGAGCATTTATTTTAGTGATCCTGTAACCTGCGTTAATGCTTTGTTTTTCATCGTTAAACTTATTGTTGTAGTGAATACCGCCATTCCAGTTGGTAGGTATACCATCGCTTCGGTTATAATCGCCTCCCATGGAGCTGATGTAGATGCCACCGTCGTCGCTGGTTTGCACATCGCTTCCCCGCCGTATTTACTTCTGTCGTCCCAGTCAAGATTCAGCTTCCCGGTATTACTCATGATCCCGTAGGCAGATATCTTTCTCTTCGCTTTAAAGGCGTTAAACATAACGGCGTTATTAAACTTATCGCCTTCTCCGAGATTATTGCCATTTTTAGTCCGCCGCCTGCTTCTTATTTTACCGAAGTATCCTTTCTTTTTATCCTCCTTTAAAACCAGGTTCATGGTTTGCTTGCTTTGCCCGTCGTCGATACCTGTAAACGCAGCCTGGTCGCTCTTGCCTTTATAAACCTGTACGTCTTTTACAATATCGGCACGCAGGTTTTTTGTAGCAATTCCCGGATCGCTGCCAAAGAATTCTTCTCCATCTACTAAAAAGCGTTCCACCTTCTCTCCCAGCGCTGTTATCTGCCCGTTTCTGTCTACCTGCACACCCGGCAGCTTTTTTAATAATTCTTCTACGCTGGCTCCCTCTCGTACCTTAAAACTATCTGCTGTATAAATAGTGGTATCACCCTTAATTCTGATCGGCGCACCTGTTTTAACTACAACTTCTTCCAGCAATTTACTTTTGGAGATCATATTAATAAAGCCCATATTAACCGGCACACCAGGTTTCATCACTATATTTTCGGTAAAATCGGCAAAATAAGGATGTGTTATCAGCAACACATAACTGCCTGTGTCGGGCGTATTTAAATGGAATTCGCCATGAGCACCGGCCCTGGTAAAGGCCGTTAAAGTTGAATCTTTACTATTGAATAAGGTAACGACGGTATTCTGAAGACTCTTTTTCTCGCTTGAATCCACCAGGTTTCCTTTAATACTGGATGTCTGACTATAGGCTGAAACAGCAAATGCAATTAGCAGCACAATGGTTAGGTACAATCTCATAGTTTGTTTTGATAAGTTATAAGCCGCTATGACGCGCAGGTAGCAAATTTCCATAAACAATTAGCATAAAAGCGTTCAATCCCAACAATTTTTTGTTAAAACACGATAATGATAGACAGCTACGAAATACACGTAGTTATCTCAAAGTTCTGTCAGCAATAAAAGTATAAATATTTTGTTGACGGGGCATGTGGCTTCCGGTAAACCACTATTTTTTACCGGTGAGCAGCAAGAAGACGGTTACAGGTATTATAATTATCGTAAATTGCTTGAAACATTAACCATGCCTATCGATATAAAAGCTTTACAGGAAAATTTTGAAAAAGGAAATTTTATAGACACCGCAAAACCTGTTTGGAATTACTCTATCCTTACAGAAGAAGACATCAGCAATTTTCAGAACGGCACGAATTATACGCTGTATGAAAAATTCGGCTCAACCTCTTTACAGGTTAACGGCGTTGAGGGAATGTATTTCTGTGTGTGGGCCCCAGCGCAAAATTTGTTTTTGTAACAGGTAATTTCAACGACTGGAACAAACTTTCGCATCCGCTTACTGCAAGATGGGACAATAGTGGTATCTGGGAAGGTTTTATTCCTCATATCAGCCATGGTGAATTGTATAAGTATCATATCGTTGGTCCTAATAACCGTATAGTGGATAAGGGAGATCCGTTTGCCAATTTCTGGGAATTGAAGCCGCTCACGGCCTCTATAACCTGGGATCTTCAATATGAATGGAATGACAGCGAATGGATGCAAAAAGAGCACTTCACAATGCATTAGATGCGCCATGGAGCGTATATGAAGTGCACCTGGCCAGCTGGAAAAGACCCGACGCCAATGACGAACACAAGTACCTGACCTATGACGAGCTAAAGGAAAACCTGGTGCCCTATGTTAAAGAAATGGGCTTTACCCACGTGGAATTTATGCCGGTGGCCGAACACCCGTTTGATGGAAGCTGGGGCTACCAGATCACCGGGTATTTTGCGCCTACGTCGAGATTTGGCGATCCGCAGGGATTCATGCGCCTGGTAGATGCCTTTCACCAGGAAGGCATTGGCGTGATACTGGATTGGGTACCCTCGCATTTTCCTTACGACGCCCATGGTCTTTTTATGTTTGATGGCGCGCATACCTATGAGTATGCGGATATGCGAAAAGGATTTCACCCTGACTGGAACAGCTATATCTTCAATTATAAAAGAGGCGAGGTAAAATCCTTCCTGATCAGCAATGCGCGGTTTTGGTTTGATCTTTTCCATATCGATGGTATACGGGTAGATGCGGTAAGCTCCATGCTAAAGCTGAACTACTCGCGCAAGGAAGGCGAATGGGAGCCTAATGAGCATGGCGGCGACGGCAACCTGGAAGCTATTGAATTTATAAAGCACCTGAACGAAATGGTATACCGCGACTTTAAGGGTGTACAAACCATTGCGGAGGAAGCTACCGACTGGCCGGGCGTGTCAAAACCCACATTCACAGGCGGGTTGGGGTTTGGTATGAAGTGGATGATGGGCTGGATGCACGACTCCCTCGACTATTTTAAACTGGATCCCATTCACCGTACCTTTCATCAGAACCAGTTTACGTTTAGTATGATGTACTACTACGACGAAAACTTTATGCTGCCCATCAGCCACGACGAAGTAGTGCACGGTAAAAGCCCGCTGCTGTTTAAAATGCCCGGGGACCTGTGGCAAAATTTGCCAACCTCCGGCTGTTCTTTACTTATATGTGGACACACCCCGGAGGAAAGCTCCTGTTTATGGGCAGCGAGTTTGGGCAAACCAGTGAGTGGAATTATAAATCGGAGCTCGACTGGCATTTGCTGAAACACGACAGTCATACGGGCGCCCGGCACTGTCTTAAAACGCTTAACAGTATATTAAAAGAGGAACCGGCCCTTTATACCCGCCAGTTTGACGTTGGTGGATTTGAATGGGTGGATCTCAATCACCGTAGCGAATGCGTGATGGTTTTTAAAAGAAAAGCGCAGCAGGAAGAAAATGACGTACTGATCATATTAAATGCCACACCCGAAGTGCGATATAACTGGACCATCGATACCTACGGGAAAGCATATACCCGCGAGCTCTTTAACTCCGATCTCCAGGAATTTGACGGCACAGGCCATGTATTTAATAAAGACATCACGACCGAATTGCTCGATGAGGAAACCAAAAATATCGCATTACTATCAACCTCCCTCCCCTGGCAGGTTTAATACTGAAATAACCTATCAATGAGATATTTAAGCGGCCTCTTCCTGGTGCCTATTTTCCTCCTGCGAGGGCTACTTCAACCTGAAAGGCAAAGTACTTAGCAGCAGTTCCGGAAAGCCGGTTGATGACGCCCGCTTTACATTAATTGTAAATGAAAAAGACACTGTGCGGTTACACTGCAGTATTATCGAAAGGGATAGCATTACACCTAAAGAAAGAATACAACTACGGAAGAAAAATCCAGCTGATCAGTTTACGAAGCGGGATCAAACAAGTTTTTATAAATACTGCGACACACTCATACATCCGGACGGAAGCTTTGATGTTGCCAGCAAATTATTTAATGTAACTATCCGTTTACCTAAAACAAAGCTGGTCGTATCATCTGCAAAACATTATAGCGAAGCATTAGCGCTCGATAAAATGCATCTAAAAAATATAGTTGTCCGGCTGGTTGAGCGTTAAACCAGTTCAATAAATTGAGCTGCTTTATGAACCAGTTAACCAGCCATATGGCTGCGGTACTCAAAAAGGTACATAAAAAATCGCGGAACAAAACAACCGGTTTCATTCCGCGATATAATATTGCTAACTTAATACAGTATGTTTACATTCTTTCCGGTACTTTAATACCTAACAACCTCATAGTTGCGGCAATGGTATTGGCTGTTAATGTAGATATTTTTAAACGCAGCTGCTTTTTCTCCTCACTCTCGGCATTACGTATAGAATGAGCGGCATAAAAGCTGTTGAACAGCTTAGCGAGGTTAAAGGCATAAATGGCCAGCAAAGACGGGTTGAATTCTGATGCCGCCTGCTGCACTGTTACATTAAACTGCTCCAATAAAAATACCAGGTCTTTTTCCAGCGGCAATAGGTCGCCTGTAGTAGTCAATTCCTGGTTAATGGTTTCACTTCTGAGTACAGATTTGATACGGGCGTGGGTATATTGTATAAACGGACCGGTGAAGCCATGAAAATCGATACTCTCTTCCGGGTTAAACACCATGCGCTTTTTAGGATCTACCCGTAGCAGGAAGAATTTTAAAGCGCCCAGCGCAATAGTTTCATAAAGTTCTTTTAATTCTGCTTCAGAAAAGCCGCTTACCTTGCCCAGTTCTTCGGTTTTGGAAGCCGCTACTTTTACCAGCTCATCCATTAAATCATCTGCATCTACCACTGTACCTTCGCGGGTCTTCATGCGCCCGGTAGGCAGCTCCACCATGCCATAACTTAAATGATGTATCCGGTCGGCATAGGGTTTTCCCAACTTCTGCAGTATCAGCTTCAATACTTTCATGTGGTAATTCTGCTCGTCTGCAATTACATAAATGCTTTCATCATAAGGGAAGTCCTTGTATTTTTCATCGGCAAGACCTAAATCCTGGGTGATATACCGAAGTACCGTCTTTGCGCTGCACGATCTTTTCATCCAGCCCCTCTGATGTCAGGTCGATCCATACACTGCCGTCTTCTTTCTGGTAAAAAACGCCTTTGCTTAATCCTTCCTGCACAAACTCTTTACCTAATAAATAGGTTTGGCTTTCGTAGTAATTTTTATCAAAATCAGCGCCGATACGGTTGTAGGTTTTGCTAAAACCTTCGTAAACCCAGCCGTTCATTTTCTCCCACAGGCCCACTACCGCAGTATCTCCACGCTCCCAATCCACCAGCATTTGCTGGGCCGCTTTCATAATAGGGGTGTTTTTATCTGCGTCTTCCTTGCTCATGCCACCTTCCATTAATACCGCCATCTGCTCTTTATGCTTGGCCCCAAAAAGCACATAGTAGTCCCCTACTAAATGATCGCCCTTTATCCCTGCTTGTTCGGGTGTTTGCCCGTTAGCAAACTGTTGCCAGGCTACCATCGATTTGCAGATATGAATCCCCTGTCGTTAGAAATAGAGCTTTTAAACACTTCGTTTCCCTGCTGCTTTAAAATTTCCGAAACGCTCCAGCCCAGGAAAATATTTCTCAAATGTCCCAGGTGCAAAGGCTTGTTGGTATTAGGCGAGGCATATTCCAACATAATTTTTTTAGCTGGCCCGGCAGAGTGGGTAAAGCTGGTAGCTGTATAGTTTTGATCGAGGTATTGCTTCCAGTAATCCTGGTTAATAGATAGATTAAAAAACCTTTGATAACATTAAAAGCCGTAATCAGCTGCGGATGATTATTCACAAGATGTTTGCCGATCTCGTCCCCTATTTCCTCTGGCTTCTTTTTTAATTGCTTGATAAAAGAAAAAAGCACCAGTGTGTAATCTCCTTCAAATTCAGGCTTGGTGATATTAATGGAAACAACATCCTGGCTAAAATCCTGTCTGTAAAGCTCATTTAAAGTGGCCAGCACAACAGGTTTTAATTCCGCAACAATGCTCATACTATCTATAATTTTCGTGCAAACGTACAAGATTTTTTTCGTTCCCCATTTACCACCTGTTTGCAGTATACCAAAAGCAGGTACAACAAAACGTCGGAAATTATGGCTTATTTCGCCGGAACACACTTAAAATTTAAGATACCGGCGCAATAAATAGTTATAAATACCAATATCTTCGCAGCCGATGCGGCAACATTTTTACAGGGCCAGGAATTTTATTTTACCGGTTATTGACTTTTTTATCCTCCTTTAAAAAGTTAATGACCATCCAAACGTTCCGTTACCTGGCAACGGGGCTTCAATACATTATTGGGCCTTATCACTTTCTATATTGCCTACCACTATATAGTAGGCAGCCAGAATGTTGACCTGGGATTTTACGTTTTTGAATCTTACACTGTAACCCTGGCCATTTCATTTACTGTTGCTTTATTCTGGGGCTTCTTCCTGATGAAATATGTGGTGTTTGATGATAGCAAGATCAGGGGCGTGTACAATTCTTCAGGTATTTGCTGGTATGCCTTTTAAATCTTTTTTAAACTGGATATTACTAAAACTGGCAGTTGAGTATTTCCATATTTATCCCACATTCGCGCAGCTTGGCACTACAGCCATTTTAATTGTGGTAAGCTACCTGGTGCAACGCAATTTTACTTTTAAGAAAACAGTGGTTACCAGATTACGTGGCAGAAGAAGGAGAAGACAGCTCCGTTTCACTTTAAAACTGCAAATAAAAAACAGTACCGGAACCGGGTACCGACTTTACATAAATATTCCCTTTATGCAGCAGCATCATTTGCTTGCAAAGGCTTAACCCAATGCCACTTCCGCTGGCCTTGGTGCTGAAAAAAAGGAATGAAAACCTTTTCCATAACATCGGCAGGCATACCGGTTCCGTTATCAGTTACAGTAACAATGATACGGCTGTCATTATTGAAATAACCCGACAATACGATCTTCGGATGAGGAGTATCCTTTAAAGCGTCAATAGCATTGAGCACGAGGTTGATCAACACCTGTTCTATCAAATGCCGGTCAGCGCTCAGTTTCATTAAAGGATCCTTCAGGATGATGTCGGCAGTAATAGACCGTTGATCGAGCTTAGGACTTAATAACTGCAGCACGCTTTCAAACAAGTCGCCTACCATAAATGATTGCTTACCCGAACTTGTGATTTTGTTTAAGGTACGATAGGTGGCAGCAAACTGCATCAGCCCCTCGCTTCTGCGCTGTATGGTTTCAATACCCAACTCCACATCATCTTTAAAAGACGCAAACTGCTCCTCCCCGCCCTGCAATTGTTGTTTTAATGTAGCAGCCAGCGAAGCTATGGGCGCTACCGAGTTCATGATTTCATGGGTCATCACACTTAACAATTTCTGCCATGACCTGGCTTCGTTTTCGTCAAGCGCCTCATTAATATTCTGCAGGGCTACCAGCTTGTAGCTTTTTCCTTCAGTAAAAAAAGTTGCGGCAGAAAGCATGAGCTTCTGCTGATCGGCATCAAGCAGCAACACGGTACTCTGACCCGGCTCCAGGCTCGCCACCGCATTATAAACAACCCGGTTTTTTTTTTTTTTTTCGATCAGGTGCAGATGGGGTATATAGGGTAGCTCCAGTATCTTTTTTAAGGAGTCGTTCACCCAGCTCACTTTTTCTGTTTCAGTATCATACAGCAGAATGCCGGTTTGTATTAATTCCAGTATCTTCTGCAGGTATTGATATTGGGCTTCCTTCTCCTTCGTTATCGACTTAAAAGTTTGATTGATCAGGTTAAAATCGCTTCTGAGCGAGCGTAATTCTGCGGGGCCTTATCTATATTAAAATGGCGGAAAAATCGCGGTACCGAGCTGCCGACGCGAAATCTTCCAACTCGGTAAAAGGTAATATTACCAGTTTATAAAGCAGGTAAGCCTGCCCTGCTGAAAGCGCTAAAAGCAACAGGGACAGCATGTACATTCCTTTCAGGAACAACCCGGCAGTAATCAATAACGAAACAAACAACAATACCAGCCGTAGCGCATACCTTATCCTGTATTTATGATGTACTCCCATTGTTAAATATCATACTTGCTTAAGCGCCTGTATAAAGCAGTACGTGTAAGGCCGAGCTCCTTTGCCGCTTTGGTAATATTTCCGTTATACTTTTCTACAACCCTTATGATGGTATTCTTTTCCAATACCTCAAGGTTGGTTTGTTCTGGAGCATGTGTATGTAACTGATGCTTCTCAATGGGTGAGAAAACGATATCATGTACATCAAGAGTTCGCTCCTCGCACATGATCACCGCCCTTTCAATGGCATATTGCAACTCTCTTACATTACCAGGATAATGATATGCGCTCAGCTTTTCTGCCGCCTGGCGGCTGAGCGTTAACGAGGGCTTCAGGTATTTTTCGCTATAGAGCTTAACAAAATGCTGCGCCAGGGGCAGAATATCTTCCCTTCTTTCACGCAATGGGGGAATCGTAATCTCTACGGTATTGATCCTGTAAACGAGATCGCGGCGAAAACGTTGTTCATTAGCCAGTTCCTGTAAAGGCAGGTTGGTAGCACATATCAGCCGGATATCAACGGGCCGCGCTTCATTGCTGCCCAACCGGGTTACTACGCGGTTTTGCAACACTGTCAGCAATTTGGCCTGTTGTGGCAATGCGATGTTGCCAATCTCATCTAAAAAAGCGAGCCCGCTGAAGCCATTTCAAATCGTCCGGCACGGTCTTCCTGGCGTCGGTAAAAGCTCCCCGCTTGTAACCAAATAGTTCGCTTTCAAAAAGGCTGGCTGTTAGCGCACCCACATCTGTTTTTACAAAGGGGCCGCTACTGCGCAGCGATTGCTGATGTATCATATGAGCAACCAGGTCTTTACCGGTTCCATTTTCTCCCAGCAGCAGAATATTAGCCTCCGTAGGCGCGATCTTCCTGATCTTATATAAAATATCCTGCATGGCGGGCGACTCGGCGATAAAAACCTCGTTGGAATGAAGCACGGTACTGCTGGAAGACTTGGAAGATTTATTTTTTTGAGAAAAAATATCTTTTATGGCTTCGAGCATCTTTTCATTATGCCAGGGCTTTACAATAAAATCGGCAGCCCCATCTTTTAAGCTCCGAACGGCTAAATCAATATCAGCATAGGCAGTAATCATCACTACCTGTATTCCCGGATCAAGTGATTTGGCCTTACGCAACCAGTAAAGGCCTTCATTACCCGTATGAAGCGCACTCGTAAAATTCATGTCGAGCAATAACAGGTCGTACTTCTGCTCTAATAAATGTGCGCGTATATGTTCAGGGTTCTTCTCGGTGGTGATCTGCTTTACCTCTGCCTTCAGTAAAAGGCGCAGTGCTGTAAGCATATCCGCATCATCATCTACTGCTAATATGGATATATTTTTAAAGACATTACAATTGCAATAATACCACATTTGACTACCTGAATTATATTTTTACAGAACTATGCGCAACAATTTTAAAAACTGTATCAAAACCGTACAGTAAGTGTACGATTCCGGACAGAGCAAGCACCCTGAAAAACATATACTATTGAAAATAAAACACTTATAAGAATGGCATCATATTGCAGGGAATCAGTGATTTTCTCTCATGTTTTTACTGCCGGATGCTCAATAAGAAACATCCGGCAGCTTTTAAAAATAAAGGAAATAAAGAATTTAAGCCGGTATTAAACCAATATAAAACCAAACATACCAATTAAAACGAATAGGGTTGGATAGAAAAAATTGAACAAAAGAAATGGTCGAAGAAAAGGATCATGCTTATTGCGGGTGTTACGGCACTGGTAGCCCTGATTGCTGCCAGCATTTATGCTACTACCGGTAGTACCAAGCTCAATGTAGAGCTGGAACGTATTACCATCAGCGAAGTAAAGCAGGGTAACTTCCAGGAGTTTATACCGGTAAACGGCGTGGTGCAGCCGCTTACCTCTATTTACCTGGATGCGGCCGAAGGCGGCGTGTAGAAGAAAAATTCGTAGAAGACGGCGCGATCATGAAAAAGGCCAGCCGATACTGAGATTATCAATACCGATCTGCAACTAAGCCTGGTACAACAAGAAACCCAGGTATATAACCTGATCACACAAATGCAGATTGCGAAAAACGCCTCCCAGCAAAACCGTATTACGAACCTGAACCAAATGACAGATGTAGACAATCAACTCAAAGAAGCAGATCGTGTTTATACACTCAATAAAAAATTATACGACAAAAAAGCGATTGGCTTACAGGAGCTGAAACAAAGCGAAAATGCCTACAATTACCAGCTGGCTAAAAAAACCTGGCCACCGAAACCATTAACCAGGATGCCCGGTCATCTAAGCAGCAATTGGTACAGGCACAGCAATCTTATAACGGTTCCCAAAATGCCTTATCGGTAATGCGTCAAAAAGTCGGAGATTTGATTGTTCGGGCGCCGGTTGATGGCCAATTAACTTCACTGGATGCTGAAGTGGGGCAAAACAAAAACAAGGGAGAAAGACTGGGACAGCTGGATGTGATTGGCGATTATAAAGTAAGGGTAGATATAGACGAGCATTATATTAACCGTATTTATAACGGGCTTGGAGGCGTTGCTACTATTGGGAGCAAGGATTTTAAACTAACCATTAAAAAGTATATACACAGGTAGCTAACGGCCGTTTTTCGGTAGACATGGCTTTTGAAGGCAAGGCGCCCGAGGGCATCAGGCGCGGGCAAACACTGCAAATACGTTTGGCCCTAAGCGATGAAACAAAAGCGTTGTTATTGGCAAGAGGAGGCTTTTATAATAAAACCGGTGGACGCTGGGTATACAAACTGAGCAATGACGGATCTGTCGCCTATAAAACAGATATTGAACTGGGGCGTCAGAACCCGGATTATTTCGAGGTAATCAGCGGACTGAAACCCGGCGATAAGGTTGTAACAAGCAGCTATGAGAATTACGGTGATGATATGCAGGAGCTGGTGATCAAAGGCAAATAAGCAATCAGTGGCCATCATGGCATCCTACGATACTAACAAACAACTGTAAACAATAACACCTAAACAATATTCCCCGAGGGAATAAGAGAGGGACTTTAATATGATAAAAATTACTGATCTGGAAAAAATGTACCGGACTGAAGAAGTGGAAACTATTGCGCTCAACAAATTATCGCTTGAAGTAAAAGAGGGAGAATTTGTTGCTGTAATGGGTCCCTCAGGCTGCGGCAAATCTACTTTGTTAAATATACTAGGCCTGCTGGACGACCCGGATGGCGGCAGCTTTATCTTTAACGGTATTGAAGTTGCGCACTTTAACGAAAGAAAAGAGCAGACCTACGGAAACATAATATTGGTTTCGTTTTCCAGAGCTTTAACCTGATAGATGAACTAACTGTTTTTGAGAACGTAGAACTCCCCTTATTTACACCGGCGTAAAAAGCGCTGATCGTAAAAAACGGGTGGAGGAAGTGCTTGAAAAAGTACAGATCATGCATCGTCGCAATCATTACCCCCAGCAGCTTTCAGGCGGGCAGCAACAGCGGGTGGCTGTTGCCCGGGCTGTTGTAAACAAACCCAAGCTGATACTGGCGGATGAGCCTACGGGTAACCTTGACTCCTCCAATGGTAACGAAGTAATGGAGATGTTAACCGATCTCAATGAACAGGGCACCACCATCATTATGGTAACCCATAGCGAGCATGACGCCCGTTATAGTCATCGTATTATACGCATGCTGGATGGCCAGACGGTTACAGAGAACATATTAGTATGAGATTGAACATTGAATATTGAATCATCAACAATAAACACCCGGTTTTAATTTGAATTATATGTTCAAAAGTTATATAAAAATAGCCTGGAGAAATCTTCGAAATAATAAATGGTATAGCGCCATCAATATCATTGGCCTGGGTGTTGGCCTGGCCAGCTTTATATTGGTACTTCTTTTTTGAACTATGAGTTAAGCTATGACAAATGGAACCCAGAACTGGAGAAAATTTATAAGCTTGGACTTGAAGACAAAGATGGCATTGCATGGAATGGCGCAACTCCCGAGCCTTTAGGTCGCCTGATAGCCGGTAAATACAGCAATGCGGAGGCCGCTACGCGCATGGGTGGCGCGGGTGATTATGAAATACTGGTGGCAGCCAACGATAAGAAAATATATCAGAAAGGGATTACCGAAGTAGACTCCCTGTTTTTTAAAGTATTTCCCTACCAATTGTCCTCAGGCAACATTAATACCGTCTTGAATGCGCCAAATGCAGCAGTTATTACAGAAGCCGTTAAGGAAAAACTTTTTGGCCACGAAGATCCGATCGGGAAGACGATCAAACTCTATGGCCGGCTGGAGGTAGTAGTAACCGGCGTCATGCAATCGCCGGATCAGCCATCTGCATTAAATATGCAGGTACTATTCCGGTCTCCCTATGAAAAATCCAATAGTCACTGGCAGAACTTTTCTTATCAAACTTTTATAAAGGTAAAAAGGCCGTTCCTTCCCGGAGCTTGAAAATGCTATCAACAATATTTATTATAACGATCAGCAAAAAAAAGATAAGCTCACTTATCAGCAATACCTCGAAAAAGAAAGCAAAACGCTTGTTTTCTCCGAAAAGCTATCAGCGCTCCACAATTTCCTAAAAGTGGTGGCAGTAATTTTAAAACCGTAGTGGTATTGCTGGTTTTAGCGTTCCTGTTACTGGTTGCCGGGGCGGTAAACTTTAGTAATTTATCCATTGCCGCATCCATTAAAAGAGCAAAAGAAGTGGGTGTAAGAAAAGTATTAGGAGGCCGGAGAAAGCAGCTGTTCTGGCAGTTTATGGGCGAATCCATTCTATCCTGTTCAATAAGTTTATGTATTGCAGCGTTACTCGTAGTAGCATTGATGCCATGGTTCAAACAGGAGTTTAACATCCAATTTCCCCTACTGGGTGCAAATATTCCCTACCTTGCTCTCCAGGTTGCTTTATGTATTGTTACTGTAATTTTATTGTCAGGTCTCTACCCTTCTGTTTTCCTGTCCCGTTTCAATACTTCCCAAATATTAAAGGGCAATTATTCGCAGGGAAAATCGGGCCTGAAGCTGAGAAACCTGTTGCTGGTTTTACAGTTTACACTTTCAACCTTCTTTGTTTTTGCTGTTATCGTGATCAGCTCCCAGGTTCATTATATGCAAACCAGGGATAAGGGTTTTTCCGGTCTCAAATAGTTCGCATTGAAGCGCAGCAAGCCACCAGGGAAGAAGGATTTGATAGAGCCCGGGCTACCCTCCTATCCATCCCCGGCGTTGAGCTGGTATCCAAAACAACGTTGGTGCCGGGTGATGCCGAAGTGGACACCATATTAAACGACTATACTTTCAACGGGCAAACGATAAGAATGACTACAGTTAAAGTAAGTGCCGACTATTTTAAAACAATTGGAACCCCGTATTGAAAGGCAGAAACTTTAATGATAGCTATGCCGATCAAAATACACGCAGCCTTATCTTAAATGAAACAGCTGCGCAGCTTTGGGGTAATCAAAAAGTTATCGGATCATTTGTGGGTATGCCTTACTGCGATTCGGTTAAAGCACAGGTAGTAGGTATTACAAAAGATATTAATGTTCAGGATCTGGCCAATGCGGTAAGACCAATTGCCTATTCTATCAATAATAAGGCATGCGGATACCTGTCGGGCGGAGCCCTTTTAGTAAAACTTTCCGGTAACGATCTATCTCAAACGATCAGTAACATAGAAAACAGCTGGAAACAAATTGAACCGGAAGTTCCCGTCCGGTATAGTTTTCTTGATGAAAATTTCCAGAGGCTATTCAAGACCTATTTTACTATTCAAAAAACCATCAGCTTCTTTGCGCTGATAGCTATACTGATTTCTGCAATGGGGCTGTTTGCCCTTACGGCCTATATCATAAAGGAGCGTACCAAAGAAATCGGCATCAGGAAAGTACTTGGCGCTGAGGTCGGCGATGTGGTTATTCTAATCGGTAAGCTGTTCCTGCAGCTGATCTTTATTGCCTTGTTGATTGCGATACCGCTTAGCTGGCTGGCTGCCACCAAATGGCTGCAAACATTTGCCTACCGCATTCATCTTAGCTGGTTGATGGCAGCAGCCACTATCCTTATGATTGCGGTTATTGTACTGGTTACTATTGGTACGCAAGCGGTAAAGGCAGCGATAAACAACCCTGTAAAAAGTTTACGAAGTGAATAAGAGGTTTATTTTTTATGCCATGGTATTAAAAAGTGGTAACTATTAACTATCAATCCGTTTATGTTCAACAATTATATAAAAACTATTTTCCGGAACCTTTGGAAGAACAAGGGCTATAGCTTCCTGAATATCTTTGGTTTGGCTATTGGCATCACCTGCGCGGGATTTATTTTCCTGTGGGTAGAACATGAAATCAGCTATGATCAATACCACGCTAAGAAGGACAAGCTATATGAGGTAATGACCAACCAGACTTATGGAGCTCAAACCTCTACATTCAGCTCAACACCACTGCCGCTCGCGCCCGCTTTGCAGGCAGAAATACCCGGTATTGCAAATACCTGCAGGATAGCAGATAAAGGAACTAAACAACTATTAACAGTTGGTGATAAATCGATGTTTGCTTTGGGAGCCTATGCCGACGCCTCCATTTTTAACATGTTCAGTTTTCATTTTACAGAAGGCAATGCCAAAACGGCTTTCTTGCAACCCCACTCCTTAGTAATTACACAGGGAACTGCTGAAAAGTTTTTGGCAGTTCTGAAAATGTGGTGGGTAAAACAATAAGAGTAGACAATAATACGGTATATACAGTATCAGGTGTTCTAAAAAACATGCCGCCTACATCTACCATTGGCTTTGATTGGGTAGCGCCGTTTGCGGTTTGGTATCAGCTCAATCAATCCCTGGCGCAGGCATGGGGAAATAACTGTCTGCAAACCTTTGTGGAATTGAAAGATGGAATAACGGCTGCATCAGTCAATAAATCCATCAGCAATATCATTAAAAAAGAGAGCCTGAAGCCACTGTAGTCCCTATATTATGGGCCATGAATGACTGGCACCTGAAAAGCGAATTTAAAAACGGGGTACAAACCGGTGGCGGCAGAATCGAGTATGTTCGTATGTTTTCGATCATTGCCTGGATCATATTGATCATCGCCTGCATTAATTTTATGAACCTGTCTACCGCACAAAGTGAAAAAGAGCCAGGGAAGTAGGCGTTAGAAAAGTATTAGGCGCCGGTAAACAGAAGCTGGTTGTTCAATTTATTGCAGAAACCTTGTTCATGGCCTTTCTGTCGGCATTTATTGCGGTACTGTTGATGTCTTTGCTGTTACCCGCTTTTAATTCGCTGGTACAAACCAATCTCATGCTTGGTATTACCAACCCGGTGCATATAATTGTTATTC
The DNA here is from genome assembly GCA_019316985.1 of Paraniabella defluvii. Taxonomy (GTDB): domain Bacteria; phylum Bacteroidota; class Bacteroidia; order Chitinophagales; family Chitinophagaceae; genus Niabella; species Niabella defluvii. The sequence goes on from CP079215.1 coordinate 5,902,781, forward strand.
TGGCAATCGCCGTTGTTTGCGGGTTGATAGCAGGCAGCTACCCCTCTTTTTATCTTTCGTCTTTTAACCCGGTATCTGTATTGAAAGGACTAAAAGTTAAAACAGGCAGTGCAGCATTTATAAGAAAAGGTCTGGTAGTATTACAATTCAGCATATCCATCATCCTCATCGTAAGTACTGTTATTATCTTTCAGCAAATACAACATGTAAAAAGCCGCAACCTGGGTTTTAATAAAAACAACCTGGTACAGATCGACATGAACGATGAAATCAGAAAGAACTATGCGGTTATTGAGCAAAATTTATTAAACACCAATGTTGTTGAAGATATTGGCCTGGCAGATTACAATAATTTATATGGAGGTAATAATACGGGGGCTGGCCTGGAGCGGGAAACCGGATAACGATAAAACACTGATCTCCACGCGTGGTATCACCCCGGGATTCTTTGATGCCTATGGAATGCAATTGATGTCCGGGAAAACTTTGTGATCATGGATAGTGCCCAAACTAACAATCCTAATATCATTATTACCCGGTCTTTGGAAAAAAAGATGGGCATTGGCAGCGCCCTTGGTAAAAAAAATATACTGGGATGGAAACAGCGAAGGTGGCCAATTTACGGTAGTAGGTGTAGTAAACGATTATGTCTATGACGACATGTACGCGCAACCCAACCCGGTGATATTTTACTGCACCAACATGAGCAGCCTCACCAACATGTATTTACGCCTGAAGCCGGGTGTTGATATAGAAACTGCTATTACCCAAATAACGGCAGCTATAAAACCACATACGCCCTCCTATCCCATTGCCAGTCGTTTTGTTGACGAACAGTTCAATCAAATGTTCCGGAATGAGCAATTAATAAGCACCCTGTCCAGGATTTTTGCTGCATTGGCTATACTCATTTCCTGCTTAGGTTTATTTGGACTTTCAGCTTATACCGCTGAAAAACGGACCAAAGAAATAGGTATCCGCAAGGTATTAGGTGCCAGTATCCCGGGCATTACAAAGCTTCTTTCAAAAGAATTTTTACTATTGGTCTCTATCTCCTGTTTAATTGCCTACCCCATCGCCTGGTTTTTAATGAACCGATGGCTTCAAAACTACTCATACCGAACCGAAGTCAACCTGTGGGTCTTCGTGATTGCAGGAGGCATGGCGATGTTCTAACCATAATTACCGTGAGTTTTCAGGCTGTTAAAGCAGCAATTGCCAATCCTGTAAGAAGTTTAAGAACGGAATAACCGCGCGTAAAGCTGCGCATTTTTTTCTACGAAAAAAGCTCAAAGCATGTTTAAAAGTTATCTCAAAACCGCATTCAGAAGTTTAAGCCGCAACGGTAACTATACTGTAATCAATATAGCAGGACTGGCGGTTGGCATAGGGGTTTGCATGATCATTTTTATTGTGATATCCTATCACACCGGCTTTGATAATTTTCATACAAAAAAGACCGTATTTATCGCGTGCTAACCGAATACCATCACACGGGCGATGCCAATATCAGCTATGGGAAAGATGTGCCTTTCCCTATGCCTGACGCTATAAAAGCGCGGTTTTCTCAAATAGAAGAAACGGCACCCGTTTTCGCAAGTCACGATGATCAGCTGCTGGTGCCTGCGGCCGATGATAAAGAGCAACGTATATTTAAAGAACCTACGGGTGTTTTCTTTACCAATGCTTCTTTTTTAAAATCTTCGATTTCCCGTTACTTGCCGGATCGTATGAGACTCTAAAAGACCCTAACAATGTTTTGCTTACAAAAGAAATAGCCGAAAAATATTTTGGCAATTGGGAAGCTGCACTTGGAAAGGTTATTGAGCTTGAAACAGGCGGCTATCTGTTCGAACACGGCAGTGACAAGTTAAAAGTTTCGGGCATCCTGGCCGGGATACCCGACAATACCGACTTCCAGCTGAAAATTGTGGTGTCGTATGGAACAGGATTTACCGGGAGCCTGATTGCTAAAAACACCAATTGGGAAGACCGCACCAATGCTGGCTTTGGCTGCTTTATTATGTTGCGGCCCGGGGTTTCAACTCATGATTTTAACAGGCAGCTAAATGCTTATGCAACAAAAGCGCAATCGCCCGAAAACAAAGACAATTATCTCATCCAGCCATTGCAAGCTGTTCATTACGATACACAGGCGGGTAATTACAGCAATACAACCATCAGCCATGAAATGCTGAATGTTTTATGGTTGATTGCCGGGTTTATTTTATTGATAGCCTGCGTAAATTTCATCAATCTTTCTACAGCACAGGCAGTTACCCGGGCAAAAGAAGTAGGCGTAAGAAAGGTTATGGGGGCAATAGCCTGCAACTACGAACCCAGTTTATAGTTGAAACCTTTTTAATTGTTAGCATTGCAGTGGTGCTTGCTGTAATAGCCGCAGCCCTGGCCCTGCCTTATCTGACCCGGTTGCTCCAGCTTCCGGTTGCTTCTGGTATTTTATCCAATAAGGCTGTCCTGCTGTTTCTTGTTGCAACAACCTTTATTGTAACGGCGCTTGCAGGGTTTTATCCATCTATTGTTTTATCCCGCTTCAATCCTGTTCATGCTTTAAAAAGTAAACTAACCGCTAATACAGCAAAAGGCATTTCATTAAGAAGAGGCCTGGTTGTACTACAATTTGTTATTGCCCAGGCATTGATTATAGGCACACTGGTGATTACAAAGCAAATGAATTATTTTATGGCAAGGCCCTGGGCTTTGATAAAGATGCAATCATAAATGTACCTTTCAGGGTGGATAGTCTCCGGATCAGCCGGCTCAGCTACTAGGGACCAATTATTACAGGTAAAGGGTGTAATAGCAGTAAGCTTTAGTTCCGCTACGCCGGTTGAAGAAGGCAATAATACCTGGAGCACTTTTAAATTTGATAACGCTGTTAAGGAAACGGGCTTTAAAATAATTACCAAATTTGCAGACACCGGGTATGTCCCTACCTATAAGCTGCACCTTGTTGCCGGAAGAAACCTACAGCCTTCGAATTTAACCAGGGAATTCCTGGTCAACGAATTGCTGGTGAAAAAACTGGGATTTAAAAATCCAGAAGATATATTAGGAAAAGAAATAAGCATTTGGGGCGACGTGATCAAATGCCCGGTAGTGGGCGTATTACAAGACTTTAACAACCGCTCTTTCCGTTATGAAGCAGCCCCGAGCTTATTGCCACCAATGTTACCATGTACAGCGTTGCCGGCATTAAATTGCAAACTGAAAACATAGCAGCTGCATTAGCCCCGGTAAAAGCGATATGGGAGCAAACATTTCCCGGCTTTGTTTATGAATATAAGTTTTTAGACGACAAGATCGGGAGTTTTTATAAACAGGAACTGCAGTTAAGCCAGTTTTATAAAATATTTTCTGCGCTCGCCATTTTTCTTGGCTGTTTAGGTCTGTACGGCCTGGCTTCTTTTATGACCGCTCAAAGAATAAAAGAAGTGGGTATCCGCAAAGTTTTGGGCGCCTCGGCAGGCAGTATTATTTACTTGTTTTCGAAAGAATTTATTTTATTGGTTATAGCTGCATTTGCTATTGCGGCGCCGCTTGCCTGGTATTATATGCATCACTGGTTACAGGATTACGCTTACCGGGTAGAGATTAGCTGGTGGTTATTTCTTTTGGGTGGGGCCGCCGTTACTTTTATTGCAATGGGCACCCTTGGTTTCCAGGCAATAAAAGCGGCAAGAGCAAATCCGTAAAGAGTTTAAGAACTGAATAATACTCCATATAAAATCGCTGATACAAAGTGTCAATATCAAATCATAAACCGGCAATATGTTTAAAAACTATATAAAAATAGCCTGGCGTAATATCGCAAAACGTAAGACAAACACTGCAATAAGTACACTTGGCCTGGCTGTAGCTTTTACCTGCTGTACGTTCTTGTTTTTAACTACCGCTTATGAATTTTCATTTGACCGGTTTCATGACAATAAAAATCAAATATTCAAAGTATACAATAACTACAGTAGCCCGGTTAACAACGAAGGAATTACCCGTAGCGCTGCCATGAGTATACCCGTTAGCCCCATGCTAAAAAATGAAGTACCCGGCATTGAAAAAGTAACGCGCATTTTAAATGGAGAAAGTGGCGCCATGTATCAAAATAAAGAGCAAAGCCTGCAGGTAAATTATGTAGATGATGATTTTTTCGGCATTTTTTCATTCCCTGTAATTGCAGGCAACCGCCAGGCGCCTTTGGGAGGTATAGGCAATGTTGTATTAAGTGAGTATGCCGCAAAAAAATTATTGGGCAATGAAGATCCTATCGGAAAATTATAAAAGTTAAAACCGGGGAGACTGGAAAGATCTTTCCATATCTGCTATTGTAAAAGACTTTCCTCAAAACTCATCCATTACATTCGACGTGTTAATCCGTTCAGAGCTAAACCCTGCATATACAGCAAATCAAAACGACTGGAACCACCAGGATCATAGCGTATATGTTAAAATCAAACCCGGCGTAACGAGGGATGTAGAAAATGAAATCAAACCACTTGTTAAAAAATATAGAGCTGCGGATATTGATGAAATGAAGAGATTGGGCGTAAAACCTGATAAAAACGGCGACGTTTATACTTTAAAACTTTTGCCGCTGTCCGAAATACATTTCGACACCCAAATAGGAACAGGATCTGTAACGGCAAAAAGCTATTTGTATACATTAGTTCTTGTCGGCCTGTTTATACTATTAATCGCCGCGTTCAACTTCATTAACTTAAATATAGCCCAGGCCTTCACCCGCGTTAAAGAGGTAGGCGTACGTAAGAGCATTGGCGCAGGCACCCGCCAGATTTTTCTGCAGGTTTGGGGTGAAAGCTTTCTTGTTTGCCTCCTGGCGGTTATTATTGGCATAACCGCATTGACGATCTTAATCAAACCTTTCAACCAACTGCTGGGACAAAATATATCACTGCGCCATTTATATCAGCCCGCCACGCTGCTATATATTATTTTGATGGTTTTCCTTGTCTCGCTTTTTGCAGGGGATACCCGGCACTGCTTGTATCAAAGCTAAACACGGTACAGATTTTAAAAGGAACGGTTTCAGTAAAGCGCCCCGGCATACTAAGAAACCTGTTAATTGTGGTTCAATTTTCTTTAGCCGTTTTGTTAATGGCCTGCGGGCTCACCGTGTTCCGGCAATTTGAATTTATGCGTTCTATCCCTTTGGGATATAACCAGGCAGCCGTAATCAGCGTGCCGATTGACCATCCTGAAAATGGTAAACATATTATTGATGAGCTGCGCCGAAGACTATCATCGCAAACTGCTGTTATAAGTATAACAGGAAGCGATATTAATTTTGGCTTAGGTAAAGATGGAAGCACTTCAACATCCTCTATTGGTTTTACACTTCATGATAACCTGGTGCGTACTAACCTGCTTACCGTAGATTATGATTTTTTAAAAACAATGGGCATACAATTAAAAGCAGGGCGGGATTTTGATAAAAGTTTTGGCAGCGATACTTTACGAAATGTAATTATAAACGAAAGCATGGCCAATAAGCTGGGGATAAAAGACCCGGTCGGGTTTTCTTATCTCACCGATAGCTCAGAGCCGCGCTCCGTAGTTATTGGAGTGGTTCCTGATTTTCACTTATACTCTCCCCAAAAAAACCGCTCCCCTTTCTATATACATGGCCGGCAATAATGACTTCCTCAGCTATGCCTTAATAAATGTGAATACCCAAAATCCATCCCAAATAATGGATCTGATAAAAAAGAATTTAAACAGCTCGAGCCCAATAATGATTTTAATGGAAGTTTTATTACCGAAAATGTAGACAGGTGGTATAAAAAAGAAAAACGTTTCTCCAGGGTTCTCGCCATTGCTACGGGCCTGGCTATTTTTCTTTCCTGCCTTGGCTTATTTGCAATGACCGCCTTGCTGGTCAATCAACGGGTTAAAGAAATAGGGGTTCGAAAAGTGTTGGGAGCTTCCGTGCAAAATCTAACTGCCTTACTATCCAAAGACTTTTTGTTTTTAATAGTAACAGGAGTAATAATAGCGATCCCCTTGCGCTTATGTTCCTGCAAAGCTGGCTGTCTGATTTTCCATATCGTGTAACTATTGGATGGCAGGCTTTTGCTTTAGTGGAGCAGCAGCATTAGTTGTTGCGATAGCTACCATTAGTTTACATACCATAAAAGCAGCCCTTGCCAACCCTGTAAAAAGCCTTAGAACAGAATAGAAGGGAAGTAAAATCTTAAACTAAAAATCTTAATACTAAATATCATGTTCAGGAACTATATAAAAATAGCGTGGAGGAATATTGTAAAGAGCAGGTTTTACACCGCTATTACTGTTATAGGCCTGGCTACGGGTATTGCATTTACATTGATTATTGCCGCCTATGTATGGGGCGAGCTACAGGTAAACAGAAATTTAAAAAATGTAGCGCAACAATATGTTATTCAAAGTAAATGGAAAAACCCGGGTGAAGGCTTCGAAATGGCAACGCTCGGACCGCTGGCAAAAACCCTGAAAGAAGATTATCCCACTCTTGTAAAAAACTATTACCGGTTTGATGGTATTACATCAAGCATTTATAAAAAGACAAAAGCTTCAGGGAGAGTATCCAGATCGGCGACAGCACTTTGTTAAATATGTATGGCTTCGGGCTGATAGATGGCGATGCATCGACCGCGCTTACGCAACCTTTTACTATTGTTATAACAGAGCATGCTGCTCAAAAATACTTTGGCAAAACAAATATTGTCGGGCAAACACTAACCCTTGAAAACTTCTCCGGGGCAAAACATGACTTTCAAATTACCGGTGTATTAAACAAGTATGCTAAAAACTCCGTGACACAACTTTCAGAAGATTACCCTAGTGATTTTTTTATATCTAACGACAACCTGGAATTTTTTAACAGGGATATGAGCTGGCAAAACCCTTCAATTGCTAATTATATTGAGCTGCAGCATGGCGTCTCTGCAAAAGATCTGGAACAGCCCATCGCTCAAATTATGAAAAGGGATGCCCCTCCAAGTTCCAGGAAGACCTTACCCCTATCTTGTACCGCTGAGAACCTATTACCTTGATCAAAATAATGGAGTGGTAAGAAAAATGATCTATTCCCTGTCAGCAGTAGCATTATTTATTCTAGGGATGGCAGTTATCAACTTCATTAATATGTCGGTAAGCCGCTCTTCGGCAAGAATGAAGGAAATTGGCATCAGGAAAGTGCTGGGCGGCATAAAAAAACAACTGGTCATCCAGTTTCTTACCGAATCAGTAATCATTGTATTGCTGGCTACAGTGGCGGCGTTTGCAGTATACCTGCTCACACAAGGCTTCTTTAGCAACCTGCTTGGTAAAAACATTCCTTCCCTTAACGACTTCCCGGTTTATTATATGGTATACCCCATGCTATTCATTTTTCTTGCAGGTATGGGAGCCGGTCTCTATCCCGCTTTTGTACTCGCATCCTTAAAATCGGTTGAATCGCTTAAAGGAAAATCAGACTCCGTAAAAAACAATGTGCTGTTACGTAAAGGACTTGTAGCTTTTCAGTTTATTACAGCAACGGTTGCTTTTGTGGGAGCTATTGTTATTTCCAAACAGGTTAACTTCTTCCTGAGCAAAAAGCTGGGATATAACAAAGACTATATTATATCAGCACAGGTGCCAAGAGACTGGTCGCAGCAGGGCGTTGATAAAGTGATAGCAATAAGAAACCAGTTTAAAATGCTGCCCGGTATCAAAGACGTCTCCCTGTCGTATGAGGTTCCGGACGGAAATAATGTCGGGCAAGCATATATCTACCGCCAGGGTACAGATACAGCCAAAGCCTTACCCATGCAGTTCCTCAGCTCCGATGAGCAATTCATCAACCTGTACCAGATTTCCTTAACAGACGGAACCGGCTTTCAGGGCAACAGGCTTGATTCGGGTAAAATAATTATGAATGAAACGGCTATTAAATCTCTGGGGTTTAATGCGTCGAAAGATGCCCTGGGCCAGCAAATAAGGTTTTTAGGCGATCCCACCATTTTTGAAATTACCGGCATTACCAGCGACTTTCATTTTGGCTCGATGCAACAAAAAGTGCAACCCGTTATTATAGCCAACGTACAGTTTGCACAAATATACCGGTACCTGTCGTTTAAACTTACTCCGGGAACCTGTCTTCTGATATTGATGCACTACAGAAAAAGTGGGCAACATTGCTGGGTAACGCTCCTTTGAGTATAAATTCATGGACGACACCTTAGCCAATTTATATAAATCGGAAATACAATTAAAGCGGGCCGCGTACGTAGCTACAATACTGGCATTGATCATTGTGCTACTGGGCGTAATAGGTCTGATATCCTTAAGCATCCGGCGCCGCACCAAAGAAATCGGGATCAGGAAGGTGCTGGGCTCATCGGTTACCGGCATTTTGCTGCTCTTTATCAGGGATTTCCTGATGATCGTATTGATTGGTGGCCTGATTGCCTGCCCCGTAGCTTATCTCCTAATGAGCAACTGGCTGAAGGATTACGCGTACCGGATCCCCTCACATCAACACCTTTTATTATTGCCGTGGCAAGCATGGCATTTGTCACTATCGCACTCATCAGCTTGCAAACTATAAAAACGGCTTTAACAAACCCGGTAAAAAGTTTAAGAACGGAATAAAGCTATATGTCGCTAATACAAAATCTTAAATACTAAATATATGTTCCGCAATTATGTGAAAATAGCCTGGAGAAATATACTTAACTCTATAGGATATAGCATACTTAATGTAACGGGGCTTTCTATAGGAATGTGTGTGGCGCTGTTAATAGGTTTGTGGGTGCACCATCAATATTCTTTTGACAGGTTCCTGCCGGAATATCAGTCTGTTTATCGCGTGCAAAGAAACTTTAACAGCAATGGCGATACGCTTACTTTTCCTACAACATCGCTAAAGTTAGCCGATGCATTACGTACCCAAATCCCGGAAATACAATACGTAGCTGAAAGCGATTGGACACGGAATCATGTGTTACTGGTTGGCGCAAAAAAATTATCTGTAAACGGCGCCACTGCAGGCACAGATATTTTTAAAATCCTGCAACATCCGTTCATAAAAGGCAATGCCGATGCTGCATTTAAAAATGCTTATTCCATAGTATTGACCCAATCACTGGCAAAATCACTTTTTGGTAATGAAGATGCGGCAATCAATAAAACCATCCGTTTCGACAATGCACACAATCTTACAGTAACAGGTATTATTAAAGATGTGCCGTCCAATGCTACGTTCAGTTTTGATTATATAGTACCCAGCTCTTTCGTATATGCTACTAACCCACAAATAAAGACAGATGGCTTAAGTAGTTTCAGCAATAATAATCTCCAAATATTTGTAAAGCTAAAACCGGGAGTTTCTTATGAACAGGTTGCTCCCAAAATCAGGAATATAGAGCACACTGAAAAAGGTAATATCAATGCGATGAATTCTTATGTAATTCTGCAGCGTATGGATCGATGGCATTTGTATTCAAATTATATTAACGGTAAAGACACCGCAGGTTTTCTGAGCTATGTAAAAATGTTTTCAATCATCGGTTTGCTGGTTTTGATCATAGCCGGCATCAATTTTGTTAACCTGACAACGGCACGTTCCGATAAAAGAGCAAAAGAAGTAGGCGTAAGAAAAGCTGTCGGCTCACAAAAAAAGCACCTTATTATTCAATTCCTGACAGAGTCGTTTTTACTAACAACAGCCGCTTTTGTTTTTGCCTTCCTTTTCACCTTGTTATTATTACCCCTATTTAACACTTTTACCCAAAGCCATATCAGTGTGCCGGCCGGCAGTTTTTATTTTTGGCTGGCTGTTACAGGATGCCTGTTCTTAATCACTTTGCTTGCGGGTGGCAGGCCTGCATTTCATCTTTCATCATTTAATCCGGTCAAAGTATTAAAGGGTTTTTCCCCACAGGCCAATCTTCTTTTTCAAGAAAACTGCTGGTTATTATACAGTTCAGCTGCTCTGTAGCGCTGATCATTAGTACGCTTATCATTTATAAACAGATTCAATATGCAAAAAACCGGCCGAGTGGTTATAGTTTAAACAGGTTGATGACAACTAACATGAACGATGATCTGCAAAAAAATTTTACTGCTTTAAAGAACGAGCTAATATCAAAAGGAATTGCTTCTTCGGTTACCACTGCCACCAGCCCGGCAACCGATGTTTGGTGGCATTCTGATGTTGACTACTGGCCTGGCAAAAATGCAGGCGAAACGATTGAGATGGGCACGATACAGGTATCAGAAGATTATTTTAAAACGGTTGGAATGAAGATGTTTGAGGAAGAGACTTTTCAAATGCTTACGATAGTACAAGCGTCATATTTAATGAAACGGCAATTCAACGGCTACGATTAAAAAATCCTATAGGGCAAAAGATCACCTGGCATGAAAAAAATTATACCATTGCCGGGGTAGTAAAAGATGCCTTAATGGTATCTCCATTTAAGACAGCAGACCCCACGATGTTTTTTTGTGTAGCAGCGCCCCAGGGAAATTTGTTATACCGGTTATCTGCTAATACAGAAACGCAGCATTCTATTGTACAGCTAACTTCAATTTTTAATAAGTATGCCCCGGCTTACCCGTATGAGTATGCTTTTTCCGACCAGCAATATGCAACAAAGTTTAACCTCGAACAATTAACGGGAAAGTTGGCAGCCTTATTTGCCTCGCTCTCTGTCTTCATTTCCTGCCTTGGTTTATTTGGCCTGGCTGCTTATGTTGCAGAGCAGCGAAGAAAGGAAATAGGCATCAGAAAAGTTCTGGGAGCATCGGTACGCCAGGTGTGGATATTATTATCGAAGGACTTTTTACTATTAGTACTGATCAGCTGTTTAATTGCTGCCCCGGTTTCTTTTTATTTCTTACATAAGTGGCTACTGAATTATGATTATCGCATTAGTATAGGATTCAGCGTTTTTGTATTAAGTGCACTGTTGGCGTTATTAGTAACCATTGTAACGGTTTCATTTCAATCCATCAAAGCGGCCATAGCCAATCCTGTTAAGAGCTTGAGAACTGAATGAGGTAAATAAGGAATTAAACATGCCTCAATAAAGATCGATCAGCATCAGCTGGTATTTTTAAAATTACAATCAAATCGAATGTTAGAACTGAAAAAAATTTACAAGTGGGTCAACAACGGTAACCAGCGCGTTTTTCTTTTAAAGATATCAACCTCACCATTCAGGAAGGTGCGTTTGTTTCCATTATGGGCCCTTCGGGGTCGGGCAAATCTACCCTTTTGAATGTTATAGGAATGCTGGACGGCTTTAATGAAGGCGAATACCGCTTTCTGGACGAATCGGTTCAACAGCTTAAAGAAAAACAAAGAACCAACCTATACAAGCAGCACATAGGGTTTGTATTCCAGGCTTATCATTTGATTGATGAGCTCACCGTTTATGAGAATATAGAAACGCCTCTGTTATACCAGAACGTAAAAGGCAGCGAACGCAAAGCAATGGTAGCTGATATATTGGACCGCTTTAATATTGTAGCCAAGAAAGATCTTTTCCCGGCTCAATTGTCGGGCGGTCAGCAGCATTGGTAGGTATTGCCCGTGCTTTGATCGCCCGGCCCAAACTGTTACTGGCCGATGAACCTACCGGCAACCTTAATTCCAGGCAGGGTGAAGAGATTATGGAACTTTTACTCAGCTTAACAAAGAAGGAACCACTATTATACAGGTTACCCACTCAGAGAAAAATGCCGCCTATGGCAACCATATCATCAGTTTACTAGATGGGATGATTGAAAATTCCGGTATTCAAAACTGAGCCTTAAACAGTATTATTAAAATGATGGAACAATCCAGGATATTTATATTATCTATTTTAATGGCCGTAAGCTCAATGATCAGCGCTCAAAAAAAAATGAGCCTGGAAGAATGTATCGATACGGGCATCAGGGAAAACTTCGACGTGGAGCAAAGGCGCATTTCAGAAAGATCAGAGCAGTTAGCGTATCAACAATCAAAACTCAGCCTTTTACCAGACCTGAACGGAAATGCGGGTCATGGTTTTAACCAGGGGCGTAGCATCGACCCTTTACCAATTCACCGGTAACACAGTCTTTTAACTCGTCCAATTTCAGTTTGAGCAGCGGCATTGTACTTTTTAGCGGCTTATCGAAGATCAACAATATAAAACGGGCTGACCTTAACTGGAAAGCTTCACAAATGGAACTTCAGCAGGAGAAGGATAACCTGGCTATTAATATTATCTTAGCCTATCTGCAGGTACTGAGTCTTAGCGAACAGGCTCACCTGGTGGAAGACCAGGCTAAACTTTCGGCTCAACAGGTAGAGCGTCTCAGCGTATTGAATAAAGAGGAGCAATAAAACCATCAGAGCTTTCTGATCTCAGGGGACAACTGGCCAATGACCAGCTCACCATTGCCGACAACAAAAACAACCTCGGCAATGCCCGTTTAAGTCTTTTCAGATTGATGAATATACCCTATGATTCCGCTATTGTTTTTGAAGAATTAAAAAACGATTTGCCGGCAACTACACCCCGCAATGCGGCCGGTATCTACCAAACAGCCCTGGAGCAACTGGCCTTGGTTAAAGCGGTAGACCTTCGCACCTTTAGCGCCCAGAAGGCGCTTAAAGTGGCCAGGGGCGGGCTTTGGCCCACATTAAGCCTGGGCGGCAATGCCTACACCCAATACTCCAGCGTTGCGCAGCAAACCAATTACAGAATACCAGCTTCAGGCAAACGGAAGACTATGTAATTATCAACGAACAACAATACTCCCTATTCACTAAGCAAGACAATTACTTAAGTAGCCCTATCCCCTACGGCACGCAGCTTAACAACAACCTGAACTCTTCACTCAATCTCACTTTAAGCATCCCTGTTTTTAATGCACTACAGCAACGCACCAGAATAAAACAGGCGCAACTGGAAGTGAAGCGCAATGCTACCATAGCGGCTGATACCAAAAGACAATTGCAACAGGATATTGACGTTGCTACGTTAAATATGCGGACCGCAACAGAAAAGTATCAAACCCTTTTGCAACAGGTGGCAGCTTATAAAGAATCCTTTGAAGCGGCGGAAGCACGGTTTACTGAAGGGGTGGGCAACTCTATTGATTATTTAACCGCAAAAAATAACCTCGACCGGGCCAACCGGAACCTGGTAAATGCCCGTTATGATTATATTCTAAGACAGAAGATCCTTGATTTTTACCAGCATAATATTTTCTGATCGAAGCGCCGGGCTCGGTAAAATGGAGGATGGAAGTTACCGGTTCGCCCAGGAGAGCGCAAAAGCCGGTATTACCAGGTAACAGCTACCCGGGCGCTATGGCCTGTATTGTTTTCATACAGCAGTACTACTTCACAATATCTCCTTTTAATCTCAGCAGTTCGGTTTCGGCGATCTTAAGGTTATACCGCGCCGCTATCAGCCGGTCATAGGCCTGGGCCAGGCTTAACTGGGCTTCTCTTAGCTGCACCAAGGTTGCAGCCCCGAGTTTATAGGTTTCAAACACAATATTCACGTTCTCCTGCGCCAGTTGTATACTTTCCTCCTCCAGGTGTAAAAATTTTTGCTGCTGCTGGTAATCTTTGAAAGCATTGATCACAGAAAGATGGATCAGCGAACGCTGGTTATCATAATTCAGTTCCTGCAGGTTGATACTTAGCTGATCCTGTTTTATCTGCCGGCGTACCCTGAATTGATTAAAGATAGGAACCGAAGCCGTAAACCCGTAATTGTAACCATTGAGCTGGTTAAATAAAGTAGAGAAATTGTTCAGTACCCGCCTGTTAACGGTGCGGCTGTAATTATAAGCAGTTCCAAATGCAATGGTAGGCCATAAACCAGCCCTGGTTTCTTTTAGCGTATATTTGGCAACGTTTATATTAGAACGGGCCAGTAAAAGATCGGGATTGGTTTTTTCCAGTCCTTCCTGGATATCCCCAAGGCGATCGATTCATTTAAAGGAATGGTATCGGGAATAGCAAACTCATGCTCTTTAATATTACTGTTCATTACCTGTATCAGCTGCTGTTTCAGCTGGGCAACCGAAGTTTCCTGCTGCATCCGGAGTGCTTTTTGCTCATTCAGGTCTACCTTGCTTTGCAGGACATCCGGTTTAGCACCGCTCCCTATTTCCAGTTTATACTGGGCCAGTCGCGAGCGATCATTATTTAACCTGATCTGCACATCCGTTGCTTTGATCATCTGCTGCTGGCGCGCGATATTATAATAAGTGCTTACTACCTGCGCTATGGTATTAATTACCTGGGCTTTTGCGGTGTACGATCCGGCCTCAACCAATGCAGCAGCCTTTTCCCGGGTTGCAAACATGCGGAAGCCATCAAACAATACCCAATCTAACCCCACGCTTGCCTGCAGGTTATTGGAGCGGATGCCGTTCGACTTTCTCTCTGTGCCGTCTGCCAGCGTCTGGCGCTGATTGTTATTAGTAAAGGTACGTGCCGCATCTGCATTGATCACCGGTAAAAACACCGCGTTACGGTAGCTGTAGTCTATGGCCGCTACCAGCGAATCATTTTTAGCGATCTGTATATCGTAATTATTCTGTAATGCAGTAGCTATGGCTTCCTCAAGGTCAAAATGCGCTGCGCTGCTGCATCCCGGCATAAACCCAGAAGTGCAATACCTGCAATAAAAAACCGATGTATATACAGTCGTCTCATTTTAATGTTTTTGTCATGCTCCACCCCAACATTTGATTCAGCCAGCTTTTTTTTCTTCATCAGCCAGCACTTCTTCGAAGGTTTTTACTTCTTTGCCCGATGCCATATAGCTGTAAATTGCCGGCAATACATACAGTGTTAATACCAGGAAAATATAATGCCTCCCACAATTACAATACCGAGTGGAATACGACTGGTAGCCGCGGCTCCAAGCGACATAGCAATGGGCAGTGCGCCCAGCGCCATTGCCAGGCTCGTCATTAAAATCGGGCGAAGACGTTGCCCTGCCGCGTATACCACGGCTTCCTTTTGCCCATTCCCTTTTCGCGGCTCTGGTTGGCAAACTCAACAATCAATATACCGTTTTTGGTTACCAGCCCTATCAGCATGATCATACCGATCTGTGAAAAGATATTAAAGGTTTGATTAAACAGCCACAGCGAAATAAAGGCCCCGGCAAATGCCATCGGCACTGTAAGGATAATAATAAAGGGATCTATAAAGCTCTCAAACTGCGCGGCCAGGATGAGGTAAATCAATCCTATAGCCAGCAATAATGCAAACATGGTATTGCCACTGCTTTCGGCGAAATCGCGCGCCGAACCCGTTAACGAGGTAGTAAAAGTATCATCTAACATTTTATTGGCAATGCGTTCCATTTCTTTAACACCGTCTCCAACGGTATACCCTTCGGCCAGGTTGGCTGATACGGTTGCCGATTTATAACGGTTGAAACGGTAAATAGTAGGCGGTGTGGTAGATTCAACCGAGTTGGTGATATTGTCGAGACTGATCAATTGCCCGGCGTTATTGCGTACAAATATCTTTTTCAGGTCATTGGGATCGTCTCTATTGATGCGGTCTACCTGGGCCATTACCTGGTATTGCTTACCGCTACGGGTAAAATACCCCAGGCGCTGGTTACTGTAGGCTGTTTGCAGCGCCTGCGAAACGTCGGCTATAGATACGCCCAGCTGGGCAGCTTTTAGCCTGTCTACATGTATTCTTAACTCAGGTTTGTTAAACTTCAGATCTGCATCAACCTGTGTTAATATATCACTTTTGAAGCCTCATCTAAGAACCTGGGCAGCACTTCCGAAAGCTTATCAAAATCGTTATTCTGCAGCACAAACTGCACAGCCTGTCCTCCCCGGCGGTTTACCTGGATGGTTTGATCCTGGTTGGCAAAAGCCCTGGCTTCGGTGTATTTGGAAACATGCCTGTTTACGTATTCCACGATCTCCTTTTGAGACCGCTCCCTGTCGCCGGGTTTCACCAGCCGCACCCGGATCATACCATTGTTGGCCGCACCGCTCATTCTTGAGCCGGTTATTGAAAGTACAATTTCGTGCTCAGGTACAGAATCTATCAAAAATTGTGAAACCTTGTTTACATAATTATCCATCGCCAGAAACGAGGTACCTTCAGGTGCGGTTAAACTCAGCCTGAACTGGCTTTTATCTTCCATGGGCGCCAGCTCCGACTGGATATTGGTAAACAGGAAATATATGATAACAAAACAGGCGGCAATAACGATCCAGGCAATCCAGCGCAGCTTCATGAATGCTTTCAGCGTACGCTCATACACGCTTTCCATTCCCGTAAAAAACGGTTCTGTTTTCCTGTAAAACCAGGAATGCTTGTGTACATCTTTTTGGAAATAAACACATTCAATACCGGTGTGAGCGTCAGCGATACAAAGGCCGATATTAATACAGCGCCTGCTACCACGATACCAAATTCCCGGAAAAGACGACCAACAAAGCCTTCCAGGAATACGATGGGTAAAAACACTACTGCCAGCGTAATTGATGTGGCAATTACCGCAAAGTAAATTTCCTTGGAACCCTCAAGCGCAGCCTTGCGCTTACTCATCCCCTGCTCCAGCTTCTTAAAAATGTTTTCTGTAACAACAATACCATCATCTACCACCAGCCCCGTTGCCAAAACGATGGCTAAAAGCGTTAATACATTAATGGTATAGCCCATAATGTACATAATAAAGAAGGCGCCGATCAATGATACCGGTATATCAATCAACGGGCGAATAGATAACAGCCAGTCTCTGAAAAACAGGTATACGATTAATACCACCAGTCCTATGGCGATGACCAGGGTTTCTTCTACTTCCAGTATCGATTTTTTAATATACTCTGTCTGGTCGAGTGCTATATTAAGTTTAATATCGGCCGGAACCTCCTTTTTAATATCTTCAATACGTTTGTAGAACTCGTCGGAAATAGAAACATAGTTAGCGCCGGGCTGGGGAACCACCGCCAGCGCCACCATGGGCACAGCGCTTTCCTTTAAAGCGCTTTCTTCGTTTTCAGGCCCTAATACCACGTTGGCTACATCTCTTACACGTATATCGCTCCCGTTTACATTTTTTACAACGATATTGGCGAACTCTTCCTCGGTATCCAGGCGACCAAAAGTACGGATGGTTAATTCGGTATTATCACCCGTAAGCTTGCCCGAAGGAAGCTCTATATTCTCTCTTTGTAAAGCCAACTGTATTTCTTCCGGTGTAAGATCGAAGGCGGCCATTTTATTAGGGTCGAGCCACAGGCGCATGGCAAATCTTTTTCCCCCAGGTATCAATGCTACTTACACCAGGTATGGTTTGTAAACGGTCTACTAATACATTGGTAGCATATTCCGTCAGCTCCAGCGGATTCTTGGTATCGCTTTGCACCGTCATGGAAAGTATCGGCTCTGCACTGGCATCTGCCTTGCTTACCGAAGACGGCGCTTCTAGGTCGGGAGGCAATTGTCTTTGGGCAGCGGCTACTTTATCCCTTACATCATTGGCAGCAGCCTCCAGGTCCACACCCACATCAAATTCAACATTAATACTGCTGCTCCCGTTACTACTGCTGGATGTGATATTGCGGATCCCAGGAATACCGTTAATGGCATCCTCCAGCGGTTCCGTAATTTGTGATTCAATAATATCTGCATTTGCCCCGGCATAGGTAGTACGTACACCTATATTGGGGGATCAATGGCAGGGTAATCTCTTACACCCAGAAATTTAAAGGCTATAACGCCAAACACAATAATGACCACATTCATCACTATTGCCAGCACCGGCCTTCTTAAACTTAATTCAGAAATATTCACTGATTGACGTTGTACTTTAGATGTTAGATGTTGTATGCTAGATATCCCCTACTCCCTACTCCCCATCATTACTTCACAATCTTCCCAATCTCAACCTTGGCATCCGGCTTGGTGGTCATAATGCCCGTTGTTAAAATGGTATCCCCTACTTTTAATCCGCGGGTCACTTCCACTCGCCGAATCCCTGGCGCCGATCTCCACATCGCTAAACACAGCTTTACCTCCACGATAAAGGATTACCTGCTTGCCTTTGATCGTAGGCACAACAGATTGGGAGGGAACAAACAGGGCATTGTTATTAGGCGCAAAGCCCAGTTTCACTTTTGCAAATGCGCCGGGCACCAACACGCCTGTAGCCCCGTTTACCCGGGCCCTTACCAACAAACTGCGGTTGGTAACGCCTACATTCGACTCGGTAGCATATACCCTGGCTGTAAACACCTTGTCACTGCCCTGTACGGTAAAGTCTACAAGCTGCCCGTTTTCAATACTCCCGATATATTTTTCAGGTACCGAAAAATCAAGCTTCAGATCGCTCACCTGGTTAATAGTAGCAATGACATCCGCAGGTGTGACATAAGCCCCCGGGCTTATATTTCTCAGCCCCAGCTTACCATTAAAGGGCGCTCTTATTTCGGTACGGTAAATTTGTGTTTTAATAACGTCTATATCGGCGCGGATATTATTGAGATTGAGCAGGGTAATATCATAGTCGTTGCGACTGATGCCCTGAATTTCCAGCAGGCGGGAGGCCCTGCTTTCATTGGTTTGTGCAATGGCCAGTTGCGACTGCAGTTTTTTCAGCTGTGCCTGCAGGTCGCCGTCATATATTTTAGCCAGCAGCGCTCCTTTTCCAACAGCCTTACCTTCTGCAATATTTAATTGCACAATGCGGCCCGATACTTCGGGGCGTATTTCAGTAACCTCGTTGGCAACAATAGAACCCGGTACTTCTATCACATCCGAAAAGACTCGGCCGACACAATATATCCTTCAAGTTTAGGGGCATTGCGTTGTTGCGAGGGCTTTGATTTTGCCTCCTGCTTTTTAGAACCACATGCAGCAAAAAGACAGGCGATCGTTGCACTGATTATAGTTTGGTGTACATATTTTGGGATCATCAAATATCGTTATACCTTAAAATTAAGTACGTAATCAACATAAGACGCTAAAAAATAAAAATCCCTGCATAAAACGCCCTTTTTTAAGGAGAGGTCCTCATTATACTTCTGCCTTTATCCATACTATTTTGGCATTTACACGTTCCTGTTACAGAGGTCTGGCCTAATTTATGGCCGGGCGGGCTGCCGCCTACCGCTTTCACCAACCGGAAAAAGATGCCACGCTACGGAAACACTCATCCGCAAAAAATAAGTTATGCAGGGAAGCAGTACATGCTGCAGCGGTGCAAAAAGGGGTAATCACATTCCTAAAAAAGCGGTTGACTGCGGTATCAAAAGCCAAAAGTTCGTATACTATTTCGGCTGATGTATCTGCTCTATTTTGTATAACAATGCAGTTTTGCAGGCCTTCCACTCGCTTTCTATTATAGAAAATACTACAGTATCCCTGTACGAACCATTAGCCATGATCTGGTGGTTCCTTAAAACCCCGTCCTGTTTGGCGCCCAGGCGGGCAATAGCATTTCTTGAGGGAAAATTGTACCAGTTGGTTCTGAACTCAACAGCTATCGCTTTCAGCTCTTCAAATGCATATTGCAATAACAGGAATTTGCATTCTGAGTTTACATAGGTTTTCTGGTAAGATTTTGCATACCAGGTATACCCAATTTCCACCCTTCTATGCTCACTTACTACATTCGCAAACCTGGTGGTGCCAATAATTTTATTCTCCCTTTTATCTACAACGGCAAAAGGCAACGCGGTATCGTTTTCAAAATCAGCAAAAGCTTTGCTTAAATAAGCATCGATAGTTGCTTCAGACGGAACACTTGTAAACCACAACTCCCAGAGATTTCCATCGGCAGCCGCAGCAACCAGTTCGTTCCGGTGCTCCGGCCTTAAAGGGATCAGCTTAACAAGATCGGTTTCCAAAACAATTTCATTCAGCCACTTCATACAGCCGTATATAAAAATTTAATGACACATCTTCCTATTCCCTATTCTTTACTCCCTATTCTCTACTCCCTATTCACTATTATATTCCCTACTCGCTATTCCCTATTCACTATTATATTCTCCTACTTACTGATCACCGATAAATTATGCTTGATCTTATTTGCTTTATGCAGCAGGTCCGCCTTCTCATTGCTCATAATGGTTACATGTCCCATCTTACGGCCGGGTTTGGTTTCCGCCTTACCATAGATATGAAAAAATGCATTTTCAATTTTCAGCATTTCTGTAAGCCCCTCGTAATGCGCGGTACCGCTATATCCTTCAGCCCCGATGATATTTTGCATTAAGGAAGATTGTATAGCATCGGTATTGCCTAAAGGGTATTGCAGCATCACCCGCCACAGCATATCGAACTGGGAACTGTAATGCGCTTCAATGGTATGATGCCCGCTATTATGTACGCGTGGGGCCATTTCATTTACCAAAACGTCGCCTTCGGGCGTTACAAACATTTCTACTGCGAAAATGCCTGGTGAGTTGAGGTTTTTCACTGATGCCAACGCAATCGCTTCGGCTTTATAATATACTTCCTTCGAAATTTCGGCCGGGCATAGCTGGAAAGCCAGCAGGTTCAGGCTGGTATCAAACACCATTTCCACGGCCGGGTACAAAGCCATTTTACCGTCCATGCTTACCGCAATCATCATGGCGATCTCTTTAGCAATATCCACTTTTTCTCTAAAACACTGAGCGTATCAAACCCTTTGGTGATATCGCTTTCTTCATTAAGCACCTGAACGCCTTTTCCGTCATATCCGCCCTCAGCTAATTTGTGCACCGCGGGTAAAAAAGCGGTGTGCCGGGCCAGGTCGTCAATATTATGGGTTAATACATAGGGTGAGGTTGGAATTTTATGTTCGGTATAGTAATTCTTCTGGGTAGCTTTATTGCAAATAATTTTCAGCACAGCCGGCTTCGGAAAAATGGTCTTCCCCTCCTGTTCCAGCTTCTCCAACGCTTCAATATTTACATTCTCGATTTCGATGGTCAGGGCATCGAGGTCTTTCCCGAAATTATATACATCATCAAAGTTCTTAATATCGCCCTTTGTAAAATAATGACAAAGGTGGGCTGCGGGGCTGTGTGCGTCATTTTCCAGCACGTAAGTAGTTACCGGGTAATTAGCTGCGGCCTGTAAAAGCATCCTTCCTAATTGTCCGCCACCCAAAATTCCTATTTTTGCATGCCGCAAAGATAGGTATGTGCCGGGTTTGCCCGGCAGCCATTTATAACATTTACTTATGCATATTTTGCAGCGTAACTGTTAAATTTGCAGCTAGTGGATCAGGTTGTCTCAAAATTGCATGAAGCCGGCCTGAAAATCAGTTAATCATTGATTTTCAACATTTCAGCTCCGGGGCCATTAAACAAATCTACCTTGCTAGCAATTTTGAACCTTCCTGTTTTATCTTTTAAACGGGCAATTTATCTCAGATGATGAAAAATATTTTTGGATTATTCTTGTTTTTTCAGGCAGTTTACAGGTACAAGCACAAACATCTTCCTTCAGTAACGCAGCCACCACATCTTTTGTTTCCTACCAAATGGGGTTTCAACGCCCCAGGGAATCTTTTGCGCGTAAAGAAGCTAACCTGAAGGCATTATTTGAAGCGAAGAACCTGAAATGGCCGGCGCGGTATATGTATATCCGCTCGTTCAAATACGACAGCCAGCTGGAAGTATGGGTAAAAAATACAGTTACCGAGCCCTACAAATTGTTAAAGATTTATAAAGTTTGTGCCCTGGTGGGTACGCTGGGCCCCAAAAGATTTGAGGGAGACTACCAGGTGCCTGAAGGCTTTTACCATATTAACGAATTCAATCCCAACAGCGCTTATTATTTATCGCTGGGACTTAACTACCCCAATGCCTCAGACCGGGTGTTAAGCGATCCGGTAAAGCCGGGTGGTGATATTTATATTCACGGAGGCTGCGCTACAGTGGGCTGTATCCCCATTAAAGACGACCAGATTGATGAGCTGTATGTATTAACGGCCAGCAGCAAATCGGTGGGGCTTGACTTTATACCGGTGCATATTTTCCTATTAAGTATGATGTTAAGAAAAGCTACGAATACCTGGCTAAGCTAACCAAAGACAATAAGCAGCTTAAAGATTTTTCGGATGTTATGGAAGACGCCTACGATTATTTTGAGCAATACAAGCAGATCCCTGTTGTGATGATCAAAGATGACGGGCAATATGTGGTAAGCAATGCGTTGCCCAAAGTACCCAAATTTCAACCAAAGGTTCGTCCTGTAAGCAATCACAAGCCTTTAGTGCGTAATATAGATTTTGTAGCAGACGCCGTAGCCAAATGGCCTGAGTTCCCGGGTGGCGGCGAAGCCTATGCCGGTTTTCTGAAACAGGTGGGAAAAGATATGGTGAAGGCATTTCCTGATAGTGTAAGCCGGGTATATGCCCAGGTAGAATTTATTGTAGACAAGGATGGAACGCCTGTTAATTTTAAAGTATTAAAAGGTGTAGACCCTTATTTCAATGCAGTTTTGGTAGAGCAGATGGAAAAAATGCCCAAATGGTCGCCTGCTATATACCGCGAAAAGCCTGTAGCTAAAAAGATGGTGCAGACGGTACCCGTGGGAATTGACTAAGATCTTCTAGTTGACAGATAAGTTATAAAGCGCAATCAAGGTTTGGTTGCGCTTTGTGCTAATTATATCGAATATTATCTTTTTCACTTGTCCCCGATCTCGTTAGGAACGACTAACATTTTCCTGGCACCAATGTTCTGAAACACAAGGCGGTTGTTTTATTTTCTTCAAAGGAAGGCAGACATATTCTTCATTTTTCAGCTGTTATCTCGAAAGTTTTAAAGTTCTTTTAGACGCCGGCAAGAGCCAACCTTCATTAGGCCAAAGAGTCATTTTGTCGCTTTCTAAGTTCTTTTTCTATCAGTTTTTTTAGGCTATCGAAATTCAGTTGCAGGGAACCCGAAATATTACAACAGGAGAACCGTAGGTTTTATAATTCAATTTGAACGCCTGTTTTGATAAAAAATTCTTCCTCTCGTTTATGTATTTTAGCGGATTCCTGATGTTTAAAATCAGCAACCTGGTCGATACCACCTGCTTTTCTGTAACCCTGATAATATCATTCCATTCCACCGTGCCCACGCCCCAGAGCGCTTGTATTGAATGTAATTCCAGTATCATCGATAGTTAAACCTGGTTTACTATCCAATAATTTTAAAAGTATAGCAATAAAACAACAACCAAAAAAATCATTGACATTGCTCCTACAGATTTGACTATCGCAATATTTCTCACAATAATGGACATGAAGTTTTCAGGGTGAATAAATATCAGGTAGCCTACAACTACGAATACAGTTGAGCCGCCCCAAGCAACTAATGCTTTTCTTTTGCTTAAAGGAATGATTATTTTATTATTCATACAACTTGTCATAGTACCAATTTACCGATTCCTGCTCTACAAGCTTAGCCATACCAATAGTCGTTAAAATAAGCAGCTACTATATTTCTATTATATTATTCCTATAATTATCGGAATTAAGATTCCCATTGTCCACTCTATACCAAGGATGTGAGCTGCCGGCGTCATCTGCTATTCGTGATTTAATGGGAAAATTAAATATTCTCAATTATATAAATAACCCTAATGCTCCAGTAATCCGAGTCCCAATCTTTTTGCTTTTCGGTATACTTGTCAAACCTTCTTTCCTCATTGAAAATGTTAATCAAAACTATAGACTAAGGTTGCAGCTCCAATACCAGGTTACACATGGGCCGAAGAGCAATAGAATCCTTTAGCGGATGCGTTGTACCTGTTACCACATCATTCGCTTTTGTAAAGCCATCCAGCATTTCAGCAAACCTGTTCAACGAAAGGGTAAAGGGCTTTTCATTGGTATTCATAATACACATCACCGTTTGCTGTGCATCATACCTGAAATAAACATATACGCCATCGTAAGGTACAAACTGCATCAGCTTCCCTGTTTTAATGGCCGATGAGCTTTTCCTGAATTGCGCCAGCTTCCTGATATAATCAAACACCTGGTTTTCTTTGGCCGTTCTGCCGGCCGCTGTAAACTTATTGGTCTTATCATCTTTCCAGCCCCGGGAAAGTCGAGCCGTACATAACCATCATTGGGCGAGGTAGTGCCTGCCATCAGTATCTCGTTACCATAATACATTTGCGGGATACCCCTGCCGGTAAGCAGCCAGGCGAAAGCAGCTTTATACTTAGCCGTATCCTCATTTACCACGCTGTAAAACCTCGCAATATCATGATTGTCTAAAAATATTACTTGGCGCATCGGGTCTTTATATAAAAAATCCTGCGACAACGTGGTGTATAATTTATTTACGCCCTCCGTCCAGCCAAAGGGCTGTGTTAGCGCCGGTTGAATGCCATAGAATAAGGTCTGGAAATCGGTGGTGGCCTGTAAGTTACTTTTAAAAGGAACATTATAGTTATTCTCGCAGAAGTAACTTTGATTAGGCACCCCATGTACCCATGTTTCGCCAAATATGCTCAGCTTTGGAAAATCATTATACAAAGCCTGGTTGCAGCGGTTCATAAAAGGCAGATCATTGTAAGCATAGGTATCAATCCGCCAGCCATCAATACCAAACTCCTCCACGGTCCAAATGGCATGTTGTATTAAGAACTGCTGCACCATTTCATTGCTCTGATCCCAATCGGGCATCGACGGTACAAACCAGCCGTCAGACATTAATTTTTATCAGCAGCCGAGGCATAAGGATCAAACACCACCTGGTCTTTATAGCTGGTTTGGGTAAATTGGGGCCAGCGATGGAACCAGCTGCTATCCGGCTGATCTTTGAATAAGAAATGCTCTGTACCTACATGGTTATACACCGCATCCTGTATAATTTTCATCCCTTTTGCATGCGCTGCGTTCACCAGTTCGTGATAAGCCTGCTCTCCCCTATCCTTCTTTCTATTTTATAATGATCGGTAAAAGCATAACCATGTTCGGTGCGCTCGGGCATATCATTTTCAATAACCGGGTTCAGCCAGATGGCTGTTACGCCCAGGTCGTGCAGGTAATCCAGGTGATTTTGCACTCCTTCAAATCGCCGCCATGACGATTAAACACCGTATCCCGTCTCAGGCTTTGATCCCGCATTCCTTTTACCCTGTCGTTGCTTTCATCGCCATTGCTAAAACGATCCGGCATAATAAGGTACATCAGGTCTTCAGAGGTCACCCCTTTGGCATAGGCCGTTCCATTACCCGCGCGGCGCGCTTTCAGCTCATACCTTAGTCCTTTTTACCTATAAAAGGCAAGGTAATCCAGCCCGGCTGCGCATGCGCAGCTATTTCAATATCAAAGAAAATATAGTTGGGGTTATTTACTCTTTTTATCTGTTTCAGATGCACACCCGGCGCCAGTTCCATACCCTCCGGTTTCATTTTAATCATAGGTACTGTGGCCGCAACTTTGTTGCCCCTTACCATTACCATTACCTGTAGCTGGTTCCATTTCATACCCGTCCACCAATGGATAGGATAAGCGGCTACCTGCTGCGCCTGCGCCGCAATCATTGCACTCAACAGCACTGCTACCAAAACCAATCTTTTCATCATCCGTTTTTTTAGTTAAAACTTATTTATCTGCCAATTTTATAAACAATACATATGCCGCCCCTGCCAGCATCAGCACACCGGCTACCACCAGGTAGTATATGGCATGGCTATGAAAAAGTTGGCTTACAATGGGGCCGCCGATCAACCCGTTAATGATCTGGGGTATCACAATAAAGAAATTAAAAATGCCCATGTAAATACCCATCTTGCGCTGGGGAATGCTTTCGATTAACATTGCATAGGCATGGCGAGTATGCTGGCCCAGGCAAAACCAATGCCCAGCATGCTGATCCATAAAAAGCTGGTATCTTTAATAAAGAAGAGCGAGATCAGTCCTAAACCGCCGCTGGCCAGGGCCAGTGCATGGGTTTGCTTTTTTCCGATCTTAGCCGCTAACGGTATCAATACAAAAGCAAAAGGAATAGCAAAGAAATTATACCACCCGAATAATGAGCCCACAAAGTCGCCTGCCTTATTGAAGGCTGCCGAATGCGTATCATCCGGCTGCAGGCCAAAATGATGGGTGGCAATGGCGCTGGTTGTAAATACCCACATAGAGAACAGGGCAAACCAGGAAAAAAACTGCACCACGCCCAGCTTTTTCATATTAGCAGGTATGTTCGCAAAATCCTTGAACATATCGGAGAAGCTTGCTTTGGTTTCCGCGTTATGATCTTCACCCGAAAAGGCGGCCAGCTCAGCCGGGGTATATTCTTTGGTGGTAGCAATGGTATATAGAATTGTAGCCAGCAATATAGCAGCCCCTATGTAAAATGAGTAAATAACATTCAGTGGCACAAAGCCTGCATCAGCAGTGTTTGACACGCCCATGTAGGTTAGTATAGACGGCAATGAAGAGCCTATTACAGCTCCGATACCTATCAATATGGTTTGTACGCTAAACCCTACGGTGCCCTGCTCTTTGGGCAGCATATCTCCTACCAGCGCCCGGAACGGCTCCATAGATATATTCACCGATGCGTCCATTAATGTAAGAAATGCAACAGCCAGCAACAATACATTGGCTGCAAAAAAATGCGTCACGCTGGCGGAGTTGGGTAAAAACACCAGGCCTAATGCACAAAGAATAGCGCCAACTAAAAAATAAGGTTTGCGCCTCCCCATCGCTCCCCAGGTGTTATCGCCCATATGGCCAATAATGGGCTGCACTATTAACCCGGTTACAGGCGCTACCAGCCAGAACCAGGATAGCTGGTGCACATCGGCGCCAAAGTTGGCGAGTATGCGGCTGGCATTGCCATTCTGCAAACCAAAAGCCATTTGTATACCTAAAAGCCCATGCTCATATTAATGATGCGGGCCAGGGACAAACCAGGCTTCTGCGTGGGAATCAATTCTTGTGTTGAAGACATTGCAATCGTTTTATAATGCAAATATATAGCATTATGTATTTAGTACACATTAAAAACACTAATAAAAAAACCCCGTTTAGCGGGGTTTACTATTTTATATTACATAACCATTGGGGAATACCGCACCTTTTTGGTTACGATAATACCATCCTTAACGGTATATAATTCTGTTTCGGTATTAGCCAGGTGCGCGCCGCCGTTTAAACGTACATCATCACCTATGCGGCAGTTTTTATCGATAATGCAATTACGCAGGTAACAGCGCTTGCCGATACCTATGGGCGGTAATCCTTTATTCTGGTCGTTGTTGATATCGTCAATCGTTTCATAATAGTCGCTACCCATTATATAACAGCTTACTACTGTTGAGCCGTAGCCGATACGCGACCTGATGCCGATTACACTGTGCTCTATTCTTGAAGCATTAATGATACAACCGTCTGCTATCACCGTTTTTTCAAGGGTAGTGCCGCTTATTTTGGCCGGTGGCAGCATACGAGGCCGGGTATAAATAGACTTTGTATTATCGAAAAGGTTAAACTCGGGTATATCTGCCGTTAGTTCGAGGTTCGCTTCAAAAAAGGAGTAAATAGTTCCGATATCGGTCCAGTAGCCCTCGTACTGGTAGCTGGCCACTTTATATTCACTGATGGAAGAAGGAATAATTTCTTTTCCAAAATCGGTAGTATCGGGATGAATTTTTAACAGCAGGTCTAAAAGCAGCTGCCTGTTAAAAACATAAATACCCATAGAAGCCAGGTAATTACGGCCTTTTGCCTGCATGGCGGGGCCTGTATCGCTTACCCATTCTCCCAGTATATCTTTTGAGGGCTTTTCAATAAATGAGCTGATCAGGCTTTCTTCATTTACTTTCAGGATACCGAACTCAGGCGCTTCACGATCACCAACAGGTATGGTGGCAATCGAAATATCAGCTCCGGTAGCTTTATGGTTCTCGATCATTTTATTAAAATCCATCTGGTATAGCTGGTCGCCCGAAAGGATCAGCACATACTCGCTGGGAAAAGCAGACAGGTGCCGTAAACATTGCCTTACCGCATCAGCGGTACCCTGGTACCAGGCCGGGTTATCGGGTGTTTGTTCTGCAGCAAGTATATCTACAAATGCAGTGCTGAAAGCACTGAAGCGATAGGTGTTCTTGATATGCCTGTTTAACGAAGCCGAGTTGTATTGCGTCAATACAAACATGCGGTTAATGTCAGAATTAATACAGTTAGAGATGGGAATGTCCACCAGCCTGTATTTACCAGCTATAGGTACTGCAGGTTTCGACCTGCTGCTTGTTAATGGAGCAAGTCGGCTTCCGGCACCTCCACCTAAAATCATTGCGATAACTTCCTGCGAGATACTCATGAGTTTATTTTTTTAAAGTTTGTTCTTTTAAGTTGTATAACGCCACTATATATTATAATACTGACTCGTATAGTTCGAGGTACTTTTGTGCCGACGAGGTCCAGCTATGATTAATACCCATCATCTTTTGCCTGATCTCTTTAAACTGGCCCGGCTTATTTTCAAATAGGTCTATAGCCCGTCCTACCGAATAAGCAATGTCGCCTACGCTCGACTGCTCCATAGTTATACCAAAACCTCCCGGAGCCCCATAGTCTATCACGGTATCCTTTAATCCGCCCACGTTACGCACAATAGGTACGGTACCATAGCGCAATGCATATAACTGGTTCAGGCCGCAGGGCTCCACCCTGCTGGGCATCAATAAAAAGTCGGAACCCGCATAAATAAGGTGGCTCAACGATTCGCTATATCCTATATAAGTATTTACATAACCTTTCAATGTTTTATTCATCTCTACTAAAGCCGCCTCCACATAAGGATTGCCCGATCCCAGCACCAGGAAGGATGCTTTACCACCGTACTGGTAAATCGACTGGCTGATGCCTTCAGGCAGCAGATCGGCAGCCTTTTCATCTACCAGCCTGCCTATAAAACTGATCAAAGGCTTTTTAGGATCGAGGCCGAACTGTTTGGTCAGCTCAGCCTTATGCTTGGCCTTTCCTTCGCTTACCGTGGTGGCGTCGTAGCCCTGCAGCAAAAAGGCGTCCGTAGCCGGGTTCCACACTTCCGTGTCGATACCATTTATGATACCGCTGCATTTACCCTTTTCATATTCAAACAAGGCCTCCAGCCCGGCTGCAGACTGGCGCAGCTCTTCCATATAATTCGGACTCACTGTAGTCACTTTCCAGGCACATTTTACTGCAGACGCCATTGGATTGATCAGGTTGTTCCAGTCGAGATAACCCCAGTTTACCGTATCATAAGCGGGGATCATGTAGTATTTATCCCAGCTGAACTGCCCCTGGTACTGCCCGTTATGTATGGTGAAAATGGTAGGTATTTCCGACAAATGGTACCTGAATGCATGCACATACTTGCAAAAGAAAGGAATAAAGCCAGCCTGGTGATCGTGGCAATGTATGATATCAGGTTTATCCTGCCAGCGGCTCAGCCAATCACAAACCGCCAGCTGAAAAGAAATAAATCTTTCGGCATCATCGTCATAACCATAAATCTTCTCACGATCGAGCACCCCGTTAATATCTACCAGGTAAAGGTCAAACCCCAGCTTACCTGTTTTTTTCTTTGATTACACTATACTTAAACCAATGGTTGCCCAATACCTGGCCGCCCTCATGTACCAGGTCCCATTCATTATCATACAGGAACTTGGTACGATACATAGGCATCACCACTTTTGCCACATGGCCCAACTCGTTTTGGTATTTGGGGAGCGCTCCCACCACGTCACCAAGCCCACCTGCCTTTGCCATAGGATAACACTCCGCCGATACGTGCACAATTTCCATATATTACATCTTACGTTTCAACTAATAATGTAGGAAGAAAATATGAACTAACATCATTTTATGCAAACATATTTAACCTGATAAAAATCACCGCTAATGTGAATGGTTTATTTTATATTTACCCATTAAATAAAAACTGAAAAATCAATTTTGCTATATGAATAAAAGCTCAACCCAATGGGGTCAGTTTATATCTCTTGTTACTGTTTTTTTTCTTCTGGGGTTTGTGGCAGCCAGTAACGATATCTTAATTCCTGTATTTAAAGAAGCCTTTGACCTAAGCCAGGGGCAGAGTCAGTTAGTAGCAGTTGCATTTTACGTGGCATATACGGTTGGCTCCGTGATTTACATGATTATTTCCTGGCAATCGGAAAAGACCTGGTTAATAAAATAGGCTATAAAAACGCGCTGGTGCTGGGGCTTGTAGTATCTGCGCTGGGCACTATTTTATTCTATCCTGCCGCTAATACAGGGTCTTTTGCGTTAATGTTGTCCGGCTTATTTATAGTTGGCCTGGGCTTTTCACTTCAGCAAACAGTTGCTAATCCTCTGGCTATTGCGCTGGGTCCCGAGAAAACGGGGTCACAAAGGCTAACGCTGGCTGGCGGCATCAATAATTTTGGAACAACCATCGGCCCGTTAATTGTAAGCTTTGCCATTTTTGGCTCGGCAACCAACCCCGATACAACGGCAAGTATTGAAAGTGTTAAAATTCCCTATTTATGCCTGGGCGCTGCCTTCCTGCTGGTAGCCATCTTTTGAAATTCTCAAAAGTGCCTAACAAACCTGAGGTTGAAGAAGCAGCGGCTGACGGAACCCATTATGAAAATGTGATCTCCAGGAAGTCTGCACTTCATTATCCTCAATTAGTTTTAGGAATGTTAGCCATTTTTGTGTACGTAGGCGTTGAGGTTTCAACAGCCAGTAATTTGCCTGCGTATATGGAAAAGGATCTGGGATTTTCTGTTAAAGATGTAGCTCCATACATCTCGCTCTATTGGGCAAGCATGATGATCGGCCGCTGGTCGGGCGCTGTGGAAGCCTTTAACCTAAGTAAATCAACAGAAAAATTTGTAAAATTAATTGCGCCCTATCTTGCTTTTGGCGTTTTCTTACTGGTAAATTTTATCGCCGGGCACGAATTGGGAGCTTTTTATGTTTATGCTGCGATCATCCTGGTTTTGATTGCTGCCGATTATATGAGCCAGGAAGCCCGGTGAGAATGCTGCTTATTTTCTCTATACTGGGAATTATTGCTACGGCAATAGGTATGGCTACAACCGGGATGGTAAGCGTTTATGCATTCACCAGTGTGGGCCTTTTCTGCAGCACTTTATGGCCTTGTATATTTACTTTGGCATTGGCCGGGCTGGGCAAGAGCACGAGTCAGGGAAGTAGTTTCCTTGTAATGATGATCATGGGCGGCGGTATTGTCAGCTGGCTGCAGGGTATTATCGCAGATTCCACTTCTATACATTATAGTTATATTGTTGGAATTATTTGCTTCGCCTATTTAGCATTTTACGCAATTAGAGTGAAAAGCATTCTGAAATCACAGGGAATTAGCTATGATAGCCAGGTGAGCGGCGGACATTAAGAAAAAAAAATATGTGGATATAACACATCTAAGTATTTTTACGCCTGATTCATTATAATAACAAAAACTTAATTCAAAGTAATGGGTATATACGATTTATCAAATGAGATGGTGATCGGCATTGATATAGGTGGCACTAATACCAAATATGGATTGGTCAACCACCGTGGACAGATATTTGATAAAGGTGATATCAAGACGGATGGCTATGCTACCATTGAAGAGTATGTAGACGCACTGCATTCGGCTATTTATCCATTGATCCAGAAATTTGAGAAGGATTACCAGCTAAAAGGCATTGGCGTTGGAGCCCCCAATGGCAACTACTATACGGGCTCTATTGAATATGCGCCTAACCTGCCCTGGAAAGGCACGCTCAAAATTGCCGACCTGATCAGCAAAAAATTTGGAGTTCCTGTACCCTTACCAACGATGCCAATGCTGCCGCCATGGGAGAAATGATGTATGGCGCTGCCCGCGGCAAAAAGATTTTATTATGATCACCCTCGGAACCGGTGTAGGCAGCGGCATTGTGTGTAACGGCCAGGTGGTATATGGCCACGACGGGTTTGCCGGTGAGCTGGGGCACGTAATTGTACGCCCCGGTGGCCGTAAGCATTACAGCACGGGTGCGCATGGATCGCTGGAAGCTTATTGCTCGGCCACGGGCATTACAGTAACTGCAAAAAAACTAAGGGCTGAAAACCCCGACTCTATTCTTAACGATATACCGGAAGAACAGGTAGATTCCAAATCGGTATTTGATGCGGCTGAAAAAGGCGATGCCGTAGCCCGTGAGGTATTCAGGTATACCGGACAAATATTGGGAGAGGCTTTGGCCAACTTCATCATGTTCTCGTCGCCCGAAGTGATTGTATTATTTGGCGGTGTGATCAAAGCCGGCGACTATATTATGAAACCGACCAAAGAGCATATGGAAAAAAACCTGCTGCCTATTTTCCAGAATAAAGTGAAACTGGTGTTTAGCGAACTCAAAGAAGCGGACGCCGCTATTTTAGGCGCCAGCGCGCTGGTTTGGGAGCAGTGAGAGAGCGCCAGGTAGGGGTTGAGGAAGTAGCTAGCAGGAAAGCTGGTGGGGTATTGTAAGTGGTTAGTAGGTTGGTCATTTAAAGTTGGAGATTTAAGATTCAAGGTTTACTATTAAAAAGCGCTGCGCCTCTCCGTTACGCTGCGAACTTCGCGTGAAATAAAAAGCGAGTAGGGAGTTGCAAGTCGTTTACAGGTTTGAGATTTGAGGTTAAAAACCTCTGCGTCTCCGCTCCTCTGCGTGCTTTGCGTGAACAAAAAGTTAATTGGGAGTAATTAGTAGCTGGCAGGTAAACAAGCCGAAACGAAACACTCATTATTACCATTCATCACTCACATTCATCCCCATGGCTTATAAAATCCCCGCTCAAACCCGTATTGGGCATGTACATCTAAAAGTATCAGACCTGCAACAATCTCTTGACTTTTATGTAGGCCTGCTGGGATTTGAAATAACTACTTTATACGGCACACAGGCGGCTTTTATATCTGCAGGCAGCTACCATCATCATATCGGTTTAAATACCTGGCATAGTCTGGGCGGCAAACCCGCACCCGAAAGCGCACCGGGGCTTTATCATACCGCCATATTGTACCCTACGCGTAAAGATCTTGCCATTGCGCTCCGGAGGCTGATCGATGCCGGTTACCCGTTGAGCGGTGCGGCCGACCATGGCGTATCTGAAGCACTTTACCTTGATGATCCCGATGGTAATGGCGTTGAACTTTATTGGGACAAGCCCAAAGAAGAATGGCCCTCCCAACCAGATGGCTCACTGGAAATGTATACGAAAAGGCTCGACCTGGACGGGTTGCTGAAAGAAGCGGACAGGCTGTAGCATAGGGCAACAGTTAATGGTTCATAGATAACAGTTCATGGTTGA
The DNA here is from genome assembly GCA_019316985.1 of Paraniabella defluvii. Lineage (GTDB taxonomy): Bacteria > Bacteroidota > Bacteroidia > Chitinophagales > Chitinophagaceae > Niabella > Niabella defluvii. The sequence goes on from CP079215.1 coordinate 5,936,101, forward strand.
TGGTTGATGGCAATACCCATAAGCGGTCAACTGCCTTCTGTCAGCTGCCAGCTGTACCCTGGTCCATGATCCCTCACGGCACAATGGCTTCTATAGCGCTAATCTGCCATCCTATCGAAAAGTTGCCCGTAATGGTAACATACACTTCCCAACCATCAACCACTGCATAAAACTTATCTACGTTTATTGTACCCGGCGAGTGCGAATAATTACTCATATATACAGGGCTTCCTCCATCGCGCGCAATGGCAGGTGTAGAATAAAGCTGACCAGGCAAATAGCTGATACTGGCAGTAAAGCTGCTTCCATCAATAGTTTCAGTTTTGGTTTTTACTACAGGAGTTTGAGCAGCGGCGTTAAAATAAACAAACCCACCAGCAGGGTGGTCAGCAAAAGGATCTTTGTTTTCATACGTATTACTTTTAAGTGTTTTGCGAATACTTAAAGATAGATCGCGTCAACACAAAAAAATACAACCTGCGCAACCGGTTGCACTTGCAGAAAAAGATTCATTATTCATGGATAACAGATCATTGCCTGCCGGCTATGCGCCCATGCACCATCGGTTCTTACTATACAAACATCTTCTTGCTCTGCTCCCACTCTTTCCTGCCGAGGCCGGGAAATACATGTCTTTCGCTATGATAAGAGGAGCGCACCAACGGACCGCTTTCCACGTAATCGATGCCCATTTCATAGCCTGCATCTTTGTAATAAGCAAATTCATCGGGGTGTACAAAACGTTGTACGGGTAAATGCTTTTGTGTAGGTTGCAGGTACTGGCCGATGGTTACCACATCACAGCCGTTATCCTTTAAATCCTGCATGGTTTGCACTACTTCTTCTTTGGTTTCACCCAGTCCCAGCATGATACCGCTTTTGGTACGGATACCGCCTTCTTTCAAGGTGCGGATCACTTCCATGCTGCGCCAGTACTTGGCCTGTATGCGCACCTGGCGGGTGAGGCGCTCTACGGTTTCAATATTATGCGATATCACCTCAGGCGCTGCAGCCATTACGGTTTGAATATCTTCTTTTTCCCTTTAAAATCGGGTATCAGGGTTTCCAGCGTAGTACCGGGATTCAGGGTTTTTACTGCTTTAATGGTGTTATGCCATATTTCAGCGCCACCATCTTTCAGTTCATCGCGGTCTACAGATGTGATTACCGCATGCTTTACCTTCATGAGGTAAATGGCTTCTGCCACGCGCTGAGGCTCATCGTAATCTACAGCCAGCGGACGCCCGGTAGCCACCGCACAAAAGCCGCAGCTGCGGGTACATATATTGCCCAATATCATAAATGTAGCCGTGCCGGCGCCCCAGCATTCACCCATATTGGGGCAATTGCCGCTCTCACAAATCGTATGTAACTTATGCGTATCCACCAGCCCGCGTACATGCTTATACTCCTCACCTATCGGTAGTTTTACGCGTAGCCAATCTGGTTTTTTGATCTTTGTAGTAACAGGTAATTCCGTCATGATGCGAAAATAATGCTTTTAAGCTGAAAGCCGTTCTGCTGTATATTGGCGGGGCTGTCAACTGTCAATATAACCCGGCAATGTTCCGTGCCTTCCGGGCTACGGCCCCTGCGGGCTAAACCCTCCAGGCGCGGCGGCCTTTCTACTAACAATAAACGGCGGCAGTTGTTCGCGGTGGCGGAAGCTCTCCATCAATAACAGGGATTTACAACCAACTGGCCGCCATCGTCTCCGATTGTAACACAAAGAAAATAGTCTTGTAGCACACGTTGTTAAAGAACAGTACATTAATCAATTGCATTTTTCAAAACGGGCACCGGTGAAAAACGTTTAAAAAAATAAATCACCAGCAAAAACTGTGTATACCCATACACGGCATCCTCCACCGGAATGGTAAGCATTCTTATATTTAGTATCTCATTGGGGTTGTAGTTAACAACAGGCGCTTCCAAACCCGTACCTGTTAAAATACCATTTACTACAAAAAAGCCCGGCATGAGGCAAAAATATACTAGGGACACCTCGCCAATCCATTCCGCTTTTACAATAAAATGAAGGAAGATCATAGTTAGCGTAGCGGCTACAGCTGTTACCAATGTATACAGCTGAAAATAATACAGGAGAGCGATCAATATACAGCCAACACAGGTAGCAAACGCAATCATATTATTGAACCCGTTGGCCCAGCGGAGATCAAAGAATTTACGCAGGCAGAAATAAGTAAACGTGCAGGAAAAGGGAATACAAATAAAAACAGCCACTCTTCCACCGGCAAGCCGGCCAGCAGGGTTCCCATAGTGTAGTCCTTATTAAACCACCACACTCCGTGGGCTGTAAACCACACATCCCAGGCTATAAACGGAATTGCCGTGAACAATGCGGCTATACCAAAAGCCTTAAAATGCTGATCAAAACGGATGCGCTTATCAAACGAAAATATAAAACAGATAATAACTGTAAAAAAATTGACAAGCAAATAGGTGTAATGCTGCATTAGTGACTTTTCTTGAAATACATTTTAAAATACTTAACCGGTACCCATAAAAACCGAAGCATTCTCCGTGGTGCTTACCTATATGCTTGTGATGCTGTTTATGCGCCCTGCGAATGGCCAGGAAATACGGGTTTTGGGTATGCCTGAAAATTTTAATGCGCTGGTGTATAAAAATATCATGCACAAAAAAGTAAGACATGCCATATAAAAAAATGCCGAGACCGATAAAGAATGCAGCGCCGAAATTATCTCTCACTCCAAAATACAATAAGATAATGGTGGGTATGGCGAAGATCACAAAAAACCAGTCGTTCCGTTCAAGGCTTGCCTCGTTACTGTGATCATGATGATCACGGTGCAGGGACCATAAAAATCCATGCATGATATATTTATGAATGAGCCAGGTAGCCCCTTCCATTAAAACAAACGTAACCAGTACCATCAAAAATTCACGACATTACTTTTTATTAAACAACTGCTCCAGCACCTTATAGCGGTAATCGAAAATATGGTGTAATTTTTTACGAACCACCCAGCTATGCATTAACCGGCCCAGAATTCCCAGGGGCAGCTGGTACCTAACCCTGTCTTTCATAAGTACGCCGGTTTCGTTTGCAGTAAACTCATGAAAATGTTCCCAATATCGATACGGTCCTTTTTGCTGAAAATCGATAAAGCTATTGGGTGCGTTTACATGGGTAATAACAGTTCTCCATCTTAAAGGCCGGTTGAACAGCGGCGATACTTTATAGTCAATAATCATACCCTCGTAAATTTCGCCATCGTTTAGTTTTGATACTACCACAAAATTCATCCCGGGGCGTAATGGCGGCTAAATTATGCGGAGACGAAAAAAAAAGCGCCAGGCTTCCGATATCGTACAGTTCAATTGCTGTGTTCTTTCTAAGATATACATTATAAGATTTTATTGATCCGTTCATCGCCGGTTTAGAACCATGCTATTTTATATTGAAAATAGCTACTCATTGCCAAAGACAGCTTTATACTATTAGGAATGCGTATTCTTTCCTTTAAAATTCGCTCTGCAGGTGTCTTTCTTATTTTTTTAAACAGCGACCAATAGTACTTGTAAGCCAGGTACACCCCAAACCTGGAGGAACGGGGTAGCTGCACAATTCCTGTAAGCGCCTCCTTGAATTCAGCCGCAATTTCTTCTTCTATTTGTTTTTTAATAGTATTATTGAACACCTGCATATCCACGTCGGGGAAATAGGTTCTGCCCAGGTTACAATAATCATCTTTCAGATCTCTCAAAAAATTAACTTTCTGAAATGCAGACCCCAGTTTCATGGCCTGCGGCTTTAATTGTTCATACTGCACGGTATCGCCGTTTACAAAAACCTGCAGGCACATCAGCCCCACTACTTCTGCCGATCCGAGGATATATTTTTATACAGCTCAGAGTTGTACGACATCTTTCCAAGGTCCATCTCCATGCTGATAAGAAACTGGTCTATAAGTGCAAGATCAATGTTGTAGCGCGTCACGGTTTGTTGAAAAGCATTAATAACCGGATTAAGCGATATCCCTTCATTGATAGCTTGTACGGCCTCCTGCTTAAAGCGCTGCAGTAATAAAGATTTATCGTAATTATGAAAGCTGTCTACAATTTCGTCGGCCAGCCTTACAAAGCCATATATTGCATAAATGGCCTGTCTTATAGATGGCTGAAGCGCCAGTATACCTATTGAAAAGCTGGTGCTGTATTGCCGGGTGGTACTCCTGCTCACCTGGTAAGAAAGCTCATCGAACTTTTGTTTCATAGCGACGACATTTTAATTTTATTGACTTCTGTTGCTACAATTTTACCGGATATGATAGACGGTGGCACACCCGGGCCGGGCACGGTGAGCTGCCCGGTATAAAATAGATTATAAAGATGTTTGTTTTTTATCGACGGCTTCCACACCGCGGTTTGCGACAGCGTATTGGCCAGCCCGTAAGCATTGCCTTTGTACGCATTGTAATCAGAAATAAAGTCGCTGACGCAGTAACTTTTTATAGTCCATCTTGGCCATCAGATCAGTTGCACCGGTAAAACGCTCCAGCCTGTTAATCATTAATTGCAGGTACTGCTCCTTGTTGGTTCATCATCGTTAATGCCCGTAGCCAGCGGCATCAACAAAAAAGGTTTTCGTGTCCCTTGGGCGCCACTGCCGGATCTGTTTTAGACGGGCAACACGCATAAAAAAGCGGGTCCTCCGGCCACTTCTTATCTTCATAGATAGCATGTATATGATCGTCGAGATCGTTTTCAAAAAAAAAGTGTATGATGCCTCAGACGGGGTATACACTCTTTAAACCCCAGATAATAGATCAGGCAGGAAGGCGCAAAGGTCTTTTTGGCCCAGTACCGGTCATCATAATTCCGCAACGGCGCTTCCAGCAAAGACTCTGTATGCTGGTAGTCTGACGCGCCTATAACAAAGTCAAACAACAACTCCCCGCCGTTCACCCTAAGACCAGTAACTTTGCCGCCCCGCGTAAGTATCTGTTCTACGTTACAGCCGGTTCTGAACCGGGCACCTGCCGATTCAGCTACTGTTTTCATTGCCCTTACCAATTCATAAAACCCACCTTTGGGATACCAGGTACCCAGCGCATACCCGCCATAGTTCATCAGGCTATACAATGCAGGTATATTTTTAGGAGAAGCACCCAGGAAGATTACCGGGAACTCCATCAATGCCTTTAATTTAGGATGGGTAAAATAACGGCCAACATACTGCCTGAAGTCTGACAGCAGGTTCAGTTTAAAAGCACTCTTTATCACTGCAGGCGTGGCAAACTCCAGCCAGCTATAACAGGGCCTGGTTACCAATTGGCGCATCCCGATCTCGTACTTATGCCGGGCCGATCTCATAAAGTATCCAGCCGGCTGCCGGCTCCCTTTTCCATTGTTTCAAAAAGCGCTTTCAGGGCATCGTAGGACCGTGGCACTGCAACAGTATCATCTGCAAAAACCATTTCAAATTGCGGATCAAGGGGTAACAGTTCAAAGAAATCAGCGGTGCGGTACCCAAAATCCTCAAAAAATCTTTCTATAACATCTGGCATCCAATACCAGCTTGGCCCCATGTCAAATACATAACCGGCAGGCGTGGTCATTTGCCTGGCGCGTCCTCCTACCGCTTCATTCTTTTCAAAAACATACACCTCGTTCCCTTCCTTTGCAGCATATGCTGCGGCAGAAATTCCTGCAAAACCCGACCCTATAATGGCGATCCTTTTACGCATGACTGGTTAATTACTAAATGGCATAAAATCCTGGGTTACACGCTCCAGCAATGCTGCGCTATCGATACCCGCTTCAAAGATGGGTTTATGAAAATGATCCAGCTTGTTTAGAATCCTGATCAGTTCCATTTTTTCGTAGCGCGACAGGTCACCGCTAACTACTTTGGTAGCCTGCCTGATGCGGTCCATCTGCTGATCCAGCACCTGCTCGCCCTTGGCAGTAATATTCACAACTTTACTCCTTCTGTCTTCCGGCGAGGGCTGCTGCTCTATCCATCCGTTGTTCAAAAGCCGGTTAATGATCTGCATACCGGTAGGTTTGTCCTGTATATTTTTCCTGATCAGTTTCATTTTGCTCATGGCACCAAAAGCTTTAAGGTTAATCAGGTAAAAAAACTCCTCCTGTGTAGAAAACTCCGAACCGTAGATGGCCGACCTTGAATAGGATTTTGCGTAACGGTTCATATGCACCAGCAGCGTACTGATGGCGCTTTCGGCACTGCGCCCTTTTTCCTTACCCTCCCAGTCCGGTTCGGTATTACCCCCCCGGGTAGGCATCAGCCAGCCATTGTCTGAAACCACTGATATCGGCTGTATATAAGCCTGGCTGATTAGCCAGCTCGAAAGACTCAACAAGACGCATTACATCTGTTATCAAATTATAATTCATAAAGTGCTTTTTAATGAAACAGCTCATTTAGCAGCAAATTAAAAATAGTATATAAATAAACCAAATATTCTTTTAAAAGTGAAGACCTAATAAAATTAAATATTGATAGACAATAAACAGGCCATAAAATAAAAGTATAAAAATAAACTAAATTATGAAAGATGGCATATGTTTTGTTAATATTTTTGGTACAAAAACATACCTACCCAAACAAAAAGGTATTTTATAAAACCATAAATAACAATTACAATTTAAACACACAACCATGAATCAGCTATTCAAAACCGCTCTCGTTGCAACGCTTCCGGTTATGCTATTAACCTCTTGTGGCAAGGATGACGATGGCATGCCGTCGGACAACTCAAAAACCATCACTGTGCTGGTAAGCGAAAATGCCAGTCTTTCCCTGTTAAAAACTGCTGTAATAAGGGCAGGCCTCACAGAAACGTTGTCGGCCAACGGCAGTCTTACCGTATTTGCACCAGACAACAGCGCCTTTCAGGCTGCAGGGCTGGGTACCGAAGCTGCTATTAACGCGGTGCCGGTAGACGATTTGAAGAAAATATTACTATATCACGTGCTGGGCGAAAAATATACATCAGGCAGTATCCCATCCGGCACTACGGAGTTGAATACTGCCGCCAATATCAAAACCTATGTCACTAAAAACAGTTCGGGTGTTTTTGTGAATGGCGCCAAAGTAACTACCGCTGATGTGAATGCCCGTAATGGCGTTGTTCATATTATTAATAAAGTATTGATGCCGCCATCGGCCAACATTGTACAGCTGGCGCAATCCAATGCCAATTTCACCTTTTTGGTAGCGGCGGTAGTAAGGGCAAGTACCGGCAGCACCAATGTTGCAGCCGCATTATCAGGCGCGGGCCCGCTTACCGTCTTTGCCCCTACCAATGCCGCTTTCCAGGCAGCAGGTTTTGCCACCATAGCTGATATTCAGGCAGCCAATGCCAATACGCTGGCATCTATTCTTACTTATCACGTGATCAGCGGCCGTATCTTTTCTTCTGACCTTACAGAGGAGCTATGCCTACTACCGTGAATGGAGGTAAGGTAACCATAACACTTGCAGGTGGCGCCAAAGTAAAGGGCACCGGCAATCCAACCGCATCTAATATCACCGCAACCGACATGATCACCACCAATGGCGTAGTACATGTGATAGACAGGGTATTATTACCCTAGCCTCCAGCCAGTACACTCAAAAGACTTATACGCAGGTATTTCATCTTATTGATTGAATACCTGTTTTTTTTTAACCGGAATCAATCCTGCAGCTGCCTAACTTACTTGTTCTTTCTCCCGCAGCTTCTTTTACCCGGTCCCTGGATTTAAACAACCTGCTTTGCAGGCCTTTCTCTTCTCCTGTTGGATGGTTATGAATTTCAAAAAGCCACTGTCGCACCGCCATCATATACTGCAGCATAAAAAAGTTGGCCGGTTCATCTATTCATCGTAATATTGCAATAAAGCAATTAAAATGGGTATCACCAGGTCGGATATCTTTACATCAAAGCAAAACCAGCTGGCGGCGGTCTTTAAGGCGCTGGCCCATCCGGCCCGTATTGCTATTTTACAGCACATTATTAAACAAAACGCCTGTATTTGTAACGACCTGGTAGCGGAGCTGGGACTGGCCCAGGCTACCATTTCACAGCACCTGAAAGAGCTGAAAAATATCGGTGTCATCAGGGAAATATTGAAGGCACCAGCGTGTGTTATTGTATTGATGAAAAAGTGTGGCGGCAGATAAAAAGGAACTCAACCAATTTTTCACCGAGGATATCGCTACCCAAAAATGCTGCTGATTTTTTTACAAACCAATCAATCGCAATATTGCGTTATACCAATAAATATCCCGTATGAAACTCTCTGAGCTAAAGGAACTATTACCCGGGTTAAATAAAACAGCGTTCCAACTTCCCGGCGGCAGCTGGGTGCCCGAACATTTTCATGTAACCGAAGCAGGCCTGGTTACCCGGCATTTTATAGATTGTGGCGGTACTATCAGGAGCGAGCAGGTGGTTCATTTCCAGTTGTGGCATTCCAATGACTACGGGCATCGCTTACAACCGCAGCAGCTGTTACATATCATCCGGCTTTCAGAAGAAAAGCTGGGTATCCCCAACCTGGAAATAGAAGTGGAATACCAGGCTGATACTATTGGCAGGTACAGGCTGGCTTTTAATGGCAGCCATTTTGTACTGGAAACCACCACTACCGGCTGCCTGGCCGAAAAGGCCTGCAGTGTGCCTGCCCCGTTCAGCCAGGTAAATAGCGTTACCCTTTCAACCTCTTCCTGCTGTGGCGGCGGAAAGTGCTGAATAAAAAGCCGATGGAACTGGTTTAACGCCGGTTGCTGTTACCGCATTCGCCTTCTCGCAGGTCTTTTTGGGGCCTTATTCAAAAATTGTATTATCTGCTTTGTTTATTCATATAAAAACAATCATGCAAACAAAGAAAGTATTGGTGCTCTGCACCGGCAATAGCTGCCGCAGCCAGATGGCAGAAGGTTATTTAAAACATTTTGCCAAAGACAAGGCTGTTATTTACAGCGCCGGCGTGGAAACGCATGGCGTTAACCCCAATGCCATTGAGGCCATGTGGGAAGATGGCATCGACATTTCGGGCCATACTTCCAACAACGTTACCGAGTACGCGGGTATCCGTTTTGATTTTGTAATTACGGTATGTGATCATGCCCGGGAACGCTGCCCGGTATTGCCGGGCCGGGTACAACAGTTCCATTACAACTTTCCCGATCCGGCCAAAGCCACCGGCACACCCCAAGAAGTAAAGGAACAGTTTCGTTATACCCGTAATCTTATTAAAAACTATTGCCGCGATTTTGTAGTGCATTATTTGTAAAGGTGAATATTTGCCCCTCCTGTTGTATCGAAACCCGGTGCGTACTACAGGCTGCTACGCCTTCTTTCCCGCCTTACCAATGGTGAAGGGAAACAGCATCCGGTAACTTTAACAGGCCTGCTTTAAAATTATTGCAGCTTTCATATCCATTACCTATGCTGTTTATTCTTTCAATGGATCGGCATGACGATGGATCAGCTTCCACTCATTATTCACTTTCCTGAATATTTCTGTAATCCGTAAGTTAAATTCGACGTCTCCTTCCTTTCCTTTCATTTTCACAGTAGAACGTTGAATACCTGTCCAGTAAGCCAAATGCGCATAGGCATCCTGGTGCATAACCTCGAACATATTCCTGGCTCCGGGCAAAAGGCGCCTGCACCTTTTTCATTAAAGCTGTTAACAGATTCAGCTCCTTCTATGCAAATACCCGAAGGTGGAAAAATGGTGGCGGGTGAGTTTTCAGCAGATATATTTTTAAAGCTTCAAACCGGCCTTCTACAAAGTCGGTTGAGGCTTTTAACCTCAGGGCCATGAAATGCTGGAAATCTTCCAGGTAAGGATTAGCTTGTTCCATAACGATTCTTTTAAATAACAGCATGTGTATTTAACAGCTCTACAATAACCAGGCCACCGGCCTGTAACTATATCAACACAGGAACAAGGCAGGTTCCGGCGCTGTTACTGCCCCTGCAAGGCGTGGCGTACAACTTCTAAAAACTATCACCGCGGCCCCGGGCGCATAACCTGCCGCTTAGCTGTTATTTATTATCCGGTTTATTTTTTTCATCCTGCAACTGGTCTGCAGCATCAATAGAGTGTGATTCATGTATGTCTTTAGCGGCTTCCGCTTTATCAGACAGGCGTTCATAAAATTTATGCAGCGTGTCTAATTCCTCCTCGTCGAGGTCTTCAATATCCACCATACGGTTACTGGCCTTCCGGCTGGCGGCAATCAGCTCATTCAGCTTTAACTGGATAGCCTTGCTGTCTTTATTCTGGGTTTTCTGTATCAGGAATACCATCAGGAAAGTGATAATGGTAGTGCCGGTATTAATAACAAGTTGCCAGGTATCAGAAAATTTAAAGACAGGGCCGGTAATGATCCACACAATCACCGCTCCAGCCGCCAATCCAAAAGCTACGGATGATCCGGTCCAGCAGGTTATTTTATTGGCTAGCTTTTCAAAGCCGCCTTCCTTTTTTTTGCTGTTCATATACCATGCATTTAAATCAAAAAATATGGTTACATATAATTTATATATAAACAATATCTATGCCGCATCAGCTGTTGCCCGGCAACACCGTACAATGGCATGGATCATGTAATGAGTTTTCCGGCCAGGCTTTACCTGGTATCGGCTAACAGTCATTATCCAATTATCTATTTTATCTATCATCTATCATCCATTATCCACTATCTATTATCTATTATCTATCATCCATTATCTATTATCTATCATCTCTCATCTACCCTTCCAGCCGGTACAATCCACAATAAAAAGCCCTGCGGCTACCTTCCTACCCGGAACAGCAACCACAGGGAATTTATGATGTAAGTGGTACGATGTAAGTTACACGATGTACGGTCATTCACTATTTACTACTCTATTGACCATTCACCTATCCCTACTTCCTATTCACCATGCACTAACTACCTTTTCACCACAGTAACTACTTTCGAATAACTTTTCGTTCCGTCTTTGTCCACCTGGGCAATGCGCACGTATACTTTACCATCCGGTAATGCATCACGCCTGTTTTTGTTACAACCGGCAGCCAGCACTACCATACCTAAAGCCATTGCCATCATGGCATAACGTGCGCGGCGTGCTTTAAATAAACCAGCGCCTGCTACCAGTAAAGCAATACCCGCGGCTACTACGCCCGCGCTTGCATCTTTGGTAAACTCATACTCTAATGCTTCTGCAGAAATACCGTTGGTAGCTTTACTATCTACTTTGCCAATGCTGATGAAGTTCGTACCATCTACCGATGCTTCTACTTCAAAATAGCTGTTATTCAATTCGCTGGTGGTATTCCATTTTACTTTTAACTGGTTATTGAAGATCTCTGCTGCTACAAAACCAAATTTAACAGGCAATACAGCAGGATCGTTGCTGATACCAAAATCTACCGCTGTTACCGCACCGGATAATGCACCAATTTCAATAACACCGCTGCGGTTGCCGGTATTGGCAACACCGCCTACGCTGGTACCGGTATAACCATAATCGCCGTTAGGTGCAGTTGCCGAAGCCAACGGAGCGCCAACAGGTCTTTCGCCATTGGTAACTATAACAGAGTAGTTACCTGCCGCTGTATTTTCCTGTACAATGGCAATGCTATAAGTACCATCCGCCGCCACTTTAGCCGAACCAGCCACCGTACCATCAGGTGCTACCAGGTTTACCCAAAGATCATTGTCGATACCCGCTTCAGCACCGTCCAGGCTGGCATTACCATTGGCATCGTTCCATATGGTACCTGCTACCGAGTTCATCTTACAATCGCCTACGGTAAAGGTTTTAGTGGCTACTGCATTGGGGCAGTCTGCAGTAGATGCAGTATAAGAAATTTCTACGGTTCCGGCTCCGGTACCGGTAAAAGTAAGGCGGTTACCGGCAATAGTTGCTGAGCCCGAAACTACGGCCCAGGTGCCACCGGCTGGTATACCAGAAAGCGTTAACGAACTACCATTGCAATAACTACCGGTAGTGCTGGTAGTACCACTGCCCCGGTTAAGATCTGCGGTACCGTAGTAGCGCCGCAAATTTGGACACCGGCCGTAGCAAAGGTTAAGGCTGTTTCCCAAACTTCTGAAGCATCACCATTTCCCATACTGCCTTGAACTCTATGGCCTACATAACCATAATTCTGGGTGCAGGCCTGAGCCAGCATCGTAGTGTGTCCGCCGGTTTCCACAGCCAATACTTTGGGAGCAAAACTGGCGGGTATGCCTGGATTATAATAAGTAACATTGTCATCTACAGGACGGCCCAACATATAACCGCTGTTGGAACCCCAGTTATACACCTGGTAGGCACTGTTGATTACGTTGGTGGCTCCAACTCCGTTATTATGCTCCTGTGGCGAAACCCATAAGATGTCATTCATTACAGCCCCGGCTGCCGTTCCTGCGGCATTGGGATAACGTGGCTGCACCCAGGTATTCCTATTAGTAACGGTCCAGTCACCTATCTGACGTTGAGCATTATTACCCAATCCGTATAAATGTCCGTTTTCATACAAAACAAAATATGTGGCAAAGTTGCTCGTCCCTGTCAGACCAATCATTTTAATAGTATTACCTGTTTCGCCTGCGGGTAAAGTCATCTGAACAGCCTTTGGTGCAGAAAAAGTAATTGCAGTACCGTTGCCCAGCCATACATTAAATCCCCAGGTATATAAAGTGTTATCATTTCTCAGAGCTACCAAACGGTTGGAGTATCCCCTTACCGCAACAACACCGGTTAAAGGCGTATTAGTAGCGGCATCCTGTACCAGGGCCCAACTGGTTTGTCCGTGCTTCCGTCGCCCCTGGGAGTTCCACTGGCTAAATTGCTTAACATATATACATTACCATCGCAAGTTGTAATGGCCAGGGTTTGATAAGCCGTAAATATCATTTTTACCTGACCGGGCGCTATGCCTGCGGGGAGCCCTGTTGCAGGATCTCCACCTGTCGCCTGCAATTTCTGAGGGGTGGTATTAGGTGCTACCGCATCATTCACTACTCCTCCTGGGGTACCCCAGGCGAAAAGGCCGTCTGTGGTTAACACAATGATTTGCGTATTAACCCCTGGTTACTACCCACGCTGGCTTTTAATATTCGACCCGTTAACCCTGGAAAATTAACACTATTGATTTCAGTAGGCACCAACAGGTCTGTCCCATCAAATGCAGCTTTCTCTCCCCAAATACGGTATACACCCAGGTAATCCCTGCTTATGGAAGTGTGGAAAGAAGACACGAGGTTATCGTACTCCAAAGTAGCTGCTCCTGTAGAAGTGACGCCATAATTACTGTAATTGGTCATCGGGCATCCGTCTCCCGTAAAATAACCACATTGGGCGTTGGTCGTTCGGGCGCCGAAAAGCATAGCTGTACCGAGCGACAAAGCCGCCAGTAGCTTAGAAGGTTTTTTAAACATGTAAGGGTTGTTTTAAGTGTTTAGTTTGTAATTACTATAGATCAATTTTAAGTTTAGAGTTGCCGGGGTAGTTTTGGTACTACACCAGTTAATGGGGCTTGTTTAGAGGGCCGCAAGATAGCCGCTGCCTGTTACAAAACCAAAAGAACAAAGGACAAAACATTGAAGGATGCTTCATACTTGATACTGGATGCTTGATACTGGATGGAGGAGCTTTCTGCCATTTCCTCATTATCCGAACTCCATTTGATCTTGCATATTCAATGTTCAATATTCAATGTTCAACGATGAGCCGTATATCTACAACAATTATCGTACACTCAATAATCTCTGAGTCTTCGCTTCTCTACAAACTCTGTTTAAAACAAGAATTTTTAACGGTAGCATCTATCGTCTTTCCTCTTTCTCCAAAAGCAAACCCCGCAGTTGCCCGCTCCGGCGGCTTGCAACCAGGTGCAGGAACCGCAGGGTTTATAATCATGTTCTCAGCCCTTTTTGATTGCATGATCAATACTGGTGTTTTAAGTGTATCCCCATCCGCCCTACAGATGGAGGCCCTAACCTTATACGAAGCGCTAATTTAACAGCATCGGGTATCGTATCCAACCGTTTGTCTTGCCATAATCTGGAAAAAGCCTGAAAATAATTGCGCTTTGCAACTATTTTTGGCCCATCAGCAAAAAAAAGAGCATATTTAACTAAATGATTACTAATCAACTGATAGCATTAATATTTTTCAAATTCCGGAAATCGGCAAGACCACTATAACTCACCTGTCATCAGGCCCTTAGGTTTTCTAAACAAATACCTATTTTTACGATTCATCTACCTTCAACTGTTGCGGTTTTGCCGCTTTTTAATCGGAAATGAACTATAGATTTGGCCTGCTGGCACTTTTGATGAACTGTTTTTTTGTGAAGATGTGGGAGCGCAGGACCCGGAAGCTTTTAGTGCCGTTTACCAGAAAACTTTTTTGGAAGTGGCACCGCAAAATATGAACAAAGCTCTTGAAATTGCAGACTCCCTCTTTCGCATTTCAACTACGCCGCTGTTCAGGGCTAAAAGCCTGATGTTGACAGCTACGCTTTTTCAACACCGGCAACAGCTTGAAAAATCGACCCGGATAGCCGAGCAAGCTTACGAAATTATCAATACTACAGAAGAAGTAAGCTGGAAGGTAAGGATCTGCGGCTTCCTGGCTACTCAATACCGGATACTGCAGCTTTATAAAAAATCAAAAATTTTTTGCGACAGGGCGCTGGAATTAATCCCTTTGATACCACAGTCAGAAGCCGCCCAAACCGCCTTGGGGTTGGTAAACCAGGAGCTAGCCTATTATTATATGGCGGCTAAAAATTATCAAACCGCCATCCGGCATATCAGGGCTTCTCAGCGTAGCTTTGACCAGGTTTCACAAAATAAAAATTTCTTTACCGCCAATAACGAACAGCTGCTGGGGCTTAATTATTATTACCTGAACCGGCCAGAAAAAGCCTCCAACATTATCATATCAGCCTGAAGCTGTTGGCAAACATGCCGGACAACCACATACGCGGACTGGTGTATAACGGCCTTAGTACTATCTATATTCAACAGGCTAACCTGCCTCAAGCTAAAAAATACCTCGACAGTGCCAGCGCCATTGCTAACCGCTCCCAATACCTGCAGTTGAAAAATGAAATTCTTAAAACCAGCCAGAATTATTACCTGAAAATAAAAGATCTGGCCCTTTTTGAAGAAGCCCGTCAAAAACAGGATTCGGTAGGGGAACAGATTACCCAGCGTAATACCAGGTTCCTGGACAGCAGTTTTGTGGAGTTGGAAAAAACAACGCAGCAGGCGCAACAAGATAGTAACGCCAAAAACCTTCCCCTTGCTGCCGGCGGACTCATACTTGTGGTGGGTGGAAGTTATTTTTATTTTTACCGTCGCAAACAAAAACAGCAGCACCGGTTGTTTACAGCTTATTTTGAGGATAAAAAACAGCTGGTTCCGGCACCGCCCCAAAGCAAGCCCTCTCACTACCTGGTATACACGGATGCCGATGATATGGAGGAGCCGGAAGCAACTGCTGCCGACACCGGTGCACTGGTTGAACAGGCGGATGCCGCTATTGGCCGAAAGCAGGACAGTGCTTTGCTATTAAGTGAAGAAACCTTACAAAGACTACTGAATAGTTTGAGCGAATTTGAAGCACAGCAACAATTTACCTCGGGCACCATTACCCTTTCACAGATGGCTGCACAAATCAATACCAATATCAAGTACCTGTCTTACGTGATCAAAACCTATAAAGGGCGGGATTTTAACGGGTACATTAATGAGCTGAGGGTGGACTTTATGATCAGGCAGCTGAAAGAACAACCTCAATGGCGTAGCTACAAGATCAGCGTGCTGGCTGAAAAAGCGGGCTTCTCTTCACATGGCAAATTCACTACCATTTTTAAAGGGGTTACGGGCTTGTCCCCTTCCGTATTTATCCAACACCTGGAAAACGAAGATAAGGCGTCAATAAACTGACGACATTGGGCTGCAGCCTGGTTAAAGCTGCGGTTTGCGGATATTGAAGCCGGCAGTAAAGTAATCTTTAACCTGCATTTATTATAAGGCTTCTGTTATAATATCCCACAGATGGCGCTGATCAGGTTACACATTCAATCCTGCATGGCTGCTTTCCATCCTATAGCCAGAGATGCTTCATGAAGCAGAAAAGTCGCACTTTGCGACGTTTTTTAGTTGCCTTGCCTGTACAGACACAGTGCCCAATACAAACTACCGGGCAAAACTAAAGCTCAGGAAAATACCTGAAAAAGCAACAATGAAAATTTTTGTTTATTTTTACGAGGCATTTCTAACTTCTAAACAAAATATATGCAACTCAAACCACTGCTAACTTCACTGCTTAGCACCGCCCTGCTATGCGCCTCGGCGCAAACTCCTTTGTCGCCCGGAGATATTGCTTTTACCGGGCTCAACTCAACCAACAACACGGTAAACGACTTTGTCAACACACCACAGTCGGAAGTTAACCGGGAGTTTAGTTTTGTATTACTCAGCCGTTACGGCGGGCACCACTATTTTCTTTACCGATTTTGGATGGCGTACCGATGCCCAGGCTTTTCAAACGGCGAATGCATGTGGCGCCAGCACAGGAGCTGTTAGTGATGGCGTTGTACGCTGGCAGGCCGACGGACCATTGGCATACGGTACACAGATTGTTATCAGGTCGGTAAGCAGCCCTAAAGCCAATGTAGGCTCAGCAACAGGTACCCAAGCCACTTATAATAGCTCTGTAACACCACCCCTTCAGTATATCACTCTTGCGTCTCCTGGTGAAACTGTATTTGCGTTTACGGGTACGTTGGCAGCACCTACACTGTTGGGAGCTATTTGCGCCAACCCCGGCGGCTGGGCCGCAACGCTCAATAATTGCGACTTTCAACCTACCGCCTCCTCTCTTCCGAATGTACTCAATAACGCTTTGAACGGCAACCGAAATTATGCGTTTGCAGTACTTCCACCCAGTGGTTCGGGGTATTGTATGCGTTTAAAGCCCCGGTTACCATAGGCGCCGATGCTGCCGCAGCCAGGGCTACCATTTATACAGCGGCCAACTGGGAGTCGAACGGAAGTGCCAGCGCTTATACACTTACCACCAACTCCAGTGTACTACCCGTTACATACGGAAAAATTAGCGCCGTGGTTAGTAACAACCGCCTATCTGTAAACTGGGAAACAGTTGCAGAAACCAATTGTAAACAATATAACGTTGAAGCGTCCGTAGACGGAATACGGTGGATACCCATAGCAACCGTTTCGTCAAAAGCACCTGGGGGAATTCTTCCGGCGTCATTTCATATAACATCGATCTCAACCTTCCGGGTATTTCTTTTTGCTTTCGGAGGATTAATCGCATTGCTGCTGGCGCTGCCCCATAAAAGGAAATATACCTGGCTGGCAGTAGTAAGCCTGAGCATTGTTTTTATTGCCTGTAACAAAAACAACAACGGCACAGGTGTGGACAGTAATACGCGTTTTTTTATACGTATTGGCAACAGGATATAGATGGCCATACCAGTTATTCAAAGGTTTTTGAGGCCGTTACAAAATAACTATTATATATTATTAATCAAGGTCCGTATCGTTGGTACGGATCTTTTGTTATCGGCCACAGCAAGCAAAACGTTAACATCGCGCACAAAAAAGGCGCACATTGCTAGCAACACTTATTAAGTGGTGCCTTCCTAGTTGGTGCGCCTACCATGGTATAACAAGAAAAACAAAAAGAATGCCGGATCTGCAAACTGTGGTTGAAGCTGTTCTTACCTGCCTGCCGCTTAACTTCGTATTTCACGCCGCATAAAAATATAATACCCCAGGGCGAAGCAAACAACAGTGGAGGCAACCAAACCGCTTACCTGCGGCCACACAATCATCAGGCTTTCTTTAAAAGGCAGCGGAGCAGGTATAGCGCCTGCCATTTGCTCCATCGTAACAGGCCCCAGGCTTCTCACCGAAGGCATTAACAACGTAGTGGTAGCATCGGTATACAGCTGGCTGGGCGATACGCGAAGCAACGTTAAGATCAGCTCGTTGTAAGCCGCAATCTGCTCAGCCGAAAGAAAATCGGGATCCGGTAAAACCGCGCGCACCACCAGGTTGATAAGGATCTGGTAAAACACGGTAAAGAAAAGCCAGATGCCAATGGCGGTCAGGGCAGAGGTGGCCGCCTGCCTCAGCCCGATGGACAGCAATATGGAAAGGCTCAGCCAGAAACCCACATATAAAATGCTGATCCCCACAAACGCCATAATACGCAACAGCTCCTGCGGCTCCATCCTTACGCCGGTTATTAAAAGCCCGCCTCCCGTCATCAGCAATACAAGCGAAATAAACAGGACGCTTACCAGTATCAGCGTGCTCACAAATTTTGACAGCAGCAGGTTATCCCTGTAAACCGGCTGCGCCATTAACCGGATCAGGGTACCGTTATTTTTTTCAGAGTTAACGGCATCAAACCCAAGGCTGATACCCAGCAGCGGGCCCAGGAAACTTACGAATACATGAAAGGGCGGCATCGAGTTTTCGGTAGCCGTCAATAATTTAAGGTATAAAAAAATATGATCGGGGTCGCTGGTATTACCCACCGCCTGTTTAAGGTTACCGAGCGATACATACATAGATGCAAAAAGGTAAGCACAATAAGTACAAACAGTACAATAAACCGCCAGCTATGTATATGGTCGGCCATTTCCTTGCTCACCATTACCCAAAAGGCACTTTTAGCCTTATGCTGCACCGCTTTACCGGGGTTTCCGCTTTTGAAAAAAGACTTTTTGATAAAACCATCTGACTTTTCATTTGCTGTTGCTTCTGTTGAGTTATTTTCAAAATATTTCTGATAAATATCTTCCAGCCCGTATTCCTTTCGCTGTACGCCTATCACTTCAAAGCCTTTTTCTACAAATACCTTTACAAGCCGGGCGGTTATATCACTGCTGCTTGAAAAATGAATGGTATCGCCCGCTACCTCCATCTTATTGATAACGCCCCATGCCAGCAGCTCTTCTTCAAAGGGCAGCGGCTGTGGGAGCATTGCCCAGTGTAATAGCAGTAGTATAGCCATCCTTATTAAACAGGTTGCCAGACAAAGCATTAATACTTCCTTCAGCCAATAGCTTGCCCTTTACAAAAATGCCCACCCTGTCGCATACCTGCTGCACATGGTGTAAGTGGTGAGAAGAAAGCAATACCGTTAATCCCTGCCCCACACTCAGCTCCTTTATTAAATGAAGAAACTCTTTCACCCCGCTGGGATCAATGCCCAGTGTTGGCTCATCGAGAATGATCACTTCCGGCTTTTTTATCAATACGTCGGCTACACCCAAACGCTGCTTCATTCCGCGTGAGTAGGTAGCCGTTTTTTGATGCATATGAGCCGATAGCCCCACTACCTCCATCATTTCTGCGGCGCGGCTCCTCACTTCGGGTTCCGGCAAGCCGTTTAACCTGCCCAGGTAGAGCAGGTTTTCAAAGGCCGTCATACTATCGTAAAAAACGCTGTCGGGCATATAGCCCACTTTTCTTTTTACTTCTATAGGACGCGAAGTAGCATTGATACCCGATACCCATGCACTGCCGGCCGTGGGTTCGCTAAGCCCCAGCATCATCAATATGGTAGTTGTTTTACCGGCTCCGTTAGGGCCGAGCAGGCCAAACACCTCCCCTTTTGCAATATCAAGGCTTAAATCATCAACCGCTTTAAGGGCACCATAGCACTTGGTCAACCCTTTTAGTTGTATTATAGGATCCATCTGTCATTGTTAGGTTATAAATACCGCGGGCCGCGGCAGTAAGGTTCTGCCGGCACCGAGTTGCCGCCAGTAACTTATAGGACGCCTGCTACCGGCGCCCGTATTTACGCACCAGGTAATATACCAGGGCTATGGCAGCAAGAATGACCAGCACCCTATCCAGCCCGAAAGAAGGGAGGTGGTTACTACCATTCTGAAATTGGCCTGGGCTGAGCTGCCGGTATTTTTAACGCTGAAAGTTCCGGCATAGTCCCCGGCAATCGTTTTATCGGGCACTTTCACGGTAACGGTTACGGGCGTAGTTTTCCCTGGTTCGAGTTGCTGTATCTTGGCCGGCTCAAAAGTTGACTCCCATTGAGGAGGCAGCTGGCCCGACAGTTCCAGGTCGTTTAACGGCAAAGTGCCGGAATTTTTTACAACCAGCTGGATGTCCTTGCGGCTGCCGGATGTAATTTCATCGCTAAGCCTCCCGGTGGGCGTGGTGAGTTCAAGGCTGTAAGAGCCTTTTACCACGGCCTCCAGGTTCAGCTGTAATGTATCGGCCTGCGATACTGCCTTTACCGGCAGCAGGTATTTATCGGGTTTGGCAGATGCTGTAGCATTTACTTCAATAGATATATCCTGCGACTTGCCGCCTTCCAGGTTCAGTGATCTTACCTGGCTCCCTTCCACGCGGTAGGCTATCTGCCATCCGGCAGGCAGGTCCGTCTTCAGTTCATAAACGCGGAGTCGGGCGATCCGTTATGCAGGGTGGCCGTATAACGGAAGATTTCGTTAGTAGCGGCTTCGATATTCATTAGCCGTGCGGTGAACGTATTTTTTCCATCAGTACCAGGCGGGGCTGCTGGGCCCCTGATGCATAACAACAAAAATAAAGCGTAATAAAAAGAGATAGCCGCAATGCGCTCGTACGAGTAAATAAAGATTCTGTTAACATAATCTAATAACTAAAATTTATAATAGTAGTTGTAAAAAATGTCTTTTGAATAATTGTTACCAGTAAGTTTTTTAAAATGGCGCGCTAATTTAAAAATTGAAAATTATTTTCAAAAGTATTTTTAAAAATTTTAACATCTCCGTTCTGTCTTGATAAAACAGGGTAAAAACATCACCCCGTGCATGCCGGTGAGGCCTTGCTTCGTGATGCTGACTATAAGCCCCGAAGCTGATCCGTTGCTCTTTAATCCCCGGTAAACTATACCGACGGCACGGGCTTCGGAGGCGAAAAATTGACAGAAAAAATGTCAGCCAAACTGAAAAAAATGCTGTCACGCCCGGTTGGTACGGCGTTTGTTAACTGCCTTTATAAAGCAGCATGCTGACCGTTCTTGAATTATTGTTTAACTAAATTAAAAGGAGGTTGATTATGTCAATCATCAAGAGGAATGGGAATTTCCCATCATTCCCGACGCTGTTCGACGACCTATTTAGCCGGGAACTTTTTAACTGGAATAACAGTAATTTTTCATCTACCAGCACCACTGTACCTTCGGTAAATATCAGGGAAACCGATGACAGTTTTGAAGTGGAAATGGCCGCTCCGGGTATGGAGAAAAAGACTTTAATATATCCCTGGAGGGCAATACCCTTACCATCGCGTCTCAAAAGCAAAGCAGGCAGGAGAAAGAGGAAAAGGATATAGCCGCAAAGAGTTCAGCTATCAGTCTTTCCAGCGAAGCTTTGAATTGCCCAAGGATGTAGTGGATGAGGAAAAAATAGCCGCCCGCTACGAAAACGGTTTGCTTCATCTTACGATACCTAAAAAGAAGAGGCCCGGAAGAAAGCGCCACGGCTGATTGAAATTGGTTAACACAGCTTAAGGCCCGTTCAATACGGGCCTTTTTTTCTTTAAAGGATGTGCTATGAACGAAGTGTTTCACATTACTGCAGACATGAAAGGGTGCCAGGGCTATATCGAATATTGCCGCTTTATTCTGGGCACCGGCATAGAGGCGGCACAGGATATTTTTGAACAGCTGCTCGGGCTTCCGGATACCGGCAGCGAAGGGATGCTCCGTCTGAGCCTGGTACAGCCGGGCAGCGCGCCCTACGAAGTGCTGGCCACCAAATACTGCACACTCAACGAGCTGGGCAACAACTGCCGCCTCATTACGCGGGAGCTGTTTAAATACTACAACCTTGATGAATCAATGCAGCGCTGATACGGTATGAACGGATTGTTGTTTGCAATATGCCAGGTTTGCCTTATTATACTGGCGCTTATATTTCTGCTGCGCAAGGTAAAGCAACCCTATATAGTAGCCTATATGCTGACCGGCGTGCTGCCGGGGCCTCACCTGTCGGGTGTCATCGTTAACGTTAAAGAAACGGAAGCCATCGGAGAAGTAGGAATCTTATTACTGATGTTTTTCCTGGGCATGGAGATCGATGTACCCGACAATAAAAGCCGGCTGGCCAGGCCCGTTACCATGCAGCTGATCAAAATAATACTTTCTGTTCTTTTTGCTTTCCTGGCCGGCATATTGCTTAACTGGTCCCTGGTGCCGGTTATCATCACGGCCATGTTGTTCATTTTTAACAGCACAGCCGTGGTTACCGAGTACCTCCGTAAAAACGGGAGCTGTCTGCCCCGCTGGGGCAAACGATCCTGAACATGCTGGTGTTCCAGGATGTGCTGCTGGCGCCCGCCATTATGATGCTGCATTTTTTAGGTAATGGTACCGCTAGGTTCGGCAGGCTGGTACTGCCCTGGTAATATCGGTGCTGGTACTGCTGCTGTTTCGCTATATGCGAAACCGGGGCCGGTTCCGGCTTCCCCGTTTTCTTAATACCATGCACCACGATCACGACCTGCAGGTATTTACCGGCCTGTTTATCTGTATAGGGTTTGGCGTGGTTGCCGAGCTGGCCGGCATGAGCAGTGCGCTCGGCAGCTTCCTTGCGGGCATCATTATCGGGAAAATGAAGGATTTCAGCTGGCTCGAACAATCGCTGCTTCCCTTCAAAGTATTTTTCACGGCCCTGTTCTTTCTTTCTGTAGGGCTGCGGCTCGATGTATCCTATATAACCGCCCACTATGGCACGGTGCTTACCGCTACGCTGCTGGTTTTAACCAGCAACTGCATCTTATCGGCTTTTGCTTTCCGTGCGCTGCAATATCAATGGAAAGAGAGCTTTTACGGAGGCGCGCTGCTTTCACAAACCGGGGAGCTGGGCATCCTGGTGCTGTCTGTAGCGTACAAGTCGGGGATCATCGATTATGGCTTTTTAAGCTGGGAATTGCCATTACGGCCCTTTCCTTATTGATCTCGACCTTATGGATATCGCTTTTCCGGAGTTTTTTTGGTGCGCCACTATTACGCAAACAGCCGCAGGCCGGGTAAACCCGGGCACTACCGGTACCGGCCGTTCTTTATGGCCCGGTACTTGCGGCAATAACACAAAGCCCGATAAAATAAACCCTACTGTATGAGCCGGCAGATTTTCAACCGAACAGTTGATGTAAACGGAGTATCCGTCTTTTACCGGGAAGCCGGGAAGCCCGGGAACCCCTCCATACTTTTGCTACATGGATTTCCTACTTCTTCCTTAATGTTCAAAAATTTAATGGCAGCGCTGGGCGACCGGTTTCACTTTATAGCGCCCGATTACCCCGGGTTTGGCTTTAGCGATTTTCCCGATCCCGGCCAGTTCGACTATTCTTTTGAAAATATGGCCTCGGTCATCCATCAATTTACGGAAGTGATAGGCCTCAACCGTTTTTCTATTTACCTGCACGATTACGGTTGCCTGACAGGGCTCAGGATATGTGCCGCGCACCCTGAAAAAATAGAGCGGCTGATTATTCAAAACGGCCACGCTTATTTGGAAGGCCTGGGGCCCCAATGGCATGAAATGATAGCGTACTGGGAGCACCCCACCGAAGAAAAAAAAGAAAAAACTATATGCCTTCCTGAGCAAAGAAGGCACCCAATGGCAATATACCGCAGGTTTGTCTGATGAACTGCAAACCCGCGTCAGCCCCGAGTCGTGGCTCATCGATTGGGAACGGCTCAGCCGGCCCGGCAATCTTGCCATGCAATACCAGCTCAATTGTACCTATAAAAGCAATTTTGATTGGTTCCCGGTTTTCCAGGAATATTTTCGCAGGTACCGGCCCCGGCCATTATCATATGGGGCAGGCACGATGTATTTTATGATTTAAAAGAAGCTTACTGTTTTTTAAAAGACCTGCCGGATGCTACCGTACACGTGCTCGAGGGCGGTCATATGGCGCTCGAAACCAATTTCGACGAGGTGTGCGGGCTAATAGATAGCTTTATGTCTGCCACAACGAGGTAACCGGCAACCATTACCTCCAACCCTGCCCCGGCTATTGCAGCAGCATACAAAAACGGGGATCCGCTTTTTCTGATGTACATTTAAAGCGCGTTCGTTCCCAACAAAGACGAACAGCAGCGTTGGCAACCGGGTGATCTCCGCAAGACAACGGAGTGTGATTTGACGGGGAACGGAGGGCCGACTTATTCCTATATGATCCGATAAAAGAGCAGATATTTTACAATTGCGTTTGTGGAACCAGGGTGTAACCGCTCCGCGTTTTGAAAAGCCGCAGGAAGTGGTAGCCCTGCTGGGAGCCCTGCAGGCACAGGACTATGGTATGTCGCTTTGGGCCGCGGGCCTTCGCCTCACTGCTCCCAACCGGGCTGCTGTTGAAAACGCTATCTATACCGGCGAACTGATAAGGACGCATATTTTACGCCCCACCTGGCACCTGGTGCATCAGAAAGATATCCGTTGGATGATGCGGCTTTCTGCGCCCTATGTAAAAAAGCCACCCAATATGTAGACCGGAAAGAAGGCCTTACAGATGAGTTATTCAAAAAATGCCGGAAGATCATTGAGCGGCTGCTCCATAAAACAGACCAGGTAACCAAGGACGATATCATGTCGGCTTTGTCGAAGCAGCATATTGTAGCCGGCCCCTATTGGCAACACAAATCATTATCAGGGCCGAGCTGGAAATGCTTTTATGCAATGGAGCCACTAAAAGCACTTATGCCCTTTTTGACAAAAAAGTACCGCCGGCAGCCGAACTTACAAAAACCGACGCCATCGTTCAGCTGGCGCAGCGTTATTTTCAATCGCGCGGGCCTGCAACGGTAAAAGATTTTGCCTGGTGGAGCGGTTTGGGAATCAATGAAGCCAAAACAGGAATTGCAGAACTGGGCAGCCGGCTCCACAGCTTTACTTCTGACAACCTGAAGTACTATCATTTTAATGTGGAAGGCGCTATACCTCCTCCTGCAACAACCGTTACCTTATTGCCCTGCTATGATGAGTATACGGTAGGTTATTCGGAAGGAAGAAGCATTGCTTTACCGGCTGCTTTGGATAGCGCCGCCATTGGCAACGGTATTTTTAAACCCATAGTATTACACGGATACGAGATGACAGGCACCTGGCAGAAGAACCCGAAAACGGGGCTGGCAGAAGTGCAGCTATTTGCACCCAAAGCAATTTCCACAAAAAACTGGAAGAAGGAAAGGCCGGGTTTAACTGGTTTAACCAGGCAGCCGGCAAAAAGAATATTTCATAACCTGCACTTGGGGATCGTTGGTGAAAACACCAACGAAGGCGGGAAGCAATTTCCACAAAAAAACTGGGAGAAGGAAAGGCCGGGTTTAACTGGTTTTCTTTGCCCTTGCTGGTGTTTTCACCAGCAAGCTATCCCGCCAGTTAGCACCGGGTACAGGCAAAAAAATGTTTCATAGCGCAGACCCGGGGTCGTTGGGGAAAACACTAAAGAGGGTGGAAGGGATCGTTGGTGAAAACATCAACGAAGGCGAAGGATTCATTAAATGAAATGTGGCTCCTGTGAGATTATCCCTTGCTGGTGTTTTCACCGGCAAGCTGTCCGGCCAGTTAAACCAGGTACAGGCAAAAAAATGTTTCATAGCGCAGACCCGGGGTCGTTGGTGAAAACACTAAAGATGGTGGAAGGGATCGTTGGTGAAAACACCAACGAAGGCGAAGGATTCATTAAATGAAATGTGGCTCCTGTGAGATTTATTGGTTGTTATCAGCTATGAGAAAGTATGTTTACCAGCTTATTAAAAGGATCGCGAACATAAAATCTTCTAACACCCCATGGTTCATTTACCGGTCCGTATTCTATTTTAAAACCGGCATCCCTCATTTTAATTAAAGCCGCATCCACATCATCTACTTCGATAGAAAGGTCAGGGCATACGGTGCCAGAGCCTCCTTCAACAGCAAAGCTGATTTGAATATCCATCTCACGTTCGCTGCCATAAGTTACGATCCAACCATGATCCATTATACTTTTCAAACCTAATATATCCCCATAGAATACTTGGGAAGCGGTCAAATTCGCTGCCTTAATATTGGGCACAATCCTCAAGACTTTCATTCTTTCTTTTGATCAAACTTAAGAAATATCACCTATTGTTAAACAGAAGATGCAAGCATATAGGCGCCCTGTCTTTACCTGCTGCATAAAGCTTATTCCCCGAAATGTGTAGTATTTACAACGGTTTTATTAAAAACATCATTGATACCGGCAAGGCATTGCCTGGCACCGAATTTGAAAAAATTCAGAAAAACCTATTAAAACAGATATGAAGCAAGGTACCCCTAAAGGCAAGCTCATTCCGATCGGAGGTGCAGAGGCGAAAGACCCCGGGACAATGCAGCAACACCCGGCATTTCATTTTCGGATAATGGCATACTTAAAGAAGTGCTGGATCAAATCAGGTGTGAAGCATCCCATATCGGCCTTATCACTTCTGCTTCCGGTCATCCAACGGAAGCCGCCCATACATATACCAAAGCGTTTCACCAACCGGGCTGCCGGAAGGTGGAGGTGATACATCTTGACAAGCGAAATGTGGATAGCAAAGCGAACCTCGGATTGCTGGATCAATTAGACGGTATTTTTATAGTTGGGGGCGACCAGGTAAAGTTGAAAGCAAAGATAGGTGGAAGCCGGTTCCTGAAAAGAGTGCATCAAAGATACATGGAGTCTGATTTTGTTATTGCAGGCACCAGCGCCGGAGCAATGGTCATGTCGGAGCTGATGATCAGCGAGGGTGAAAATAATGAGTCTCTTTTAAAAGGTATGGAAAAGCTTGAGAGCGGATTCAACCTGCTTCCCGGGTTGATTATAGACCCACATTTCATGATCCGCGGCCGGTTTGCCAGGTTAACCGAAGCGCTGTTAAAGCATGCAAAGATGACGGCAGTAGGGATATGTGAAGATACGGCGCTTATTATTACCGGGGAAATACCCTTACAACTATCGGGGCCGGTACGGTGCTGATCATAGAAGCTTCTCCAATTAAAGCTACCAACTTTAAAAGAGCCGGTGAAAAGCAGCCGATTTACGTCGAAGGCCTCCGGGTGCATCTACTTGCCAGGGGAGCCTCCTACCAGGTAAACGAAAGGAAATTCATTGCGGGATGATTGGCGAAGTTATCCCGGCGTTGGTTGAAATACCGTTAATGCGCTGGCCGGTTCTAATTACCTGCTTTAAGACAGAAAGTTACCCTAGTCACCCCACTTTTAATAGTCTGTTATCCAATGCTTATCCAACAAATCATCCGGCTATTTATCCTTGCAATGCCTATTGCATGCATCTCCTGGACATTCACCCACGAAGAGGTTTTCCGGGAGGTTCACAACTATTGCGTTAAATGCAGTAAACAGCGTAAAACGCTTATGGCCCGGAAGTTTTTTTACTTGCTCACCTGCGAATATTGCTTTAGTCATTACATTGCTTTGCTGTTTGTATTATTCACAAAGTACCAACTGCTATTCAGCGACTGGAGAGGATATATTATCGGCGGCTTCTCGCTCGTATGGGTGGCGAATTTCTATATGAGCTATTATGCCGGTATCAGGGTAAGACTGAAAGGCGACCGGGCTGAAGCCGAATTAAAAGAAGAAGCTTTGGACAAATAGCACCCGCCTGGTTGCCCTGGCTCTTGTAAAAAAATCTTTTTATCACAGGTTGTTTTTATAGTAAAATCATTCGTGCTAAATCCTTACAACTATGCCCTGGTATAAAGGAACCTATCCTCCATCCTACAAGAGCCAGCCGGTACCGATCCGCAAAAAAGCAGTCGGAATTATCCATGCTTTGCTTGAAGAAGGCATGGCGGAAGGAGCGGCTATTGCTACGGGCCTGAAAAGAGCCCGCGAATTTTTCGCGGGTAAAAAACCGGCCTTAGCAAAGAAAAGAAGCAAGCGATAGCTTATTGATATACGATTTGCTCATTGGTGTAATAGGTTGTACGGCCGCCTACAGAGGCTGTAACAATTTTACCACCGGTGGGGCTGCTCTTTTTCGGGGATTATGAATCTTCAAAAAGTCCCTTATCTCACCCGAAATAAGGCCGGGCTGTTGCTTCAGTATTTGCTTTTCGGCATGGCCCAGCACTTTACCAATAGATCGGGCCAGCTTTTGTACCGCAGCTGCGGGTATCCGGCCGGCAACAGACTGCGGTGCTATCCGGGCTTCCCATAAAATTTCATCGGCATAAGCATTCCCTATCCCCGCTATCACTTTTTGATCCATCAGTACGGCTTTAATCTTTGCCCTGCTTCCGCCCAGCTGCCCGGCCAGCCAACGGGCTGTTAGCTTGCGCGACAGAGCGTCTACCGATTCAGATTCGGGAGGATTGAGTATCAGGTGTGCCGACTTCTGGTAGTCTGCCAGGTAAAGCACCTGGTCTTTAAAGTTCAGGGCAGCAATAACATGCCCGGGCTCCTCCGCCGCCGGCTCTTGCAAAACAAGCTTTCCATGCAACATAAGGTGCATGAAAAGCTTGCTCCCTTACCGAAATCCATACATAGTTGCTTACCGATTCTGGCAACTTCCTTTAACTTCTTTCCCCCAGGGCTTCATTTAGCTCTTTTGCGGTTGCGGTGGTCTTCCGGGTAACCGGTAACGATATTTCCTGCAGGGTCTTGCCTTTCAATAACCGGGTAAGATTCCGGCTAAAAACCTGCAGGTCGGGTAGTTCGGGCATTTAACTTTTTTATGGGTTAGAGATTCCTGGTTTTATTGCTGTTATTACCAACGGCACTAATGGCTTCTCCTCTACCGGCTCCCTGCATACGCCCTGTTTGCGGTATACCACCTTATCTTCTTCGCCACCGGCTACCCGGTGGTCGCCCGCGTCTTTATGGGTGATCGCCGGCCCTAACTTAGACCCGAATGGCTGGTAATACTATTCCTTCAACAAAGACTGTGCAGAAGCGCCGTTTAACTGTGATTTTTTTAGCCCGTTCTTCTCTTAGCTGCATCTAAACAAGCAAGAGTGTTCCCATTCTTTTTGCAGGCGCTCCAAATGCTTGTGTAATGAGCTTACCTTTTATTGTAGCATCCATAATTACAAGCTGCGTCCTGGTTTTCTATGAAAATGTTCCGGGATAAAGTGTATCCCGCTCCAACAGGCATTTAACGTTCAAAAACGGGTAATTGGAAGGATGATCGCTGCTTTTCACGGCCAGGTAGAACGTAGTTCCTATCCCGTCCTGGCTTTCCGCCCATAGCTCACCACCGTTCTGGCGGGCATACTCCCTGCATAAGATAAGTCCGATACCATTTCCCTTTTCTTTAGCGGTACCATCGGTACTTGCACCGAAAGGAAAAAAAACCTGTTTTAATTTCTCGTCCGACATACCGATACCGCTATCTGTTACAGCGATCACCACAAAACCTTCCCGGCCTTTATCAGTCATGTTAATAACAATCTTTCCCTGGGCGCGGGAGAACTTTACCGCATTTGAAACGAGGTTCCGGATAATAAATTTAAAATGCTCAAGATCTGCATATACAGGCTGCTCCCGGGGCATTGAGTTGATCACCGTGATCTCCTTGGTCCTGGTTACGGGACCGGCCAGGTTCAGCTCCGCATTTATCAAATGGGTGGCGTCTAAAGTAGCCGGCCGGATCGTTATTCCTTTAAACAGCGACTTGCCCCAGTTGAGAAGGCTTTGAAGTGTGACAGACGCGGTATGAAATTTTTCTTCTACGCCATCCAGTATAAACTGCGCATCTTCGGGGATAAATTTCCCGACCTGTACAGCCGTAATCCTGCATGCCCGGTATTCACGAAGCTGTTCAGGTCGTGCCCTATTACCGTAAACAACTTATCCTTTTCCATGTCTAATGTTTCCAGCACCCTTACCGGTTACGGGCCAGGCGTAGCTGGCGGTGAAGGTGTATGGTGTATATTATTAATACTATAAGGAATATCGAAAAAATCAGCACAGGTACTATCATAATTTAATTAACCATTCAGGTGTAAAGATTGGATTGATCTGCCCGTTGAAGCGATACCGGTTGATGCAGGCGACCACCTGGCTGCCGGCTTGCTTCAGGGGCCCACAGGCTCCATGCCGCTGTATGGTACCGTTTATCATAACTATCGGCAGGAATTCGGGCAATTCCCCGGTATTGCATACCTGTACTATAGCATACAAGGTAAACAGGGTTGCGTTCTTTTTCATAAGACATCTAATACATTTAATGGCGCCAATATGGGCTCAACGCCCGGATACTATTATTGCCGCCAGCTATTATTTCCTAACAGGAATTGACATCCTTTTTAGCCCTGGTAAGAATGGTTTAACACCAGGGCTGTAAAATACAGGCCAATTACCGTATGAACCAATAGGGTTGCGTATTCATATTTTATTTTTTACCAGTAACAGAAGACCGGCCGGGCTCTGGTTTAAGGGCTGAAGCCGGTACTACCTGAACACAGACTTACTGCAAGTCATCCGGAAAGCGCTCGTTCTGCCCTTTCCGCCGGATGTGTACGCAAAATAGCAACGGATATCCTGCGCAGAAGCAATTTTCGACGAATGCCCCAATCGGCTCCATGAAGATACCTTTTTACTCCACATTGTACAATCCTGCCTTTCCATAAAACATTAATCTTCATTTATTATGGTTCAAAGTCCGTTACCTGCGTTTTAGTACATGAATCCATCTTTTAAGTAAGTAACCCTATCCGGGGTTTAATACTTCCCTATTCTGCCGGCTACCATTGCCTCATCGTTCCCGGCCACAACAGGCGAAAATAGGGTACCCTATAATCTATTGGTTGTTTCACCGTTTAAATCAGGGATCCGAATGAATATATACGACATTTCCCGGTATAGAGATGTGCCTCAATTCATTGCACATTTGTGACACCGGTAAGTTCATTATCCCTAATGATGTAAACAATGGCATTTGAGCACGGTTGGAGAGGGAGCTGGAATATTACCAATCAGTCCAACCACAAATAACAGGTTTGTCTTCGGTAACCTGTTGCGCAACAATTCAATCTTTCAAAAAATTTACCGGGTTGACACCCATGGCATGCAGATCACTAAATCGGGGCCAATGGCTATATCAGCTTTTACCACTCATAAAGCCTCCCTGCCGGAGGCTACTATTCACCTCTCCGCTGAAATAAGCAAACATCATAGGACGGTGCAGCTCATTTTGCATTTCCGGAATTTTCTTCGCATTACGATCAGGCATAGGCTCCCTGGCATCCATTATTTTAAACCCTTGTTTTAAAAGCGTACTGGTATACGTGGTAAGTGTCCGATGGTATTGGATGACTTCTTCGCCTAAAAACCTGGTATTTCTTTGTCCCTCCGTGAAATAACTATCCACCGGGAAGGCAGCATCTTTTAGGGATACCAGTGTCCTGCACCTTCCGGCCCCTTTTGCGATCGACTCATTTTTTCATACCGCTCAAAAAAGACCGGATTACCGTATTTTATTCTCTTTCATCATACCTACAAAAACCTATTGCCTCAAAATCTTCTCCATCTTTTTGCCCTTAGCCAGTTCATCAATCAATTTGTCCAGGTACCGGGCTTTTTTCGTGAGTGGATTTTCAATATCCTCGATGCGATAACCGCAAATTGTGCCTGTAATTAAATGTGCATTCGGGTTCAAAGCAGCCCTCTCGAAAAATGTTTCAAAAGTCACCTTCTCATCGATAAGCTTTTTCAGCTTTTTATCGTCGAACCCCGTCAGCCACTTAATGACCTGGTGTAATTCAGCCACCGTTCTTCCTTTACTTTCTACCTTTGTAACATAATGCGGATAAACGGATGCAAAAATCATCTTCGCTATCCGTTCGTTATGTTTTTCGGTTTCTTTCATGCCATATGTTTTAATACCGTGTGCAAATATTAAGAAGCTTGCAGCAAAGCTAAGGAAATCGACAGGAACCAGGCCAGTCACTACTTTATACCTGGCCGCTTGTTACAACACAGTTGGCCGCATTAAAGACAAGTAGACCCACATTTTTCTTCAACCGCGTCAACACCATCTATGTGCGGATTGCTGAAGACTACCATCGATCTTTAGTAGCCGTTTTATGAAACCTGCTCCGATATGTACTATACGATATCGACAAGCCTGTACTCTCAAGCTTAAAAATTAATCATATCCGGCAGTATATCGCCTTGCAGCCATTCCAATATGAACATCCAGTAAAGATTAGCTTTAGTCGCTGGTGATAGTACTGAAATAATGCCCCTTATTTGTCGCTAACGCATTCAAACACTGTGAGGCTTGCCCAAAAAAGAACAGATTATTTACCACAACCTATGTATAATGATAACCTTACGTGTGCCGTAGGCCGGACTTGTACTTGTCTTATTGCCCTTTGAGTAAAGTGTCAGATTTGCGTCGCAATTTCCGTGATATCTTCCTTTTGTAACAATTAAAGCCAATTTATCGTTCTCTTGCGCGAGACGGCATACTTATGGTGATGGTGAGATGATTACAAAATAATGTTCACCCCAACATCCACTATAGGATACGGGAAAAATACCCGGTTTTCGCTCCATACGCGGGCCTTATCTTTAGCCCACCTCAACAAGGAACTATTGGATTTGAAACCCCACTACTATGCCCAACCGCCCATACCTGTTCTGTTACCATTTCTGTAAAGCCATGGCAAACCTGGTATCGGCCCCGCTGCCTTTTTAAAAGAGGCGCCCTATGCCGCTACAGGAGCCGCCCGGTTCTCGGGCAGCAACATATTATGAATACCAGTGAACAGCGCCCTAACACCGCAGCCCATGAATAAACCCCGCATGACCCGTGCTTACTATTTCCAGCACCTGGGCATTGCTGCTTACCGGGTTACCAACGATGAAACCGAATGGGCCTTCATGAAGATCGAAGATCCCTCAACCGAGGCCAGGCGGTTTATTACCCTGGCGGCTTTTGAGCAGGAATACCAGCACCTGCAGCAAAGCTCCTGGTACCAGCTCAACCATAAAAGGTTTGAGCTGATCGAGGCGTACCATGCAGGAAATGCCATGCCGGGCGCCGGAGAATGGCAGCGCTTCGTGGAGGATTTGAACAGCAGGCACTAATAAAGCGCTGGCTCCGGATGGCTGAAAAACCAGTAGTTGAAACTGCTGCAACGGCTGTAAGCATATACTTTACTCCCAACTGCTGCATAATAGTAACAATCCCTGCGGGCCGGCTATTGTTGCAGACGTTGCCCGCCAACGATCGAGTGTAACCTATCCGACAATTGACCAATCGCGTGGTAATGATAAACGCTCTGAAGGACCATCATCTTCCAGGTTTATCTGAAAGAGCCTGCCTACCATAAAAAGAAACCTTTTTATGCACTTACCACGGTTTCATTAAGTGTCGCCTCTTCCTGCTGACCCGCTACTCCGGGTACGGCGATCACCTCTATCACCCCGAATATTTCATAAAAAATACCCTATATAGGGTATCCCGGCCCTTCACCTTTAATTTTATCTTTGATGTCAGAGAAAAAATAAACCTTACTTCAAAATTGCTTATTGCTTTCCATGCCGCTTTCAGATCAAAAAGTAATAAACAGGTTTTATTTACCAACTGCGCCCGCATCATGCCATTTAAAAACCGGCAACAAGTATCTTTCAAAAGGGTTGAGATAAACATAGTTTATGGAGATTAGGATTCAGATTGCAGAACCCAACAAGCATACCTGGGAATTAATAAAAGATAAAATCGACCAATGTACCGACAAAAAGTGCACTTCGCGCCTTTCAGGGCTTCCGCTGAATTAGCTCTTAAAGACTTATTGTCAAGGCCACCGGACCTATTAATTATTGATGTGGCGGCTTTTGAAGCATTCGCATTCAACCCCTCGCATTGTATAATGAATATGGACAATAAACCGCAAATCATTTTGATGGCTTCGTGTAATGAGGTGGCAGGTCTGCAGCCTATAATGGAAACAGGAATTTGCGCCTTATTAGTAAAACCCTGGCGCCTGAAAAACTACAAAAAGCCATCGACAGGAGTATTGCTCTTTGCCGAAAAGAACCTGTTGCGTCAGAACCGGCGCATTCTTATAGTTTAAGATCGGATAACGCCCCGCTTTGGTTAAGCGAATCGGATATACTTTCCGTGGAGTCCCGGCCCAATGGCTGCCAACTAACACTTAAAAACGGAGCACATAAAATACTGGAAGAAAACATTTCCGGTGTCGAAAAATGTATTGATTCACCGGATCTTTTACGGGTTGATGAAGACACCATCATCAATATAAAGAAGATCTCTTATTTAAGCAACCATGAGCATTATTGTGAATGCAGGCTAAGGCTTAGCAATGGTGATGAAATTGTAAAATTTCTGAGCAAGGTTGCTCTAAGCAGGCTGCAGAAGATTTACCCGATTTGCCCCAACAGCCGGGCCCGATAAAATCAAGGGTAATGAATGTACGATATAAGAGGGGTTGGGTTTGTTAAGTGCTAAAGAATACCGTGATATAAAAAATAATTGACAAGCTGAATCACGTTCCTTGCTCCGGTTTTTTGCATCATTTTCTTTCGATGAGTTTGAACCGTGTGTGGAGACAGGTATAAGCGATCGGCAATTTCATTGGTCTCAAGTCCTGCAGCCAGCAGCTTTGCTACCTCCAGCTCCCGGGCTGTAAAGCCTGGCTTTCCTGCGATAGCTCCAGTTTGCTGTGAAGGTTATATTGCAGGTAAAACGCATTGTTGCGGATTCCTGTGAGTGTCAGGTTATAGCTGTTTACCGATGCCAGGTGGCTGATATTAGTATGAACATTTAAGATCCTGGGGCGGTTATCCTGCGAATGAGAACCTATACATATCGCCTGAAGTTGAAAAAGGCAGTACTGGTTCTGGGCTGTAAGCTCCCGGAAACAATAGGATATTTTGGTGTCTAATGCTATTTCAGGGCCTAATTCCTGCATTTTTTTCAAATTATACGCTTCAGCTAACCCAATAAAAGGCAAATCATCCGGGTGTACCCTATTCACAATATCATCAAAAGTTAAAAACGCGGGATCGAGCCCAAGAATCTCTTTAACCGAAGGTGAAATAAATTCTATCTCAGAGGTTTCCTGATCAATTATATAATAATAAGTTGGGCCGGCGCAAAATAAATTGCTTAAAATATGGGAGAGTGATTTCTCTTGCAAGCTGTATACCCCATTAGCTTTATAAAAGTCTTTTATAACTTCCTCATTTTTTTGCCAGAACAGCGATATAATATTTTGTTTTTTACTCATCAGTTCAATCGATTGCAGCCTAATGTCAAAACGTTCGTGAAGACAACGCGATGGCGCAAGCGCCTGCGCCACTTCATCCTGGTTTGGTGCCCCTGAACTCCGGGACGCTTCATTTTCTCATTCCACCTGCCGGCTATAAGGTTTCCTTATCATTAAGCCCGGGGAAGCACCTGCTTAAAGGTAGTAACAGGCGGTACAAAACAGCTGTCTATTCTTGGTTATTTTTTACCCATACACTACATTTAATACCACGGCAACCAAACATCCGGGCCAACACTTTTCTACCTAACCTTTGCCAATGCCGGGCGAACACCTGCCGGGAAGCTCCGTTGGGTGTTTAGGGTAACGACATTACGATCTCAATTGCAGGATCAGCGAAACTACCGCAACCAGGAGCGCCAGGATCGAAATAATTAGCGGCACCCTGTACCGCTGTGTCTCTACCCGGTCTTTTAGCTGTTTCTCGATATAATCTAAAAAGAGCTTATGTTAATTGCTGCTTTACCCGATGGTCCAATGAAACTGAGAACATCAACCGGCTTACAAAGATAGAGTACAGCATTCTTTTTTGCAAACCCTGAAAACCAACTATAGTAGTGTAGCGCTGATTGTGAAGCATTATGAGATCCAACCCGTTCAACGCGAACCGGAAGAAACTGCCGCATTCATCTCTGAGATTGAAGCGCATGAATCAACTCTTTGAACGGTTGAATTATTGGCCGGGAATAGGCCGTTCTATTCCCCGCCTCACACCTGCAGAAGTCGATGAGGCCTTTCATCATTTACGGAGCATGGTTTACCGGCAACAAAGATGAAAACAACAATCAACCAAAACTATTCCTGGCCTTATTTGCAATAGCTCCTGTCTACATACACTTTATTGCCTCCTGCCGTATAGTAATAACAACCGCCCCTGGGACCGGTATGGTAAACCCTTCCTGACACAGGTTTGCCGGTACTGGCGCTTTTTGTTTTATTACTGCTCCTGCTGCTGTTGCCGGCTGCTTTTTTGGATACGCTGCCGTAATGGTAGGAGATGGCACTGAGCTTTGATGGCGTTGCATTAGCATACTCCCAGGTATTATCGCTATATAAATGCACCGTAGTGCCGTTCCTGGTTTTCACTACGTGCAGCAAGTTCTTCTGTGCGCAGGACAATTGGGTAGCTGCGATAAAAAACAGAATAGTAAAGAGTTGCTTCATGATTCAGTAATGGTAGTTTCGGTAGTTATCGTTTGCTGGTAGTTACGGGCAGTAGCCAGCAGCTCCTTCCTGTATTGATAAATATCATCCAATGACCCCAGGAGTTTTCTTTCGCCGTTATCTTTCCCGTTATGAAACAATTCCAGGTATTTTTTAGAGAAATTAAAATGCAGGCGTGCCAGGGGTTTGCGGTTATTATCGTCGAGCAAGATGCCGAAATAAGACTGGGTATCCCTGAACGCAATACGCGCGGCCGGCAAGGCTTCCTTAAAATAGCTTTTACGATCTGCGAACCTTCTATCTCCTCCTCGGTGGTAATCGCTTTTACAACCTCCATGTTTTCGTCTATCGGCGATATAATATCCTCGTGTTGCTGGGAGGATCTTTTCATTCATGCTTAGGGCGTTTTTCAGCCGGTAGCTGATCGACTCGTTGATGGAGTTGGACAAGGCACGCCGGGTATACTCCTTAAAAGTGCTGAGCCTTGATGCAGTCAGCGGTTTTCGAAAAACGATTTACCAGAAGCTTTACCAGTTCATCGGAAGGCTCCTGCAATTCTTTTTCAAACTCGGTACGGATGGCTTTAATATATTTTAATGCTTCCGCAGAATCCAGAATACTATCGAGGTTGTACCCTTGTTTGGTAAAGTTCTCCAGTATCTTCAGGTTCGAATCCTTGAGGTTGGCAATATCGAGCGTAAAAAATGGTTTGTCGTCCATAATATTAGGTCGCTCCAGGTCTGCATAAAAATTATATACATGCCCGTTGGTGAGCACACCAAAACGCGATTTCGAAACATGGTAGTACCGGTGTAGTTGAGAGTTATGCGCATCGGCTTTTTCTTTCCAATGCTTGCACTCTATAATTAATATAGGTTCGCCATCTTTTTTAATTACATAGTCGATCTTCTCTCCTTTCTTGGTGCCGATATCACAAATAAATTCGGGGATCACTTCAGTCGGATTAAAAATATCATACCCTATAATTTGTATGAAGGGCATTACAAAAGCATTCTTAGTAGCTTCTTCCGTATTGATCTGGTCTTTGAGTGCATCTACCCGCTGATGCAGTTGTTCGAGTTTAAGTTTCAGGTCATTTTCCATTGCATGATTTTTAATAATGAGCGAAAAGAGGCTGCATATCGAGGCTGTTCCTTAGCTGGTACTAAAGTAGTACTTGCCACCCTGCATTATTTACGGGAAACCGTAGTGCGCTTATTTTTCATCGTCCTTCAACTTATGGTACCGGGTAGCGTTGGCTGTATGCCGGGCTCGCCGCCATTCCCAGGGCGCCAGGGGATTGCGGTCTTTCCAGATCCCTATCCTTGCCAGCCGGGCTTTATTTTCCAGGGCTGCATAAGCGGTATCATCAGAGTATTTTTTAAAATGCCAGGCCAGTCCATTACTCACCAGTTCCTTGTTCAGGTTGCGGCCATCAGCCAGGATCACTTCTGCAATCAGCCTATGATTGCGGTCATACTTATTATTATGTGTCAGTGATACGTATTTACCAAATGCCTGGTCAGAAGCGAATGCTTTTGCCCCAACGCTAAAAGGCTGGCTCTTTTCAGGGCAGTCGATATGCGCCAGTCTCACTACCTGTTCCTTTCCATCTATCAACACCACGAAAGTATCGCCATCTTTGATGCTTATAACTTTATACGGTGACGAAGCAACAGAACTATGGATGATGAGAGCAGCTGTATCCGTATAAATGTTTTCATACAATTTTGCTTCCGGATGTGCGCAAGCTAACAAAAGGCTCGTAAAAAGAAGCAATCTGCAAACAGCTTATATACCGGCTTCCACTTCATATAATAAATTAGTTGTAGCTGGCCGATTTACCGTGTAACATCGGTGAGAAGTGCAAAAGTAGCCTGCTTTAAAAATTGAATTCCATAAAAAAACAAGCAAAAGCCAGACCCGCTAGCAATAGAACAATAAGTACGAACGTCAATACTTTGTATATATTAAATTCCTCCTCTGCAGGTTTGCTTTTCATTCCGTAATCACTATAATTGGGCACTCCCATAATGGTGGCGCTGGCCTTGACGGTAGCGTGGGCAGGTGTGGAAACCGATCTCAACGCCTGCGGCAGCTGTTGTTGTTGAACCTGTTCAATAAAATGCCGCTTATGTTCATTTAACCAACGCCTTACCTGATAGGGCTGTTGTAGGTCGTTTAAACGGTTGACAGATTCAACTATTTTTTCCAGGTAATGATTATAAACGGTTCCGCTATGTGTCGATTGTATTTTAGCCGCCTCGATTCGCTTCGCGTTTTCCTCGTGCTGTTTTTCATTTTCGGCCAGCCAGCTTTGGTATTGCTCCGCCAGCTTTATTTGTTCTTTTTCTATTTTTTGCTTTTCCGCTTCCAGCTCCGCAACAAAAGCCTGCATCCGACGGGTCTTTTCTTCGTTTAGCCTTTCAAGTTCATGATCCAGGTCACGCTTGCCCGCTACGTCCTGTATCAACGTAAAAAGCCCGCGGTCGTTGACAAATCTGGCTACTTCGGGGCTGCTGGTAAAATAAATGGTATCATAAAGATTTAATAATTCAAGTGTTTTTCTAAAGTACTCTTTCAGGCTATCAGGATTGATCTCGCAAAAAACCACCAGGTGCCGGTCACTTGCCGGCATCATATTCAGGTCTCCGGTTTCTTTTAAGTTAAAATCGATCTTTTCAAAGTCTTTGGGGATTCTAACTTTAAACTGGTCAGAATGAGTTACCTGGATAATACCCTGCTGTACATTCTTTTTTTCGAGATAATCATGAAATTCATTCAGGCAATTCACCGTAATAGCTTCCCCGGCAACCTTGTCACAAAAAAGAAGGCTTGAGCCGATAAAAGTACCCCCTTTCGGAACCCTGTTCTCTGGCAAAACTATATACCGTATACGCAACCAGGTTACTGCCATTTGCTGCTTGTTTACGGATGGCATAAAGCCTGCTGTTGGGGAAGAGCCGGATCGCGTCTGTTTTTAAATCAAAGGTTTTAATATTTTTTGCCAGTGCGCCGTCGGCTCCTGCATTAAAGAAACTTTGCTTAAAACCATTCGGGTTTCCAAAAGTGCCGAAGGCGATAATATTAACATGACGTTTCATTATTTTACCAGGCTAAATTTAATGCGTTCCCAAAAAGTACCTTCATAGTCCAGGTCGTACCCAACTATACTATGGTATAGCCATTTTGACAAAATTTCGGCGGTTGCCAGGCTTAGCAGGCCGATCCGCTCTTCGCCGCCGCCACTTTGAATATCGCCAATAGTGTAATAGGTTTTACTTAAACCATAGGTATCAATACGCTGGCTGGTTCTGCTTAGCCGTTCATCAATAAACTGATCCAGTTCATCGGCGTTAACCACGTTCATCTTACCCGATTTATCCCACTTGGAAACCACCAGGATCACGTTGATCGCCTTCAAATTTTGCCCTTCCGTTCCAACTCATCCAAAAATTCGTTAATCACGGTATCTTCTTTATGAGCCGACTCATAACCCGTTTAATAATAAAAGTAAGCGGTATATTAGCGCTTATATACGAATCTATACTGCTGTGATAAGACCCGCCCCTTTTTATTTCATTGTGATTCTCCCCGATGTTTCCAGGAAAGTAAGGTTGATCGGCACTACTTTTTTAGACCGGTTATTCGGCTCAAAAACCAGGTCCAGGCGTGTTACCTGGTCCCGCGTAGTGCGGCCCGGCAAAATCCCCTGCCTGATGTTTTCAAAGAAATTGGATAACAGTACCTGCGCTTCTTTTGTATTGGGCGTGCCAATCTTGGGCCGCAAAACACCGGCCTGCGAGCTCAGATAGTATAACATGGAGGAGAGTATAACCGACTTGCCAGACTTTGAAGTACCAAAGAAGAATACAAAATTGCTATCCTTACTTTTTATTTCTGTTGTATTGGTTTTGGTAAGAGGCACAAAGTCATCCTCTGTTACAGGCTTTTGCGGTTCAAACGACAGGGGTTGTAACAGCTCTTCGTTATCAAAAGCCAGGGGTTGTAAATTTTCGTTGTTCATTGTTTCAATTAGTTGTTAGGGATAAGAGTTTTACCGCTGCGCTTATTATTAAACACGGAGCCATTACTGTCGCTTTTTTATGATCAGGATTAGTAACCAGTAAGATGATGATCACAATCACAAAGTCTAACAGAATGCAGCCCGCCAGCACCACAAACTGGTACATCCCAAAATTCTTAACCGCATGATCGAAGGCATAACCTATTTTCCCTACGTTCTGGGTTTTAGAAAAAACCGGTTCGAATTTGAATTTATTTTCTCCCAGTACGGTATGCGCCCTTACGCCCAGTTTATTGAACTCTGCCAACGACTCATCAATTAGTCCCTGAGATAGATCGTCCTTTTCCTTTTTGGTAGTAGAAGCAGGTCTTGTATCCGCTTATTCCACTTTAATACCGCGTTATTGATATCTGTTTTTAACGCCTGCTCTTCTGGCGAAAGATCGGAGATCATATTATCTATCTGGCTACCCATTCTTTGAGCCAGATCTTCGTAGTCGTCGCGAATAGCAGTAAGCTCATCAACTTTTTGCCCCGTTAGCTTTTCTATATCTCTTATCAAAGCTTTTGCTCTATCGCCTATTCCTTTATTACCCGGATCCTGGATCTGTCCCATCATCTGCCTCTTTTTTATTTCTATATTTTGCGTGGTTTCCTTATTATACTTATAGCTTAGTTTGGATTGCACATCCGTTTCGAGGCCGTTAAACCGCTCGTTGATATCACGCAGCTCGGTAGTATAGATATCGGTTCGCATAAACCGGGTATATAGTGCATTGAAATTGGCTATAAAGCAGAAGGATGCTATGAAAATATAGATCCATACCAGGCTGGATGAGGAACGGCGTTCCATCTTCGCTGCCCTGATCATCCAGCAGAGAAAAAGCAGCAGTAAGGAAAGCACCAGTGCAATAACGAAAGAAGCTGCACCAAATATCTGCTGCAGGCCCAGCCAGGTTTGGTAAAAGCTTACGCTGATCAGTAAGCATGCGAGGATCGCCAGGAAAAAATCGGTGGCAGTAATTTTGCGGTTCATGTTCATTGTTGTTAATTATCGGTAAAGAGAAAGCATACCGGTTGGTGACACCAGCCGTCGCTATTGTTACAGTCATTATTGTAGAAGCATTGTTGCGGGAAATACCGGAGGTCTTTACCGGTTTTATCACCATCCCTTATCGTTGCTTTGCAGCAACAAATCTATACCGGCTCTTAAACACCGGATTACGGGAAACCGTAAAACATAAAAAATGATCAAAAAAATAGCAGATCAACATTAGAAAAAGCGACACCCTTATCGTAGCTGCCATTTATTATTCGGCTGCCTGGTTCTTTTGAATATACTTATCGATAATATATCCTGTTATGGGTTTCAATCGAAGTTGAGGTTTAGTAGGATGAGGACCATAAACGGTATAAAATTCTAACTGTTTATTTATTTTGGCATACCAAACCCTGCCTATATCATTTTCAGTAATGGTATCGGGCCGGGTTATTTTTTTAAAACGACGAACCAGTATGGTATCAATGGGTTTCACTTCTGCATCATCTATCTTCCGGTTGCAAGGCACCGGCTCATAATGATCGGCGGCCCAATACATACATTCGCCGTTTTGAGTAAGCGGGCTACTTGTCAGCATAGACATTCCATTGTTGTCATTGCTCTGGTATATGATGACACCGGTAGCAGCTAACGTTATAACAGCCAGTAAGCCACCCAGCGTTTTCGTATTAACTGTACGTTTGGCAGACAGGGGCAGCACAGGTTTTAATCGGGGTTCGGGGCATCCTTTGATTGACAACGACTCCTTTTCAACGCCCGGGGTGTTGCTGTAGCCATTGCACCTTCCACCACTTTTAGCGCGCGGCTGCCACTACCCTTAACCTCCTCTTTTTCGATTGGCGCTTCTTCCGGCTTTTCAGTTGGCTCCTCAACTGGTTGTTTGCCTATTTTTTTCCATTGATCTAAAGGCCTGGGTTCGAATCGACCAGCCATGCTAATAACTCTATATTTTTTTCGTCCGTTTTGATAGCAGGATTATTTAGGAAATTAATCACAGCCTTTAGCTTACCAATGTTCCAATTTTCTATAATCCATTCATAACCGTTTTCTCCCGGCGGTCCAAAGAAATCCCTTAAAATTCTTTCATCCTTTTTGTAAATCTTTCTTTGAAAACAATGAGACATTCATCTCTCAACCTGGCTGGTGTAGGCTGGGTCAAGTTGGAAGGAGTTTACCTGCTGCTAGTTTTTTTGATAATCCTGCAGTACCTGGTTTGTATAATCAACAAAAAGCATTCACAAAGATTATTTGATAAAGCTAACGGAATTTACGGAATTCCGTACCGCCAACCGGAATTTAAACCGGAATTACGGGTATTACCGGAATGACCGGAATCGTTTGCTAACCAGGGCTTTACCCCAATGTATTTTTGTTTTCGAAAGCGATCAGGCTCACTAGCTACGGGCTTTACTGTACAGTATCTCTTTCACAGGAACAATAGAAAGTGGTAGCCGATAACCGGTTTGGGAAGCGTTTAAAAGCTCCCGCTATCTATGCTCCAATTCCCTTCCCTACGGCAGTAAGAAGCGCTTCTTACCGCCATTTCTAAACGCGTCCAAGGGCGCACCATTTTTTAAAATTCAAAAAATCATTACAATGATAGAAATTTTTCTGGCATTGCTGCTGGCACTATGCCCAGGCTGCAATCATAACGGACATAATCATAATCACGACCATGGTCAGGTAACAACAATGGATGACGGCGGAGGCGGAGGAGAATCGGGACACACCCCACCACCGCCACCACCTCCTCCTGATCCTACAGAACCTTAGTAAACCGGAAGGCAAGAAATAAATTCTTGCCTTTCTTATTATATATGATGTGGAAGCAGACATTTAAAATTTAGCTTACTTTTAGGCAAATAACTGTTTAATGAAATTTTTATCCCTACTAACCATCCTGACAGCACTACTTTGTTTGGCGGCCTGCAATAAAACGGTAAAGACCAAAACAAAGGATACGCCGGCTGAAA
The DNA here is from genome assembly GCA_019316985.1 of Paraniabella defluvii. GTDB lineage: Bacteria > Bacteroidota > Bacteroidia > Chitinophagales > Chitinophagaceae > Niabella > Niabella defluvii. The sequence continues at coordinate 5,979,672 of CP079215.1, forward strand.
AAAGAAATTCAGAGAAGATTATATATATGCTTCCTCGCTACCGGAATTAAAAAAGATTCGGCATTTTATTATTTTAACCAAATAGCCACAAACTCTAAAGATAGCCTGCCCATTGCGGGGGCATATACTTGCATGGGCATTATTCAGCACGACCTGGGCGATTATTTTGGCAGCCAGGAAAGTTTGTTAGAAGCTTTAAAAGTTTTGGATGATCAGAATGTCAAACATCATGAACATCTTGCATCGGCTTACACTGAACTTGGAAGGAATAGTTTAAGCTTACACAACTACGATGAAGCTATTAACCGCTACGATCAGGCAATATCTTATGCCAAAGATGATATTAATCAGATAATCAGGCTAAATAATAAAGGAGTTGCTTATAAAGAGAAAAAACAATATAGGAAAGCAATTGATATTTACGATTCCATTTTGCTCAAAAGCAAAAGCGCTCCCAGAGAATACGCCCGAATTTTATCCAACCTTGCCTATACAAAATGGTTGAATGATTCCAGCTATCGCCCCGCGCCAGAACTCTGGGCCGCACTGCAAATTAGAAAGAGGGAACATGACGATTGGGGTGTAAGTGCAAGCTTCATTCATTTATCTGATTTTTATACTCACACACGGAATGACTCTGCCTTGTTTTACGCCTACCAGTTATACAACCTCTCTAAAAAGTTGAGAAGTCCCGATGAAAAACTGAATGCAATTTCAATGCTTATACGATCGGAGAAACCTGGTATAGCGCAGCAGTATTTTCAACAATACGAACCTCTGGCTGACAGTATACAAGTAGCACGCAATAGGGCAAAAAATCAATTTGCCCTGATCCGCTATGAAACAGAAAAGTATAAAGCTGATAAACTAAAATTGCAAAAAGAAAATGCAGAAAGCAAACTACGTATTATATGGTGGCAACTGGCGCTGCTGATAGGGAGTATTATCGTCATCAGGATTTATATTGTATAGAAGAAAAAAACAACAAGCCATAAGAGAGCAGCAATTAAAAACCTCACAAAAAGTACACGATATAGTGGCCAATGGATTGTATAGCATCATTAAAAGAATTGAGTACGGGCAGGAGCTGGAAAAAAATCAGCTGCTGGATGATATGGATATATTATATGAACAATCACGTAATATATCTTATGAGCACCCGCAAGAAATCACACCGCAAACGGAAGACCAGCTACCAAGTTTCCTGAAATCCTTTGCCACGCCGGGAACCAGCATTTCTATTGCCGGTTATTCAACAGCTTTGTGGAAGCGGCTTCAACCCAGAACACAAAATGAAGTAAAGCTTGCTTTCCAAAACCTGATGATCAATATGCAAAAGCATAGCCAGGCAAAAAACGTAGTAATAAAATTTGAACGGCTAAATCAGGAACTGAAAATAGCCTATACAGATGACGGCGTCGGGTTGCCGAAAAATTTTAGGTACGGCAATGGCCTTAGCAGTACGGAAAACCGTATCCGTTCAATAGGCGGGCGTATTATTTTTGATTCGGATCCCGGCAAAGGATTAAAAATTCAACTATTTATTCCAACTGAATAATTCTTATGATCAAAAAAATATTAATAGCTGAAGACCATGAAACGGCTAATTTATCGGTGCAAAAAACACTCGAAGAATTGAAAACCGGTGAAGCTGACTATGCCTATTACTGTGATGACGCTTTATTGAAAATAAAAAAAGCCGTACAGGCTGGAGCGTCTTACGACCTGCTGATCACCGACCTTTATTTTGAAGAAGATCACCGACAGCAACAACTGCAAAACGGAGCGGCCCTTATAGATGCGGCCCGAAAAGTACAGCCCGACCTCAGGGTATTGGTGTTCTCTGCAGAAAACAAACCGGCATTGATTGACAAGCTATTTACCCAACATGGGATTGACGGTTATGTACGTAAAGCCAGGGGCGATGCCAAAGAACTGCTCAAAGCTATTGATGTTATCAACCAGCAGCAACGTTACTATCCCAGGCATCTGTTACAACAGGTAAAACAGAATAATGCCCATGAGTTTACCGACTTCGACCTGCTCGTCATATCGCTTATGACCAAAGGAAAACGCCAGCAGGAAATTGCGGAACACTTAAGGAAGAACCATATACAACCCTCCGGGTTAAGCAGCATTGAAAAAGGTTAAACACGATGAAAGAAGCACTCAACTTTGCTACCAATGAACAGTTGATTGCGCATTGTGTAAAATTGGGTATTGTAGATTAGGAAGATTGTTTCTGGCAGCAGGTACCTCTACCTTTTGCGCAGCCAGCACTTTACGGTTTCCCGTAATTATCTTCATTTTCTTCAATCTACTTTCGGTCTATTGCTTAATAATTCCTCTGATAAGATTGTTGTTATCTGACTTATTAAGCATGAGAGAAAGTTTCTCACTCTCTTTCTTTGGGAACAGCAAAAAACAAAATAATGGCAGTAGGAAGAACAGCCAGGACAGGTGAAGCCTGTCCGGAAAGCGGAATCTGGAGAGTTCAGGGAACTCCGAGTACAACGGCGCCGATTGCTAAGGGTAATCGGATGCCTCCATACTACGGGAAAGCGGTCGTTTGGGTTTAGTACAATTAGCTAAAAAGGGCTACTCCTCTTAAAAATTCTTTAATGCAATCCACCTCTATTGGTTAGGAATTGAGCAGGTTATATCGAATCCTCTAATCAAACATTAAGTGAACTCGTTTACCTTTTCTTTATTTCTTCTGATTCCGCTATCATGTAGCAATACACAGGTATACCTATGTAATAGCGAAGCGGCTACCAGGTATCATTTAAAAGCAGATTGCCGGGGCTTAGCAACTGCAGCTACCATATCATTACAACCACATTAGACAGTGCTGTACAACAGCATAAGACCCTCTGCAAATGGGAGCACTAATCAATTAGGATTTTTAAACACATGCATTACTTAGAACTGTTTAAACCTGTTCAATGAATCTCGCTACTGCTCCAGCAGCGCCCTTATACACCATAAATAGGGCGCCTGGCCATGGTAGTCGCCGGTAGCGCGGGGCCGGTCGTAGTAATACTGCTTATCGTTCTTTTTATTGGTGCCTACGCATACTTCAGATACCGCCCCTGGGCGTTTACATAGCCCACCAGGGCCATCCAGGCTTTGCGGGCAGCCGGGCCATAAGTAGCGGCATCCAGCCAGCCTTTTTTACGCCGGTAATAAAAGCATAGGCAAACATGGCCGAGCCGGAGGTTTCGGCCCAGCAACCGGGCTCATCCACCAGCTGGTTCCACATACCGCTGGGTTGCTGGTAGTTCTTTAAGCTGGCCATCATGGCCCGGTAACCTTTCATAATGCGTGCATAGTGAGGGTTAGCAGGCGGCAGGTAGCGCAGCAGCTCGGTTACGCCGGCAGCCATCCAGCCATTGCCGCGGCCCCAGTAAAAAGGCACATCGGGCGCATGGTAAAACAGGCCGTTGGGGCGCTGCAGCTCATCGAGGTAAAGCGCCATTTCCTTAGCCGCCCGGTTGATGTATACCGGGTCGCCGGTAGCTTTATAGGCCTGGGTTTGCACAATCGTGATCATATACATATCGTCGATCCAGAGCCTTGTTTGCCAGCTATAGCCCTTGTCGGCCCAGGCTTTTTCCTCCGGCCTGGCGTCAGCAGGTACCTGCCACTGGGTTTGCGCATAAGGCAGGCCCAGGTTGAGGTAGCGCCGGTCTTTGGTGAGCTGCCAAAGGGTTAGGGGCAAACTGCCGAACATGTTCAGGTCAACATGGTTCATAATGGGCAACAGCTCCTTTTCGGTGGTAAACAGGGGCTCAAATCTTTTTCTAAAAAGCCCAGCAATAGTTTATCGTTGGTAAGCTGTGCATAATGCAGGGCGCCGGTCCAGAAAAATGTTTCAGGATAGCCGATCCATTTACCTGCATGCAGGGCATGTTTGGAATACACCATACGGTAGGCAATCAGCCGGCCCACTTCTTCGGGCGTGTATCCTTTGGGAAAACCGGTTAATACATTTTTCTGTGCCCCGGCCAATAAAGCCGGCAGCCACATCGCTAAAAAGATAATGCTACGTTTATACATACTATATTTTTTTGTTCATAGTTCATGGTTAATAGTTAATAGTTAATAGTTAATGGTGAATGGTTAATGGTTAATGACCTCATCTATCATCTATCAACTACTCCCCGCTCCCTATTAACTATTCCCCATTCCCCACTTCCTCCTCCTACTCCATCCTGAAAGCCCCTACTTCTGCCAGCCCGGGTTGCTTCTGGCTATCGTGCCCCGACTGAGGTACCAGTTTAAAATAGCGGAACTCCTTTTGCTGCGGCAGATCGATATATTGTTTCAGCAGGTCGATATTATTCAACGGGTACGAGCCCAGGGTTTCCCAGCTGCTGTTATCCTTGCTTACCTGCACCTGCAGCTCTTTGATCTTACGGTCGCCCTCCTTCTGGTGCACGATAAAGCCGTTCACTTTTGAAACAGCGCCCATATCTACCGTGATCCAGTGCTGGGGATAGTCGGTAGGCTCGGTGGAGTAACGGGCTATCCAGTACGTAGCCGTATTGTTATCGATAAGGCGTGCCGCCAGGCGGCTGTTCACGGTTTCTTCGGAGCTGAATCCGGCAATGGTCCAGCCTGTTTTGGGATAGATATACCGCTTTTTTTTCGCCGGAAGGCCGGGCATAGGCCAGGGCAATATCCCAGGGCAGGCCAAAATTGGGCGAGCCGTCGGAGTTCCAGCCAAAGCGCTGGATACGCGGGTTACGGCCGTTGTCGTCGCCACCGCCCGGCTTGGTGCGCGCATGGTAAATGATCCAGTCTTCCTTACCATCGGGCGATTTAAAGAAACCGTTATGGCCCGGCCCATAGGCGCTGCTTTCGGCCCGCATTGAAAATACCGGCTGGTTTCGTTTGGTCCAGTCTGCCGGGTTCATCGGGTCGCCATTTTCGCGCAGGCTTAAGAGGCCCAGGCAATAACCGTCTACCCAGTAGCCGCTGCCGGAATATACCACAAACACGCGGCCCTGTGCATTGGTAAGCACCTGCGGCCCTTCGTTGATGGGGTTGCCCTTTTTCTCCCAGTCGTAAGCAGGCGTGGCAATCATTACTTTGTCGCCGGCAATCGTCCAGGGGTTGCTCATGCGGGCGATATAAATATTTTGGGGCGGGGCGCCTGCATTGCCGCCCGACCATAGCATATACAGCTGGCCGTTGTGCTTAAACACCGTACCGTCGATCGCCCATTGATCGGAGGGATCTGATACCTTACCCTTCATCACCCAGCTGCCTTCAACCGGTGTAGGCGAAGTGTTTTCCACTACGTACATACGGTGATTGGCATTGGCGCCGTCGTCGGCGGCAAAATAGATATACCATTTACCATCAATTTCGTGCAGCTCGGGCGCCCAGAGGTTTTTTGAATACATCTGCCCGGCAGCCGGTACCCATACTTCGTGGCGGCGCGAGGAAGCCAGCTCCGACATAGCGCGGGTTTCGAGCACCACCAGCCGGCCGCCTTGGGTATACATATAATAATACACCCCGTTTTTTTGCACCACCCAGGGATCGGGCCCGCCCGGCATAACGGGGTTGGTAAAATGCGTATCGGCGGTTAAAGCCGAAAGATCATCGCCTCCCGGCGGCGGGTTTTCGGTTCCCGGGTTACCGGTTCCCGCTTCGGGGCTTTTCTGGCAGGCGCTCCAGGTAAGTAGGCTGCTTAACCATAACGTGACAAAAACAATCGTTTCATATGCATAGCATTAAAGGTGATGAGGGTTTACAATAAATAATATCGGTTGTTAATAACCCCGGTACGCTACCGGCCACTACCTCAGGGCCTGGCTCCTGCCCGGTTGCAGCGCCTGCCGGGCAGCCCGTTTCCCGAGCGGTTATTTACAATAAATTTTTTAAAGAAAGCCTGTTGCGTGGCAGGCCCTTTGGCCATTAGCGCAATGCGTACCGCGCGGTCCCAGGGCGGCAGGAAAGCAATATCTACCGGCTCGGCATTTAAGGCTTTGAAGGTAGCGCCACCAGCGCTATATAAAAATCGGGCCCCGGTATTATCGGTTACAGCTACCTTTAACACCAGCGATGCGGCCGCAGGCACGGTAGTTTCCGCCAGCACGGTTTCCCGGTCTTTTTTAATTGCACCAGGCGCAGCCTGTTCTTTACCACGCTGGCATATACCATATTTTTATCGTCGCCCACCAGGGCCAGGCCGCCTTCGGCCGTGCTGTTCTGTTGCAGGGTTACCTGCGCATCGTAATGGCGGGCCATTACCGAACGACCTATATAAGCGCCGCCATTAGCAGGAAGCGCCTGCAGCTGTAACGTATTTTGAGCCACTTTAGCTTTTACCGGCTGAAACACGCTCCAATGCCAGGCATCATCCAGCCGGTTGCCCGCAAACCCATCGGTAATGGTAGCCGGGAATTCCATACTGTTTGTTACCGGCTGATCTAAAAACTTCAGCCAGCCATCTGCCGTAAACTCAAACTCGCTCAGCAATCCCTGCCGGCCGCCGTAGGCTCGCTGGCCGTGCTATAGCCATGGTATAAATAATAAAAACGCCCGTCCTTCTCTACCGGGGTGCCATGGCCGGGGCACTTCCATCGGTCGTTATCGGCCAGCACCGGGTTGCCCGGGTATTTCTCCCAGGGGCCCAGCAGGCTTTTGGCGCGGGCAATACCGGTGCCGTAGGTGCAGGTTTTACCGCAACAACCTGCGGCCGCATAAAATGCATAAAAATAGCCCTGGCGCCGTATTACGGCTACACCTTCTACCAGGCCTTTTTCCCAGGGTGCATCCGCGCGAAACAGTTCCTTTTTTTCACCCAGCAGCCCGGTACGGTCTTCCTTCATCTCCTGCGCCCAAATGGGTGTGGGCTTGCCCCTGCTGTTGCCATCCTCCTTCCATATCATATACAGCTTACCCTGCTCATCGCGCATGGGGAACGCATCTATCGATCCATCGGCCTCGCACATCAGCGGCCCCAGGTCGCGGTAAGGCCCTTCGGGCCGGTCGGCCACCGCAGCCGCTATACACAGGCTTCCGCCCTTTTATGACCGGTATAATAGAGGTATACCTTGCCGTTCTCATACGTTATTTCCGGCGCCCACATATAGTAGTCGGCCCAGGCCGGCATCTCGTTAAATACATGCCCGGAGGCCGTCCAGTTTACCAGGTCGGGCGAACGGTACAAGGTAAAGGCGGGAAACCAGTTGGATGTAGTACCTGCAGCCCAGTACTCATTACCTATCTTCACTACAGACGGGTCGGGATGATCGGCGGGTAACACCAGTTGCTGGCTCTGTGAATAAAATACCGGGAAGCATAGCAGCAACAACAAAAGCAAGCGCATAGTTAATCAATTGTAGGGTCTTTTTCCGCATGTAATAGCTATCTGTTCCCCAAAATAAAAGGCTGGCAGCCGGCAATACACGGAGATCGCTTTAACAGGTTTCCGTTTGTTCCTGCTGCGAAGACCTGCCAGCCGGCAGTAAACCGGTGGTCGATCACCCGGCTTTTCTCCGGCAGCGCTAACAACAGCCCTCCTGCGCAGGCGCATAACAGCGTCCTAAAAGCTAATGAATAATACAGCGTCAAAATAAAGGCACGCTGCCCAAATAGTTTGTTCAACATTTTGTGCAATCGTTTCAAATAGGCTCAACGGCTACGGTTACCGTCTTTTTAAGACCGCATAACCGGTCTATTCTAAGCGCCATTATCTATATTTGACTGAAGTTATGACGCGCTTGTTCTATTACCTGATGGCCTTTACCCTGCTGGCCCCGTTAATGACCCACGGCCAGTATTATTTTAAACATTACCAGGTTGACGACGGCTTACTGCACAATGCAGTAACCTCGGTTATACAAGACCGGGAAGGGTTGCTATGGGTGGGCACCAGAGCGGGGCTGGATCGTTTTGACGGCTACACCTTCAAGCCCTGTGAAAATAAAAATCGGCAATCGATAACATCGGTAATAATATTGTAACGGTTGTTGCGGAAGATGGCGGAGGCTCTCTATGGGTGGCTACAGCCAAGGGATTATTTACCTATGACCCTTACAAAGAAACTTCTTTAAGAGTACGGAAGGTGCCGGCCAGCTACATCAGCCATCTTATTAACGATAAAAAGGAACAGCTTTGGTTTTTAACCAATGGCAGCCTGTACCGCTATCATACCGGCCATCAGCAGCTGGAAGACATGAAATTGCAGGGCGCCTGCATTGCAGCCGACGGCGCCCATGGTATCTGGATCGGGCGTAATGACGGCACTATCGGCAGGTACAATTTTACCACGCAATCGATCCGGAATACCAGGATCATCGGTCATGATGTTCCCTCCCATTTAAGATCTATCAGTAAGATATATCCCATTAGCGACAGCGAGTTGCTGATAGGATGCTTTACCCGGGGACTTAAAATTTACAATCATAAAACCGGCGCCCTTACCTCTTTACCCTTAACCACCAGCAGGGATGCTTCCGTATACGTTCGGGATATCGTGGAGGGCGAAAGCGGGCAATACTGGATAGCTACCGAATCAGGCATTTATATTTACGACCTGCGCACCCGAACAGTACAACATCTTCAAAAAAAATAAACGATCCCTATGCTTTGAATGATAATGCCATTTACACTTTTTGTAAAGACCGGCAGGGCGGCATGTGGGTAGGATCTTATTTTGGCGGCTTGCACTATTATTCGAAAGAAAATGCCCGGTTTAAAAATACTATCCCCAGCCGGGCATGAACGCTATTTCGGGAAACGCGGTAAGGAAAATAACTTCCGACTCCAAAGGAAATCTTTGGATAGGTACCGAGGATGCAGGCGTGAACCGGCTTGACCTGAAAACCGGCCTGTTTAAGCATTATACGGCTACCGGTAAAAAAGAAGATATTGCCTATTATAACGTACATGGCTTGCTGGCCGCAGGTAACCAGCTCTTTATCGGCATGTTTTATAACGGGTTGGATATTATGGATACCCGTACCGGAAAAGTTACCGACCACTTCAGGGTTATTAAAGACAGCGCGGAGCAGGTGATCGATTTCGTGTCGTGCATTTACCTTACCCGCGACAGCACTTTACTGGTGGGCACGGCCTATCACGGCTCAAGCCTGCTGGTGTACAACCGGTCCAACAAAACCTTCCGGCGCGTACCACAAATACCCTACAATAGTTACACCTGGGATATCAGGGAAGACAGCCGGGGCAATATATGGACGGGGAGCGTATCGCGGGGCGCTTATTACTATCATCCTAAAACAGGCGACCAGGGCAATATCCGCTTTGGGGATACGGTACATAATACAGTGGTGAACGAGTTTGCGGTATATAGCATCTGGGAAGACCGGGCTGGCTTTTTATGGTTTGCCACTACGGGGAGGCCTGATTAAGGTGGGCCCCGACAAGAAGATCGTTAAAAAGTTTACCACAAAGACGGCCTCTCCAGCAATGTGCTCTACAGCATACTGGAAGATGAGTCGGGGAATTTATGGATCAGCTCGCTTAAGGGGCTGATGTGCTTTAATACCGCTACCGAAAAAGTAAAAGTGTATACCCGGGCGAACGGCCTGCTAACAGATCAGTTCAATTACAACTCGGCCTATAAACACACCGACGGCACGATGTACTTTGGATCGGTAAAAGGTATGGTGGCTTTTGATCCCGCAGCTTTCAATCACCAGGAAGACAGCCCGCCCACCTATATTACCGGTTTCCAGATCAACAATAAAGATGTGGATCCCGGCGAACCGGGGAGCCCGCTCAGCCGTTCGATACTATATACCGATACGCTTGTTCTCGATTATGATCAAAACAATTTTAGTATCGAATTTGCCGCCCTTAATTTTTCGGCGCCCCAGGTTACCCGCTACAAATACCGGATGAAGGGAATAGACGAAACCTGGACCTACCTGAATACCAACCGCAAAGCTTTTTTACCGATTTAACACATGGCAGCTACGAGTTTGTGGTGCAGGCCGAAAGCAATACCGGCAGCTGGCTGGGTAAAGAACGCCGGCTGTTTATAAAAATACGCCCGCCTTTCTGGAAAAGCAACGCAGCCTATCTGTTGTACCTGCTGTTAACGGCTGCGGCGATATTTATGGCTACCCGCCTATACCGTAAAAACCTCGAACGCAAAAACCTGAGGAAGCTGCAGCTGTTTGAGCATGAAAAAGAAAAAGAGATCTACCAGGCCAAAATAGAATTTTTTACGCATATCGCTCACGAAATACAAACACCGCTCACCCTTATATCGGGGCCTATTGAATGGCTGATCAGGCAATTTGGAAGCCACCCTGACATTAATAAAAGCCTCAGCATTGCAGAAAAAAACACCCGCCGCCTGGTAGCGCTCACCAGCCAGCTGCTCGACTTCAGGAAAACAGAAGCCAGCCAGTTTAGCCTGAATTTTGTAAAAACCGATATTACGGCGCTGGTAGCGGACATAACGGAAGGTTTTAAAGAGCAGGCGGCAGGCAACCATATCAGCATGGAACTGCTGGCGCCGGCAACCCCTTTTATGGCTTTTGTAGACAGGGAGGCCTTTATTAAAATATGCTCCAACATGGTATCGAATGCCATTAAGTATGCCGGCGCCCGGGCTCTTGTGCAAATTGAACCCCTGGCAGAAAAAGATGAATATTTTACTATTTATTTTAACAACGATGGCAAGGGCATCCCGGCCGAATACCGGCAACGGGTATTTGATCCTTTTGTAAGAGTAGGGGGCAATAATAAGCCGGGTACCGGCATCGGGTTATCTCTCGCGCGGTCGCTCACCGAGCTTCACAATGGCACGCTGCAGCTGGTATCGGGCGAACCCGACCAGGTGAGTTTTGAACTACGGCTGCCCATACACCAGGAAATAGAATTTCAACTGGGCAGCTGGAAAAAAATAAAATAAGATGACGGATACTATTCTCATTATTGATGACGAACAGGATGTGCTTGATTTTTTATCGCATATACTGGGGTATACCTATAAGATATATACAGCGCCGGAGGCCGGGAAAGCGCAACAGCTTTTGGATGAAGCAATCATCCACCTTATTATCTCAGATGTGATGATGCCAGGAATGAATGGCTTTGAGCTTTGCCAGCTGATCAAATCTAATATAGCCTACAGCCATATACCCATCATCCTGCTCACTTCTAAAAACACGCACCAGGCGCATATTGAAGGCTTGCAGGTAGGCGCCGATGCCTATATTCAAAAGCCTTTTTCAGTTGATTTATTATTATCGCAAATTCAAAACCTGTTGAAGAACCGCATCAAGATCAAAGATCATTTTGCCGCCGATCCTTTTGCGCATATACAGGTACCGGTACGTTCTAAAAAAGATGAATTGTTTTTGCAGCAACTGGAAGCGTATATAGAAGCCCATATGAAGGAGCCTGCAATAGATTTTGATGCGCTGGCGGAGCATTTGTTTATGAGCAGGGCCACATTTTACCGCAAGATCACCGCCCTGATGTCTTTATCGCCCAAAGAGTTTGCGGATATGACGCGGCTTAAAAAAGCTGCGGCACTGATGGCAGAAAACCGCTTGTCATTGCCCGAGATCATTAAGCTAACCGGCTTTACTTCGGAAGCTGCGTTCAGCCGGAGCTTTGAAGCGCAATATAAAATGACGCCCGAAGCTTATTTTCAGTCGCTGCAAAAAGAGGGATAACCATTAATGTATTATTGCTAAAAGATAGACTGAAAATAAGTTGGGATCACCCTGGCCCTGCATACCCGATCCTTTTTAACCTCAGCGCATGCGGGGATCATAAACAGCCACCCCTACCCTGCTGTCGGCACAGCCATAATATAAAAACCATTTGCTGTTAAAATAAACCAGGCCCTCTATAAAAACAGTGCCCGCAGGATACTGCCCGCTTTTCTCGAAGGGCTCCGTAGGTACAAAAAACGGCTGATCCAACCGGCTGATTACTTTGGAAGGATCGTTGAGATCGAACAGTACCTGGCCTGCCGCATAGGTATTGGCGGTATAACTGGTGTCCCTGTCTTTATTCCCTTTGTTCTTCCCATTGTATAAAACCAGGATGCCCTTATCTGTAACAACGGCCGGGGACCGCACTCTGTAAGGTCGCTGTCGAAGTACCCGTTCCGGGGTTTTACGATCATATCCAGCTTGCCTTCCTTATCAAGCGTGGGTGTCCAGTTAACCAGGTCTTCGGAAGTGGCAATATTCATAAAACGCTCGCCCCAATACATCATATACTTTCCGTTAATACGGGTAATCACCTGTTTTCCTTTTTCGAGCTTCGTCACTACCGAACCCGACTTACAGAACATATCTTTGAATTTGCCGTCATGAGCTTTGGCAAATGCAGGACCATGCTTGGTCCAGTTTACCAGGTCGCGGGAAGTAGCTACTGCCAGCCGCGCTACTTTGCGGTTCCATTGGGTATAGAGCATTACATATAAGCCGTCGGCAGTAACGGCTATGCGCGGGTCTTCACAACCGCCCAGCCATTCATTATCCTTCTGGTTGTCTTCAGCAGGATAGAAAACCGGCACGGGGCGTTTCGTCATTGCAATGCCATTCTGGCTTTCGGCCAGCCCCAGGCGGGATGTGCGTTTACCAATGCCCATCCCCGACCGGTCTTCTGCGCGGTACAACACGTAGATTTTATTGTTCCTTACTACGGCTGCAGGATTAAAAACATCACCCGCCTCCCAGGCCAGTTTTTTCCTGCTCATGGGATCGAAGAAAAGAGTTTGGGTATCCGGAACAATAATGGGGTTGGCTCCTGCCGGTCTTATAAAAGGACCTAAAGCCCATTGGGGCAATCGCTCTTGTGCCATGGCTGAAAATACCAGGGCAATAAGAACCCATACACCTGTTACTCTTCTAAAAAAATTATTCATACCCATTCTTTTTATGATCTATCTTTTACCTGGTTAACCCCGGCTTTATCCGCAATATAGCTACCATTTCAATTTCAGTTCGCCGGTATTAAAGGCGGTTACTGATAAGCCATAGACGCGCCGCCATGCGCTTTCATTGACTTCGAGCGTAATAGTACGTGTTTCGCCCGGCAGCAACGAAAAGAAATTATCCGAATAAAAAACAGCCGGTACCACCGCATTCGCCTTATCGGTTAAACGCACCTGTGTAAAGAAAGATATCTTATCCGATATATTCTTCACCTGCATATCTAAAAATACTTTCCCGTTCTGCAGGCGTTTTTAACAGTGCCGTTTAGTTGAGCCTTTGGTAACCGGTTGATATCGGAGAAACCGGAAACAGCAGGCCCGGTCATTGTCCAGGCGCCTTTATAAGCATCCTTCGACCTCCAGTAAAAAGCTTCAGCCACTTGCTTACCCGCCGGCGACTTCAGTAACAGTTTGATAAAATGTACCTGTGTCAAACTGTCGCTGAAAGAAAGTTGCAATGCATCTTTCACAGTTCCATCTGCCGGTATCGATATTTTCTTCGAGCTGGTATGCACCAGCCTTGAGTTCATATCGTATATCCGGGCTTCAATCGTATGCTCGGGAAAGGCTTTACGGTAATCGTTATATACGGATACCGTATTTTTCAGGTAATCGAATTGCGGATGTAAGGGCGCCAAACCATTCTGGGAGTAGTATAAGGCTGCAGTAGGACGCAGATACCAATCGTACATACGGCTGGCTGTTTGCGGCAGCGGACTGTTATTGTACCAGAACAGGAACCCCGAAGCAAAACGGTCGCCCCAGCCAAACTTATTATAGTTCCAAACTTCGGCAATAGCCCGGTAGTTCAAAGCGCCTACCAGCTGTGCTTTTTTGCATATGCTTCAATAGAAGCCGATGGGCCGAACTCGTTAACCGCCTGGCGGTATTTACTATTGATATTATGAAACCCGTTACCATCAAGATAATTCCATACCGAATCGTTAATAGGCCAGAGGTCTTTGGCCGGCATCATTTCTTTTAAAGATTCCAGCAAAGGCAGACAGGGTGTTCCATACTCGGGGTTAAAACCATCTACGCGACTACCCTGGGTGATGCCGTATTTTCGAAATACTGCATGGGGTTTTCATATTTGTACGGACTACCATCATGTATGCCACAGCATTCCGATTGCTCCTGGTAACCAATGGTAGAATCCAGGGCAAAGATGCGTGCCCGGGTACCCGGTATCTCTTTCGATTCGTTGGCCGCTACATAATAGGCTACAGACGGATGTGAACGGATCCTTTTACCGTAGCTTCCAGGTTTTGAAAATAAAGAGCTGTATCAGCAGGAAAACGGGTATCACCGGTGATCCAGAATTCGTTCCACACCAAAAGCCCCAGCTCATCGCATACCCTGTAAAATTCATCAGACTCAGCAATACCACCGGCCCAGAGGCGAATAAGGTTAAAGCCTCCCTGGCGGGTATAACGGAGTTCGGTGCGGGTTCTGTCTACCGAACCACGTAACATGGCCTCGGGTACCCAATTAGTGCCCCTGATAAAGACCGGGTGCCCGTTTACAATAAAGCGTCGCGATTGATCGGGCGTTAACCGGTCGGTTTGCACCTGCCGGATACCAAAACGAGTGGTTAGCTGGTGACTGATTATTTTATCTTTCTCAAATTGGAGGCTTAGCTCATACAGGTGTTGAACACCTTTATTAACGGGCCACCACAGCTTTGGATTTTTATTTTCAACTGCGGGTAATCAGCCGGGCGAAATACTACCTGGCGGGTTTCACCGGGCTGCAGCACCAGGCTGGTTTGAAAGCGAATATTCGTTCCGGCTATTACACCGGTAAGCTTTCCAGACTGTTGTTGCTGAGTGGTATTGGTCACTTCCACCGACACCGTTTCCATAGCCATGCTTGTATCAGGTAATGGTAAATAGGTTTGAACAAAAGGATGCGCCAATACCACTTCACCCGTGCTATATAATTCCACATCGCGCCAGATACCGGTATTACGATCGCGGGTACCGTCGGGCACCGAAAAGTCCCATCCCACCGACATCAGCATGGTAATATTCTTACCGATCTCACCATCTCCGCCATTATTATTTTCGCCTACAGCGCCGGTACGCTTTTTTCCATCGCGAAAGACAGAGCCGGGTATATCTACGGGCGACACTTCAACAGCAACCACATTTTCTCCTTTGCGGTTAACGATATCTGTTACATCGAAACTGGCGGGCTGGAACATACCGGCCATGGTCCCCAGCTTCTTTCCATTCAACCAAACACCTGCCCTATAGTTAATACCATGTAATTTAAGCCATAGTTTCTTCCCGGTAAATGTTGCGGGCACTTTAAAAGTTTTCCGGAACCAGTAATGATAAAATTCAGCGCCCGCATCATGCAGATCGGGTATCAACCCACGGGAGCGACGGTTATTATCTCCATAGTAAGGCTCGGGATATACTTTATTATATACCAGGCTGTTCAAAACCGTTCCCGGTACAATAGCTGGCAACCAGCCATCCGCCCGGTAGCCGGGAGATGACACCTCGCCCCCACCCGCCTCGCTGTATTGCTTCATCGACCAGGAATCGCTTCTTCCCGTACTACCCGATGAATTTAAAGAAACCGATTGCCGCGCCGAGCGGTTCATCTCATAAACACCCTGTTGTGCATCAACCTGTGATACCATCATACAGATCAGTACTGCACTATAAATTTTCTTCATTTGATCCACTATTCATTGTACGGCTCAGGCCGTTGTTAGTAATTGGTTCAGATAGCCGGGATAGCTATCCTTGTTATTGGAACCATCTCCCTGGTAATACTATCGCCAAAACAAACAATAGATTTTGTGGGAAGCTGGTTGTACAAAATACAATCGTATACAGCCAATGCTATAAACCGGTAACCATTGGCCGTAGGGTGAATTCCATCTGTTTTATGCGCGTTTGCTTCGTTTTGAATCAACGAGTCCATACCCGTACCTATTTTACCGATCGCCAGAAACCGCTGTTCCATATCCAGCAATACCGCTTTATGCAGACCGGCTACCTTCCTGATGACCGCGTTGACCTGCCTGCGGCGACCGGTTACACCTTCCGGTTCATAAAAAGAGGCGGGATGCCGGGTAAGCAGGTAAGGCTCATAAGCCGGCAAGATCGTCATCATCAATAAACGGCTGCCCCTGCAATGATGCGCCCTGCCATCTCAGATAAATTCTCTTCATAAGCAGCTAACGGTACATGTTTCACACTGTTCATATCATTGGTGCCTGCCATTAATATGGTGAGGGCAGGCCGGTGCGCCAGGCAATCCTTCTCTATGCGGTTTAGTAAATCGATGGTATTATTACCGCCGACACCGGCATTGATCGCAGGCAACCCCTGGCCCGCCGCTTCCCGTCTTGTTTTTAAAGACCTAGTTGCATGAACAGGCAGTGCAGCGCCTAAAACCAGTCCGCCCACGCAACCCATTCCTTTTTCTAAAAATTGTCGTCTCGATGATTTCATTATTTTTTATTAACAGGTGTTGCAGGAACCAATAAAACTGCATCGGCAGCAATAGCGCCGTTAGCTCCTGCATTGGTTACCTCCACGTATGCTTTTCTACCCGCGGGCAATTGATACTGCCCCAGGCTTACCCATTCTCCCGAAGTTTGCCCGGTAACCTGTATATCTTTACTCAATAGCTGTTTGCTTATTTTTTAGTACCATCAAAAATCTGAAGCGTTATTTGGTCAGATGCTTTTGACAACCGGGGATAGTAAAAGTAAATGGCATAGTTACCGGCTTTTGTAACCGCAGGTATAAACTGTACGGCTGCCTGGCCAGCTTCTTTATTTACTAATAGTGTAGGCCCGTAACCACCGGCTGTTTCTTTTTCCCATTGTCCTCCCATAACTGTAGCGTCGGCATCATCCACCAGTATTTCTGCCGTGCTGCCATCTGCCAAAGGATCGTTTTTAACCGTTGCTGCAATAAAGACACATCGATAGCCTGAACACCTGTTTGATGATCAATAGCCATGGAAGCTGCCGTAGCCGCGGATTGTGCCAATACCATGAACACAGGTTCCATACGGATGGATCCATAGGCTATATGGCTGGCGGACAGACAAACCGGTACCAGCAGGTTGGTACACTCACCGGGTTGAGGCGTTATAGAACGGTAAGCAACCGGGTAGGGCTGTATCCCTTTAGCTGCACATCGCCTTCATTCTTCACCATTCCGTTTACCACAATGCGTTGCGCATTATGGGAGTCCATGGTGTAAGCCGCCATACCCACGCCATCGGCCGCTACTTCCTTACGCTGGCAGTTGGCCTGGGTCATAACATAAGCGCCAACCATCCGCCGGGCCTCCCGTACATACAATTGCGGCGTCCAGTGCTGTGTGGCGGTATATTCGTCTTTAGGATACCCCCACTGCAGCATTTGTTGCTGTATAGCAGAAGGCATACGGGCATCGTGTCCTATAAAATACAGCAATCCCTTAGTGTAATCCACATGCTCTTTAAATATACGTTCGCGTGTTGCGTAATCGCCATCGGGATAATTATAATTCATGCCGATCATATCGGTAGAAAAAGGTCCCTGGTTATTGATATCTGTTTTACCATTAGGCATCCGGTCCATTTTCAGGATCTGTCCCAGGTCGCCGGTGGGCTTTACAGACAAATAACGCAATAGCAATTCATAGCGGGTGGAATCATAGTTAGCCGGCCGTTCAATAGCCAACCTGTTACCGGGTATATTAGTTAAACATATCCGAAAATTATAGGCTTGTATCTTATCATCGCCCGAACCGGGTGCTGCCAGTTTACCGTTACTGATACCCCAAAGCAGCCCGCTTTCTGGTTTGCCTGGAATAATATAGGGATCCACCCCATCGGGGAACTGGTGCTTATCTTTCAGCTGCACCCCGTTTACGGTTTCATTATACCTGCTGTTAGGCTCCCGTCCGGTGGTATAGCTAACACCTGCCTTAGCCATCAGGTCGCCCTCGTAAGAACAGTCGATATACTGTTTTGCCTTTACTTGGGTAAGTCCTGCCGATCCGTCTGCATTTTCGAGACTAACCGACCGGATCGTTGTGCCCGTCTTGTTTACTTTATCGAGGCGTTTGCCATACATGACGCGAACACCTGCTTTTTTATATAGCCAAGGAAAACAGCTTCGGCCACACCCGGCTCAAATATCCATTGTTCAAATTTTCCATAGTGCCTGCCGATACGCCTGTAAAAATCGCGGGCCAGGCCGGTTACCACATATTTATTGCCGATATCTGTAAAGCCTAATCCTCCCGAAGATAAACCACCCAGCCGATGACCCGGCTCAATGAGCACCACCATCTTTTTTGCATGGCTGCAGTATAAGCAGCAATTACACCAGCCGAGGTACCGCCATAAACGCAGATATCCACACTGCCAGGCGATGTAGCGCTTTGGCCTTTACAGCAATCGACAGAAGGGTTGCCCCAACAAACAAAATTTTCTTCATACGCATTTTTAAAGAATCGCTGACGCCGCATTCAATAACAAGCCGGTTTAGAGGGCTTGAACCGGTGCCGGAACTATTTTCCTAAAAGAGCGGCAGCACACCAAAGGTAAGGCGCCTGTCCATGAAAGTCACCTGCGTTTCTCGGGCGGTCGTGATAGTGTTGCTGATCATTCTTTTGCCGGTACCTATACAAACTTCGGTTACATTATTACGCGCATCAATATAGGGTATCATTGCCATCCAGGCCTTACGGGCAGCAGGGCCATACTCCGAAGCGTTTAACCATCCCTGCTGGATGCCCCTGATAAAAGCATAGGCAAACATGGCGGTACCCGAGGTTTCTGCCCAGAAGTCGGGTTCGTTAATCAATTGGTTCCACATACCACCCGGCCGCTGATGCTCTTTCAGGCTTTTCATCATGGTTAAATAGCCCTGCATAATGCGGGGACGGTCTTTATGATTTTCCGGTAACAAACTTAAAAGGTCAGGCATACCCACCGCCATCCAGCCATCGCCCCTGCCCCAGTAATAAGGCACATCCGGAGCGTGATAGAAAAGACCGTTGGGGCGTTGTAACTCGTCGAGGTACATTACCATTTCCTTAGCCGCCCGGTCGAGGTACTTACGGTCGCCGGTTACCTTATAGGCTTCGTTTTGTACTACCGTGATCATGTACATATCGTCAATCCACAGCCTTGTTTGCCAGGAAAACCCTTTATCTGACCAGGATTTTTCCTCCTTATTCGCATTCGGGGTAGTTCCCATTGGGTATCTGCATATTCGAGCCCCATTTTACGGTAACGTTCATCCTTCGTTACCTGGTATAATTTCAATGCAAGGCTGCCAAACATATTATAATCAACATGGTTCATCGGGGGCAACAGCGGTTTTTCTTGATCAAAAAAGGTTCAAATTTATCCTGTAACAACCTGATCAGCTTTTGATCTCTGGCTTTCACCGCGTAATCGAGCGCACCGTTCCAGGTGCATACTTCGGCATAATGTATATTTTGCGGCATAGAGGTCGTGCCGGCCATCCACAAAGTGATAGGCCAGGCGTTTGCCCACCTCCTGCGGGGTAAAGTGTCGGGGAAAGCCTGACAAGGCAGCTGATTGAGCCGGCAAAAACCGGTAGCACCAAAGGATCAGTAACGACAAAATTAATTTCTTGCTCATGGTATGACGGGGAGTTAAAGCTTGTTTTTAGATAGTGATGTGATACACCTTTATAAGGGCTGGCTCATTGGCGAGTGATTTATGACATACTGCAATCATTTACGGAAACTGCTAAAGAGATCTGTGGCATATAGTATTATTGGCGTATATTTCGTTGATACTACCCGGAACCATCGTTTCTTTATTTTCCCTGGTGTAAAATAAAAGAACATCTTTTACAGGCAGTATTCAAGTTTTTGTACAATTGTATCAAAATGTATCCCATGCCGTTGATTACATCCTTCGCACCGTGCTGCAGCAACCGGTTGGCCGCTTCTGCCGGGGGCAGGGGCTGCTATATTCCTTAAAGCTGCATGTAATGCATATTTTGTGTATTTTATACACTAATTTTTCATGTACGTTTGTCATATCTAAACCCATATAAACAGTTTTCAGAAAACTCCATTGAACCAGATGTCGAAACCCCAGCACCCAGACCCGGCCCTGTTAAGCGTTTTAATGCAATCTACCGAGGCAACCGCCATTTACAGTAATGAACCCATCATTATTGAATATGCCAATAATGCGATGCTTGCCTTTTGGGGAAAGGGGCCGGAAATTATAGGAATGGGCTTGGAAGAGGGAGTACCGGAGCTTAAAGGACAGCCCTTTAAGGCCATGCTGCAAAAGGTAATGCAAACAGGTATCCAGGACGAGGGCATTATTGCGGCAGAAACACGGATCAACGGGGAACTGGTTACCCGGCAATATGCCTATTGCTATAAAAGAGTACTGACCGGCGACGGAAAGGCTTTTATTTTGCACACGGCAGCCGATGTTACCGCCCAGCTTGAAGGAGCGCGTGCCCTGGAGCATGCCAGCGCCCAGGCTGCAGCATTAAATCGTGAGCAGCAGCTAAACGAACAATTGGCTGCGGTAAATGAAGAGCTCCGGGCATCTAACGAAGAACTGATGCAAACCCGCGAAATGCTGGCCACCCTTAATATGGACCTGGAAGATAAGGTGAGGGTGCGGACTACCGATCTCGCTCAAAGCGAAACGGCACTGAAAGCCGCCAACGAAGAACTATCAGCCATCAACGAGGAATTATTTACCACCAACGAAGAACTTGTTGAGAGTGAACGTAAGCTACAGCAACTTTTAAGAGAGCTGGCGGGAAGCGAGCATAAGATCAGGAACATGGTAGCCAGCGCACCTTTTCCCATCGGCGTCTATGTGGGTAGAGAAATGCGTATCGAGCTGGTGAACCAATCCATTTTGGATGTTTGGGGCAAGGGCAACGATGTGGTTGGCAAAACCTATCATGAAGTGCTCCCTGAACTAAAGGGTACAGGCATATATGAACAATTGGATCGCGTGTTTATGGAAGGCCGGCCCTTTCATGCACGCAACCAGCGTGTTGACCTGGTAGTAAACGGCCGCCTCCAGCCATTTTATTTCAACTACAGCTTTACCGCCCTTTACAACGACGAAGGCCGTATTTACGGTGTGATGAATACCGCTGCCGAAGTAACAGATGTGGTAACAGCCAAACAAAAAATAGAACAAAGCGAGCGCAACCTGCATAATATGATCCTTCAGGCGCCCGTGGCAATGTGCATTATGCTGGGGCCGCAACACGTAATTACGGTTGCCAACACGCTGATGATTGAGCTTTGGGAAAACCCGGGCAAGACGTTATGAATAAGCCCGTATTTGAAGCGCTCCTGATGCCGGCAACCAGGGCCTCGAAGAAGTGCTGAACCAGGTATATGTTTCGGGCGAAACCTTTAGCGCTTACGAACGCCCCGTTCATTTGTTGCGTAACGGGCAGTGGGATGTGGTTTACCAGAATTTTGTGTACGAGCCTTATAAAGACGAAAACGGGTTGGTACAGGGTATTATTGCGATAACTATTGATGTAACGCAACAGGTGCTGGCCCGGCACCGTACGGAGGAAAACGAAAACGCTTCCGCTTTTTACTCAATGCTATGCCCCAGCAGGTATGGACCGCTACACCCGATGGCGCATTCAGCTACCTGAATGAAGTTATACTCCGCGATTTTGATCAGAGCTTTGAACAGATCATTGCCCGGGGATGGAATGCGTTCATTCACCCCGACGATCTCCCCGACGCCCTGAGCCGCTGGCAGCGCTGCTGCAAAACAAGCAGCAATACCTTGCTGAATTCAGGCTGAGATTTAGCAATGGAGCATATTACTGGCACCTTGCCAGGGCCATTCCATTGATAGAAGACGGGAAAGTAAGCTTCTGGTTAGGCACCAACACCAATATTCATCAACAAAAAGAGAACGAAAACATCAAAGATGAATTCATTAGTATTGCCAGCCACGAGCTTAAAACACCGTTGACAACCATTAAAGGTTTTTTCCAGCTCATTAAACGCGAAGTAAGTACACAAACTACACTCGGCAACTTTGTGGAGAAGGCCGAAAGACAACTGGAGCGTTTAACCCGATTAATTGAAGATCTTCTCGATGTATCGAAGATCAACGCGGGCAAAATGATTTATAACAAAGAAAGCTTTGATTTCAGTGCATTGCTCGCCGACACGGTGGAAAGTATACAACATACTACAAAAACGCACCGCATAGAACTGCATTCCGATTGTAATATCACGTATTACGGTGACCAGCTGCGTATTGAGCAGGTGTTGATCAACCTGCTGAACAATGCTATCAAATACTCTCCCGGAAGCCAGAAGATCGTGGTAAGATGCGAGATAGAAAATAATAACCTGATCGTTTCCGTTGAAGACCTGGGAGTAGGTATCGCCGAAGAACACCTGAAAAGTCTTTTCGACCGTTTTTACCGGGTAGACAACTCTTCGGCCCGCTTCCAGGGCCTGGGGCTGGGACTTTTTATTGCCAATGAAATTGTTAAAAGACACGGCGGTAGCTTCTGGATAGAGAGCGAGCCGGGCGGCGGCTCCACTTTTTCGTTCCTCTTACCGCTTAACGGACAACAGGAATTTGCAGATAAAGCCACCGATCACCAAACCTATTACGAAGGTAGTTTTATACGCATGTATTACCGGGAAGATGAGCATTATATGGAGGTAGAATGGCTGGGATACCAGAACTACGATTCGGTAGTAAAGGCTGCGAAATCATGCTGAACCTGATGCAAAAAAACAAATGTACCCGCATACTGAACGATAATTCCCTGGTAAAGGGCAACTGGTCGGAAGCGTCGGACTGGGGAGCATCAGTATGGTTCCCGGCAATGGCCGCCGCCGGTTTAAAGAAGTTTGCATGGATTTACTCGCCCAGCACTTTTAGCAGGATAGCGGCCAATAAAAGCCTCCCATCCGATTACGATGCCGTGCAGGTGGCGTTTTTGATAATAAGGAAGCGGCGCTAAACTGGCTGCTGCAATAGCCAGACCCAACACAGTAAAATAACGAGCTATCAACGGGAGGTATTTACAACAACCGGTACTATCCGGTTTATCTTTCTATCTTTTTCTTTACATTGCGCCCATGATTCCGACCATTCACCAGATACTGGAAATTGAGAAATTCTTTAATGAAATTAATATACCCACTGTTGTAAAGTTGAACCGGGCCACTACCCAAACCAATGCCCCTAGATTTGCAAAAGAAAATATAGAACTGTTAAAAACAAACGCGCTAAAGCCCGTAGCGGCAGCGCTTTGCTATGAAAGGCTGCAGGCCCTGAAGGCAGCGATCATCGACCCTGTTAAAGAGTAAGTATGAACCTGGCTGGCCGCACAGCCTGAACTTAGTAAATCAGACCGGCGATGCATGGGGCTATTTTTTGTTGATGCCATGGTCATCTGCCAAAAAACAGCAGCAGGCTCCCACCTGCTGCCTTGTTGATCATCATTCCGTTTCCACCATTATTTTTTTGCGCGCTTCTCTTGCTGCCGCCACCATATTTTCAAGTGCAGCTTGAGTTTCGGGCCATTTACGGGTTTTAACCCACAGTCGGGGTTCACCCATAAATGCCGGGCCGGGAGCAGGCCGGCTGCTTTCATCAAAAGCGACGTCATTTCTTCCACCGTTGGTATACGTGGCGAATGAATATCATAAACACCGGGGCCTATTTCGTTAGGATATTTAAACCGTGCGAAGGCCTGTAACAGCTCCATTTGCGAGCGGGATGTTTCAATAGTGATCACGTCGGCATCCATAGCGGCAATATGCTCAATGATGTCGTTAAACTCGCTGTAGCACATATGTGTGTGGATCTGCGTATGATCCTGAACACCGCCTGCAGCTATCCGGAAAGCCTTAACGGCCCAGTTAAGATATGGCAGGTGTTTTGATTTTCGCAGCGGTAATCCTTCACGAATAGCAGCTTCATCGATCTGGATAATATGGATACCCGCTTTTTCAAGTGCCAGCACCTCGTCCCTGATAGCGAGCGCGATCTGATAAGTAGTGATATTACGGGGTTGATCGTCGCGGACGAAGGACCATTGTAAAATAGTAACAGGCCCTGTAAGCATGCCTTTCATCCATTTATCCGTTTGCGCGGCAGCAAAGGTGCTCCAGCGCACTGTCATGTCTTTGGGACGGCTTATATCGCCGTAAATAACCGGCGGCTTCACACAACGGCTTCCATAGCTTTGTACCCAACCGTTAGCAGTGAACAGGAACCCCTCCAGCTGCTCGCCAAAATACTCCACCATATCATTGCGCTCAAATTCACCGTGAACCAGCACATCCAGGCCAACCGACTCCTGCCAGCGAATGGCTTCGATGGTTGCCGCTTCAATAGCCTCCTCATAGTGCCCGCGGGTAAGCGCTCCTTTTTATACCTCGCCCTGAGCCGGCGGATGTCATCCGTTTGAGGGAAAGAGCCGATAGTGGTAGTAGGAAATGCGGGAAGCTTTAAACGACTGTGCTGCAGTGCACGGCGCGCTGCAAAACTGCTCCTGCGTGTAGCATCTGCATCGGTGATGGCAGCCACGCGGTCCTTCACCGCTTTTTTATGTGCTTTGCCGGATCGGGTCCTGCTTTGAATAGCTTCTTTATTGATCTGCAAAAGCCTTTCATTTCCCTCAACAATCTGTTTCAACGCCGTTACTTCATTTAATTTCTGACGGGCAAAAGCCATCCAGTTTTTGATCTCCGGGTCGATACTGTTTTCGGGCTCCAGGTCGATCGGGCTGTGCAGCAGCGAACAGGACGGAGCAATCATAATCCGCTCTTTACCCAGTTTTTCCATCGCCTTGTTAATAAACGAAAGAGATCTCTCGTAGCAGTTTTTCCAAACGTTTCTGCCATCCACCACACCCAGCGAAAGAACCAGCTGATCCGGTACCCGTGCAAGCACTTCATCTAACTGCTCCGGAGCCCTTACCAGGTCTATATGCAGCCCCGCAACCGGCAGGCCCAAAGCAAGCCGGGTATTATCCTGCAGTCCTTCAAAATAGGTGGCAACCATAATCTTGATACCGCTTATTTCCCGTGCGATATAGCGGTAGGCAATACGATACGCTTCTTTCTCTTTTTCAGAAAGATCTAATGCCAGGAATGGCTCGTCCAGCTGTATCCATCCGGCGCCCAGCTGCCTGAGGCGGGTAAGCACCTTTACATATACCGGTAATATTTTTTGCAGCAGGTCTATCTTGTCGAAGCCCTCCTCTTTTTCTTTTCCCAGCAACAGGTAACTAACGGGCCCGATCAATACAGGTTTTGCCCTTTCGCCTGCCAATGCCTTTGCAGCCACGTACTCGCCGAATACCTTTTCAGAAAACAGCTTAAACTCCTGCCCTGCTGTAAATTCGGGCACCATATAATGATAGTTGGTATCGAGCCATTTGGTCATTTCCATTGCCGTAATATCAAGCCCGTCTTTCTGGTAACCGCGGGCCATAGCAAAATAGAGATCTGTTTCGGTATTCGTTTTCACATCAGTTAATACCGGTACAAACCGTTGGGGAATGGCACCCAGCATCAGGCTCATGTCCAGTACCTGGTCGTACAAACTAAAATCGTTGCAGGGTATCAGATCCAAACCCGCCTCCAATTGGGTATTCCAGTTTTCCTCCCTGATCTTAAAAGCTGTCTTTTGCAGATCCCTGAAATCAATTGTACCTGCCCAGTATTGTTCGCAGGCCTTTTTAAGTTGTCGTTGGCTACCAATGCGCGGGTAGCCGAGGTTTTGTGTTTGCATTAAAAATGTTTTAAAGATGGTTAAATAATCGGCGGCCTTATACATCCTGATGATCGCACGGGCCATTGATTTAATGCGCTGAAACATATCTTACTAATCGGGCAGGTCTCCTGGCTTATAATATTCCGGTCATCCTTCCCGTCCTGTACAGACAGTGGATATACAACCAACCGGAACTGTTATTATTACTCACAGTTGCGCGACAGCCGTGATTTGCACACGGTTCCCTATTAATGCCGATTTACATCGGTAACCTGTTTGGCAGATATGAAAGAGCGGTTATCAATATTTTCAAACCGGCTCCAAAGCTATTCATAACAGATCATAATACTACATATTAAACAAAAATTAGAATAAAACACTTCTTTTATAATGAAATGAAGAATTTAATAATATTATGCCGTGATTCTCATAACTGATTCAGCATATAATATGGGCTACTATTCCGGGTGCCTGCCGTCAGATTGCGCAATCGTGTGCGCAAACCGGCCTTATTATTTCCATTTTACGCGGTCGCCTGCATGATTCTGACAAAAGCCTCTTCCCCGCTTGCGAAGACTGCCTATATCAATGGCCTAAACCGATTATAACCAGCCTGCTGTCCCGGCAGGGCGGGCACAGAAGTCCGTTCGCTTGTACTGCGAACGGGCAGGAACGGATAAAAGCTGATGACAACAACGGGTGTTGGCATAAGCGGGCGGCAATACGGCTGTATTCAGAATGTGGCCGGACCTTTATACATTTGCGGTGTCGAAAAATCTATGCAAAGAGAAAATTATAGTTTGGCCGTTTTTGATTCAGATAGAGCGATGCTGGACGCATGTACACTGATATTAAAGGAACATGGAATAGCAATACAGGCCTTTTCAAACAGTACCGATATTGTAAACCAACTTCAGGCTCATCCGCCTTCAGCGATCCTTCTCGATAACTCTATATTGCCGCATGGAGGACTTGAAGTGCTGCAGCTCCTTCAGCAACACTGGGAGCTGAAGGAGATACCGGTTATTTATATGACCGCTAACGGCGTTACCGGCGATAAAGCGCTCCGGTACGGAGCCGGGTTCCTCCTGATTAAACCGTTTGATCTACCGCAATTGGTGGAAACCGTGCTTCGCGCATGCCGCCCTGGCACCGGCAGCTGATCTAATTATTTTAAATTATAAATTACCGGGAAGAAACATGACCGCAGAAATAAGTGGATAAAGCAATCCTTTATCTGTTCCTGACCCCGGTAATCAGCACATGGCCTTCCTCGAACAGGGTAAACACAAAATCCTGTTTTTGTATGTGGTCTTGCTGCATTACTTCATGGGTAAAAACGAGCAGCGTTATTACCTGTTGTATAAATTCATCAGACTCCGATTGCGCGAGCAGGTGAACAACCTGTTCATAATTTAATTGAGTAGTCATAAGCCTTGGGTTTGAGCCGGTGGTTGTTTGATCGGATCCATTAAAGTAGCCCATCACGATAGTTATAAGCCAATATAGTCTTCAACAATTTTCCCGCATTTTTCTGCCAGCTTCGTTTCCTCGCCATTTTCTTCCCAGTGTAAGGTATCAGGGTTCAGCACCAAAGACGAGATCGTATCATCGGGGAAAATACCGGTATAGTAAGTGCGGCTCTTTTCTTCATGCGCCCGGTAAACAATGGTTATCTGTCCATCCACACCTACATCGTCGATCTTACCGTGATATATAGCTACCTTCTCTGTCATACGCTGCAGCAACAATATCTATTCCACTGTTCAAGTTTTACTGAAACCAGGTGATACATTCGCCGGCTTCAGCATTTGCAGCTCATTTACAGGGGTTCTCTCCACAGGCAGCCAACGGCAAACCATATCCTGTATCAGGAATAATATCATCAGCTGTTGATTTATTTCCACAAATTTATCAGTAAATGCTGCAGGGTTGGATGGATTCTACCATTGCCATGGACGACGGTTATTCGTTTTGTAATCCGTTGCAGTTAAAATTGTTTAATTGTTGGTTAATATACCGGCTCTTTAAGCGTTTTCAACTAATTAATATTGCCCTGTCGATTGCATTTTAACCACCAAAACGAGTTTATCGAGATTTTACTGTCGGCCGCCATATGCCGGGGTTAAAGTCGTTTCAATGTGAATTGACGATCATTTAATCATCATTATTAATCATTTATGAATTGGTTAGCAATCAAAAAGGAATCTGCCTGTTGGGCATTTCAATCCTGGTGTTGATAGCCGGTGTTGCGGCAGTACATGGGCAGGATCAAAAAACAACCGGTACAGGCAAAAAAGAAGTAAGAGGTACCGTAACAGATTCAACGGGTGTATTGTTTGGTGTTACCGTGTATGTTAAGAATCAAACAGCCATAGGAACCACAACGGATGCAAATGGCAAGTACAAACTCGACATACCGGCCGGTAACGCAACGCTTGTATTTGAAATGAGCGGGTATACAACACTGGAAGTGCCTGTGGGAGATCAATCCGTTATTGACGTTACCTTAAAAGTATCTCACAGCAAAATGGACGAGGTGGTAGTAGTAGCATTTGGTACGCAAAAGAAGGGCTCTGTTATTGGTTCGGTAACCACCGTTCGACCGGAAGATCTTAAAATCCCGTCGAGTAACCTTACACAGGCCCTGGCCGGCAGGGTTGCCGGGATCATTGCCTATCAGCGCTCGGGCGAGCCCGGAGCCGACAACTCGGAGTTCTTTGTAAGAGGCGCCACCACGTTTGGTTTATAAAAGAGACCCGTTGATCCTGATTGACGGAATGGAATACACCACTACCGAGCTGGCCCGTTTAAATGTAGACGACATTGCCAGCTTCTCCATTATGAAGGATGCTACTGCAAATGCGCTATACGGCTCTCGCGGCGCCAACGGCGTTATTTTAATTACTACCAAGGAGGAAAAGAAGGCCGTGCCCGGATCAATGTCCGGTTTGAGAACTCGCTATCGGAACCCACTAAAATGGTTGAAATAGCTGATCCCATTACCTATATGCAGCTGGAAAATGAGTCGGTGTTAACAAGGAACCCCTGGGTATCCTGCCGTACCCTCAAAGCAAAATTGACAACACTATTTCGAAGGTAAATCCCGATGTATTTCCAACTGTTGACTGGCAAAAAGAAATGCTTACCAGAAATACCAACAACCAGCGTTTGAACCTGAACCTTGGCGGCGGCGGCGGCGTGGCTACTATTATATAGCCGGCTCCATGAACCAGGATCATGGTAACCTAAAGGTAGATCATCGAAATAACTTTAATACCAATATCAGTCTCAGAACCTATACAATCCGTTCGAATGTGAACCTGAAGGTTACCAAAACCACCTCAGCAATGGTTCGTCTTTTCGGAACCTTTGATAGCTATACGGGGCCTATTACATCCGGGGCTGCAATGTATATGAATATTATGCGAACCAGCCCGGTTTTGTTCAAGCCTTATTATGAACCAGATTCAACCCATCGATTTGTAAACCACATACTTTTTGGTAACGCAGAAACCGGAAATTATTTTAATCCATATGCGGATATGACCAGGGGCTACAAACAATACTCCAATTCACTTATGGGGTCACAAATTGAGCTGAACCAGGATCTTTCTTCCATTATTACACCAGGACTTTCCCTGCGTGGGATGATGACCACCAACCGCAGGGCCAACTTCACAATTACGCGGGCCTATAAGCCTTTTTATGTAACACCTGCCAGCTACGACAAATTTACCAATACGTATATCTCCGTGATTTGAACGCTGAAACCGGCTCTGATTATATAGATTTTGTACCCGGCGACAAAAGCGTTCTTTCTACTTTCCGCGGAGAACTTGCTTCCAATTATAATCGCAGCTTTGGCAAACATGCCGTAACCGGTATGGCGCTCTTTATTATTCAAAACGATGCCAACGGCAATGAAACTACTTTGCAGCGATCTCTTCCCAAACGCAATATTACATTAGGCGGCCGGGAACATACGCTTATGATAGCCGGTATTTTACCGAGATCAATTTTGCCTATAATGGTTCAGAGCGTTTTGACAAAAGTCACCGGTTTGGTTTTTTCCCTTCCATTGGTGTGGCCTGGGCTGCTTCAAATGAAAAATTCTTCGAGCCGCTTAAGGATGTTTTTTCCAAATTACGTTTAAGGGCTAATATCGGACTTGTGGGCAATGACGAGATCGGTAGCGCCTCTGATCGCTTCTTTTACCTCTCTAATGTAAATATGAACGATGCCGGCTTCAAGTATAGCTTTGGAACCGACGGAGGCTACTCGCGCAACGGCATTTCAGTATCCCGGTATAATAATACTGCAATAACATGGGAAACTGCCCGTAATTCCACCTTCGGTTTGGAAGCAAGCCTCTTCAGGAAACTGGATGTTACGGTAGAATATTTCCTGGAACATCGATATAACATACTGATGGACCGGGCCTCGATACCGCTTTCGATGGGGCTTGAAGGAGCAACACCCAAGGCCAACGTAGGGGAAGCCCGATCCCGGTCTATTGATATCAATATGAATTATAACCAGAAGTTCGGGCAAAGCACCGGCCTGCAATTTATCGGGAATTTTACTTATGCCAAAAACCGGTTTGAGGCGTATGAGGAACCTGAATACCCTTACCCATGGATGTATAGAAAAGGACAACCGGTTAATCAAAGGTGGGGATATATTGCCGAACGTCTTTTTGTAGATGATGAAGAAGTAAGGAGCTCCCAAGCCAGATTTTTGGCAGTACCGTTACCCGTGGCGGCGATATCAAATTTAGAGACGTAAGCGGAGACGGGGTAATTAACCAAAACGATATGGTACCTATAGGTTTTCCTACTGCTCCCGAGATCGTTTATGGCTTTGGGATATCGGGTAACTATAAAAGCTTTGAGTTTGGCATTTTTGCCCAGGGTTCTGCCCGAAGTTCCTTCTGGATCAACCCACAGTCAACAGCTCCGTTTATTTCCTACAGGTACGGATCTGACGACCCGGCTCCGTCGGACGTGCAACTAAAAAACCAGCTTTTAAAGGCGTATGCAGACGACCACTGGTCTGAAGAAAACCGGAACCTGTATGCACTATGGCCCAGGTTGAGTTACACCACCAACTCCAACAACAACCAGTCGAGCACCTGGTTTATGCGGGATGGATCCTTCTTAAGAATTAAACAGGTACAGGCAGCCTATACTATTCCTCCCCGCCTGATCAGCAGGCTTAGAATGAGCAGGCTAAAAATCTATTTCACCGGGGTAATATTTTCACCTTCAGCAAGTTTGATCTGTGGGATGTGGAAATGGGCGGTGACGGCTTAAGATACCCGCTGCAAAAAAACATACACTATCGGTATTGATGTTTCATTTTAAAATTATTGTATGCGTAGAATTATAAAAAATATAACGCTCCTGTTAGCCTTAACCGGTATGCTATCTGCCTGCAAAAATACCTGGACGTGGTGCCAGACAGTATTGCAACTATAGAGAGTGCGTTTACTTTAAGAACATCGGCAGAGCGATACTTATTCTCATGCTTTTCGTACCTGCCCGGCAATGCATCTTTTAATGATAATCCTGCATTTAACAGCGGAGACGAGGTTTGGTATATGGACCCGATCCGGGATGTAGATGCAACGTATCATAATATAGCACGCGGGCTTCAAAATGCCGACAATCCGCTCGGTAATTTTTGGGCAGGCTCTACCCGTGGCTCGGCCCTGTTCCAGGCCATAAGAAAGTGTAACACTTTCCTGGAAAATGTTGATAAGGTGCCCGACCTGAACGAGTATGAAAGAGAACGCTGGAAAGCAGAAGTTATTTTCCTGAAAGCTTATTACCACTTCTATCTCTTCAGAATGTATGGCCCTATTCCGCTAACAAAGGAAAATCTGCCCATATCTGCTTCACCGGAAGAAGTGAAAGTGTATCGCGAGCCTGTCGATTCCTGTATCAATTATATTGTATCACTCCTGGACCAGGCAGCATCAAGCGACCTGATGCCCGACAGGATCTCGGGAACGGAAAATGCCGAATTGGGAAGGATCACCAAATGTATTGTAAAAGCTGTAAAAGCCAAAGTATTGGTTACTGCGGCAAGCCCCTTATTTAACGGTAACATCACCTATGCTTCGTTGGTTGATAACAAAGGGCGGCAGCTCTTTCCTCAAACCGAAGACCGGGCAAAATGGGTACGTGCAGCGGAAGCATGTAAGGACGCCATCGATTTTTGTACAGCAAAGGGCTATAGCCTCTCAACCTTTGCGGGAAATACCGGCTATACCATTAATGACACTATCCGGCAACAATTAGATATTAGAACCGCCGTTACCAACAAATTCAATAACCCCGAAATCATATGGGCCAACACAGATAGCCGCGCCGGGGATATACAACGTTTCTCAATGGCGAACCTGGCGCCATTTACAAGTACCTCTAATGCCAAAAGTATCATAGCGCCCACCATCAAGATGGCTGAGCTATATTATTCGAAAAACGGGGTGCCGATTACGGAAGACACCGACTGGGATTTTAACGACCGCTTTGCATTGAGAACAGCTACCGACGCAGACCAGTTTTATGTTGCAAAGGGACAAGAAACAGTGAAGCTAAACTTTGACCGGGAGCCACGTTTTTATGCGTCCCTTGGTTTTGACCGTGGTATTTGGTTTGGCAACTGGATCAACAATTACAATGTTTATGCCCCTACAGGTTTGCTTTATGTAAAAGGAAGGGCCGGGGAAACAGCCGCCCGGCAGGGCATCAGCAACTACTCTATTACCGGATATTATCCTAAAAAACTGGTTAATATTGAAACTACGGTTGCAGCTGACGGTAACATCACCAGCAATACCGTTCAATATCCATGGCCGGAACTTAGACTAGCCGATTTGTACCTGCTTTATTCAGAAGCCTTGAATGAGGCGAACGGCCCCGGTGAAGATGTTTATTACTGGATCAATCAGGTAAGAGCTCGCGCCGGATTAAAATCGGTTGAGGAATCATGGAGCCTGCATTCCAAAGATCCTGTCAAGTACCAGAATAAACTTGGTATGCGCGCCATCATTCAGCAGGAACGCAGCATAGAGCTTATGTTTGAAGGACAACGTTACTGGGACCTTTTACGATGGAAAATTGCGCATGTAGAATTAAACGGCCCTGTAAGAGGCTGGGATATTACCCAAAAAGATGCGATCCCCTATTATAATCCCATGCTTTTATTTAATCAACGATTTGATCTTCGTAATTATTTATGGCCCATTCAGATCAGCGAACTGAGAGTTAACAAGAACCTTGTACAAAATACGGGTTGGTAAATCATTAACTAAAATCTCAATAACATGAAAACAGCTTTTTATGCCGCTTTATTTATACTTGCTTTCGCAGGTTGCCGGAAGGAAGGAAATAAACCAATTGATAAAGATATGTCGGTACCAAAGCCTGTAACCGATATATCTGTCACTAATATTTCCGGGGTGCACAAATTTCGTATGCATTGCCCGACAATAAAAACTTACTGTATGTAAAAGCGGAATATTCTGTCAGGGGAGAAAAAGAGAAGCCAAAGCCTCCTTCCTTTCGAACAGTATTACGCTTGAAGGTTTTGGAGATACCAGCGAGCAGGAAGTACAATTATATACCGTAAGCCGCGCCGAACAGATTTCAGCGCCGGTTACGGTAAAAATAAAACCGCTAACCCCACCGGTTTTAAAAGTGCGCAACTCACTGGAAACCCAAACCTCCTTCGGGGCTTTTCTGTTGCTTTTCAAAATGAAGATAAAGCGAATATTGTTATTGTAGCGCTTAAATGGGATGAGGTATTAAAAGAGTGGAGACAGATTGATGCCAACTATACTGCGATGCCCAATGGTGTTTTTAAAATCAGGGGCAGGATTCGCTGCTGCAGCAGTTCGGGTTGGTGGTTCGCGACCGCTGGAACAACCTGTCTGATACCATGAGTTTTCAGCTAAAGCCCATTTACGAAGCTCAGCTGGATAAAACAAAGTTTGTGGATATCAAAAAAATATAAGGTACCGCAGCGCGACCCTTTACCTAAATCGGGGTGGCTATGATAGAAGCAGTAGATTATAATAGCACCTACGTTTTAAAGAACCTGTTCGATGGCAATACCGGTTCTATGTTCCACACCAAACAGAATGTAGACCAACCTATTTGGATACCAATTGACCTGGGCGTAAAAGCCAATATCAGCCGTTATAAAATATGGCAGCGAAACGGCGGATTTGCCTGGGGCCACGGCAACCCGCACGAATGGGAAATATGGGGAACCAATAACCCTTCAGATATAAACAGCTGGGTACTGCTTGACCGGCAGGTAATGATCAAGCCATCCGGTTTACCCAATGGCTCTAACAGTAATGAAGATATTGAAGTAGCTAATTCCGGCCAGGAATATGAATTCAAGGAAGGATTACCGTCGGTACGGTATATCGCCTGGAAAAATATTGATTGCTGGGATGCCATTGGCGGCTCAACAGGTTTTTTCCATCTTTTGAACTAACCATCTGGGGACAGCCAGGTAAATAAATTAAAACTATACATCATGAAGACTGGAATGAATAAAATGATAAAATATAATAGTAGCATTGGGTATACGCTTCTCTGCTTATTCATAGTTTTGCAAATCATTGCCTGTGGTAAAATGGATGCCAATTATGCAGACTTTATAAAAGACGGGGAGATTGTATACACCGGGAGAGCCGAAGCCCTTACTTCCTATCCTGGTAAAAACCGGGTGAAACTAAGCTGGTTGCTCGTTTCCGATCCCAAGGTCAAGCTATGTAAAGTTTTCTGGAATAACAAAACGGATTCTCTTGCAATACCCGTGCAGAAAACAGGAAAGACAGATACAATACAAACGATCATCAGCAACCTGAACGAAGGGCTTTATGCATTCCAGGTTTATACTTATGACGACGAAGGACATACTTCGGTAAAATCTGAAGTGCCGGGAGTTTCTTATGGAGCCAGTTACGCCGGCTCCATCTTCAACCGCTCTTTAAAATCGGTCAAAAAGGCGCCCAACGGCAAAGATATCTGGCTGGAATGGTTTGGAGCAGCGCAACAAACTGCAGCAGTACAGGTAAACTATATCAATACCGACGGACAACCGGCTAGCGTTGTGTATACAGAGCGGTTCGACAACCTGGGGAGATCAAGAGGTTTTTCGAATACCGATACCATCTATAACTATAAAAATGGTACGTCCTTCAATTACCGCACGGGTTTTCTGCCGGGCAATGGAGCTATTGATACATTTTATACTGCCTTTAAAAATGTAATCCCTTAAAGAAAAATAAAACAAAATAGTACGCTATAACCCGCCACTTTACCACCAGGACCGGCGGTTATCAGCATAGTTAAATTGGAAATCCCCGATGAAAAATTATCTATCACTACTGGTTGCACTGTTTACCTATGCTGCAGGCAGTGCCCAGTCTCCCGCTACAGCCACGGTACCTGCCCGCTGGAACCTGGCATCTTCTCAGGCTATTGCATGGCAGGTTAAGGACCGGGTGCCGCACGCTGATCATATAGAAATGAGCGGACAAAAAGTTTCACTCTGGCTGCAGTACCAGGTAGATGAAAAAAGGCACCCTCCTTCACCAGAACTTTTGTCTTCCCTACCTTCCGCCTGTTGCCGGCAAGAACTATTGCTTCTATGATGTATAGCGTAGAAGACGAAAACCTGCCCCGGATTTTAATAAATGATAAGCTTTTAAAAAAGGAGTATATATGCAACCGTAATGGACGATCAGCCGGAAAAGGCTGCATTTATACAATTTGACGGCATTCTTTCTGCCGAAAGTACAATTGGAGCTGCAGGTACCATAACCTTAAAAAGATCTTTTTATCCCTCTGTTGATAAAGCAATGGCGGTTGAAAAACTTGTTTTTATTAATAACGGCGGGCAACCGGCCCGCATTGAGATGGAGTTCCTGCAGCGGGAAGTAAGGCCTGCCGCCGAACGGTCTAGCGACGGCCCCTTCGATTTATAATATCAACCGTCAACGACGGCTTAAAAACAGTGGCGCCGGGCGACTCTGTAACCTTTGGCATTAGTTACCAGGCAATTGCCGGGGCTTCCGCCACCTCTGTTGATGCCGATATAATGCAGGAGGAAGCTGGCAGGAGAAAAAGAGTTAAAGATATATCGGCCTTACTTCGCCTCGAGTGCCCCGATGAAGTTTTAAATACGATGTTCAACTTTGCAAAAATAAGAGGCACAGAAAGCATCTTCAATACCAGGGGCGGCCTAATGCATGGCCCAGGTGGTCTCAGGTACTACGCTGCTATATGGGCTAACGACCAGGCTGAATACATTAATCCTTTTTTTTGCTTACCTGGGCGACGATATTGCCGTTAAATCGGCAATGAACGCGTACCGGCTGTTTGCCGCGTATATGAACCCGGAATACAAGCCTATTCCCAGTTCCATTATAAATGAAGGAAAAGGAGTATGGCAGGGTGCAGGCGACCGGGGTGATATGGCCATGATTGCCTATGGCGCCGGGCGTTTTGCGCTTGCCAACGGGAATGCCGATTCGGCCAAAGTTTTGTGGCCCCTTATCGAATGGTGCCTCGAATACTGCAGGAGAAAGATCAATACAGAGGGAGTGGTATGGAGCAACAGGGACGAACTGGAAGGCAGGTTCCTTCCGGCAATGCCAATCTTAATACCAGTTGCTTGTATTATGATGGCCTGTTATCTGCGGCAATGCTTGCACAGTCATTGGGAAAAACGCAAAGCAGGTGAAAGACTACACACAGCGGGCGGCTGAAATGAAAGTAAATATTGAAAAATACTTTGGCGCAAAGGTTGAAGGATTTGATACCTACCGGTACTATAAGGGCAACGATACTTTACGGGCCTGGATCGCTACGCCTCTGGTAATGGATATATTCGATAGAAAAAAAGGAACTATAGAAGCCTTATTCTCTGACCGGCTTTGGACCGAAGATGGTTTGGCTACCCTCGCCGGCAACAGCACATTCTGGGACAGATCTACATTATATGGATTACGCGGGGCCTTTGCCGCAGGTGAAAAAGGCAAGGCGTATAACTTTTTAAAATACTATTCGCAAAGGCGATTACTGGGCGAGCACGTGCCCTACGCGGTGGAAGCCTACCCTGAGGGAAATCAGCGGCACCTTTCGGCTGAAAGCGGCTTGTATTGCCGCATATTTACTGAGGGGATATTAGGCATTCGTCCCGTTGGATTTAGTGCTTTTACTATTACGCCCCAACTTCCGGCAACATGGAATTTTATGCGACTCAAAAACATCCATGCCTTTGGAAAGATATTCGATATAGAAATACTTCGTAAGAATACCGACCGGTTAACGATGTATATTACAGCAAATGGTAAAAAGCGGGGATATGAATTGACAGAAGGGAAAAAACCACTATCAGGCTCTAAACAACTTCAGGCCCGGGCAAAATGCCGCAATTGTTACCGTTACCTATACTGCGGATTGAAAAAGAACCAGTACAATAGGTAATACATTAAACTATTAATAGTTCTCTAAAGAAAAACAAATGAAAATACGCTCCTGTACCATTTTGCTTCTTCTAATATCAATTGCCGGTAAAGCGCAAACAGGCAGTATTTTTATAGAAACCGATAACACTGCTATTGTTTACAAAATAGGAAAGGACAAAAAAGTAAACCAGGTATATATAGGCAACAAGCTATCGAGATCGGATTACACGGAGCTGAGCGCCGGACGGGAAAATTTACCTGACCGCTGGTATGGACAATCAATTGGAGCCGGCCATTCGCGCCGTACACAGTGATGGCAATCCTTCACTGGATTTGCAGTTCGACAGCTATCAACAGCGGAAGGAAGGCGATATTACCCATACACAAATCAGGCTAAAGGATCCTGTTTACCCTTTTAATGTAACGGTTCACTTTAAAGCCTATACCCGGGAAGATGTGATCAAAACATGGACTGAAATATCGCATAAAGAAAAGCAACCTGTAATGCTGACGCAATATGCTTCTTCGCTGCTGCACTTAAATGCGGGGCAATACTGGTTAACACAATTTCACGGGGATTGGGCCAGGGAGGTACAGATGATAGAGGAAAAGCTTTCAAATGGTATAAAAATATAGAAAGCAAGCTGGGAACACGAACCAATTTTTATCAGACACAAACTTTTTTGTTTCGCTGGAGAAGCCCTCTTCAGAAAATGAAGGAAAGCTGATTGCGGGAACACTGGGCTGGACCGGCAATTTCAAATATACTTTTGAAGTAGATCAAAAAAACGGGTTAAGGGTTATTTCGGGAATTAACCCGTTTGCATCAGAATATTACCTGGCTCCGAACGAGGTATTTAGGACGCCTGAATTTATATTTACCTATTCAGCAAAGGAAAAGGGCTGGCCAGCCGTAATTTGCATAAATGGGTAAGAAATAATGCCCTGCTCGATGGCAATGTTCCCAGGATGACCTTGCTCAATAACTGGGAAGCTACACACACCAGCTTTAATGAGCAAAGGCTTACGGAGCTTTTTGATGAAGCGCACAAACTGGGTGTAGACCTTTTTCTACTCGATGACGGGTGGTTTGGTAACAAATATCCGAGGAACGATGACAAAGCCGGCCTGGGAGACTGGCAACCAGACCGCTCAAAACTTCCGAACGGAATAGGCAAACTGGTAAAGGAGGCATCCGCGCGCGGCGTAAAGTTCGGCATCTGGCTCGAGCCCGAAATGGTGAATCCTAAAAGTGAACTATACGAAACACATCCCGACTGGATATTGAAACTGCCCAACCGGCCGGAAAGCTACGGTAGAAATCAATTGGTGCTGGATCTTACAAACCCGGCTGTTCAGAACTTTGTTTATAGTATCGTGGACGATATGATGACGGAAAACCCGGGGATTGCTTTTATAAAATGGGATTGTAACCGAAGCATGACGAACGCCTATTCCACTTATCTTAAAAATCGTCAATCACATCTTTATATTAACTACACCAAAGGATTATACAGTGTGATGGAGCGAATAAGGAAGAAGTACCCCATTTACCCATTATGCTATGTGCCGGAGGCGGCGGCCGTACAGACTACAAAGCCCTCGAATATTTTACGGAGTTCTGGCCCAGCGACAATACGGATGCCCTGGAGCGTATCTTTATACAATGGGGATACTCTTATTTTTTTCCGTCAAATACTATTTCGGCACATGTAACCAGCATGGGAAAACAGTCTCTTAAGTTCAGAACAGACGTGGCGATGATGGGCAAAATGGGATATGACATCCGCATCAACAACTTCACCGGGCAAGAGCTTGAATTCAGTAAAAACGCGGTTAAAACCTATTCTGAAATCAGCGATGTTATATGGAAAGGCGATCTTTACCGCCTGATCTCACCCTACGACCAGAACAGGGCGGTGCTGATGTATGTTAACGACGCTCAAAGCCGGGCGGTGCTCTTCAACTATCATATGAACCTCAGGAAAAAGGATAATTTTTCCAAGGTGTTGCTGGAAGGCTTAAATCCATCCAAGAGTTACCGGGTACGCGAGATCAACCTGTTGCCCGGCACATCATCTACATTACCGGACAATAACAAAATATTATCGGGAGCATATTTAATGGAGGCAGGAATCAATATTGCACCGGGAAAGCTGCAATCTTTAACAAGCAACATCATTGAAATAACAGAAACCCCTATATAAGTCATCCTCACCCGCTAACCCGGTTTAGATACAGGTATATACAGCTTAATAACTGGTATAATCAACTGACTGCTAAAAAAATCTATTTCCTATTTTAGCTGGTTAAATGATGGGAGCCAGAAGTTTGAAAAAAACAAGAAGATACTATCCTTGCTGCTTTTGCTTGCCGGCCTCTTATGGCTAAAGCATGGCACAGCCCAGACTGTTGGTGATGAGCGCCCGACTCAATGGAAACATTTCAGGAAATTTCAGTTTACACTCGATGGTGCCGAAGCCTGGTACATAGAACCGGCAAAGCCCCTGCCGGGGAAACCCTGGGTATGGCGTGCCTATTTCCCCGACTGGCACACCGACATGGACAGCATTTTACTGGAACGGGGAATTGCTATAGCCTATATAAAAGCAAATGATTTATTCGGGCACGCTTCTGCTATGAATTTGTGGGATGCTTTATACGATTTCCTTGTTTATAAAAAGCAATTTGCAGCCAAACCTGCCCTTGAAGCTGTAAGCCGAGGAGGATTATACGCTTATGCCTGGGCTAAAAAAATCCATCGAAGGTAAGCTGCATTTATGCGGAGGCACCGGTTTGCGATTTCACCAGCTGGCCTGGGGGAAAGGCCGGGGAACCGGTTCGGCCACAGATTGGAAAAAAATTATTGAAAGTATATGGCTTTTCAGAAGCGGAAGCCATACAGTACAACGATCAACCCAAAGACAATCTTGAAACGCTGGCTGCCTATAAAGTACCTATTTTACATGTAATAGGTTTAAATGACAGCATTGTTCCTAATGAGGAAAATACCTTTAAGCTTGTACAAAACTATATCAAAGCCGGCGGACCTGCGGCAATAGTGCCTATGACCAAAGGAACGCAAAGCCTGCAGGGGCACCACTTCCCTATTGAAACCCCTGAAGGGCTGGCCAATTTCATCATCGGAAATATTACACCGGTAAAGCCGGTACTGGCCAGCGAGCGTTTTATATCTGTCAATAACGGGCTCTCCAACCTGGCTTACCGCATCGGCCAAAAAGATTCTATCACAGTGGCTTTTTAGGCGGTTCAATTACCCATATGAAAGGATGGCGTAATATGGTTGGCAGGTTTCTTACAGAATATTATCCCGGCGCCCGCTTCCGTTTTATTAACGCGGGCATTCCGTCGCTGGGCAGCTTACCTCATGCCTTTCGCCTACAAAATGATGTTTTAAGCAAAGGCAGGATCGACCTCCTATTTATAGAATCTGCTGTAAATGATCTGGTGAACCGAACGCCGGCAATTACGCAGCAACGCGCACTAGAAGGCATCATCCATCACTCGCTGACTGCTAACCCCTACATGAATATCGTTCTCATGGGGTTTGCCGATGAATTTAAAATAGCCGATTACAGCGCGCACAAAACACCGGCCGAAATACGGCTACACCAGGAGCTGGCGCTCCATTATCAGGTTCCTTTTATCAACCTGGCAGCAGAGGTTTATGAACGCATCGGTAATAAGGAGTTAAGCTGGCAGGACGATTTTAAAGACCTGCATCCCTCCCCTACGGCCAGGCATTGTATGCCCATTCCATCCAAACCCTGTTAAAAAGGGCATTGCAAAAACCGGCAGATCAGCTTGTAAAAGCTACAATACCACCTCCACTGGACAGGAAAAGTTACACCCGGGGAAGCTACCTGCCCGTGTCAGCTGTAACCAAAAGTAATGGCTTTAACATCAACCAGTACTGGGAACCAGCGGATGGTGTAAGCACAAGACCCGGGTTTGTACAGGTACCTGTTCTGGAAGCGACAACGGCAGGAGCTGCCACAGAATTAACATTTAAAGGTTCAGCTATCGGCATAGCCGTTCTTTCGGGCCCCGATGCAGGAATCGTTGAATATACAATAGATGGAAAAGAAGTAAAGACCGCAGACCTCTATACACAATGGAGTAAAGGATTACACTTACCCTGGTTTATTTTATTAGGCGACGGATTACCGGAAGGCAGCCATCAGCTGAGGCTAAAAGTGGCTCCTCAGGGTAACACCGCCTCCAAAGGAAACGCGGTCAGGATTGTTCATTTCCTGGTAAACAAATAGGCTATTATCTTATACATTATGCCGGTTGAGAAAACCGGCAGCTTACATAATAATTGAAAACAATACAATATGAAGTCAGCAAATTTATGGCTTGCCGGTATGGTAACACTGCTTTCAGCAACTACCCCGGTTCGTGCACAGCAATCATCCATTGAAGCATTTAAATCATGGCCCAAAGGAACTTCGCCGGAAGAGATCGGGAAGAAAATAGCCTCAAGGTTTATAGTTACGCCTCATACCAACTTTAACCGGAGTACCCCTCCGAAGGTAATTACTTACCCTGAAACCTGCACCTGGTACGGCGCGCTGACTTTTGCAAAAGTCACCGGTAATAAGGCCTTAACCCGGCAACTGGCAGATCGTTTTGAACCTTTATTGGGTAACCGCGACACGCTGGTTCCCGTGCCCGACCACGTAGACTATACCGTATTCGGATCGGTTCCCCTGGAACTATATATGCAAACAAAAGACGAGCGTTATTTGAAGCTGGGAAAAATGTTTGCAGATAAACAATGGGGCCCTCCGGAAGGAAAAAGAGTTACAGCAGAATCGCACCGGTTTTATAATAAAGGCTTAACCTGGCAAACACGTCTTTGGATTGACGATATGTTTATGATTACAGCCGTGCAATCGCAGGCCTTCCGGGCTACGGGCAACCGCATGTATATTGACAAAGCAGCCAATGAAATGGTGTTTTACCTGGACTCATTACAACAGCCGAACGGGCTCTTCTATCATGCCCCGGATGTACCTTACTTCTGGGGACGGGGTGACGGCTGGATGGCTGTTGGCATGAGCGAGCTCTTGCGTTCTTTGCCCAAAGATCATCCTAACCGCGCCCGTATCATGGATGGCTATAAAAAATGATGGCCACTTTGCTGAAATACCAGGCAGACGATGGTATGTGGAGGCAGCTTATTGACGATCCCAACTCATGGAAAGAAACTTCCTGCACCGGTATGTTTACCTGCGCCTTTATTACAGGTGTGAAAGAAGGCTGGTTAGATAAAAGATATATGCCCCTGCCGCACGTAAAGCCTGGCTGTCGTTAATAAAATACATCAACAGTGATGGCGACATTACCGATGTATGTGAAGGAACCAATAAAAAGACAGCCACCAGTATTACCTCGATCGGAAAAGAAATACTGGAGACCTTCATGGGCAGGCGCCCTGTTATGGTGTGCTACGGCATTTCTGAGATAAAGCTGTAATAAAATTGAACGCCAGGGACCGTCCCGAAGTCCCTGGCCCCTATTGCGACTTATTATAAGCTATGTATGTATGAAATAATGATTGAATGATATTTATAGAAATGTCACCTGGAATAAAGCAGTGAGAGGAGCATGCCATTTTTCCGATTCGTGCATACACGAACGAGGAAAGCCAGTGAAAATGCTTGTCAGCACGAGCGCCGGGGAATAGAAATTTATGCACCTATTATAAATTCACCAGATGGAAGATTGCCGGCCTGTCCTGCCCGCAGCACTACAGCGAAACGGAACCACTGCTTTGCCTGGGAACGGGTATATGCTGCCCTCCCCGACCGGCCAGATTCGGGAAATAAATAACCCTATAAACCTATCTCGCGTTTAAATGAAGAAGCCCCACCAGTAGCAAAGACTTGCTTTTGAGTGAGGCGTTCTTTCCTCTGATTGCTTGCTTAAACTACTATCTTAAACAGCTGTACCATGATACAATCAAGTTAAGCTGTTCTGTTTAATAAAAGTATCTGCTGCCGGTAACCATTAAACCAAGCAACTTAAACAAATGCAGCACGCGGCTATTTCTTTTTTTTACAGTTAATTGCGCCACTTCGTTCTTATACACCGGCGTTGCCTTGTTTCCAAAACTCCTCCTGATATAGGTTAATACATCAGCAACCTGCTGATCTGTAAGCATTTTAAACGGAGGCATATTATTGGAATAATATTCCCCGTCGAGCTCCACATGTTCCTGCAGGCCGTTTCTTACAATCCTGATGAGTCTGGTTTTGCTACCTAAAACACCGCTTGTGCCTGCCAGCGGAGGGTTTAAGTTTTGCACGCCGCCCCCATCGGGCTGGTGACAGGATAAACAAAATTTCTGGTAAACTATTTTTCCGCGGTTTGTTGATGATATAACCGGCGAAACCGAAGAGGTACTCTTTTTCACCACGGGCTTCTTTGCAGACTGGCCCCACCCTGCAAGGCTTCCTAATATACAACCCATTACTATAACTGTCCTCATCTTATTGTTTATATTCAATTTTATAAATAGTCCCCTTTACATCGTCTGTAACATAAAGTGCTCCGTCAGGTCCCTGTGCCAACCCGCAGGGACGGTGCTGTGCCTGGCGGGGAGAGATCACTTCAGGCACTCCCGAAAATCCATCAGCAAACACTTCCCAATTGCCAGACGGCTTGCCGTTTTCAAAAGGAACAAATACCACATAGTACCCTTCCTGTTTTTCAGGTGTACGATTCCATGAACCATGAAAAGCTACGAAGGCCCCGTTCCTGAATCTTTCGGGGAATTGGCTGCCGGTATAGAACAATAATCCGTTAGGAGCTAAATGTCCGGGAAAAGCCACTACCGGGTCAATATACTCCTTCCCTCCTTCTTTCTTACCATCACCGCCGTACTCGGGCGCCACGATCTTTTTTTTTTCAGGATAGGATCATAATAAATAAACGGGAACCCCGCGTTGTCGCCTTTCTGAATCATATACATGCATTCAGCGGGAACTTCGGCAGACTGCTTTTGCGTGTATAGCGCCGGAAAAAGATCGTGCAGCTGATCCCTGCCATGTTGCATAACAAACAATTTGTTGTTTTGCGTGTTCCAGTCAAGTCCTACAACATTGCGCAACCCTGTAGCATAACGGATACCATCTGCGTAAGTTTGATCCGGCTTGTCGCAACGGAACTGCCAGATACCTCCCGACGAATCAAGCAGCGGGCAACCGGGTATACCCATCGACCCGGGTTGCCGGTCTTTTTCCTGGCACGAATTGGTTGGCGTACCTATATTAACATAAATATTGCCTTCATTATCCAGCACAATAGACTTGGTTTCATGCTGCCGCCCCATCTTTAAACCTGTTATAATCCGCTCGGGCTGATCAGGATTCAGTACCTCGTTATCGTTACCCAACCTGTAACGAAAAACTTCCTGGTTGGAAGAGGCATACAAGTATTTATCCTTTACATAAATTCCTGTTCCGCCATAATTGCTAAACCGCCCACCACAGTAGCCTGTCCCTGGCTATTTTCCCGTAGTATTAAAATACCTTTTC
Organism: Paraniabella defluvii; assembly: GCA_019316985.1. Lineage (GTDB taxonomy): Bacteria > Bacteroidota > Bacteroidia > Chitinophagales > Chitinophagaceae > Niabella > Niabella defluvii. The sequence goes on from CP079215.1 coordinate 6,024,445, forward strand.
CTGCCAGGGCCGGGCCATCTTCACATAAATCAATCCACCGGGCAATACAGAAAGATGCCTTGCTTTTCCTGAGGTATCAATGATCTTGCGGGCGGTAAATCCTGGCAAAATCTTTAATCCTGCGTTGGAGACCTGGCTAAATCCTGATAAATTTTGGCCGAGCAGTAGTAGGAGAATAATATTGATCCTTATAACATTTCTAATCTGATACATAAGATGGCTTAAAAATTTTCGCATATTTACGAGACAAATATGAACCGCTTTTCCATTATCCACATGCACCCGATCAGCAATCTATTCACTCATTTTAGCAATATTACAGCGCAATAAACCCTGGTGCACGTCCTCAATCAGCGGCAACATATTTACTACATCATATACTCTTTTTGATACATTAAAGGACTACGGCCTGTAATAATTTTGAAATACTTATGAAAGCTCGAAAAATTGTTGAACCCGCTTTCAAAACATAAACGCTTCAGGCATGTATTGGTTTCTATCAATAGCCTGCAAGCGTATCCAACCCGCAACTCAATAAGATATTGGGAATAAGTTTTGCCTGTTCGTGATTTAAAGTACCTGCAAAAGGAATTAGGGCTAATATTGGCGATTTCTGCTATTTCCTCCAATGCTATCCTATGTTTAAAATGTTTTCCTGAATAATCAAAAATGGCCTGAAGTCTTTCATCTTCATCAGAATAGTCATTCGGCCTGAAACCAACAGAAGATAGCTCAGTGCAATTCTGTTCTGAGGAAATAATCATTAACGCCTCGATCATCAATAGTATCCGCTGACTTCCTTCGGCGTAAGAAAGTTGTTCCAGGATGGTTGCAACACGGCTTCGCGCGCTACCTTCTATTTGCAAGCCTCTTTTGATCGCTCAAAAACCGCCTTTATTTCTATATTCTCGGGCAGGTCTAAAAAATGGCTTCCAAGAAAGTTTTGAGGGAAATGAGCTACAAATACATTCACCTGATTTGCCTTTTCCTCAAAAAAAAGAATCAGAAAAACGCCAGTAGTGAGGAAGGTTGGGCCCCACCAATACTACGTCGCCGCTTTTAAAAGTTGAAATATTATCACCTATAAACTGCGTACCCTCCCGTTTTTGAAATAAATCAATTCAAGTTCTGCATGAAGATGCCAGCGATTGTTTACATGGGGTACCGAATCATTTCTAAAACTAAATGAACTGTAGGGCTCAGTGTGCATTTTAAGTAATTGAGGTTTCATAAAAGCATTTTTAGTTAAGCAATCATTGTTAAGCAAATAGGAATTTGATCAGTTTATTTTAAGTTTATGGTTTACAGTTACACCTGGTGCAAGGTTACAAGCAGGCAACCCCTGTTTAAAGGGCATTACACGCTGCTGCCGAATTCCTTCACCTGTTGGCAAGCCATATATTCCCGTGAGCAACTACATGCATTATTAAATTTCTGTAATTGCCTGGTGTGTTACCAACCCGGGTTTTGAGGATATGCCGTTCCCGTAGTCACTGCATCGATCTGGTTTTGAGGAATAGGGCGTAGTACATGAAATTCTTTGATGTTTGCCGCCGCTTCGGGATTATAGTTCTTTGTCTTCACCCGGTCTATCAGTTTACCGGTTCGTACGAGGTCCAGCCATCTTGTTAGCTCGCCACATAATTCCCGGCTACGTTCATCAAGAATAAAATCCAGGGAAGGGATCGCTGATACATCCATGACGGCGGGGTTGGAATTGGGATAAGCAGCCCGCCTTCTCACTATGTTAATATATTGAAGCGCCTCGGCCGTACCTGCGCCGCCCATAAATGCAGCTTCAGCTGCTATGAGGTAGGTTTCTGCCAGGCGGTATACTATTACCGGCCTTATAGAAGGATAGTTCATGTCAGCCCTCTTGGTGTCGTTATACTTCTTCATATAGGGGCTCAAGCTGATATTATAATTATTGGGAGGCATCAATAAATACCTCGCAGCTGCAATCTCGGCAGCAGTAGCCGGTTTACCAGGCATAAAAATGGCGGTGTCTCCCACCGAAAATTTGGGTTGTCCCACTACTGCGCCCGCCGGTGCTCCCGGAGGCAGAGGAGCCGTCCACTTGGGAATGGAGGCGGCATTATTACTGTACCATACCGTTTGAAAAGTTTTATTATACCTTGTATCATTTACACGCTCGGCAAATGCCACTTCTGTTAGCCACCGGGTGGGTACGCAACGTATATACGGCCGCCCATATTGCACATCTCTTTTCATACCGCCCACATCTTCATACTTAGGCACCCACATATGGTTCAGCACATTATCTGAACCGCCGCTATTATTGGGGCCGTTATAAGCCAGGTTGGAGGTATGCTGTACCGTCCAGATCACTTCATTGCTGGCTTCATTTCCTTCTTCAAAAACCTGCCCGAAATCAGGCAGCAGGCTGAGCCCGCTTTTATTGATCACTTCTGTAGCGCTGTTATAAGCATTTTTATAATCATCCGCTTTTTTTGCAGCTGAGCCGGCTCTTGCCAGGTATACCTTAGCCAGCACATGCCATGCAGCAGTTCTGGTTACCTTCCCGGGCAAAACACCTGTTGATTTAGGGCTTAATGGCAAAGCAGGTTCAGCAATAGCATCATTCAGATCCTGGATAATGAAATCATATACCTCTGCCATGGGGGGGTGCGTGTTGCCGATGTTACCGGGGTGGTTTGAAAATTCGTGTTGAGTGTTACATCGCCCCAGAATTGCACGAGCAAAAAATAGAAGTTGGCTCTCAGAAATTTTGCCTCAGCCACAATCCGGCCTTTTTGTTCTGCAGAAAGGCCCGTTACTTTGGAGGCATTTTCTATGACGCCGTTACAGGTATTGATATTGGTATAACACTCCTTCCATATAGCAGCTACCGTACCATTGGAGGTATTGTAGTTGCTATTATACTTGTTTATATCATTGTTCCCGTCTTTACCCGTGTAAAACTCGTCTGTACCTATTACCGTCATCGTAAAAGGTTTTGTGTTCCCCACAGGTTCCTGGTGCCGGCATAAGCCGCGTCCAATCCGCGCTGAAAACCCTGCGTGGTTGAAAAAACTCAGGTGTAAGGATAGAGTGCGGTTCCTCTCTCAATTGTTTGGTACAAGCTGAAACAAGCACTACCAACAAGAGGTTAAGCCAAAAAGAAAATAGTTTTTTCATGTTCATAATATGTTTGGGTTTGCCAAAGCAACAAACCGTTGTAAAAATCTGATATCGTGGAATTATCATTCATCTTCAGGGGTTACAATGTAATATTCAATCCAAAAAGAATAGAATAGGTAGCAGGCGTATCTACATTGATTTCGCCGCGGTTGTTACCTGCATTAATGGCTTCAGGATCGATGCCCTTATACACATTGCGATACTTCGAGAAAAGAATGAAGGCATCATTGGCTGTAACATATACTCTTGCCGAACGGAGATTCAGGAACGAGTTGGGAAGATTATACCCCAATGTCAGGCTCCTGACTTTAACGAATGTTCCGTCGAAATATCCCAGGGTTGAGTTATTAGGTGTATTGGTAGACGCGGCATTAGGCTTTGGCCAAAAATTTTCGCCATTGGTCGGCGTCCAGTAATTGACACGCAGGTTGTTGTAATTTCCCTGGAAAGTGTTGGCAAAACCACTATTGTGCATACGGCTGGTAATAGTGCTTCCAAACCGGCCAAAAGCAACAATCGTAAAGTCAAAGCCTTTATAAGCTAACCTGTTGGTAAAGCCTGCCGACCAGCGGGGCTGGCTCGAGCCCAATATCACCCGGTCGCTTGCATTGATCTTGTTATCGCCGTTTACATCTTCTACCTTTATATTTCCGATAACCGATCCGGTACCGGTAAGAGACAGTCCCAGGCTTTTGGCAAGCGCCGAATCCGCTGCCGTATTCTGCCAGATACCTATCTTCCTGTAATCAAAAATGGTTCCTATGGGATAGCCAACAAACCGGCTATTGGTTATATCCATTGTTACCCCTTCCTGTAGTTGCGTTATTTTGCCCCTGTTTAAAAAGAAGTTGATATCTGATGTCCAGCTTACTTTATTCCGGCCATCTCCTGCAAGGTTCACCGTTGCCAGCTGTATTTCTATTCCCCTGTTTTCCGTTTTACCAACATTGGTTACAATAGCATTGGGGATTCCGGAAGTAGGCGGTAAGCTTTGTGGTAGTAAAGGGAACTGGTGGCCTGCTTATAAAATTCAACAGAGCCGGATATCCTGTTATTAAACAGGCCAAAGTCAAGCCCCAGGTTGGTGCTGGCAGTATATTCCCAGGTTAAATTAGGATTGGGAACATCTGAGAGATAAACGCCGGTTGTCATCTGATCGCCGTAATTGTACACGGCTCCCGATAAGGCGCCAAGGGTTTGATAGGGATCAATCGCCGTGTTACCTACTTTACCGTAACTCACCCTCAGTTTAAGGTTGGAGAATATACGCGCATTACGGATAAAATCTTCCTGTGCCAGGTTCCATGCCAACACACCCGAAGGGAATGCCTGGAACTGGTTACCGGGCGCCAGTCTCGAAGACCCATCTGAACGTACGGTTATAGTAGCCAGGTATTTATTTTTAAAGGCATAGTTGGCGCGCCCCATAACAGAGACGATATTCCATTTGGCATAGCTGCCAACACCCCGCAAATTGGCGCCAAACGCGGGGTTATAATACCAGAGAGGATCAGCTACGATATCATTATTATCAAACTGGCTGGTTTGCCCCTGGGATTCCTGCATACTAAATAATCCTGTAAAATCGATCCGGTGTTTTTCAGCGAACGTCTTATTATACGTCAGAATATTTTCCAGTGTATAGTTCGTAGCAAATTCTGTCCGGTTTCTTGAAGTGGAAAGCCCTCCAAGATTATTGGATGTTGCACTCGCATAGTAATTACCATAGATGTCGGACCGTATTTCGGCACCGGCGTTGAACCGGTATTTTAACCCTTTAGCCAGGTTCACGTCGAGGTATAACGTAGTAAAGGTTCCGGTTCTTTTACGGTTCTCTATTTTGGCACCTTCTACAAAATCGCCAAGCGGATTCCACACCTGATTGGCACTGCCGGGAACAAATCCCCATAAATTGCCGTTCTCGTCATAAGGCGTAGCCAGGGGACTGGCTCTTAAAACCTGACCCATAGGATTGGCATTTTCACCTTTAATAACGCTAAAGTTGTTTAAGGAGCTCAATCCTACTTTTACCGATTTACCTAGCTGCTGATCGAGGTTGAGTCTTACAGAAAAGCGTTCGAACGATTGACCCGGGTAAATACCTGTTTCATTATGATAGCCTGTAGAGATCGCGTACTGTGTTTTAGCCGAACCTCCGGAAACGCTAAGCTGATGATCTGTATTCAACCCGGTCTTATAAATCAGGTCCTGCCAGTCGGTACTACGCCCCATGTTCATCGACTCTATTTCCTGCGGCGCAAAAACTCCATCCGCTATGATTGCAGGATCGTCGATGCCCGTATACTTCCTGCTGCCATTGCTGAGGAAATTTCCGTTATAAGCCGCCCACTTTTTAAGCAGTGCAAACTCTTCCCCGTTCATCACTTCTATTTTTCCCAGGTTTTTCACAAACCCGGTATACCCGCTGTAAGCCACAACAGGCTCTCCGTTACGACCCCGGCGACTTGTAACCAGTATTACTCCATTGGCGCCCCTTGACCCGTAAATAGCGGTGGCCGATGCATCTTTCAGTACTTCGAGCGAAACGATATCGTCCGGGTTCAGATCGTTAATATTGCCGTTATAAGGAATTCCATCCACTACAAACAGCGGCCCGTTATCGGCACTTATAGAGCGAACGCCCCTGATGCGTATCACCGGCGAGGCGCCGGGCTTGCTGTTACCGCCGCCCTTTTGAATATCGATACCGGCACCCCTTCCCTGCAACGCCTGCGAAAGATTGGCAGCAGGCACCTCACGCAAAGACTTTTCATTAATGGAGGTAATGGAACCCGTAACATCAGACTTGCGCTGGGTACCGTAACCTATCACTATCACTTCGTCGAGTTTTCCATCTGCCTTTTCGAGCACGATGCCCGAACCGATAGCAGTTATAGCTACCTCCCTGGTTTTAAAACCAACCACAGAAATAATCAGTATAGACTGATCATCCTTTACATCAATACGAAAACTGCCATCATTTGCGGTAACAGTACCGTTAACTGTTCCTTTCTCAATAACATTGGCGCCGGCTACAGGCTGACCATTCTGGTCAACAACGACCCCTTTCACCGGTAACGCCGCTACCATGTCATTACCGGTGTCGCCGGTGATAACAATTAATCCTTTCTTCATTTTTTTATAGGAAAAACTGGTAGTTTTTAAAATCTGCTGCATTACTTCGTCAATAGTTGCATTCTTCGCAAATACATCGATTTTCTGCCGGCTCAGCGCCACGCTGTCGCTGTAAACAAACCGGTAGTCATACCGCGATTCTATTCCGGTTAGTACCGCCAAAATAGAAATATTAGCCTGCTTCAAATTTATTTTCTCCTGGGAAAACGTCTTGATCGCAATTGCCTGACTGGATGTTAAAAGAATAATAAATACGGCAAGCTTCATTACCAATATATATTTGATAATTAATTGCACCCTAACGCGCATGGCGGGGCAATCCTTAATTTTCATATTTTTGTATTAATTAAAGTGATTGAATATTGCTGTCCAGGCAATGATTACTTTACTATCCGGCGGGAAATGGTTGCACATTTTCCGCTTTTTTGTGATTACATGTTATGACTGATTATTCATACGGGCCTATTTTGGTTTAATTAAAAAGCAATACGTTATTTTTATCGATCGTATATTGAATTCCGGCAGCTAGTCTGAAAGTCTCTAAAACTTCCATAAGGCTCTCGTCTTTAAAGATACCACTGAGTTTTCTGTCTAACAGTGCTGACTTTTGTACCTGGATAGTACAGCCATAATGGCGCTCCAGCGTTTTTATAATCTGTTCCAGCCGCTCCTGTTTAAATACCAGGCGATTGGTCAGCCATCCTGTTTCTGCAGTAACGGCCTGCGCTGAGTCATAGCTGACTTTTACAACCGCGATCTCGGGTTGCTCTTTTTCCCGGTCGGCTTTAACGAAGGGATCGCGTACCACTACTTTCTCCATGGGTTTTAGCAGTATTTTACCCATTTCCTTCTTTTTAAAAGCAATCTGTACCGAGCCTTCCATTAAAGCTGTTTCCGCATTATTTTCATCCCTGTAAGAACGTACATTAAAAGCAGTACCCAGGGCCGTTACTTCCATTAAGTCTGTATGCACAATAAAGGGATGCGCTTTATCTTTAGCCACTTCGAAATAGGCTTCGCCAGATAACCATACCGATCTTGTCTTTACACCAAATGTATTGTCGTAAGTTAGTTTGGTATCAGCATTTACCCACACTTTAGTGCCGTCTATAAGCGTTATCGTTGTTTTAGATCCCTTTTGCGTAGCAATAATATTGGTGGGATCGATTTTTTTGTATGCTGATTGAAAAAGATCGCTGCAACAGTAATAACAATTAATACAGCAGCTGCAGCCGCCAGTAATCGCTTGATATATACCGTTCTTTTATTCAACGGCCTGTAATTCATCTTTTTCTTTAGCAGGTCGAGTTCGTCTTTAATAACCCTGTCCTCCCGCTTATTAAAAAGAGGCTGCATCTCCGAAATCTCCTGCAGGTTATTGAAGACCGACGAATACAACGGATTGTCTTCGATAGCCTCGTTTAACTCCTTTAATTCCCAAAGTGATATTTCGCCGCTCTCTTTCTTTCTTATAAGTTCAATGAACCTCGACTTTTCCATAATTAGACCATACTTAACTATAAAGAGTATGGGGCTGCCAAAACCCTTAGTCTTTTCAAAAAAAAAAGAAAAATATTTTTATTGCGCCTTTTTGCCTGGCTTGAAATGCTTCTGGTGCTCGGGAAGCATCTGCTCAAAACAATCTACTATGCGGCTATAGGCAAGCGTCATGTGCGCCTCTACTGTTTTTACTGATATATCCAATAGCTGGGCTACATCTTTGTATTTCAAACCATCTTCTTTTACCAGGCGGAAAACCAGCCGGCATTTAAAAGGAAGGCTATTGATGGAGGCCTGTAATTGCTGAAATTGTTCCCTGGCAATAAATGTATACTCAGGACTCATATTATCGAAGGAAATTTGCTCTAAATGTTCGTTGTCGATGGGCGTTAATCTTGAGCGTTTGCTTACATGACGTACCGCATTATTTTTATCGAACTATACAGGTAGTGCCCAATGTTGCTGACGGCACTTAAGGTACGCCGATTGGTCCACAACGTTAAAAAGAGATCCTGCACCAGGTCCAGTGCTACTTCTTTATCATCAACAATAGTAGAAACATATGCTAACAGCCCTGATGAAAAATAGGTATATAGCTTCTCAAACGACTCGTGCGAATCGTTTTCAGCTACATCGTTCACCCATTCAGGGACTTTCCTCTTCATTAGCAAGACTTTGACACCAACAGTTTATCAAATATAGTATTCCTTTTTGATTTCACCCATCAACACCTATCGAAGTTCCTTATAACCAATATTCTCTAAGGCCCGGGGCCCAGCCTCAGCTTTAACTGCTGCAGATAAAGACTAAGCGGCTCCACTGGTTTATTATGAGAATCGTAAACTCCTTCCGGTAAAAACGGCTCTTTATCAAAAGGCATAGCCTTCTGTTGCCGTTCTCCGGAAGAACCGATGACCCAGTTAAAAGCTCCCGGGGCTGCTGATTTAAATACGACTTTGCTACGCAGTTCCAGGCCACAGCCCAACCTACAGACCAGCCATGGCCGGAGCCCATTTCACCACGATTCATGAAATCAATACCACCGTCGGGCACCTTACATCCGTCAATCAATAAGCCGGTTGCCCATCTTTGATGGGGCTGTATCCAGCCATTACCGCTGAAGGTACAGTTCAGCAACACGTTAGGTCCGCTTACTTTTGCCCCGGTAGCCAGAAAAAAACATTATCGCCACGGATCTTACATTTATTGAACAACAGCTGCCCCCATTAGCACTCAGGTCGGCTGGCTTGGCTGCTCCTATGGTAGAAGCAGTATGCTGTATATCGATGTTCTCTACAGTAATTCTCCTGCCGGAAACAGCAATGCTGTTAACGGTGTTACTGATGGAAAGATCGCGGAGCCAGCCATCTGCCACGCCCTTTACCCTTATTGCCGAATGATGCTGCTGGCTGATGGTAACCGATTGCTCCGGGGCAACTATAGAAAGATTTTCCAGGCCCACATTTTTTACTTCGCCTGTTCGTCTTATTTTTTGTACCGTTGTTCCGGGTGCCGTAAAATGAGCGTCATAGCTATCGGTTAAAGGAACCTCTATCATGATGACATTATTTTTACCGCCCTGATGGTGCGTTCTGTAGTCAGCTCCCCGGTTATCCAGGTTTGCTCCTTACCATCCCGCACCAAAGCATCCATTCCCATAAAATGCACCCATGAATCGGTTACCGGCTTGCTGATTGCAATTTCATCTCCTGCCGAAAAGTTCCTGCCATCTGCTACTGTAAACTGATGAGCCCCGGAGGGTACATAAGCATCGGTAATAAAAACAGCTTCTCCCACCCGTTCGGTTTTTAGGTTTTCCCCAATTGAAAAACAAACATGCGGTACACCCGTCATGATAATTTTCGAAGCTTCGCCTGATCCTCTCAGCACAATACCGTCGCTGGCCAGCCGTATTGTTTGTGAGCAGGGATAATTGCCGGGCGCCAGTACTACAGCACCCTGAAACCATCCTGTAAAGGCATTTGCGATACGGAATCTATAATACGCTGGATATGGGCTGCATTATCGCCTGCTACCGGGTAAACAGTTACCCGGGCAGGTATTTCGGGAATTCTTACGCCACCTCCCTTATAGCCCGCATAAGAAAAATCTATAATCCGGTCGCCCTTAGCCGTGCCTGTGTATTCCAGCGTTCCCGATCCAGTCTTTTTATCCATTTACTTTGTGCTGCAGCAGTATGTTGCGCAACGGCAGTGCCCAGCCAGGTGGTTACGCTAACCATGACAGCAACTATTTTATGCATACGGGGTAAGTTGGGTTACTCAAAAAGGTTTTGTCCACCGGGTAATTTATTTTTTTCAGGTAAATCTGTGACTTACTGGCTGCGTCGGCCACTACCAATGACCGCATATTCCCATAAACAGTCCACCCCTCCAGGGTAATATTGGCAGACTGTTTTATATGTATTGCAGAGGCCGCATTTTTCGTTGCGGGGATTACAGCATCCGTAACCGCCATATTGGTGGCATCCTGCAAAAACAAGGCTGGCCGCAGATCGTTGCTTCTTAGCACGAACTGCAATCCCTTAATCCTGATATCCTTTACGTGCCGGGCCCAAAGGCCGTAAGATGGAATAACCGGGCCAAAAGTTTTAATTTCAGGATATTCTTTAATCGCCTCGGGAACATTAGCCATTACCTCATCCGCAGCGCCACCGCCGGGTAATTCTATCCATATATTTTCCAGCGTTACACCGGATAATTGATGTTCAGGTACGCCGGTCATAAGAATACCGGTTGCGGCTTTCAGCTGTGTGCTGTCTGCAGATACGGCTGTTATATTTTTAATATCACATTTTCAAAATACCCTGTAGTTTGTTGCTGATCCTGTCCTTTTCGAAATACATTGAGGCGCGATCCAAGACGTAGCAATATGGGTGTGCGAACATCATTCATTTTTACATCGGCTATTGTTATATTTTTTATCGGAGCGCCATCTACCGACAATAGCTTAATGCCCCCGTTACGGGTTTCATAGATATAACAATCCCTGATATCAATATCTTCAAAACCGGCCATAGACTCGGTTCCTATTTTGATACCGGCCTGGCTGCTTTTGAGCCGCATTTTTCTGACAGTGATATTTTTACAGGCCATTTTGCTGGAGGTGGTTTTAAATACCAATGCATCATCGCCGCTCACTACATCGCAATTGCTGATGTTAACATCCTGACAGCCATCAATACCAATGCCGTCATTATGTGCCACGCCTGTACTGCGGATCTTTACATTTTCTATCTCAATATTCCTGGACTGGAAATAGTGCGATGTCCATGCACCGGCATAGTTCAGGCTGATATCTTTAACGATCACATTATCGCACCGGACAACGCGTAGTAAAAAAGGTCTACGTCCCCAACGCTGGCCTTCGGGCCTGGTATCTTTAAGTATATGTACCGCTTTTAAAGCAGACCCCTGTCCGTCAATAATACCCCGGCCTTCGATCCCTATATTTTTCCGGTCTACGGCTACCAGTAATGCCCATCCTACGTCTATACCCAGTCCTTCGGTAAAAGGATCCACATTGCGATAATCCCCGATATCCGTACTACCCAGTAAACGCGCGCCTTCTTCAAAGTATAGCTTTATATTATCTCTGAACTCTACAGTGCCGGTAAGATAATCTCCTTTGGGAAAATGACCCTCCCGCCACCTTTACCATGGCAATCATCTATAGCCTTCTGAATAGCGGCAGTGTTCATCGTATGTCCGTCTGCTTTGGCTCCGAAATCAGTAACGATTACATCCGCTGCCCGTATAACCGAAAAAATGCCGGATAGCGCCAGGAAAAGCATCAATTTTTTCATAACTTTATTATATACACTATTAATCCAGTTCGCCGGTTTTCATTTTCTGGGTTCCCTTGATATTTATGTTGGCTACTTCACCGGTAACGGTTAGTTGTATCAACGAGGCTATTTTATCCGGCGCTGCAGCTGGTACGCCAATCACTATAGTTCCGTTCTCATTTTTCACGTCAAGCTTTTTCCCGGTGGCTACCAACCTCGCTTCAACGGCTTTGTTGGTAATTGCAGGCACCACTAATTTTCCGTTGGCAGGCCAGTTGAATACAAAAAGATTCAGCCGGGTATTTTTCCCATCCGTTTTTATGGTACAACGTCCCCAGTCCAGATCCTGAAGGGGACTGGCCTTGGTTGCATAAATAGCATTGCCGTTCACCTTCATCCAATTACCGATCTGTGCTAAACGGTCTATGCTTTCCTGTGGTACCGAGCCGTCTTCTTTAGGACCGATATTCAACAGGTAGTTGCCTCCTTTGGAAGCAATATCAACCAGGTTCCGGATTAATAATTCTGTAGATTTCCAATTATGATCCCAGCTTTTATATCCCCAGCTCCCATTCATTGTCATACAGGTTTCCCAATCCTGCCCATCCAGTTCTGCCTGGGTCGGTATTTTTGTTCCGGAGTTTTGGTATCTCCGGGAAAATTAGGACGTTTCAGCCGGTCGTTAGTAATGATGCCGGGCTGCAGCTTTAGTGCTTCCTGGAATTTTAACGCGGCAGCATCGGTCATATTGGTTGGTGTATCCCACCACAAAACAGCAATATCTCCGTAGTTTGTCAAAATTTCCTTGACCTGCGGAACAGCCACTTCGTCTATGTACTCATCAAAGGTTTTTGTCTCCTGCAGCGGATCCCAATGACCTTTATGCGCGGCGGTATAGGCATCTATTTTTGCAGAATCCGGATTAGGCCAGCCCTCCCTCATTTCCTTACGTGCTACTGAACCGCCGGGATTATTCCAGTCCTGCGCCTGGGAATAGTAAAATCCCAGCTTCATGCCATATTTCCGGCAGGCGTCTGCCAGGGGTTTTAGTAAATCCTTCCCGTACTTAGTGGCATCTACCACGTTCCACTTACTGGCATAAGATTTAAATAACGCGAAGCCATCATGGTGCTTGGAAGTAATGATAATGTATTTCATACCGGCATCCTTTGCCATTTTTACAATAGCGTCAGGATCATAGTTGACCGGGTTAAATGATTTAGCCCGCTCCTGGTATTCTCGTACAGGGATCTTGGAGCGATTCATGATCCACTCAGCGCCACCCCTTGCCTGCCGGTGTCCGTGATACACACCACCCCACTGGGCATATACGCCCCAGTGAATGAACATGCCAAAACGCGCTGCCCGCCACCATCCCATACGGGCATCTTTATCTGTTGTTTGCGCCTGCATTGAAGCCGAAAAGATCAATGCCGACATAAGTATTAAATAGAATTTCTTCATCGCTATTATTTACATTTTATTAAAATATTGCTGCTTGTCATTTATACTGCTTTGCCGCAGCGGTACCGGCTTCACCGGTTTGAAGCACCTGTGCTACGCCTTTCCCGTTCCGGTATTGATCGGCCCCAACATCCCATTTGCCCGATCTTGGCTGCGCATCCATATCCACATGAACTACTTTAAAACCTGCATCAGCCGATCCTATTGCAGGGCTTTTGGCGCCAAGCCGGTAAATGCCCTTACTATCTTTAACCAGCCGGGCATCTTCCAGCTTATATCCCCTGCAGGAATATCGCCGGGCCCGGCTACTTTATAAAGCCAGTTGTTTTTCCAGACACCCTCTTTTAAAGGTCCCGAAAGCACAGCGGCGGCGGCTCCTCCCTGGATAATATTATCAGCGATGGTAATGGCTGTAGCGCCTAAACCGTTTTGCCTTGCCTGCAGCAGGATATTTTTTTGATTGCCCACTAATGTATTAAAGGCAATTAAAACACGATCGGGGCGATCATGAGATGTAAGCGGCGCACCATCCGCTACTTCAGCGCCCCCGTTACCAATGGTGATAGCCTGGCTGCAATTTTCAAAGTAGTTGCTGAAAATATGATGATCGTCTCCATAAATCCTCAGGCCGGGTGTATTAAAGAAAAAATTGCCGTATACATCGCAACGGTTGCCGTGTCTCAGCGTGAATTGCGCCGGGCAATCGCGTATGGTATTATACCGAAGGGTAACGCCGGACGCCTTAACGGAAATCAGCTCATTTTCGCCATGGCACTTTTCAAAAGATTATACTCTACAATGCTGTTACTGGTTGATAAGCTTAGGCCGCTTAAGCCGAACTGTAAAGTTTCTGCGCCGTTAGCGCCTCCTGGTCGGGGAAATCATAAAAATAATTATGATGAATATGCAGGCGCTGAGCAATCTGGCTTCCTTCGCCTCTTATCGCCAGTATACGTCCCATTTCTTTTTTATGCTGGAAGGTGTTGTAATCTATTTCATGATCATTTCCTGCAATGGTAAGGTACTCGCCTTTCCCCGGTGTTTCAAAAACATTCCGTGTCCACCGGCAAAAGCTGGTTCCTGCAGCTGACTTGGCATGAGAAGCCGCATGTGTAAATGTAAAGCCTTTAATAACTACGTAGGATGCAGGGCTTACCAAATTGATGCCACCCCTGCCGGCAATAACTGCTCTTCCTACTGTTTCTGCCTGTATCATAACAGGCTGGGCTTGGGTTCCCGAACAGCCCACTATTATATCGGCTTCTGTTTGATACACTCCATTTTTCAGTATAATAGTTGTACCAGGGTAGCTTTGTTAATGGCTTTTTGCAGCTCATCTATAGAAGAAACCATTACAGGAGCCGCCAGCAACGACCCGATAAAGCTCAAACCCAGTACTATGAAAAAACATCTGATCATTTGATACATTTTATTATTTTAAGCTAGTGCGTTGTTCCCGGGTTGGGGTTCGGATTCTTTTCATATACTCTTAAATCAGTCAGCCACATCGATTCATTTTTTAGCAGCGGGTTCTGACCTACCGGATTTTGATTCAAACGCCCAGCGCCAAGGCTCCTGTATATCCCGAACTTGCTGCGGATATAAGAGCTTCCTGTTCGCCACATATCAATATCAGTATCCGTGAAATCGATGAGCACTTTACCATCACGTATTCTTGCAATCTTGCAGGAGTAGTAGCCGTTGTGCGCGTAATGCATCTCTTCACGCACACTTACCCATTCGTTCTCAAAATCGGCAAGGGGTATATTATCAACAATAGTTCCTTTCCCTGTTCTGGCGCCGTCAACAGAATGAATAATCTGCATGCGCTTATTAGATCCGTTGCTGTTGGCTCTTGGTGTAATTGTAATAACCGGGCTGCCGTTATTAGGTCCGTCCTGCGCCTTTAACTGATGAATATGACAAAAGCTGGATGTAGGCTGAAAACCAGCGGGCAACTTAAAACTCCATTCCAGTATCTGCCACTCATCCCAATTCCCCTGCACCTTGGCCCAATTGGTATTGTTGGTGGCAGATTTCAGCTCATTTCTCTGGCGATCGACGGTACCCGAGCTGCAACGGTCGCCATCGATCACCGGGTCGATATGGATATTAAACCGGAAAACATATTTGTTCAGAAATCATCCTTTTCCGCTGCAAAATGCACCCCATCCCTATGACCACCGTATCCCCACTGCAATGAGGATGCTCTGTATAATCAAAGCCCGAGATTCTTGCATAGCTATTTAACTCATTATACGGTTTTCCGGCTATTGAAGAGTCGGCATTGAGTACTGTTGTCAGCTGGTAGCCTTTACAACCAGGCCCCTGGATCTCCATCGGAGAACAGGTGGTGCCGGCTTTTATCCAGGCTGTAGCGGGAACCTGTGCATATATCGAATCCAGCGTAAACTCTATGGTATACGCTTCGGCGGCCGGCAGGTTGTCAAATTTTACAAAGTTGTCAGACCCAATGGCGCATTGCGTATTGCCGTTTGAAGCCGTTATCTTTTCCATCCAGTCTACCCCGTTTACCTTTGCCGCAATAATATTGCTGATGGTGGGGCTACTCTCACCGCAGCTGCCCAGGTTGAGTACAAAATACCCGATATCTTTTGCCTTATTTTCTTTATCGCGTAGGTCCATGTTGAAGTACCTGGTGCGGAAGTAAGCCCCAGGCTAACTGCGTAGTTCCCGGTTTTCTGGATACCTGCATAAGCCTCAACCGGTCGTTCTTCTGCTACCGCTTCCATCTTTTCCTGTGAACAACTGAATAAGGTAATACTGCATAAAGTAAAAATTGACACTGTTTTGCTTAAATATTTCATATGTTATCGTATTTACTGATGGAATAAAACATGCATCGGCAACGATCCAATGCCTGATTTAAATCCAGGTGAACCATGAAGATGCCTCTCTTAATACAGCTTCTTTGAAACAGTTAATTTCCGCAAACGCAACATCGCTTCGAGATAGTAATAATCTGCATAGCTCAAGGGCACATCCACTTCGCTGTTCGATGGTTTCGATCCTGTGCTATGCTGTAATAAAAAACCAAAGTCGCTGCCCATGGGAGCCCTGTAACTATTGGTTAAGCTGTTGAGCATCTTTTCAGCGCTTGCCCTGTAAAGCTTTCCGTTCCTGCTATAGGTGCTTAGCTCCAACATTGCCGATGCCATTACTGCCGCCGCAGACACATCCCTTGGTTCCTGCGGTATTTGAGGTGCATTAAAATCCCAATAAGGTATCAGATCCTTGGGCATATTAGGATGCTTCAAAATAAATCCTGCAATATTTTCAGCCTGCTTTAGATATTTAGGATCTTTTGTTTCACGATAACACATCGTGTATCCATAAACAGCCCATGCCTCTCCCCTCGACCAGGTTGATTCATCAGAATATCCCTGGTGGGTTGTTTTTTATTGATCTTCCCTGCCTGTGTTGAATCATAATCCACCACGTGCCAGGTACTGAAATCTTTCCTGAAATGATTTTTCATGGTGTTATCGGCATGGCTTACGGCAATATTATAATAGGATTGATCGCCTGTAAGTTTTGATACAGCAAACAACAATTCGAGGTTCAGCATATTATCAATAATTACCGGGTAGTCCCATTTTTGTTTATTATGGTCCCAGGAGCGTATGACGCCCGCTGTTTTATTAAAACGCCTGCTCAAGGTTTTTGCAGACTGTATCAACACTTCTTTATAATGAGTATTGCCGGTAAGCCTGAAGCCATTACCCACACTGCAGTATACTTTGAAGCCCATATCATGTGTACCGCCGTTCCATTGCTCTTTTTCAATACCAGCAGTATACCGCTCCGCTTCTTTTTCCATTCGGCATTTCGTGAGTACTCATATAAAAACCATAATACGCCCGGGAAAAAACCGCTGGTCCAATCGCCCGATTTCACCAGCTTTAACTTACCCTGCTCAATAGTTCTTGGAGCAACCAGCTCCGGCTTTCCTTCTTTAGCCTTATCAACTTCAGCAAGCATTATCCGGGTTTGTTTCTCCGCATCACCAAACACGGCGCGAATATCCGGGCGTTGTGCCTGCGCGCTCATCCCTGTTATAATAGCTATGCCCAGGGATACGACTATTTTATTCACCATATCTGTTACTTTTTAATTAAAGTAATTCTAAGGGGCGCATCAGTTCCTGTTTGGTTATAGATACCGGCTGAATGACCAGCGTATGTATTCCTTGTTTTAACTGCACCGGGCCTATATTTTTGTCAGCATATCCTCTCCTTTTGCAGCCGGTTGAAGCACCCTTCAGCCAGCTGTTTACCATCCAACATCACTTTATAAGTACCGCCGGAACTCATTCCAACAATATACTTCAGTGACAGATCAAATATTGCATCCCTATCGTTCCTAAAGGTCCAGCTGATGGTTTGTGATGGCAGCTTCCATCCATCCACGTAATACCGGTTGGTTTTTCCATCGCCAAAGCCAAAACCTTTTCCGTTCAAGGCCGCATCAAACGCAAGCATTCGTGCAACACGGCTATTGGGAGCTATATAACGTATACTGTCGAATCGGGTTCCCTCATTGAGTTCCAATACTACTACGGTGTTGGTAGTATCCGGCGCTGTTGCAGGAAGTTGAATCTTCCAGTCTTGCTTGCCTGCCCTTATTATGTTCAAACTTTTAGTTGTATCCGACAATAAATAAGTTCTCCTTATACCGCCTGCAATTCCACCTACATAGAGCTTACCATCCGCAGGGTAATCAAAAACGTGTAAGTATAGTTTACCTTTTTTATAGGTAGTAACGCCCCAGCTTTGAAGAGGAGCCGGCGTAGCCACAGTACCATAAATGCTCTCGCCATTTTTATCCATCCACCGGCCAATACCCTTTAAAATATTTTCATCCTTAACATCTATAGAACCGTCTCCCATAGGGCCTATATTCATCAACAGGTTTCCACCTTTTGCCGCAGCACTGGCCAGCAGCCTTATAAAATGAGCCGCGGGTTTATGAGAAAGATCAAACCGGTTGTAGCCATAGCTTTCATTGGTTGTTGGAATAGCTTCCCAATTACCTGTAACGGGATAAAATTCAGCGGGGCGGTCGGCCGTATTTTGTAATCGCCGAAATTATTTTTTCGCTTCTAACCAGTCGCCCGTTTACCACCACATCAGGATCTGCTTTACGAATGGCTTCCAGAATGCGTATATTCTCCGAAAACGGCAATTTATGAGGTGTATCAAACCATAAAATATCGGGGTGATATTTATGAATCAGCTCTACAATTTGCGGGATGGCTTTTTCATCAACATAGCGCTTTGCCTTTTCTAATAATTCCGGGTGCAGATTGTACCAGCCGGTACCGCCATATAGCTGTAAGTCGCCACCCGGGTTTTTGTACTCCCAATCGTTACCCGGCGCATCAGTGTGCTCCCAGTCGAACGCATGGGAATAATAAAACCCAAACTTTAAACCATTCTTTTTGCAGGCTGCCTGCAATTCATACATAGGGTCTCTTTTAAAAGGAGTTTGAGCCTGGATATTAAAGTCGGATACCATTGACGGATACATGGCAAATCCATCGTGATGTTTTGCGGTAATCACCAGGTAACGCATGCCGGCTGCTTTAGCGTCCCTCACCCATTCTTCTGCATTAAATTCCTACGGGATTGAACTGATGGGCAATTTCCAGGTAATCCTTTTAAAAATCTTCTCTTTTCTCATTAAATGCTCCCCATATCCCTTTACCTCCCTGCCCTTCCATTCTCCGCCGGGAAGCGAATAGATGCCCCAATGGATAAACATACCAAACTTTGCATCGCTCCACCATTTTATGCGGTCTTCATGATTTTTCATGGAAGTGGCCCACCAACCATTTAATGCCGCCTGCACGGCGCTGTTGTCGCGATCGGTGCCCGCTTTATTAAACATCTCCTTATCCTCATCCCCTTCACCTGCGCTTCAACCAACAGCATTGAGAGGCCACACAAAACCGTTAGTATTATTTTTGCGTACTTCATTTTGTTAGCCATATTAAAGGGTTACGTACAGGCAGGTTACGAATCACTTCTTCTACTGTCGGGAAGTGATCGAGCTTTGTCCATGTGTTGAACCAATCCCGGTTATGAAAGGCCGCAGCGCCAAACAATAAAGCAGGTTGGGCCACGGGCCAGTTATTCCAATACATTACATCCTGTTTAAAAGGCCATTTGTTTTTATTATTGATATAAGGATATAGAAATGCTATTGCCTTTTTAATAGAACGACCATCGGTTGTCTGGTAGCTCCAGAGATCATCTTCTTTTGAGGAAAGTATCTGGCAAACAGTTGCCATGGCATCCAGGTTAAACAGCGAATAGCCATAAGGTTTGGTACGGGCCAGCTCTCTTGGGAAACTCCCGTCGGGCGCCATCTGGTTGGGCAACAGCACTTTTTATAACGATCTGAACAGAAGTCCATCCATTTTTGATTGCCGGTAAACTTTGCAAAGCTGGCCACCTGCATCACCCAGCAGGTACCGTGATTATTAGCTGCGTTCATTTCATCAATGCCATATTGATGGGAGGTTACCCAGTCCAGGTATTGTGCAAACCACTGCTTTACCTGGTTTAAGGCTTCCTGATCCATCGCAGGAGATTGCTGCATCATGTAAAGTCCCTGGGCTACTTCAATTAACTGTATCGCATCGATGATACCGATACCCCTGCCTGTTGCTCTTCCTTTAATAGCCTGCGCGTAAAGAAGGCTCGGGTTCATTTTTGTTGCCGTATCAACAAACCAGGCTTTACAATGTTCCATCGCCTTTGTTACATACTTATCATGCCCTGTAATGCGCCATGCTGATGCCAATACGCCTACAATCCGGCTTAAGCGTATCATTGCCAGCCGATGCGCCACAAAGTTACCCGGGTTGGTCATCCCATCTTTTTGAATATAAGGACTATCCGCGTTTGCAGGATTAGGCCACCAGTAGTCGCCTTCGCTGTAAAAGTCGTGTATGCCACCTGCACTTCTCGGGGAGGTTTGTGCAGTAACCGTTACAGTCTTTTCTTTAAGCGCCTTTTCTGCTTCTTTTAAAACGTTGTTACGCAGCTGCTTTACAGCGATATTGTAAATATCAGCCGTGTTGCTTTGCTGTGCACGCAAGCCGGAGGCAGCTCCCATTAATGCTATGACAATAAACCATCTCATATTACTATTGGCCCGACATAAACCGGAATGTGATTTTGTTATATGATTGAACATTCTTATTGTGCGCCGCTTCCACAACGCCTTTTAATTGCCCTTTGGTATCTTTTTCGATCCTGATAGTACGCCAGTCAAAAGCGCCCTTTTCATAATCCAGGCTTTGACCGTCATCATCGTAGAGTTTGTAAGTACCTTGTTTTTGACCGTATACTCTTACTTCCAGATCTACTTTTTCTCCTTTACGGGTGCATGCAATTTTGCTTCCATCATGGGAATAATACCACCATCTTTTACGAATACCGGGATTTTATCAAGTCCCGGTGTTACCGTTATAATTTCCCCATCTCCTGCATACGCCCCGGTATAAAAATCAAACCATTTTCCTTTGGGTAAAATAACTTTTCTTGTTTGCTGACCGGTAAATAGAGGCGCTACCAACAGATATTCTCCCGCCATATACTGATCCTTCACTTCTTTAGTTGTCGCTTCCAGGTACGGGTTATCATCCAGGTTTCCTTTTACAGCACTCACCGCATTTACTTCAAAGCCGGGCTCCAGGCTCATACCACGAAAAACAGGAGTTCCCTCAAAACGATATTTTGCAAACTCGCTGTACCAATAAGGCATCATTTGCATACGAAGCAAAGCCAACTCTTTTACCTGCTCTGCCACATCGGGATAAGACCAGGGTTTGGTGCCGCTTGACCAGGCGTTGATCATGGCCATTGGTGAAAAAATAACGGTTTGAAACCGGCGCAGCCATTCCTCTGAAGTTTTGGAGGCACGGGCCTCGGGAGTCCACAGTACACCAATGTAACCGCTATTGATCAGGGCGGTGATAAAGTCTTCATGATTATAATAATCATTGTAGATCACATAAGGAAAGGTATTGGCGCCCGCATTAGACGCTCTTACCAAACCATAGGTACGCTCATTCTTTTGCCTAAACATATCCAGGCTGTATCGCATAGCCAGTACGCCGTACGTCTGCCGCATGGGCTCCCCGGTTAAGCCGCCGGGGAAACGCGCCACATCCGGCCAGAGATAATAATCATATCCATCTACTTCGTCAATCTTATAACCGCTTACTCCAATGTCTACCTGGTCTTTTTTAACTGACCGAAAAAAATATCGCGAGCCTGCGGTATCGTAAAATCAGGCACTTCGCCCACCCAAACCGTATGCGAGCCGGTATAGGGCGACATTTGTTTATAAAACCTCGCTTCTTTTGAAACATAAGGATTAATCCATAAGTTTAGACGGATATCCTTATCGCGCATCTCCTCACGAATTTTCCGGGTTGGGGAAAGCGTTTTTGTCCCATTCAAAAGTGCCGGGGTAAGCGCGGCTTTGCCATCCAGGCTCCAGGCCCACAAAATCCAGCGGGTATCCTTTGAGACGAAAAGAATCTACCTCTGCTTTTACATCATCAGCCGTATACAAAGTTTTCACCCGTTGAGTGAAACCCAGTCCCAGCGGGGCGGCAGCACGCCACCACCATTAAATAAATTATATCTTCTTACAGCATCCAGGCTGGTAGGACCCGCAAATACATATACTTCACTACCGGCAGCCGGCACTAAAATTTCTACTGCATCTGAATAAGGGCGCGAACTCCAGCTTTTATCTTCATTCCTGTTTTTTCTCTGCAGGGGATGCTTACTATCCTTTCTTACTGAAGTACCGGCATACACAGTTATATACCTGGCCGAATTAATAAAAACGCCATACCCTGCGCTGGATACATAAAAGGAACCGGGGCGTGGGTGCGCCGTTGTCCTTACCACCATAGTGATCCATATGTAACTGCAGGATTTTACCCCGCTGATGCACGGTTTGAAAATTCAGTCCCAACCCGAACAGCTGCTCCTTCTCCTCCAGGGGAAAGCGCAGATAGGTTTTACCGTCCACAACCGAAGCCGTAATATCCTTGATGCTTATGGGCAGGGGCTATTCCCCATCTTTTGCAACGCTTCGGTTGCCGGAACTGATCCTGAAGCCTTTAATAAATCGTAGGTCTCGGGTTGGCCGGCTATACCCTTCCATACTCCGGGCGCTACCTGTTGCCACTGGAGCGATTGAGCACCGGCCTTATTGAATAAAGCTACAAACAGATATATGAAAAAAATATAATGACGCATTGTTATAGTGGTACAATGGTGTACCTTTTACCTTTTGAGTTTTAAAATTAATGGTATACCCTGCTGTTGTATTTACATCGGGGAGTTGCTCTTTTGCATTATTACGATAACCGGGCTTCCCGTACCGGGTCAGCAATTTGTTACCGGAATCACCCCGGCGGTTGAAGAAACAACCTCTACCACTTTTACAGGCTGCAGGGTGTGCAGGGTGCAGTCCCCTCCTATTTCAGAATAAATAGTTGCATTGCTAAGCTTGTTATTCTTCCAGTTTATATCTACTTTAAAATTACCCCTGGCTTTAATGCCTCTTATAAACCCGTCTTTCCAAACAGATGGTAGCGCTGGCAACAGGAACAGGTAGCCCTCATGGCTTTGCAGCAACATTTCCGTCATGCCCGCTGTTGCTCCAAAGTTCCGTCGATCTGAAAAGGAGGATGCGCGTCGAACAGGTTCGGATAAGTACCTCCACCGCCCATGGTCTCCCGCTTCTCCCGCGGATCAATATATGCGAAGGCATCGCTTAAGATCTTATAGGCATGATCTCCGTCGCGGAGACGGGCCCACCAGTTAATTTTCCAGGCCATAGACCAGCCCGTGCTTACATCTCCCCGGAAGATCAATGATTTCTTTGCCGCCGCCGCCAGCTCCGGCGTGCTGCTCAACGTTACCTGGCTGCCAGGATATAATCCAAACAAATGTGAAAGATGCCGGTGTTTATCAGTAGGCGCATCCCAGTCTTTAAACCATTCCTGCAGCTGCCCGTATTGCCCGATATTAAAAGGATACAATTGATCCATTGCTTTTTTAAGAGTGGCTGCAAAAGCTGCATCGGTTTTTAGTACCTCAGCTGATTTAATTACGGCAGTAAACAGCTCCCTGATGATGGACATATCCATAGTGCTGGCCATGGTAAGCTGGTGCTCTTTGCCGTTGATCTTAATGGTATTTTCAGGCGAAGAGGAAGGATTGGTAACCAGCATGCCCGATTGGGGATCTTTAACGAGCCACTGCAACAGGAACTGCGCTGCGCCTTTCATTAAAGGATAGCCTTTCTCTCTTAAAAATTGCTCGTCGCCTGTGAAAAGATAATGTTCCCATAAATGAGTACTGAACCAGCCGGCAGCCATGGGCCAGCAGCTCCACCGGGGCATAGCAGAAGGGTCATTCCAGCCTTGCCCGCCCGGAGGGGAGGTCTTTGCCCAAAGGTCTGAATTATGATGAGCCGTCCAGCCTTCATTGATGCCATAGTTTACTTTGGCCGTTACCGCTCCGTTAACAGCCAGTTCTTTCATGAAGTCGAACAAAGGCTGGTGGCATTCCGAAAGATTGGTATTTTCTGCCAGCCAATAATTCATTTCGGTATTAATGTTGGTGGTATAATTGCTACCCCAGGGTGGCTGCACATGATCGTTCCAGATACCCTGCAGGTTGGTAGGTCTTGATCCGGGCCTGGAAGAAGCAATCATGAGGTAGCGACCGAACTGATAATATAAGGTTTGCAGGCCAAAATCATCAGGCGTTTTGGCAAAGCGCCTCAGTCGTTCATTGGTTGGCAAATCTGCGTGGCGTGACGGACTGTTAATTTTAAAAACAACCCGGTCAAACAAATTACGATAGTCCGCAATATGGTTGTGCCGAAGCTTTTCGAAAGATATATTTTGTACCCGCTGCATATTGCTGCCTGCTTCTATACGCGGGGCTTTTCCTCTTTGCCGGGCGACTTATCGAACCCATTGAAGCTGGTGGCATTGGTTAAATAGATCGTTACTGTATTGGCTCCTGAAATATGAAGTTGATTGCCTACAGCTTTCACTGTTGCACCGGGGCTACTATTTTTAACTGAACCTCAAAGTTGATACCCTCGCCGTTCCAGTCGTCATACACCACCTGCTCTTTTTCATAAGCACGGTTGGCTACAAACTTCGGGGCTTTCCCAGTTAATACCAGCCCGTCCTTTCCATTTGCTGCAACCTTGTATTTCAGTTTACTGCTAAGCGCTGCCGAAATGTTGATGGCTTTGCTCTTATCAGCGCTGAGGCGTACTACCAGTGCTTTATCGGGATGACTTACAAAAGCTTCCCGGGTATAGCTTACTCCATTCAAAGTATACTTTACCGTAGCAGTTGCTGTATTAAGATTCAAATCGCGGTAATAAGCCGAAGCCGTTGTATCCGGACCCAGTGTTCTCAGCCACAGATCAGCCATAGGAAGATAACGGGCCGAATAAGGTCCATGCATTTTTTCCAGACATTGGTGGCGCTATCATATAAACCTGCAAAAATGAGCCGGCGCACCTCAGCCAATATTGCCGGACCACCAGGAGTATTGCCCGGGTTGCGCTCCTGACCAAAGCGTGTTATCATTCAGTTGCAGACGCTCGGTGCCCACTCCGCCAAATACCATAGCGCCTGTTTTACCATTACCTAAAGGAAGCGCTTCTTCCCAAATGGATGCAGGCTGGTTGTACCAGAGCTTTAAATCTTCTCCGGGCGACGATACCTGCGCCTTAACAAGCACTACGGTTAATAATCCCGTAATTAAAAATAATCTCTTATGCATCATTATAAATTAATAAAAGCAACCGGAAGCTGATCCACTTTAGCGCTGGCTACCGATCGTCCGCCGTTTGTTTGAATGCGAATAGTAGCACGTCCATTATATAATTGTACGAGCCTGGATCCTCCCGATGTACCAAGGTTATCTATTAAAGTTCCATCACCCGTTAAACCGAAACGGATCCAGTTCACGGCATCCATGCATTGAACATTATTGCTATCGTATAATTTAGCTTCAAGCGTAATAATACCGTTTTCCTCCCTGATCTTTTTAGCGAGACCTGCGCGGGTTGAGCCCATTTCTCGGTCTGGTACTCAAAACGTATCGTATCGCTCACCACTGTTTTTCCTTTACGGGCCATTACATGAACATTATAGCTACCCTTTTTTAAAGGCAGGTTCCAACGCAGGCCTGCCGCCGGAAAATCCTGGCTGTTTCTTTTTTAATACCATACGATTTACCGTTTACAAACAGTTCTGCTTCGTCACAATTGGAGTACACTTTGATCATTTTTTCTTCATTCTCGTTACCCCAGCGCACCGGCCATGAATGCCCGTAAATATGAACCATAGGTTGACTGGCCCAGTAGGATTGAAATACATAGTAAGCTTCTTTTTTAGTAAGATCTCTTTCAACTACGCCTTTCTGGTTCATGTAGGGAACCGGGTTTTCGGGTCGAACGGGTGTTGAGAAATCCTTAAAAGGCCATTGAGCCGTACCGGTTAACCAGGGCATGGTTTCCTGCTCCTTTAAATGCCAGTCTACCAAGTTGCATATATATAGGTCTCGCTCCAATCGCCATCTTTGGAAGCCCTGGCTGCACCACCATACAGGGAGGCATCGCCGGCTCTTTCATCTGCTGTGCCGGTTGTTTTAATATTTTGCAAAGCCTTATCAGGATTTTCTGAATGTCTTCCTGCATGGCTGTCGCCGCCCCACTCTACGTGAAGAAAATGATCTACCTTATCAAATTCAGCTTTTGAAACCTCTTTGTATTCGGTATAAATGCCGCGGTACCAACCAGCCCAGATCGACGGTGAATAAACATCTACAATATCTTTACAAAAATCGCAGCGCCGGATAGCGGTCTTTCTTGTAGGGTCTAACTGATGAGACAAGTCGTGCAGTTCTTTCATATAAGCCCGTATCTTTTGCTGATCAAACTCCGGGAAATCGTTAGGCCAGTCATTCTCATTTCCTAATCCCCAGATAATTACTGAAGGATGATTATAATGCTGCCGGATCATATTACGCAACATGCGTTTGCCCTGCTCCTGGTACACCGGACCGCCGAGACCTCCACGACACCATGGAATTTCTTCCCATACCAAAATGCCCAGGCTATCACAAAGATCCAGGATCACCCGCGATTGCTGATAGTGCCCAAGACGGATAAAGTTCACGCCCATTTGCTTCATGGCAACCATCTCTTCGCGCATTTGATCTGCTGTCATTGCAGCCGCTACCCCTGCATGGTCTTCATGCCGGTGCGTGCCTCTCAACAACAATCTTTTGCCATTCAACAAAAATGGGCCTTTTTTACAAACTCAAAGCTTCGGAAACCAATACGGGTTTGCGTTGTTTGAGTTACGGCGCCGGATGTAACCGTGGCTTCCAGCGTATACAATACCGGCTTATCGGTGCTCCAAAGCCCGGGATTTTTAACCACCAGATCTCCTGCATCGATATCACCATCTAGCTGCTGCACCTGCTTTTCTATCTTTTGAACTTCCCTA
Organism: Paraniabella defluvii; assembly: GCA_019316985.1. GTDB lineage: Bacteria > Bacteroidota > Bacteroidia > Chitinophagales > Chitinophagaceae > Niabella > Niabella defluvii. Next base: position 6,051,114 of record CP079215.1, read on the forward strand.
CCGAGCGGATCTTTTAATTTTATCGATAGCTGCGCTGTAGCCAAATGACCGGGATTCTCCAGGCGTAACTTTACGTTTACTGTAGCCGACTTGTTATCCCCCTAACTACCGGAGTGGCATATATATCACTGATATAGAGTGATGGCTGATAAACAAGGTTTACATAACGATAGAGACCTCCATATAAATTAAAGTCAGAAAGATCGGAAGGCATCATCTCCAGGTCGCGGGAATTATCGCAACGGACAGACAGCGGTACTTTACCTTTAAATTCACGAACTAATTTTTCATCTTTTAAGAACAATGCCACAGCCTCTGTTATATCCACACTCCATTCATCATAACCGCCTACGTGCTCGCCTACTTTGGTGGTATATACATATACCTGGGTCTTTTGTCCGGCGCCTTCGAAATGCAATAAAGTTCTCCCCCTTCGTAAGGATTCTTTACATCCAGCTGTGTTTTATACCACATTGGTCCCTGGTAATAATTCACATCCGGATCTACCGCATCCTTATCGTTAGCACAATGAGGCAGGCTTACCCTGCCCATAGCGGTACAGATTCAGGGCTACCTTCTTTCCCCGGCCGTACGGCTTCCCATATACCTCCGAGATCTTCTCTTAAAAAAAGCCATCCCTGGTTAATGCGAACAGACTGCTGGGCTTTTACAGGTTGATACCCTGCCAATAATATCATTAAAACAACACCTATTACACGCATCGCACGGTTCATTTCAAAATTTAATGTTTAAATAATTACGTTTCTTAGTTCATTATTGCAGTATTGTTCCGTCATTGTTAATATAAACGCTTTTTAAAACGATAGTAGTACCCGTAGTACCTGACCTGGCAGGAAAAGTAACGCGAAATTCTTTAGCTACCGGATCTGCAAAGCCAGGGTACTGTGACTTAGCCTTTGCCAGCCAATCTTTAATAGCATTGCTGGTAAACCATAATGTACCGTCTACATGGGCCGAAAATATATTATCCTTATCTACCGAGAAAGTAAAGTTTTTCAGCTGGTTTGCTGCCATTGAAAACAAAGCGCTTCTGCCGGCAACGGGTTCTATCAGGGTACCGGGCAGCGGAAAGGTGTTACCGGGCGCGCTCCATTGTGAATTATTGGTTGCAGGTACAAATGTTTCAAAACGGATCTGGTAATTATTGGTAGTAGCAGGATTAGCAGTGGGTAGAAACTCCCAGCGGATCTCCCTTATATACGGTATGGTGACATTTGCAGGCTGCGCAAAGTATAAGCTGATGAAAGTGTTCTGTCCCGCTCTGTAAAAGGTATTCCAACCCATTTTTGTCCGGATAGAAAACGGGATCTTTAATTCAGAAAGATTCAATGACCTTCGGATATTGGGTGTACTGGTGGAACTGGCAGTAATTTCGGCTGTTGACGAAGCTGCATCCGTATTATTTTTAAGTACGTTGGATGTATTGCTGGTTGACCAGCCATTTCCATTGAAGGTATAGGCGCTTTGAAATTCATCAAAATAATATCTTGTTACCTTCATCAAAGTGGAGCGTGAAGAATTGCTACCTCCGTTTTTTGCTTTTGCCGTAATTGTGTATTCGCCCGGCTGAGACGGCGCTATCCATAAGTTCTCGAAAAGATTTTGCGTTCGAAAACCGTCGAAGCTGCCACCTGTGGCCGACCATTCATACCCTATTCCGTTTTTATCTCCGGAGGTAGCCGCCCAAACAGGCACTTTTTCTCCGAAATAAAATTCTTCGCCCGATTTACTCAGCGATTCGATCTGAATACCTGCATCTTTTTTACACGAAATAAGCAGCACTAAGCAAATCGTTACAAACCAGCAGTTGATACTTTTATTCATAAAACAGCTTTTTATCAGACTTAGTTATTTTTAATTGCCTGGCGGGTAGGTTGAAATAACCAGCGCGCCATAACATGTACCACACCATTTGTTGCATGAAGATCGGGCGTACGTGGCGCGATATTAACCCAGTTAGCGGCTATATTTGTTGACTTATATACGGTTGGTACTCCAACATAATTATTGATACGGAGATTGGCCTCCCTCACGTTTTCCAGGTACAGGTACACTTTTGCCGAATCGTTACTGGCACTGTAAGCAAAGGTTTCTACCCAGCGTGGTTTTGAATTAAGGGTTGAGTAAGTTTGTATTCCTTTAATAACATGGTAACGCAGTAAATTAGCAATAGTATCCCGGCTGTATTGCGACCAGTCGGAGCCACGCATCGTGATCGTGTTGCCGGGATTAGCAGGATCGGGCCCCAAAACAGTATTGATCACCCAATAACTGTTTCCATCTTCCAGATTGGTTAAGGCGTTATTATGCAGCAACAAAAATGTATTACCGCTGGAAGAATATAGTTCCTTTACATCTTTAAATTTCGGGTCCTGATCTACATATTCTATTGCAGCCAACATCCCGGAAAACGCATCGGGGCGGGATTTCATAAAATCCATCACGTTCATGTTAAGCTCTGTATTGTAAAATGACTTTTCGTAATCATACCCTTGCTGTAACTTGCTGCAGCCTGTACAAAGTATAATAGCTGATATCATTACTGCAATGCATTCATTTAAATAACGCATGATATATAAGTTTGAAATATTAACTAATGATTTATTCGTCGTAAGGCGGGTTCTGATCTCCGAGTAATTTTCTGTTGGCATTAAAAGCGGCCGAATTTATCGGGAACAAAACACGCCCCATATTGATCCCCGCAAACTGGATTCCCCGGTGGTTGTACTTAAAATAGGATTCATAATTGTTTTCAGATAACCGTAACCGTTATCCGAATAATCGTATATCTTTCCAATGCGGCACAGGTCGAACCATCGTTTTCCTTCTCCCAACAACTCGAGCTGCCGTTCATTAAGGATGGTGTTCTCGATACCTGCAGTTAAATCATCCGTATAGTCGGAAAGCTTTGCCGTAACCGTATAGCCCACACGCTTACGGATATTATTGACGATATCCAATGCCTCCTGGTATTTGCCCGTATGAGCTAATGCCTCGGCTCTCAGGAGCATTACGTCAGCAAATCGGTAAATAGGTATGGCGGCACTGCAATCGGTATTACCCTGAAAAGTAAAGCCGGTGCCTTGGGGAGCATTTGCCTTCCAGGGCGAATATATTTTCCTAGCTGCACAACGGCCGCATCGTACAATTCTTCGGTGTTATAAGCCAGTGTATCGAACACCGCCCAAAAACGCCCGTCCATCGGCTTCTGTGTTGTCGGGTCAACCCGTTCTTTAAACCGCTGCCAGATAAATGTTCTTGGCTCATACTGGTTGGTATTAGAAGCTGATCCTACTTTGGAGCAAACACCCACGCCGCCGCCTCTTTCTGCTACCGACCAGAACAGGTTAAAGATGGCTTCGTTTGAATTGGCCGGATCCAGGAATATGCTTTTCCATTCAGAAATATTGTTAACATACTGGCATTTGCTTTCCGTGATGCAATTCTGTGATGCAGTTATAGCACGGGAATAATCCTGAAACCACATCGCTACATCTGTTTGCAGCGCATACACCGCGGCTTTCTGCAGGTAAAATCTTTGTGTGGTAGTGCTTCCGATCAACAAAATCGACGAGTCAATATCACTTTCTATTCTTTTGCGCACCTGGTCAACCGACGACCTGGCTACCTGGGTTTCCTGATCCAGGCTTTCTATAGGCGAGGTCAGCAAGGGCAGCTTTCCCCATACCCTGAGGCCGTAAAAATACATCAGCGCCCTCAGGCCATAACACTGCCCCAGATAGTCCCTGTACTTTGCAGCACCTCCGTCGGCGTTCGACTCGATCATTTGGGGAAATATTTGATGCCATAATTGCATAACGAAATGGTGGTATACAAATTGGTCCAGTTCGTAATTCCGTTAATATCCGCATCATTACCCGAGAGGGTATTGGATATCATTGTTTGTTGCGCATTACCTGTTCCTCCAACGCGAACATTATCTGAACGCACTTCGCCCCAATCGAAAAAAAAGCGCTGCTCAGTGTTGATTGCATTTGGTTGTAAATACCGGCCATCCAGGTATTGGCATCGTTCTGGTCCTGCCAGAACCTGTTGGGAGAAACTGTTGAAATGGGATCCTGGGTCAAAAACTTTTTACAACCGGGAAGTACAACTCCTATGCTGAGCAGAAGAGCTGCAAACGTTACTATTTTTATTTGTTTCATAAGACAGACTTTATTAAAATGTTACATTTAATCCTAAACCGTATTCCCTCTTGTGCGGGTATCGCCCGGCATCGTTTCCGGGCTTCAGAACGCTGACCTGTGAAACTTCAGGATCAAACCCTTTGTATTCGGTCCAGGTAAGCAGGTTATTTCCATATATATATACCACCAGGTTCTGAGAAGCCACTTTCTTTCTTAGCCTTGCAGGCAGGGAATAGCTCAGGCGGGTACTTTGGAGTCGCACAAACGAACCGTTTTCAAGATACTGGCTACCGCCCCTGCGCATGTTATCAGCAGCTTTATCTCCTCCGATATAAGAATCGGTAATCTGCCCGGGGTATTTCCACATATTTAAGATAAAATAAGCATCCGGCGTAGTATTGTTATTAGAGAAAGAAGCCAGGTTCCTGCGGTTCTCGTTGTAAATTTTATTACCGAAATTCCCGTATAAATTAAATGAGAGCGCAAACGCTTTGTAACTAATGCTATTTGCCCATCCTAAGCTCCACCGGGGCTGCCCGTGACCTAAAAACTGCCTGTCTTCGTTACCAATATTATTATTATAAACCCCGTTGGCATCAGGAAGGTTCTCCCATATCACATCGCCTCCTTTAGAAACTACTCCGTTGGCTGTCAATTGTTTTACAACACCTGTATAAGGTGTGCCATCAGGAAGCGTATATCCCAGAAATACCGGCTGATTATTTTTTTGAATAATCACATTACCATTCCCATCCTTTTGGAACTGCGGGATCAGCCTTGTTTTATAATCTTCCGTATAAGCATTAGACTGGTCGTATTGATAAATACCCAGGTATTTATACCCAAAAAAATTGCCGGCTTCCTTGCCTTGTTGCACGCTCCAGATATCATCAATATAATCAACCGGGAGCTCGGTTATCTTATTGCGAACATTAGACCAGTTTACCGTAGTTTGCCAGCTGAAATTCTTCTGCCTGATGGGAAAACCTGATACCATCAGCTCCAACCCACGGTTTTCGATGGCGCCTGCATTTACACGGGCACGGCTGGGAAACCCGATTTCAAAAGGTAATGGGCTATCATATAAAAGATCGGATGTTTCTTTGATGTAGTAGTCACCCGTAAAGCTCAGGCGCCCGCCCCATAAAGTCAGATCCAGACCAATATTTTTTTGCGTGGTAGATTCCCATTTCAAAAAGGATTTCCCATTCTTGTGTTGGTACGCACACCGCTCACCCCGTTATAAAAATATCCGCCGAATATATATTGTTGCGCGGCATCATATTCCCCGATGCGCGAGTTGCCTGTAGCCCCGTAGCTTGCACGTAATTTCGCATCGGTAACCACTCCTTTCAGAGAAGACATAAACTGCTCGTCGCTTAATCTCCAACCTACGGACACTGAAGGAAAATTACCCCAGCGATTGGCGGCGCCAAAAACAGAAGAGCCATCTCTCCGGAAGTTTACATTCAATAAATAGCGTCCCCTGTAATCATAACTCAATCTTCCTACAAAGCCGGCCAGCGATGATTGTATAGCAGTAGAGTAAACATTAGTGAGATCGTATAAGCCCGCCGCATTCAGCGTTTCCACCGCTTCGGTCACAAACAAGGTTCCCCTGATATTCACTTCCTCTTCCCTTCTTCTCTCAATATTCATACCTACCATTGCACTAAGGTTATGAGCAGCTCCAAAGGTATGTTTGTAATTAGCTAACGCATTTCCCTGTAGCCGGATCGGAAGCGTTACATTGTCGCGGCCCACACTGATGGGTGGATTACCATTAGACAGTAACTTCGAAGTAAACTCATTAGAGCGCTCTAGCTGAACATCAGCAGACGCATCTGCATGCAGGGTTAGCCCCGTTGCAACCGTCAGGTCAAACGTCTGGTAAATAACACCCTTATAAACCTGGGTAATATCTTTGCGCAGATATGCCTCCGCCAGCGGGTTTCTTCGTCCGCCGTTAAAATAAATATATTCGCCGTCCGGAAGGTAGAGCGCCATGCCGGGCGGGCGCTGAAGCGCCTGCTGAAGCATATTTCCTTCATTGATATCGTTTTTATTCTGATAGGAAAAATTTACCCTGGTGGCCATTGAGAAGTTCTTAGATGGCTTATAGTCTATATTGGTGCGAAACGAAAAGCGTTTATTATAGCTTGTTATCATAATACCTGTTTCATCGAGATACTGCAAGCTGCTGAAATAGCTAAGTGTTTTATTTCCTCCCATTATACCCAGGTCAAACTGATTGCGAACGGCGGTTTGCGTCATTAAAGCCTGGTAGTCATTGTCAGAATTTTTGAAAAAGCCGTTGAATCGTCTGGCTTGGGATCCAAACCCAGATTTGTTCTGCGGTCAAACATCTGGCGTTGCAGCCTGTTGGCCTGCGATATGCGGTTAGACAGCTTGTTGTAGCTACGCAGGTAACCTACCGTTATTCTCGGTTTTTCCGAAGTGCCTTTTTGGTTGTAATAATAATTACCCCATTTGCCGACCTCGACCCGTAAATGGCAGCAGATGCGGCATCTTTTAAGATCTCTATCGATTGTACATCATTGGGATTGATATTATTGATATCGTCCATAGGTGCGCCATCCACTATATACAAAGGGCTTACGCCGGCATCTGAGAGGGTGGAGAGACCCTGATGGTAATGGACGACGATGAGCCAGGTGCTCCCTGAATTTGACATCACCCGAACTCCCGGAGCAGCTCCTGGATCGCATCAAAGATGGTAACCGGCTGTTTTTCTTCTATTGTTTTGGCATTGATCGAACTTATTGCACCGGTAACATCTCTTTTTCTCTGGGTGCCGTACCCTACCACTACAATCTCATCCAGATCGCTTAGTGATTGTTTCAGCACAATATGGATCTCCGCTCCTTACCTACTGTTTTTTCCTGATCGGTAAAACCAACAGCTGAAAAAACAAGAATGCTTTGTTCCCGGGTACCTGCAGAATAAAATGGCCTGAAGAATCGGAGCTGGTACCGCTGTTAGCTCCTTTAACCATTACAGTTGCCCTGTTCACAGGCTTCCCGGCTTCATCCATTACAAACCCGGTCACTCTTATGTTCTGCGCGTTAAGGCCGCCGAAAGTACAGAGGGCAATAAGGGTAAATAAAAGCAGTTTTGAAAAGGTTCTCCTTTTTGATCTTAAATAATACTCCATAAAAGGCTTTTTAAAAAGTACAATCGTTTCGTTAGTAGGTGCAAGTAAAGCCGTTTTTCAGGCAAAATGGGCCGGTATATTACCCATTTATTGAGCTATTTTAACCTTGATATATTCATCCAGTTAGTTATGGTGTATATTTCGCTTACTAATCGAATTCACACTAACAATAACTCCAAAATCAGAATGAAACCACATTTGCTAAAAATCGCTCCACCCCGGTACTTCTTTTGAAGTCAGGCGCGATCTTTTTCCAATTAACAGGCGCTGGCATTGCCATGAAGAAATAGAGCTGATATATATTGCTAAAGGAACGGGTATGTTGCTGATCGGCGACCATGTAAGACTTTTCACCGCCGGAACAATTTGCCTGATCGGCCCTCATGTACCGCATTACTGGCGTTTCGACGACAGGTATCATGAAGCCGGTATTGAAGAAAGTATTAACGTCATTGCGATCCATTTCCTGGAATCTTTCTGGGGGCAAAAGTTTTTGAAGCTGCCTGAGAATACCGATATCAGGCTGCTTTTGGAAAACGCCAAAAGGGGTATCCTCATTGATGCAATGAATGATATGCTGATACACTCTTTTGAAAACGTATTAAATACCGACAGGCCTTACCGCATTATTGCCTTATTAACCCTTCTTACGAAAATAGCCGGCTGGCAAAACCAGGTTTACCTGTCTTCAGCCGACATCCAATTAAATGTTGGAGCTACGGAAGAAGAACGGATCAACGAAGTATACGAGTATACGATAAAAAATTTCAGGAAGAAAATACAACTGGATGAAATTGCAAAAATCGCAGGCGTTCGCCCCAACTCCTTTGCCGTTTTTTTAAACTGAGAACAAGAAAAACCTATACGCAGTTTATAGCCGAACTACGAATTGCGCATGTTTGTAAATTACTGATAAAAACCGACAGCCCGATTAAGAAGATTTGCTACGACAGCGGTTTCTACAATTTCACGTCTTTTCATAAATGTTTCAAACAGGTCACCGGCATGAGTCCTCTTCTTTATCAGAAAAAATATAAACCCCTGTCGGGATAGGTTATTAAAATAAACCCAGAACTCATTATATCATCACTTCAATCTACGATTTTGAAAATGAAATCATTTTTCCTAACCCTTTTGTCAGCACAGCTTGTGTACCGGCAATAGTATCAGCTCAGGAAGCCTTGCCGTTTTCGCGCTACATAAGCAGGCAAAGTAGTAATACCATTTACCTGGTAACAGGCACTACTTATCTATTTGATGTAGACACCCCGGAAAATGGAGGTCTAAAATCCACTACGCCATCTGTTAAAGATTTACTTTCAGACCTTTCCCGCAACTCACTAATTGGCTCCATACTAACTCCAGGCGGCTTAACCAAAAAAAGACGGTACGATTGTTTCCGGGGATCAGTTACTGGTTCATTCCAAAGACGGGATGGTAAAAAATACCTTATCGATTTGCGCCGGGAGGCGCTTAAAGGAATGCTGCATATTGAACACGAGCAGCGAACCTTTGATACCAAAGAAGATCTGGTCATTAATTATACCACAGGTCAAAGAAGTCCTAATACAACAATTGTAATAACGTTACCCCGGGGCTTACAGCAGGTACCGGTAATATCTTCGTCAATATTATCGGTCGCGGAGAAATATTGCTTCAGCAGCTGGAGCAGCAGTCTGTTGGAAGAACCGGCAGCGGTTATCCTTTCACCAAAACAGGATCCGCGCAAATTTCAAAAGATGGAAGGCAAATTACTTTAACAGGGCTCGACCTTCGTCCATCAAACGGGGTGGACATCCAAATAAGAATACGGGAAGCGAAGTTTACCCAGGCCGGTGCTCATGAATTCAAGGCTTATTATATCACCCGTGAACCGGAAATACTCACAAGCACTGAATCAGCTGCGAAAGTGATGGTAACCCAAACTATTTCAGATTTACAACGGATTGCCGATTCATCCCTGTTCTATGCAGACCGTTCTGAGCGGTACAGATACACCACTTTAAAATGGCCGCGGATGTCTGCTTCCGCAATCGTCATTCAACAATCTACCGACAACGGGAAAAGCTGGACGGCCTCCAATGCCCGTATTGATAGGGCCAATGGTACGGCCAGACTTAAAGATCTGCAGCCCGGAAAACTTCATTGGTTCAGGATGCTGGTTTCCGGCGGCAAACATCGGGGTTTTTCCAACACCGTATCCTTTTTTCCGGGAAAATAGATATAAAGCAATTCGGCGTTTCGGGTAAAGGAGACTCCGATGATACTGAAAAAATAAACGCAGCTATTGACTCTATATACCGTTTAGGCGGCGGAACAATTTTATTTACCCCGGGCGTATATAACGTAAGAACCGTACACCTGAAAAGTAATGTTTGGCTATACCTGGAAAAAGGCGCTACCATTCAGGCTTTGAAAGGAGGTGATGCGCCCGAGCTCACCTGGTTCAGCAGCAGGAAATACAGGTCGGGTCTATCACCAACTGATATGGGCCCCTATCTGAATCCGGAAAACTGGTTAACAAAACAAGATGTGGGGCATACCTATTTTCGCAACGCCATGTTTACCGCCGAGAGACAGGATAATATAAAAATTATTGGCAATGGCTACATTACCGGCAATGGTAACCTGGTAACCAGCGATAAAGTAATGGATAATGCTCCTGATAACCGGAGCGATAAAATGTTCTCCTTGAGCTATGCAGCCGTATTGAGATAGGCGGTATTTACCGCAAAGAAGATCTTTGGTACGATAGCACCGCTGATGCTCCCTACTATGTAACCCATGATAAAAGCCGGGATTTCAACACCGACAACATGCTCCAAATTGACCGGGCCGGACATTTTGTATTACTGGCTACCGGAACAGACCAGATTAACGTGCATGATACCTATTTTGCAAAAAACAATAGCTCGAACGCAAGGGATATTTATGACTTTATGGGATGCAATGATGTTTACGTGCGTAATATTTATTCAAGGGTAAGTTCAGACGATATAGTAAAACCTGGCTCCGATTGCTCGCTGGGATTTACCCGACCCGCAAAAATTATAAAGTACGCAATATTATAGGCGATACCAATTGCAATCTTTTTCAAATCGGGTCTGAAACAGCTGATGACATTACCAATATTTGTGTTGACAATATTTATGTTTTGGGCGCCAATAAAGCCGGGTTTTCGATTTCTACAAATGATGGAGGTTTGGTTAAAGATATTCACCTGAACTGCGGCGAAACCGGGCCTGTACATAGCCGTTCAAAGATGTTACGCACGCACACGCCTTTTTTATTTCTATTTCTAATCGAGGGAGGGTGTTAGGAGCTAAAGCCCAATTATTTAAATTCACAGAAAATGGTGCCACCCGAAATGAATTGCTGGTTACTAATGTGAATATCGGAAGGGTGGAAAACATCATGCTGAATGGCATAGATATTTCGGAGGTATATGCAGGCAGTTCCTATGGTAAAGCCAGTAAGAGATGGCAGGAATTTGACGGAAGCCAACGCATCGCAACACCTATCATTGCCGGGTACGCATTGCCCGCCAGCCATAACGTGGAGGGAGGTCTCAACTTTCAGCTGCCTAATGGCATCCACACGGGATATATCACCAATATCAGGTTTAATGATATACACCTGCTTGTTAAAGGAGGTCATCCGGCAGCCGATACGGCAGCCAATCCGCCCGAATTAGGTGTTGGACAATATAATGCTTCTAACCTGAAAATACAGCCATCATGGGGAATGTGGGCCAGGCACGTTAAAGATCTGGCTATTACGAACTCCACATTTGATTATGAGCAACCAGACCATCGTTACTGGCTGTTTTTAAATGATACTAAAAACGTGCACCTGTCAAATAACCGGGTAGCCGGTGCCGGAACTATTGGTCAAAAAGAAACAACCGGATTAAAAACAGACTAAATTCGCCAGGTGTATCAATATCCTTACGTTAGATCTTAATCAAAATGATACGTAAGATTCGGTCTTCACAACAAAACGCCTCCGAGGGGGCGTTTTGTTGCTATAAACCGGCTGTAAGAAATGAACGCAACAATTTTGTCCCATTACCGGCCGTAACGCCCAAGTTTAATTTCCTTTTAACGCTAATTGCCTTGCCTTCAGCTGGGCCCGGTACAAGGAAGCAGGTTGTAACCCATTTTGCCCCTGTCCTTCCCATTCACCATCGGGCCGCCCTTCCAGCCTTCCCGGCACTTTTTTTCCTTTAACGCCGATAGCATAATTTTCCCCGAAACCCATGGGCTTTCTACAACAACGGTTCCTGCAGTGCAGTTCCAGAAAATCTGGTTTACTCCAGGCCACCCGTGACCCGACCCCAGTTTCCACGGTCTCTTACATTCATTTCCCCGTTGTTTCAATATTATCGTATAAAGTACCCATAGCCCAGCGATGATGAGGTCCTATATCAGCATAGGTACTACTCGCTTTGCAGTTATAAAACACATTAGGGCCGCAAACTTTGGCGCCTGTCACATAATCATGCCTGCCGTCTTTTGACACACAATTCATAAAAAGGTTTTGCTGCCCGTCGTTATTAAAGGAATAACGGCGGCCGCCTGTTATTACTGATTTGTGATCAGTGCACGTACAGTTAAGCACCGAAATATTTTTTGTAAGCCGTCCCAGATTAACACATGAAAAAGCAAAGTAACGGGCATTTATATTTCTTATCCAGCTGTTTTCTGCTTTATCAACAGATATGGCATCCCAGGAATGGTTTTCCGAGGTATCGGCGGTATATGCCGATTCGCAATCTATATTTTCTACACCTACATTCTGTATCCGCCCTTTAAAGTCGTACCTGTAAACAAATGCCGAACAGTATTTAGCATCTATTTCCATTACTACCGGGTTATCAATAATAATATTGCTGCCCTTTACGGCAATTATTTCCCGCTGGAACTGGAAACTGTAGTCTTTTGCCTGCCATTGCAGCGTACCAGGCCTTTCTACAATACGGTTCATTTTTAAATCGTCTATCCATTGCGGTGTTGCGTTCCATTCCAGAATAATACGATCGCCTTTTTTAAAACCGGAAGCCGATACTACAGGTATTGAAAAACTGCCAACCGGCACATATTCGGCCCTGACACCGGTTCTCGTACCTTTTATTTCTTTAACGCTGCCCTCACCCAGCACCTTTATAAGGGGGCGCCTCTCAGTACCTGCTGCAAAAAAGTAGTTCCCACTCCCTCTCCTCTTAATACGATACCACTGGCATGAATTCTTATCTGGTCCTTGATGATATACTTTCCCTTTTTATAAGCACTGCCCCGCGAAAACCGGATCCATTTAAAGGTTGGGCAGACAAATCGTCAATAGCCTGCTGTATTTGGCTTTCTGCCTGCAAACCAGGTTCAACTGTTCTTACAGCAGGTATATCAGGAATAGGCGCATTGCCTGTACCGTAACCTACCCGGCTAAAATCGGGTAATATATTTCCTTTTGAGTCCGGCTTATATATTAAACGGCCGTCTGCTTTTATTGTTACGAATTTCGATTGCCACTCATTCCAGGTAAAAGAAGCAACTACAAGAGCCAAAAAAATGATGAACAAACGCATACACATTGATTTACCATAATATTCCAAAAAAATTTCATGAATTGATATAAGCGGGTAAAATAACTTACAGCTTGGATAACTGAGCTAACTGTGGCTTAGGGGCCTTAGCAATACCAATGCAAGTTACTATAAATGAAAGATAAAAATGTATTGTAGTCAACCGAAAAAGAACTCGCCCTACAGCACCCCATCTATCAGGATGGGGTGCTTTTTACCTTTGGCTTCAATCGCCTGGCTGCTTTTAAAATATATTTTTCGAGCAAATTAAAGACCAGGCCGACCATTACGAATATGGACGCGCCAATTTTCCAGAAAGGCAACGGCTCATTTAATATAAGAGCGGCGCTTACAAAACCTATAACCGGGATCAAAAGCGTAAACGGTACCACCGCAGCAGTTGCATAGGAGTTGAGCAGATATCCCCAAATGCCATACCCCACATGGGTAGATAGATAAACAATATAAAGGATAGCCAAAACAGTAGGCAGCGATATATTTTGAAGAGAGCTTACTATCCGTTCGGGCCCCTCTATAAAAAATGACAAGCCCACCATAAAAGGAAAAGCCACCAGATTGCCCCATACCACCAGCGAAAGCGGCGATTCCGCATCCACTTCTTGGAAAACATATTGCCGGCCGACCAGGAGAGAGCGGCCAGAACCGTAAGCACGAGACCAATAAGAGAAGCGCTATCACCCATATGAAAAGCAACAATGCCTATACCTGCAAAGGATATCAGGGAGCCGCATATCTTCCAGATACCGGGCTTATCAGTAAAAAAGAAAGCAGCCAAACCCATGGAAAAAAATACCTGTACCTGCAGCACCAGTGAAGCAAGGCCGGTTGATAAGCCCATATAAATACCGCTAAACAGTAACCCAAATTGCATCACGAAGGTAAAAATGCCATAACCAACGATATACTTTACGGGAGCTTTGGGCCGCGGCAGTATAAAAACCCAGGGCAAGGCAGCCAAACCAAACCGAACCGCACATAACAACAAGGGAGGAAAGCCATTCAAACCGTAATGAATAGCAATAAAATTAAGGCCCCATATCAACACCGTAAACAGCGCCAGAAACAGGTGTTTCGTTGATAAGTTCAATGCATTTCCCATACCTTACTAAACTACTTTCAATAGTAACCTGCAAATTTCAAGATCTGAATCGAAAAAACACAGATACAGTTCAGGGTATTTTTACGGATACAGATGGTAACGGTTCAGCAGAAACTGCTTCCTGTTATCATTCTATACTAAGTTCCGCCCAATAGCAATGCTCCTATCTTTTACAAAACCGGATCCTGCTTTATCCCTAATTCTGTTCCGGCGCCCCATTGACAGCAGCCGCAGTGGTCGCAGCGGTAGTTAGCTACATTGATTCCATCACGTCATTATCACTAAAATTTCACTTTCTTTGCAACATACCAACCAGTACTTTTATGAAAAAAGCACAAGCTACCCGGTTAAATATTCTGCAGAAAGCTTTTGAACTGATTTACGCAAAAGGCTACCAATCCACCAGTATCGACGAAATTATCGCTACTACACAGGTAACCAAAGGTGCCTTCTTTTACCATTTTAAGAACAAGGACGAAATGGGGCTGGCCATTATTGAGGAAATATTAAAACCCACACTTAACGGAAGTTTCATTGAGCCTTTGGAGAAATATGAAAATCCGTTACAGTCTATTTACGAATTGATGCATTATCTTTTAATAAAAGACAAATTTCTAAAACCCGAATATGGATGCCCGGCCGCCAATTTCACCCACGAAATGACACCCTGGAATATTAGCTTCAGTAAAGTGCTGAACGAGCTTACCGGGCTATGGATGAACGTAATGATTAAGGCTATAGAAAAAGGAAAGAAACAAGGATTTGTGAAAAAGATGTAAGCGCTAAACAGGTAACCTTATTCGTAGTATCGGGGTATTGGGGTATCCGTAACCTTGGTAAACTCGGCAATAAAACTTATTACACCAGCTACCTAAAAGAGCTAAAAACATATCTGGATACATTAAAAGAAGCTTCATCTTAAAAAAACATACTAATTAGTATGTTTTTTTTTTTATTTTTGCATCGTTAAACAAAAACGATGTTCCAGGTATTATTATTCTTACACTCACTATTCAGGTGGCTGGTGCTCGTAAGCCTCGTTTATAGTATTTACAGAGCTTACCGGGGCTATATCCAAAAACGGTCATTTAGCAAAACAGATAATGCTCTTCGTCATTGGACAGCTACCATTGCTCATATCCAGTTAATGATAGGGATGGTACTTTATTTTAAAAGCCCATTAATACAACACTTCTGGACGCATTCCGGCAAAGTTTCCGCCGTTAAAGAAGTAACCTTCTTCAGCCTGGTACATATAGTATTGATGCTTATATCAATCGTTATCATAACCATTGGCTCATCCCTTGCCAAAAGAAAGCAGGAAGACAGCGCTGTTTTTAAAACGATGCTGGCGTGGTACCTGCCGGCCCTGATCCTTATTATTATCGCCATCCCCTGGCCTTTTTCTCCATTAGCCAGCAGGCCCTATTTCAGATAAAAATGAAACATCTACTTCAAACAAAAGTTGGCCGGTTACGCATTATCGGCTTCCTGGAAGGCATTTCTCTTTTAGCCCTGATCTGTATTGCCATGCCCCTCAAGTACTGCTTTAATTATCCCCGGCAGTTCAAGCCCTGGGGCCCGCTCACGGAGCATTGTTCGTACTCTTTATTTTTAACACGCTTAGCGTGGGTGTTGAGCAAAAATGGAAATTTGCTGCTACTACCTGGAAAGTGCTGGTTGCATGTATGATACCTTTCGGAACATTTTATATAGACAAAAGATCCTGAAACCCATTAACTCCTGACATGAAAACAGTATTAATCCTGATTGTAGTTAGTGTTCTTCTTTACGCAGGGTATCGCATCTACAGATCAGTTCATCTCTCCAAAGAACTACAATCAAAAATTGCGGACAACCCCATTATACTGGATGTAAGAACCGAAAAGGAATATGCGGCAGGGCATATCAAAGGAGCCGTGAATATTTCCCTGGGAACGATAAGAGAGCGCTACAAAGAGCTCGATCCGCAGAAAAGCTATATTATCTATTGTTCTCATGGATTAAGGAGCGTTAAGGCCACCACCCTGTTAAAGGAAAGAGGCTTTAAATACGTATACAACGGGGCGCCCGTCAAAATCTGGAACAATTGCTGAACCTGCATTCCTTACATTGACACCAGATTAATTGTGCGGCATACCCGAAATAGATTCACACGAACCTGGCCGCAATGACGCCAAAGCGCCGGTACATGCTGCATTAGGTGAAGCATCTTTATACATATCCGGCTACTTTATTCTAACTTAGTAGTATTGTAATTCTGACCTGATGGATTATTTCGTAAAAGAAGGATCTGTAGTTCGCACTATATGGGGAAAAAGCGATACTATCCTTTTTATTTTTGCAGGAGCCGCCGCTGAGTTTGCGCTGAACAAGTCGGTAGACTGGCTATACTTTACGGGGAAATTACCTGCCGACCCCATCGGGCGGCTGTTCTCTACCGTTCGTTATGCCCGGGAGATTGTTTTTTCCTCAAAAGAGGATGCTTTTAAAGCCATTGATATGATCACCCAAATTCATAGGGAGTAGAAAAAAAGCGCGGCTACACTATACCCGACTGGGCCTACCGGGATGTGCTTTTCATGCTGATATACTATTCTATTGCTGCCTATGAATTACTGGAACACCGTTTAAGTGACGCAGAGAAAGAGGAAGTATACGATGTATTTTACCGGGTAGGAATACGCATGGATCTAAAGGATTTACCATCGTCTTATGTGGAATGGCTACCGGTTCGGGAAGCACACCTGTCGGATAATCTTCAAAAAGTAACTACACCGAAGACCTTTTCATTCAATACAGGAAACACCTGGGTTCTATGCGGTTCAAGGTACTGCTCGAAGGCCAGAAGCTGGTAGTACCAGAACGGGTTAAACAATTGCTCAACTTCAACGACTTTTTCCTTTTAACACCGGCAGTACCTTTGTATAAAGTGAGCCGCGTGATGAAAATGGACTGGCTTTTAAAGCACCTGCTGCTTCCTTCTAATTATAAAGACCAGATCAATGCGTTGAATGTTCATCCTTAAACAAAAATATCGAGCAACAATACGCCGCCCAGGCCGGCTACACCAATAACAGATTCCATAAGAGTCCAGCTTCTAAAAGTATCTTTAAGGCTCAGCCCGAGGTATTCTTTAAACATCCAGAAGCCTGTGTCGTTTACATGAGAGCACATCAGGCTACCGGCGCCAATAGACAATACCATTAACTCTGGGTTTACATGCATCGACACCACAAGCGGTTGCACAATACCCGCCGCCGTAAGCCCCGCTACGGTTGCGGAGCCGATAGCTATTCTTAATACGGTAGCCACCATCCAACCTAATAACAGCGGTGGCAGCGTACTATGCTTAAAGTATAGTGTAATGGCATCTGCGGTGCCGCTGGCAATCAGCACCTGCTTTAAGGCGCCCCCTGCTGCAGTAATAAATATAATGGCGGCAATAGCATTGATGGCATTCCCCGATTTATCCATTAACAGGCTTATTTTAATTCCCCTGCTCCGTCCTAAAACAACAATAGCCAATAAAACTGCTACCAGGAGCGACATGCCCGGATCGCCTATAAATAAAAGAAACTGCTTCGCTGCCCCCTCCGCTGGTTTATATAATTGCAATACCAGGGTGGACACCGCCAGTAAAATAACCGGAACCAGGGCTGTAAACAGGCTGATAGCAAAACCCGGCGGTCTTGCCGGGGCCTCAATCTGCTGATTAAATATGCCTTCGGGAGGTTTCGTTGCAATTTTCTTCACCCGTTCGGGAAACCATAAACCAGCCAATAGCAAAACCGGAACTGCTATACACAAGCCGTATAAAAGTGTCAGTCCTATATCCGCTTTAAAAATACTGGCAATGGCCGTAGGCCCGGGATGCGGTGGTAAAAAACCATGAGTTACCGAAAGAGGCGCCGCCATGGCTATGGCAAGATAAATAAGCGGGGTTTTGGTTTCGAAAGCAATCGTAAACACTAGCGGAATCAGCACTACGAAGCCTGCATTGTAAAAAAGAGCAAGGCCTACGCTAAAGCTGGTGATACAAACTGCCAGCTTAGCATTTTGATGACCGAATAATTGGAGCAGCCGGTTACTGATTTGACGGGTAGCCCCGGTTTCGGTTAAAATAGCACCAAGCATTACTCCAAAACCTAATACAGCAATAACAGAACCCAGTATATCGCCTGCCCCTTTTGAAATAGCAGCTATACAGGCTGCAGGCTGCATGCCATTAGTTAACCCAATAAATAAGGCAGTAACAAACAACGCGGTAAAGGCATTCAGCTTAGCTCCTGCTATCAGCAGGAGTAATAATGCCATACCCAGTACAAGTATTAGTATTGGCGACATGCAATCATCTGTTTTAAATTAACCCAAGTTTTTTCAACACCAGGGTTATGGTTTTATCGAGCGTTTCCTGCACTTCAATAGTAATCACATCTCTTTCCAGTTGGGCGGGCTCCTCCAGCAAAGCGAATTGGCTCCTTAATAAACTCACTGGCATAAAATGCCCCTGCCTGCCTTCCAGCTGCTGAAAAACTTTTTGGTAAGACGCTTTAAGATACAAAAAGTTATTGAACCAATGCCCGTTCGAAGCTGGTCCCGGTATTGCTGCTTTAAAGCAGAACAGGTGATCACAACTTTTTCTCCTTTACCTGTTACGGCCAGGGCCTCCTGTATAATAGTATCCAGCCATCCCAGCCGGTCTTCATCAGTCAGCGGTATGCCCCGGCTCATTTTATCGATATTAGCCTGCGGGTGCAAGTCGTCGCCATCGATAAAAAGAACCTGTTGCTGCTGTGCAATGGCTTCGCCAACAGAGGTTTTCCCACTGCCCGAAACACCCATTACTATGAACACTGCACCCGCCACCTGTTTATTTTACACTAAAGATAAAACCAACACCATACACATTTTCAATCTTCACCTTTTTAGAATCGGCTAACAATTTACGCAGTCTTGATATAAATACATCCAGGCTTCTCCCAAAAAATAATCGTTCTCTCCCCAAAGCTGTATCAGGATATCTTCACGCTTGATAACGGCGTTCCTGTTTTGATACATATACTCCAGCAGGTTCGCCTCCCGCACTGTAAGAGAAATACTTTTGCCTGCATTACCTACAGAGATCTTGAATACATCCTTCCTGAAAACAACGTCGCCGATCTTAATAGTGTTATCGCCGGTTTCCCCAGGTTCTGCACTGCTGAATTTATTATTTCTCCGTATAATATTAGTTACCCTTAATACCAGCTCATCAATATCAAATGGTTTATTAATATAATCGTCAGCGCCCAGCTTCAGCCCCGCAATGCGGTCTTTTTTCTCGTTACGGGCTGTTAAGAACAAAAGGGAATGGCATCATCAACCTTTTTAATCTCTTCGGCAAACCTGAAGCCATCGATCCCTGGCAGCTGTACATCCGTTATCACCAGATCATAATGTCCATGCACCTGTTTAAAAGTATCCAAACCGTCCTCTCCAGTAGTTCTCAGGTCTACCTCAAAATTCATCAATTGCAGATACTGCTTTACTACGTTACCCAGATCGATCTCATCTTCTACAAAAAGAATTTTATGCTTCATCTGTTTATATATTTATCTCTGACAAAGAAACTTCAACCTCATAGCGGGATAATAATGCTAAAATCAGTACCCGATTTCTCCACCGTATCTACCTGCAGCTGCCAGCGATGTGCTTCTATACATTGCTTGGTATAATACAGTCCTAATCCCAGCCCCTTTACTGCTTTATTGTCGATAGCCTTGGTGGTGCGGTAGAATTTATCAAAAATATTCTTGAATTCGCCGGCCGGAATACCCACTCCGTTGTCTACTATGTGCACAGTAAGCTGCCTATCCTTTTCGGTTGTAAAAATACTGATACGTTTAATAGAACTGGTATTGTACTTAATACCATTCTCTATCATATTTATAATCATAGTGGTCACCCAGAACCTGTCCAGCAGAACTGTATGTTGTTCGCCGGTTTCCTTAAAATCTATTTCTACCTTCTGGTTATCGGCCTGTATCATATAATCATCTACCACCTGCCTCAGCAATTCCTCTATAATAACAGGTTCCTTCTGTAAGGTAGCTTCATTCATCATAGTAATATCTATTACCTGCCGAAACAGGCTATTTAATCTTTCTGCCTGCCGGCCGATAACGCCGGTGAGCGACGCCACCATTTCCTTGTTATCTTTTACCTGATCTTTTCAAGGGTTTTATTAGCCACAAGGATGGCAGATAAAGGTGTTTGAAACTCATGATTGATACTATTCACAAAATCAGATTTCATTTCTGCCAGTTTTTTCTGCTTCGACCAATTTCTAAAAGTGATATAAAAAATTGTTGCCAGTGAAAGGATGGAAAAGAGCGATAGCAAAAAAAGTGGGCAACATCCGGGTGATGATTGCCTGCGTGCGATGAGGGGTGTCGGTATATAACGAAAAACCGATCCGGTTAGAGTACGCAGTAGGTGTGCTGATAGTAATATTCGAAACAAGATTGGAAGGCCCTGTGTTTTGCAGGGACCCGCTAACCACAATTCCCTTGTTTTGGAACGCACTGTCTAAACCTTTATAAAGCTGAGACTTATCATAAAGTGTTACATACTGCTGACCATTAAAAGTCACACTTATATGATCCACGGTAGAAAGCCATATCAGATCCGTCTCCAGCTTGTTCTCTTTTATGATTGCCGTCATCAGGCTATCTATATTACTACGGGCCCTTAACCGTACCGCGATGCTATCAACAACCCATTGACTTAATCTATAAAAATGTTTCCGATCTGATTTATAAAGCCGCTCCAGTTCATACATATTCCTGTTTAAGAAACTATCGATAATGGCTTGTCCGCCCGGAAACACTTTGTCGTTACGAATAGCGTTACTATAATCGCGCTTAATCTGTGCGGCCTCTGCCAAAAAGAACTTGTCGTTCTTTAACTCAAAAGTATTATACACCAAAAAATACTGCACTACAGCCAGTATTACAAAACTAGCGATGGCTATAAATCTTATGCGGAATATAGAAGATGACATGAATAATAAAATAGCCATAAAACTACCAATACAAAACAACTTATGTGCAATATTAAAAATCTGTTAACAATTTGTTGGGCTTTTGTTATTAAGATGTTATAGATTCCTTAAATACTTTCAACCACTGAAATGAGAAGATCAAAGCTCTGGCTTTATTTACTTGGATTGCCCCATACGACGTAAACTATTTTCTAACATACGATTAAACAAGTAAAACGATGACTAAACAAACACTGCTGAAAGTATGTGCTTTCCTGTTTTTGTTCAATCTCCTGGTATTACCGGAGTTGAAGGCACAACAGGAAATAACAATTACCGGGACAGTTAAAGACCCTCTTAATACCCCAATGGCTGGAGTATCTATTGAAAACCTAAGATCAAACCAGGCTACTACTACCAACGAAGCAGGCGCCTTCTCCATCCAGGCAGTCAAAGGCGATAGCCTGGCAGCAACATTCATCGGATACAAAGATTACCGGTGGAGGTTTTCAGACCGGATAGACATCCAGATAGTAATGGAAGCCGCATCCGGCAGCATGGAAGACGTGGTAGTAGTTGGATTTGGACAACAGCGAAAGATAAGTACAGTTGGCGCCCAATCAACGGTGAATGTAGAAGACCTCAAGCAACCGGTTGCTAATCTCAGTGCAGCCCTGGCTGGCCGTATTGCCGGCTTGATAGGTGTACAACGGTCGGGACTGCCAGGTTCCAACGGCGCTGATCTCTGGATCAGGGGTATTTCCAACTTCGGCGGAGGTAATTCCACATCGCCATTAATAGTGGTGGATGGAGTAATTGGTCGCGACATAAATGCCTTCGATCCGGAAGATATCGCGTCTTTCTCTATATTAAAAGATGCATCTGCTACCGCGGTTTATGGTGTGGCCGGCGCTAACGGTGTTATCCTGATCACTACAAAAAGGGAAGAACATCGAAGCCTTCTTTAACATTTAATTACAACCAGGGGTTTAACACATTTACGAAATTACCTGAACTGACTGATGGCGTTACTTATATGCAGTTACGCAATGAGGCCCTGGTGGCCAGCGGGCGTACTCCAGAATATTCCCAGGCATATATAGACAGCACAATTGCCGGTAACCAGCCCTATTTATATCCTAATGTAGACTGGATGAAAACCATTTTTCAGAAATCCTCTTACAATAGAAGGGCCAATTTTAACGCCCGCGGCGGCTCAGAAATGTCTAACTATTACGTTGGCCTTTCTTACTACGAGGAGAACAGCCTTCTACGCCTGGACGAACTAGCCAATTATAATGCGGATGCTAAATTCAGGAGAATCAATTTTACATCTAATGTAAACATGAACTGGACCAAAACGACCAAGTTCGAGCTGGGTGTACAGGGATATGTAACCAACACCAATATGCCGGGTACCAGTCCGCAGGATGCGTTTTCAAGGGTGATGCAAACCAATCCTGTACTGTATCCCGTTATGTATCCTGGCAATTTGTTACCGGCAGTCAACCAATCTACAGATGCGCAACCCAACCCTTACGGGCTGATTACGCAAAGAGGCTATGTTAACACAGCCAGTAACCAGTTATATTCCAATGCACGCCTGACACAGGACCTGGGAAGCATACTAAAAGGACTATCAGCTACAGTGCTGTACTCTTTCGACGTGTGGAACTCGCATGCCATATCACGCACACGTAACCGAAGTGCTTATCAGATTGACAGGGTAATCCTTATAAAGAAGACGGCTCGCTTAATTTAACTGTTATACAAAATGGTTCAGACGACCTGGGTTATGGAACCAGCAGCGGCGCCAACAGGAAAAATTACCTGGAAGGTGCTATTAATTATACCAACCAATTTGGTAAACATGGCGTAACCGGTATGTTATTGTATAACCAAAGAGAGGAAATCAGCTCTAACGCCGGTAGCCTGATAGAGTCTATCCCTTACAGGTTACAAGGCCTTGTAGGTCGAGCTACTTATGCTTACGATAATAAATACTTTGGGGAATTCAACTTCGGTTATAACGGATCAGAAAACTTTGCTCCTGAGAACCGCTTTGGCTTCTTCCCTTCAGTGGGTGTGGGTTATGTGATATCGAATGAAAAATTCTTCGAGCCTTTCACTAAAATTGTACAGTTCCTGAAATTGCGTTATTCTAATGGTATTGTAGGATCCGGATCCGGCGGAAGAAGATTCGGCTTTTTAGATATCGTAAATGGAAGCGCATCGGGATATACTTTCGGCTATGGGTCCACTACTTATGGCTTCGGTGGTACAGCTATTTCAGAATATGGCAGCATGGTACGCTGGTCGGAAATGCACAAACAAAACCTGGGCATTGAATTTAAAACACTGGACAACAAAATATCTGCAACTGTTGACCTGTTTAGTGACAATCGTACCGGTATTTTCCTGCAGCGCGGTGTGCTGATGGATTATGTTGGTTTGATCAGCGTGCCTTATGGTAACCTCGGCAGAATGACCAATAAAGGATTGGATGTTACCGTAGAAACCACGCCTATAGCTATTGGCAAAACTTATTGGGATTTTAGGGCTAACCTTACTTATAACCGCGACCTGGTTATTGAAAACGACCAACCGGCACAACCCTTTCCCTATATGGAAAGAAGAGGCCAGAATACTTTATCCCGGTACGGATACGTAGCTATTGGCCTGTTTGAAGATGAAAAGGATATTCAGAACAGTCCATTGCAGAGAACCGGTGCCGTACGTCCTGGTGATATCAAATACAAAGATCTGAACGGCGACGGCATTATTGATGCCAATGATATTACCCGCATCGGTAATGGCGATGTGCCACGAATTATATGGGGCGGCAGCTTTAATGTAAGCTGGAAACAGTTTTACATTGGCGCCTTCTTCCAGGGCACTTCGGGCGCCGACAGAATGCTGGGTGGAGATGGTATGATTCCGTTCAACAACAGTACCGGTGCCGAAAGAAGCAATTTGTTTATGGCGGCTACGGACAGATGGACACCCGAAAACCCCAATCAAAACGCCATGTATCCACGGCTGGGATGGGGTCTGTGGTTAATCAGAATAATGCGGTGGCCAGCAGCTGGTGGGTGAAAGATGTGGACTTTATACGTCTCAAAACATTCGACCTGGGGTATAATCTTCCCAAGGGAACGCTGGGTAACCTGGGCTTAAAAAATGCACGCATTTATGTGCAGGGCGTAAACCTGTTCTACTGGAGCAAATTCAAACTCTGGGATCCCGAAATCAATTCCAATAACGGTTCCTCTTATCCCAATATCAGAACTATATCTTTCGGTATACAGGCCAACTTCTAATCAATTTTCTTAACCAACAAATGGTTTTAAAATAGTAATAATGAAAAAGTCACTTATATACACAATGGTGGTATCAGTTCTGCTTACTACAGTTTCGTGTAGTAAATACCTCGATCAGATACCTGACAATATTTTAACAGCAGAAGAAATATGGAAATCTAAAAGCAGGACAGAAAATTTCCTGGCTAATATTTATGCTGCATTACCCAACGAGCATCAGCAACGTTTTGTAAACACTACAAACTCCGGCCCATGGATTGCAGCATCTGATGAAAGTAAATATACCTGGGATTTTAACTATGCCAACAATATGAACTCGAGCGTGTGGGCTAATACCAATGGCCAGGTAGCGCACTACTGGAGGGAATACTACCGCGCGATAAGAAATGCTACTTACTTCATGCAAAATGCGCAAAAACTGATCCTGCAGAAATTGAGCCGGCCATTATTACCCGCTACATTGCCGAAGCAAGGGCATTAAGAGCATACTATTATTTTCAATTGCTGCGAATATATGGCCCCGTTATTATTTTGGGCGACGAACTACTCGACTTCGAAGCCGATCTCAGCACATTAAAACGTGCCCGTAACAGTATGGACGAGTGTGTAAACTATATTGTTTCGGAATTTGATAAAGCTTATACCGACCTGCCTGTAAAACCGGTAGATGTAAGAGAGTCGGGCAGAATGACCAGGGGAATCGTAAAAGCGTACAAGGCAGAAACCCTGCTTCTGGCGGCAAGTCCATTGTTTAACGGCAATACACAGTATGCCGCTTTAAAAACGCCGATGGAAAACAACTGATCAGCCAGAGCTACGACGCCAATAAATGGAAAGTAGCTGCAGATGCGCACAAAGCCTTTATCGACGAGTTTGTACCTGCTGTATATGACCTGTTTATTCAACCCAATGCCAATCCATTCATGCAGGCTTATTTATCTACAAGAAATGTAGTAACCCAGGACTGGAATCCTGAATGGATATTCGCACGCACTATGTCTCCCAATAACATGGAGTACGACCGCACACCTAAACATGTTGGATTTGTAGCAGCTACACAGGGAGGCGGCGCCAATGGCGTAACACAAACAATGGTAGATGCATATTTCATGGCAAACGGCAGGCCTATTACCGATCCCAATTCAGGCTATATATCTTCTGGCTTTTCGAATTTCCAGGCACCTTTCGATGTACAGGCCAGAAATACATTTAATCAATGGGTAGGGCGCGAGCCACGTTTTTATGTTGGCGTAACCTATAACAGGAGCTACTGGCTGTTTCAGCAAGGCAGCAGCACGCCGGTAATTACCATCATGGAATATAACGGCAATTCGGGGCGGGTGCAAAGCCTGTCTGACGTAACGCCTACAGGATACATTGTTCGCAAAAACACCGTGGGTAACGGAAATAACAGGGGCGCCTTACTCCTGCGGCTGGCAAACATTTATCTGAATTATGCCGAAGCACTAAATGAAGCTGAACCGGGTAACACAGACATTCTTAAATACGTAAACCTGATCAGGAAAAGGGCCGGTATACCCGAATATGGAAGCGCAGAGCTGGAAGCCCCTTCAGGACAGGCAGCCATGAGAGAAGCCATACGCAGAGAAAGAAGGATTGAATTAGCTTTTGAAAGTGTACGGTATTTTGATACCCGCAGGTGGAAGATCGCAGAACAAACTAACTCCGGAGATTTTTATGGCATGAACCTCCAGGCCAGTGGCGATGCATTCTATACAAAAACCTTGCTGGAAGTTAGAAAGTTTTTACCAAGAGATTACCTGTGGCCCATTCCTAATAACGAGGTTTTGAAGAATGAATTGTTAGTACAAAACCCGGGCTGGTAAATTCATCATTTTAAAAATTGAAATAATGAGAACAGATATCAAAAAACTAAGCTTCACAATCATAATTGCAGCTACGCTTTTAAGTGCATGCAACAAACCTGATGAAATTACCCTGGAAAGCGAAGGTACTTTATACATGGCAACGGCTATAGAAGAGAAAGCCAAATTCAACCTCTTTCTGGCCGATACGGCTCAAACGATAGCATTTGGAGCTGCTTACAGCGGACTTGGTTTCCCGGGCAGTGACATACCCGTATCTTTTTCGGTACAAAAAGACCTTATTGCTTCTTTTAACCAGGCCAATGGTACCCGTTACCTGCCTTTTCCTGAAGGCTCCTACTCTATTGAAAGCCTTAATACCGTTATAAAAGCAGGTAAAACTACTTCGGTGCCTCTAACCATTTCTATTTTGTCGAATAAACTGGACAGGGATGAAAAATATATGATTCCTATTAGAATGGAAGCTCCCGCGGGCTCAAAAGTTTCGTCTAATCTGCAGGTTACTTACTTCAGGTTAGAAAGCATTGTACGTAAAGAAACAGATATTACCGACCTGTCTAAGCTGACAGTATCGCAGGAGCATCGTGACGGGCCAGGCGCTAATGAAGCTTCGGCAAAACTGGTAGACAACAATACGGCCAGTAAGTTCTTACTTCATACGTTCCCGGCCGGATTTTGGGCGCAGTTAACATTTACAGATCCTAAAGTTGTGGGAGCTTACACATTAACTTCAGGTAATGATGCTTCTGAAAGAGATCCGCGGGACTGGAAATTTTTAGGGTCGAATGACGGAACCACCTGGACAGAGCTGGATGTTAAAGCAGGCATTTCTTTCGCCGCAAGAGGGCAAACACAGTTTTTTGAAGTGGAAAACGAAACTCCTTACAGGCATTACCGGCTTTCTATTTCTGCTTTAAGAGGCAACGCGATCGGCGGCCTGTTCCAGTTAGCAGAATGGAGATTGATTACTTTCAAATAACACAATCATCTTAATACGCTATCAAAAGCCGGTGTAATACACTTTACTACACCGGCTTTTCTTTATTTTCCTGCAATGAAAAACGTATATAACTTTCGCATACTAATAACCATTACCGGCGTTATTGCCCTGGGTTGCAAAAAAGTGTTGTTAATGCACAGTCAGCTACTCCGTCAATACTATCAAAAGACTCGTCTCTTGCACCTCCTTATACCTGGCAGGAACATTGGTTCGATCACAGGCAGCTCATCAAAAGAGTATATTTTAATAATAACATAGCTGTATATTTTGATGATGATGTAAGCCGGGAAAAAACCAGCTGGATCTTTGGCCTGGTAGACAGCGCCTGGGGCTATACCAAAAAGAATACGGAAGCTTTGGCCACGCTGATACTACCAACCGTTTATTCGCCGTTTTTCATACCAATAAATATGGTGGCGGGCACCCGGGTACCTACCTGGCATCGCGGCACGATTTCAGGAATGTAATCGACCTGGGCTCGGGAGCTACTGCCTGGATACATCAGACAGACTGGGAACTAAGCGCTACCATCCACGAAATTTCACACATTGTGGAAGGAGCTTCAAATGGAGTGAGGGAGTCCCCGGCATTCGATATCTGGGGAGACAGCAAATGGGCTGAAATTTATGTGTACGACATTTACAATTACCTCGGAAGAAAAGACATCCAAAAAGAGTGTTTGATGAATGCATGGAAAAAACAGACTCTATCCCAGAGCCAATACCGCCTGGTTCAGAAACTGGTTTTTTCCTATTTACGAGCAGTATGGTAAAGTAAAAGTTTTAAACCGCTTCTTTGAACTGCTGGCTGCGCATTTTCCGAAAAGACAAGGAGCCAACGGCATTTCAACTTATGCAAGAAGAATGAATATGGGAGAATTTATTCATTTCTGGAGTGGTGCATCGGGCGTAAATCTGTCCATTCGCGCGCAAATGGCTTTTGGCGATAAAGACAGATCGGGATCGAATTGGTGGCCCCAGTTTGAACAGGCAAAAACGATTTTCCCCAAATTACCTATAAAGCCGATGCAACATACGGAACTGTTATTTCTAAACAGATACAACCCGAAGTAAGCAAAGAAAATGAAAATGGCCCCAATAGTGCAGAGGGCTCGTCGAAGCTGACAGACCTGGATAATAACAGTAAATTTTTTATAAAAGGATTTACCCCGGGGCTCTCTATTCTGCAAACACCTGACCAGGCAACAGTGGTTAATGCCTATATACTCACTTCGGGAAACGATGCGGCAGGGCGTGATCCCAAAGCCTGGGTAATGGAAGGTTCACAGGATAAGTTAAACTGGACGGTATTGGACAGCAAAACAAATCACTCCTTTACATACCGGAACGAGATTAAAATATTCGACTTTCCTAACACAGTTGCCTACAAACACTATCGGTTGCGTATCACCGAAACCGCCGGCAGCCCTGATATTCAGCTCTCTGAATGGCAATTATTGCATAAATAAACCATTAAATGTGCGTTAACAATTGGTTCAAGGTTTATTAGGTAAAAAACCGGAAAACTATTTTTATTTTTATTTGTTGGCAGACCAATCTGCTTATTCAGGTAGTACTAACGATTGCAGACAGGATAGGTAATAGTTACTCACAGCAACCAAACAATATGATTAAACATATTTTGTAATGACAAACGGTAAAAAAAAGATACGCACTTTATTAGCGGTGGCCTGCATTCTTTTACAAACAGTACAGACCGCCTCGGCCCAATTGAAAACCATCAACAACAGGTTACCATCGTTGCAACAGGCTTTTGTTGACCTGAGATTTGGAATGTTTATACATTTCAATATCCCTACTTACATGAACCAGGACTGGGCGGACCCCGAGGCCTCCCCTTCCCTGTTCAGTCCGACAAAACTCGATTGTAACCAGTGGGCTCAGGCAGCCAAAAGCGCCAATATGAGTTATGGTTGCCTTACTACCAAACATCATAGCGGCTTTAGCATCTGGGATACAAAAACCACCCCTATAATGTAATGAACAGCCCGCTGAAGCGCGATGTAGTAAAAGAATTTACTGAAGCTTTCAGGAAAGCCGGCTTAAAGGTAATGCTGTACTACTCTATTTTAGATACCCATCACCAATTAAGACCTAACTCCATTACACCGGCTCACATTAAAATGGTTAAAGACCAGATCACCGAGTTATTGACCAGGTATGGCAAAATAGAGGCTTTAATTATTGACGGATGGGATGCGCCCTGGTCGAGGATCAGCTATGATGATATTCCATTTGAAGAGGTATACCTGCTTATAAAAAGCTACAACCAGACTGCCTGGTAATGGATCTTAACGGAGCCAAGTATCCCGCTGAAGGGATGTTCTATACAGATATCAAAACCTATGAAATGGGCGCCGGCCAAAAAGTACAGGAAGACAAGAACAGGATGCCTGCACTGGCTTGCCTGCCTATTAATTCTTCCTGGTTCTGGAAAGATGATTTTCCGACTACTCCCGTAAAAGAACCGTCTAAACTGGTGAACGATTTAATTATTCCGCTTAATAATGCTAACTGTAATTTCATTTTGAATGTGGCGCCCAATAAAGACGGGCTCATTGATGATAACGCCCTGGCTTCCTTAAGAGAAGTGGGAAAACTATGGCTTAATAAAGGGCCTGTTAATACTTTACCGAAGTTAGACGCACCGATCATCTCTCATAACCTCGCTACAAGAAAGCCTAGTAACTCCAGCTGGAGTGATGATATGAACATAATGGATTTTGCCAACGATGATCGCTACAGCACATCATGGGTCTCAATCCTACAGTAAAGAACCCTGGTATGAAATCGATTTGAAAAAGGCCACGGCATTCAATGCCCTATCTATTACAGAAACTCATTCGAACATCAATCAATATCGTATCGAATACTTTTCGAATGGCAACTGGAAAACGGTGGTAAATGGCGACATCACCAAAAACGTCAAAGTACATCGGTTCTCTCCTGTAACCGGCTCGAAGATCAGAATACATATTTTGAAGGCCCGCCAACAAGTGTCTATCGCTGAAGTAGGCATCTATAATGAAAAAATTTAGTTCTCAAGAAATCAAGTAAAAATGAAAAAAATCCTACTGCCTCTTGTTTCCTGCGTGTTTTCAATATACGCGCTGGCTCAGAGCAATAGTCATCCAACAGAACTGGTAGACTATGTAAACCCATTAATGGGTACCGACTCAAAGGAAGCCTTTCCAACGGCAACACTTACCCCGCTATAGGTTTGCCCTGGGGTATGAATTTATGGACACCGCAAACCGGCAACAACGGCAATGGCTGGCAATACACTTATGCTTCTGACAAAATAAGAGGGTTTAAACAAACCCACCAGCCCTCACCTTGGATGAATGACTATGGTATGTTTTCTATTATGCCTGTTACAGGTAAAGCGGTAGCAGACCAGGACGGAAGAGCCAGCTGGTTTTCTCATAAAGCAGAAATTGCGAAGCCATACTATTATAGCGTTTACCTGGCCGACCACGATGTAACCACCGAAATAACGCCTACAGAAAGAGCCGCCTATTTTCGGTTTACCTTTCCAAAAACCGATAGCGCTTTCGTAGTGATCGATGCCTTCGACAAAGAGTCTTATGTAGAGATCATTCCTTCACAAAATAAAATCATTGGCTATACCACCAAATATGCGCGTGGTAGATTAAAGAACTTTAAAAACTATTTCGTGATCCAGTTCGACCGGCCCTTTACCAGCACCGGCACATGGGTAGACAAGGATATTACCAGGGGATCTTTAAAACTATTGGAACAAAAAAACAGCGGAGCAATCGTTGGCTTTGCGGTATCTAAAAGAGGAGAAAAAATACAGGCCAGGGTAGCTTCTTCTTTTATCAGCCAGGAACAGGCCGAAATCAACCTGAAAGAAATTGGCAACAGGAACTTCGACCAGGTAGCTGCAGCCGGCCGTAATACCTGGAACAAAACCCTGGGTACTATCAAAGCTGAAAGCAAAAATACTGATCAGCTACGTACCTTCTACTCCTGCCTATACAGGATGGTATTCTTCCCTAACAAACTGTATGAAATTGACGCTAAAGGAAAAATAATGCATTACAGCCCTTATACCGGCGAGGTATTGCCCGGCTATATGTTTGCCGGTACCGGTTTTGGGACACTTTTCGCGCACTCTATCCCTTCCTAAACTTTGCCTTCCCTTCTATCAATAAAGAAATGCAGGAAGGCCTGATTAATGATTACAAAGAAGGCGGCTTCCTGCCCGAATGGAGCAGCCCGGGTTACGCTGATATTATGATCGGCAACAATTCAGCATCTGTTGTAGCAGATGCCTATATCAAAGGTGGCCGGGGCTACGATATACAAACGCTCTATAAAGCGCTGCAACATGACGCTAACAATGAGGGCCCGATAACAGCGGTAGGACGAAAAGGAGTAAATTATTACAATGAACTGGGCTATGTGCCCTACGATGTAGGCATCAATGAAAATGCTGCACGTACCTTAGAATACGCTTATGATGACTTTTCCATTTACCAGTTAGCAAAAGCTTTAAACCGGCCTAAAGAAGAAATAGAGCTGTACAGAAAGCGTAGCCTCAACTATAAAAAACTGTTTGATGCAGAACATAAGCTAATGCGCGGTAAAAATAAAGACGGCCAGTTTCAAAAACCATTTAATCCTCAAAAATGGGGCGATGCATTTACTGAGGGTAACAGCTGGCATTACTCCTGGAGCGTGTTCCATGATATTAATGGTTTGATGCAATTGATGGGTGGCAAAAAAACTTTGTAACAATGCTGGACTCCGTTTTCATTATGCCTCCTACTTTCGATGACTCGTATTACGGAGGCGTTATACATGAGATCAGGGAAATGCAGATCATGAATATGGGACAATATGCTCACGGTAATCAGCCCATTCAGCATATGATCTATTTATACAACTATGCCGGCGAACCCTGGAAAACGCAATACTGGAGCCGTGAAGTTATGGACAAGCTCTATTTTGCAACACCTGACGGGTATTGCGGCGATGAAGACAATGGCCAGACATCTGCCTGGTATGTTTTCTCCGCTATGGGATTTTATCCTGTATGTCCCGCTACTGATCAATACGTTTTAGGGTCTCCTTTATTTGATAAGATAACGGTTACGCTGGAGAATGGTAAGCAGGTGATCATAACTTCTAATAACAACAGCAAGAACAACCGTTATGTAGATGCACTCAAATTCAATGGCGCCAATTATACCAAAAACTGGATCAGCCATTTTGATCTGCAGAAAGGCGCTAAATTAGACTTCACCATGAGCAACACTCCTAATAGGCTTAAGGGAATTAAAGAAGCCGATTTTCCTTACTCTTTATCAACCGATCCTCAATCAAAATAACTATACCGTTTAAACAATAATATACACCAGCAGTCTGACCCGGGCTGTTGATTCTCACTCATAAAACACGAAAAGCAGATGAAAAAAATAATCGCCGGAATTGGCATCGTTGCTTTGATAGCTACTTATACTGATGTTCATGCTCAAAAAAGGAGCTGGGAAGATGTGGACCTTACCGGTGCCATCAGTAACGATACGATTAAAAGAAAAAAATTCACTATCGTTTTTATTAATAAGTCAGAAAAGTTCGATCCAAAGACAGGCGATCGGATGATCGAGACATTTTTCAAAGTATATCCGCAGGAGGCAAAGCTTTACAATAAGAACACCCGCAAGTTGGTCACTTTTGTAATCGACCCAGAATATACCGCCGTTGCAGCGGCGTCGGGCGGTGTAATCAAAGTAAACCCCGAATGGATGATCAAGAACCCCGAGGACCTGGACGTAGTAACACATGAAGCGATGCACATTGTGCAAAGCTACCCTGGTTGGGCCGGGCCGGGATGGGTTACAGAGGGCGTAGCAGACTATGTACGTTATAAGCTGGGCGTGAACAATGCTGCCTCAAACTGGAGTTTACCGGCACTGACTGATAAACATCATTATACTAATGCTTATCGGATCACTGCAAGGTTCTTTGTATGGATCGAAAAAAATTATAATAAAAAGCTGGTTCAGAAACTGGATCATGCTATGCGTACAAAAACATATACCAAAGATTTCTGGGCAAAGGAAACCGGTAAAACGGTAGATGAGCTCTGGGATCTTTATAAAAAAATCCGGCTATCTAAAACTCAAAAAGAGGCAATAAGAACTGCGATATTTAACAAAAATGAGCTATAAAGTATTTAAACTGTCTATAACCGCCCTTTTGGTTGGTGGTACACTGCAGGCCCAAAACAACAACCTGATTCAATACGTGAATCCATTGATTGGCACTGCAAAAATGGGACATACTTATCCGGGAGCAACGGTTCCTTTTGGCGCTGTGCAGTTAAGTCCTGACACCGATACTATTCCCTACGCAGGCCCCGACGGAAGTACACCGGTACTGCTTACCGTTATTGCGCAGGTTACCAGTACGACGATCCAACCATTGTAGGCTTCAGCCATACACATTTCAGCGGAACAGGTCACTCCGACCTGGGCGATTTCCTGATCATGCCCACCACCGGTAAACTACAGTTGAACCCCGGAACCGCAGATAAGCCTGAAACTGGTTACAGGAGCCGGTTCAGCCATACCACCGAAGTAGCAGAGCCCAACTATTATAAAGTAAAACTGGATGATCAAAACATACTGGCTGAAATGACTGCTTCTACCCGTGTGGGTGTGCACCAGTATACTTTTCCTAAATCGGATGATGCGCATATTATCCTCGACCTGATGCATGGTATTTATAATTATGATGATAAAAACACCTGGACCTTTGTAAGGGTGGAAAACGATACTTTAATTACAGGTTACAAACAAACGCATGGCTGGGCAAAAACACGTACGGTGTATTTTGCGATGACGTTCTCTAAGCCCATTGAAAGCTATGGATATGCCCAGTTTAAAAAGCAGGTCTACCAGGGCTTCTGGCGCCGGTTTAATTTGAGCCAGAATTTTCCGGAAATGATAGGGCAAAACCTGCGGGCCTATTTTAATTTTAAAACAACGCAGGATGAAAAAATTAAAATAAAGTTCGCCTTATCCCCGGTTAGCACGGTGAACGCTCTGGAAAATCTTCGCACCGAAACCCCTTCATGGGACTTTATGGCTATAAAAGTAAAAGGACAGCAACAATGGAACCGGGAGTTGAATAAGATACAGGTAGAGGCTTTGAATAAAGAAGACATGATCAACTTTTACACTGCTATGTATCATACGTTTCTTGGCCCCACTGTTTACAGTGACCTGAACGGTCAATATAAAGGATTAGATCAGAACGTTCATACAGCCGATAACTTCACCAATTACACTACGTTTTCACTTTGGGACACTTACAGAACACTACACCCCTTCTTCAACCTGGTGCAACCTCAACGCAACAGCGATATGATACAAAGTATGCTGGCACACCAGCTACAAAGCGCGCATAAAATGTTGCCGGTATGGAGCCATTATGCCAACGAAAACTGGTGTATGAGCGGTTACCATGCGGTGCCGGTAATAGCGGATGCTATTGTTAAGGGCATCAAAGGGTTTGATTATAACAAAGCCCTGGATGCCTGTATCGCTACAGCCAACGTAAAGTATTATGATGGGCTGGAAGATTATATCCGTCTCGGGTATATTCCTGACGACAGGCGCGGCAACTCGGTTTCTACCACGCTCGAATATGCATTTGATGACTGGAGCATTGCCATGGCAGCTAAAAAGCTCGGCAGGAATGATGTGTATGAAACCTTTATCAAAAGATCGCAGAACTGGAAAAATGTATATGATGCTTCAATTGGCTATATGCGCCCGAAGCTCAGTAATGGCAGCTTTAAAAAAGAATTTGATATACTCTCAACGCATGGCCAGGGCTTTATTGAAGGCAACGCCTGGAATTTCAGCCTGTTTGTTCCGCATGATCCCCAGGGCATGATTGAAGCAATGGGCGGCGACAAAAATTCTTACCGCATTTGGACTCTTTATTTACTATGCATTTACCCGATGAATTCTTTGCGCACACAGAAGATATCACCCGCGAGGGGATCATTGGTAATTATGTACATGGCAACGAGCCGTCGCACCATGTGGCCTACCTGTACAATTTCACCAGTCAACCCTGGAAAACGCAGGAGCGTGTACGCATGATCCTTAAAAAACAATATAAGGCAGCCATCGATGGTTTAGGCGGCAATGACGACTGTGGGCAGATGAGCGCCTGGTATATTTTCACCGCATTAGGCCTCTACCCTTTTGCTCCCGGCAGCGAAACCTACCAGCTGGGAAGCCCGGCGGTAAAGAAAGCCGTGATCCGTTTAGAGAATGGAAATACATTAACGGTAGACACCAGGAACCAGTCAGATAAAAATGTATATGTGTCAAAAGTAACTTTCAACGGTATACCGGTAAAAGGCACAGCCATTGACCATAGTAAATTAATAGCTGGTGGTGAGCTGGTATTTTATATGTCGGCCAAGCCGGCCAGGTAATATACTGCTACAATAGCCAAAAGCGTGATGAGAAGCCTCTTATCACGCTTTTGTTTTATACAAATGCGCCCTGCCGCTCCTTAATCGCCCATTTGGCCATTGCGTTGATTACAGGTATTAATCCCCTACCCGCCGTACTCAGGCTATACGTTACAAAAGGGGTACCACCGGCTTCGACTCCTTATAACCAAACCATCTTCTTCCAGTTGCTTCAGGTGTTGTATCAGTACCTTTTCGGTAATAGCCGGGATGGCGCGCTTTACCTCGCTATATCGTTTAGGTTGTTTGGATAAATGGTAAAGGATGATCGGTTTCCAATAGCCCCTATCTTTTCCATAACATAGGTTACGGGGCATAAATCCAGCGCGATCTGTTTATTCTCCTGTATGGTTGATGTTTTCTTTATTGCCGTCATAATACATACTTTAGGGTAAGTACTTGTATAAAAGTAAGTACAAAATTACCTTTGCCTTATCAAACAAAAAAATTAATTCTAAAAAATAGACAAATGAAAATTACAGTAACAGGATCTTTAGGAAATATCGGTAAAAAATTAGTTCCCTTACTTACCGGTGCCGGTCACGAAGTAACCGCTATCAGCAGCCATGCTGAACGTAGGAAAGATATAGAAGCATTAGGTGCTAAAGCCGCTATTGGTTCGGTGAGTGATACCGGATTTCTTACAGATGCCTTTTCAGGAGCAGATGCCGTTTTCGCCATGACACCTCCTAACCTGGGCGGCAGTAACATTATTGAAAACACCGCCAATGCCGGCAAGGCATTGGCAGCAGCGATTACTGCTTCAGGTGTTAAAAAAGTAGTAATGTTAAGTAGTATTGGGGCAGATGTACCCACAGGTACCGGTCCTATCGAAGGATTATACCATATTGAACAGATCTATAACCAACTCGAAGGCGTTTCTGTAACCTTCCTGCGTGCTGGCTATTTTTATACGAACTATTACAATGATGTGCCACTTATTAAAAATGCAGGCATCATAGGTTCCAATTTCCCGGCAACTACTTTGATACCACTGGTTCACCCGGCTGATATTGCGGTAGCAGCGGCTGAAGAATTGCAGCAACCAGCAGCAGGTAATAAAGTGCGTTATATTGTAAGCGATTATCGCTCTGCTGCAGACGTTGCTTCAACAATTGGCACAGCAATTGGCAAACCAGAATTACCCTGGGTAGCTTTCACCGATGAAGAAGCTTTGCAGGGCATGGTGCAGGCCGGCGTGCCGCAAGAAATAGCCGGCTTGTATACTTCAATGGGAGCAAGTATAAGAAATGGCGCTATTCAGCAGGATTTCTTACAAACAGCAGCCCCGGTAACAGGCACTACCAGGCTGGAAAACTTTGCTAAAGAATATGCTGCTGCGTTCTAGACATTGGTTTTAAAATAGGTTAACGGACTAACTGATACCAGCCAAGCAATTAACCGATAAAAGAGGAGTCGCCTGCGAAGGAAGATTCCTCTTTTTCTGTTTCCGGTTGTGAGTTGATTTTGTGGTATAAAAATAACTCATCAAAATAAAAACGATTTTACAACCGGCGCACGTTGCTATCGCGATTTTGATTACCCGTTAAAATAGAAACCAACATTCACACCTTTGTTCAAGCAGGCATACGGCTATATTTCATTCCGGTCTTATCTTCCATATCTACCCTCCTGAAAATAATAGATTGGGCTGCGCTTCTAAATACATCCGGATCAACCTCTTTAAAGCAATTCTCATTAATTATTCGTATTTCCTAAATCACGACCCGAAAATTAATGATTAGCGTTGCATCCTAATTAAAAGCTGCTTAGCTTTACAAGAAAACACCCTCATCCAAACTTTTTGCTATGACAGATTTTGAATTACTGGCATTAGCCTTCAAACAATTTGCTGGTTTACCGGGAGAAGAATTTGAAAAATCGCTCCCTTACTGGAAAAATGAAACTTTTAAAAAATGGGACTTCTATAATGAACACCGGTCGGTTTGCAAATACCTGGGTTTTATAAAGAAGGGCGTATTCCGCTCGTATGTAATTGACGAAAAAACCGGAGAGGATAAAAATGTTTTCTCTACTCCGGCAACCAATTTGTAGTTTCTTTTAAAAGCTTTATACAACAAATTCCCTGCGATTATCATACCCAGGCGATGACCGACGCCGAAGTTTTATGTATTCATTTTCTAGATTTACAGAAGCTATACCAACAGTCTCACGCCTGGGAGCGATTTGGCCGGTTGCTGGCGCAGGAAGCCTTTAATATCTCTATGGAGCGAACCGAAAGCTTTCTCTTTAAATCGCCCGAACAGCGATACCTCGATCTTATCACAAACCACCCGGATATCTTCAACAATATTCCGCTGTACCATATTTCTTCCTACCTGGGCATACAGGGCCCGTCGCTGAGCCGCATCCGGAAAAGGATTTTGGGCAAATAATACGATTTTAACCCAGGTTAAAGTTTTTGGGATTTTGTCGAGCGAGCTTTGTGTTATCAAATCATTCAAAAAAACTAAAATGTAAGGTCATGAACACAAAGCACATTGTACTGATCCATGGGTTATTTGTAAACAGCAGCACCTGGGCCGACTGGAAAACCTATTTTGAAGCCCAAGGTTATACGGTACATACACCAGTTAATCCTGGTCATGAAGGTAAGCCTGCTGATTTAAGAAATAGCATTCACCCCAAGCTGGTGCAAACCAGCTTTAAAAGATGGTAAACAATATCGCCCACTTAATAGACGGTTTACCCGAAAAACCTATTGTTATCGGTCATTCACTGGCGGGCCTTGTGGTACAGAAACTGGTTGAAATGGATAAAGCTATAGCAGGGGTTAGCATAGACGGCGCGCCTCCCAAAAATGTTTGGGCACCATGGGCCACCATAAAAGCCGTTTGGCCGGTTGTGAACCCTTTTAAAGGAAACAGCGCCTTTACAGGTAGCAAAGAGTGGTACCATCGCCATTTTTTCAATAACTACAATAAGTCTGACAGCGATCAGTTATATGAAATTGTTGCAGTTCCTGAAAGCCGGAAAATAGCCAGGGACACCTTGTTAACTTCTTTTGCCAAAGTTGATTTTTCAAAACCCCATGCGCCTTTATTATTTATCGGGGCGGTAAAGACACTATTTTTCCATCATCCTTTACCAAAAAAATTGCAGCAAAATACAAAGATCCCGACGGTAGGGTGAACTACAAACATTTTGAAGGACGCAGCCATTTTACAGCCGGTGAACCAGGCTGGGAACAGGTTGCAGCCTATGTTTTAAGTTGGATAAGCTCTTTAGAGTAACTCCATGTATAGCTTTAAAGGTAATAGCTACAAGATTAACCTCTTATCACGCTAATTTTTAAAAGCAGGAAGCCCTATCTTTATCAAAAATTGACACATGACATCGGAAGTAATTTATAATGGTGATTTGCGCACTACCTGTACACACTTAAAGAGCGGTTCGAATTTTGAAACAGACGCTCCGGTTGATAACAACGGGAAAGGTGAAAGATTCTCTCCAACCGATCTGCTGGCAACCAGCCTCGCTACCTGCATGGTTACAGTTATGGGTATTAAAGCACGAACGATGAATTTTGATCTCAACGATATTAAAGTGGAAGTGCTGAAGAAAATGGCCGCAGAACCGAGGCGCGTAAGCGGCATTGATCTAAAATTTCATATACCCGGGAATCTGGCTTCTATCGACGACAAAACTATTACTATACTAAAGAATACTGGACATACCTGCCCTGTAGCCAAAAGCCTTCACCCGGATATTGAGGTGAACGTTGACTGGGGAGCCTGGTCGTAACTACAATTGTTTTAGCTTCATCTGCACTATTACAGGATTAGATTTACGGTTCTCAGTATTAAAGTAGTGCTCCAAAACCGCCGGATATTTCGGTTTTTTATCTTTTGTGCTTTCTTTTGCAGTGAACATTTGCAAAGAAGGCACATTTCCATAAAAATATCCATTATGGTATTCCAATCCTCTTATACTCATATAAAACCCGCTGATTAAAGGCAGAAAAAGCTTTTCTCATCTGGAGTAATCCGCTCAAGCGAGGTCAGCCTACCACTTTTGAGATTATAAATGAGGTTGTATTGTTTTGAAGCTTCGGTACCATCCGTCCAGGTGTAACTACGCTGATCAATCTTGCATAGCAGTAAATTGTTTACAAAATAAATATTACTAAGGCCGGAAATAATATGCTCCATTTTATATATGTTATTTCTCAAGCTATCAATACGTTTCGGCTCCTTTGTTTCAATTAGCGACTTTGACAAAGTGCGGTCGAAAGGAAAACCGCGGTATAGATTTTCCGTATAGTGTCTTTGGTTACTCTATAGATGCTATTATCAAAAGGAGTAGCGGCATATACCACGCTGTCATTATCGGTAGAAGTAATATTGGGCCAGTAGCCCAAAGCACATATACAGGGCGTTGCGGCTTCGTTAAAAGGCAAAAATCTTTTATAGAGCTGATCTTTTTATAAATCGAAATGGCATAGCGCAAGCTATCTACAGGTGTTTTCCCAGCCGGATAATAGCATCCGGTGAGACTTAAATAATAATCGTCACCTAAAGAACGCATGCCCGTGGTTTTCTCATCCGATTTAATAGAAAGATGATCAGGCATACGCGTTCCGGTCAAACTATAATACAGCATTACCGCCTTTTGTGTCTGACTATTGTAAACAGACACTAAGATTCTTTTGAACTGCCTTCCAGGGAAACATTAGGATAATCGTCATTCTTAAACTTTACTTTCGTAATGTAGCTGCCGTCCAATTTAAAGAACAGAACACAATGAGTATCAAAATCAGAGATAACAAAACTGCTGTCTGAAATAATAAAGCCGCCAATGGTACCAAACAGGCTTTCCTTTGTTGTTTGAAGGGGATATAGCTTACCTCGTCAAAATAATCCGAAACCACGCCCCATATGCCTCGGCCGGGTCTATGCGAAGTTTGGGAACATCCTGTGCCTTCGAATAGAATTGAACAACCATAATTAGCAGCACCCCGGTTATAATCCTTTTTTTCATTATTAGTTTTAATTCGTTTGATAATTACCTGCCGAACTTTCTTGGAAAATAAGACAAGGTAATCATATAATATTGCTGAAGTACATTCACGTATCCAAAGCTCTGGGTATTGCCGCTTACCGAGTTGATAACGGCCTTATTTTGACGCAGCAAATCCAGCGCGGAAAACCTTACTTCCCCTGTTGCCTTTTAAAAAGCGATAGGTGACGTTAGCATTCCATATGGCAAAGTTTATTGCATCCAGTCCATTGGCCCTGGCGCGGTTAAAAGTAATATTAGAACTCCAGTTCAGATTCCTGGGCAATTGCAAACTTCCACTAAACATAGTAGAGAGGGTTTGACTTGCAAGTGAGTTATTATTGAACCCTTTTTGTTTTGAGCGGTACAAATTGAGTCCTTGCTCAAACTTTGCTGTTATCAGGTCCCTAAATGCATAATCGACATTAAATTTAGAATCACTGCTTAACGCTTTTGATATATTATAAACATTGTTGATATAGTTCGGATTACGATTAAGCGTATAGCTTGTTTGCAGGCCCACCTGATAGGTATTATTTTTTCCCTTTTGATAAGATTTCCTGATTGAGCCGCTACCATTCAAAAATTGTCGTCCATCCATATTCACCTGGTACACTTTACGTCTTCCTACGTCGTCATAAACTATGCTATCTGTAATAAAGCTATTTACTTTCCCTATGCTTGCATTAATGCTCCAGATCAAAGGATTTTTTGTCCGGCCTGTATAACTGTAATTCCAGGAAATGGTATGATCCCGCTGCGGCTGTAAGTTTGGGCTTTGCATAGGCAGATACAACACATTTGAACTATCTATCAGCGGTGCCAGCTGGTTTATCTGTGGGTAATTGACTTTAGTACTGTATTGTAAACTGGTAGAAAGATCGAATGCACCGTATTGGCTATTATTGTATGATACCGAGGCCAGCGGTATAAATTTATTATAACTATAGTTTATATTTTGAAAAGCCTGATCAGCTGAATGTCGAAAATTATAATGTTGGCTTTTAGCACTGGCTGACAGGTTTATATACTTGGAGTACCTGTTACTCAATCTTTTCCAGAAGGATTTGGAGATAATGAGCGCCGGAAGTAAATTAAAGACCTCCTGATCCCGGGTGTTAGTAAGATAAGTATTGAGCCTGAATTGCCTGGTAGCCGTATCGAGATCAAGCACCCTGTCATTATACCCATTGTTAGTCAGAAACAAGTCTGCGGCTGCTTCTATACGGATGTCGCCGAGGCGTAGCTTACCCAATAAAAGCTTCTTTATATTAGGATACTTCACATAGATATGATTGCTTACAGAAAGTGCATCCTGTTGTTCATAAAACCTGCTATAATCTCTGTCGGCAGCAGGTTCAAGGGTGGATCTGAAACTGGTTGTTCGCATACTGCTACCGTTGTTATCCGAGATATTCAAATCGTACGATATAGAATAGGTATTGATAAATCTTCTGTCCCTGGTATAACGATCCGGGTCTTCCTTTTCAAAGTCTAACGTTAGATTATAAGACCTGTTCGTACCGCTGCTTTCATTGGAAGCATTATTGGTACTAACCAGTCCGAGCCCTGTGCGCTCCTGCTCCGATTGAGACAGAATAAATGATTGATTGTCATCAACGGCTACATTGGCGTGAGCTGAAAACCTGAAAAGTTGCGTATTTCGTTCATAGTCTATACTGCCTCTTTGGTTGGTGGAAATACCTGTATTAGTTGAAGAGCTATTTTGCTTCAGTATACTATCCACGCCCAAGAGAGTGTTGGTAAATGTATTTCTACCCGTAAAAACGTTGTTACGATTTAGAAAATAATCAGCTGTTAAACTGTTAGCATTATAATAGTTTACCTCAGGCAGAAAATCATATTGAAAAGTGGCGCCCGCAGCGAAAGGCTTATTTAAACCCTGCATGCGAAAATCCGGCTGGTAGTCAATTGCAGCTCCCACTCCTTTGAAAGTGCTGCTTTTTATTAATGCATGCACATCGCTTGCCACTTTATTTACGTTATTTCCGGCAGCCACAATACTCAATTGCATTTTTTTATTAAAATAGCCTAACATACCATCTGCTGCGTATCGTTTATTCGTGCCTAACCCGCCGGAAAGTTTGCCAAAATGCCCTACATCTACTTCTTTCTTTAATTTAATATTGGCATTCATTGTCGAATCTAAGGGGTTACTCTCGTTCTTCTGTTGGTATAATTGTACCTTATCAACAGAATTTTTCGGGAGATTTTGAGTAATCACCGAAAAATCGCCACCCAAAAAAGGTTTTCCATTTACCAGTATCGAACTTATTTTTTTCCCGTTATAGGTTATATCGCCGTCGCCCCAAACTGTAAATCCAGGTAGCCTTCTCATCAGGTCTTCGGTAGTGGCATTACTATCAAGCCGAAACGCATCGGCATTAAACTCAAGTGTATCACCATTCATACGCATCGGTGCAATTGCCGTAACAATCACTTCATCTAAGGCCCCGCTATCTTTGTCAGACATTATGTACATATTGATGCTTCCCAGATCCTGACTGGCAGCAGATGTAGGTAACACTAGCTTTTTATAAAATGGCTTATACCCTACATGCGTAATAATGGTACGCAACGGAATATCTACGGGTAAAGATTTTATGCTAAACTCGCCAAACTTATTAGGCGTTCCAAATTGCAGCAAACTCGAATCTGCATCCTTGTACACAGCCACAGTCGCATTACTTAAAACAAAATTGTATGCTGAGTCCCGCACAATGCCTTTCATCTTCTCCCAACATATCAGGACTTTTAGCCGTCACCTGCCCGCTGCCGGCAATACCAGCTAATAGGAAAACAACAATAGGAAAGCAACCACCATTCTCTTCTCCGAAGCTCTAGGCATAGCAAACTTCATAAGCAATTAGTCGTATTTAGCACAATACTAAATATTATTCTTTTAAAAAAAGTTATTATCAAAAAAGCCTGAACTTTTGTTCAGGCTTTAACGAAATAAATAATAAAATGTTAATAGGATATATCCGCATTCATATCATACTTCATCCCTTCATAACCTAAAGCCCGTCGCATCAATCCCATCTGCCCCAGCAAATAGCTCTCCCTGTCGAGGCACATCCCAACCATATTCAGTTTATTTTCTTCGACAAAGTCAACACCCATACCAAAATTGTAAGGTTGTGCCAGTTCTTCGTCTGTTACACGGTATAGCATATTATATAACTGCGAAGATATTTTATGCCACTGTTTTTTCAGATCCCCAGTTCGGGATAATTGGCCTTGGGGTCTAATGCTCTCGCATCTTTAAATAATTCATCGTTCGGGTCGGTATCTTCTACTCCAAGTATATTAGCCAGCCAGTACCGGGTATTTACCATATTACCGGCCATCCATACAAAATGATTGGTAACATCATTAATTCGTTTCAAAGCATCAAAGCCTGAAATATTTTCAATAGCATTATCAAAGAGTTGCGTATGCATGCGGTATTGAGGAATTGCCAGCTGAAGTGTTTTTGCCTCCAGTACCAGCTCTTTTTCTT
This sequence comes from Paraniabella defluvii, assembly GCA_019316985.1. Taxonomy (GTDB): domain Bacteria; phylum Bacteroidota; class Bacteroidia; order Chitinophagales; family Chitinophagaceae; genus Niabella; species Niabella defluvii. The sequence goes on from CP079215.1 coordinate 6,095,436, forward strand.
TAGTATCAAACATGATAAAGGATTTACAGGTGAGTACTATTGTTATTTTGATTATGGCAACTAAAAACATGCCAGCAAAAAGCCTGTTGCCCAATTGCAGCAGGCTTGGATTGTTAAAACGGTTGTTAATTGATTACCAGCAGGCTAAAAATTGGGATTATAGTTCACCATCCAGCCTATACCAAATTTGTCTACCAGAGAACCGAAATAATCTCCCAGAATTGATCAGCCATAGGCATTTCCACATTACCGCCTTCGGCCAAAGCATTGAATAATCGATCCGCTTCCTCTTTACTATCGGGATGTAACGACAAATAAACGTTATTACCCTGGGTTAATTTATGCCCCATAGAGGGCACGATATCAGAAGCCATCAGGGTTTGTCCGTTATTAAGCGGTAAAGAAACGTGCATGACCCGTTCCTTTTCATCGTCAGGAAGATTTTCGGTACCCGGCGCACTGCTCATCTTCATAATACCACCCGCAAATTCTCCACCAAAAACGGACTTGTAAAAGTTAAAAGCTGCTTCAGCGTTACCGTCAAAATTGAGGTAAGGATTTAATTTAAATGCCATAAAGTATTAGTTTTTATATTTTAAAAGTTAATTATAATCATGCTTTGTATTGACCGGACTATCAGTTTGCTCGGCCAACTCCTTTAACTCCTGCAAGCTCTTAGTAAAACCATCATTCATCATTTGCTCATACTCATCAGTAGTTTGTACCAACACTTTTAACAAGGTACCCTTATCATCGGGCAACAATTCATATCGTTCGACAGCGCCGGCATAAGCTTTTACACGCTCACTGGTTGTGTCTTCTACCCCTTTATTCAATTCTCCGTAATGGGAAAACTCAACAAGCCTGGGGGCTCAAGCTTTTTAATTGTAGAAAGCATGCCGCTTCTTTCAGCATCCAGAAACAAGGTTTTACCACCCACCTTCCAATCGCTCTCCATATAAGAACCAGGATTGAAAGGAGCGGTCCATTTACGGTAAGTATCATCATTCCAAAGGCATTCCCATACTTTTTCAGGCGGGGCGCTTATAATAATGGAAAAATTAAGGTCTTTCATATATGTATATTTAATAGTTCAACAAATTGCAACTATAGCTACTGACGCCGACATACTGCTTAGGATGCTGCAATAGCGCTCAACTTATCAATGTCTATTTTTCGCATCTGCATTAAAGCGTCGGTAACTTTTTTTGCTTTATCCCTGTCATCCTGATTCATCAGTATCATTAATTTCTGAGGTACGATCTGCCAGCTTACGCCAAACTTGTCTTTCAGCCAGCCACACATACTTTCCGTACCGCCATCCTTTATCAGGTTATTCCAGTAATAGTCAGTTTCCTGTTGATCGCCTGTTATTACTACCAGGGAAATGCCTTCATCAAAATTAAACTGGTGTTCAAGCGAGCTATCCATACAAGCCATGGTAAAATGATCGATATGGAATTGTGCATGTTGTACATTGCCCTTTGTATCTTCTTTACCATCATACTCCATAATCCCTTCCGTTTGAGAACCCGGGAAAATCTTGGTATACAATTCAATTGCTTCTTTAGCCCGCCCGTTTTGCTCGTTAACGAACATAAGCGTAGGAACAAAATACTGGTCGGTATTGCCCTTTTCGCCTGTATACAATTGCCAGGTAACGCCATACCGGTCGCGTACCCAGCCATATTTACTGCTAAAGGGGTAGCTATCCAGCGGCATCAATACAATTCCCTCTGCAGACAATTCTTTAAACAGGCGTTCCGTTTCCTGTTCATCTTCATTGGCTATTAAAAAAGAAATAGAAGCATTCGGCTTAAACTGAGGACCGGCACTCAGCAACATCAGATTCTGCCCGTTGATGCTCAGCATCTGAACCAGGCCATTATCTTCGGTAATATGCGTATTGGGGAAAATGCTTTGATAATAGCCGGCTACTTCTTTGCCGTTTTTATCAATCCATATGCAAGGGTATATTTTATTATTCATATGTTTATTTTTATGTTTTTAATGACAGAGAACAGCCTGAAATAATCATCCTCCCCGGTATGAAGCTTTGTACAGCTATTTCATATAACTTGCTTTTCAAAAGTAGTAAGCAATTCTATTGCCATTGCTTGCCATTTGACAAGAAAAAAATGCCTTCAATTATTTTTAACAACCGGGTACTACCGCCAACTGAGTAACACCAAAGTTCAACTTCTTAGCGCTGTTTGATTTTAAATACGCGGGTTGGCATGTTAAAAAACGACCGGCTTTCCCGGAGAATCATTCAATTCTTCATCACACGTAAACCAGTTGGCGTCAACGCCGGAAAGATTCAATCCTGCTCGTAGCTTATTGTTTTAGAGGTACTGCACATACTACCTCGTTATTATCTTTATAGATTTCCAAACAAAAACCATCCGGATCAATATCAGGAACGGATAAGAGCTGGGTAAAGGCTGCCCCGATAGCAGAAGGTTTTTCCTGTAATCTTTTATAATGATGCTTTTATAATTGCCTGCAGGTATAACCATTATGTCCAGTCCTAACTCCCGGCCTTCTCCCTCATACGATTCATCCACGGCAGCTTTGTAGATAATATTTTCCATGCTGCCTTCGGGCCGCGAAAGTCCATAAGTAGTTCTTTGAAAAGCATCCGGAACCAGGCTGTGCAATTGTCGGAAAGCAGGCATTATACCATCAGGAAAGGACCTCGCCTGGCAGACCATGACATGTTTATCTTCTTCAATTTTCAGGTTTTCCATACATTTATTTTAATACAAACTTATTCCTCAACGCACGTTAACTCACTGTGTGAAAAAGCGACAAATTAAGAGCTGTTTACGACATGCCTGCCCGGCAATGGAGAACAAATAAAATGCCGCCGGCACACGAGGTCAATTAATGTTATGTAAACTATGGCCTTATGCGGTATATGGAAGTAATGGGGTAATGGTCCGACGTATTGCCTGATGTATAAGCCGGCACAGCATGCACAACATCTGTCCTTATTCTTGCAGAAGCCGACAGATACCAGTTATTCATACTGCTGCTTATAATTTGCTGGTCGATAACAGAATTGGCATACCCCAGTGAAGACTGATTCCCGGTACGTTTAACGGCCGGGTGATGGGATTATATCTTACTGCGTCATTTAAAAAATTCTGATAGGGAGATGGCTTTCCCGTAACAATACTCTTGTCAAAATTATCATTATAATCACCCAGGATTATAACATTTTTCCCGGCATAATATGTATCCAGGCTATCCTTCAATTCCAGCGAACCGCCAAGTCTTCTATTGTAGCTGGCAGGATCATTATCAGCTTTGGCATGTATTAAAACAAAGCTTATTTCCTTTCTCCCCGTTAACCGCCACTTCAGCCCGAAGCAGGTAGGGATACCGGTTGCCGAAATTATAATAGGCAGGTCCACTAACCGCCATAAAAGGTCTTACGGATATATTTCTGAAAATATGCCGGTTGTAAACAAAGGCCATCTTTTGGGCTCCATTGGTAAAAAAAAGAGATGACATACCTGAAATCACTCCCCAGGTTGTTCCTGATCATGCGGCCAAAGCGGGCAGTATCTACTATTTCGCACAAACCATATAAATCTGCAGCCAGGTAATTCAACACCTTTCCTGCATTCAATTCCTGGTCGTTCAAATTTCCGTGAAATCCTGACGGATCGCCAAACCATTCTATATTCCAGTTGGCGATAGTTATATCTTTATTGTAGTCTTTAAGCAGCCCTTCATCTCCAGGGGCTGAGGCCTGTTATTACCGGGCTTTTCTCTTTTACAGGCAAAAAAGCAATCCCGATCAGGAGCCAGATAAAAATGAATTTCATATAGTTAACAATTCCTTCTTAAAGTTAAACATTTTTAGCTCCCCTCGTTATATTTGTTCCTATTCAACCACAAGCATAAAACGAATGATCAAACGATTTGCCACCTTTTTTTTTCATTGCATTTTTTTCCTTCGGCCAGGTTTCTGCCCAGACCACACAAGAACAAACCGGGTGGTTTCTATTTTTGAACAGCACTAAATTCAATGAAAATGGGGTTGCACCTGGATGTGCAGGTACGGAGCCATGATAACTGGAATGGGGTACGGAGTGTATTATTGAGGCCGGGCCTAACCTATTATATAAAGCCTGATCAAAATGCTACCCTGGGCTATTTATACACCCCTACTATACCGCGGGACGGAGCTACTTTAACCGAGCACAGGATATGGGAACAATATATTATTTCGCATAAAGCCTTTACGGGGAACCTTAGCCATCGTTTCAGGCTGGAACAACGCTTTATTGAAAAGGCCGGTAACCAGCATGTATTTGCGCAGAGACTCCGTTATTTTTTCAGGCATGTTCAACCGCTAAAGCGCTCTGAAAATGGCTTTACCAAGGGAGTATTTGCTGCTTTGCAGAATGAAGTATTTGCCAATATTCACCATCAAAAAAATACCAACAATCATTTCTTCGATCAGAACCGGGCTTATATTGCTGCGGGGTATCGCTTTTCTAAAAAATTTGACGCGGAAGCAGGATATATGAATGTTTTTGCAAAAGGCATTACTACCAATACCGTTAATAATGTAGCTCAGGTTGCTTTATACACCAGGTTCTAATTTATGCTTTCTCTCTGCCGGTGTAAGCTTAGGCTTCCATGAGTTATCATAAGAAAGAAATATACCGGCATTTTGAAATTCATCGGCCGTTATGGCAGCATCCATATAATCAGCCAGCAGCCTGAAAGCCTGCTTATTTTCTTTCTGTAAAACAAGCAGGGCCGCATTGGTACCCGCTTTCACGGCTATAGGCACTCCTCCTCCAAGTTCTGCCCACTGGCCTCCCACCAGCAGGTTACAAATGGGGTGCGATACTGAGCTACCTTGTTCTTCATGTTTTCCCGGCCGGGTTTTGCCCCATCATAGTGCCCTGTTTATTGCCGGTGTAACGCCAGTGCGTTACGGGGGTAGCTACATCATAAAAAGAATATGGTTCCGTAAATCAGGGGCAATAATTTTACTCAACCGGTCAATTAAAACCTCGGCAATTTCGTTTTTAAGGCGCTTATAGGCTTCATTTCTTATATAGTCGCCGTTCTCATCTTTTGTTGTAAACCACCCGTCTTTAAAAGACATATAGGCCGGCATAAAGATGGTTAGTGTACCGCAGCCGTCGGGAGCCAGAGATTGGTCCCGCAGGGAGGGGGTAAGCACCACTATTTCACTCTTTAACGGATCTCCGCCTGAGTGCTCTTCAATGCTTGCAGTATCGCTGCTGATATGAATAAGCTCCTCACTAAATCCGAGCTGACCGGGAGGACAATCCAATGCAATGGAAATCGTTAACGAACTGCTGTAAATATCGGCCTCCTGTATTCTCCTTCTCAATTTTTCTGAAAGTACAGAGGAGGCAACATTTTATTGTATAAGGTCTCTACGTCACAGGCCGCAATAACATGTTTGGCTCCTATATGGTGTTGGGCACCTTTATGTGTAAATACCACACCTGTTGCCTTTTCTTTTTCAATCAATATCTTTTCAACCTTGCAGTTAATAAAAATATCATTGTGATAATAGTTCACCAGGTGCACCAGCCACTCCGGTATTACCTGGCCGCCACCTTTGGGCGGTGATTGAAAATCGCCGTAATATGCCCATGCTATAGGCACCATGCAACCTATAACATCTCCATCTGCGGCAAATATGTTGTGAAGCTTCCTATCTTTGAAATACCGGTTTAAACCTTTGGTAATACCTGCCTCGCCCGAATAACCAAGGTGAGGAATAAAGGCAGAACCAAATTTTATAAGCGGCAGCTTATTTTTGAGCCTTTCCCAGAAGCCCATGCTTTCTTCTGTACGGAATACGGTACTGTATTCATTAAATGCAGCTCCTATTTTTTTGCCGCTTTAAAAAATCGTTTGATCCCTTCTTTTTCGTGTGGAAACTCTTTGATCCAGGTTGCCTTTAGTTCTTCGGGGTTATGGGTGAGCAGGTAATCATGATCATTACCGATATATCGCCTGATTCTCTTTTGCGGAGGGGCTACAGGATGATCCTTACCCAATATAGCAAATATTTTTCCTGCCACGCCCTGAGGTCCGCATTGATTTAACCAATGAATAGCCGTATCAAACCTGAAATCCTTCCGGCGAAACCCTGCAAGATAACCGCCCACATGTGGCTCCTTCTCCAGTATGCAAACGGAAAGTCCTGCCTTGCTTAATAATGCCCCGGCTGTTAGTCCGCCAACACCCGACCCTATAATTACTACGTCATAACCGGACTTAAATGGTTTACGCATGGGATTTGTACATTGTAACAATTCAGCGTAAAATAAGGCTTTCTTACTGAAGAAAGAAAAAAATATCGCCGGGCCCGGGCTCAGAGGTCAGTCAACGCAGGGAATAGCGCGCTGTAAGCACGCGCGCTTTATGCTGACCTGATCCGATTATATTCTTGCGCCAAAAAGCAGGCTTCCTACACGCACCATAGTGCTTCCCTCCTGTACAGCAATTTGATAATCGCCGCTCATACCCATGGATAATATTTGAGGTTTCAGGTTAGAAATTCCGGGTTGCCCCATATGATCAAAAAGCCGCTTTAACTGACGGAATTCATTGCGTACCAGTGCATCATCATCACTAAAACTAGCCATGCCCATCAGCCCTTTCAACGCTACATTTTTAAGTGCCGGTACCTGTAATAACAACTCGTTCAGCTCTCTTTCATCCAAACCGAACTTGGTTTCTTCCTGCGCTACATGCACCTGCAGCAGGCAATCGATGATTCGATTATTTTTAAGCGCCTGTTTATTAATTTCTTTTAATAAATTAAAGCTATCCACCCCATGTATCAGGTGCACGAAAGGCGCTATATATTTTACCTTATTACTCTGCAGGTGGCCAATAAAATGCCAACGTATATCGCCGGGCAATTGAGATTGCTTCTCCACCAGTTCCTGCACATAGTTTTCGCCAAAATCGCGTTGGCCTAAATCGTATAAAGCCTTTATATCTGATACCGGCTTTATTTTAGAAACCGCTACCAGGCTTATATTTTTCGGACTTAATTCTGCTATCAGCTGCTGATAGGCCTGTACATTAATCGACATAGCTGCAAATGTAGTAACGAATAGGCTTTATAATACCGAATTCAAGGAAATTGATACTGAACTCAGTTGCCTCCTCTTTTGTCACCATGGAACACTGCATTAAAGTGTATTTTGCGTTCCAGCTATTAGCAGATTAAATTACCAATTAGTCCTCCAGTTTCGTCAGATCCACGTTAGGTTTGGGCAAATTCATGGCTTTGATCTCAGCCTTTGTTTTATCGGCCATTTCCTGTGTCAACTCGTATTTGTAATTACCGTAGTCGCCAAACTCAAACTGCCCTACATAGAAAAATCCGTATTGATCAAAAAACTCTGTTAAATCGGTTTTACTTACCTCGCAGGCGGTCTTTACAAAATTCAACTGGTAAGGTGCAGGATTATTCCCTCTGTCGCCCCATCCGCCATTAGCCCTGCGGCCACGCTGGCCGGCACGTTCCGCATTTCCCTGTTTGCGGAAAGCTTCAAAAAGGTCGGGATAAAAATCAGGATTATTACCTGCACCTGTAAAATAAAGCTGCAGCTGCCAAAATGGGATCAACCGGTTAAATACATCTTTGTCCTGCAGGTAGCATATTTTGCGGGCAATAATGCTGTCACGCGCTTTCTGGTAATTTTTTTGTTCGCTGATACGGCTTTTATTGCCAAAAGAAGTAGTTCCGTACAGGGAGAAAATATTATTACTCACTTCGCCTAATCCGCCCCAGTTGAGATAAGGACGAAGCTGATGCACATGCCCTACCTCGTGGCTGAATCCCCAACAGGGATCACCCTTGATTACTCGGGCAGGGTCTACTACCAGCCCCATGGCATTACCAGGGTCGGTACCCATATAAGCAACCCCATCTCCATCACGGAACATATAATAATTATAGTTCACCCTGGCCAGGATATGATTTTCGGGAACCCGGTTATATTTGATTAATCCCAAAACACGGTGCTGCCTGTATACCAGCGAATCATAATTAGCGATCAACTCCACACCTTTTCCGTAAGCATATTTTTTACAGGCTTCTACAGGATAAGCAATCTGAATATGCCTTCCTCTGGCATCTATCACCGGGTAAACCGCATTATCAAGTAATTTATTCCAATCGGTATTATTGCTTTTGCTCACATCGAAATAGCCATTTACTTTACCCGAAACAAAATGTACCGTTACAGGTTTTTCCTTTTGAGGTTCGTCGGAATAATAATCTACATAAGCTAATCCGCCGTTATTTTTAACCTGTATGATGTTAACCCCATTGCGCAAAACAAAGCGTTGCTTATGAATTCCCCAACCGGCAGGATCCTTATCCGGCTTAATGCCTTCCGGCGCCCTCCGGTTCCAGTTGGGCACCAACAATCCTACTTCCCTGCCTTCAGCAATACCGTCTACCAGGATGGTATGCTTCCCTTCGGGCAGATAAATGCCGGTCATTCCTTCATACTTACTGTACCCGTCACCGATCATTAATTGCTGTCCGAGCGTAGTGGGGTTAACCATGCTTTATAAGTTGCAACACGGTATTCAGGATTGTAAGATTTGTTCCATAATGCCAAAGCTGTTTCCTTTACCTGCCCGTTCTGCAGCTGGTCGATTACCGTTTTTGATTCCCTTTTTCAGGGATAAAGCCATGGGCGTTTCAAATACAGCCAGGTCTTTATACACGGTGGCCAGCTCCGCAGCAGATTGGGCCGACGCTGCCCATAAAAAACCGATAATAGCAGTTACAAGGGTTGAAAATCTCTTCATAGTTCAATGATTTACCGAAAGATAATTAATTGAAAAAAGAGAACGGTGCGCAACCGATTGAGCAAATCAACTGCAAATATTGGCCGCTTCTTTAGTAAAATCTGTAAAATCAGGAGCAAACCCGATGATGTTCGACTGGCCAAACTCTTCTTCACGATGCATCGTAGTAAGTACAAAACAATCCATGCCCGCATTGGCAGCGGCATCCACGCCTTTGGGTGCATCCTCAAACACCAGGCAGCTTTCAGGGGAACGCCAAGCAATGATGCGCATTTTAAATAGGTTTCAGGATCAGGCTTACTGTTCGCAACGTCATCGGCACTAACAATTGCCTCGAAATAATGGCGAATGCCCAGGCCGTCTAAAACAAAATCGATGTTATACATAATAGCGGCGGAGCCTATCGCCATTTTTACGCCCTGTTTGTGATAGTATTCCAGTACCTGGGGAGGCCTGCCAATAATTGCAAATGGGGCCTGAATGCCTCCTGGTATTGCCGTTCCTTTTCCACACTCATTTTATTCTTTTCATCGAATGAGAACCTCCCGGGAAATACACGTTCCAGTAGCTCATGATTTTTTCCATAACATTCTTCTTTGGCTTTTTCCATTGATATTCCGGCGCCAAGCCCGTTGAGTATCCGGTACCAGGCTTTGATATGATATTCCATATCGTCGATCATAGTACCGTTCAGGTCAAATAAAAATGCTTTGTATTGATACATAATTAATATCCGGATTTATATAACGATTTTTCTCCAGGGCAATAGTTGTACCTGTTGATGCACCGACCAGCAGGCGGCAAAAGATACAGGTATTAATGCCACAACAAGCCAGCTGACTTTTAAAGCCAGCCAGTGCAAACCCACCAGAATGCCAATCAACAACAGCCGCAATATTACTGTCAAAAATTTGCCGCTTTGCTCTTTGGCATTAGGTTGCTGGGAAAACGGCAGGTAATGAGTAGACATTAATGCACTGATATAAAAAATAAGTATACTATTGAATCCAACCAGTGCAATATCATCCAGTGCTTTATACCCCCAGATAACCAATGTCATGGTACTCATTACAAGGTAAACGGGAACGAAAAACTTGGAAAGCAGTGCCTTTACTGCACCGTTGATCAGCTCGCCGGGCTTACTGATGGGCGCTGCCTGGTATACCCAGGAAGCCGTATGATTTTCATAATAACTGATCAGCGACAGGCTTAACGTTACCGAAAACATGCCCAGGTATAACAGCCATAAGAACATATTGCTATCAGGCAGGGCAGCCAGCTTTGCTCCTATATCTTTGAAATTCCTGAAAAGAATGATAAAAATAAAAACAGGGATATAAGCCAGGCTGGGGTAAAACTGCATTTTAAAATTCTTATCACGGCCTGTTATCTTCCACACCTGCAGAAAAGATGCATATTCATATGGAGAACGGCAAAGTAACCGGGCCAGCTTTTCCGAATAACCTGTTCTCCTGCTTACAGCTTTCTGTGTTTTTGAAACTGTGCCTCCTTCGGCGGGAGCAGACATAAACTTTGAGAAATAAGGAGCCAGATATTTGACTATGATTACACCCGCTAGTACAGGTATCCCTATTGCGGAGGTAATCATCGCTATACGGGGGCCATCGATTACGCTGCTGTGTACCGAGTCCAATAAACTGGCCATCCATACCGGGGAAGCCCATACGAATACCAACGCAGTTCAAAGCTGAAAGCAGTCTCACTCAGGTTGATCAAGCGGGGTACTACCTGGTAGGCTACTGCAAAAATACGGTCATAAAAACCTGGAAATAGCCTATAATATCTTTTACTTTCTGCTCGTTTGTATAGCGTAATACCAGTCCGTATAAAATATAAGTAATAAAAATGCCAATCGCGGTAGTGAGTAAAGTAGTTACTAAAAGCGTGATGCCTATTGGAATACCGTATTTGATGGTTAAAAGCACTAAGGGGCATATCATAATAGCCAGCACCAGTTGTCCGAGGTAAACAATAATATGCAGGGTGCGTGCTACCAATAATGTACGGCTGGTTACAGGCTTCGGTAGTATGATCTGAGAATCGGAGGTATCTAAAAGTACATTACTGAAGTCGGTAATCAGTGTCATGATCAGCATAAACAGCAGGTAGGTATGCAGGATGATCATAGCCAGCATAAAATCAGGAAGGATAAAGATCATCAGGCCGATAAACAATCCCATTAACGCATAAACAAACATAGTATACAGCATTGCATTGCCGGGCTCCTTCTGCTGGCTCCGCTTCCAGGTAGCTGGCTTGCGGCGCCGGTCCAGCATCAACTTGGTAGATGCAATCATATGCACCTGCTCCAGGTTAACGCCCTTCAAATGGAAGAACTTTAGAATGGTAAAAAACAACCTGAGAAAAAAAGTATCCATGCGTTGGTTAGCTGTTGAGTACGTCAATAATTTCTTTTGCAGTATTTGTAGTGGCCGTGTCTGTAGCGGTCAGCGATTTAAATATACTTTCAAGTGAGCCCTGTTGCGCCTGCTCCCGCAGCACATCAATAGTGCCGTCGGCAATAACCCGGCCCTGGTCAATCAAAACAATCCGGTCGCTTATTTTTTCAACAACATCCATAATGTGTGAGGAATAGAAAATTGTTTTGCCCGACTGCTTCAGCTGCTGCAACATTTCCTTTACCAATATAACAGCATTAGCGTCTAAACCGCTTAAGGGCTCATCGAGGAAAATAATTTCCGGATTATGCATGAGCCCGCTAATCAGCAACACTTTTTGCCTCATGCCTTTGCTGTAAGTGTTCATTCTTGCTTCGGCTTTATCGGCCAGGTCAAAAAGCTTCAGCAGCTCCCATCCCTTTCCTGCAATAACGGCGTCGCTTAAACCATATAGTTTACCGGTGAACTTCAGATATTCTACCGGCGTCAGCGAGTCATAAAGCGCGGCCAGCTCGGGTATATAACCTATACGCTTTTTTACTTCGAGCGCTTCTTTTCGAACATCCATGCCCATTACTTTCACTTCGCCTTCAAATTCATCGATAATACCCGTAATGATCTTGATAGTGGTACTTTTCCCTGCACCGTTAGGACCAATGTATCCGAGTATCATGCCTGGCGCTACCTGCAGATCAATGCCTTTCAGCACATAGTTACCCGCGTATTGTTTTTAAGCCCGGCGGTTTCAATAACGCTCATTTTATACCTCTTTAGAAGGTCAATATTACAACTATTATTCCTTCCCTACACAGTAAGCCCGTCTGGGCCGTACCTTCGCTGATATAAAATAGAACAGCACTTTTTCTTAATTCGTCAACATGATCTGGAGCAAAGAATACGATCTCGACAAGCTTAACGAGATAACCGGCGAAAACATGAACACCCACCTGGGTATCAGATTTACAGGTATTACGGGCAACTCGCTGGAAGCTACAATGCCTGTAAGCGAAAAAACACGCCAGCCTTATGGTATTTTACACGGAGGCGCCTCTGCTGCCCTGGCGGAAACGGTAGGCTCTTATGCCAGCAGCATGGTGGTAGATCGTGAACAATATATGGTAGTAGGTATGGAAATAAATGCCAACCATTTGAAACCTGTCTTATCAGGGTATGTAAGGGCGGTTTGCAGCCCGCTGCACCTGGGTAAAAGTAGCCACGTTTGGGATATCAGGATTTACGACGACGGTCAGCAATTGATTTGTGTGAGCCGGTTAACAGTTGCCGTGGTCGAGCGGCGTAGGTTTAAATAAAAAAACCACTCCGCCGTGGCGGAATGGCTCCTCTATATTGCTTGCCGAATAAAAATTACAACTTAATTGTAGACGAATCTGAAGGTGCCGCAGTTGTATCCAGGTTAACCATAGTGTCTGTTGGGTTAACAGGAGGATTTCCTAAAGTAGGATCTACTGCTGTAGTGTCAGCGCTAACATTTGTAGAATCGGAATTACCCTCGCCTTCTGATGCATTGTTACAAGCCACGAATCCTAAAGAGCTGATTGCGAATAATATAAATAATTTTTTCATACAAAATGAGGTTTTCTGTTAAAATAATTAATACCTGATGAGGGAAAAGGTAACCCGCTAATAAAAAATTTTTTCTGACTGCGAAAGGGTTACTATTTTTAAAAATTCGTATTAAATAATCACAGGTTGAAAGATTCTACATTAGAACAGGAAATAAGTTTACTGAAAGGATTAGCCCGTAACGATAAAAAATCGGTTGAAATGATCTATGGCCAGAACTATAACCTGGTTCAGGCCCTGGTAATCAATAACAACGGAACCGCAGATGACGCCAAGGATATTTTTCAGGAGGCGATGATGGTTCTGTATGACAAGGCACGGTCTGGCAGTTTTGAACTCAACTGCCAGATAAGAACCTACCTTTATTCGGTTGCCAGGAGGCTTTGGTTAAAAAAACTGAACCAGAGTAACAGACATACCGCTGATTTTGATGATACCAACGAAACACAAATAGCTGTAGATAACGATGTGGTGGAACATGAACAGAAAGATGCTGAGTTTGAAATGATGCATGCAGCTATCAGCACATTAGGCGAACCCTGTAAAAGCCTGCTGGAGGCATTTTATTTTAAAAATAGAAGCATGCAGGAAATAGCGGAAGATTTTGGATACACCAACGCTGAAAATGCAAAAACCCAGAAATACAAATGCCTGATGCGCTTAAAAAAATATTCTTTTCTCAATATAAAAAACGTGATTAAGTGATGAATGACCAGAATAATAATATAACCCTCTTAGATGCCGTTGAACGGTATATAATGGGTAATATGAACCCGGATGAACGTCTTCACTTTGAAAACCTTCGTAAGGCAGACAGTGAAGTTGATCAGCTGGTAGTGGAACACACCTTGTTTTTACAAAAAATGAACCGTTTCAACCAGTGGCAGAAATTTCAGCTGTCGCTGAATGATGTGCATAATGACCTGTCGGCCCAGGGCAAAATAAATGCTGCGAGGCCTAAGGGAGGCAAAGTACTCTACCTGTTTAACAAGTTTAAGAAAACAGCTGCTATTGCCGCCTCAATTGCCGGTATTACTGCTTTAATGGTGAATGGAATTGTGGGCTCTGTAACGCCTAAAGCCCCTAAAGACCAGCTGGAGATACTTAAAAAGAATATTAATACACTGGAGCAGAAATCACGTTTACAGGATAAAGAGATCAACACGCTCAAACAAGGCAATACTACTGCAGCTACTCCGCAAATACCCTATACCAATAGCGGTACGGGCTTTATTATAGATGGAAAAGGCTACCTGGTAACCAATTACCATGTAATTGAAAAAGCCCAGAATATAGCAGTGCAAAACACGGCAGGCAAAGAATTCCTGGCAAAAGTGGTGTACACCAACCCTGCTACCGATATTGCCATTTTAAAGATCAACGATCCTGATTTTAAAGCCTTACCCGGTACTCCTTACAGCTTTACCAAAAAAGCTACCGACCTGGCAGAACCTATTTTTACATTAGGCTATCCTAAAGATGAAGAACTGGTTTACGGACAAGGATATTTGAGTTCGAAAACAGGATATAACGGCGATACTTTAAGCTGCCAGATTGATATAAAGGCTGAAAGAGGCAATAGCGGAAGCCCGGTATTAAACAGCAATGGCGAAATAATCGGTATTTTAAATGCCAAGCAAAAAGATGCAGAAGGTGTTGCATTTGCCATTCAAACGCGTAATATCTTTAATGCGCTCAATGACGCAAGAAAGCAGGACAATGTTGATTCTACGATAAAAAATATAAAGCTAAGCACCAAAAGCTCGCTTAGCGGTTTAAAGAGCCCTCAACAGGTAAAGAAAATAGAAGAATACATATATATGGTGAAAGTGAATTGAGGCGTTTAACAAAGCCAAAACCGGATAGGCGCTACCATTTTGGTAGCGCTTTTTTATTGGTTATGCTAGCATTTTCCCAAAAAAGAGGCCGTGATTTTATATATCACGGCCTCTTTTTCGCATTTCTATGTAACTATGCACCCCAAAGATTAGTGCTATAAGCACCCTGGGCAATCAGGTCGTTCAGCTGCTTTTGAACAGCAGGAGCATCTTCCTTATAGGTTACACCAAACCATTGGGCAGATGTGGTCACCACTTTTACTGCTCCTCCTCTTTAATAAAATTATCTACTACTGCAGGAATCAGGAACTCAGATTTAGGCACAGCAATATTTTCTTTAATGAAGGCTTTAAAATCTTTCTCGTACAGGTCGTATACCGAAGGGTGAAAGCACCAGAAGTTCATCGATACTACTGTATCCCTTGGCAACTCATCCGGCTGCAAGCCATCATTCACCGTTACTTTATCTCCCTGCAAACCAATGCCGATTCTTTCAACCACACTCGCCAGGTTTCCTTTTTCATCCAATCCGCAAACACCGCGATTAACGGTGCCGTGTTCCGATAAAGTATTCATCAGCGGGTAACTGATTACAGCATATGTTTTTTCATCACACTCAGTAGTTAAAAACTCCACCGCTTTCTTAAATGCATCGAAACCATAGAAATCATCTGCATTAATTACTGCAAAAGGAGTAGTTACCACGCTTTTAGTGCATAATACAGCATGCCCTGTACCCCAGGGTTTAGTACGCTCCGCCGGAATTTCAGCTCCATCCAGGTACATATCCAATTCCTGAAAAGCAAATTCATATTCCACTTTTCCATCAAGCTTGAGGCAAACAGTTTACGAAAGTTTTCCTCGAATTGCTCACGGATCAAAAAGACGATCTTTCCGAATCCTGCTTTTACTGCATCAGCTATCGAATAATCCATTATGGTTTCGCCGCTCGGACCGAAAGCTTCCACCTGTTTCATACTCCCGTAACGTGAGGCCATTCCCGCGGCCAAAATCACTAATGTTGGTTTCATGTGTTTCTTTTTATCGTTTTAAGGCAGCATAATTTCACCTGCCCGTTTTGTTTTATCACCGGCTCCAATCACCGGGGTAATACTTTGTGAAAAATGAATAGTCTCAAAAATAAGGTAATTTAGCCAACAGGTATCAAAGCAATGGAGATTATTGACGAAGATTTAATCACAACAGAAGCCGTACCGTTTTTATCGCAAAACGGCGTGCACGTACAGGTGTTAAGACTGGATAAAATACATCCGGTAATCAGCGGCAACAAATGGTTCAAACTTAAGTTCCACCTGCAAAAAGCTATTAATGGCCAATATAAGGCTGTTGTAACATTTGGAGGGGCATTTTCTAACCATATTGCAGCAACCGCCGCTGCCTGTGCTGCCTGTAAAATACCCTGCATAGGCATTATCCGGGGCGAGGAGCCGGCTACCTACTCTCCTACGCTTTTGAATGCCGGTAAATATGGCATGCAGCTGATATTTATGGAGAGGGGCAATTATAAAAATAAAAAGATCCCTTCGTCGTTGCAAACCGGCCATTACTATATCATTCCAGAAGGAGGCTATAGCATGGAGGGAGCCCAGGAGCAGCTACCATTCCTTATAACAAAAGCGCCTATGATTATGTATTATGTGCCGTAGGAACCGGTACCATGATGGCAGGCTTAATAAATGGCAAAGCTGATCATATAAATATACTGGGGATTAGCGCGTTAAAAATCATCAACTGCTGGAGCATGAAGTGCAGCACCTTCTCATTAATAAAGATCTGCCGGTTTCCATCAATCACGATTATCATTTCGGAGGTTATGCCAAACAAAAACCTGAACTGATCAGTTTCATGAATGAGCTTTTTGGGGTCACGGGCATCCCCACCGATTTTGTGTACACCGGAAAACTTTTTTATGGTGCACGCGATTTAATACAACAAAATCATTTTCCCCACGGATCGAGGCTCCTATTAATACACTCGGGCGGACTGCAGGGCAATCTTTCTTTACGAAAAGGAACGTTAATTTTCTGATCGGTTATGCGCACTCGCTTATCTTTGTTAGTTAAGTAGTTAATGGCTCTATCATGAAGAAGATTTTATTGTTTTTATTGTCTGGCTTTATCCTAACAGGTATTAATGCGCAGGAGCAATTGCCCGACTTTTCTGTATACAAGGTTGGCGCCAACAGGGTTGTAGTAGCATGGACCCATAATTACCAGGGTATTAAACAAATAAGCATTCAACGCTCAACGGATTCGCTTAACTATTTTAAAACAATTGGAACATTACCCGATCCCAGCCTGCAGCAAAATGGCTTTGCGGATGCCACAGCACCCAGTGACAATATGTTTTACCGCATTTTTGTGATGTTTGATGGCGGAAAATATATCTCTACCAAATCCAAAAGACCCACTGTAGATTCGTCGGGCTTGGCAGACGCCTATAATAGCGGTAATAAATCCAATACGGAAGTGAACTTAAATTCTAATTTTATTCCCGCGGGCTTTGTTCAATCCAGCTATATCTTCACTTCGCCCGACCGATATGTACGCGTGGAGCTGCCACTGGATAAAAGGAAATACGATATAAAATTCTTTAGCGAAGCAGGGCAACCATTATTTGAGGTCACCAACGTTAAGGAAAGGAGATTCAAGCTGGATCGTTCGTATTTTGCTTCTGCGGGTTATATCAACTTCGAACTATATGCCGACGGCAAACTGCTGGAGAAGCATAAGGTTTTTCTGCCCAAAGATTTCTAAATCTGCCCGGCACAATCCGCCTACATTCTCACCCTGGGATCAAATACTCCGTACAGCAGGTCGGCTATAATATTCATTAATACGAAAAAGGTAGCCGATATCAGTACAGAGCCCATCACAACCGGATAGTCTAATTTTTCCAAAGCATCTACTGTTACCTTGCCGATACCCTGCCAGCCAAAAATGTATTCAACAAAAAGGCGCCCGCCAGCAACTCGGCAAACCAGCCGGTAATAGCAGTTATCACAGGGTTTAGGGCATTCTTAAGAGCGTGCCGCCAAACCACTGTCCTTTTGCTTAAACCTTTGGCATAAGCTGTCCTGATATAGTCCTGATCCAGTACATCCAGCATAGCGCTACGTGCCAGCTGCGTAATAATGGCCAGGGGCGAATGCCCAGTGTAATGGCCGGAAGTAAGAGGTTTTAAAACTGAGCACCCGTTCGCCGGTCACCTCATCAATATCGAACCAGTTCCCGCTAATCTGCAGCCCGGTGTATTGGGTAAGCACAAAGCCAAAAAGGTAAGCAATAACAATCCCCATAAAAAGGAAGGTGCTGAAATACCTACTATGCTCGAAAATATGGCGCCGGTGTCGAGCCAGGTATTTTGCTTTACGGCAGCTATCACGCCCAGCGGAATGCCTACCACTACAGCAATGGCCATTGCCGCAATTGTAAGCATAATCGTTCCTGGCAAAGCCTGCATCAATATAGCACCTACCTCCCTCTTACTCTGGTAAGATCTTCTCAGGTATGGAATTTTAATCAATTTATGCTTGCCTCCTAAAAAAATACCTTTCAGCTGTTTGGCATCGATATCTTCCCTGGTGTGAATGGCTATCGGAGATACATCATTTACATACAGTAAAAACTGCTTCCATTTCGGCTGATCGAGATACAATTCCTTCCGGATATTTTCCTGTGTTTTTGCATCCCCGGTTTGCCCCATTACCAATCGCGCAGGATCGCCAAAGCCCTGGAATAAAAAAATACCAGCACCACCACACCGGCTAATACCAGTATACTGTAAAGGATTTTTTTAATAAGGTATTGTATCATGGATAATGTATGATTTATTGTACGATATACAGTGTATGATAATACTTCCATCTTTAAACCGAATATCAAACACCCGATATCGCACTTTTCAGGCTTCTTTTACCAGAACTACTTTCTTTTAATCTTCCCGTTTTCTTTCAATAGCACCTTTCCCTGTTTTAACACTTCCAATACAGCATCCGGGTCATCTTCAGCGCCTATTTTTTTATTGAAATCATGTATTCAAAACCGGCGTTTCTGAATGTAATGATATGGTTTCCTCCACTTCCCTGAAATTCCATTATGCCATTCTCAATAACCAGGTCAGGTTTTTTCAGTTTGCTGTTAATTTTCCATGAAGTATACCGGTAGTTGTCTTCGTTTTCCGATCAATCCTGATTTTATAATTTTTGTAACTATTAAATATACCGGTTCCTTAAAATCCCGGAGGTATTCAGGCAGTTCTTTTTGTCGGTCCGGATAGCATCAACCAGCAATAATTTTTCTTTAGGCGACTGGTAATTAACCGCTTTAATTCTACCTTCATCATTCAACCAAATGCTGCCCTTGTCAAACATCACTCCTCTCCAACCCACTTCCGACCAGTCTGCTATCTTTGAGCCGGCAATCTTCCTTACAAATTCGTCATCGAATATTTCGTCGAAGCGTTTAGTAAAATCATTTCTGTCTTTCACATCCTTCAGGGGATATGCTCTATTTAACGGGTATTGAATAAAGCCCGCGATTTTCGCTTTATCCCTCGTACCAAATACATCGATGATTTTTTTAACTTTACTAATCTGCCCATTGTTCAGTCTGATACTTTGCCCCGCGGCGGTTATACCCGTTACAGCAAAAATGAGTAATAAAACTACTGCCGACTTCATAATTGAGCTATACGCTGTACACAATATATTACCTACGCAATCTGCCTATTCTTTTTCGCACTTCTATATCTTCCTTCTCTATTAAAGGTTTACTTTATTAAAATTTTTATAACTCCATTTACCTTCAATCGTTCCTTTACTGAGTACATAAACAGTAGGATTGGTACGCGCTGCCGTGCGGATCATAGTATTATCTCCACTTAAAATTTCCACCGGGCCAAAAGAGGTTCTACTGATAGCCGGCTTTAAGCGGGCAGCCGCACTACTTACTATATAAACAGGTATGTTCTTTTCCCTTGCGTTGGCTACAATAGCAGCAAAACCTTTCTGCCATTTTTCCAAAGGAGTTGCGGCCCCTTCTACAAATAGCAATACCACCCTATTACCAGTAAGCACATCTTGCGTTACATCTGTTCCATCTGGTGCTGTAAGACCGAAAGCTTTAATAGGCGGCTCATTATTAACCCCGGGCCTGATCACTTTATCATAACGGTCAACAAACTTGTAAGTGCTGTCATCAAAATCGTCGGGAAATGTTTCAGCTGTAAACTCCACTTTCCGGCCTGCCTTTTCATAGACGAATGTAATAATAGTGCTGTCGGGTATAGCGTTGGCCGGCATTTGCATCTGCTGCGGTATATTGTTACCTTTCTTAAACGGCAGGCAATCTGCCACCGGCAAATACTTTAAAGTATACCATTGCGCTGCAAAGCTGAACAGCGTTGCCATCAATAATAATACAGTAGTGGTTCCCCTGGCAAATACCGGTTTAATATACCTGGTATTAAAAAAGATCAGCAGTATCAACACCAGCAAAATAATATCCTTGATAAACGACATTTGTGCGGTGATGGGAATACAATCGCCGAAGCATCCGCAGTTTTTGAACTTTCCCGACAGGTAGGCATAGCCGGTTAAAAAGGTAAAGAAAACGATCAGCAGCAATAATAACCAACTGACGGTTTTACTACGCCATCCCAGGAGCAGGGCGGCGCCTGCCATGATCTCAAACGCGATCATAATAACCGAAAGAGCCAGCGAAATACCATCGAGGAAACCGTTCCCAAACCAGGAAAAACTCCTGCATTTTATAACTAAGTCCGATAGGGTCATTGGCTTTAACCAATCCGGAAAAAATAAAAAGTACACCTACAATAACACGGGCGATATTTACGAGTATCTTCATGGAATTTATTTATTCCCGGCCTCACTATCGAGTATCAGCGCAAAAACCGAGTAGTTAATAATATCGTGATAGTTGGCATCAATGCCTTCGCTTATTAAAGTTTTACCGTCGTTATTAATGATTTGCCTGATACGGAACAGCTTCATCAGAATCAGGTCGGTAAGCCCCTCCTGGCTCATGCTGCGCCAGGCTTCGCCGTAATCATGGTTTTTGCTTTGCATCAGTTCTTTTGTAGCGGCTATGTGCTTTTTATAGGCATCCACCACCTGTTCTTCGGGCAAATCCCAGGGTGCATCCGGGGCAGCTCCAGCTGTATTAACCCTATTACGGCGTAATTGATCATTCCCAAAAATTCACCCGCTATATCATCGGCAATCATTTGCTGTTTTTTTCCTGTATGGTTCTGATGCGTTGCGCTTTAATGTAAATCTGGTCAACTATAGAAATAGTACGTAACACGCGCCATGCCGTGCCGTAATCTTTATTCTTTTTGAAGAAAACGTTTTGACAGGATGCGATCACTGCATCGTATTGTTCGTTTGTTTTTGTCATGTGATGTATTTGATGGAGTGGGCGCCTGGTAAGCAAGTTAAAAGCCTGCCGGTTGTAAAGCGTTAACAGTTAACTTTCCAACCAATAAACTTGTCAACTTTTCAACCAATCCCTACCTTAGCTTCTAAAGAAGCAATTCCGACAAAAATAGCAAAACAAATATTGATGTTCACACTTAATTGTAAAGGCAGGTTACTCACTATCAATCAACCCATTGTTATGGGTATACTGAACATCAACGAAGATTCCTTTTACAGTGGTAACCGCTATACAGCCAATGATGAGCTATTGCTCCGGGCACAGCAAATGATCGACGATGGCGCCGCAATACTGGATATTGGCGGACAAAGCACCCGGCCGGGCAGTGAAATGATTTCTGCTGAGAAAGAATTGGCCCGAGTGATACCGGCGATCGAATCCATACATAAAATTTTCCTGAAACTATCATTTCAGTTGATACTTTTTATGCAAAAGTGGCAAAGGAGGCGGTACAGGCAGGGGCATCTATTGTAAACGACATCAGCGCCGGTAGTATCGATGATGAATTGATCGATACGGTAGCTTCCCTAAACGCACCTTATGTTTTAATGCATATGCAAGGCACCCCGCAAACCATGCAAAACCATCCTCATTATGAAGATGTGTGCAGGGAAGTGCTCGATTTTTTTATTCAGCAAACCGCCATTCTCAAAAATAAAGGCATAAAGGACATCATTATCGATCCTGGTTTTGGCTTCGGCAAAACCACGGCTCATAATTTCACCCTGCTGAAAAATCTGCATCTGTTTAAAATGCTGGATCTGCCCATATTATTAGGCATTAGCCGCAAGGGATTTATTTATCGTACCCTGGATACCGATGCGGAGCAGGCGCTCAACGGAACTACGGTTTTAAATACACTGGGACTGATCAATGGCGCTGACATTTTAAGAGTGCACGACGTAAAGCAGGCTATGGAAGCCATAAAACTGGTTACCGCTTATTCGAATATTTAACCTATTGTCTATGTTTAAATAACCATCGAGGTATGGCATCACTTAGCAGAAAGGGAACTGTTATATTTTGATGATCCAAATAAGAATAAGTAGTAAATACCATTTTCCTGTTGCCTTTCAACTTTTGAAAAGAGCAATACTCCCAGCATAAGGATTATCAATATCCTTTTTCCATGTATCAACCAAATAGGCTTTGTCATTATGGCACGGGTGTTAGAAAAATCGGGAACTCCTGCCATAGAAACCATCGCTGCGAAATGATCTGGTTCCAGGTTTAGTAAATTTTGAGCTGTAGATGCACCCATTGAGTACCCTATAATATATATGCGGTTTCTATCTATATCCTGGAATTCTTTTTCTACTTCCTTAATTAAGTTTAAGAGCACTGTTATATCTTTAGACGGTTTTGAAACTTTTTCACCGGCTTCATCGACATAGTTCGAAGAACGTTCTTTAAATTGAGGAGCCAGTACGAAAGCTTCATACTTCGCATAAATTTCTTCCCGTATCCAGATCCGGGTAAGTGGCTCCAATTGCCGCTCATTATCATCACCCAATCGGCTCGAATTGTGTAACGCAATAACCAATGGATATTTTTTACCATTTGTTCTGTTCTTTGGCAAAAGCAATCGGTAAGGTAATAGAGCCCTATTTGTAGCAAAATATCTTTTCTCAAACTTATCTGCTGGCAAATTATTAAGTAACAGTCTTCTTTCAACAATTGTCTGACTATCTAATTTTAAATGATCGACCAACTGATTCTGACCATAACATGTTGCAGCAAGGTAACAACAAAAAAAAAAACAATACTACCTTTTTATAGTGCATATATCAATATATAAAACATACATACAGTTCCGATTTACTAAGCTGAAGTACTCGAAAAACCGTTTACTGTTTTAATACCTCGGGCATGAATTTTTGCTTTGCTCAATCGCATCCATTAATTGCTCGGTTATGTCCTGGGCCGAAGCCTCGTAATCGATCTGGAGCGGTTCTTTAAAAGTCACCGTAAGCAAGGTACCCCTTTTGCGAAGCGTTACACCGGTTTTATTAAATGCTTTGGAAAAACCATTGATCACAACCGGTATTACAATGGGCTTATGATGTTTTATAATAAGCGCAGTCCCTTTTCGCGCCGGCGCATAAGGCGTTGTCGTTCCCTGGGGAAAGGTAATGATCCAGTTATTTTTAAAGACCTTTCAATTTTACGGGTATCGCTGGGGTCCAGGCCGGCACGTTGTTCTTTACTGTTTTCGTTCCAGGTACGGCGTACGGTGAGGCCGCCTGCCAGTAAAAACAACCGGCTCATCCAGCTGCTTTTCATTGTTTGTTCGGCTGCTACATAGTTTACTCTTGTAAAGGGATTCAGCATGTAAAAAGGCAGCCCAAGCCGATCCTTCTTCCCCATTTAATAGCTGAAAAGATATGGAACATCGTAATCACATCGAGGAAATAGGTTTGATGATTACACACAAACAGTACATTCGTCTTGGGCAGTGCTTTTACTTTATCGGTACCCCGGATGCGTAATTTATTAATAATGGCGATACCGGGGTAGGTGCATAGCCCCACTACCAAATGTACCAGCTTCCTCACCAGGCTTGTACTTTTCAATCTATCTGTAAACTTTCCCATTAGCGCAGGCAAAATAATGGTTTAAAGTAATTAATTATAATTTAACAGCAATTATTTTCTGTTCACCCCGTGATAATAAAAAATACGGTTATTATCATATTGCTTTCATAATTTGTGGTTATGAATGATTTGGAGATACTTAATAACCGGCCGTCCAGAAAAAGATTCTCTATCCGGTCAACAATGAACTGGCCAGCTACCTGGTGCGCCAGGGAAGAGAGGTAAGCCTGCCGGTATCGCATACCGACCTTTTAAATTTCACCTGGTCGGTACCTATCAAAGACGAGCAGGGCAACAGCACCTACTGGGAGAAAGCCATTTATGATAAAAGAGATTGGGATTATTTAAGAGAGGGGCTGGTTAAAATTTATGCGATCCTTAAAACCGAGGGGGACATGAGTTTTGCTGACCAACTGGATGTAGCCCGGATAGACTATTGTTCCTTTGGCAACTCGCTTCCTTTCCGGATCAGGATCGTTAATAAGTTCAACTCCAATTTTGATCACTATTACATCAAAATAACCGATGCTTCACGTATCTATGGCCTGGAGCTGGAGCATTTCCTCTCTCCTAACCGGCTTACTTTTTATACAGACAGGGGCACGCTGGTAGAAGAACACATCCCGGGGTTGCCGGGAGATGTTTTCCTGGAACAGTATCTGAATAAAGAAGAAACCAATAAAACAAGACTGGCCAAGGAGTTTGTAAAATTCAATGAGCGTTGCTTTGTACGTTTACTGGGCGATATGCGGGCTTATAATTTTGTGGTAGTGGCTACTCCTGATATTGAAAGCTACCAGTACCGCATCAGAGCCATCGATTTCGACCAGCAATCCTATGAAGGGCGGAAAACCTTTACATGCCCCAGTTTTTCAAGGAGAACAATGCCTTTGTAACAACGGTGCTGGATCAGCTGAATACCGAGTCGATAGAACAGTATAAAGCAGAAGAGCGTTCAGCCATGGCCTACCGTGTGGCCGTAACCCGCTTCCGGTTGATGGAGCTGTTAAACATCATGTCGCGCGACACCGTCCCCTCCCGAAAAACAGCAATTGCTGATCGACCAGTTAAATGAACATTTTAAAACGCCGGCTTTCAGCAGGTGCAAGTCGATGGGACAAATACTAAAGCTGCATTTAAAGTACATGCTGCGCGGCAACCTGAAGCTGATACAGGAAAAAACGAGGAGCCTGGTAAAGCGTATTAATTAAACTAAAAGGTTACCTGAGTAAAAGATGAATACGCTATTATGGTCTATGCGTGACTCAAATGGGTAACGAAGGGAATCCGAAGGCCGGAATCGTGCGAATATCGACCACTGACTATGATAACAAAAGACAATAGCAAAGGATGGGGATTGATAGACAAGAACTACCAACCAGAAGATAAAGAGAGCAGCTTATATATTGAGGTGTTGCGACCTTATTAGCCAGCCATTGCAAAACTCTAATCTATTATAGAAAAAAAGCCGGGCCACTTAAAAGCCGGAAGAATCAAAATGCTTAACAATTTAGCAGTTTATGTATCTTTATAAGTAATAGCCTGTGTTAATTGTTTAACCTATTTATATAAATGCTTATGAGATATATTTCATTATTGTTTCTTATTATTTTGGCTTCCTGTCAAAGAGATCAGGATATTATCCCCGAAAAAGAACCGCCACCAGCAGCTCCGAATCATGGGAAGTTATCTGTTGTGGTTTACGATGCCACGGAATGGACCCCGGCTCAGCCTAAAGGCATTCCAGCAACAGCAATTACGGTGTACCTGTTTCAATCACAGGCGGATTTTGCGGCTACCTGGCAACATCCGGATAACCCAAAATATGCTTTTAAAGCTGTTACCGGTAGTAATGGAACTGCCATTTTTGATAGCGTGCCACCCGGGAAATATTATATATCTACCCAAGATATGGTGGACGGTTCCAATACCTTCTATTTTCAGTCTGAATTCAGGAAAGAGTTGAGAAGCGATGGATTGTTATGGGGCTTAACCTCGGATACACTGATCCAGGCAACCACCGCTATATCATCCGCCCAACCTTATGCTTTTGCAGGAGCCTTTTTGTGGAAGGATTTGAATGGCGATGGCGTTATTAATAACATGGATTTCCAGCCGCTGCCTCAGCGAAGTATTACCATTGAAAAACAGGCAAATAATAGCATTCAATTAATTATGGGTGTAGATGGAGAGCCTTACTACCAACAATTATCAGCTGTTTTAAACGGAGCTTATAAAACCCTGTCCAACTTTGAAGAAAAACAGGTAATGGCTGACGGCTATATGAGTCATAATGCGCTTCCTCCGATTGGCGAATGGGTCGCGTTTAGCAATTTCTCATTCAATTCTAACACTCCAATTATAAATAACCTATGGTCGCTGCCTTGGCAGACTATACGGGCTTGTAACCAGATAATTAATGAAAGTCGCGGCAATCTACCATTGAATATTAGTTACTATACTCAGCAAGCCCGGCTATTAAGGGCTTTGGCCTACCTGGAACTCACCAACCGTTTCGGTGATGTGCCTCTAATGACAGAAAATGATCTGAATGTCTTTTACCCTAGTCAGTCCCCAGTTGCCGAGGTGATCGATTATGTCCGGCAGGATCTTTCGCGGTTGATCGATGCGCTACCCGACACAGCTTCGAGCAATATTTATCTCAACAAATGGTCTGGTTTGACCATTCTTGCCAAACTGCATCTTTCAAGAAAAGATTACGCTTCGGCCCTACAATGTATTAATGCTATTATAAATCGTCAAAAATACCTGCTATCCGGGTCTTTAAATGAAGTATATCAAAATACTACTAATAAGGAAATCTTATGGAGAGGTATACCTGATCCATCCCCGCCTTTACTTCTTATTTCCTGAACAGGCCCGTCTTTCCATCTATAAGATACGCTGAGGTATTACTCTTAAGTGCTGAAGCTAATATCGGGGCAGGTAATTTTAACGAGGCTCAAAATATGTTAAATCAGTTACAAAGCAGGAGCAAGAGAGCCGTGTTAACCTTAACTACCAGCAATGCTCTAGATCAGTTAAACATGGTAATTAAGCAAGAAGCACCTTTGGAGGGTTTTCATTTTGCTACGCTGGTAAGATTACAACTGGCAGAGAAGGAACTGAAAACTTATGGTTATAAATTTCATAATCAACTTTTGCCTATACCCTTAACTGAATTAATTATCAACCCTAATATAAGGCAGAACCCCGGCTACTAGCACCTAGAATTTATCCCCTTCGTGTATGTATCACATATTATTATTATCTTAGCGAGCCTGCTTTAAGGTATATATTATTAATAAAAACAATAAGAACAAAATGGCCAAGTACACAGCCGGAGTATTACACGGCAAGGAGCTTGAAGCTCTTTACAACGATGCTAAAGACAATAATTTTGCCCTGCCCGCAGTAAACGTGGTAGGAACGGATAGCGTAAACGCAGTATTGGAAACCGCTGCGAAAGTAAACTCGCCGGTAATGATCCAGTTCAGCAATGGCGGCGCACAATTTTTTGCCGGAAAAGGCATGCCCAATAAAAATCTTGAAGCCAATATTTACGGTGCTGTAAGTGGCGCGCTTCATGTACACACTGTAGCTAAATATTATGGTGTACCGGTGGTTTTACATACTGACCATGCTGCAAAAAAATGGCTGCCCTGGATCAGCGCCCTGATCGACGAAGGAGAAAAATTTTATAAAGAAAAAGGACAGCCTTTATTCAGCTCCCACATGCTGGACCTGAGCGAAGAGCCTATCGAAGAAAATATCGCTACGTCGCTGGAATTCTTCAAACGTATGGCCCCATTGGGTATGAGCATCGAAATCGAATTAGGTGTTACCGGCGGTGAAGAAGATGGTGTTGACAATACAGATGTTGACAACTCTAAATTATACACACAACCGGAAGAAGTGGCTTATGCTTACGAGCAACTGAGCACTGTAAGCAATATGTTTACCGTAGCTGCCGCTTTTGGAAACGTACATGGGGTTTACAAACCAGGTAATGTGCAGCTGACGCCGGTAATTTTGGATAACAGCCAAAAATACATCGCAGAAAAGTTTAAAACCAGCAGCAACAAACCGGTTTACTTTGTATTCCATGGTGGTAGCGGCTCTGAGCAAAGCCAGATTCGCGAAGCCATCAGCTACGGTGCCATCAAAATGAACCTGGATACCGATATGCAGTGGGCATTTGCTGAAGGTGTTTTCGATTATTACAAAAAGAACGAAGCATACCTGCAAGGCCAGTTAGGCAACCCGGAAGGAGAAGATAAGCCTAACAAAAAGTACTACGATCCGCGCGTATGGTTGCGCAAAGGCGAAGAAACTTTTGTGAAACGTCTTGAAGTAGCTTTTGAAGATCTGAACTGTATCGGCAAAAACGCATAAGCAATAAAAAACCCCGCAATGCGGGGTTTTTTATTAATCATTTGATTGAATTCTTTTCTTATAAAGAATTGTTGTTATCTTTTTACCTTCTAATATCTGAACTTCTACAGGAACCAATCCATTACCGGCGTGGGCAATTTTTTGAAATGCAGATTTACTTAAATCCACGCGGCCTTTAATATGAGGGGCCATCCTGTCGTTTACTACAACCTGTACACTTTGTCCTGTTTTTTTATTGGTAACCAATAAACGTGTACCCAGTTTGTAAATATTAGAAGCAGCTGTTAAAAGATAGTCTCTGTAAATATCACCTGTTGCGGTTTTACGGCCGTTGAACTTACTGTGATAATACGATGCTTTTTGCGAAGTACTTTGAGCGAAGCTTTTGGCATAACTGAAAATAAAAGCAAAAAACAGAACTAACCATTTCTTCATGTGAGATATTTTAGTTAAACAATAAACGCTGAAAAACAAATTTTATTTTACTGCGCCTTTTATAACGTTATTTTACTAACATGCAAAATACGGCTGCAAAGGTAGGCCGAAACCCCGTCAAAGCCAGTGAATACAGGATCTGGCTTAAAATTATCCTAAATTATTGAAAATCAATATGACGATCTTACAAAGACCGGTTTAAAAAAATTTGGCCCTCACTCCTCAAAAAACCGGCGGCATTAAAATAAGTTTCCTTATCAGTACAATTTGCCCTAAATGGTAATAGCTATGCTCTAAAACACCTTGTATATTACGAAGATAAGTGTCATATTTTTCATCTACGAACACCTGGTCAAACAGCTGGTCGTTCATTTCGGCTAAAGCATTTGCAAATTTTTCCGCGTTATTTAAAAGTGAGTGAACCAGGCTTTCCCAATCGGCATCTGTTTCTATGGCTGGAAGATCAAAGCTATATTTATCACTGATCTCCAGCTTTCCGCCATTAAAAACATTAAGGATGCCTTCCAGGTAGTAGTTAATGTGAAACGTCAGGGCTGCAATCGTGTTTAAATCACCCACTTGTTTAATGGCCTGTTCCCGGTTTACAGATAGCAACTGATCTTTATAGTTGGTATTGGCAATCCAGCGACCGTTTAAATACACTTCCCTGAGGCGGTTAGCCAGGAAATCATTTCTTTCCATATTTTATATATTTCCAGTAAAGTTCGTAAAAAAAAAAGACGTGGAATACACGTCTGTCATTTATGAAGTTCGACCTTCGACTATTACAATACCCTACTTACGACTCCCTATTTCCCATTCTCCACTCCCCGCTCACTGTTACGAAACCACCACTCCTTCCAGGTCATAATCATAAGCCTTCTCGATCCTCACATTATAAAACTCGCCAATCTTAAGCCTTTGGTTGCTGGTGATGATCACTTCATTGTCTACTTCAACGCTGTCAAATTCGGTACGGCCGATATAGCGACCGGCTTCTTTTTTATCAATGATCGTTTTAAAAACCCTACCTATTTTTTCCTGGTTCAGTTCGTAGGAAATTTCCTGCTGGTGCTCCATCACTTCCTGGGCTCTGCGTTCCTTTTCTTCCTGAGGCACATTATCTTCAAACTGGTAAGCACCTGTGTTTTCTTCATGCGAATAAGTAAACACCCCTACGCGATCGAAACGGTGTTTGTCCAGGAAGGATTTTAATTCGTTAATATCTTCCTGTGTTTCGCCCGGAAAACCAGTTATTAATGTTGTACGCAAGCAGATACCAGGCACTTTTTCGCGGATGGTAGCGATGAGCTCGTCCATCTCTGCTTGCTTGATCTGCCTTTTCATAGCGTCCAGCATGCGGTCTGAAGCATGTTGTAAAGGAATATCCAGGTAATTACAAATATTATCACGTTCGCGCATTACATCCAGTATCTCCAAAGGAAATTTGGTAGGATATGCGTAATGCAGCCTGATCCACTCCAGCCCTTTCACATCTGCCAGGCGGTGCAGGAGCTCAGACAACATCCGTTTTTATAAATATCCAGGCCGTAATAAGTCAGCTCCTGGGCAATCAGCATCACTTCTTTTACACCCATACGCACCAGCTTTTCAGCTTCCGTAACCAATTCCCAATCGGCTTGCTTACGTGTTTACCACGCATCAACGGAATAGCGCAGAAGGTACAGGTACGGTTGCAGCCTTCAGAAATTTTCAGATAGGCATAATGCTTGGGAGTAGCCAGCAAACGCTCTCCTACTAATTCTGTTTTATAATCTGCTTCAAATTGCTTCAGAATGGAAGGCAGCTCCATAGTACCAAAAAGGCATCTACCTCGGGTATTTCTTCTTCCAGATTATTTTTGTATCGCTCGCTCAGGCAACCCGTTACATAGACTTTATCCAGCCGTCCCCGCTTTTTCAACTCCACCTGCTCCAAAATGGTATTGATACTTTCCTCCTTAGCCTTGTCAATAAACCCGCAGGTATTAACTACCACTATATTATGATCCCTTTTTGTATTCTCGTGCACCACATCAATATCATTGGCCAGTAGCTGGCCGCTCAGCACCTCGCTATCTACCATGTTTTTGCTACAACCCAGCGTAATGATGTTAACCTTATCCTTTTGAGTGTTCTTACTTTCAATATCTGTTTTTAAGGACTGCAAAGGTACAGCATTTATCAGACTCGCCGCCTAATAGCCTGGCTGGCCCGGATCAATATTGCACCTCACTCATTACCAGGAACATTCCATCTTTTTATTCTATCAACAGTTCATCGGCAAATATCCATCCCGGGGCTCCGGCTCCGGGATGATCCGGGGACAATCATTATTTTTGCAGTTACCCGGATATACCGCGCCGACATATTATTCAGCGGCGCCTTAAAATCATGCTGCAGGTAGTTTTCGTGTATATCAAAAGGCCTTTTTACCGTTTTAATTTCCGTAAAATGTTCACTATCGGAGGATATTTCAAATTTTACCCATTGAGGAAGGAAAATCCAGCTTCTGTATGATTGCAGGCATCCCAGAGAAACCTGGCGTAGGATAGCTGGTGCCCCCAGGTCAACCGTTGCAATAAGATCTTCACCACTGAAGCCATGCCAATACTTTCCCACTGCCGCAGTACCCCTAATGCCATCCAGCAATGAATGGGGCCATTGGCCGGGTACGATTTCGAAGGTGGATGAACATAAGTGATTGTTTTACCTACGCCCTTATGCATTACAAAAGACTGTTTGGAAGCCTGCACATTTCTAACCTGTTGGTCGGTTACTGTAGATGCCTTTAACACCATTGATGTATCGATTAGCAAAGGCTGGGTGTAAACAGCAGATCCAACAACGGGCTCGTTGCCATCTGTGGTGTAAACAATAGTGCTTCCGGGTATTTCGTTATTTAGTTCAACAAACAGTTGACCATCTTTTATTACGGGAGTGACGGTAACAGTAAAATTGCCGGCATTATAGCGCAGGCCATATTGTTCATACCGTTTATAATGATATTTGATCCTGTTCATAAATGACGATAAACTACGGCTTTCTTTAGGAGTCCATACTGCTTCTGCTAAAGCCGGCATGCGGGGCAATATCATATATTCAATTCCCTCCGGCTTTGTAATAAATTCGGTCCAGAGGTTAGCCTGAGCACCCAAAACAAATTTGCTTTCTGCTGCTGTCAACTCCCTAGAAACAGGTTCATAATGATACACGTTCTTCAAACTGTTCATTCCGCCAAAAGCCAATGGTTCTCCTTCTGGTCCTGCCTGGTAATGGTCGAAATACAAAGGATAATCAGGAGTCATAATAACATCATGTTTCATTTTTGCAGCTTTTATGCCACCTGCTTCTCCCCGCCAGCTCATTACTGTTGCATCTTCCGCCAGGCCACCTTCCAGTATTTCGTCCCAACCGATCATCTTCTTATGGCGGCTGCTTATAAATTTCCCGATACGCTTAATAAAATAGCTTTGCAGTTCCTCTTCGTTTTTCAAGCCTTCTTTTTGATCCTTGCCTGGCAACGGGCACATTTTTTCCACGGTGTTTTGTCTACCTCATCGCCGCCGATATGGATATAGGGTGAGGGGAACAGGTTGGTTACTTCCGTAAGTACATCTTCCAGGAAATGAAAAACCGAATCGTTACCTGCACAATAATTAGATGAAATGCCGTTGTAATTGCCACCGGTGAGCGATAACTGAGGCTGCTGCAAACAACTTAACCAGGAATAAGAGGCAATAGCCGAAGCCACATGGCCCGGCATTTCAATTTCAGGAACTACCATTACGTTTCTTTCTGCGGCATAGCGGATGATATCCTTTACCTGATCCTGGGTATAATAGCCGCCATAAGTAGCCGGCTCTCCCGGCTTTGCCTGTGGCCGGACACCCCATACCAGGTTATTTTGATCTACCCGCCAGGCGCCTGTTTTCGTAAGATTAGGATATTTTTTTATTTCGATACGCCAGCCCTGGTCATCTACCAGGTGCCAGTGAAACCGGTTCATTTTATAGGAAGCGATCAGATCAATATATTCTTTAATAAACTCAGGTCCGAAAAAATGGCGACTCACATCCAGGTGCATCCCCTCCACCGGAATCGCGGATAATCTGTTATTTTCATACAAGGCACCTGTAAAGAAGCATTGGTACGAACAGCAGGAAAGGTTTGCAACAACGTTTGTATACCATATATAATTCCGGCCCTTGTATTCGCCTTTATCAAAATAAATGAAGGATCAATATGCAGTAAATATCCCTCCTCACCTATTGTTTCCACAGGAGCTATGACCAGTTCGATTTTTTTACCGCCGGCTATTTTTTCCTTCAAGTCGATTCCCGACACCCTTTTTATATGAGACTTCAGGAAACCGGCAGCAGACACCAGCTCTTTATTAGCCGAATTATACCGCAGCATGGCCGACGGATCAATTGTAAAAGTTCCGCTCCCCTCTCAACAGAAACCGGCCTGGGAATCAGGTTTAGCTCTTCCTGGCCCAACAAATGCGTGGCAGCCAAAAGACAAAAAAATCAGTAAGCTTTTCTTCATACCATTTTGTTAGATGATAAATATACAAGGAAGTTATTGAGTTAACGGGCACCACTATTTTATTTTAAAAAGTAGAACCCGATTGTATATTTACATATAAAGTTTTGAAATGCTACACATCCGGTCTTTATATAAATCATATAACAGCCACGAAGTGCTCGATGTAGGAACGTTTCAATTCGGGAAGGCTGTGTATTGGATAAAAGGCGTTAACGGAAGCGGAAAATCAACTTTTTAAAAGCTATTGCCGGTATTATCCCTTTCAAAGGCGATGTGCTGATAAATGGTAATATTTCTTTAAAGAAAAATCCGGTAGCTTACAGGGCTGCTATTAATTATGCACCTGCAGAACCATCCTACCCGTCCTTTTAAAAGGCGAAGAATTGCTGAAATATTACATGCATATAAAAGGAGGACACCGGCAACAGGCAGCCTCCATTCAATCGATGCTGCATATCGACAACTACCTGGGCAATCCATGCGGCAGTTATTCAAGCGGCATGTTGAAAAAGCTCTCATTACTACTCGCTTTCATCGGCAACAGTGAATGGATATTCCTGGATGAGCCATTTACAACCCTGGATGCCGAAACACAGCAAGCCTTGCAGGCGTTGATACAAAACAGCGCCGGCAAAGGTTTTATTATCACTTCCCACCACAATATTCCGGCTGAGGCCATTTCATTTAAAGCGATTTATAGTATTCGCCACAAAACGCTTGAGCTTGAATAACATTTCCCAAATATTATACAGGTCTGTTGTTACTCCGTTTTACAAACAAATAGCAGGTGCTATCTACTTTTTATTCTTTGTGTTGTTGGGTATACAACCCAATTTTAAACAGGCGCTGGATACGCATTATTATATCATCCGGAGCATTGCATATAACCCAGGCGCTTTTAGCGTGTTTATATTATTATGTATACTGTATTCTTTTAAGTGCGTTTCTTTTTACGCCAGCCGAACCACTAAAAACGAATACCTGTTCTTACAGGCTATTAACGGCATTTCCTTTAATAAACGGTTGCGTTATTTTGCTTTCGCAGCTTTAATATTCTTACTTCCTGTGGTAATATATACGGCTGCATAGCAGCAGTTTGCATATGGAACCAGCAATGGGTACCTATGATAGCGCCGGTTGTTTTTGTATTGGCCCTTCCGGTGCTGGTGGCGCTATCTTTAGACGGGCTTAACAGGCATCCTGCTCTGCTAAAAGAAATCTCATTACCAAAGGTCATTTGCCTTCCTTCCGTCTTTGGCAGTTTATGTTGCGTTATATATTCCTTGAGCAATTTTTTGCGTTGACAATCCTTAAGCTCATCAGTTTTACCTGCCTGTATTTTTTTGTTATTACGGATACTTCAGTTTTTGAAGGCCGTATGCTATGGCTCATCTACACGCTTTGCCTGGCAGGGCATTGCGTAATTATTTACAAAACCTTTTACTTTGTCGAAAATAAATTATCCTTCTACCGGATACTGCCCCGCAACCCCTTCGCATTTTGTTTTCTACTTTTCTCTGCTACCTAATATTGCTGCTGCCCGAGTGCTGGGCGCTGAGAGCCCTGGCCTTACAACATCACCAGGTGTACGAATACGGTTGTATGATGCTTACAGGCCCGGCCGTTCTCTCATTATTGCATGTATTATTATACACCGATGATTTTAAAATGGATGGCTATTTATCATTGGTCTTCGTGGTATGGATCCTTTTTTTTCTTTTTAAGCTTTTCAGAAAATAAGTGGCTGCTGCCTGTTATTGCCCTGGCAGGTATGCTGATTGTATTTTATACATCATTCAGGAGCTTTGAGCAAAGAGCCGTAATAGAAAAGCTGGAATAATTAAAATGAAAAGAAATATTGGCCGATACAAAAGAATTATAACTTTACAGTCATCAGATGATATGATGATTTAATAAAAATGGAACCTATTCAACGTAAATCCCTGGCGCAGGAAGTGGCAGACGCTATTAAAGAGAAGATCCAGACCGGGGTTTTCCCTCTTAACGCGAAACTTCCAACCGAGCCTGAGCTGATGAAAAGCTTTTCGGTGGGGAGATCTACTATACGGGAGGCTACCCGATATCTGGCACAGTCGGGATATGTGCAGGTAAAACAAGGCATCGGGAGCTTTGTGATCAGCAATTCGGGCAACCAGGGACTGGATGATAAAATAGGAAAAGCAGGATTCGCGGCCATTTTCGAAGTAAGGCAACTCATCGAAATGCAGATTATCGAAAAAGCAGTGCATAACCGAACGCAGCGTCACTTAACGGCTATGCGTAAAAATTTAAAGGAGCGCGCTACCTTTGCAGCGGCCGGAAACCTGGAAGCATGCATAAAAGCAGATATTGCTTTTCATACAACAGTTGCAGAAAGCTGTGGCAATTCGATATTAACCGAGCTCTACAAAACCTTATCTTTTCATGTTTCCAAATCTTTTACAGAATCCTATATTGATACAAAACCATTTATTCATTCGCAAAAAGAGCATGAAGCGCTCTTAAAATTTATAGAAAGCGGTAATAAAACCAAGGCGCTCGAGTCCGCCAAAAAAATAATCGGGCACTTATAATTTTTTTAATTTAAATCATCAGATGACCTGATGTCTAAATCATGAAAGCAACAACTTCAACTACAGCAACATTAGACGCAAGTAAAACGGTTTACCCTATTCTTTTTGCAATAAGCTTATCACATTTGTTGAACGACCTGATTCAATCGGTGATACCGGCAGTTTACCCGCTGCTGAAAACCAATTACGCTTTAAACTTTACGCAAATTGGCATCATTACCCTAGTTTTTCAGCTTACAGCGTCCATACTACAACCTTTTGTAGGTTCTTATACCGATAAAAGGCCCAATCCTAGATCATTGGTAATAGGTATGACGTTTTCGTTAATAGGATTAATCTTTATAGCATTTGCCAGCAACTTTTACTATATACTCGCATCGGTTTGCCTTATCGGCATGGGCTCTTCAGTATTTCACCCCGAAGCTTCAAGGGTAGCACACCTTGCTTCAGGTGGCAAAAAGGACTGGCTCAATCGATCTTCCAGGTAGGTGGCAACGCAGGAAGCGCAGCAGGGCCCGTTGCTTGCCGCATTGATTGTTATTCCGTTCGGACAAAAATATATCAGCTGGTTTGGCCTCCTGGCATTGCTGGCAATTGCTGTATTAAGCTTTGTGGGCAAGTGGTACCAGCAAAATATACAGCCCAGGTCTGCCAAAAAGCAGGTTTCAAAATCTCCCGGAGCCCACCCGGCTATTTCTAAAAACCGCGTTATTATAGCCATTGTTATTTTATTGGTTCTGATCTTCTCCAAATATTTCTACATGGCTTCTATGACCAGCTATTTCACCTTTTACCTGATCGACCGGTTTGGAGTAAGCGTGCAACATTCACAGATCTATCTTTTTGTATTCCTGGCTTCTGTGGCGGCCGGAACCATCCTGGGCGGGCCGTTGGGAGACCGGTATGGCCGTAAGCTGATCATCTGGGTATCTATACTGGGCGCAGCACCTTTTACATTATTACTACCTCATATGAACCTGCCGGTAACCATTATCCTTTCAGTACTGATAGGTCTGATCATCTCCTCTGCCTTCTCCGCTATCCTGGTTTATGCTACCGAACTGATCCCGGGAAAAGTGGGAATGGTAGCCGGGCTGTTCTTTGGGTTTGCTTTTGGAATGGGAGGTATCGGGTCGGCTGTTTTAGGTTCCCTGGCAGACAAAACCAGTATCGAACACGTATTTTCGATCTGTGCTTACCTGCCACTAATAGGTATCATAACAGGCTTCCTTCCTAATATTGAAGGAAAAAGATCGTAATAAAGTAGCCTACCATCTGTAACCCAGCTATCAGGCAATAAAGATTTTCTTCTGATTACTCCCATTAAAAGTGGCTGCCCTATGTAAGGAGCAGCCACTTTTAATATTATACAGCTATTTTCTTATTGCTCTTTCAAGCAAAAAAGGCTGTCCACAAATTCATGCTTATCAAATACCAGCAGGTCTTCGGCCTTTTCACCAACACCAATAAATTTCACCGGTATTTTAAACTGGTCTGCAATAGCCAGTACTACTCCGCCTTTGGCTGTGCCATCCAACTTGGTAATAGCCATCGCTGTTACATCAGTGGCTGCCGTAAAATGCCTGGCCTGCTCCAGGGCATTCTGCCCGGTAGAGCCATCAATACCAGTAACACCTCGTGTGGCGCAGAAGGAATAAATTTCTGGATCACCCGTTTGATCTTATTCAGTTCATCCATTAAATGCGCTTTATTGTGTAAGCGGCCGGCCGTATCTATTAATACCACATCGCTCTGCCGGCTTACAGCACTTTGGGCTGTGTCAAAAGCTACCGCAGCCGGGTCGCTCCCCATAGCCTGTTTTACGATAGGCACTCCTACTCTTTCGCTCCAAATGGTCAATTGGTCAACCGCAGCAGCACGGAACGTATCCGCCGCTCCCAGCAATACCGATTTACCGGCTTTCTTAAAATTATGCGCCAGTTTACCGATAGTAGTGGTTTTGCCCACACCGTTTACCCCTACTACCAGTACAATATAAGGCTTAGCCGGCATCGGGCTGTCGAATGTATAATTTTCTGAGCCGGACGCATCTACCAGGATATTTTCGATTTCTTCCTGCAGCATTTTGTTGAGTTCGGAAGTGCTCAGGTATTTATCCCGCGCTACCCTTTCTTCAATCTTTTTGATGATGCGTACCGTGGTTTCTACTCCCACATCAGCACCTACCAATGCCTCTTCAAGATTATCCAGCACTTCTTCATCTACCGTACTTTTTCCAGCTATGGCCTTACTAATCTTGCTGAAAAAGCCCTCCTTGGTTTTCTGCAAACCCTGATCCAGCGACTCTTTCTCTTTTTTCCCAAACAGCTTTTTTAAGAAACTCATATTAAAAATTCGAGGTTATAGTTTTCCTTTAAAAAATTCAACGTTCAAATGAAAAAAATTGATGGTTGAATGGCAACATCTTACCCAAAACAACAAAAGCCATCCGCAGTTACGAATAGCCTTGCTAAAATTATTATTATAGCCAAAATTACTTTTGAGCTAAAAAGTCTTTCACTTTTTCTTTGTGAACAATCTGCTCTTTAAAAGTATAAGCACCTGTTTTAGGGCTGCGCACAGCACGAATCACTTTCGTCCAGTTCTTACTTTCTGCTGCTGCCTTGGCGTCTTTTACCTTCGCGTTTTTAGAAGCTGCTTTTGCCATTTTGTGTTAAGTTGAAAAGTTAATATGTTGAAAGTTGAAAGTTGTGATCCTTGTTAACGGGTCAACCTGCCAACTGATTACTTAATTTCTTTATGAACAGTCACTTTCTTTAAAATTGGGTTGAATTTCTTCAATTCCAGTCTTTCAGGATTGTTCTTTTTATTTTTTACGGTAATATAACGGCTTGTACCAGGCTGACCGCTGGTTTTGTGCTCGGTGCACTCAATATTACCTGAACTCTGTTGCCTTTCGCTTTCTTTGCCATGGTATGTTGCTTTTTAAAAATTAGATTTTTTCGCCTTTCGCGCGCAATTGTTTCACTACAGAGTAGAGGCCGTTTTTGTTGATGGTGCGGATAGCATCAGTAGATAATTTCAACGTGATCCATTTATCTTCCTCAACCAGGTAAAACTTCTTAGTCTGTAAATTTGGTAAGAATCTACGCTTAGTTTTAATATTAGAGTGAGATACTTTATGACCACTCACCGGCGTCTTAC